>NZ_CANLTL010000012.1 GCF_947494015.1 uncultured Cellulomonas sp. | reverse complement strand
GGCGTGCCGGTGGCCGGTGCGGTGTTCGAGGTCCGCAACGCGACGTGCTCGACGGTGTTCTCCCGGATGCGCACGGGCGCGGACGGGGCGTTCCCGGTGACGGCGTTCCCCGGGACGTACTGCCTGGTCGCGGTGTCGGTGCCGTCGGGGTACGCGCTGCCGGCGACGCAGACGTTCGCGGTCGGGGCGGGCGCCTTCACGGCCCGGGTCGAGGTGCCGGCGGCGGCGTCGTCGGGCCGGGTGGTGGCCTCCTCGGGGGGCGTGCCGGTGGCCGGTGCGGTGTTCGAGGTCCGCAACGCGACGTGCTCGACGGTGTTCTCCCGGATGCGCACGGGCGCGGACGGCTCCTTCCCGGTGACGGCGTTCCCGGGCACCTACTGCGCGGTGGCGGTGTCGGTCCCGGCCGGCTTCACCCTGCCGGGGCCGCTGACGTTCGCGGTCGGGGCCGGCGGGTTCACGGCCCGGGTCGAGGTGCCGGCGGCGGCGTCGTCGGGCCGGCTGGTGGCCACGTCCGGGGGCGCGCCGGTGGTCGGTGCGGTGTTCGAGATCCGCAACGCGACGTGCTCGACGGTGTTCTCCCGGATGCGCACGGCGGCGGACGGGTCGTTCCCGATCTCGGCGTTCCCCGGGACGTACTGCGCGGTGGCGGTGGCGGTGCCGGCCGGGTTCACCCTGCCCGGGCCGCAGACGTTCACGGTCGCGCCCGGGGCGTCGTTCACCGTGGGCGTGGAGGTCCCGCGCTGAGCACGGCGGTCCGGCCCCCCGGCCACTTCGTCGAGGGGCCGGACGGCAGCGGCGCGACAGGCGCGTCCGCCGGCGGTGCCTAGCGGGCCAGCCGGCGCAGGGCGCGTGCGGGCAGTCGCCCGGCGACCGTCGCGACCTTGACGGTCGTGGCGGCGACGCCCTGGTCGGCGAGGTACCCGAACGCGCTGACCCGGTAGTCCGAGACGATGCGGCGCAGGTCGCGGGCTGCCGGCTCGCCCGGGCGACCGGGCGCCTGGAGCCACGGGGCGCCCTCGTACGGCTCGGCGTCCCACCGGAAGAACGGCTCGTTCTCGGTCTCCGGGGTGAAGCCCGCCAGCATCGGCCGGTGCCCGTGCTCGGCCACGTCCGCCTGGGCCGACTGCAGGATCTGGAGGTAGCGGCGCCCCTGCAGGGCGGGGGACAGGTCCAGCAGCACCTCGGTGCGGGCGCGCTGCCCCATCGAGGACCGCAGCGCGGCGTCGTCGACCAGGCGCAGCAGCAGCTCGGTCCACTCCGCGGCGGAGTGCGCGAGGTAGCCGGTGGCCCCGTGCCGGATCGCCTCCCGGAACGGCTGGGTGGGTGAGGCGATCGTCGGCGTCTCGACGAGCGCCGCCTCGAGGTGCTTGATCGCGCTCTTGGCCTCGTTGAACTGGGTGCCGACGTTCAGCGGCGCCAGGTTGACGTCCAGGTCGCGCAGCACGGTGGGCAGCTCCAGCCAGGACATCAGCGGCAGGCGCCGCACGCGCGCGGTGTACGGGTCCATCCGCGGCGAGACGTCCAGCAGGCCACCCAGCCACAGCTCCAGGTCCGGTCGCGCCTGCATCGCGTCGATCACGGCCCCCTCGATGAAGGCCCAGTCGGCGTTGTGGGTGTTGGTCCCGGACAGGTAGCCGATGCGCAGCGGACCCGGCCGGCGCGGCTGGCGCAGCGCGTGGTCGCTCGCCTGGGCCAGGTGCCTGCCCACGCCGTTGGCGAAGCGGTGGACCGGCATGCCGGTCAGCCGGTGGATCGCCGCGCACAGCGGGTCGGTGGACCCGATGAAGGCGTCGGCCGACTCCAGCGTGGTGCGGTAGCGGCGCACCCCCTGCCAGTAGCGGCGGCGGTCCTCGGGGTCGAGGACCTCGAGCAGCGGGTCGATCTCGGCGTGCAGGTCGGGGTCGACGACGAGGTCGTCGATGTCGAAGAGCACCGGCACCGGACCGGGGCGGGCCCGGACCATCGCGACGAGGTCGAGCACCTGCTCGGTCGCCGGGGTGCGGTAGAGCACGAGCGCGTCGGTCGACCGGGCGAGCCGGGCGACGTCGACGTCGCGGTACATCCGCACGTCCATCCGCACGCCGTGCAGCGCCAGTCCCTCCTGCGGCAGCCGGCCGCGGTAGCGCAGCGGCGCGCTGCCGATGCCGCTGGCGAGCAGCACCTGCCGGATGGGCGGCAGCGGCCGGTCGGTCACCTCGAGGGTCGCCGCCGCCGCCTCGGCGGCCTCGGCCGCGGAGCGCTCGGCGAGCAGCCGCTCGTACTGGGCCACGTTCGCGTCGACCTGCTCGTCCACGGTGCGCAGCCGCACCGCGCTGCGGTCGGGCGCCAGGTCGGCGAGCAGGGTCGGCTCGCTGATCAGCCGCTCCATCGCCGCGGCGAGCGCGGTGACGTCGCCGATCGGCACGATGAGCCCGTTGACCCCGTCCCGGACCGCCTCGGTGGGCCCGGGGGTGTCGGAGGTCAGGACCGGCAGCCCGGCCCGCAGCGCCTCCCGGGTGAGCAGCGAGTACGACTCGCGGGCCAGGCTCGGCAGGACGAGCGCGTCGTGGGCCGCCAGCACCTCGGCGGCCTCGTGCGGTGCGTACGGCGCCCGGAACCGCACGTGGCCCTCGAGGTGCGCCGGGACCGTGCGGCCCTCCCACCCGTACATCTCCAGCTCCCAGCCGGGCCGGTCCACCAGGCGGGCGGCGGCCTCCAGCAGCAGCGGGCCGCCCTTGAGCGCGTGGGTGCCGCCGGCGAACATCAGCCGCAGCGGACCGGTGCGGGGCGCCTGCTCCTGCTCCTGCTGCACGCTGCCGGGCGCCACCGGGTCGACGCGGACGACGTCGTCCGGGACGCCGTTCTCGTCGACCTGGACCCGCGCCGGGTCGACGCCGTTGGCGACCAGGATGCGGCGCATGCTCGCCGACGGGGTGAGCACCAGGTCGGCCGTGCGGCCCTGCGCGGCGAGCCGGTGGTTGCGCGCCTGCAGCCACGCGTTGTCCCGCGCGCACGGGCACACGCCGGCGGCCGGGACCACCGGGCACGCGTGCATCGACGGCTCCACCATGAACTGGCGGGCGCACCACCACCACAGGTCGTGCATGGTGATCACCACCGCGGCTCCCGCCGCGCGCGCGAGCGGGACCAGCCCGCCGCCGAAGCCCTGGATGGCGTGCACGTGCACGACGTCGGGCCGGACGGCCTGCAGGTAGGCGGCGAAGTCCGCCTCCACCTCGCCGTTGGAGAAGTTGGTGTCCGAGGCCCACTCCGTCGCCGACGTGCACGTGACCCACCGGATCGTCAGACCGTCGGCGGTGCGCTCCTCGGTGACCTCCCCGTCGGGGCTGGACGGGTCGATCCGGCCCGCGTACACGAACACCTCGTGGCCCCGCTGCGCCAGCCCCAGGGCGGCGCGGTACGGCACGAGCGTCCCGCCCGAGACGAAGTTGGGCGGGAAGTGCGAGGAGACGACGACGATGCGCATGCGGGTCCTAGAGGTGCGTGAGGGAACGGGTTCGCTGCCAGACCAGCTGCCCGGCTCGGCGCGCCAGGCGCTGCCAGCCGTTGGCCTCGACGTACCGCCGGACCTCGCCGGCCAGGTCGTCCACCCGGGCGCCCAGTGCGGCGGCCCGTCCGACGGCACTGGTGCGCACCGCCAGGTCGGCGGCCCGGGGTGCCTCGGCGACGTAGTCCACCAGCGGGCGCAGCGCGACGTCCCACCGGAAGCGCTCACGCACTGCGGCGATGCGGTCGGTGCAGCCCGCCCGGACGTCGGGGTCCAGCAGCTCGGTGATCGCCCGGGCGAGGGCCGCCGGGTCGCGCGGCGGCACCACGCGGCCGAGGTCGTGCTCGGCGACCAGGTCGGCGAACGTGTCCCCGGACGTGCACACGATCGGCAGGCCGGCCCACAGGTAGTCGAGCATGCGGGTGCGGAAGGAGAACGACGTCTCGACGTGGTCGAAGTGGGTCGAGACGCCCAGGTCGGCGTCGGTCAGGAAGCCTGCCCGCTGCGCGTACGGGACCCAGCCCTCGGTGAAGAACACGTGCGTGCCCACCAGCCCGAGGTCGGTGGCCGCGCGCACCGCCTCGCGCAGGGCGGCCGTCTCGGGGTCGGCCATGGACGGGTGGGTGGTGCCCATGAACACCAGCCGCACGGCCGGCGCCGAGTCGCGCAGCTCGCCGAGCGCACGCACCAGGGTCACCGGGTCGAACCAGTTGTAGACGCCGCCGCCCCACAGCAGCACGACGTCGTCGGGGCCGATCCCGTCGATCCGGCCCTTGATCGCCGGCGAGGCCGTCGTGGCGGGCTCGCGGGGGATCCCGAACGGCGCGACGTCGATCAGCGCGCGCAGCGTCGGGTCCTGGCGGTACGTCGCGTCGTTGACCCGCCCCCAGGCGGCGAGGTGCCCCAGCCAGAAGTCACGCTGCCGCTCGGAGGCGGCCAGGAAGAAGTCGCCGGCCCGGGCCTGGACCTGCAGCGCGCGGACCGAGGCCTGCAGCATCTCGGTGCGGCGGCGCGCGGTCTCCTGCCGGGCCATCTCGAGGATCTCCAGGTGGATGGGGTCGTACAGGTCGACCACGACCCGCGCACCGAGGTCGGCCAGCCACGGGTTCTTGGCCAGGGTGAAGCCCTGCACGACGACGACGTCCTGCCCTTCGGCGATGCCGCGCAGACGCTCGGGCGTCCCGTCGCAGACGGCGAACCGCGGCGAGCTCGCCTCCGACCGCACCGTCGAGGCCAGCCGCACGTCGTGGTGGTCGGCGAGCACCTCGGCGATGTTCCACGCCCGGATCGCCGGACCGGCCATCGAGGAGGACAGGACGTCGTCCGTCAGGACGAGGACCGAACGGCGCGGGGTGGTGCTCGGCGCGTGCTGGGCCATGTCGGGGGCGCCTCCGCTGGCGGTTGCTGGGCCCGGGCGCGCTCTCGGGCTCCAGGGGAGCCGCAGTCCCGCTCGGCTGGCCCGCTCACCTTAGAGCACCCGCCGATTGGTGGTTGTATAGCGCGCGGCGCGACCGGCCGGGTGCCGCCCGGTGACCGCTACCTCGAAGGAGTCGTGGCCCCGCATGCGCACACCCGAGACGGCGAGCCGCACCGACGACGTGCAGGCCCAGCTGGCGATGCTGCCGCCCGAGGCCGAGCTGTACCTGCGTGACCTCGTCCGCGGCCTCGAGGCCGAGGCCGGGACGGCGCGCGCGCTGAGCGTGCGCGCCGAGCTGCGGGCCGTGCGCGCCGAGGAGCGTGCCGAGCGCGCGGCGCAGCGCGAGGCCGCGGCGACCGTCGAGCGCGACGCGGCCCAGGCCGCGGTGCAGGCGCTGACCGAGGAGGTGCACGCGCTGCGGGGCCAGGTCGACGAGCTCCAGCGGGCCCGGGCCGCCGAGGCGGGGCGGCGTCGCCGGTGAGCTACCTGCCGGTCGTCACCGTGCTGACCGTGGTGTCGGCCCCGGCGTCGCTGCACCGGACCTTCGCCTCCCTGGAGTCCCAGACGTCGCGCCGGTGGCAGTGGGTCGTCGCCGTCGCGCCGGGCACCGCCCCCGCGACGGCGGCCGAGGTCGACGAGATCGCCGCCCGTGACCCGCGGGTGTCGCCGGTGCGCAGCGCGGGCACGACCGACGCCGAGCACCTCGCGGCCGCGCTGGCGCAGGCCCGCGGCACCTACGTCGCCGTCGTGGAGCCCGGCGACATGCTCGCCCAGGACGCGCTGGAGGTGGTCGCCGACGCCGCGTCGCCCGACTCGTGGGTGTACACCGACGAGGGCACGGTCGCGCCGGACGGCGGCCTGCTCGAGGCCTGGCTCAAGCCGGGGTACTCCCCGGAGCTGCTGCGGTCGCAGCCCTACGCGGTGGCCCTGGCCGTGCTGCCGACCGCCGCGGTGCACGACGTCGGCGGCGTCGACCCGAGCACCGGGAGCGCCGGCTGGTACGACCTCGTGCTGCGCGTGTCCGAACGGTCGGGGGCTCCCGCGCACGTGCCCGGCACGTACTACCACCGCGACGCCCGGGCCTGGCCGGCCGAGCCGCCGTACGTCGTGGGCGCGGCCGCCGACCGCTGCCGGGTGGTCGCCGAGCACTGCGCCCGGGTCGGCATCGACGCCGTCAGCGTCTCCCCGGTGGAGGTCGACGGGCGGCCGGTGGGACAGCGGGTGGTGCGCCGGTCCCGGGGGGAGCGGGTCAGCGTCGTCGTGCCCACCCGCGGCGGGGCGTCGGTGGTGCACGGGTTCACCCGGGTGCACGTCGTCGAGCTCGTCCGCGGCCTGTGGGCGGCGGACCGCTACCCCGACCTGGAGCTGGTCGTCGTGCACGACGCCGAGACCCCGGCGCCGGTGCTCGCCGAGATCGAGCAGATCACCGGCGGGGACTGGGTGAGCGTGCCGTTCCAGGGCGAGTTCGACTTCTCGCGCAAGTGCAACCTCGGGGCGGCCGCCGCCACCGGGGAGGTGCTGTGCTTCCTCAACGACGACACCCAGGTGCGGTCGGCCGGCTGGCTGCACGAGCTGACCTCGCTGCTGGACGCCGACGACGTCGGCCTGGTCGGTGCCCGGCTGCTGTTCGCCGACGGCACGCTGCAGCACGCCGGCGTGTACGCCCACGAGGGCATCCCGACCCACGTGCTGTTCCGGGCCGCCGCCGACACCCTCGAGCTCGGGGGGCTGGCCCAGCTCACCGGTGAGCGGCTGGCGGTCACGGCCGCGTGCCAGGTGGTGCGCGCGGACACGTTCCGCAGGCTGGGGGGCTTCTCGCCGGCGCTGCCGCTGAACTTCAACGACGTGGACCTGTGCCTGAAGGCCCGGGCGGCGGGTCTGCGCAACCTCTACACGCCGTACGCGACGCTGGACCACTACGAGTCGCAGACCCGCGTCCCCACGGTCACCGACCGCGAGGTCGCCACGCTGCGCCGGCGCTGGAGCGTGGGGCTGGACGAGGACCCGTACGTCAACCCGCTGGCGCGGCGCCCGCCGCCCGCGGGCGGCGCCTAGGCGCCCGGGCCGCCCCCGACCGGTCACCGGCCGGTCGGGGTGGCCCGGGCGCGTCACCTAGCATGTCCACGTCCCGCCAGTCGACCCCTGAGGACCATCGCCACATGGCAGTCTCACCCACCACGTCCCCGACGTCGCCGCCCGGCGGCTCGTCGCGACGACTCGCCGGCGGGGCATCGAGCAGCGTCCGCGAGGACCGCCAGCGCTCGTTCGAGATCGTCCGCAACCTGACCGTGCGCGAGGTGCGCACCCAGTTCAAGCGCACCGCGCTCGGTCGGCTGTGGTCGTTCATCAACCCGCTGGTGACCCTGGCCATCCTCAGCGTGGTGTTCGGGCTGTTCCTGCGGGTGCCGTTCCAGCCCAGCCGCAACGGCGACCTGCACGTGTTCGTGCTGTTCCTCGCCGCCGCCCTCATCCCGTGGAACTTCATGTCCGGGGCGATCACCGCGGGGATGAACTCGCTGGTGGTGAACTCCGGCCTGCTGACCAAGGTCTACTTCCCCCGGTTCGTGCTGCCCATGTCGGTCATCTTGTCGATGACCCTGACGTTCGCCATCGAGATGGGCGTCCTGCTGGTCGTGGTGGGCCTGGCCGGCGGGTTCGAGGTCCTGCTGTTCGTCCCGGCGATCGCGGTGTTCATGGTCCTGATCAGCGCCTTCGCCATCGGGATCGCGATGAGCCTGTCGATCGCGATGGTCTACTTCCGCGACACCCAGCACATCATGAGCCTGTTCATGCAGCTGTGGTTCTACGCGACCCCGATCATCTACCCGCTGACGCTCATCACCGACGACGTCCAGCAGCGCGTGGACGACCGGGGCTGGACCGTGCTCGGCCAGGCGATCCCGCTCGAGCTGATCTACGGCCTCAACCCGGCGGCCGCGTTCACCGGTGCGTTCCGCACGATGATCTACGACTACGCGTGGCCGACGGCGGGGCAGTGGGTCATCTGCCTGGCGTGGGCGGTCGCGTCGGTGCTGGTCGGGCTGCTGGTCTTCCGCAAGTTCTCGGCACGGGTCGTGGAGGAGCTGTGAGCACACCGGCCGTCGTCGTCGACGACGTCTCCAAGTCCTTCCGGGTGTACCGGGACCGCAACCAGTCGCTCAAGGCGACGATCCTGCGGCGCGGCCGCGCGACGTACGAGGACTTCTGGGCGCTGCGGGACGTCTCCCTGGAGATCCCCGAGGGCGGCACCTTCGGGCTGCTCGGCCACAACGGCTCGGGCAAGTCGACGATGCTCAAGTGCATCGCCCGCATCCTGCAGCCCAACACCGGGACGATCACCACCCGGGGACGGGTCGCGGCGATGCTCGAGCTCGGGTCCGGGTTCCACCCCGAGCTGACCGGGCGCGAGAACATCTACCTCAACGGCTCGATCCTGGGCATGAGCAAGCGGGAGATCGACCTCAAGCTCGAGGCGATCGTCGACTTCGCCGGGATCGGCGCGTTCATCGACCAGCCGGTCAAGAACTACTCCTCCGGCATGTACGTGCGCCTCGGGTTCTCCATCGCGATCCACGTCGAGCCGGACGTCCTGCTCGCGGACGAGATCCTCGCCGTCGGCGACATGCAGTTCCAGGAGAAGTGCCGGGAGAAGTTCGCCGAGTTCCGCAACGACGGGCGCACCGTCGTCGTGGTCAGCCACGGGCTGGGCGAGATGCGCAGCCTGTGCGACCGGGCGGCGTGGCTGGACCACGGCACCCTGGTCGACGTCGGCAAGGCGACCGACATCGTCGACGAGTACACCGAGACCGGGCACGCCGCGCAGGAGGTGACCGACGGCGGCATGCGCTGGGGCTCGGGGGAGATCCAGGTCGAGCGGGTCGAGCTCCTCGACGCCCACGGCCAGGACCAGCGCACCTTCCGGACCGGGGACGCGATGACGGTGCGGCTGCACTACGTCGCCCCCGGCGGGGTGGACACGCCGGTCTTCGGCGCCTCGATCCACACGCTCGAGGGCACCCACCTGTGGTCGCACCACACCCGTGACGCGGGCTTCGTGCCGGCCCGGCTGCAGGGCTCGGGGTCGGTCGACCTCGTCGTGCCCGCGCTGCCGCTGCAGCCCGGGGTGTTCGAGCTGAACACGTCGGTGGTCGACGAGCAGATCACGCACGACTACGACCAGCACCGCCGCGCGGCGCGGTTCGAGGTCATGGTGGGCGCTCCGCGCGAGTCCGGCGGGCCGATCGTGCTGGGCAGCAGGTGGGAGAACTTCAGCCCGCCGGTCGCGCTGGTGCCGGCCGGGCAGGACGTGCGGACGGCCACTGCCGAATGAGCACCGCCGAATGAGCACCGCCGCGACGCTGCCGGGCGGCGACGGCACGGGCCTCGGCAGCGTGGCCGCCACGCCGGGGCGCCGGCGGCCGTGGGCGCCCCGGACCCCGCGTGGGGTGTTCTGGCTGTCCTTCGTCGCCATGCTGCTGGTCACCTCCGGGTGGGTGGTCGGCAACCCGCTGATCGCGTCGGTCGACGAGGCGTCCCACGCCACGAAGGCGGCGGCGACCGTGCGCGGGCAGTGGGTGCCCGACACCGAGGGGCTGCCGGCCGGGTCGGGCGAGGCGGAGGTCCCCGAGCTGTTCGAGGCGGCCATCGAGCTGCAGTACTGCATCGCCTTCGAGCCCGACCAGCCCGCGAGCTGCCAGCCCGAGCTCGACGGCGACCTCGGTGAGCAGACCCCGGTCGTCACCACGGCCGCCGCCTACAACCCGCTGTACTACGCGGTGGTCGGCGTGCCCAGCCTGTTCCCGGTCGGCGAGCACACGCTCTACCTCATGCGGCTGGTCAGCGCGGTGCTGGCCAGCGCGATGTTCGCGGCGGCGGTGCGGACGCTGGCCGAGGTGGGACGCGCGCACTGGCTGGTGTACGGGCTGCTCGCGGCGACCACCCCCATGGTCATCTACCTGTCCAGCGCCGTGAACCCGCAGACCACCGAGGTGATGGGTGCGATCGCGCTGTGGGTGTGCCTGCTCACGACGCTGCGCTACCCGCGGCCGGACCTGCTGACCCGCCGGCTCGCGCGGATCGCCCTGATCGGTGTGCTGTTCGTGAACTCGCGCGGGATGAGCCCGCTCTTCCTCGTCGTGCTGCTGGTCGCGGTGCTGGTCGCCTCGCCGTGGTCGGGCGTGCTGGCGGTCCTCCGGGACCGGCGGTCGTGGCCGTGGATCGCGCTGGCCGCCGCGGGCAGCGTCGCGGCCGGGCTGTGGATCCTGCTCGCCGACGCGCTGCCCACGGTCAGCCGGGTGATCAACCCCGAGCTCGTCGGGTTGCCGATCGTCGCGACCACCCTGGGGCAGACCAGCTACTACCTGCAGAGCATGATCGGCATCTTCGGCTGGCTCGACACCACCCTGCCGGGCTGGCTCTACTACGCGTTCGCCGGGGTGGTCGGGCTGGTGGTGGGCCTCGGGGTGGCGCTCGCGCGCGCCCGCGTCCTGGTCGCGATGGCCGGCACGGCGCTGGTGGTGCTGGGGCTGCCGGTCGCGGTGCAGTACTTCCAGGCGCGCTACCTGGGCGTCATCTGGCAGGGGCGCTACATGCTCCCGCTGGCGGTCGGCCTCCCGGTGCTGGCCGGCCTGGCCGTGCAGGCCCGCGACCGAGGCCTGCCTGCGTGGCTCGACCGCCGGGTGCTGCGCCTGGCGGTCCTGGTGGTCGCGGCCGGTCACGTCGTCGCGTACGCGGTGAACATGCACCGGTACGTCAACGGCGCGTCGGGGGAGTGGATCGGGTGGAGCGCCACGTCCTGGCTGCCGCCGGTCAACCCGTGGGTCCTGCTGGCGGCCTACGCCGCCGGGTGGGCGCTGGTCGCCGTCGCGCTGCTGCGTGCGGCCGAGCCCGGCCCGTCCCGCACGGGCGACGCGCGCGCCGTCGACGCGCCGGACGCGGACGGCGCGGAGGCCGACGTCGCCGACCCGGGCGGCGCGACCACGGTGCCCGACGACGCCGGCACGCACGTCGCCACGGGCCGGGGCCGGCCGGCCTGACGCCGCCGCCCGCCGTCGTGCCCGCGCGGCGGGCTCAGCGGAAGACCCACACCCGGTACAGCACGAAGTTCCAGCAGGTCGTCAGGCCCACGGCGAAGGTCTTGGTCACCAGCAGCGGCACGCCCAGCTGCTCGCCGAGGTGCAGCACGCCGAGCGTGACCAGGTAGTTGACCGCCAGCAGGGCGCCGTAGCGCACCGCGTGCCGGTGCACACCGCCGGCGCCGGTGTGGAACAGCAGCCGGTTCAGCCCGAAGTTCACCACCACCGACGTCCAGTAGCCGACGGTCGCGGCCACCCACACCGCGACGCCCAGCCCGCTCGACAGGGCGAGCAGCAGCCCGGCGTCGACGGCGTAGCTCAGGCCACCCACCAGGACGTAGGCCAGCAGCGGGTTGCGCCGGGCCCGGTCGCGCACGGCCTGCAGACCGGTGACCCGCCCGTCGTCGACGCTCAGACCTCGGCGCTCGGGGCCGGGTGCCCGTCCGGCACCGAGGGTGCCGGCGGCACGCAGGGCGCCGACGCCACGGCGGGCGCCGACGGGGCCGACGGCACGGAGCGCACCGGCGCGGCCTGCTCGAGCTCGCGCACCCGGGCCTCGAGCAGGGCGTGCTCCTCGGCGATCGTGCGGGTCTCCTCCTCCAGGTTGGAGATCTCACCGCTGAGCTGCAGGCACACCGCGAGCAGGACCGTCATCGCCAGGGCGAACACCAGGTTGGCCGGCACCTCGACGCCGGTCACGCGGGTCAGCCAGAACACCAGCCCGGGGAAGGCGCCGAGCACGCACACGCCCAGGGCGAGCGCGATCCAGATCGCCGCGTACTTCTCCCGCAGCCGGCGGGTGGACAGCAGCACGAACAGCAGGACGAGGAAGACGACCGACAGCCCGATGGCCAGCAGGTACCCGCTCATCGGTGCGCCTCCTCGGTGAGCACGTCCCGGGGACGGGTCAGGGCCAGGGCCAGGGCGAGCACGGCACGACCGAGGAACAGCGCGGCCTGCGCCGGCGACTGCGACGGGGTGCCGCCGCTGCGTGGCCGCATCTGCACCCCCACCTGCCGTACGACCATCCCGGCGCGGGACGCGGTCACTAGCGCCTCCACCGTGTCGCCGAGGTACTCCGCGGGGTAGTTGCGGGCGTAGAGGGAGATCGCTCGCCGACCGCACGCCTTGAAGCCGGAGGTCGTGTCGGTCAGCGTCGTCCCGGCGATGCGGGACAGGGTGCCGGACAGCAGCTTCATGGCCCAGCGCCGCGGGCCGCGCACGCTGTAGGACCCGATGCCGGCGAAGCGGGCCCCGATGACGACGTCGGCCCGCTCGCGGTCCATCTCGGCGAGCAGGGACGGCACGTCGCGCGGGTCGTGCTGGCCGTCCGCGTCGAGCTGGATCATCACCGAGTAGCCATGACGCTCGGCGTACTTGTACCCGGCCCGCATGGCGCCGCCGACGCCCAGGTTGATCGGGAGCTCGAGCACCGGGACGCCCGCGGCGCGGGCCACCGCGCTCGTGCGGTCCACCGAGCCGTCGCTGACCACGAGCACCCCCATCCCCGGCAGCGTCTCGGCGATCTCCGCGAGGACCCCGCCGAGCGACTCCTCCTCGTTCCAGGCGGGCAGCACGACGAGCGCGCGCGAGTGGTCCAGGGGCACGCCCAGGATCCTAACCGGTGGTGGCGCACCGCCCCGGAGCCCTCGGAGCCCCTCTGACGGCGCCGGCGGACCCGGGCGGCCCGCCGGGGTCAGCCGGCCGCCGTGCGGTAGACCTCGACGGTCGCCGCGGCCGCCTGCGCCCAGGTGCGCTCGCCGGCGCGGCGCAGCCCGGCCGCGGCGAGCGCGTCGTGGTCGGCGCCGACCGCCCGCAGCAGCTGCGCAGCGATCGCGTCGGGGTCGCGCGGGTCGGCCAGCAGCGCGTCGTCGCCGGCCACCTCAGCCATCGACGTCCCCGCCGAGGTGACCACCGGTACGCCGTGCGCCATCGCCTCGAGCACCGGCATGCCGAACCCCTCACGGGTGGAGGGGAAGCAGAAGGCGCGGGCCCCCTCGTACGCGCACGCGAGGTCCGCGGGCGACAGGCGCCCGAGCCGGCGGACCCGGTCCGACGCCGGCCGCGGCACGTCGCCCCAGCCGGTCGGGCCGACCAGCACCAGGTCCAGGTCCAGCCCGGGGTCGGCGGCCGTGAGGCGCTCGAACGCGGTCAGCAGAGCGCCGACGTTCTTGCGCGGCTCGAGCGTGCCGGTCCACAGCACGTACGGGCGGCTCAGCCCCTGGCGGCGCCGGAACGCCTCGACGGCGCCCGGCTCGGCACGCACCACCCGGACGCCGTGCGGCACCAGTCGCAGGCGTCCGGGCTCGATGCCCGCGGCGACGCACTCCTGCCACGTCGCCCGGGACGGGACGACGACGGCGTCGGCCTCGGCGACCACCCGCTGCAGCCCGCGCCGGAACCACCCGACCCCGCGCGCGGTGAAGTGCTCGGGCTCGGTGAGGAACGCGACGTCGTGCACGGTGACCACGAGCGGGCGCCGGGTGGGCGGCACCGCCCAGGTCGTGGCGTGCACGACGTCGACCCCGCGGGCCAGCTGCTCGGGGCGCGGGGCGCCGACCCGGTTCCACGCCCGGTAGAGCGCGGCGCGGGGCAGCGGCGCGACGGCGCTGCGGTCCACGGTCGGTTCCAGCCCCGGGCGGGGCACGTCGCCGCGCCGGTGCAGCGCCGTCACCCCGACCAGCCGGGTGTCGTCGCGGTCCGCGAGCGCCCGGCTCAGCTCGACGACGTACGTCGCCGACCCGCCCGGGACGCGCTGCCAGCACTGCTCGGTGACCATGGCCACCGTGGTGGGGAGTCGGGTCGGCATGCGCCGGACCCTACCGAGCGGTCCCCGGTGGGGCCGTGCCCGGAGCGCCCGCGCGGGCGTGGTGGGATGGGGCCGCACCTTCGCCGACGGACGAGGAGACAACGATGCGGGTCCTGGTGGACGCGACGGCCATCCCGGCCGAGCGCGGCGGCGTCGGGCGCTACGTCGAGGCGCTGCTGCCCGAGGTCGCCCGGCTCGGGGTGTCGCTGGTGGTCGCGGCCCAGGCGCGCGACGCCGAGGCGTTCGGGCAGACCGTGCCGGGGGCGGACGTCGTCGCGGTGCCGGGCATCGCCGACCGGCCGCGGCGCCTGGTGTGGGAGCAGACCGGGCTGCCCGCCCTGGCCCGGCGCGTCGCCGCCGACGTCGTGCACAGCCCGCACTACACGATGCCGCTGGGCTCGCGGGTGCCCGTGGTGGTGACCCTGCACGACGCGACCTTCTTCAGCCACCCCGAGCTGCACTCGCCGGTCAAGGCGCGGTTCTTCCGGACGGCGACCCGGGTGGCGGTGCGCCGGGCCGCCGCCCTGGTGGTGCCGTCCCAGGCGACCCGGTCGGCGGTGCTCGAGCACGCCGGTGGGGACCCCCGGCGCTTCCACGTCGCCCCGCACGGGGTGGACCCGGCGGTGTTCCACCCGGTGGACGACGGCGAGCGGGAGCGGGTCGCGGCGTCGCTCGGGCTCGCCGGACGCAGCTACGTCGGGTTCCTCGGCACCCTCGAGCCGCGCAAGAACGTGCCCGCGCTGGTGCGTGCCTGGGTCACCGCGGTGGCCGACCGTCCCGACCCGCCGGCGCTCGTCCTGGCCGGCGGCCCGGGCTGGGACGACCGGGTGCAGCCGGCGATCGACGCGGTCCCGGCGCACCTGGACGTCCGGCGCACGGGCTACCTGCCGGTGGACGACCTGGCGCCCTTCCTCAGCGGGGCCCGGGTGCTCGCCTACCCCAGCCTCGGGGAGGGGTTCGGGCTGCCGGTGCTGGAGGCCATGGCCTGCGGCGCGACCGTCCTCACCACGCGGGAGCTGTCGCTGCCCGAGGTCGGCGGCGACGCGGTCGCGTACTGCGAGCCGGACGAGCCCGCGATCGCCGCCGGGCTGGCCGCGCTGCTCGACGCGCCGGGCGAGCGGGACTCGCTCGGCCGGGCGGCGGTGCGGCGCGCGGCGCAGTTCACCTGGGCGGCCGCCGCCGAGGTGCACGTCGAGGCGTTCCGGTCCGCGCACCGCGCAGCCGGCTGAGCGCCCGCCGGGCGACGGGTCAGCCCCGCAGCGACGCCACGTACTCCTGCACTGCGGCGTACGTCGGCAGCAGGCCCTGCTCACGGGCCTCGCTCAGGCCGGGTGCGGCCTGGTCCTTGTCGGACAGCTGCGGCGTCAGCGGCCGCCCCGCCCGGTCGACGGTCGGCCACTCGATGCCGACCTCGGGGTCCAGGGGATGGATGCCGTGCTCTCGGCCGGGGGAGTACCCCGTCGAGCACAGGTACAGCACCGTGGAGTCGTCCTCGAGCGACAGGAAGGCGTGGCCCAGCCCCTCGGACAGGTAGACCGCGCGCCGGTCGACGTCGTCCAGCAGGACGGTGTCCCACCGGCCGAAGGTGGGCGATCCCACCCGGACGTCGATCGCGACGTCGAGCACCGCACCCTTGGCGCAGGTGACGTACTTGGCCTGACCGGGCGGCACGTCGGCGAAGTGGATGCCGCGCATGACGCCCGCCGCGGACACCGACGCGTTGGCCTGCTGCAGGTCCAGCGCGTGGCCGGCCGCCTCGGCGAACGGGCCGGACTTGAACCACTCGAGGAACACGCCTCGCGGGTCGCCGAACTGGCGGGGGGTGAACTCCCAGGCCCCGGGGACACTGAGCTCGCGGAACTCCACGGTCGGGCTCTCCTCACGTCGGGTGGCCGCTGTCACGGCGCCGGTCAGCCTAGCGGCGGCCCGCTAGGGTGACCGATCGGTGCGGCCGGGACACCGGCCGCCGTCGACGCGGCACCCGGCCGGTGGAGGTGGGCAGCGTGGGGACATCGGCAGCGGCATCGGCAGCGGCTCCCGCCTCGGCGCCGCGGTCGGTCGAGGCGCTGCGCGACGTGGCGCGCGACGTGCTGGCGACCGCGCTGGACGGCGCCCGGACGGTCGCGCTGGTGAACTTCCCCAACCACGGCAACCCGGGCGACCCGGCGATCTGGCTCGGCACCCGGGCGCTGCTCGCCGAGCTGGGCGTGCGGGTCCGGTACCGCTCCGCGTGGTGGGACACCGACCCGCGCGCGCTGCGCCGCGCCGTGGGCGACGCCCCGGTGCTCCTCAACGGCGGTGGGAACCTCGGCGACCTGTACGCCGGGCAGCAGGGCACCCGGATGCGGGTGCTGCGCGAGCTGCGGCACAACCCCGTCCTGCAGCTGCCGCAGAGCGTCCACTTCCGGGACCCGGCCAACGCCGCCGCGATGGCCGACGTCGTCGCCGCGCACGGCGGCTTCCGGCTGCTGGTCCGCGAGCACGCGTCGGTGACCCGGGCGCGTGAGCAGCTCGGCGTGGAGCCCGCGCTGTCCCCGGACCACGCGCTGGGCCTGGGCCGGCTGGCGCGGACCGTCCCGGTCACCCGGCCGGTCCTGTGGCTGGCCCGGCGCCCCGGCGACCCCGAGCACGTGCCCTACGACGAGCCGGGCCCCGAGGACGCCGACGTCACCCGGGTGGAGTGGATGGAGGGCATCGCGGCCGCGCAGGCCGGCTGGGACCGGGCCGGACGGTGGATGCTCCGGGTCAACGGCGCGGTCGCGCACCGGTGGCGTGCCGGTGACGACGGTGTGCGCTGGGCCCGTCCGGCGCACGCCGTGGTGGCCCGGACCTACGACCCGCTCGGGCGGCGGTGGGTCCGGCACGGTCTGGACCTGCTCAGCGGCTCGCGCGTCGTGGTCACCGACAAGCTGCACGGGCACCTGCTGTGCGCGATGCTCGGGATCCCGCACGTCGTGCTGGACAACGCCTACGGCAAGGTGTCGGCCACGGTCGAGACCTGGACCCACGCGCTGCCGGGGGTGCACCTCGCGGCGGACGGGCGCGGGGCCCTGGCGACCGCCCGCCGGCTGCTCACCGAGGAGGCCGGGTGAGGCTCGTCGCCACGCTGCTGGTGCGCGACGAGGCCGACGTCGTCGCGGCCACCATCGAGCACCACCTCGCCCAGGGCGTGGCGATGGTCGTCGCGACGGACAACGGGTCGGTGGACGGGACCGTCGAGGTGCTGCGGGCCTACCAGCGGGCCGGCGTCCTGGAGCTGCACCACGAGCCGTCGCACGACTACCGGCAGGCCCGGTGGGTGACCGCGATGGCGCGGCGGGCCGCGAGCGTGCACGGGGCGGACTGGGTGATCAACCTCGACGCGGACGAGTTCTGGGTCCCGGCCGACCGGTCCCGCCGCCTGGTCGACGTGCTGGCCGAGGTGCCCGCGGACCGCGGCACGGTGCTCGCGCGCCGCACCGACCTGGTCGGCTTCCCGGACGTGGGGCGGCTGGGCCGCGGCCGACCGTGGGTGCGCCGGCTGCGCTGGCGCAACCTGCGCACGGTGAGCGAGCGGGGCACCCCGCTGGCGCCCAAGGTGTGCCACCGCGGCGACCCGGACGTCGTCGTCCCGCAGGGCAACCACGACGCCGTCGGGCCGCTGCTCGGGGCGCGGCTGGAGACCGAGCCGCTGGACGTCCTGCACGTGCCGCTGCGGTCCTGGCCGCAGTTCCGCACGAAGATCGCCAACGGCGGGTCCGCGTACGCGGCGAACACCGAGCTGGACCCGGAGGTCGGCTGGCACTGGCGCGCGGACCATGCGCGCCTGGCCGCCGGGACCCTCGAGGACGCCTACCGGGCGCGGTGCCTGACCGTCCCGGCGCTCGTGCGCGGGCTGCGCGCCGGCACGCTCGTGCGGGACCGGTGGCTCGAGCGCGAGCTCGGCCGGATGCCGCGGCTGCGTCCCACGCTGCGCTGACCGGCACGGGCGGACGGCGCCCACCCGTAGGCTGGGGCGGTCGTGTGGCGGGGAAGACGTGAGGAGCGGGTGTGCGCTGGTTGGTGGCAGGTGCGGGCGGGATGCTCGGGCAGGACGTCGTGGCCGCGCTGCGTGACCGCGGGCACGACGTGACCGCGACCGACCGCACGACCCTGGACGTCACCGCGGCGGGCCCCGTGGCCGACGCCGTCCGGGGCCACGACGTCGTGGTCAACTGCGCCGCGTGGACCGCCGTCGACGACGCGGAGACCCGCGAGGGCGACGCCTTCACGGTGAACGCGACGGCGGCCGGTCTGCTGGCCCGGGCCGCGGCCGTGCACGGTGCCCGCCTGGTCCAGGTCTCGACCGACTACGTGTTCGACGGCGCGGCCGACTCCCCGTACGCCGAGGACGCGCCGATGGCCCCCCGGTCGGCCTACGGGCGGACCAAGGCCGCCGGGGAGTGGGCCGTGCGGGCCGAGGCCCCGGACCACCTCGTGGTGCGCACCGCCTGGCTGTACGGCGCGGGCGGCCCCTGCTTCCCCAGGACGATCGCCCGCGTCGCCGCGGAGCGCGGTGGGCTCGACGTCGTCGACGACCAGGTCGGGCAGCCGACCTGGACCGTCGACCTCGCCGACTTCGTCGTGCGCCTGGTCGAGGCCGACGCGCCCAGCGGCACCTACCACGGCACCGCGTCCGGCCAGACCTCCTGGCACGGCTTCGCGTGCGAGGTCGTGGCCGCGGCAGGCATGGACCCCGCGATCGTGCGGCGGACCACCAGCGGGGCGTTCGTCCGTCCGGCACCACGGCCCGCGTACTCGGTGCTCGGCCACGACGCGTCGCGGCGGGCCGGGGTGGAGCCCATCGGCGACTGGCGAGCGAGGTGGTCGGCCGCGGCGAGCGCGGTCCTCGCGGCGACCGTGCCGGCCTGACCTGCGGGCCGTGCACCGCCCGACCTCGCTGCTCCCCGGAACGGACACCATGACCATCGACCTGTCGGCGCTCGGCTACCGCGAGGACGCCCAGCGCGGCCTGTGGGTGCCCGACGGCGCCCGGCCCGACTTCCGTTACAACGACGGCGACCACGTCGAGACCTGGATCGGTGACACCGTGCGTGCCGCCACGGACGTGGGCACCTTCTCGCGCGAGCTGGCCGCGGGCATCCGGGACTGGCCGTCCCGCTACCACCTGAGCTCGCAGCGGGCCAACCTGCTGCGGCCCCTGCTCGACGACCTCGACGGGCCCGTGCTCGAGGTGGGCGCCGGGATGGGCGCGGTCACCCGCGTGCTCGGCGAGCACGGCCACGACGTGGTGGCGATCGAGGGGTCGCCGCGCCGCGCCGCGACGTGCGTGGAGCGGTGCCGTGACCTGCCCGGCGTCCGGGTGGTCGCGGACACCGTGCAGGGGCTGGTCGCGCCGGGCGCGTTCGGCACCGTGGTGGTCATCGGGGTGCTGGAGTACAGCCGGCTGTTCTTCCCCGCGGCCGGCCGCGACCCGGTGGACGCGATGCTCGAGCACCTCGCGTCCCTGCTCGCACCCGGCGGCCAGCTCGTGCTCGCGATCGAGAACCAGCTCGGGCTGAAGTACCTGGCGGGCTTCCCCGAGGACCACGTCGGGAGGCGGATGTTCGGCGTCGAGGACCGCTACGACGCCGGCACGGTCGTCACCTTCGGTCGGGGCGAGCTGCGTCGGCGGCTGTCGGACGCCGGCCTGGACGAGCAGGCCTGGTACTACCCGTTCCCGGACTACAAGCTGCCGACGTCGGTGGTGACCGAGGCCGCGCTGCTTCCGGGGGCCGACTTCGACCCGCTGCCGCTGGTGGTGCCGTCGGGTCGCGCCGACCACCAGCGGCCCGAGGTCACCACCTTCGACCTCGAGCGCGCCTGGCGGGCGGTGCACCGCAACGGGCTGCTGCCCGACCTGGCCAACTCCTTCCTGGTGCGGGCCTCCACCCGCCCGCTGCCGGCGTCGCGCACGGTCGCCTGGTACTACGGCAGCACCGACCGCCGTCCCGAGTTCGCCAAGGCCACCGCGTTCAGGGCGACCGGCACGGGGCTCGAGGTGCGCCGCGAGCGGGTGCTGCCGCAGCTGCCGGACACCGTCGCCGGCACCCGGATGCTGCTCGTGGACGAGCCCTACGTGCGGGCGCGGCCGTGGACGGACGTCCTGGCCGACGTGGTGGGCCGGGACGGCTGGACCGTCGACGACGTGGCGGGGTGGTTCGGCACCTGGTGGGACGCGTTCGGCGCCACGACCGGCGACCCGACGCCGGCCGGGACGGTCGACGGCGGCCTGGTCGACGCGCTGCCGCGCAACCTCCTGGTGGACGCCGACGGGTCGGCGCAGTTCATCGACCTCGAGTGGTGCGCGCAGGGGCCGGTGCCGTCGTCCTACGTCGTGTTCCGCGCGCTGTACGACTCCCTCGCCTCGCTGCTCGCGGTCCGGTCCCCGGCCGGCGGCACGCCGTTGCAGCTGCGGGACCTGATCACGGCGGTCGCGTCCCGGTACGGGGTCGAGCTGGACGACCGCACGCTGGTGGAGCACTGGGAGCGCGAGCGGGCGTTCCAGTCCGTCGTGCTCGGCCTGACGGTCGAGGCGTCCGACGCGATCGCGCTGGACGCCCCGCTGCGGGTGGTGCGTGACGTCGCGGCGGTCGTCGCCGACGCGGACGCGCTGCGCGAGGAGCTGCGCCTGGAGCGGGCCACGCACGACGCCGTCCGGCGGACCGTGTCCTGGCGCATCACCGGGCCGCTGCGGGTCGTGCGGGCGCTGCCCGAGCGACTGCGGGTGCTGCGGCGCCTGCCGGTGCTGCGGCGGGCGCGGCGCTGACGCCGCGCCCCGCCGGCTCCGGGCGGCGGGTCAGCGACCCTCGTCGAGCAGCCCCAGCAGGTAGCGGCCGTAGCCGGACTTGACCAGGCCCTCGGCCCGGACCCGCAGGTCGTCGTCGGACAGGAAGCCGCGCCGCCAGGCGACCTCCTCGGGCGCACCGACCTTCAGCCCCTGGCGGTGCTCGATGGTCCGGACGTAGTCCGAGGCCTCCACCAGCGAGTCGAACGTCCCGGTGTCCAGCCATGCCGTCCCGCGCGGCAGCACCTCGACCCGCAGCCGCCCCTGCTCGAGGTAGTGCCGGTTGACGTCGGTGATCTCGTACTCCCCGCGCGCCGACGGCTGCAGGTCGCGCGCGATCGCCAGGACGTCGTTGTCGTAGAAGTACAGGCCGGGCACCGCGTAGTTGGACTTGGGGCGGGCCGGCTTCTCCTCCAGGGAGAGCGCCGTGCCGTCGGCGTCGAACTCCACGACGCCGTAGCTGGTCGGGTCCGCGACGCGGTAGGCGAACACCGCGGCGCCGTCGATGGTCTCGAACCGCCCGAGCTGTGAGCCCAGGCCCGCGCCGTAGAAGATGTTGTCGCCCAGGACCAGCGCCGCGGAGTCCGTGCCGACGAAGTCCGCTCCCAGCACGAACGCCTGCGCCAGGCCGTTCGGCTCGGCCTGCACGGTGTAGGTGATGGAGATGCCGAACTGGGAGCCGTCCCCCAGCAGCCGCCGGAACTGCTCGGCGTCGTGCGGGGTGGTGATCACCAGCACGTCCCGGATGCCCGCGAGGATCAGGGTGGACAGCGGGTAGTAGATCATCGGCTTGTCGTACACCGGGACGAGCTGCTTGCTGACCCCCAGGGTGATGGGGTGCAGTCGGGTCCCCGAGCCTCCGGCCAGAATGATTCCGCGCATGGTCCCCTAGTGTGCCGCACCCGGCTCGCGCCGCCTGCCGGGTGAAAACGTGCCGGCCCTGCACCCGGACGGCGGTGCCTCGGCGACCCGCCGCCGAGTCCCGCCTATCGTTGGAGGGCCGACGAGAGGGGACCTGCCGGTGTTCACCATGCAGCCGACCACCCGGGACTACGCGTGGGGCTCGCCGACCGCCATCCCGGGGCTGCTCGGCCTACCGGTGGACGGGTCGCCGGTCGCCGAGCTGTGGTTCGGGGCCCACCCGAGCTCGCCGGCGCTGGTCGAGGCCGCGGAGCACCCGGACCTGGCCGCCCTCATCGCGTCGGACCCGAGCGCGATGCTCGGCGACGACGTGCGGGCCCGCTTCGGGGACTGCCTGCCCTACCTGCTCAAGCTGATCGCGCCCGCCCAGCCGCTGTCGCTGCAGGTGCACCCGCACGTGGACCGGGCCCGCGCCGGCTTCGACGCCGAGGAGCGGGCCGGCATCCCGGTGGACGCCCCGCACCGCAGCTACCGCGACCGCAACCACAAGCCCGAGCTGGTGTACGCGCTGACGCCGTTCGAGGCGCTGTGCGGCTTCCGTGCGCCGCGCCGCGCCGCGGAGCTGTTCGCCGGGCTCGCCTCACCGCTCGCCGACAAGCTGCACGGGGTGCTGCGCGCCGATCCCTCGCCCGCCGGGGTCCGCGCCGCGTTCACCAGCCTGCTCGACCCGGCCGACCGGCCGTCGGCGCAGGACGTCGCCGAGCTCGTCGAGGCGTGCCGGGAGCGGCTGGCGGCCGGCTCGACGTCGCCGCGCGCCGACGCCACCGTGCTCACGCTCGCGGCGGCCTACCCCGGCGACCCGGGCGTCGTGGCCGCCCTGCTGCTCAACCCCGTGTCCCTGCAGCCGGGCGAGGCCCTGTTCGTCCCGGCCGGTGGGGTGCACGCGTACCTGGGAGGCCTCGGCGTGGAGGTGATGGCCAACTCCGACAACGTCCTGCGGGCCGGGCTGACGGCCAAGCACGTGGACGTCGACGAGCTGCTGGAGTGCGTCGACTACGTCGCAGCACCGCCCATCCGCACGGCACCGGAGGTGTTCCACGGCGCGACCCGGGTCTTCTACGCCCCCGTGGACGACTTCGAGCTGTCCATCACCGACCTCGACGACGACGGCGTGCACCCGCTGCCCGGTCGGGGACCGCGGGTCCTGCTCTGCCTCGACGGTGTCGTGACCGTGTCGTCGGCCGGTCACAGCGTGCGCCTCGAGCGCGGCGGGTCGGTCTTCGTGCCGGCCGCCGAGGGGAGCCTGACGGCGTGCGGCGCCGGCACCCTCGTCCAGGCGGACGTGCCCTGACGGACCGCCGGTAGAGTGCTCGGAGTGCTTGCTCCCCGTTGCTGCGTCTGCCTCACCCCCATGACCGCGGCGGGTCCCGCCTGGCACGTGCGGTGCCCCCGGTGCGGCACGCACGCCTCCACCCTCGACGTGACGATCAACGACGACCCGGACCTCATCGACGAGACGGCCCGGGCGACGGGGCTGGCGCAGCTGCGACGGCAGAACAACGCCACGGTCGTGGAGCGGATCCGGTCGTGGGGTGCCCCGGACGGTGCCCGGCTGCTCGACGTGGGCAGCGCCCACGGCTGGCTCCTGCAGCGGGCCACGGCGCAGGGCCTGCGCGCGGTGGGCGTCGAGCCGGACGTCGCCGTCGCCCGACGCGCCATCGGCGCGGGGTCCGACGTGCGGATCGGCTTCTTCCCCGAGGCCCTGCGGCCGGACGACCTGTTCGACGTCATCACCTTCAACGACGTGCTCGAGCACCTGCCCGACCCGCGTGAGGCGCTCGCCGAGAGCGCGTCGCGGCTGACGCCGGGCGGGCTGCTCGTGGTCAACATCCCGGACCGGCGGGGGATCGTGTACCGCGTCGCCGACGTCCTGCGCCGGTTGGGGGTCCCCAGCGTGTTCGACCGCCTGTGGCAGCGCGGCCTGCCGTCCCCGCACCTGTGGTACTTCGACGCCGGTGCGCTGACCCGGCTGGGGTGCTCGCTGGGGCTCGAGGTCGTCGAGGTCACCCACCTGCCGAGCATGAGCCGGGCCGGGCTGTGGGAGCGGGCGCACTTCGACCGGCGGCCGTCCCCGGTCACGGTCGCGTCCGTGGTCGTCGGGTGGCTCGCCGCGCCGCTGCTCAACTCGCGGTCGCTCAGCGACATCATGCTGGTCGCGTTCCGCAAGCCGTCCGGCGTCTGACGCGCCCGTCCGGGAGATCACGCGCCGGCGGTCACCCGCTCCGTGGCCACCAGGCGGTCCCGGCGCGCGGGGTCGGTCGCGAGCTCGACCGCGAGCGCGGGCCCGACCAGGACCAGCGAGCCGCCGCCGAGCAGGACGCCCAGGGCGGTCCGCAGCCAGCGGGGGACCGTGGCCCGGTCCGGGTCGGCCGCCAGCAGGACGCGGTCGCCCGGGGCCGACGTCGTCCCGGCCGTCGCCCAGCCGGCGAGCGCGGCGTGGTCGACCTCGGTGACCTCCGCGTCGCCGGCGGTCTGCGGGCCGACGGCGACCCCCGCGCGGACCGCGGGGGCCGCCGGGTCGGTCGCGGGCGTCCAGCCGACGACGTCGCCGTAGGTCATCACGGCCGCCGCGGCGTCGACCGCCCCCGGCGGCAGGGTGCCGTCGAAGCGGCGGGCCAGGGCGGGCAGGGCCACCGCCACCACCGCGTCCGCGACGCCGGGCTCGGGGCGGTCGGTCACGACGACGTCGGTGCCGTCCTGCTGACCCAGCACCACGCAGCCGCCGGCCCGCCAGGTCGCCATCGCCCACACCAGCGTGCGCCAGTGCGCGGGCAGGTCGAGCCGCACGGTCGACCCCGGGGCGACGTCGAGCTCCTCGACGAGCAGGTTGGTGGTCTTCGCCACCCAGTTGGCCAGCACGGCGCCGGACAGCTCCACCCGCTCGCCGTCCGCGTCGTAGGCGGTCAGCCGGGGACTGCCGCCGCTCGCGGCCAGGGTGTCGACGAGTGCGGGCAGGGGCGCGGGTGCGGGCATGGGCGCCAGGCTACGGGCGAGCCCGGCCCCGAGGCCGACCGTCGCCGCTCCACCGCCTACCACCTGCGCGCTTGACTATCGGGAACGACACGCGTGTAATTCCTCTAGCGCACGACATCTCACCGCACTCGAGCCGGAGGCACCTGCATGTGGAATCTGCTCGACGAGGACGGACCGTTCCCCTCGGACCAGGACCGTCCGGCCATCGCGGTGGCCCCCGTGCTGCCCATCTTCGGCACCCCGCAGGACGACCCTGCCATGGGCTGGCAGGAGCGCGCGCTGTGCGCCCAGACCGACCCCGAGGCGTTCTTCCCCGAGAAGGGCGGCTCGACCCGGGAGGCGAAGCGCGTCTGCACCGGCTGCGACGTCCGGTCCGAGTGCCTGGAGTACGCCCTCGAGCACGACGAGCGGTTCGGCATCTGGGGCGGTCTGTCCGAGCGGGAGCGGCGCAAGCTCAAGCGTCGCGTGGTCTGATCCACCCCGCGGGCGGGCGCACCATAGGGACAGATGACTGACTCACCGCCCGTCACCGGACCCCTCCCGCTCCGCCGTGGTCCCCGCACCACGGCCGTCGTGGTGACCCGGGGGACCACTCGCTACCTGCCGACGACGCTGCGCGCGCTCGCCGGTCAGACGCGTACCCCGGACGCCGTCCTGGTCGTCGACGCCGCTCCGCCGGCCACGTCCGCACCGCTCCCCGCCCGCACCGGCGCCGGCATCGACGCCGCCGTCGACCCGGCGGTCGAGCGGCTGGCCGGCGCGGCGTTCGCCGGGACGGGCACCGAGGTCCGGGTGCTCTCGACGCCGGGCGCGCGGACGTTCGGTGACGCCGTCCGGGGCGCGCTCGGGACGGGTGCCGCCACGGACACCCCCGGCTGGCTGTGGCTGCTGCACGACGACAGCGCACCGGAGCCGACCGCGCTCGCCGAGCTGGTCCGGGTCGTCGAGCACGCGCCGTCGGTCGCGGTCGCGGGGGCCAAGCAGCGTGCCTGGGACGACCCGACCCGCCTGCTCGAGGTCGGGCTGACCACGTCCCGCCTCGGCCGGCGGGTCACCGGCCTGGAGAACGGCGAGGTCGACCAGGGCCAGCACGACGGGCGTGAGGACGTGCTCGCCGTCGGGCTCGCCGGCGCGCTGGTCAAGCGGGACGTCTGGGACGAGCTCGGCGGGCCCGATCCCGCGCTGGGCCCGTTCGGCGACGGCCTGGACCTGTCGCGCCGGGCCCGGCTCGCCGGTCACCGCGTCGTCGTCGTCCCCCGGGCGGCGGTCCGGCACGCCCGCGCGTCCTACGCCGGGCTGCGCGACGACGACCTGCTGCACGTCCTGACCGGCACGGCCGCGCACGACGCCCACCCGCACGACGCCCACCCGCAGGACCCCCACCCGCACGACGCCCCGGCCACCGCGGCCGACCTGTCGGCGGACCGGTCGGCCGCCCCGCCGGACACCGCGCCGGCCGACCTGCCGGCCGACCTGCCGGCCGACCTGCCCGCCGACCCGCCACCCGACCCGCGCGTCGGCCCGTCGGCCGACCCACGACGGTCGTTCGCGACCCGGCGCCGCGCGCACGTGCACGCCCGGCTCGCGGCGGTGCCGCTGCCGCTGCTGCCGCTGCTCACCGTCGCGTTCCTGGTCGCCGCCGTGGTGCGGTCGCTGTACCGCGTCGCGAGCAAGGACGCCGTGCTGGCGACGGCCGAGCTCGCGGCCCCGGTGGTCGCGATCGTCAACCCGGGCCGGATGGCCCGGTCGCGCGCCACCGCCCGGCGCGCACGCCGGCTGCCGCGCCGATCGCTGCGACCCCTGCAGGCGTCGTGGCGGGACGTGATCCGCGAGGAGCGTGACCGGCTGCTCGCCCGCCGCGAGGTGCGCCGGGTGCGGCAGGCGCCGAGCGAGCTCGAGCTGGCCGAGCTCGCCGAGCTGGCCACCCGCAGGCGGTTCGGTCTGGGCGCCCTGCTGGTGGCGCTGGTGGCGCTCACCGTGGTGGCGCTCGGTCCGCTCCTGGTGGCCGCGGTCGGGGGCCGGCCGCTGACCGGTGGCGGTCTGCTGCCGGCCGGGGCCGACCTGGGTGCGCTGTGGCGGGCGGTCACCCTCGGGTGGGTCGACGGGGGACTGGGCCGGCCCGCGCCGGCCGACCCGCTGCTCGCCGTGCTGGTCCCGGTCACGGTCCTGACCGGCGGCGTGACCCAGGGCGCCGTGGACCTGCTCTACCTCGGCGGTCTGCTGCTCGCCGGCACCGGCGCCTGGTTCGCCGCGGGTGCGGCGACCCGGGCGGTCGGGCTGCGCTGGTGGGCCGCGCTGGTCTGGGTGGCGGCACCGGCCCTGCACGCCGCCGTGGACGGCGGACGGCTCGGGGCGGTCCTCGCGCACGCCGCGCTGCCCTGGGCTGCGCTCGGCGTCGCGCGGGCGCTGGGCGTGCAGCGACGCGACGTCGTCGTCTCCGGACTGGTGGGCGCGCGGTCCGCGCACGACGACGCCGACGAGGTCGGTGCCGCGACCGGCCCGGCCCGGGACGGGGAGGCCGGGCACAGCGCCGCCGCGGCGGCGGGCGGCGCGACGGCCACCGCAGGTGGCCCGGCGGGCGCCGAGGCCCCCGACGTGCCGGTGGCCCGCGGCGCCACGGCGCTCGTCGTGCCCGACCCGGACGAGCCGCCACCCCCGCCGCCCGGCACGCCTGCCGCCGAGGACGGCCCCGACCGCACGGGCTCGGTCACCGCCGCCGCGGCCGGCGGGCTCGCGTTCGCCGTCGCCGTCGCCGGTGCGCCGGTGCTGCTGCCCGCCGGGCTGGTGGCCCTGGTCGCGGTCGCCCTGGCCGCCCGCGGCAGCCGGCGCCGGCTGCTGCTCGTCGCCCTGCCCGCGCTGGTGCTGGCCGGGCCGCTGGTTCAGGACGCGGTGACCCGCTGGACGGCGGGGGGCTGGCGTGCGCTGGTGGCCGAGCCGGCGCTGCCCGTGCCGTCCGCCGCTGCGCCCGCGTGGCAGGCGCTGCTCGGGCGGCCCGTGCCGCCCGGGACCGGACTGGCCGACGCGGTCGGTGCCGACGTGGCGACGCTGCTCGCGCTGGTCCTGGGCGCGGTCCTGGTGCTGCTGGCGCTGCTCGCGCTGCTGCGCGGCCCCGGCGTCGCGCGGGGTGTGCGTGCCGGCTGGCTGGTCGCCGCCTGCGGGCTCGCCGCCGCCGTGCTCGCCGCGCGGGTCGAGACCGCCGTGGTCGACGGTGCGGTGGTGCGCGGCTGGCCGGGCGCCGGGGTGTCCTTGCTGATGCTCGGCCTGCTCGCGGCCGCCGTCCTGGGGGCCGACGGCGTCCGGGCGCGGGTCGCGCGGCACGCGTGGGGCTGGCGCCAGGTCGCGGCCGGTGCGCTCACCGGTCTCGCGGTGCTCGCCCCGCTCGTCCCGCTCACGCAGTGGCTGGCCCTGGAGCGGACCGGGGACGGCGGCACGGGCCCGGCGGTGACCACGCTCGCCGGACCGGTCGTGCCGGCCGTCGGACGTCAGCCGCAGACCTCCGAGGCGCGCTCGCGGGTGCTCGCCCTGGCGCCCGCGGACGACGGCGGGGTGACCTACGGCGTGCTGCGCGGGGACGGGCCGCAGCTGACCGAGACCTCGGCCGCCGCCCGGGCGCGCGGCCTGGACGGCCGGGTCTCCGCGGCCCGGCCCGTCGACCCGGATCCGGCGACGACGGCCCTCGAGCGGCTGGTGGCCCGGCTCGCGTCCGGGGCCGTGGGCGACGTCTCGGGGGACCTGGCCGCGTTCGCGGTGGGTGCGGTGCTCGTCCCGCCGGCGACCGGCGACGCCGGTGCGGCGCCGCGCGCGGAGCTCGTGGGACGCCTGGACGCCACCGCGGGGCTCGAGCGCATCACCGAGAGCGAGACGGGGGTGATCTGGCGGGTCGTCCGCCCAGCCGTCCCGTCCACCGGACGGACGACGGACCGCGCGTCCGCGACCGGCGCCGCCGACGACGGCGCCGCCCCCGCGCCCGCACCCCAGGCCCCGGTGACCTCGTGGGCGCGCCTGGTCGACCCGGACGGCGAGGCCACCGCGCTGGCCGCCGGGGACCTGTCGGTCCGCAGCGTCGTGCCGGCCGGTGACGAGGATCGGACCGTCGTCCTGGCCGAGCGGTCCGCCCCCGGGTGGACGGCCCGGCTGGACGGACGCGAGCTGCCCGCGGTCGAGGACGGCTGGCGGCAGGCGTTCGCCGTCGGCGGGTCGGGCGGCGTGCTGACCGTGTCGTACGAGACCACCGAGCGCCGGGTGTGGTCGGTCGTCCAGGCCGTGCTGCTCGGCCTGGTCGTCCTGCTCGCCCTGCCGCTGCGCCGTCGTCGAGGAGGAGCCCGATGAGCCGCCGGACCGGACGGATCGCCCGCCTGGCCGGTGGCATCGCCGCCGTCGCCGTGGTCGCCGGCGTGGCCGTGGCGGGCACGTGGCTGGACGTGCCGCCCGTGCCGGCGGCGCCCGGCGCGGTGGTGCAGGTGCCGCCGACGGCGACGACCCTGGTGTGCCCGGGGCCGCTCGTCCTGCCCGACGACAGCGCCGCCGGGGACGCCGCGTTCGACCCGACCCCGGTGGACACCCTGACCGCGCAGCGGGTCGCCACCACGGCGCCGGCGGGCGCCCGGACGGCCCCGCCCGCGACCCTGTCCCCGCTCGGCGGCGGCTCGCCGCTGCTGCGGCTGCCCGGCGCCGGACCGGCGGGGGTCGACGGCCTGGCGGACGTCGACGGCGCGACGGTCCTGCGGGTCGAGCCGGCCGGTGACGTGGCGGCACCGGCGGGCGGCGCCAGCGCCTCGGTCACCACCGAGGGCGACCTGCGCGGGCTCGCGGCGGCGTCCTGCCAGCAGCCCTCGGCCAGCATCTGGCTGGTCGGCGGCAGCACCGAGATCGGCAGCAGCGCGCTGCTGGTCGTGGCCAACGCGGGGCGGACCCCGGCCGAGGTGTCGCTGGAGGTGTGGGGTCCCACCGGGCCGGTCGAGGTGGTCGGCGGCGGGACGTTCCTGGTCGCCCCCGGTGCGGAGCGCGGGTTGCTGCTCGAGGGCATCGCCGCCGAGCAGCGACGGGTCGCGGTCCACGTCAGCGCGGCCGGTGGGCTGGTGTCCGCGCACATCCAGGACAGCCGGCTGCAGGGGTTCACCCCGGCCGGCACCGACCTGGTGACCGCGGGGGCCGGACCCGCGACCCGCCAGGTGGTCGGCGGGCTGGTCGTGCCGGCGAGCCAGACCGGCGCGAGCGACACGGCCCAGGTCCGGCTGCTCGCGCCCGGGGACGAGCGGGCCCGCGTCGGCCTGACCCTGCTCGGCCCCGACGGGCCGGTCACCCTGGCCGGAGCGGAGGAGGTCGAGCTCGGTCCGGGGGAGGTGACCGACGTGTCCCTGGCCGGGCTGCCGGCGGGGCCGTACACGGCGGTGGTCGACGCCGACGCCCCGGTCGTCGCCGGGGCGGTGCTCACCCGCCAGGGTCCACCCGTCGAGCTCGACGACATCCCCACCCTCGAGCGAGCCTGGGTCGCGTCCGGCCCGGTGGGAGCGGCCGGTGTCGTCGCGATCCCGGCGGGCGTCACCGGCACGGTCGTCATCGGATCGGTGGCGCCGCCGGGCGCCGAGGCCGACGGGGGCGGCGTCCGGCCCGCCGGCGGCGTGCTGCGGGCGCTGGGCTCCGACGGCGAGGTCCTGGGTGAGCAGCGGGTGACCGTGCCGGCCGGGTCCACCGAGCGCGTGGACGCCGCCACGCTGGGCCGGGGACGCCCGGTCGCCGCGGTCCAGCTCGTGCCCGACGACGTCGTGCCCGTGGACGACCTGAGCGGCCCCGCCGCCGGCGCCCCCGGCGACGACGCCGACACGGACGCCGACACGGACGCCGATACGGACGCCGACACGGACGCCGACACGGACGCCGCTGCCCGGGGCGGCGACGACACGCAGACCGACGGCGGCACGCAGACCGACGCCGGCACGGCCGACCAGGGCGACGGCACCGACGAGGCCGCCACCGGCGCGGACGGGCCGGCGACGCTGGCGTGGTGGGTGCTGGCGACGTCCGGCCAGGGGCCGGACGAGCTGCTCTCGGTCCTGACCCCCGTCCCCGGGCCGCAGGCACCGCCCGCCGTCCTGGTCCGGCGCGCGGACCGGCTGGGCCTGCCCTGACCGCCTGGGGCCTGCGCTGACGCGACCGGGCGTCAGCCCGCGCGGCGCAGCTCCACGGCCTCGCGCACCGCCAGGCCCAGGCTGATCGCCGCCCGCAGCGGCGCCTGGTACCGGTGGTGGTAGCGCCGGTGCAGGTAGCGGCGGGCGCTGGTGTGGTGCGCGGAGATCATCCGGGCCGGACGGTCCCGCCAGGAGGTCCCGCCGACGTGCGTCACCCGCGCCGACGGCACGTAGACGCTGCGCCAGCCGGCGCGTCCCAGCCGCTCGCCCAGGTCGACGTCCTCGAAGAACATGAAGTACGCCGGGTCGAAGCCGCCGACCGCCGTGAAGGCCTCCCGGCGCAGCAGCAGGCAGGCGCCGGACAGCCAGCCCGCCTCGCGCTCGGTGCGCTCGGCGGACTCCTGCCGGCGCTGGTAGGCACGCGTCCAGGGGTTGCCCGGCCACAGCCGCGCGAACAGCGCGTGCCCGACCCCCTGGGTCAGCGACGGCAGCGCCCGGGCCGACGGGTACACCGACCCGTCGAGGTTGAGCAGGACCGGCCCGAACGCACCGCCGGTCGGGTGCCGCTCGGCGGCGGCCAGGAGCGCGTCCAGCGAGCCGGGCGCCCAGACGATGTCGGGGTTCACCACGACCAGCCACGGCTCGGTCGCGTCCTGCGCGCCGCGGTTGGCGGCCGCGCCGTACCCCACGTTGTCGCCGATCCGCAGCACCTGCCCGCCGTGCGCGGCGGCCACCCGCTCCGGACGGTCGTCGGTCGAGCCGTTGTCGGCCAGGACGAGGGTGACCGGGCTCGCGGTCGCCGTGGCGAGCGAGGCGGCGAGGGCGTCCAGCTCGGGTCCGGGGTTGTACGTCACGCAGATCACCCGGACCGGCGGGCGCGAGGTGGGGCTCATCGCACCCGAGGCTAGTGCCCCCCCGAGTACTCGGGGTCCACCTCGTCCGGGCTGCGGGCCAGCAGGTGCGCCACCTGCTCGACGACGACGTCCCGCACCAGGTCCTCCAGCTCCTCGGCGTCCACCGCCCGGGTCTCCACCGGACGCCGGTACACCACGATCCGGGCGGCCAGGCCGGTGTCGGCCGGGAAGTACCGACCCAGCGGGACACCACCGTGCTCCCAGGGCGCCGGCTGCGAGGGCGGCACGTCCTCGACCGCGAACTCCACGCCGTCGAGCTGGCGCGCCCACCGCTTCTCCAGCCGCTCCACCGCGGCGAGCACGAGGTCGTCGAACCGCTCGGCCCGGGTGCGGTACGCCGGCAGCGCCGGCGGCAGGAGCGGACCGCGCAGGCCCCGGCCGCGGCGGTCGCGACGCCGGGCCGGACGGACGGGCTCGCGGGGAGCGGGCGCTCTGCTCACCGCAGCAGCGTAACGGCGCACGCGTCCGGTGCCGGGCCCGGTGGCGGGCGGGCGGCGAGATCACCCGCGCGTGCGTCGCGTGCCGGTACTGCGGTCCGCGGCCGGGCAGGTACCGTTCGCGTGTGAGATCGGTCCGTCAGTGCTCGCGCACCGCCTGCGACAGCGGTGCCGTCGCGACGTTGACCTACGTCTACTCCGACCAGACCGCGGTCCTGGGGCCGCTCGCCAACCACGCCGAGCCGCACTCGTACGACCTGTGCGCCGATCATGCCGAGCGCCTCACCGCCCCGCGGGGGTGGGAGGTCGTGCGACTGACGCCCGACTTCGTCCAGTCCGGTCCCAGCCAGGACGACCTGCTCGCGCTCGCCGACGCCGTGCGCGAGGCCGGGCGTCCCCGGCACCGGGCCCCCGAGCCCGTGCAGGCCACCGAGGTCGGCCGTCGCGGGCACCTGCGGGTGCTGCGCGGGGACGGGGCCTGAGGTGAGGGTGCCGGAGACGAAGCACGACGACGCCCCGGCGCTGCCGACCACGTTCCCGACCCCGGTCGGCGCCGTGACGGCGGCCCGCACGAGCACCCGGGCGACGTCGTCGGTCCCCAGCCAGCGGGGCCGCAGTCGTCGGACCGAGGCGGCCCCCGTCCGGCTCGGGTCGATCGTGACGGCCACGGCACCGGCCCAGGCCCACCTCGCACGCTGCTCGGGGTGCGCCGGCACGTCGCTCACCCGGCTCGCCATGACCCTGACCGACGGGACCGCGGTCACGTTCGTCTCGTGCCACCACTGCGAGGTCCGGGCGTGGTTCGCCGCCGACGGCGCCGCCGTGGGGCTGGACGCGGTGCTCGGCAGCGCCGCCAAGGCCTGACCGCACCGGCGACCGGCGAGCGGCTCACCTGCGACGGCGTCCCGGGCCGTCACCCGGGCGCCGGGCCGCGCCGCGGGCACTGGCTAGGGTGGTCCCCGTGCCTGAGAACCCCCTGGATGCCTGCGTCGACCTGTCCGCGCTGATCAAGGCCTACGACGTGCGCGGTGTGGTGCCGGACCAGCTCGACGCCCGCATCGCGCGGGCCATCGGCGCCGCGTTCGCCGACGTGGTGGTCCTGCCGGACGCCACCCGTGCCACCGGGGCCGCCACCGGCCGGCCGGCCGTGGTCATCGGCAACGACATGCGCCCGTCGGGGCCCGAGCTCGTCGGGGCCTTCGCGGACGGGCTGGCCGCGCGCGGCGTCGACGTCGTGCGGATCGGGCTGTGCTCCACGGACGGGCTGTACTACGCGTCCGGCGCGCTCGGCATGCCCGGCGCCATGTTCACCGCCAGCCACAACCCGGCCGAGTACAACGGCATCAAGCTCTGCCGCTCGGGCGCGCGCCCGGTCGGCCAGGACACCGGGCTCGCGCAGGTCCGTGACCTCGCCGGCCGGTACCTCGCCGACGCCGTCCCGGAGGTCGCCGCCGCCGATCGCGGGCAGGTCACCGACCGCGACCTGCTCGCCGACTACGCCGGCTTCCTGCGGTCGCTGGTCGACCTGTCCGGGATCCGCCCCCTGACGGTGGTGGTCGACGCCGGCAACGGCATGGGCGGCCACACGGCACCGGCCGTGCTCGGCTCCGCCGCCGGCCTGCCCGGGCTCCCGCTGGACGTCGTGCCGCTGTACTTCGAGCTCGACGGGACGTTCCCCAACCACGAGGCCAACCCGCTCGAGCCGGAGAACCTGCGGGACCTGCAGGCGGCCGTCGTCGAGCACGGCGCCGACCTCGGGCTCGCCTTCGACGGCGATGCCGACCGGTGCTTCGTCATCGACGAGAACGGCGACCCGGTCAGCCCGTCGGCGATCACGGCGCTGGTGGGCCTGCGCGAGATCGAGCGCGAGCGCGCCGCCGGTCGCCAGTCCGTCGTCATCCACAACCTCATCACCTCCCAGGTCGTCCCGGACCTGGTCACCGCGGCCGGGGCGACCGCCGTGCGGACCCGGGTGGGCCACTCGTTCATCAAGGCGCAGATGGCCGAGCACGACGCCGTCTTCGGCGGCGAGCACAGCGCGCACTACTACTTCCGGGACTTCTTCTTCGCCGACACCGGCATGCTCGCGGCCATGCACGTGCTGGCCGCCCTGGGCGAGCAGGGCGCCCCGCTGTCGGCGCTCGCCGAGGCCTACCAGCCGTACGCCGCCTCGGGTGAGATCAACTCGCGGGTCGACGACGTCGCGTCGGCCCGGGAGCGTGTCGTGCACGCGTACGTGACCCATCAGGGCGCGGGCCCGGTCGAGGTGGACGAGCTCGACGGGCTGACCGTGAGCCACTGGGACAGCCACCCGCGGTGGTGGTTCAACCTGCGTGCGTCCAACACCGAGCCGCTGCTGCGGCTCAACGTCGAGGCGGCCGACGAGGACGTCATGGAGAAGGTCCGGGACGACGTCCTGGCCCTGGTCCGCGAGACCACACCGCCCGCCGCGGCCGCGGGCGTGACCGGGGCGACCGGGGTGTCGGGCGCCGACACCGCCGCCAAGACCGCCGCCGAGGGGGAGCTGTGAGCGAGCACGAGGCGGCGGCCGGGGCCCTGGAGCCCTGGCTGCGTGACATCCTGCGGTGCCCGGTGACCGGTGCGACGCTCGTGGACGGGGTGGGCCCGGACGGCTCGCCCGAGCTGGTGTCCACCGACCCCGACAACCCGCTGGCCTACCCCGTGCGGGACGGCATCCCGGTGCTGCTGGCCGACGACGCGCGGCCCGTCTCCGCGCCCGGCGCGGGCCGCTAGTGGCGCACGACGGTGGCTCCAAGGCCATCCTGGCCGCGCTGGCGGCCAACCTCGGCATCGCGCTGACCAAGTTCGTCGCGTTCCTGCTGACCTCCTCCAGCTCGATGCTCGCCGAGTCCGTGCACTCCCTGGCCGACTCCGGCAACCAGCTGCTGCTGCTGGTCGGCGGCCGCAAGGCGCGCAAGGAGGCCGACGCCCGGCACCCGTTCGGCTACGGCCGGGAGCGGTACCTGTACGCGTTCATCGTCGCGATCGTGCTGTTCAGCCTCGGCGGGCTGTTCGCGCTGTACGAGGCGTGGCACAAGTGGCAGGACCCGCACCCGATCACGCAGTGGCAGTGGGTGCCGGTCGCCGTCCTCGTGGCCGCGATGGTCATGGAGGGGCTGTCGTTCCGGACCGCGGTGCACGAGGCGAACCAGGTGCGCGGCACGCAGAGCCTGCCGTCGTTCATCCGGACCGCGAAGGCGCCCGAGATCCCCGTCGTGCTGCTCGAGGACTTCGGCGCGCTGGTGGGGCTCTCCTTCGCGCTGGCCGGCGTCGGACTGACGCTCATCACGGGGGACGGCCGCTACGACGCCGCCGGCACCGCCTCGATCGGCATCCTGCTCGTCCTCATCGCGATCGTCCTGGCGATCGAGACCCGGTCCCTGCTCCTGGGGGAGTCGGCGAACGCCTCGGCGGTGCGCGCGATCGAGAGCGCCGTCGTCGGCCCCGGTGTCCGCTCCCTCATCCACCTCAGGACGATGCACCTGGGACCGGAGGAGCTGCTGGTGGCCGCGAAGTTCGAGCCGGACGAGTCGGTCGACGCGGCCGGGGTGGCCCGGGCGATCGACGCGGCGGAGCGCCGGATCCGGGCGGCCGTACCGCAGCTCACAGCCGTCATCTACCTCGAGCCGGACCTGCGCCGGGCGGCCGCGTCCCGCGCGGTCACCGGCGACGGGGCCTGAGGGCCGCCGCTCACTCCTCGCGGACGGTCCCGTCCTCGACCACCCACCGGCGGGTCACCCGCACGGCGTCGAGCATGCGACGGTCGTGGGTGACCAGCAGCAGCGTCCCGGTGTAGGACTCCAGGGCGGCCTCGAGCTGCTCGATCGCGGGCAGGTCGAGGTGGTTGCTCGGCTCGTCGAGCACGAGCAGGTTCACCCCGCGCGCCTGCAGCAGCGCGAGCGAGGCCCGCGTCCGCTCACCCGGGGACAGGGATGCCGTCGGGCGCAGCACGTGCCCGGCGCGCAGGCCGAACTTGGCGAGCAGGGTGCGGACCTGAGCGTCCGGCCAGTCGGGCACCTGGGCGGCGAACGCCTCGCGCAGCGGCACGGGGGAGTCGAGCACCGCGCGTGCCTGGTCGACCTCCCCGACGGCGACGCTCGCGCCCAGGGACGCGGCTCCCTCGTCGAGCGGGACGCGGCCCAGCAGCGCCCCCAGCAGCGTCGTCTTGCCCGCACCGTTGGGCCCGGTGACGGCCACGCGGTCCCCGGCGTCGAGCTGCAGGTCCACCGGGCCGAGCGTGAAGGCGCCGAGCCGCACGACGGCGCCGCGCAGCGTCGCGGCGACGGAGCTGCCCCGGGGTGCCGCGGCGATGTCGTACCGCAGCTCCCACTCCTTGCGCGGCTCGGCGACCTCCTCGAGGCGCTCGATCATGCGGTCGGTCTGCCGCGCCTTGGCGGCCTGCTTCTCCGAGCCCTCGCGACGGTGGTGCTTGAGGATCTTGTCCGGGTCGGTCGCCTTGCGGACGGCGTTGCGCACGCCCTTCTCCATCCAGGCCCGCTGGGTGCGCCCGCGCTCCTCCAGCCCCGCGCGCCGGTCGGCGTACTCCTCGTAGGCCTCCCGCGCATGGCGGCGGGCGGTCTCACGCTCCTCCAGGTAGGCGTCGTACCCGCCGCCGTAGACCGAGACCTGCTGCTGGGCCAGGTCCAGCTCGACGACGCTGGTCACGCACCGGGCCAGGAACTCCCGGTCGTGGGAGACCACGACGACGCCCGCGCGCTGGCCCTGCACGAAGGCCTCCAGGCGCGCGAGCCCGTCCAGGTCCAGGTCGTTGGTCGGCTCGTCGAGCAGCAGCACGTCGAACCTCGACAGCAGCAGCGCGGCCAGGCCGACCCGGGCTGCCTGCCCACCCGACAGGCCGGTCATGGCGTGGCCGGGCCCCACGCGCAGGCCCAGGTCGGCCAGCACCTGGCCGGTGCGCTCCTCGAGGTCCGCCGCGCCGAGCGCCATCCACCGGTCGAAAGCCTGCGCGTAGGCGTCGTCGGACCCCGGCACGCCGTCCGCGAGGCCCTGCGCCGCGTCGTCGAGCGCCGTCTGGGCGGCCGCGACGCCGGTCCGCCGCGCGAGGTGCTGCCCGACGCTCTCGCCCGCACGGCGCTCGACCTCCTGCGGGAGCCAGCCCACCAGGGCGTCGGGCGGCGAGGTGGTCACCGTGCCGGCGGCGGGTGCGTCCACGCCGGCGAGGATCCGCAGCAGCGTGGACTTGCCGGCCCCGTTGGCGCCGACCAGCCCGACGACGTCGCCGGGGGCGACGGTCAGGGACAGGTCGCTGAACAGGGTGCGGTCGGCGAACGCGGCGCCGACGCCACGAGCCAGGAGGTGCGCGGTCACGGGAACAGTCTCCCAGTGCCCCGCCGTTACGATCGGTACGCACGGCGTCGGTGATGCCCACGGCCCAGAGGGGCTGCGCCGGGCGAGCTGGCGGGACGCCCGGCCTCGGTCGTGTCCTGCCGTGCCCAGGCGGGCGTCGGTGGGTACCCACCGGTCGGCGCGCGCCGACCCCTGCCGACCCGTGCCCCATCCGTTCAGCACTGGAGTGACATGACCACGACGTTCCACGAGGTCCCCGGCCGCTACAAGGTCCGCGACCTGTCCCTGGCCGCCGCCGGCCGCCACCAGATCCGGCTCGCCGAGCACGAGATGCCGGGCCTGATGGCGCTGCGCGAGGAGTACGCCGCGTCGCAGCCGCTCGCCGGCGCCCGGATCGCCGGGTCCATCCACATGACGGTCCAGACGGCCGTGCTGATCGAGACGCTGACCGCGCTCGGCGCCGAGGTGCGCTGGGCGTCGTGCAACATCTTCTCCACCCAGGACGAGGCCGCGGCCGCCGTCGTCGTGGGCGCCGGCACGCCGCAGGCGCCGTCGGGCGTGCCGGTGTTCGCCTGGAAGGGCGAGTCCCTCGAGGAGTACTGGGAGTGCACCGAGCAGATCCTGGTGTGGCCCGGTGACCAGCGGCCCAACATGATCCTGGACGACGGCGGCGACGCCACGCTGCTGGTGCACAAGGGCGCGGAGTTCGAGCGGCTGGGCGCCGTGCCGTCCGACGGCCGGCCCGGTGACCCGGGGTACTCCGAGGAGTACAACCTCATCCTGGGCGTCCTGCGCCGGTCCCTCGCGGCCGACCCGCAGCGCTGGACCCGGATCGCCGCCGAGATCCAGGGCGTCACCGAGGAGACCACCACCGGGGTGCACCGGCTGTACCAGCTCTTCGAGGCCGGCGAGCTGCTGTTCCCGGCGATCAACGTCAACGACTCGGTCACCAAGTCCAAGTTCGACAACAAGTACGGCATCCGCCACTCCCTGCCGGACGGCATCAACCGCGCCACCGACGTCCTGATGGGCGGCAAGGTCGCGTTCGTCGCCGGCTACGGGGACGTCGGCAAGGGCGCGGCCGAGGCGCTGCGCGGCCAGGGCGCGCGGGTCGTGGTGTCCGAGGTCGACCCGATCTGCGCGCTGCAGGCCGCGATGGACGGCTACCAGGTCGCGCGGATCGAGGACGTCCTGGACCAGGCCGACTTCTTCATCACCACCACCGGCAACCGCGACGTCATCACCGCCGAGCACATGCAGGGGATGAAGAACAAGGCGATCGTCGGCAACATCGGCCACTTCGACAACGAGATCGAGATGGCCGGCCTCGCCGCGCTGCCCGGCGTCGAGCGGGTCGAGATCAAGCCGCAGGTGCACGAGTGGACGTTCCCCGACGGGCACTCGATCATCGTGCTGTCCGAGGGCCGGCTGCTGAACCTCGGCAACGCGACGGGCCACCCGTCGTTCGTCATGAGCAGCTCGTTCACCAACCAGGTCATCGCGCAGATCGAGCTGTACACCAAGCGCGACCAGTACCCGCTCGGGGTCTACCGCCTGCCCAAGGTGCTCGACGAGAAGGTCGCCCGTCTGCACCTGGACGCGCTCGGGGCCCGGCTCACCGAGCTGTCCAAGACGCAGGCCGAGTACCTCGGCGTCGACGCCGCCGGACCGTTCAAGCCCGAGCACTACCGGTACTGACGGCACCCGGCCCGCACGGGCCGGGTGCTGCGCCCCGACCCGGTCGGCTCAGTCGACCGGGTCGGGCACCGCGTGCGGCAGGCGCTGCAGCACGTGCGCCTCCGCGCGGGCCACCTCCGCCGCGCGGCTGCCGGCGGCGAACTCCCGGTCCCGGCGCTCGACCAGCACCGCGGCGAGGAACGCCTCCGGCGGCGTCCCGGGCGGCGGCCCGGGGGCCACGTACCGCCCGATCTCGGCGGTGAGCGCGGCGCACATCGCCGCGCGCGACGCCGGGTGCAGCGTGGCGGCGCGGCCCAGGAACTGCCGTGCGGACAGGGCCAGACCGTCCGGCAGACGGCCGATGTCGGCCGTGCGTGCCCACCCGGCCAGGGCCGGCGGCATCGTCAGCGGTGCCAGGGCGCGGACCGCACCGCGGACCCGCACGGCGTAGGTGCCGGCGAGGATGTCGCCCACCCGCTTGCCCTGGTTGTTGACCATCGACGTGATCAGCGCGACCGACCCGACCGTGAGCCACAGCTCGCCCACGCCGGTCAGCGCCCGCACGAAGGCCTGCCGGAAGCGGACCGGCCCGCCGTCGTCCCGCACGATGCGGATGCCGGCCGCGAGCTTGCCCAGCGACCGGCCCCGGGTCAGCGTCTCGACGGTGGTGGGCACGACCACCATGACGAGCACCAGCGCGACCACGAGCATCGCCTGGCCCGCCTGCGGGCCGACCTCAGCGCCGAGCACGCCCACCACGACGACGATCGCGAAGATCAGCGCCCCGAGCACGACGATGTCGAGCAGCCCGGCGAGCATGCGCGTGGCGAACGACGCCGGCCGCGAGTCCAGCAGCACGCCCTCACCGGTCAGGATCCCGTCGGTCATCGCGCGCTGCGTCCCCTCGTCGTCCCGCCCGCCGACCACCCCGGTCCGAACCCGGCCCGTGCCGGGCGGTGGGGTGACGGGCGACCCGGCACGGCCGGGCGCTGTGGCAGGGTATCGGGCGTGGACCTCGATGCCTTCACCGCGGTGCGCGGACCGCAGTGGACCCGGCTGGACGAGCTCGCCCGCCGGCGCCGGCTGAACGGGGCGGAGGCCGACGAGCTGGTCCGGCTCTACCAGGCGGTCGCGACCGACCTGTCGACGGTCCGGTCCGCAGCCCCCGACGCCGTGACGGTGGCGCGCCTGTCGGACGTGCTGGGCCGCGCCCGCAGCACCATCGCCGGCGCGCACGAGCCCGCATGGGGCGACGTCGCCCGGTTCGTCGTCCTGACGGTCCCGGCCGCGCTGTACCGGATCCGCTGGTGGACCGTCGCCGTCACCGTCGCGTGCCTGCTGGTGGCGGTGGCCGCCGGCACGTGGGTGGCCACGGACCCCGCCGCGCTGGCCGCGATGGGCACGCCGTCCGAGCGGCGGTCCTACGCCGAGGACGCGTTCGCCCAGTACTACGACCCGTCGGCAGGGTTCGCGGCCATGGTCTGGACGAACAACGCCTGGATCGCCGCCCAGTGCGTGGGACTGGGGATCAGCGGCGTGTGGCCGCTGTTCGTGCTGGTGAACAACGCCGTCATGGTCGGCGCGACCGGCGGGATGATGGCCGACGAGGGACGCCTGGACATCTTCCTGTCCCTCATCGCCCCCCACGGCCTGCTCGAGCTGACCGCCGTCTTCGTCGCGGGTGCCGCGGGGCTGCGGCTGTTCTGGACCTGGGTGGACCCCGGGCGCCGTCCGCGGTCCCGGGCGCTCGCGGAGGAGGCGCGCGCGCTGTTCACGGTCGCGATCGGCCTCGTCGGTGTGCTGGGCGTGTCCGGGCTCGTCGAGGGCTTCGTGACCGGCTCGGCGCTGCCCTGGGGGGTGAAGATCACCGTCGGCGTGCTCGTCCTGGCGGCGTTCTGGGTCTACACGATCGTGCTGGGGCGCCGGGCGGTCGCGGCGGGCCACACCGGTGACCTGGACGCCGACCGTGCCGGCCACGTGCTGCCGGTCGCCGGGTAGGCGCACGGCGGCAGCCCGTCCCGGTCGACCGGTCAGGCCGGCTGCTCCGGTCGCTCCCCGGGCAGCGTGGCGACCCGGGCGCGCAGGTGCGACAGCAGCGCCGCCCGTGACTCCAGCCCGAGCCGCTGCCGCATGCGGGCCATGTGGTGCTCCACCGTCTTGGCGGAGATGTACAGCCGCTCGGAGATCTCGCGGTAGGTGTGCCCGGCCACCACCAGGCGCGCGACCTCCAGCTCGCGCACGGACAGGTGGACGGCCATCTCGGGTGCCGCGTCCCCGAGGCCGGAGGGGTCCGGCCGTCCCGGCGCGGTCCGCGTCCCGGCCGCCTCCCGCGCTGACGACGGCGGCCCGCCGGCCGCCCGCACCGGTGCCGCCGGGGGCGTCGCGGCACCCGTCCAGCCGCGAGCGGTCCCCGCAGCCGGGCCGGCGGACGACGACGCCGGCACGGCGGCCGCCCGCGTCGGCGCCGTGCTCGCCGGCGTCGGGGACGGCCGCGGTGACGCCACCGGGGCCGCCGCGTCCGACGGCACCCGCCGGTGTCCCACCGCCGGGAGGACGGGCGCCGGTGTCACGGCCCGGTCCGTGCCCGCGCGCAGGTCGCGTGCGACGTGCAGCAGGCGGCCCCCGCTGCGCGGGTCCTCGGTGTGCGCCGCGGCGTGCGCGGCGAGCCGCGCGCCGTCCCAGCCGAGCCCGGCCGCGTGCAGCCGGCGCGCCACCCGCTCGACGGCTGCCGGCTCCACGCGCCCGGCGAGCACCTGCACCCAGACCCGGCCCGCCTCGGCGAGCATCGCGGCGTGGCGGCTGGTCGCCGCGCCGCGGACCAGTGCGGTGGCGTGCGGGGCGACCGACTCGGGCCGCTCCGCGACGATCGCCGCCCGCACCCCGTACCAGTGCAGGGGCGTGGCCCACAGCACCGGCTCCCCGGCGCGGGCCAGCAGCCCGCCCGCCTCCTCCAGGTGGGCCGCCACCTGGTGGGAGCGGTCCAGGCGCGCCGCCGCGACCGCGAGCTCGCCGAGGGGCAGCAGCATGAACAGGTCCAGCCCGTGGCCGAGCAGCGCCTGCCAGGCGCCGGGCCACGCGCGGGTGAGCGCGCCCAGGTCGTGCGACCGGCGCGCCACCCCGACCTCCAGCGCCCGCAGGACGAGCTCGTCGCGCTCGCCCCAGCGGTCCCCGGCGGCCGTCCGGGCCACGGCCACCCGCGCGCGCGCCTCCTCGCACCGTCCGCCGACCATCGCGACCCACGCGAGCAGCAGGTGGTGGCGGGGCTGTGCGACCGGGCCGCCCTCGCCGTTGCCGATCGCCCGGTGCAGCAGCCGCTCGGCGTGCCCCGGCTCGCCGGCGCTGAGCGCGGCGAGTGCGCCGAGCGCGGCCGGGGTGTCCGCCATGAGGGTGTCGCGGCCGTCGCCGCCCACCAGGGCCGACGCCCGGGACAGCGTGGCCAGGCAGCGCCGGCCGTCCCCGAGCACCGACTCACGCAGGCCCTGGGCCAGCAGCGCCTGCGCGCACGACCGCGTGGTCGCGCCCGGCGCCGGCCCGGACCGGACCTCGACGGTACCGGTGGCCCCGTCCGTGCCGGTGCGGGTGCCGGCACCGGGAGCGGTGGCCGTGGCGCCGGGTCCGGGCAGGCACGACGTGACGGCACCCGAGCCCAGCAGCACGACGGTGGCGGCGGCCTCGCCCGCCGGGTCGTCCGGACAGGTCACCCGCGGCTGCCACGTGCCCGGGGTCGGCTGCGACCCGGTGCCGGCGTTGATTCGGTGCGGTGCGGCCGCGGTGGCGAGCTGGCCGCGGTGCGCGAGGACCGCGGTCGCCACCGACGCGGCCGCCGCGGCGACCGGTCCGCTCGCCGCCGCCAGCACGTCGTCGACCAGGGCGGTGGCGCGGTGCAGGTCACCGGCCAGTGCCGCGTACCGTGCCTGCTCCACGACCGCCGCGGGATCCGACGCACCGGTCGGCAGGCCCGCGCGCAGCAGGTCGGCCGCGCGCGCCGGGTCCGTCGCGCCGACCGCGGCCGCCGCGTCCCGCAGCGCCACGACCAGCTCCGGGCCGCCGCCGTGGCCGTCGAAGCGGGCCGCCACCGCCGCGGCGTCGTCGCCGTGGTCCAGGCCGGCCCGGATCAGGGCGCGGACGACGGCGCGGGCCTCCCGGGGCGGGCACGCCGCCAGCAGCGCCTGCGCCACCACCGGCACGACCGACCCGTCGGCGAGCAGCAGTCCCGCTGCGCCGACCGTCTGCAGCGAGCGCGCGACGACATCCGGAGCCAGTCCCAGCGCGGGGGACAGCACCGCGGGCTCCGGTGTGCCGCCGAGCGCGAGGGCGAGCACGACCGCGCGTGCCCCGCTCCCGGCGGCGTCGAGGTCCGTGTCGACCTGGGCGAGCACCGCGGATCCCGGCCACGCCCGTGGCCAGGGTGCGGGCCGCGTCGGCCCGGCCGTGGGCGGCGACGCCGCGCCGCTCAGCGCCGCGTCGGTCAGCAGCAGGTCGGCGAGCCGCGGCACCCCCGCGGACAGGTGGACCACGGCGTCCACGACCGAGGCGGGTGCCGGCCGGCCCAGGCGGTGGTGCGCGAGCGCCGCGACCCCGGACCGGTCCAGGGCGCCCAGCCCGACCACGGCCGCGCGCGCGTCCAGCTCGCGCACGAGGTCGGCCAGCGGAGCCGGCCGGGGCCACGGCCGGTGTGCGAGGACGAGCCGGGTCGCGTCGTCGTCGGCGCGCTCGAGCAGCCACTCCAGGGCGTCCACCGGCAGCAGGTGGGCGTCGTCGACCAGGACGGGACGGCTGCCGGCGGCGGCGAGGTCGTCCGGCCGGACGCCGGCCCGTCCACGCACGCTCACCACCGGGTCGCCCGCCGCGCGGTACGCGGCTCGCAGCGCGGCCAGTGCCGTCGACTTGCCGGTGCCGCCGGTGCCGCAGATCGCCAGCACCAGCGGCGCCTGTGGGGTCCGGTCGACCCACGACAGCGCACGGCCGAGCACGGGGTGGGCGGTGAGCGCGGCCGCCGGTCCTCCTCCGGCGGCGGTGCCACCGGTCGCCGGGTCGGCGACCGGGACGTCGGGGGCGGGGGGCGGCAGCGTCGCGGTCATCCGCGCGACGTCCCGGGCGGCGGCGGATCCGTGACCACGACGCCGGCCGGCGCGTCGTGCCCGTGGTCGCTGCGCGCGACGGCGTCGTCGGCGACCGCCGCGGCGAGCACCCCGAGGACCAGCGTCCCGATCCACGCCGCGGCGGTCGCCCGCAGCGGGCGGGAGCTGGGCCGGGACCGCACCGGGGCGCGGCGGCGACCGTGACGGTGAGCCGCATCCCCCTCGGCGGCGGCTGCGTCCGTGTCGCGGGGACGGGGGACGGCGGTGCGGTCGGCGGCGGGCTCGGGGCGCAGCAGCGCCGCCGCGGTCGCCGCTCCGCGGGCCGCGACGGTGTCGCCGCCGGGCACCACGGTGACGGGGGCGTCGAACCGCTCGGCGACGAGCTCGGTCAGCAGCGGCATCGCGGCGAGCCGGCCGCACAGCACGACCGCGTCGACGCCGGCGGGTGCGAGCCTGCCCACCGCCGCGGCGACCTGCGCGACGGCGTGGCGGCTGCGGTCGTGCAGCCGGGGCTCCACGTCGGCGAGCACCGACCGGATCGGCCGGGCGCCGTCCGGGGCCGGGTAGCCCACGACCGCCGAACCGGCGGTCAGCACCTCGTCCGCCGCGGATCGGCAGGCGGCGCGCAGCCGCTCGGCCGCATCCGGCGTCAGCCCGGACGCGTCGAGGAGCCCGAGGTCCGCGGCGACCGCGACGGTGTGTGCCAGGACGGCGTCGTCCAGGTCGGCGGAGGCGAGCTCCGCGACCACCCGGACCGGGCCGACGAGGCGGGGCGGCGGGGCCGGCTGCGCGTCCCCGGCGACCGCCACCACGCCCACGCTCGTCTGCTCGTCGCGGATGTCGACGACGGCCAGCCGGCACGGCCCGAGTGCGAGGCGGGGATCCGTCGCAGCGGCCTGACGGGCGATCGCGACGGTGTCCGGGAGCAGGCGCCACGGTGGCAGGTCGTGGCCGCGCAGCGCATCGGCGAGCAGGCCCACGCGGTACGGGCCCCACGCCGCCGGGTGGCTGACCACCAGGTCGGACGGCCGGTCACGCCGGGTCGCCGCGGCGTGCCCCACGCAGCGCGCGACGGCGTCCGCCAGCACGAGGGGAGCGGTGCCGACGCCGTCCCAGCCGTCCTGGGGGGTCCCCAGCCGATCCACCGCGTCGGTCAGCGTGGCGGCGGGCAGGCCGACCACGACCGACGAGCTGCCGTCCGGGTGGCCGACGGCGGCGACCGGTTCCGGGCCGCCGAGATCGACCCCCAGGGTGTACCCCATGCCCGGCCCTCTCCCCACGCAGACGCCGCGAGTCCTTCGTCGGCGCCCGCGGGGCCCATGATGCCCCCGTCCGCACCGAGCGGACCAGCCGTTTCGTCCCTTTCACCCCAGATTCACCTGACGGTCGACCCCGGGATCCCGCTCCGTCGCCGCCGACGAGGTGTCACCGACCCGCGCGTCGCCCTCGACCGCCGGAATGCGCAGGATCCCCCAACGGCGACGGCCAAGTAGGGGGCAAGTCCCCGATACCTGCACCCGCCGGCCCTCCCTAGCGTCCACCTGGGCAGCACGCCCGCACCCAGCACGAGAGGGATCGACATGCCGCACGTAGCCAGCACGCTCCTGGACTTCATCCTCAACCTGCTCCGTGACCCCGAGGCCGCGCAGGCCTTCGTCGAGGACCCGCAGGGCGCCCTCGAGGACGCGGGTCTGGGCGACATCACCTCGGCCGACCTCGACGACGTCATCCCGGTGGTGCTCGACCAGTCCCCGGTCAGCATGGACCGGGACTACGACTTCGGCGGCGGCAACTCCGCGCCGGCGACCCTCAGCGGCTCCGGCGGGAGCTCGGGCGGCGGCGGTGCCGTCAGCGCCGTCCCGGCCGCCTCCGCTGCCGCGGCGCCGGCTGCGGTCCCGGCCGCCGTCGGTGCCGGGAGCGCGGCGGGCAGCGGCGACGACGTCGTCCCCCAGCTGCAGAACCTCATCGCCACCTACACGTACAACTCGACGATCATCGACGACCGCGACACCGTGGTGGACAGCTCGGTCAACCAGAACATCTGGGCCGACGGCGACGTGGAGCAGATGTTCGACATCCACCCCGTGGTCGCCAACGGCGGCGTCGCGGCGGGCGAGGACATCAGCGGGCCGGCCGTGGTCGGGGCGGGCAACGTGCTCGGCGACGGCAACGTCGTGGGCAACTCGGACAGCTCGGACCACTCCGACAACTCGGACAACTCCGACAACTCCGACAACTCGGTGACGGACAACTCGGTCGTCGACAGCTCCGACAACTCGGACAACAGCGACAACAGCGACAACTCGGTGGTCGACAGCTCGGACAACTCCGACAACAGCGACAACTCGGTGGTCGACAACTCGATCGTCGACAGCAGCGACAACTCCGACAACTCGGACAACTCCGACAACTCGGTGGTCGACAGCAGCGACAACTCCGACAACTCGGACAACAGCGACAACTCGGTGGTCGACAACTCGGTCGTCGACAACAGCGACAACTCGGACAACAGCGACAACTCCGACAACTCCGACAACTCGGTGGTCGACAACTCGGTCGTCGACAGCTCGGACAACTCCGACAACTCCGACAACTCCGACAACTCGGTGGTCGACAACTCGGTCGTCGACAGCTCCGACAACTCGGACAACAGCGACAACTCCGACAACTCGGTGGTCGACAACTCCGACCACTCCGACAACTCGGTGGTCGACAACTCCGTCGTCGACAACAGCGACAACTCGGACAACAGCGACAACTCCGACAACTCCGACGACGACGGCTACGACGACATCGTGCTCAGCGACAACTCCGACAACTCCGACAACAGCGACAACTCCGACAACTCCACCGACGTCGACGGGCTGCCGCCGGTGGAGGAGGAGGACCCGATCGCCTGACCGACCCAGGCGGGCCGCGTCGCGCCACGAGCGCGACGCGGCCCGCCGTGCGCCGGTCCGCGGCCCACGTCCGCGGGACAGGTCCCGCACCACCTGGCGCGCCGGTGTTGCGGGACCTGCCCACGCGATGGGTTACTCGGTGCGACCCCTGGAGCTGCCGCGTGGAACCACTTGCCGACCTGCTCGACCGTGCCGTCGAGGTGACGGCCGACTCGGGACGCCCCGACCTCATGGCTCGCCTGGAGGCGGCCCGACGCCGCCTGCGGGACCCGCACGTCCGGGTGCTCGTGGTGGGGGAGTTCAAGCAGGGCAAGAGCCAGCTCGTGAACGCCTTGGTCAACGCGCCGGTGTGCCCGGTCGACGACGACGTCGCGACCTCGGTGCCGACCGTGGTCGCGCACGGTGACGTGCCGTCCGCCACACTCGTCCTGGCGCCCCCCGACCTGCCGGACGACGGCTCCGGTGCCGCCGCGACGGCGTCGGCCACCCGGGTGCCGGTCCCGCTGGAGTCGTTGGCCGAGCACGTGTCCGAGCTCGGCAACCCCGGCAACGCCCGCCGGCTCTCGCACGCCGAGGTGACCCTGCCGCGCAGCCTGCTCGCCGACGGGCTGGTGCTCGTCGACACCCCGGGCGTGGGCGGCCTCGGGTCGACCCATGCCGCGAACACGATGGCGGCCCTGCCGACCGCCGACGCGGTGCTGCTGGTGTCGGACGCCGCCCAGGAGTACTCCGAGCCCGAGCTGGAGTTCCTCGACCACGCCATGCGGTTGTGCCCCACCGTCGCCTGCGTGCTGACCAAGACGGACCTGTACCCGCAGTGGCGGCAGGTCGCCGACCTCGACCGCGGGCACCTGGAGGCGGCGGGGGCGCGGGTGCGGCTCATGCCGGTGTCGTCCGCGCTGCGGCTGCACGCCGCGCGCACCCGCGACGCCGACCTGCACGGGGAGTCCGGCTTCCCCGAGCTCGTGTCGTACCTGCGTGAGGACGTCGTCGGCCGGGCCGGCACGCTGGCGCGCCGGTCGACCACGCACGACGTCCTGGCGGTCACCGACCACCTGGCCATGTCCGCCCGGGCCGAGCTCAGCGCCCTGGAGGACCCCGCCGGCAGCGCCGCGATGATCGAGGAGCTGGTGGCCGCGCGCGAGACCACGGGAGAGCTGCGGCGCCGCTCCGCGCGATGGCAGCAGACGCTGGGCGACGGGGTGACCGATCTGGCCGCGGACGTCGAGTACGACCTGCGCGACCGGCTGCGCAAGATCACCCGGGAGGCCGAGGAGGCGGTCGACACCGCTGACCCCGGGGTCGTGTGGGACGAGTTCGACGGCTGGCTGGTCCAGCGGATCGCCTCCGCGGTGGCCGCCAACTTCGTGTGGGCGCACGAGCGGGCCCAGTGGCTCGCGGGGCAGGTCGCCCAGCACTTCGACCGGGACGGCACCGTGGCCCTGCCCGAGCTGCTCCGCGGCGACAGCGACGAGGTGCTCGAGCTGGTCGCGCGCCTGGAGCGGGTCGAGGTCGAGCGCGTCGGGCCGACGCAGAAGACGCTGATCGCCCTGCGCGGGTCCTACGGCGGGATCCTGATGTTCGGGATGGTCACGGCGGTCACCCTCGGGATGTCGATCATCAACCCGTTCTCCGTCGGCATCGGCGTCATCATGGGCGGCAAGGCGTACCGGGACGACCACCGGGCCCGGGTCAAGCGCCGCCAGGCCGAGGCCAAGGCGGCCGTGCGCCGGCACGTCGACGAGGTGATCTTCCAGGTGAGCAAGGACTCCAAGGACCGCCTGCGCACGATGCAGCGGGTCCTGCGGGACCACTTCACGACGACGGCGGACGAGCTGTACCGGTCGCTGGACGACTCGGTGCGCACCGCGCGCGAGGCCGCCAAGGCGGGCGAGGCGGACCGCGCCGAGCGTGCCGCGCACGTCCGCGCGACGGTGGCCCGCATCGAGGGCGTCCGGGCCGCCGCGGCGCGGCTGGTCGACGCCCCGGCCACCCGCGTGGGGGTGCCGGCGTGAGCGGAGCGGACGAGCCCGCGCAGCAGAGCCCCGGCCCCCGCGCCGTCGTGGAGGTCCGCCACCTGCTGGACCGGGCGGTGGCGGCCTACGCCGCCGCACCCGGCGCCGGTGCCGCCGAGGCGGTCGGCACGCTCGAGCGTCGGCTCGCCGGCCTCGACGCACCGCTGCGGGTCGCGCTGGCCGGCAAGCTCAAGGCCGGCAAGTCGACCCTGCTCAACGCGCTGCTCGGCGTGGAGCTCGCCGCCAGCGACCACGCCGAGTGCACCCGGGTGCTGACCTGGTACCGGTGGACCCGGACGCCGTCGGTCACCGTGCACCCGGTCGACGGCGCCCCCTGGTCCAGCCCGCCGCGGCGCGGACCCGGCGGGCTGGAGATCGACCTGCGCGGGCGACCGGCGCCGCAGATCGACCGGATCGAGGTGGGGTGGCCGGCACCGGGCCTGCGGCGCACGACGCTGGTGGACACCCCCGGGCTGGACTCGCTCTCCCGTGACGTCTCCGAGCGGACCCGGGCGTTCCTCACCGGCGACGACGGCGAGCCGGCCGACGGCGAGCCCGTGGTCGACGCGGTGGTCTACCTGCTCAGACACCTGCACGCGACCGACGTCCGGTTCCTGGAGTCGTTCGGCGCCGGCCGCGGGGCACGCGGGGCGGCGCCGGGGACCGTCGCCGTGCTGTCCCGCGCGGACGAGGTCGGGGTGGGCCGGATCGACGCGATGATCGCCTCCGGGCGTGTGGCCGAGCGGTACCGCGGGGAGGCGTCGTTGCGACCGCTGGTGCAGACCGTGGTACCGGTCGCCGGGCTGCTCGCCGTGACCGGGCAGACGCTGCGCGAGGACGAGGTCGCCGACCTGCGCGCGCTGGCCCGGCTGGACCGGACGGTGACCGACGGGCTGCTGCTGTCGGTCGACCGGTTCCGGCGGCCGTCCCTCGACCTGCCCGTGCCGGCCGCGGCGCGGGCCGCGCTGCTGTCCCGGTTCGGGCTGTTCGGCGTCCGGCTCGCGCTCACCCTGCTGCGCACCCAGGACCTGCCCGCGCCGGTGCTGGCGGGCGAGCTCGAGCGCCGCAGCGGGCTGACCGAGCTGCGCCGGGTGCTCGACGCCCAGCTGACCGCGCGGCGGGACGTCCTGCGGGCCCAGGGCGCGGTGCTGGCCCTGACCCGGCTGCTGGACGAGCACCCCGTCCCGGGGGGACGCGAGCTGGCGGCCGAGTGCGAGCGGCTGACGCTGGCCGGGCACGGTGTGCGCGAGCTCGAGCTGCTGAGGGCGCTGCGGACCCCGGGCCTCGCGCTGCCCGCCGACGCCCTGGCCGCGGCGGAGCGGTTGCTCGGGGCCCAGGGCGACCGGCCGACCGACCGGCTGGCGCTGCCCCCCGACGCCGAACCCGACCGCGTGGCCGAGGCCGCCCGACGGGCGCGCGAGGAGTGGCTGGAGCGGGGCCGGCACCCGCTGGCCGACCGCGAGACGCGTCGGGCCTGCCGGCTGGTGGTGCGCACGTGCGAGGCGCTGCTCGAGCCCGTCAGCGTCGCAGCGCCCGGGCGCGCCTGAGCCACCGTCCCGCGCTCGGGGTGAGCATCGCGCCGAGCGCCGCCACGACGAGCCCGGCGTGGACCAGCAGCGCGACCCGCACGGGGTCGGCGAGCAGGGCACGGTCCGGGGCCGCGGCGAGTTCCTGCACCGCGACGGCCACCGCGACGCCCAGTGCACCGGCGACCACCAGAGCCGGTCGCGCCCAGGACCGTCCCCGGCGCAGCAGCAGCGCGAGGGCCGCATGGACGACGGCGACCAGCGCGACCCCGCCGGCAGCGGCGGCGAACGCGTACCGGACGCTCTCGGCGACGACGTCGGCGGCGACCGACGGGTCCTGCTCGACGGCGACCGCGGCCAGCCGCCCCTGGACCGCCGCCCGCTGCATCCACAGCGCTGCGACGGCGACGAGCGCGGCGGCGCTGCCGGCGAGCCAGAGCAGGACCGCCGTGACCAGGGCGGGCGGCGGCCCGCCGAGCTCCATCGCGGCGGCGAAGCCCTCGCCGTCCAGTGCGGGGCGCGGGGGCGCGGCCGGTGGCCGGTCCGCCCGCGGCACCCGCGGTCCGCCGGGCGGGCGCGCGGCTGCGTCGGGGCCCTGGGTCATGCCGTGACCGTACCGGCTGCCCCCGTGGTCAGCTGCCGACCGGCTCGCCGCCCGGGGCGCGGGCGGCGAGCCGGTCGCGCAGCTGCGCGACGGTGAACGTGCCGGGCAGGCCGGCCCGGTCCCCGGCGAGCAGGGGGCGGACGCTGCTGCCGGTGACGACGAGCCAGCCGGCACGGTCGCGGACGAGCGTGTCGGCGTCCGCCAGGGTGGCCAGCGCCGCGGCCAGCTCCGCGTCGTCGTCGGTCACCACCACGCGCACCGCCCCGTCGCCGGCCGCGTCCTGGCGCACGGTCACGGTGCCCGACGGCGCGGCCGACGGTCCGGTGGTCGCGACCCACTCCAGGGCTCGGACGAACGGCTCCGCGCCCGGGTCACCGTCCAGCCACAGCCCGTTCGGCACCCACACGGCGACGCCGAGGCCGCTCGCACCGGCCTCGCGCAGGGCGGCGTCGACCCGTGCCCGGGGTGCGGGCGTGCGGTGCGCACCGGCCCCGCGGCGGCCCGTGGTCGACGGTGCGCACGCGGCGACCAGCGCCCCGGCCGCGACCGCGACGGCGGTCACCGTGAGCAGGGCGCGGCTGGCGGCGAGGGCCGCCACCCGGGCGTCGTCGGCCGCTGCGCGTCGGGGCATGGGTCGATGGTCGCGCGCCCGGGACCCCGCCACAAGGAGGGCGTCCACGCGTGCGCGGGCCGTCGCCCGGTCAGAGCCGGCCGGCCGCCTTGAGCGCGAGGTAGGTGTCGGCCAGCAAGGGAGCGAGGTCGTCCGGCAGGGCGTCGACCACCTCGGCGCCGCGCTGGCGCAGCCGCCCACCCGCCGCGGACCGCTCGAGCTGGGCCCGCTCGGCCGCGGCGGCGTCGAAGACCTCCGCCGCGCTGGTGCGGCCCGACCGCAGGCCGTCCGACTCCGGGTCACGCACGGACGCGAGCACCACGGTGTGGTCGCGGGTCAGCCCGCCGATCACGCCGAGCAGCCCGGACTCCACGGTCGCCGGCTCGAGCGCCGACAGCAGCACGACCAGGGACCGCTGCGACAGCCGCGCCCGGACCTCGCGGACCACACCCGGCCAGTCCGTCTCGACCAGAGCCGGCTCGAGCGGGGCGAGGGCGTCGGCCAGCGCCGGCATCAGCCGGCTGCCGTGCGCCCCGGCGACCCGCGCGCGCACGCGGCGGTCGAACGCCACCAGCTCGACGCGGTCCCCGGCCCGTCCGGCCAGCGCCGCCAGCAGCAGCGCCGCCTCGATGGACGCGTCCAGCCGCGGTGCCTCGCCGATGCGGGCGGCGGAGGTGCGGGATGTGTCCACCACGAGCAGCACCCGCCGGTCCCGCTCCGGTCGCCAGGTGCGGACCACCACCTCGGAGCGCCGGGCGGTGGCGCGCCAGTCGATGGACCGGACGTCGTCGCCGACGACGTACTCGCGCAGGGAGTCGAACTCCGTGCCCTGCCCCCGCACCTGCACGGCGGCGCGCCCGTCCAGCTCGCGCAACCGGGCCAGCCGGCTGGGCAGGTGACGGCGGGAGGCGAACTCGGGCAGCACGCGCAGCACGGCCGGGACCGCGACGGACGCCTGCCGGGCGGCGAGCCCGAGCGGGCCGAACGAGCGGATCGTCACCAGGTCGGCGAGCCGGTCACCGCGCCGGGTGGGCACCAGCACGGTGACCAGGCGCCGGGACTCGGCCGGCGGCAGGTCGACCGCGTGCCGGTTCCCCTGCGCGCCCGCGGACGGCTGCCACGCGTCGCGGACCAGTGCGCGCAGCCGCCGCGAGCTGGTGTTGGTCACGGTGAGCACCGAGCGGGTCTGCTCGGTGAGCCGGACCGAGGCCGGCAACGCACGGGAGACGGCGACGAGCCGCGGGGACGCCGCCAGGGCCACGTCCAGTGCGCACAGGGCGACCACGAGCAGCGCCCAGAGCAGCACGGTCCCGGGCACCGGCACCAGCAGCACCGGGACGGCACCGACCGCGGTCAGGGCCACCGCGCGCCAGGTCAGAGCCATGTCAGGGTCATCTCAGAGCGACCTCGCAGCCATCTCGGCGGCGCCGGGGCGTCAGCGGGGGACCGGCACGGCGGCGAGCACGGTGTCCAGCACGCTCTCCGTCGTGACGCCCTCGAGCTCGGCCTCGGCGCGCAGCTGCACCCGGTGCCGCAGCGTCGGGTGGGCGAGGGCCTTGACGTCGTCGGGCGTCACGTAGCCGCGCCCGCACAGCCAGGCCCACGCGCGGGCGGTGGCCAGCAGGGCGGTCGCGCCGCGGGGAGAGACGCCCAGGGACAGCGACGGCGACTGACGCGTCGCCCGGCACACGTCCACGGCGTAGCCGAGCACCTCCCGGGCGACCTGCACCCGGGCGACCTCCGCGCGGGCCCGGGACAGCACGTCCGCGCCGGCGACCGGACGCACCCCCGCGCCGTGCAGGTCGCGCGGGTCGAAGCCGGCCGCGTGCCGGGCCAGCACCTCCACCTCCTGCTCGCGCTCGGGCAACGGCAGCACGAGCTTGAGCAGGAAGCGGTCCAGCTGCGCCTCCGGCAGCGCGTAGGTGCCCTCGTACTCGACCGGGTTCTGCGTCGCGATGACCAGGAACGGGTCCGGCAGCGGCCGCGGGACGCCGTCGACGCTGACCTGCCGCTCCTCCATGGCCTCCAGCAGGGAGGCCTGCGTCTTGGGGGGCGTGCGGTTGATCTCGTCGGCGAGCAGCAGGTTCGTGAACACCGGGCCCTCGCGGAAGGAGAACTCCGCGGTCCGGGCGTCGTACACCAGCGAGCCGGTGACGTCGCCGGGCATGAGGTCCGGGGTGAACTGGACCCGCTTGGTGTCCAGGTCCAGCGCGGCGGACAGGGTGCGCACCAGGAGCGTCTTGGCCACCCCGGGCACGCCCTCGAGGAGCACGTGCCCGCGGCACAGCAGCGCGATGACCAGCCCGGTCACCGCGGCGTCCTGCCCGACGACGGCCTTGGCGACCTCCGCGCGCACGAGGCCCAGCCGGTCACGCAGGTCGGCCGACGGCGCCGGCGCGGAGGCGGCGTCCGCCGCGGACGGCACGGGTGTCGGCGCCGGCATCGGCGCGGGTGCCGGGGAGGGGGGCATCGGCGGCGGGAGCTGCTCCGACGGCTGCCCCGCCGGCTGCTCCGGCCGCTCGTGCGCCGGCTGCTCGAGCCCCTGCACCGGCGGCCGAGCCGGCGCCTCGCCGCGCTCCTCGTCGGGTCGCAGGACATGGGATCCGGTGGGGTGTGCCTCGGTCACGGTCGGTGAACCTCGCTCTCCAGGTCGTCGAGCCTGCGTGCCAGCCGGGTGAGGCCGGCGTCGTCGGTGGGGGGTGGGCCGTACAGCAGCCCGGCGATCTCGTCGGTGGGTCGGCCGGTCGCGCGCGCCAGCGCATCGATCACGGCCGGCGCACCGGCGGAGCGGGGGAGGCCCAGGCGGGTCGCCGCCCGGCTCGCGGTGCCGGCGCGCAGGGCGGCGGAGGCGTGGCCGTAGGCCCGCGCCCGACGGTACAGCCGGCCGCGGCCGCGGGTCGTCTCCGCCGCGCGCACCGTCACCGGCAGCGGCTCGGTCACCAGGCGGCCCAGGCGGCGTCCGCGCCACACGGCGGCGACCGCCGCCACGACCAGTGCCTGCAGCCCGAGCAGCGCCGCCCACGGCGGGACGAGGTCGCCGAGCGCGGGGCCGGTGGCCAGGGCATCGGTCCCGAAGTCGTCGATCGACGGCACGTACCAGACCAGCCGGTCCTGGCGGCCGAGCATCCGCACGGCGAGTGCGGCGTTGCCCATGTCGGCCAGCTCGGCGTTGGTCAGCAGCGAGGCGTCGGCGAGCGCGGTGATCCGGCGGTCACCGTCCACGACGAGGTACGCACCGACCCCCGGCGCGCCGCCGAGGAAGCACACGGTCGCGTCGTCGGTGAGGGCCAGGTAGCCGCCCCCGCCGACCCGCACCGCACCGGCGGCCAGGGCGTCGCGGTCGTCGCACTGCGCGGACCGCAGGCCGGGGGGGCCGGCGACCGCCGCCGTCTCTGCTGCGTCGGTGGCCGCGAACAGCATCGAGGGGTCCGGCTCGAGCAGGACGAGATCGTTCGGCAGGGCCGCCAACGCCTCGATCTGGTCGATCGTCAGCAGCGTCGAGCCGGTCACGAGCACCGTCCCGCCGCGCTCGGCCTCCGCGAGCGCCTCGGCGCTGCGGCGCACGTACTCGATCTCGACGCCCTGCCGCTCCAGGATCTGGGCGAGTGCCCGGGCGCCCAGGTCCTGGGGGTTGTCGGGGGCGAGCGGCACCGTCGAGCGGGCCGGCTCCGGCAGCGCCGCAGCGAGCCCGACCAGCACGACGAGCAGCGCGACCACCGCGGGCCAGCGCCACCGCTGCCAGCGGCGCCGCGTCCGGTCCCGGGTGGTGGTGCCGTCACCCACCACGGTGGCGCCCGGCACCGGACGGTGCTCCCCGCCGGCCCCGCCCTGCCCTCCCGGGGCCGCGGGCCCGACGTCGACCGGCGCCGTCACGGTGCACCACCGGCGGCCACCGGCCGGTCCGCCGTCGCCGGGCGGGTCTGCGCGAGGGCGTCGTCGAGCGACCGCAGCCAGGCGTCGGCGTCGGCACCGACCGTCACGTGGCCGTAGCAGACGTCGTCGAACACCCGCGCGGCCCGCCGCAGCTCGCCCGTGCGGGCAGGCAGCCGCGCACCGACCGCCTCGGCCGCCTCGTGCGCGGTGCGGCCGGGTCGCTCGTCGAGCAGGGCCCGCTCCTCGAGGGCGCGGACGATCGCCCGGAAGCGGTCGAGCACCGCGGCGGACCAGTCGCCCCGCGCCGCCGCGGCGTCGGCGGCGGCCCGCAGCTCCGCGGCCCGGCGGCTGTCGTCCCCCAGGACGACGACGGACTCGCGCGTGCGTCGGGCAGCGCGCACCGGCCCGGCGACCCACAGCGCCACCGCGACGACGAGCCCGAGGACGAGGACGACGACGGCGCCCACCACGGCCGGCGGCAGACCGAGCCCGGGCACGTCCCCCTCGAACAGCGACAGGAACCACTCGACGAGACGGGACAGCAGGCTCGGGCCGCCGTGGTAGACGGGGTCGGCGAGCTCCTCGGTCGCCCACCGCCGGGCGGTCTCGGCGTCCGGGACGACCGGGACGTCGGCGCGCACGGGCGGCGCCTACGCCGCGCTCGCGGCCCGCGCGAGCTCCACGTCCAGCGCCTCCCGGCGCATCCGCACGTCGACGTAGAGCAGCGCGAGCACCGCCGCCATGAAGGACGTGGTCAGCGTGTACGCCACGATGTTCACCACGGCCGCGACCACGATGCCGGCGAACGACGTCAGCAGCGGGTCCTGGAGCACGAAGCTGGCCACCATGCTGACGGGCGTGACGATGATGGACGCGACGATCGCCGTCATGACCGACGTCAGCAGGTAGATCCCGAGCAGCCGCCAGAAGCTCCCACGCGTCAGCTTCCACGCGCGGCGCACGGCGGTCGTCACGCCCGTGCCCTCGAGCACGAGGGCGGCGGGCACCAGCAGGATGCGGATCAGGAACCAGGCGGTCGCCGCCACCAGGCCCAGACCACCGAGGATCGCCAGCGTCGCCATGGCGGCCCACTGCTCGTTGACCCCGAGCACAGCGAGCAGCGCGACGAAGGCCGCCCAGACGGCCAGGACCAGCAGCGTGGTGGCGATCGAGAAGACCACCAGCACGGCGACCTTGCGCCACGACTGCGACCACACCTCGCCGACCGAGATCCGCTGGCCGATGACCGACCGGCTCACGGACACGATCAGCAGGCCGGTCAGCACGGTCGTCGCGATCGAGATCACCGGGGCGGTCAACCCGGCCGCGAGGCCCGGGGCCACCGTCTCGGCGAAGCCGAGGTCGCCGCCCGGGTCCAGCGTGGCGACGGCCTGCGAGAGCTCGCTCGCGAGCAGGCCGGTCACGTACCACTGGATGACCGACTGGATCGCAACCGCGATCGCCACGACCACGGCGCTCAGCCCGAACATGACCCGCGGGTTGGCCCGGATCGCCCGGAAGGCGCCGTCGAGGATCTCCCCCAGACCGAGGGGGCGCAGCGGGATGATCCCCGGGCGCGGTGCTGGTGGGGCGTAGCCGTACGGCCGGCCGCCGCCGTACCCCGCGGGCTGGGGACCGGTGAGCCCCGGCGGGGGCGGCATGGCGCCGGTGCCGTAGCCGGGCGGGCCCGCGGTCGGCGAGGTGTACCCGGGCCCCCACCCGCCCGGTGGGACGGGTGGCGCCGCGCTGCTGCCGGACGCCACCGGCGCGTCGGGCCGTGCCGGGTCGGTCCCGGACGGGCCCGGCTGCGCGGGGCCGGTGTCGTCGGGCCGGGAGCCGGCCGGGCGTGCGGGCGAGGCCCAGCCCGGGGGCGTCGGGTCGCTCGGCGTCGTCATGGGCGGTGAGCCTCTCGGTGGCGGCCACGGGTCGCGTGGTGGTGCTGGTGGGGCACGACGGACGCCGGGCACGTCGCCGCCCCCGGCCCCGTCATCCTTCCACGCCGGTCCCACACGCAGGTCCCCCACGCGCTCCGCACCCAGGCCCGCACGCAGGTCCGCACCCAGGCCCGCACGCAGGTCCGCACCCAGGCCCGCACGCAGGTCCGCACGCAGGTCCGCACGCAGGGCACGGGACGCGACCGGCTGCGCGGCGCCCGCCGACCGTCCCTCGTCCGTGCGGCCCCACCGTGCAGCGTGCCGGTGCGTCGGGGTGACACCATGGGGTCATGAAGGGTCGTGTGCTGGTGGTCGACGACGACGTCGCTCTCGCCGAGATGATCGGGATCGTGCTGCGCTCGGAGGGGTTCGAGCCGGTGATCTGCGCGCACGGGGACGAGGCGCTGGGCATGTTCCGCTCCGTCCAGCCGGACCTGGTCCTGCTGGACCTCATGCTGCCCGGCAAGGACGGGACCGAGGTGTGCCGGCTGATCCGGGCCGAGTCCGGCGTGCCGATCGTCATGCTCACCGCCAAGAGCGACACGGTCGACGTCGTCCTGGGCCTGGAGTCGGGCGCGGACGACTACATCTCCAAGCCGTTCAAGCCCAAGGAGCTGGTCGCCCGGGTGCGTGCCCGGCTGCGCCGCAGCGACGAGCCCACCCCCGAGCACCTGACCATCGGCGACCTGGAGATCGACGTCACCGGCCACCGGGTGACCCGCGACGGCGCCGCGATCTCGCTGACGCCGCTCGAGTTCGACCTCCTGGTCGCGCTCGCGCGCAAGCCCTGGCAGGTCTTCACCCGCGAGGTCCTCCTGGAGAAGGTCTGGGGGTACCGCCACGCGGCGGACACCCGGTTGGTCAACGTCCACGTGCAGCGCCTGCGCTCGAAGATCGAGGCCGACCCGGAGCGGCCCGAGATCGTGGTGACCGTCCGCGGCGTCGGGTACAGGGCGGGCGCGACGGCGCGGTGAGGCGGTTCCTGCGGCACACCCGCGTCCGGGTCCGGGTGCTCTCGCGCCGGGCGCTGCGCCGGTGGCGGTCGTCCCTGCAGGTGCGGGTCATCACCTCGACCCTCGTGATCGGGCTGGCGACCATGCTGCTGGTCGGCGGGGTGCTGTCGGACTCCATCCGGGACGGACTGTTCGAGCAGCGCCTGGAGGAGGTGCTCAACGAGAGCTCACGCTCGACCCGGCAGGCCCAGGACAACTTCGACGCCGCCCCGGCGAACACCCAGGTGCAGCTGCTGTTCATCGACCTCGTCCGGGCGCTGCAGGTCGGCGGCGCCGGGGACCGTGACGTGATCATCCAGCAGCCGATCGGGCAGGGGCCCGGGGTCGTCCAGCCGGTGGCCTCCGACGACCGGCGGGTGCCGCTGATCAGCACCGAGCTGCGCGAGGCGGTCGGCAACGGCGACGGGCAGCACTGGCAGTCGGTGGCGATCCCGGTGGGGGCGGGCGTCGAGCCGGGGGTGATGGTCGGGTCCCAGGTGGAGCTGCCGGGCAGCGGCCGGTTCGAGCTCTACTACCTGTACTCCTTCGCCTCCGAGCAGGAGACGCTGCGGCTCATCCAGGGTTCGCTCGCCGCCGGGGCCGTGGCCCTGGTCGCCCTGCTCGGAGCGATGACCTGGCTGGTGACCCGGCAGACGGTGAGCCCGGTCCGCAGCGCGGCCCAGGTGGCCGCGCGGCTCGCCGACGGTCACCTCACCGAGCGCATGACCGTGCACGGGCAGGACGAGATGGCCACGCTGGCCGGGTCGTTCAACGAGATGGCCGAGTCCCTGCAGGAGCAGATCCGTCGCATGGAGGAGCTGTCCACGCTCCAGCGCCGGTTCGTCTCCGACGTCTCGCACGAGCTGCGGACCCCGCTGACCACCATCCGGATGGCGGGCGAGGTGCTGCACGCGGTCCGCGACGAGTTCCCGCCCGCGGCCAAGCGCTCCGCCGAGCTGCTCACCCAGCAGCTCGACCGGTTCGAGGACCTGCTCGCGGACCTGCTGGAGATCAGCCGGTTCGATGCGGGCGCGGCGATGCTCGACGCCGAGGGCCGCGACGTGCGCGACGTCGTCTCGGCCGCCGTCGAGCACGCCCTGCCGTTGGCGGAGTCCAAGCACACGTGGCTGCGGGTGCACCTGCCGGACGCCGCCTGCACCGCGGACATCGACCCGCGCCGGGTCGAGCGGATCCTGCGCAACCTGCTGGTGAACGCGGTCGAGCACGCCGAGGGCAGCGCCGTCGAGGTCACCGTCGCGTACGACGCCCAGGCGGTCGCGGTCGTGGTGCGGGACCAGGGCGTGGGCATGACGCCGGAGGAGGCGGTCCACGTGTTCGACCGCTTCTGGCGGGCGGACCCGGCGCGCGCCCGGACGACCGGTGGAACCGGCTTGGGCCTGGCGATCTCGCTCGAGGACGCACATCTGCACGGCGGCTGGCTGCAGGCGTGGGGACGGCCCGGGCGGGGGGCGAGCTTCCGGCTGACGCTGCCGCGGCGGGCCGGGATCCTCCTCACCCACTCGCCGCTGCCGCTGGCCCCGCCGGACGACGAGCCGGAGACCGGGCCCGACATGCCGCAGCCCCGCTCGACCGCCGACCCCACCTGGGTGCCCGACCTCGACCACCTGGACGCCCGATGAGCCCCCGTGCCGCGTCGCGCGGCCCCCTGCTCGCGGCGCTGCTCGCGCTCGTGCTCTGCGGCTGCGTCTCGATCCCCACGAACGGTCCGGTGGCCGTCGGCGACGGCCGGGTGGACGAGCCCGGCACCGTCTTCCCGCTCGCCTACAGCCCGCCGGCCGACGCCGAGCCGGTCGCCCTCGTGCAGGGCTTCCTCGCGGCGGCCGCCGCCGGGCTGAGCGACAACTACGCGGTCGCCCGCCAGTACCTGACGGTCGGGGCCCGCACCGAGTGGGTCCCCGACGAGGGGGTCGTCGTCTACTCCACCGCCGAGCCGCTGGACCTGCGGCTGTCCGCGGACGGCTCGCAGGTGAGCGTCACGCTGCCGGTCGTGGCCACCGTCGACGCCGACGGCCGCTACTGGGAGAGCCCGCCCGGCGCCCGGCAGGAGGCCGTGTTCGACCTCGTGCAGGACGCCTCCGGGCAGTGGCGGATCACGGCGCTGGACGACGGCGTGCTCATGTCCGAGCCCATCTTCGAGTCCGTCTACCGGCCCGCACCGCTGTACTTCCTGACCCCCGAGAGGGACGAGCTGGTCCCCGAGATCCGCTGGTTCCCGCAGCGCAACACCGCCACCTACGCGGTCCGCGAGCTGCTCGAGGGGCCCTCGCCCTGGTTGCGCGACGCGGTCCGGACGGCGTTCCCCGAGGGGACGCAGCTGGCGGTCGAGTCCGTGCCCGTGGACGCGGACGGCACCGCGACCGTCGACCTGACCGCCGCCGTGGCCGCGGCGGACGAGCGTGACCGTGCGCTGCTCAAGGCCCAGCTCGAGGAGGTGCTCGAGCTGCCGCGGATCCGCGACGTCGAGATCACCATCGCCGGGGCGCCCATGGTCGACCCGCCGGCGGCCGACCTGACGGTGGACCCGTCGCCGGGGTCGGACCTGCGGGTCCTGGCCGACGACCGCGTGCACGTGCTGGACGGGTCCGAGCCGGTCCCCGTCCCCGAGCTCGGGGCCCTGGGCGCGGCGGACACGCGCGGCCTGGCGTGGTCGGCGGACGGCGACCCCACGGTCGTGCTGAGCGGTCCGGACACCCTGGTGGGTGTGCCGGAGCCGGGCGGGTCGCCGCGCGTGCTGCTGACCGGGCCGGCGCTCGTCGAGCCGTCCGTCGACCCGGCCGACTGGATCTGGTCGGGGCCGTCGGCGTCGGCGGGCCGGGTCACCGCGGTGCGCGGTGACGGGACGGCGGTCGACGTGGAGGCACCGTGGCTGGACGACCGGGTGGTCCGGTCGCTGCAGGTCGCGCGGGACGGCACCCGGATCGCCGTCGTCTCGGTCGGGGCGGACGGGGTGACGGTGGACGTGGCCGGTGTCGTGCGTGACGACTCCGGGACCCCGCAGCGGCTGGGGGAGCGGATGCGGGTCGGCGCCCCGCTGCTGGACGCCACCGACGTCGTCTGGGTCGACGAGTCGACCCTCGCCGTGCTGGGCACGAGCGGGACCATGACCGGTCCGACGGTGCACTTCGTGCCCGTCTCGGGCCAGACCCGGGCGGTGCCGGCGCTGCCGGTGGAGCCGGCGGTCGGGCTGGCCGCGGGACGTGGCGAGCGGGCCGTGTACGCCGTGACCGGCACGGGCTCGCTGTGGAGCCTGCGCGGCACCTCGTGGGTGGTCGCGGCCGAGGGGGTGCGCGCGCCCGCGTTCCCCGGGTGAGCCGGTCGGCCCCGGACCGGCCCTGACGGGGTCGACCTCGGGCGACCCCGGTCCGAGGCGTCCACAGGCGCCGGTTCCGGCGCGGGCACCGGTGCGGCGGTGGACGACCGTCAGCCGCGGTCGGTCGGAGCGGTACGCAGGCGGGATGACCGTGCCGCCGGCGCCGCCCCGCCCGCCGCCCGAGGGGCCGCTCGCCGGCCCGTCCCCGGCGCGCGCCGACGCAGCGGGCGGGCCCGCAGGCGCGCTGGCCCGGGCCGCCCGCGACCTCGCCCGCCTCGTCGTGCCGCTGGAGTGCGCCGGCTGCGGGCAGGTCGACGTCGCCCTGTGCACCCCGTGCCTGGCGCGCCTGACCGGACCGGTGTGGCGCTGCGAGGCCGCCGCCCCACGGCTGGACCGGGTCGGGCGGGCGCCGCTGCCGGTCTGGACGCTCGCGCCGTACACCGGGGAGGTCCGCGAGCTGGTGGTGGCGTGGAAGGACCGCGGTCGGGTGGACCTGACCCCGGTGCTCACCGCGGCGCTGGCCGGTGCGGGCGGCCAGGTCGCGGCCGTGCTGCGGGCCGCCGGCTTGCCGGGCGCCGCCGGGTCGCTGCAGGTGGTCCCGGCACCGTCCTCCGCCGTCGCGCGACGACGGCGCGGTGCCGACCTGGTCGGGGCGCTGGCCGTCGGCGTCGCCCGCGGATGCACCGAGGCGGGGCTGCCCGCCCGGGCGGCCGCCGTGCTCGTCCAGCGGCGCGGTGCGCACGACCAGGTGGGCCTGACCGCGCGGGCGCGGCGCACCAACCTGCGCGGCCGGGTCCGGTGGCGACGCGGCGTCCCGCTGCCGCCCCCCGGCCACCCCGTGCTGCTGGTCGACGACGTGCTCACCACCGGGGCGACCCTCGCGACCTGCGACGACGCCGTCCGGGCGGCCGGTGCGCGGGTCGTCGCGGCGATCACGCTCGCGGCCACACCGCCGCCCGGCCACGGTCGCGTGGAGGACGTCCGGCGCCAGGGTTACGGTGGGGCCAACGCCGGGTGACGGGCGTCGGTCGAGCCGTGCTCGGCACGGCCACGTCGGCCGTCCCGCACCCGCGGCAGGGGAGGAGGTGGTGCCGTCCGACCGCCCTACGGGGTGAGTCAGCGCACGTCCACCGGGCGGGTGAGGCCCGCCCTTCGAACGATCCCGGAGGTCCCCATGGACATTGTCGTCGTCGGTCGGCACGCCGAGCTGCCCGAGAAGTTCCGCCGTCACGTGGAGGAGAAGCTCGCCAAGGTCGAGCAGCTCGCGCCCCAGGCGCAGCGCATCGACGTCGAGGTGACCCACGAGAACAACCCGCGGCTGGCCGGAATCCGGGAGCGCGTGGAGCTGACGGTCGTGGACAGCGGGCCCGTGGTGCGGGCGGAGGCCATGGCCGACGACCGATACGCCGCCCTGGACGTCGCCACCGGCAGGCTGCTGGAGCGGCTGCGGCGCAACAGGGACCGGCGCAAGGACCACCGCAACCACACCCTGGTGCCTCCCGTCGACGTCCGGCCGCCGGCGCCCGCCGAGCCGGAGTCCCCGACGCCGGCACCAGCCCCCGGCGAGGCGGTCGAGCACGTGCTCGGCGACTCGCCCGTCGTCATCCGGGAGAAGACCCACGAGGCCCACCCGATGACCGTGGACGACGCCCTGTACGAGATGGAGCTCGTCGGCCACGACTTCTACCTGTTCATCGACGCGGAGACCGCCCAGCCGTCCGTCGCCTACCGGCGCCACGGCTGGTCGTACGGCGTGATCAAGCTCGACACGCCCGTCCTGCGCTCGACGCCCGCGGCGTCCGCCGACGGGGTGGCGCGAGCCGCGCGCTGACCGCGGACCGACCGCGCGCCGAGCGCCGCCGACCCGTGGGCTGACCGCAGCCCGGACGCGCCGGCGCCACCGTGGCGGGGCGGGGAGGGGCGGGGCGGGAGGATGGGCGCATGCCCGCCTCCCGCCCCGCCGACGTCCTGACCCTCGGCGCGGCGCGCCGGGTCGCCCTCGCGGCACAGGGCCTGGACCGGGTCCGGCCGGCCCCCGGCACCCGGATCACGATGCGCCACCTCGAGGCCGTGATCGGCCGGCTCGGCCTGCTGCAGATCGACTCGGTCAACGTGCTGGCCCGGGCGCACCTGGTGCCGTTGTACTCCCGGCTCGGTCCCTACGACGTCGGCCTGCTCGACCGGGCGGCCGGCAGCCCGCCGCGCCGGCTCGTGGAGTACTGGGCGCACGTCGCCTCCTACGTCCCGCCGACCACCTACCGGCTGCTCGAGTGGCGCCAGCAGCAGTACACGACCGAGGCGTGGGGGGCGATCAGCGGGGTCGCGCTGAGCCACTCCGACGTGGTCACCGAGGTCCGTGCGGTCATCCGGGACCGCGGGCCGATGACGGCCAGCGAGGTGCACGAGCTGTACGCCGTCGAGCACCCGCGCACCCGGACGCAGTGGGGCTGGAACTGGACGGTGGCCAAGCGGGCCCTGGAGTTCCTGTTCTTCACCGGCGAGGTCACCTCCGCCCGGCGCAACGCGGCCTTCGAGCGGCTGTACGACCTCACCGAGCGGGTCCTGCCGGCCGAGGTGCTCGCCGCGCCGCCGGTGGCGCAGGACGACGCGGTGCGGGCGCTGGTCGAGATCTCGGCGCGGGCGCACGGCGTCGCGACGCTGCGGTGCCTGGCCGACTACTTCCGGCTCCGCCAGGCGCCCACCCGGCAGGCCGTCGACGAGCTCGTGGAGGACGGCGTGCTGGTGCCGGTCACGGTGCGTGGCTGGGACCGCCCGGCGTACCTGCACGCGCAGGCGCGCCGGCCGCGCACGGCGACGGCGAGCGCACTGCTCAACCCGTTCGACCCGCTGGTGTTCGAACGGCGCCGCCTCGAGGAGCTGTTCGGCATGCGGTACCGCATCGAGATCTACGTCCCGGCCGCGCAGCGGCAGCACGGGTACTACGTGCTGCCGTTCCTGCTGGGCGAGCGGCTCGCGGCCCGGGTGGACCTCAAGGCCGACCGGTCCGCCCGCGTGCTGCGGGTGCTGGCCGCGTTCGCCGAGCCCGGCGCGCCGGCGGCGACCGCCGTGGCGCTCGCCGCCGAGCTGCGGGAGATGGCGCGCTGGCTGGCCCTGGACGACGTCGTCGTCGCCGGGCCGTGGCGCGGGGACCTCGCGCACGGCGTCGACCGCGCGCTGCGCGCGCCGTCGACCGGCGTGGCTTCGGTGGCCGGTGCAGCTGCGCCGGCCGGCGCGCACGCCGACCGGGGGACGGGGGCAGAGGGCGGGCGAGGGCTCGCCTAGACTGGACCGGTCTGTCGACGCGAGGTGGCACGAGCCGGTGCACCGCGCCTCGTGCCAGCACTGTTCGGGTCCGTCCGGCCGCCCGGTCGCGGACAGGAGAAGACCATGGGAGTCACGCGTGCCTGCGATCCTCGAGAAGGTCCTGCGCTTCGGTGAGGGGCGGATCGTCAAGAAGCTGTCCGGCCTGGCTGCGCAGGTCGGTGCCCTGGAGGACGACTTCACGGCGCTGTCGGACACCGAGCTCCGCGAGGAGACCGACCGCTTCAAGGCGCGCCTGGCCGACGGCGAGACGCTGGACGACCTGCTGCCCGAGGCCTTCGCCGCCGTGCGCGAGGCCGCCAGGCGGACCCTGGGGCAGCGCCACTTCGACGTCCAGCTCATGGGCGGCGCCGCGCTCCACCTGGGCAACATCGCCGAGATGAAGACCGGTGAGGGCAAGACGCTGGTCGCGACCGCGCCGGCCTACCTCAACGCGCTGACCGGCAAGGGCGTCCACGTCGTGACGGTCAACGACTACCTCGCCAGCTACCAGGCCGAGCTGATGGGGCGCGTCTACCGCTTCCTCGGCCTGACCAGCGGCGTCATCCTGTCGGGTCAGACCCCGGCGCAGCGGCGCGAGCAGTACGCGTGCGACATCACCTACGGCACGAACAACGAGTTCGGCTTCGACTACCTGCGCGACAACATGGCCTGGTCCACCGACGAGCTGGTCCAGCGCGGTCACCACTTCGCGATCGTCGACGAGGTCGACTCGATCCTCATCGACGAGGCGCGCACCCCGCTGATCATCTCCGGGCCCGCGTCCGGCGACGCGAACCGCTGGTACTCGGAGTTCGCCAAGGTGGCCCGGCGTCTGCAGGTCGACCGCGACTACGAGGTCGACGAGAAGAAGCGCACCGTCGGGGTGCTGGAGGCCGGCATCGAGCGGGTCGAGGACTACCTCGGCATCGACAACCTCTACGAGTCGCTCAACACCCCGCTCATCGGCTTCCTCAACAACGCCATCAAGGCCAAGGAGCTGTTCAAGCGCGACAAGGACTACGTCGTGATGAACGGCGAGGTGCTCATCGTCGATGAGCACACCGGCCGCATCCTGGCCGGCCGCCGCTACAACGAGGGCATGCACCAGGCCATCGAGGCCAAGGAGGGCGTGGCGATCAAGGCCGAGAACCAGACGCTCGCCACCATCACGCTGCAGAACTACTTCCGCCTGTACTCCAAGCTCTCCGGGATGACCGGGACGGCCGAGACCGAGGCCGCCGAGTTCAACGGCACCTACAAGCTCGGCGTGGTGCCGATCCCGACGAACCGCCCGATGCAGCGCATCGACCAGGGCGACCTGGTGTACAAGGCGGAGGACGGCAAGTTCGACGCCGTCGTCGCCGACATCGTCGAGCGTCACGCCGCCGGTCAGCCCGTGCTGGTCGGCACCACCAGCGTGGAGAAGAGCGAGCTGCTCTCCGCCAAGCTCAAGAAGCAGGGCGTGCCGCACGAGGTGCTCAACGCCAAGCAGCACGCGCGCGAGGCGTCGATCGTCGCCCAGGCCGGCCGCAAGGGCGCGGTCACCGTCGCGACCAACATGGCCGGCCGCGGGACCGACATCATGCTCGGCGGCAACGCGGAGTTCATGGCGATCGCCGACCTGGCCGCCCGGGGCCTCAACCCGGCCGAGACGCCGGAGGAGTACGAGGCGGCGTGGCCGTCGGCGCTGGAGAAGGCGCACGACGCCGTCAAGGCCGAGCACGAGGAGGTCGTCGAGCTCGGCGGGCTGTACGTGCTGGGCACCGAGCGGCACGAGTCCCGCCGCATCGACAACCAGCTGCGTGGACGGTCCGGCCGCCAGGGCGACCCGGGCGAGTCCCGCTTCTACCTGTCCCTGCAGGACGACCTGATGCGGCTGTTCAACTCCCAGATGGCCGAGTCCCTGATGACCCGCGCCGGGTTCCCCGACGACCTGCCGCTGGAGTCCAAGATCGTCACGCGGGGGATCGCCAGCGCGCAGTCGCAGGTGGAGTCGCGCAACTTCGAGATCCGCAAGAACGTCCTGAAGTACGACGACGTCCTGTCCCGGCAGCGGTCGGTCATCTACGCCGAGCGCCGTCGCGTGCTCGAGGGCGAGGACATGGCCGAGCAGGTCCAGCACTTCATGTCCGACGTCATCACGGCGTACGTCACCGCGGCCACCGCCGAGGGCTCGCCGGAGATGTGGGACCTCGAGGCGCTGTGGACCGCACTCCGCGCCGTCTACCCGGTCTCCATCACGGTGGAGGAGGTCGTCGAGGACGCCGGTGGCCCGACCCGCGTGACCAGCGACCGGCTGCTCGCCGAGCTGCTGAGCGACGCCCGGCACGCCTACGCCGACCGTGAGGAGCAGATCGGGTCGCCGAACATGCGCCAGCTCGAGCGTCGGGTCGTGCTCAGCGTGCTCGACCGCAAGTGGCGCGAGCACCTGTACGAGATGGACTACCTCAAGGAGGGCATCGGCCTGCGGGCGATGGCGCAGCGCGACCCGCTGGTGGAGTACCAGCGCGAGGGCTTCCAGCTGTTCGGCGCGATGACCGAGGCGATCAAGGAGGAGTCCATCGGGTTCCTGTTCAACCTCGAGGTCAAGGTCGCCGAGCCGACGACGGGTCCGACGGTCACCGCCGCCTCCGCGGCGCAGGCCGCCGCGGCCGCGGCCGGGCGTTTTCGCGCCGCGCCCGGTCCCGACGCCGACGCCGAGGCCGACGCGGAGGGCGACGGCGTCGAGCCCGAGGGTGACGCGGTCCCGGCTCCCACGGGCACCCTGATCGCCAAGGGGCTGGACGGCCCCGACCGGCGCACGCCGCTGCAGTACACGGCGCCCAGCGTGGACGGTGACGCCCAGGTGCGCACCGTGACGTCGCGCGACGGCTCCGCCGCGGCGTCCGACGGCGACGGCGCGGGCAACCGCGAGGACCGCCGCAAGGCGGAGCGTCAGGCGCGCAAGCGCGCCTGAGCGCACCACCCGCGCACGCACCGCAGGCCCGGCGAGCTCTCGCCGGGCCTGCGGTGCGTCCGGGGCATCCCCGGAGCGCGGGACATGTCGCTCCGCCGGTCCGCGGCGCCCCGGGTCCGGCCATTCACGCGCCGTTGACGGGCGCGCCGGATCGTCCGGTGATGAAGGGGACGCTCCGGCGTCCGTCCGCACCCGTGGCAAGGACGCCGGCACCGGGGCCGAGGACGCTCCGCTCCCTTCGGACCACGTCGGCACCATCAACGGGAGAGAGCCATGAGCTCGACGCACGTCAGCGGAGGCGAGTCACGTCCTGTGGCTCGTGGGTCCGCCACCGAGGGCCGGGCGACCGGTCCATCGCGCTCCAGGTCGCGCAGCACCCTCGTCGGCGGGCTGGTGCTCGGGCTCACCGGCGCAGCACTGGCCGGCCTGCCCGCCGCCGCGATCAACAGCACCCCGCCGTCCGGACCGGGCAACATCGAGGTGTTCCCGCAGCGCGACATGATCGCGGTGGAGGGGTACGCCGAGCAAGCGGGCAAGAAGGCCACCATCACGGTGCTGCGTGGCGGCCAGGCCGTCGGCAGCGCGGCCGGCACCCTCGACGCCTCGGGGTTCCTCGAGGTCAACCACCCCGGGGGCGTGTGCTGGGGTACCGGCACCACCCTCCAGGTCACCCCCGACCTACGGGCCGGGGACGAGATCCGGGTGGACTTCGCCGACGGCACGTGGGACGGATCGACGGTCGTCGACGTCGAGGCGACCGGCGTGGTCCTCGACGAGGTCAACCACACGCTGACCATCAACGGCCGTTACGGACCCGGGGTCGACATGCCCGGCGCCGACCTGGTCGCCGACCCGGGCAGGTTCGGCATCGAGATCGTCAACCCGGACATGCGCAACGGCAGCGCGATCGGGGAGCGAGCGATCGGCTGGCCGACCGACGCGGCCCCCACCGGGCACACCGTCGAGGGCACCGTCACGGGCAGCGACGAGGCCGGAGGCACGTTCTCGGTGCGGTACGGGTTCCAGAACGGCGATGACCTGGCGCTGGCGAACGCCGGCGCCGTCACCGCGCTCGGCTGGCTCGCCGAGCCGGACCCGGCGCTGGGTGTGGAGGCCCAGTTCGGCCTGACCCTCAACGAGTTCTACGAGCACGGCGGCCCGGGCATGGGGGGCTGCCCGGCCGGCCCGGAGCAGACCCGGACCAACGGACCCGCCACCTACAGCGCCCGGGGTGCCGGCGACGGCAGCATCCGCGCCGACTGGCAGGCTGCGGCGCCGATCCCGGGGGCACCGCCGGTGACCGGCTACACCGTCCGGGCCGTGACCCTCGACGGCGTCGACGAGGTCGGCAAGCGACTGCCCGCCGACGCGCGCTCGGCGACCATCTCCGGTCTCGCGGCCGGTGACGTCTACTCGGTGGAGATCACCGCGAGGAGCGACGCGGGCGAGGGTGCTCCGTCCGTCATCTCGCGCGTGCGGGCGCAGACGCATGTGGTCCCCACCGCGACGGCGACCACGCTGCGCCGACCCAACGCGGACGGCAAGTACGCGCCGCTCGTGACGAACGCCAACGGCGACTTCGGCGTGCACCTCGACCCGGCCCCCGGCGTCATGGGCGCGGAGATCCACTACACGACCGACGGTTCGGCGCCCAGCCTGACCAGCCGGACGTTCACCCCGGGTGACCCGTCCCTGCAGATCACCCAGGACACCACCCTGCGGTGGATCGTCGTCGACAGCGGCAAGGTCGTCGGCCCCCAGGGTTCCCAGTTCTTCGACATCGTCGAAGCCGCCCATGCGGCGCCGGAGATCACCTCGGTGGTGGTCCCGGACGTCAGCGGCGCGCTCGACGTGGTGATCGGGCGACTCGCGGACCCCAGCGTGGTCAGCTACCGCGTCCAGGCCTACACCGGCGACAGCGCCGACGTCGCCACGGGCGTGCGCGTCGGGACCCCGTACGTGGTGGCGCAGCCGACCGACGCGGCCGTCGCCGAGGTCGTCCGGCGGGTTCCCGGACTCACCAACGGCAGCGGCTACCGGTTCTCGGTGGCCGCCCGGTACGGGACCGCGTGGAGCGCCGAGTCGGCACTCAGCGGCGTCGCGACCCCCGCCCCGGCGTCGTCGGCGAACGCCGGTGCCGACCAGACCGTGCTGCGCGGCCGGACCGTCACGCTCGACGGCACCGCGTCGAGCAAGGCGATCTCCTACCAGTGGGTCCAGGTCCGGCCGGCTGCGGTCGCCCCGGCCACCTACCGCGACCCGGTCGTCACCATCACGGGCGCCGACACCGCCAAGCCGACCGTCCGGTTCCCGACCAAGACCTCGGCCGCCAGCGACGACGGCACCTACGAGTTCCGGGTGGTGACGACCCACCAGGCAGCCGACGGAAGCACCTTCACCCGCGGCGACAACGTCGTCATCAAGGAGCAGCGTGACGCGGTCGCGGCCACCCGGACCCGGTGGCGGGCCGGTGACACCCTGGTCGGCACCGGGACGCAGTCGGGGGCTCGGCTGAGCTTCCACAGCGGCTCGCACACCGGACCGGTCGTGGCGACCGCGACCGTGGCCAACGGCCAGTGGACCGTCCCGGGCACCAACGCCCAGCCCACCGGCGGCAAGTTCTACGTCTGGTCCGACTACGGCTACGTCGGGGAGATCACCGTGACCCCGTAGCGGGTGGATCGACGCCGAGCACCAGCACGGCGCGGAAGGGCCCGACGCGATCCTCGCGTCGGGCCCTTCCCGTCGCGTCGCCCGCGCGGTGGACGTCGGGGCACGGACCCGTGCGCACCGGCCGTCGGCGTGTTGACGGTGTGTTGACGCCCCCTGCGCACGCTCGTCCACATCACGGCGTGACCGGAGCGAGGAGGTCGGGCACGGCAGGCAACACGCTGCGGGCTCGACCCACGCCCGAGGGGCACACCGAGGCGCAGCAGGCACATCCGTCAGCGGCAGGTCGGCAAGGAGAACCATGAGCAGAGAGCAGCACCAGGACGGACGTCGCCGGCCCGGCTCGTCCACGACGGGCGGTCGGGTCGGGGACGGGCGCGACGCCCGACGGGGCCGGACCGTCGTGATCGGCGGCATCGCCCTCGGCATGAGCGCGGCCGGCCTGGCCGGGCTGCCGGCGCAGGCCATCAACAGCAACCCGCCGACCGGACCCGGCAACATCGAGGTCTTCCCCAAGCGAGACATGGTCGCGATCGAGGGGTACACGGAGTTCGCAGGCACGAAGGCCCAGATCCAGGTGCTGCGCAACGGCACCGTGGTGGGCAGCGCCGTGGGCACCGTCGACGGGACCGGGTTCCTCGAGGTCAACCACCCCGGCGGTGTCTGCTGGGGCGCCGGCACCGATCTCAAGGTCACGCCCGACATCGTCGGCGACGACGAGATCCGGGTCGACTTCCTCAGCAGCAGCGCGGGTGCGTGGGACGGCTTGATCGCCCAGGACGTCGAGATCACCGACGTCTCGCGGGTCGACGCCGCCAACGAGCTGATCATCACCGGGACCTTCGGCCCGGACGTCGACATGCCGACCGGCGACCTCGTCGCCGATCCCGGTCGGTTCGGGGTCGAGATCGTCAACCCGGACCTGCGGGGCGGCACCAGCGCCGTGGGCGAGCGCGCGATCGGCTGGCCGGGCGAGGCCGGCGAGGTCACCACCGGCTACACCGTCACCGGCGCCATCACCGCCGGCGCCGACGGCGTCGGTGGCGAGTTTCAGGTCCGCTTCACCTTCGACCAGGCCAGCGACCTCGACCTCGCCGAGGCCGGCGAGGTCGTCGGGCTGGCGTGGCAGGCCGACGCGCCCGTCGAGCTCGGCGTCGAGGCCCAGTACGGCATGACGCTGTACGAGTACCACGAGGCGTCCGGACCCGGCATGGGCGGCTGCCCGGCCGGCCCGCAGGAGCAGCGTCCGAACGCGCCGACCGTCTACACGGGCAAGGGTGCGGGCGACGGGCGGATCGAGGTGACGTGGGACGAGGGGACGACCCTGCCTGGCGCTCCGGCGATCACCGGCTACGAGGTGGTCGCCGTCCGCGCCGTCGGCTCGGGGATGGACGCCGGCGGGATCGTGCGGACCCACGCCGACGGCCGCGGCGCCACGGTCGAGGGCCTATCCGCAGGCAAGATCTACTCGGTCGAGATCGCGTCGCGCAGCGGATCCGGCGTAAGCGCGCCGTCGACGATGCGCATCCGCGCGGCGGATCACATCGCGCCGACCGCGAGCGCCACCACGGTGCGGGTCCCCAACGCCCAGGGCAAGTACCTGCCCCTGGTGACGAACATCAACGGCGACTTCGGCGTCCACCTCGACCCGGTGCCCGGACTGCTCGACGCCGAGGTCCACTACACGGTGAACGGGTCCGTGCCGACCCTGACCAGCCCCACGTTCGTCCCGGGGGAGTCCCCGTCCCTGCAGATCACGCAGGACACGACCGTCCGGTGGATCGTCGTCGACGGCGGGAACATCGTCAGCGAGCCGGAGTCGGCGTTCTTCGACATCGTCGAGGCCACGAACCCCGCGCCCGACGGCGTCACGGCCGCGCCCACCGCCGCGAGCGGGGTGATCGACGTCACCTTCAACCGGTTGGCCGACGCCACGGTCGCCGCCTACCGGGTCCAGACCTACGACGAGACGGGCACCGTCCGCGTCGGGACGCCGGTCAGCATCGCCCAGCCCGCCGACGGCGAGACCGTCACCCGGCGGGTGACCGGTCTGACCAACGGCCGGAACTACACGTTCACCGTGGCGGCGCGCTACGGGACGAGCTGGAGCGTGGAGTCGGCCCACAGCGCTCCGGTCGCTCCGCAGGCCGCTGCGAAGGCGGACGCCGGCCCGGACCAGACGATCCTGCGTGGGCGTCAGTTCGTGCTCGACGGCGGGATGTCACCCCGGGCGGTCACCTACCAGTGGACCCAGCTCCGCCCTGCCGCGACGGCCAACGGCGGGCTGCCGCAGGACCCGCAGCTCGACCTCAACCCCGACCTGCGGGGGACGCAGTCCACCACCGGCGCGAGCGAGAACTCGACGCTCACCCTGCGGGCGCCGCTGATGACCGGACCCGTCTCCGATCACAACCTGCAGTTCCGGCTCACGACGACCCACGAGGACGGCACGGTCAAGAACGACGTGGTCCAGATCGTGCTGCAGGCCGACACGGTCGTCGTGGAGGACAACCGGTGGCGGGTCGGTGACGAGATCGGTGGCACGGGCTCGCAGGAGAACGCGACGCTGACGATCCTCAACGGCTCGGCGACGGGCCCGCAGATCGGCCAGGCCATCGTCTCCTCCGCGCCTGGCGAGTGGCAGTACCCGGGCGGCACGCCGGCCGCGATCGGCGGCACGCTGTACATCTGGTCCGACTACGGGTTCTCAGCGCCGGTCACCGTCACCAACTGACCCGTGGCACCGTGGCGAGGGGGCCGGTCGCGACCAGCGGCCGGCCCCCTCGGCGCGCGTCCGCGGCGGCTACGGGGTGCGCACCGACTCGACCTGCAGGGGCGTGCCCTGCTGGCACGTGGTGGCCAGCCCGTCGGCGATCGTCCCCTCGACGGTGACCTGCGTCCCTGTCGGCAGGTCCTCGGGTGCGCCGAGCAGCAGGTACGGCGTGCGGTCCGAGATCAGGATCAGGCACCCGCTCTCCACGCCCTCGGTCACCGTGCCGGTGAGCGTGACAGTGTTCGAGGCGTCGGGTGTCACGGGCGCGGGGATGCCGGGCGATCGGGTCGGACCACGTGTGGGGGCGCCCTGGCCGGTCACCGTCGGCCCCGGGGAGGGCGAGGCGGACCCGCCCGGCGAGGCTGACGTCCCCGTGACGGGGACGCCGCGGTCGCCCCCGGGTCCGGCGCCGCAACCGGCGACGGCCGAGGCGGCCAGCAGCACGACCAGCACGGCGCGCGGGCCGCGTCGTCCGTCGACGGCTCCCATCGGTCCACGGTAGTCCGGCCCGACCGGGACCGGGCAGGCGTCCCGGGCGCCCCGGATGCGGGGTCATCCGATCTCCAGGGCGGTGGCGCGCCACCGGCCCCGGTGCGCCTCGAGCCGGACGGCGACCGCCCGCACCCGCGCGCCGTCGTCCACCACCACGGTCGCCTCGGCGGCGCGCGCCCCGATCCGGCAGACGCGGATGCGCCGGATCCCGGCTCGGCCCGTGGTGGTCGGTGCGCCCGCGTGCAGCACGAGCTCGGCACGCAGTGCCAGCTCCTCGTACACCTCCGGTGACACCCACCGCACGAGCTGCACCAGTGGCCGGGCGCCACGCAGGCCCTCGACCGCGGCCTGCACCATCGCGCAGCACAGCTGGGTCGGGTCGGGCAGGGGCGCGTCGGGCGACACACCGGGGCCCGTCGTCGGCGTGCCGTCCCGCGGCGTGTCGACCGGGAGGCGGTGACGTGCCCGGGCCTCGGGGGATCCCAGCACGGGTGGCGGTCCGGGCACCGGTGCTCGAGCGGGCAGTGGATCGGCGGGCGGCTCGGTGCGCGGAGCCAGCCGCGCCCGGGGCGTGGTCCCGCGCTCCGGCGTCTGCGGCGTCTGCGGCGTCTGCGGCGGCTCGGGGGGTCGGGCTGCGTCGGCGGCCGGCACCGGGGCGCCGTGCCCGGCGAGGTGCAGCGCCAGCCGGTGACCGACGGCGCCGCGGCGCCACGGAATCGAGGCGTCGTCACCGGGGGCCGGCATCGGCGCCGGGGCGGCCGCGCTCACGAGCGCGCTCCGGTGGTCGCGCTCGTGCCGGTCACGTCCGGGGGCGGCCTCAGCACCTGCCCGGGCACGATCAGCCCGGGGTCGGTGCCGATGGTGGCGGCGTTGGCGGCGTACCAGGCCGGCCACGCCGCGGCCACGTCGGCGACGGTCGCGCCGGCCGGCAGGTGCTCGGCCGCGATGCCCCACAGCGTGTCACCCGACAGGACCGTCACCGAGCCGGGTGGCGCCGGCGCCTCGGTGACGGGGTGCGGCGTCGGCGATCCGGGCGTGGTCACGGACGTGGGCGCGACGCCGGTGGACGGGCCGGGGGACGCCTGCGCGGCCGACGGCTGCTCGCCGGTCCGGAGCGCGGCGGGCGCTGCCGCGCGCTCGCCTGCCGGGGGAGGCGTCAGCAGCGGGGACGAGACCACTGCCGGAGGCGCGGCGGTGGGGGCGTCGGGTGCGCTCACCGGCGCCGCGACCGCTGCCGCGGGCGCGGCGGTGGGGATGTCCGGTGCGCTCACCGGTGGCGCCCCGGGGGCGGCGGGCTCGGTGCGGCCGCCGGGTCCGGCGGGCTCCCCGACGCCGGGTCCGGCGGTGCCCGGTCCGGCGGCGCCGTCCGTCCCGGCTGCCACCGCGGACGGCGCGGTGGCGGGTGCCGACGCGGCGGGGGTCGCCGACGGCTCGGCCCGCACCTCCGCCGTCACGGTCGGCGACCAGCCCAGGTCCGTCGGCGGCGCAGGCGTGCCGGCGACCGCGGGCAGGCCGGCCGTCGCCAGCGCCACCCCGGTGCCCGCGGTGAGCGCCAGGGCTCGACGCACGACGGCCGGTGCGGTCCGCGCCACGAACCGCTCACCGGCCGCCCACCGCCGCCCCGCCGAGCGCACGGCGGCGCAGGTGGCTGCCGCGGCGACGCTCACGACGACCCACAGCCCCACGACGACGCCGGTCGCCAGCGCAGCGACCTCCACGAGGTCCTCGACCCGGGCGGTGCGCAGCGCCGCCTCGGCTCGCGGTGCGGTCGGGCCGAGCCATGCCGGCAGCACCGCGGCCAGGCGTGCCACGAGCGCCGCGGTCACGGCGACCGACGCGGCGGCGGTGACGGTCAGCCGGGCCCAGCCGCCGCGGCCGACCGGGTCGCCCGGTCGGACGGAAGGCGTCGCCGGCAGCGGGGCTCTGACGTCGGTGTCCATGGCGCGCTCCGTATCGTTTGGTGCAATTTGATCGCGTTTGAGGTGCCAGGTGTACGCCTCGGGCGCCGGGGTGTCCAGAGGTGGGTGGAGCGCTGGGGATCAGCGGGCCGCGCGCCGGACCCCGCGCCCGGCCGGCCGCCGGCGCCCGTACGGTGGGGGGCATGCGGTGGGAAGCGCTGTTCGCCGATCTCGAGGCGCAGCTGGCCGCGGCGGAGGCCGCGGAGGTCACGGCGCAGGTCGCCGAGGTGACCCGCGCCGAGCGGGCGACCGTCACGCTGGGCGGGCGGCTCCGGGCGGCGCGCGGCGGTGCCGTCACGGTCCGCCTCCGAGGCGGTGAGCTCGTCACCGGCACGGTGCTGGACGTCGCCGGGCAGTGGGTGCTGACGGGGGACGGTCCACGACGCGCGCTCGTCCCGCTCGCGGCGGTCGACGCGGTCAGGGGGCTGGCGCCGGCCAGCCACCCCGACGAGGGCGTCGTCAGCCGGCGGCTGGGCCTGGGGCACGCGCTGCGGGCGCTCGCCCGGGACCGGGCCGCAGTACGGATCAGCACCGACGGCGGCCAGGTGACCGGCCGCATCGACGGCGTCGGGGCCGACCACCTCGACCTGACCGTCGCCGACGACCCGTCGCAGGCCAGGACCCGTGGCGCGGTGTGGTCGGTGCCGTTCGTGGCCGTGCGTGTGGTCCGCTCCGGCTGACGGGCGCCGCGGTCCGACTCCGACGGCCCGGCGCCCGACGTCCGCCGACGTGGCGGCCCGCCCGGCCCGCCCGGTCCGCGCCGCGCGCCGCTACGGAGCGGTGCCCTCCTGCACGGTGGACCCGGCTCCCCGGCCGGCATCCGGGCGCGCAGTCGCACCACCCGGGACGCCCTCGCCGCCGTCCGCCTCGAGCCGGGCGCGGGTCTGCTCGTACATCCGCGCGATGTACGACTCGAGCTCGGACGACTCGATCCGCCACTGCAACCGCCCACCGATCTGGATGGCCGGGAGATCGCCCGACCTCACCAGCGCATAGGCCTGCGCGGTGGAGATGTTGAGGATCTCCGTCACGTCGGCGAGCGTCAGGAACCGCGGTGGCATGCCGGGAGTCTCCCACCTCCGCCACGCCGCTCGCGCCGGCGTGCACAGGGGCCGGCAGGGTCGCCCGCGCGGGGGACCTGCGCGAGCCGGTCCACAGGTGCAGCCACGGATCTCCACGGCCCGGTGCATGATGAGCGCACCCGTACCCGGCGTCGAGGGGGACCGTCGCATGGACTCGTCGGAAGGCCCCGCGAGCCCGCTCGGCGCACGCCTGCGGCGGCCGGGCTGGCGGGATCCCAAGCTGCTCGTCGGGGTGCTGATGATCGCCGCCGCGGTCGTCCTCGGCGCCTGGGCGGTCTCCGCGGCCGAGGCCAGCACGCCGGTGTACGTCGCGAGCCAGGAGCTCACGCCGGGTGAGCAGCTCGACGACGACCACGTGGCCGTGGCGCGGGTCCGGCTGGGCGCCGCCGAGGCCGACCGCTACCTGCCCGCCACCGACCCGCTGCCCCCCGACGTCGTCGCGGTCCGCGCGGTGGGGGACGGCGAGCTGCTTCCACGGGCCGCGGTGGCAGCCACCACGGACCTGCACGTGCGGCCGGTCGCCGTGCCGGTCACCGAGGCGCCGTCCGCCGGCGTCGCCGAGGGCGCCCTGGTGGACGTGTGGGTGACACCCGAGGCGGACGACGGCGAGCCGTCGGCGCCGCGGCTGCTGGCCGAGCGGCTCACCGTGGCCGAGGTCGCCCGGCCGACCGGCAGCTTCGCGGTGGGGGCCGAGACGGTCGTCCACGTGCTCGTCCCCACCGACACGCTGCCCGACGTGCTCGGTGCGCTCGCCGACCGGCAGTCGGTCCAGGTGGTGCTCGTCCCGGGAACGGCCACGGCTCCGTGACGGTCCCCGTCCTGAGCGCCCTGCGCGGGGTGCGGGAGTCGTCCGTCGTCACCGCGCTGGAGGGGGCCGGCGGCCGCATCTCCGTGACGCGCCGGTGCGCCGACCTCGCCGAGCTGCTGGGTGCCGCCGCCGCGGGCCTGGGGCGGGTCGCGCTCGTCCCGGACGACCTGCCGCTCCTGGACCGCGAGGCGGTCGTCCTGCTGCGTGAGTCCGGGGTGCGCGTCGTGGCGCTCGTCGACGGCGGTCCGCGGGCGACCGAGCGCATGCTCGCCCTGGGCGCCGAGGTCGTGGTCGACGCCGGCGCCCCGGTCGCCGACGTCGTCGCCACCGTGCTGTCGCTCGCGGACCCCGGCCCCGGCCCCGGCACCGCCGGCGTCCGCGCCGTCGGCGTCGCCGGTGCCCTCCCGGACCCGGCCGGCGCGCCGGCGGCGTCCGACGCCGGCTCCGGCGACGTCCCCGTCGGGGACAGCACCGTCGGGGACGGCGCGGCTCCGGACGGCGGAGCCGAGGGGCCGCCGGTCCCGCCGGGGCGGACGGTCGCCGTCTGGGGGCCGACCGGCGCCCCGGGACGGACCACCGTGGCGGTGAACCTGGCCGCCGAGCTCGCGGCGCTGCCCGCGCCGGGCGTGGCCGGCGGCGCGCCGGGTGCGCTGCTGGTCGACGCGGACACCTACGGCGGAACGGTGGCGCAGGTGGTCGGGCTCCTCGATGAAGCGCCCGGCATCGCAGCGGCGGCGCGCGCCGCGGGGCAGGGCGTCCTGGACGTCACCGCGCTGGCGCGCCTGACCCCCGTCGTGGAACCGGGGCTGCGGGTGCTCACCGGCATCTCGCGTGCCGACCGGTGGCCCGAGCTGCCGGCGTCGTCGTTGGACCTGGTGTGGGAGACGGCCCGCGGCCTCGCCCAGTGGGTCGTGGTGGACTGCGGCTTCTGCCTGGAGCAGGACGAGGTGCTCAGCTACGACACCCACGCGCCGCGCCGCAACGCCGCGACCCTCTCAGCGCTCGCGGCCGCCGACGTCGTCGTGGTGGTGGGCGGCGGGGACGCGGTCGGCATGCAGCGTCTCGTGCGCGGTCTGAGCGAGCTGGCCGACTCGGGCGTCGCCGCCCTGGCCCGCCGTGTGGTGGTCGTCAACCGGGTGCGGGCGTCGGCCGCGGGCCGCCGTCCCGAGCACGCGGTGCGCGACGCGCTGGCCCGGTACGCGGGCGTGGACGACCCCCACCTGGTGCCCGACGACGGGCCGGCGGTCGACGCCGCACTGCTGCGGGGCGCGACGCTGCGCGAGGCGTCGCCCCGGTCGCCCGCCCAGGCGTCGATCGCCGCGCTCGCGGCGCGGGTGGCCGGCGTGCAGGCCCACCCACCCCGGGCCCGGCGCGCCCTCCGGTCGACGGTCCGCGGCTGAGGGGCACACTGGTCACGTGCGCCTCTACCTGCCGGTGACCCTGCTCGACGTCGACTCCGCACCGTCCGCCGGGTCGCTCCCGGCCGGCCGCGCCCACGCGGTCACCCCCGCGCTGCGCGCACTCTTCCCCGACGAGGACGACGAGGGCCTGGAGTACGCCGCCCAGCTGGCCGCGGCCGACGACTCCCTCGATCGCCTCGGTGCGGCTCCCGCTGCGCCCCGGCTGCGCGTGGTCCTGGCCGCCGACGTGGACGCCGGGGTGGTGGACGCCGCGCTGGACGACGAGGTGCCCAGCGCCGTCCACGTGCGCGAGCCCGTGCCGTGGTCCGCGGTCGTGTGCGCGCACGTCGACGAGCCGGCCGCCGCCGACGACGTCGCCGCGGCACTCACCGACGACGACGCGATGGAGCGCCTCGACGAGCGCGACCTGCTCTGGTACGACCGCACCGAGCTCGGCGCGATCCCGCGGTAGCGCCGTCCGTCGTCTGGCGATGTGACCGGGCCGCAGCGACTACTCCTCGTACAGCGGGTCCAGGATCTGCAGCGCCGCGTCGTGCAGCTTGCCGTTGCTCACCAGCGCCGACCCGCCGAAGGGGCCGTCCTGGCCGTGCACCGAGGTGAACCGCCCACCGGCCTCGGTGACGATCGGGACGAGCGCGGCCATGTCGTGCAGCGCGAGCTCGGGCTCGCAGGACAGGTCGACGGCGCCCTCCGCCACCATGACGTGGGACCAGAAGTCGCCGTAGGCGCGGGTGCGCCACACCGACCGGGTCAGCCGCAGGAAGTGCTCGAGCCGGCCACGCTCCTCCCAGCCGCTCAGGCTCGAGTAGGACAGCGACGCGTCGGACAGCCGCCCGACCTGCGACACGTGCAACCGGGTCGCCGCGGACAGCGAGCGCCCCGTCCACGCCCCGGAGCCCTGCGCGGCCCACCAGCGCCTGCCCAGGGCCGGCGCGCTCACCACTCCCAGGACGGGCTGGCCGCCGTCGAGCAGGGCGATGAGGGTCGCCCAGACCGGCACCCCGCGGACGAAGTTCTTCGTGCCGTCGATGGGGTCCACGACCCACTGGCGGGGTCCGTGCCCGGTGTCCGGCATCTCCTCGCCGTGCACCGCGTCGCGCGGCCGCGTCCGGGCGAGCTGGGAGCGGATCATCTCCTCGGCGCTGCGGTCGGCGTCGGTGACCGGGGTGGTGTCGGGCTTGGTCTCGACCCGCAGGTCCAGCGACCGGAACCGCGCCATGGTCAGCGAGTCGACCTGGTCCGCGATGACGTGGGCCAGGCGCAGGTCGTCGTCGTACCCGGACCGGATCATGGCCCCACCGTATCGGCGCGCGCGGGCGACCCCGCCGGTGCCTCGCCGGTGCGCCGGCCCGTACCGGTGCGGGCGCCGGTCGCGGTCAGCGGGTCTCGCGGTCGCCGGACCCGTCGGTCGAGCTCATCGAGCCGGTCCGGCTGGCCAGCAGCCGCCGGAACGACTCGACCCGCGCCGACCGGGCCGCCCGGGTGCCGTCGTCGGGCGCTGCGGCGACCCACTCGTCGAGCTCGCAGTCGGGGGCGTCGTCGGCGTGGCTGCAGCCGCGCGGGCACTCGTCCGCCACGCCGGCCAGGTCGGAGAACGGCGCGAGCAGGCCCTCCACCTGCACGTGCGCGAGCCCGAACGAGCGCACCCCGGGGGTGTCGATCACCCACCCGGCGGGCAGCCCCGCCGCCGGGGTCGCGGGCATCCGCAGCGCGACGGCCGACGTGGAGGTGTGGCGCCCGCGACCGGTGGTGTCGTTGACCACGCCCACCGACCGGCGCGCGTCCGGCACGAGGGCGTTGACCAGGGTCGACTTGCCCACCCCGGAGTGACCCACCAGCACCGACGTCCGGCCCGCGAGCGCGCCCCGCACGTCGTCCAGACCCAGCCACCGCCCGTCGGGGTCGCGGCGGGTCACCACGACGTCGACGTCGATCGGGGCGTACATCGCGACCAGCTCGTCCGGGTCGGCGAGGTCGGCCTTGGTCAGCGCCAGCAGCACGTCCATGCCGGCGTCGTAGCCCGCGACCACGCACCGGTCGATCATCCGGGTGCGCGGCTCGGGCTCGGCCAGGGCCGTGACGATCACGAGCTGGTCGGCGTTGGCCACGATGACCCGCTCGACCGGGTCGGTGTCGTCGGCTGTCCGGCGCAGCACCGTCGTGCGCTCGGTGATCCGCACGATCCGGCTCAGGCTGCCCGCGTCGCCGGACGTGTCCCCGACGACGTCGACGACGTCGCCCGGCACGACCCGCTCGCGTCCGAGCTCGCGCGCCTTCATCGCGATCGCGCGGCGCTCGCGGGGGCCGGCCGGGTCAACCAGCAGCGTGTACCGGCCGCGGTCCACGCCGGTGACCATGGCCCGCTCGGCGTCGGCGTGCTCGGGTCGCTGCTTGGTGCGTGGTCGGGAGCTGCGCTTGCCGGGGCGGATCCGGACGTCGGACTCGTCGGGCCGGCGCGGGGTCACCGGCCGCTCACCGTCGTCTCACGGCGTCGGACCCAGCATGCGCTGCCACATCCCGACGAAGTCGGGGAGCGTCTTGCTGGTGGTCGCGACGTCCTCCACGCGGATGCCGGGCACGCGCAGGCCGAGCAGCGCGCCCGCGGTCGCCATCCGGTGGTCGTGGTAGGTCCGCACGAGGCCACCGGTCAGCGGTCGGGGAGTGATGACGAGCCCGTCGGACGTCTGCTCGGCCTGCCCCCCGAGCCGGGTGATCTCGGTCGCGAGCGCGTGCAGCCGGTCGGTCTCGTGCCCGCGCAGGTGCGCGATGCCGCGCAGCCGGCTGGGGGAGTCCGCGAGCGCGGCCAGGGCGGCGATCGTCGGGGTGAGCTCGCCGGCGTCGTGCAGGTCGAGGTCGACACCGTGGATGGTCCCGGACCCGGTGACCGCCAGGGCGTCGCCGTCGAGCCGGGTGGTGGCGCCCAGCTGTTCCAGGATGCCCGGCAGCAGGGCGCCGGGCTGCGTGGTGCGGGTCGGCCAGCCGGGGACGCGCACGGTGCCGCCGGCCACCAAGGCCGCGGCGAGGAACGCCCCGGCGTTGGACAGGTCCGGCTCGACGCGCACGTCGCGGCCCGTGATCGGCCCGGGGCGGACCTCCCACAGCGCGGGGCGCGAGTCGTCGACCTCCACGCCGGCGCCGCGCAGCACCGCCACCGTCATCTCGATGTGCGGCAGGCTCGGCAGCGTCCGTCCGGTGTGGCGCAGCTGCAGGCCGCGGTCGAACCGGGCACCGGTGAGCAGCAGCCCCGACACGAACTGGCTCGACGCGCTGGCGTCGACGTCCACCGCGCCGCCGGCGACCGAGCCCCGGCCGGTGACGGTGACCGGCAGGTACCCCCGCTCCCCGTGGTGCTCGACGTCGACGTCGAGCGCGTGCAGGGCGGTGAGCACCGGTCCCATGGGGCGGGTCCGGGCGCCGGCGTCGCCGTCGAAGCGGACCGGACCGTCCGCCAGGGCCGCGACCGCCGGCAGGAACCGCATCACGGTTCCGGCCAGCCCGCAGTCGACCTGGGTCCCACCGCGCAGCGGGCCCGGCGTGACGACCCAGTCCGACCCGTCGTCGTCGATGTCGACGCCGAGAGCGCGCAGCGCGTCGGCCATCAGCAGCGTGTCCCGCGAGCGCAGGGCGCCGCGCAGACGCCCCGGGCCGTCGGCCAGCGCGGCGAGCACCAGGAACCGGTTGGTCAGCGACTTCGACCCCGGGACGTCGACCCGTGCGTCCAGCGGCCGATCGGCCGTGGGTGCGTGCCAGGCGTCGTCCGGACGGGGCGTGCGGGAGCCCGGTCCGGGCGACGTCGTCATGGCGCCAGGTTAGCCGGGGACGACGACGTCCTCGGTGCGGCGGCGCCGGGACCGCTTCGCGGCCTTGGCAGCCTGCGCCTCGGCGACCCGCGCGGCCTTCTCCGCCGATGCCGCCTGCGTCGCGGCCAACTTCGCGGCCGTCGCCTCGGCGACCGCGGCGCTCCTGGCGGCCTTGGTGTCGGCGGACCTGGTCGCCTTGAGCGACTTGGCGTCGGCGCGCTTGGCCGCGCGCGAAGCGCCCGCCTTGCCCCCCTTGCCGGCCTTGCCGGCTGCCTTGGCCGCGCGCCCGGCAGCGGCCACCGGCGCGGCGTGCTTGGCGGCCTTGGCGCCCGCCTTGAGCGCCTTCTTCTCGGCCCGCTTGCCGGCCTTGACCGTCTCCACGGCGCCGTGGCCGACCTTCTCGCCGGCGTCCTTGGTGGCTTTGGCGGCGGCGACCGCACCGGCGCCCTTGACCGCCTTCTTGAGCGCGTCGGTGGCGCCCGTGGAGCTCGACTTCTTCGAGCCGTGGGTCGCGCCGGCGACCGTGGCCGTCGCGCTCGCGGCGGCGAGCTTGCGCGCCCGCGACACCTTCCAGGCCAGACCCGGGCGCCCCTCGCGGTCGGCGGCGGCGATGAGCGCTGCGCCGGTGAAGGAGACGGCCTGCACGGCGCGCTGGCGCCGCTCGGTCTTCGCCGCGGCCGAGACCCCGCCACGCCGCGACGCGAGCACGTTCGCGACCGCCGACGGCAGCGTCAGCGCGGCCAGCACGAGGGCGGCCAGCCGCGGCGCCTTGCCGATCGCCAGCGCCGCTCCGGCGCCGATCGTCGCCGCCCCGTGCACCTTGACGATGGTGCGCAGCTGCTCGTCGGACGGCCGGGCGATGCCGAACCGGTCGACGAGGACATCGGCGCCCGCACGGGCGGGCTCGAGGTGGACGGCCGACCCGCGGACCGCGGCGGAGCCTTCGGTCACGAACCAGGCGGCCAGCATCGGACGGGCGATCCGGCGCAGCATCATCAGTGTCGTCACTTCTCTCGGTCGCAGGTCCCAGCGCGGGCCGGGGCGGTCGGTTCGACGCTAGCCGCTCGTGCGCGGCTCGGCAGCGGGAATGGACCCCGGGGGTCTCCGGTTGGGGCCGTCATGACCTGTCTGCTCGCCGAGCGCCCGACGACGTCGTCGGTACCCGTGCCCGGCGTGCTGGTCGCCGAGGTCCTCGTGCCCGGCGCACCGGGCCACGACGCGTCCGGCCGCGCGGGGATAGGCTCGCCCGTGATGAGCGAGGACACGAACCGAGCCCCCGAGGCCGAGGACGCGAGCGCACGCGCGGAGCGATTCGAGGCCGAAGCGCTGGTGTACCTGGACCAGCTGTACGCCGCTGCGCTGCGGATGACCCGCAACCCGACCGATGCCGAGGACCTCGTGCAGGAGGCGTTCGCGAAGGCGTTCGCCGCCTTCCACCAGTACCGGCCCGGGACGAACCTCAAGGCGTGGCTGTACCGCATCCTCACCAACACCTTCATCAACTCCTACCGCAAGAAGCAGCGCGAGCCGCAGCAGTCGGCCGGTGAGGACGTGGAGGACTGGCAGATCGCGCGCGCCGCCTCGCACACGTCCACCGGGCTGCGCTCGGCGGAGGCCGAGGCGCTCGACCACCTGCCGGACTCGGACGTCAAGGACGCCCTCCAGCAGATCCCGGAGGACTTCCGGATCGCCGTCTACCTGGCCGACGTCGAGGGGTTCGCGTACAAGGAGATCGCCGAGATCATGGGGACGCCGATCGGCACCGTGATGTCGCGGCTGCACCGGGGAAGGCAACAGCTGCGGGAGCTGTTGAGTGACTATGCCCGTGGGCGCGGGCTGGTCGGGGCGACGGACAAGGGGAGCGGGTCATGAGCGTGCAGGACGATGCCGCGGCGGAGGGGCCCTCGGGTCCCGTCAACTGCGAGCAGGCACTGGGCAGGCTGTTCGAGTTCCTGGACTCGGAGCTGCCCGAGGCGGACGGCGACCGGATCCGTGAGCACCTCGCCTACTGCGAGCCGTGCCTGGCCGAGTACGACGTCGAGGAGCACGTGCGGGCGCTCGTGCGCCGCTCCTGCTCGGAGTGCGCGCCCGTGGAGCTGCACCTCCGCATCCGCGAGCACCTGACGGTCCTGCGGACCCAGCTCACCTGAGCCCGGCCCCGGCCACCTGACCGGGCCACGTCCCCGCGGACGCGGACGTGAGCCGGACCGGCGTGCAGACCACGGGAAGACCACGGGCAGACCACGGGCCCGGTGCGATCTCGCACCGGGCCCGAGGTGTGCCACGGACTGCTCAGGCGTTGGGCCGCTTGCCGTGGTTGGCTGCGCTGCCCTTGCGGGCGCGACGCTTGCGTCCTCGCTTGCTCATCTGTGCTCTCCTCTGCCGTTCGCCGCATGCCACAGCGGGCACGGCGTGATCTCGGGTCGCCCCCATGGTCCCACATGCCCCCGGTCCGACCGCCACCCGGGTGGCCGATCACAGCGGGGCGGGCATCGGCCGATAGGGAGGCCGTGACCGATGCACCGCTCTCCGTCGTCCCGCTCCTGCACGCCCTGGCGAGCTCGGGGGGGTCGGACCTGCACGTCAAGGTGGGCTCCGGGCCGCGCGTACGGGTGGAGGGCGCGCTGCGCCGGATCGGGGTGCGGGACCTGACGCCGGCGGACACCGAGCACATGCTCGCCGAGGTGCTGCCTGCCGACCTGGCCCCGACCTTCCGCACCACGCACGAGGCCGACTTCGCGTACTCGGTCGCCGGGGTGGGCCGGTTCCGGGTGAACGCCTACCAGGCACGCGGCGCCTACGCGATGGTGTTCCGCCGGGTCGCCGTCGGCGCGCAGCCGCTGGCGGACCTGGGGCTGCCCGAGATCGTCGGCGAGCTCGCGCTCGAGCCGCGTGGCCTCGTGCTGGTCACCGGCCCGACCGGGGTGGGCAAGACGACGACGCTGGCGTCGATGGTCGACCTGATCAACACCTACCGCGAGGTCAACATCGTCACGATCGAGGACCCCATCGAGGTGCTGCACCCGGACAAGCGGTCGATCGTCTCCCAGCGCGAGGTGCGCCAGGACACCGTCGACTTCGCCTCGGCGCTGCGGGCCGCCATGCGGCAGGACCCTGACGTCATCCTGGTCGGCGAGATGCGCGACAGCGAGACGGTGCGGGCCGCGCTGTCCGCGGCGGAGACCGGGCACCTGGTGCTGTCCACGCTGCACACGATCGACGCCGGTGAGACGGTCAACCGCATCGTCGACTGCTTCCCGCCGTACGAGCAGGCCCAGATCCGGCACGCCGTGGCGCAGTCGCTGCGCGGCGTCGTCTCGCAGCGGCTGGTGCGGCGGGCCGACGGCGGCGGGCGCCGTCCAGCGGTCGAGGTCATGGTCAACACCGGCCGGACGGCCGAGGCGATCGTGGACCCGCTCGGCTCGCCACCGCTGCGGGACCTGATCCGGGAGGGCGCGTACTACAAGATGCAGACGTTCGACCAGCACCTGTTCACGCTCGTGCGGGACGGCTCGGTGACCTACGCCGAGGCGTGCGCGGCGGCCAGCAGCCCGCAGGACCTCACCGTCGAGCTGCGGCGCGCGGGCGTCGTCGCCGCCTGACCGGGGCGGGTCCCGGGGCGGACGGCCGGGGCACGCCCGGGTGGCCGCGGGTCGGTCGGGGCGCCCGCCCAGATCCGGTGCGGGCTATGCGCCGTCGTCGGGCAGGCCGAGCCAGGCGTGCCAGCCCGTGTGCAGGACGAGCCACGCGATCATGCCGTAGCCGGCCTGGCCGGGTAGCAGCCCGTCCCCGGCGGCGAGGTCGCCGAGCCACTGCTCGTGGGTCGCCAGCGGCGAGCAGGTGTCCACGTAGGGGATGCGGCGGCGGGTCGCGACGTCGGCGTAGGCGGCCGACAGGTCCGCGATCCGGTCGTTGTCCTCGGTGCGTCCGGGCGGGGGGCCGACGACGAACGTCTGGATCCGGCGGGACTCGGCGACGTCGAGGATGTTGGCGAGGTTCAGCCGGCTGCGCGCGATCGACAGGCCGGCCCCCAGGTCGGCCCGGCCCAGGGCGACGACGAGCCGGTTGTCGGTGTCCGCGGTGAAGCGGCGGCTCGCCTCCTCGTCCCACCGGGCACCGAGGGCGCTGCTCGTCTCGCCCGGCACGGCCAGGGTGAGGAACGTCGCCGCGGTCGGGGTGTGCGTCCGCGCCGCCACCCGTCCGACCCAGCCGAGCCCCTTCGGGTCCCCGGCGCCGGCCGCCAGCTCGTCGCCGACCACCACCAGGCGCATCGGCAGCTCGCTCACACGCTCACCCCAGTCCGTTCCGTCGTCCCGCGCCGACGACGGCGCTGGGGGACAGTCTCGCAAGCGCGAGGCCGGACGGGGCGCCGACGCGCGGGCCGCCCGCCGTCCAGAGATCGCGCAGGAGGGCAGCCCGCCGCCCGCGCGGGCCGGAGGTGGGCCGGTGACGGGGAGGTCAGACGAACCGGCCGGGCCACCCCAGGTCGTCGCGGGGGTGGGACCGCGGCGGCTCGAGGGTGCCCAGGCCGTCGTGCCGGACGGTGACGACGTCGGCGACGAGAAGGACCAGGGCGGTCAGGACGAGGATCACGACGAGAGGAGTCATGGCAGAAAGCCTATGAGTGCCAGCATTCCGCCACGAGTGGCAGAGGTGACCGGGACCGTGCATTTCCTGCCAGACTGTGCGCGTGCTCCGCTCCGTCGCCGTCCTGGCCCTGCCCGAGGTGGCCCCGTTCGAGCTCGGGGTCGCGTGCGAGGTGTTCGGGATCGACCGCACCGACACCGGCGGTCCCGCGTTCGACTTCGCGGTGTGCGCCGTGCGGCCGGGGCCGGTCACGACGAGCATGGGCTTCGACCTGGTCGTCGAGCGGGGCCTGGACGCCGCGGCCGCGGCGGACCTCGTCGTGGTGCCGGCCTACGGCGGCGGCGAGGTGGCCGACGCGGCGCTGGACGCGCTGCGGGCGGCCGCCGACCGCGGGGCGTGGGTGCTGAGCGTGTGCAGTGGCGCCTTCGCGCTCGGCCGCGCCGGGCTGCTGGACGGGCGCCGGTGCACGACCCACTGGATGCACACCGACCGACTGGCGGAGCTCGTCCCGACCGCGGTCGTGGACCCCGCGGTGCTCTACGTCGAGGACCGCGGCGTGGTGACCAGCGCCGGGACGGCCGCCGGGATCGACGCCTGCCTGCACCTGGTCCGCCGCGAGCTCGGTGCGGCCGCGGCGGCGGCGGTCGCCCGCCGGATGGTCGTCCCGCCGCACCGTGACGGGGGGCAGGCGCAGTACGTCGACACCCCGCTGCCGGTCCAGGCCGACACCCTGGAGCCGCTGCTGGTGTGGATGCTCGACCACCTGGCCGACGACATGTCGGTCCCGGACCTCGCCGCCCGGGCGCTGATGTCCGAGCGGACGTTCGCCCGCCGCTTCCGGGCCGAGACCGGCACGACGCCGGCGGCGTGGCTCATCCGGCAGCGGGTGCTGCGCGCCCAGGAGCTGCTGGAGCGCACCGACGCGCCGGTGGAGGACGTCGCCCGCCGGTGCGGGTTCGGCACCGCCGCGGTGCTGCGCCACCACTTCACCCGCCGGCTCGGCACGAGTCCGGCCGCGTACCGGCGGACGTTCGCCGCGCGCCCGTCCCTGGCGGGGCCGGCCTGACACGCGCCCGGCCGCAGACGCGCGCGGCCGCAGGCACGCCCGGCCGTGAGTGCGCCCGGCCGTAGATGCGTCCAGGGCCGGGCGTCCCGCGTGGGACGCCCGGCCCTGGCTGAGGCCGCCGGCTGGACGGCTCCGGCCTCAGCGGGCGAAGGCCTGCCGGACGAGCTCGGTCTGCTCGGCCGCGTGCGTCTTGGCCGACCCGGCCGCCGGCGACGCCGACGCCGACCGCGAGGCGACGCCGAGCGGCCGACCGACCAGCGGGGTCAGGTTCATCGCGATGTGGCTCCAGGCGCCCTGGTTGGCCGGCTCCTCCTGCACCCAGACCAGCTCGGCGTCGCCGAACGGCTCGAGCGCTCCGCGGATCGTGTCGCCGTCGAGCGGGTACAGCTGCTCGAGCCGGACGATCGCGGTCCGCGTGTCGCCGCTCTTCTCGCGGTGCGCCAGCAGGTCCCAGTAGACCTTGCCGGTGCACAGCAGCACCCGGTCGACGCCGCCGGCCCGCGCCGCGACGTCGTCGGTGATGACCTCGCGGAAGGTGCCGGTGACGAACTCCTCCACCGGGGACGACGCCGCCTTCAGGCGCAGCATGGACTTCGGCGTCAGCACCACCAGCGGGCGCCGCGGACGGGCGTACGCCTGACGGCGCAGCAGGTGGAAGTACGACGCCGGGGTCGACGGCGCCGCGACCGTCATGTTGTTCTCGGCGCACATCTGCAGGAACCGCTCGACGCGGGCGGAGGAGTGGTCCGGGCCCTGCCCCTCGAACCCGTGCGGCAGCAGCAGCACGACGCTCGAGCGCTGGCCCCACTTCTGCTCGGCCGAGGTGATGAACTCGTCGATGATGGTCTGCGCGCCGTTGACGAAGTCGCCGAACTGCGCCTCCCACAGCACCAGGGCGTCGGGGCGCTCCACGGAGTAGCCGTACTCGAACCCGAGCGCCGCGTACTCCGACAGCGAGGAGTCGTAGACCCAGAACTTCGCCTGGTCGGCCGACAGGTACAGCAACGGCGTCCACTCCGCGCCGGTCTGCCGGTCGTGCATGACGGCGTGCCGCTGCACGAACGTCCCGCGGCGCGAGTCCTGACCGGCCAGCCGCACCGGGGTGCCCTCGATCAGCAGCGACCCGAACGCGAGCACCTCGCCGTAGCCCCAGTCGATGCCCCCCTCGCGGGACATCTGCTCGCGCCGCTGCAGCAGCTGGGCGAGCTTGGGGTGCACGGTGAACCCCTCGGGGGCGCGGGTGTGCGCCCGGCCGATCCGCTCGAGCACCGACGCGTCCACGGCCGTGCGCCAGCCGATCATCGCGCCGGCGTCCTCGCGCTGGGCCTCGGGGCGCTCCAGGCCGGCGACCGGCTCGGAGTCGGCCGGCGCCACGTAGCCGCCCTCGCGGGTCTCGGTGAAGACCCGCTCGAGCTGGGCCTGGTAGTCCTGCAGCACCTGCTCGGCCTCGTCGACGGTGATGTCGCCGCGCGCGACGAGCGCCTCGGTGTACAGCTTGCGCACCGACCGCTTGGCCTCGATGAGGTTGTACATCAGCGGCTGCGTCATCGAGGGGTCGTCACCCTCGTTGTGGCCGCGGCGGCGGTAGCAGACCATGTCGATGATCACGTCACGGTCGAACTGCTCGCGGTAGTCGAACGCCAGCTCGGCCACCCGCACGCACGCCTCGGGGTCGTCCCCGTTGACGTGGAAGATCGGGACCTGCAGACCCTTGGCGACGTCGGTCGGGTAGAGCGTGGAGCGCGACGAGCCGGGGCCGGTGGTGAAGCCGACCTGGTTGTTGATGATCACGTGCACGGTGCCGCCGGTGCGGTAGCCGCGCAGCTGGGACAGGTTCAGCGTCTCGGTCACCACACCCTGGCCGGCGAACGCGGCGTCGCCGTGGATGAGGATCGGCAGCACGGAGAAGCCGTCCCCGCCGAGGTCGATGCGGTCCTGCTTGGCCCGCACGATGCCCTCGAGGACCGGGTCGACGGCCTCCAGGTGCGACGGGTTCGCCGCCAGGTACACCTTGGTGGTCGCGCCCGACTCGGCGGTGAAGGTGCCCTCGGTGCCGAGGTGGTACTTCACGTCGCCCGAGCCCTGGACGGACTTGGGGTCCTGGTTGCCCTCGAACTCGCTGAAGATCTGGCCGTAGCTCTTGCCCGCGATGTTGGCGAGCACGTTGAGCCGGCCGCGGTGGGCCATGCCGATGCCGACCTCGTCGAGCCCGTTGTCGGCGGCCTTGGACAGCACCGCGTCGAGCAGCGGGATGACCGACTCCCCGCCCTCGAGCGAGAACCGCTTCTGGCCGACGTACTTGGTCTGCAGGAAGGTCTCGAACGCCTCCGCGGCGTTGAGCCGGCGCAGCACCCGCAGCTGGTCCTCGCGCGGGGTGCGGGTGTACCCGGACTCCAGGCGCTCCTGGAGCCAGGTGCGCTGGCGCGGGTCGGCCAGGTGCATGTACTCGATGCCGATGGACCGGCAGTAGGACTCGCGCAGCAGCCCGAGGATGTCGCGCAGCTTGGCGCGCTGGGTGCCGCCGAAGCCGCCGGTCGGGAAGGTCCGGTCCAGGTCCCACAGCGTCAGCCCGTGGGTCTGCACGTCCAGGTCGGGGTGCTTGCGCTGGCGGTAGGACAGCGGGTCGGTGTCCGCCATGAGGTGCCCGCGGGAGCGGTAGGCGTGGATCAGGTCGGCGATCCGGGCGGGCTTGTCCTGGTCGGCCTCCGGGTCGGAGGGGTCGCGGACCCAGCGTACCGGCTCGTACGGCAGGCGCAGCGACGCGAAGATCCGGTCGTAGAAGCCGTCCTGGCCGAGGAGCTTGTTGGCGACGATCCGCAGGAAGTCGCCGGACTGCGCGCCCTGGATGATCCGGTGGTCGTAGGTCGACGTCAGGGTGAGCACCTTGGAGATGCCCATCTTGTTCAGCCGCTCCTCGGACGTCCCGGCGAACTCCGCCGGGTAGTCCATCGCGCCGACGCCGATGATCGTGCCCTGGCCGGCCATGAGCCGCGGCACGGAGTGCACGGTGCCGATCGTGCCGGGGTTGGTCAGGGAGATCGTGGTGCCGGCGAAGTCGGCGACGGTGAGCTTGTTGTTGCGCGCCCGGCGGACGACGTCCTCGTACCCGGCCCAGAACTGGGCGAAGTCCATGGCGTCGGCGCCCTTGATGCTGGGCACGAGCAGCTGGCGGGTGCCGTCGGGCTTGGCCAGGTCGATCGCCAGCCCGAGGTTGACGTGCGCCGGCGTGACGATCGCCGGCTTGCCGCTCTCGAGGGTGTAGCCGGCGTTCATGGCCGGCATGTCGCGGAGCGCCTCGACGACCGCGAACCCGATGAGGTGGGTGAAGGAGATCTTGCCGCCGCGACCGCGCAGGAGGTGGTTGTTGATGACGATGCGGTTGTCGACCATCAGCTTGGCCGGCACCGCGCGGACCGACGTCGCCGTCGGGACCTCGAGGCTGGCCTCCATGTTGGTCACGACGCGCGCGGCGGGGCCCTTGAGGCGCTGCACCTCGTCGGTGGCGTCCTCGCCGTCACCCGACCGGCCGGCGGCGGCCACCCCCTGGGCGTACGGCGCGGTGGCGGGCTGCGCCGTGGCGACCGGGGGAGCGGTCGGCTCCTCGGTCTGCGGCGTGGGCTGCGGCGCGCTGGGGTCGGCCGTCGCCGTGGCGGTCGGTGCGGAGGCCTTCGCGGGGGCGGCGGCGGAGGCGTCCGACGGGACGGCGGCGGGGGTGCTGGTCGGCGTGCTGCCCCGAGGAGCCGGCGCGGGGGCCGGTGCGCCCGCCTGCGGCTTCGGCGCCGGGGACGGCACGGCCTCGGTCGGTCCCGGTGCGGCCTCGTGCGGGGCGGGTACCGCCTGCTGGTCGGCGTCGGCGGCCGCGTCGGGCCGGACGTCGGACCCGTTGCCGCGGGACGCCGGCGTGCCCGCCGCCTGCCCCGAGACCCCGGTGCCCTCGTCGGACGGGGTGTAGTCCTCGAAGAACTCCCACCACGCGGGGTCCACCGCGTTCTTGTCCTTGAGGTACTGCTCGTACAGCTCGTCCACGAGCCATTCGTTGGCGCCGAACGCAGCGCGGATCGAGTCTGGCTCAGCCTTCTGGGACACGCGAAGTTCGCCCACTTCCGCCGCGGCTATGACCGCTTCGTTGGAGATCAGGTTTCGTCCAACCCTATGCCCTCGTCCCGTGGTGGCACGACCGGGGAGAGGCGCGCGCGGGCCGGTCCGCGGGTGAATGGTGGCCGGGTGCTTCGCCGTCCCAACGACTGGCAAACGGCGGCTCAGTCACAGCTCAACCGTCGGTCCGCGTCGACCCGGGCGTCACCGGTCGGTCGCCTCGCCGGGCACCCCCGGACCGGCCCTGCCGGGCCCCCGGGGGGCGGACGGGGCGCGGACGGGGTGAGCCGGGACCGGACGGGTGACGTCCGGTCAGGTGATGTCCCGGCGCAGCGCCAGGAGCCGCCCCAGGACGGCGAACATCAGGGCGTAGCCGAGCAGCACCGCGAGTCCCTGCCCCGAGCCCAGCAGGTCGGCACCCATCCCCGTGCCGGCGTAGAAGGACGCGCCGGTGATGGACTCCCCGGCCGCCCCCGGCAGGAACTTGGACACACCTGCGGCCCAGTCCAGCTGGGCCAGCACGATGCGCAGGACCGGCTCGACGAACTGGGTGAACGCGAGCAGCACCACGATCACCGCGACCTGGTTGGTGATCAGCGCGCCGAACCCGACGCCCACCACGGTCCACACGGTCAACGCGAGCACGGACAGCCCCGCGCTGCGCAGCACGATCGGCTCGGTGAGCCCGGTCGCCTCGCCGCGCAGGGCGAGCGTGGCGGCGCCGGCGCCGACGGTGGCGAGCGTCCCCACGACGCCGAACACCAGACCCACCACGATGCTGGAGAGCATCTTGGCGGCGAGCACCACCGACCGTCGCGGCTCGGCCAGCAGGGTCGGGGTGATCGTCTGGTGCCGGAACTCCCCGGTCATCGCCAGTGCGCCGACGATCACCGGGAACACGTAGCCGAGCGAGGTGGCCAGCGTGTAGATGGTGCGGGCGAGCTCCTCGGGGGACAACGGCGTCGCCTGCGGCGTGCCCGTGAAGCCGCCACCACCCCCGCCCTCGAGCGTGAGGCTGAACGCCAGGACGGCGGCGAGGAACGCCATGTACAGCGCCATCACCACCAGCAGCACCCACCACATCCGGGTGGTGACGAGCTTGCGGTACTCGGTCCTCAGTGCGGTGCCCATCACGCGTCCCCGTCCTTCCGGCGCGGCCCGCCACCCGCCGGTGGATCCCCGACGAGTCGCAGGAAGATCCCCTCGAGCCCGACGTCGCGGGTGGCCAGCTCGTGCAGCTCCAGCCCGGCCGCGAACGCCCGCGCGCCGACCTCGGCCGCCCGCACCTGCCGCAGCACCAGGGTTCCCGGTCGGGGATCGGCTGCCGGCTCGACCAGCCGGTCCCAGCCCGCGGAGCTGACCAGGGACCGCAGGCCGGTGTCGTCGGGCGACGAGACCCGCACGGTCGGCTCCGCGAGGGCGGCGAGCTCGGGCAGGGACGAGGCGTGGACGAGGCGCCCGCGGGCGATGATGACGACGTCGTCCACGGTCTGCTCGACCTCGGACAGCACGTGGCTGGACACCAGGACGGTGCGGCCCTCGCCGGCCAGGTGCCGCAGGAACGCGCGCAGCCACGCGATCCCCTCGGGGTCCAGGCCGTTCGCGGGCTCGTCCAGGAGCAGCACGCCGGGGTCGCCGAGCAGGGTCGTGGCGAGCGCCAGCCGCTGGCGCATGCCGAGCGAGAAGCCGCCGACGCGGCGCCTGGCGACGCCGTCGAGCCCGACGAGGCCGAGCACCTCGGTGCACCGGGAGTCCGGCACGCCCGCCTGCGGCGCGTACACGCGCAGGTGGTCCAGCGCGGAGCGGCCGGGGTGGAAGCTGGCCGCCTCGAGCGCGGCGCCGACGCGGTGCATCGGCCGGTCCAGGTCGGCGTAGGTGTGCCCGCCGATGGTCGCGGTGCCCGACGTCGGCCGCACGAGCCCGAGCAGCATGCGCAGCGTCGTGGTCTTGCCGGCCCCGTTCGGGCCGAGGAAGCCGGTGACCCGGCCGGGCTGCACGGTGAAGCTCAGGTCGTCGACGGCGCGCACCGCACCGAACGTCTTCGACAGGTGGTCGATCCGGATGGTCCGGTCGCCGTCGGGGGCCTGCCGGTCCGAGCCGCGGGCGGCGGCGGGGCCCGGGGGCTCGGGCGCGGTGTGCGTGTTCATCGCAGGACCTTCCGGGGTGCGGGGTGGGTGCCGTTGCCGGCGTCGGCGGCGGGTGGGTGGGCCGGCAGGGACAGGCGCATGGTGCAGCCGGTGGACGTGTCGGCGACCTCGACCGTGCCGCCGTGCAGGCTCACGGCCCAGCGCACGATCGCCAGGCCGATGCCGGTCCCGCCGGTGGGGATCTGACCGGTCTGCGCGGGGCTGTTGCCGCGCGCGAACCGCTCGAACACCCGGGCCCGCTGCTCGCGGGCGATCCCGGGCCCGTGGTCGACGACGTCGATCACGACCCGGTCGCCGTGCCGGGACGCCTCGAGGCGGACCTCCTCCCCGCGCGGGGAGTGACGCACCGCGTTGTGCAGGAGGTTGGCGAGCACTTGGTGCAGGCGCTCGGCGTCGGCGGGCAGGGTGAGGTCGGGCGGGTCGACGACGACCGGGAACCGCAGCTCCTTGTCGGCGCCGACCAGGGCGGCGGCGTCGGCGGCGTCCTGCAGGAAGTCCGCGAGGGCGACGTCCTGCACGTCCAGGCCCACCGCGCCGGCCTCGACCCGGGACAGGTCGAGCAGGTACGTGACCAGCCGGCCCAGGCGCTCGGTCTGGGCCAGCGCCGCCTGCATGGTGGCCGGGTCGGGCTCGGAGACGCCGTCGACGATGTTCTCCAGCTGCGCCTGCAGGGCGGTGACCGGGGTGCGCAGCTCGTGCGAGACGTTCGCGACCATCTCGCGCCGCAGCAGGTCGGTGGAGGCCAGGTCCTCGGCCATCGAGTTGAAGGCGTGCGCGAGCTGGCCGACCTCGTCGCGGCTGGTGGACCGCACCCGCTGGGACAGGTCGCCGTTGGCCATCGCACGCGCCGCCGCGGTCATCTCCCGCAGCGGCGACGTCATGCCGCGGGCCAGCACCTGGGTGACCACGAGCGACAGCACGATCGCCAGCGGCAGCGTGCGGGTGGGGCCGAGGTGGTAGTGCAGCCCGATCCAGGTCAGGAACGCGGCCAGGCTCACGGTGGCGGCCACCAGGACGCCGAGCTTGATCTTGATGGATTGGAACCGGTCCAGGGGGCGCACGTCCGGCAGCAGGCCGCGGTGCGGCGCCCGGGCGTGGCGGGGCGTGGGCACGGTCAGCCCTCCGCCGACCGTTCGGGCGGGGTGGGGGCCGGCGCGGCGGGCGCCTCGGTGGCCGTGCCGCTCGGCGGGTCGAACGCGTACCCGACCCCGTGCACCGTGCGCACCAGGTCCGGGCCGAGCTTGCGCCGCAGCGCCTTGACGTGGGAGTCGACGGTGCGGGTGCCGCTCGCGTCGACCCAGTCCCACACCTCGGCCAGCAGGCGCTCGCGGGTGTGCACGGTCCGCGGGCTGCTGGCGAGCGTGACCAGCAGGTCGAACTCCGTCGGGGTCAGGTGGACCTGCTCGGCGCCGCGGGACACCCGCCGCTGGGCACGGTCGATCACCACGTCGCCGATGGTGATCGGTGGCTCCTGGCGGTCCGTCCCGGCCAGCTGTGCCGCCTGCAGCGCACGCTCGTTGCGCCGCAGCAGCGCCTTGCACCGGGCCACGAGCTCGCGCATCGAGAACGGCTTGGTCATGTAGTCGTCGGCGCCGACGCCGAGGCCGATGAGCATGTCGGTCTCGTCGTCGCGGGCGGTCAGCATGAGCACCGGCACGGCCCGCTCGGCCTGGATGCGGCGGCACACCTCGAGCCCGTCGATGCCGGGGAGCATGACGTCCAGCACCACCAGGCCGGGGCGCAGTCGGGAGGCGGCAGCCACGCCGGCGTGGCCGTCACCGGCCACCTCGACCGTCCAGCCCTCGGCGGACAGGCGGTTGGCCACGGCGGTGGCGATCGCGGGCTCGTCCTCGACGACGAGCACGACGGCGGGGGAGGCGGACGTCACGGCCATGGGCGTCAGCCTGGCACATGGCCCACCCGGGACGGCAGCGCGTGGCCGCGGCGGTCCGCGTATCATCTGGCCCACCATGAGCAGCTCAAGTAGCGGCCGGCGGCACGCCTCCACGGCGTGCAGTGCCGGCCCCTCCACTGTCACCCCCCTCCCCTCGCCGGTGTCCCGGCCGTCGCACCGCTGGGCGTCCGTCCGTGGTCGTGCATGCTGACCGAGTGGCTGCTGATCGGCCTCGGTGTGCTGCTCACCGCGGGGACCGCGGTGTTCGTCGCGAGCGAGTTCTCGCTCGTCACGCTGGACACCGCGATCGTCGAGAAGAGCACCCAGCCCGGTGACCGCCGCGGGCACTCGGTGCTCAAGGCGCTGCGCCACCTGTCCACCGAGCTGTCCGGGGCGCAGGTCGGGATCACCCTGACCACCATCCTGCTCGGGTACACCACCCAGCCCGCGGTGCTGGCGCTGATCGGCGCCCCGCTGCAGAGCTCGCCGCTGGGTGAGGTGGTGGGCGGGGCGATCGCCGTGGTCGTGGCCGCGGTCCTGGTCAACGGGTTCTCCATGCTGTTCGGCGAGCTGGTGCCGAAGAACTTCGCGCTGAGCCGGCCGATGCCCACCGCCCGCACGGTCGCACCGCTGCAGCGCGGCTTCACCCGCGCCCTGCGGCCGGTGATCTCCTTCTTCAACGGCAGCGCCAACGCGCTGCTGCGCCGGATCGGCGTCGAGCCGCGCGAGGAGCTGTCCGGCGGCCGGTCCGCGCAGGAGCTGGCCTCGCTGGTGCGGCGCTCGGCGGAGGTCGGGACGCTCGACGAGGGCACCGCGGCGCTGCTGACCAACACCATCGAGCTCGACGAGCTCACCGCCGTCGACGTCATGACCGACCGGATGCGCATGGTCGTCGTCGAGCGCGACGACACGGCCGCCGACGTCGTCGCCAAGGCCCGCCAGACCGGTCACTCGCGGTTCCCCGTCATCGACGAATCCCGCGACGACATCGTCGGGCTGGTCAACCTGCGTCGGGCGGTCGCGGTGCCCTACGAGCGGCGCGCCGAGGTGCCCGCCGCGGCGCTCATGGTGGAGGCGCCACGCGTGCCCGAGACCGTGCGGCTCGGACCGCTGCTGGTGGAGCTGCGCGAGCTCGGGCTGCAGATGGCGGTCGTGGTGGACGAGTACGGCGGCACGGCCGGGGTGGTGACGTTCGAGGACGTCGTGGAGGAGATCGTCGGGGAGGTGTCCGACGAGCACGACCGTCGGCGCGCCGGCACCGCCCGGCTGGTCGACGGGTCCTGGTCGCTGCCCGGCGGGCTGCGCCCGGACGAGGTCGAGGAGGTCACCGCGCTGGTCCTGCCGGACGACGGCCCCTACGAGACGGTCGGCGGGCTGGTGATGGCGCAGCTGGGCCGCATCCCCGCCGTCGGCGACGAGGTGGACGTGCCCGGCGTCCGGGTCGTGGTGGACCAGATGGCCGGACGACGGGTCGAGCGTGTGCGCGTGGTCGCCCGCACGGAGGAGGACGAGTGAGCAGCACGACCGCCCTGCTGCTCGGCGTGCTGCTGCTCGCCGGCAACGCCTTCTTCGTCGGCGCGGAGTTCGCGATCCTGTCCGCGCGCCGGTCGTCGATCGAACCGCTCGCCGAGGCGGGGGACCGCCGAGCCCGCACGGTGCTGTGGGCGATGGAGCACGTGTCGCTCATGCTCGCCTGCGCCCAGCTGGGCGTCACCGTGTGCTCCACGAGCCTGGGGGTCATCGCCGAGCCGGCGCTGGCGCACCTCATCGAGGGCCCGCTGCACGCGTTGGGGGCGAGTCCCGCGCTGACCCACCCGATCGCGTTCGTCGTCGCGCTGGTCGTGGTGGTGTACCTGCACGTGGTGCTCGGCGAGATGGTGCCCAAGAACCTCGCGGTGGCTGGTCCGGACCGTGCGGTCATGTGGTTCGGTCCGCCGCTGGTGTGGCTGTCGAGGGTGGTCAAGCCGATCATCACGGCGCTCAACTGGGTCGCGAACCATGTGCTGCGCTCGGTCGGTGTCGAGCCGAAGGACGAGATCGTCTCGGCCTTCACCGCCCAGGAGGTGCAGTCCATCGTCGAGGCCTCCCAGGCGGAGGGGCTGCTCGAGGACGCCCAGGGCCTGCTGGCCGGCGCGCTGGAGTTCTCCGACCGCACCGCCGGGGACGTCATGGTGCCGATCGGGCGGCTGCTGACCCTGCCGCCCGACGCGACCCCCGAGGACGTCGAGCGGCTGGTCGCGCGGACCGGCTACAGCCGGTTCCCGGTCGCCACCGCGCCGGCCGCCGACGGGACCCCGGTCCCCGACGTGGCCGGTTACCTGCACCTGAAGGATGTCCTGTACGCCGACGAGCGCGAGCGCAGCCTGCCGGTGCCCCGCTGGCGGGTCCGCGCGCTGGCGTCGGTCGGCCCCGAGGCGGAGGTCGAGGACGCCCTGGCGGTCATGCAGCGCAGCGGTGTGCACCTCGCGCGGGTCGACGACGGCGGCCGGTGCGTCGGCGTGGTGTTCCTCGAGGACATCCTCGAGGAGCTCGTGGGTGAGGTCCGCGACATGATGCAGCGCGACCCGGCGCACTGAGGCGTCGGGGGAGCCGGCGGGGCGGGCTCGTGGAGCGTGCCCGCCGGGGCGGGTGGAGGCACTGAGCGCTGCGCCCAGCGGAGGCGGTCGACCCCCGGCCGCCAGCGACGGCGTCGCGTCCCCAGCGGGCCCTGATCACCGGCTTGGTGGTGCCCGGATCGTCCGTTATGGTTTCGTGACCGCCACGCGCAGGACCCGGCACAGCCGCCGGGGCCCTGCGGCGGTCCCCTTTGACAGGTCCACAGGCGAGCGCTCCGGAGGTGTGGTGGGTCCCCAGCGCGCGCAGGCACCGGTGGTCCCCCAGTCGCGTCGAGCCCGCCGCGAGGCGGAGCTGTCCACGCGCAAGGCCGCCCGCCCGGTCACCGGCCGCTGGGTGATCCGCGGGGGCGTGCTGGCCGCGCTCGCCGGCACCACGATCGTCCTGCCGCTGACGGACAACGTGCAGCCGGGCAACGGCACCTACGTCGCCAACGCCGCCGTGGCCGCCGCCGTCGCCGTGGACCTGCCCTCGACGGTCGAGGCGCTGACCTCCACGACCGTCGACGTGGTCCCGCCGTCGGCGATCGCCGCGAGCACCGTCCCGGTCGCGCGCTCCGCGTTCTCGGCCGCGAGCCGGTCGCAGGCGCGGGAGCCGCTGCCCGGCTGCGACGGGTCGGCGCGTCCGTCGGGCGCGAACGGACAGCTGGACACCGACGACCTGTGCCTGCTGTGGAACGGCGAGGACCAGCTGCGGGCCGACGCCGCCTCAGCGCTGGCCGAGATGAACGTCGCCTTCCGGGCCCGGTTCGGCCGCGACATGTGCGTGACCGACGGCTACCGGACCCTGACCGAGCAGCGGATCATCAAGCGCAAGAAGGGTGGCCTCGCGGCCGTCCCGGGGCGCAGCAACCACGGCTGGGGCCTGGCGATCGACCTGTGCCCGGCCGACACCCGCGGCGACGCGTGGGAGTGGATCACCGGGAACGGTGCCGTGTACGGCTGGGAGAACCCGGCCTGGGCGCAGAAGGGCGGCAGCGGGCCGTTCGAGCCGTGGCACTGGGAGTACACCCGCGGCGTCATCGAGTCCGGCGAGTACTACAGCTCCTGACCGGCGGACCCGGCCACCGGCTGGCGCGAGGCCGGCCGACCTATCCAGCCGCCCGCCGGCTGGCCGGCGGACCCGACGCCCGCCGGCCCGGCCGGCCCGGACTCACAGCAGCGTGGCGCCCCAGGTCACCTCGTGCCGCGCACCCGGCTGCAGGTGCACGAGCCGGTCGCCGGAGTTGAAGGCGTCGGCGATGCAGCTCATCGGCTCGGCGGCGACGCCGGTGCGGTTGGCCGCCGGGACCAGCTCGTCGCCCGTGCACACCTGGAAGGTGTCCATCGACTCGTCCATCCAGACCGCGGCCGTGCGGCCGTCCGGGGCGGCGAGCTGGATCCACGCCAGCCCCTGCTCATCGCGGCTCACGTCGACGTAGGCGTCGTCGAGGGCCACCCCGCGCAGGGTCGACGGCGTGCGGAAGTCCAGCGGCCCCTGGGCCGGCTCGGTGCCGTCCGGCAGCAGCCGGTCGTCGACCGTCACGCGGGTCGCGGCGTCCATCCGCAGCGTGCAGTCGTCCAGGTCGGCGCCGCCGGGGGACAGCCACGGGTGGAACCCGACGCCGTAGGGCGCGGTCCGCGTGCCCTCGTTCGCGGCGACGAGGTGCACCATCAGGCCGCCGTCGGACAGGGAGTAGGTGAGGGCGAAGCGCACGGGGAAGGGGTAGCCGGGCGTGGGCACCAGCGGCAGCTCGAGCGTGACGGCGGACTCGGTGTGCTCGGTGACCGTCCAGCGCTGCCAGAGCGCGAGGCCGTGCAGCGCCGTGCCGCGCTCGGGCTCGGTGATCGGCAGCTGGTACTCCACGCCCTCGTAGGTGTACTTCCCGTCGCGCAGCCGGTTGGGCCACGGGACGAGGACGCCGCCGTTGCCGGCCGGCGGCAGGCTGTCCTCGGGGAAGGGGTGGATGACGTCGCGGTCACCGACGGCGTACTCGCGCAGGTACGCGCCGACCTCGGTGATCGTGGCGGCGTGCTCGCCGTGACGGATGCGGTACTGGGTCCCGGTGGGAGCTGTCGTGGTCACCTGCGACACGGTAGTGGTGACCCTCCGGCACGACGATCGGCGCGCGGTGGGCGCGCCGAGGCTGCGTCGCGGCCTCGCCGGGCGGGGCGCCGGGCCCGCCTCTAGCGTGTGCCGGCATGAGCCCCCTGAGCCGTGCGGTCGACGTCGCCATCGAGAGCTACCAGCAGCGCCTGTCCCCGCGGAAGGGGTACAGCTGCGCACACCGGGTCGCGCACGGCGGCACGTCCTGCTCGGCGGAGGTGCGCGCGATCGTCCGGCGACGCGGCGTCGTGCGCGGCGTCGGCCCCACCGTGCGGCGCTTCGCGGCCTGCTACACCGCGGCGACGATGCTGATGGCCTCGGACGTGCGCGGCGTGTGCTGCTGCGGGCCGATCCCCATCCCGTTCCGGTTCTGACCGGTCGTCGGGCTCCGATCGCCGACCCGACGGCTCGGGGTCGTCGGTCACCGCGCGGTGGCCGCAGCAGCTCGGAGCAGCGCAGGTCCGACGACGGCGACCCCCACGCCGACGGCCACGACCGCGGCGACGAGGACCGCACCGGCGGCCACGTCCTTGACCCGGCCCGCGACCGGGTGGTGCTCCGGCTGCACGAGGTCCACGAGGGACTCCAGCGCGGTGTTGACCAGCTCGGCCACCCACACCAGCCCGATCGCGAGCCCGAGGGTCACCCGCTCCCACGCCGCCAGCGGCAGCACGACCGCGAGCACCACGACGACCACCGTCGCGAGAGCGTGGAAGCGCAGGTGCCGCTCGGTGGCCAGGGCCGCCCGAAGTCCGCGCAGCGCCCACCCGAAGCTCGCCAGCTCGCGGCGGACCGTGCCGCGCGGCGGACGAGGGGGTGGCTGCGGGGTCGCGCCGTCGGCCACGGGACCTCCTCGGCTCGCTACAGCGCCTCGTTCTCCAGGCCCGCCGGCAGCGCGCCCTCGGCGGTCTCACGGAGCCCGTACACCTGCGCGGTGTCCCACATGTACAGCTGCTCGGTGCCGGTGACCTCCTCGGCGGCCGGACCGGCCGCCTGAGACCGGGCCTGCGCGGCCGCGACGGCGGCCTCCGGGTCGGGCGCCTCCACGACGTGGCGCACGTCCTGGACGGTGGTGCGCTTGACGAACACCTCGTACCGGCCCGGACCGTCCCCCGCCGGGGCCGCGACGCCGGGCTGACGGTCGCCGGAGTCCCGGGCGGCCCGGTGGTCGGCCGTCTCCAGCCGCTCGGCCGGTCCGGTCAGGTGCGCGTCGGTCTCGCTCATCGGGTGATCCTCCTGCGTGGCGTGGCGTGGCGTGGCGTGGCGTGGCTGGCGCGCGTGGACCCGCCCCACCGTAGGGAGCCCCCGGCCCCGGCGCCCGGTGGGAGGGCGGACCCGGGCCGGTCAGTCGCTGCGGCCATGACCGGCTGTCACCGGTCCGGAGGACTTCTCCACAACCGCCCCCGCGGCGGGTCGACGCTGCCCTACTCTCGGCACTCTCACGCTGGGCACGGCTGCCACAGGGGGCCACATGGACGGTGTCGCCATCCTCGAGTCCGAGGTGCGCGAGCTCATCCGTCGCCGTGGCCTGGATCCCGTCCGGGATCACCAGGGCGTGCGGGACCTCGTCTCGGCGGTCGTCGCCGACTACGACGAGCGGTCGCTGCTGGGTGCGGTGCCGCCGCTGGTGGACGTCACCGCCGCCTCCAAGGCCGTGGTCGACGCCGTCGCGGGGCTCGGCCCGCTGCAGCGGTACCTCGACGACGACGAGGTCGAGGAGATCTGGATCAACGCCCCGGCGCAGGTCTTCGTGGCCCGCCGCGGGCACGCCGAGCTGACCTCGACGATCCTCACCGAGGTGCAGGTCCGCGACCTCGTCGAGCAGATGCTCAAGTCGTCCGGGCGCCGGCTGGACCTGTCCAGCCCGTTCGTCGACGCGTGCCTGCCGAACGGCGAGCGGCTGCACGTCGTGATCCCGGACGTCACCCGCCGCCACTGGGCGGTCAACATCCGCAAGCACGTGGTCCGCGCCAGCCGCCTGCAGGATCTCGTCGCCCTCGGCTCGCTGACCGCGCACGCGGCGGCGTTCCTCGACGCCGCCGTCGCCGTCGGCCTCAACGTCCTGGTGGCCGGGGCCACCCAGAGCGGCAAGACCACGATGCTGAACGCGCTCGCCGGCGCGATCACCCCGCGCGAGCGGATCATCACCTGCGAGGAGGTCTTCGAGCTCCGGATCGAGCACCGGGACGTCATCGCGCTGCAGTGCCGCCAGCCGAGCCTGGAAGGCACGGGCGAGATCACCCTGCGCCGGCTGGTCAAGGAGGCGCTGCGGATGCGGCCGGACCGCATCCTCGTGGGCGAGGTGCGGGAGGCAGAGAGCCTGGACCTGCTGGTGGCGCTGAACGCGGGTGTGCCCGGCATGTCGACGCTGCACGCCAACAGCGCGCGCGAGGCCCTGACGAAGATCTGCACGCTGCCGCTGCTGGCCGGGGAGAACATCTCCGACCGGTTCGTGGTGCCGACGGTCGCGTCCGCCATCGACCTCGTGGTGCACCTGGGTGTGGACCACCACGGCCGGCGGCGGGTGCGCGAGGTGATCGGTGTCCCCGGACGGGTGGAGGCCGGCGTCGTGGAGACCGCGGACCTGTTCCACCTCAGCGGCGAGGACCTGGTCCGCGGTGACGGCTACCCGCCGCGCCCGGACCGCTTCGCCCGCGCCGGGATCGACCTGCCCGCGCTCCTGCGGTCCGGGCACTGAGGGGCCTCGTCGTGGGTGTGGTGGCCGGACTGCTGCTCGGGGCGGGCCTGTTCTGCGTGTGGTGGTCCTGCTGGCCGCCGACGCCGCCCCGCCCGCGCCGCCGGGACGGCTGGTCCGAACGCGTCCAGGACGTGCTGGTGCAGGCCGGTGCACCGGCGGTGACCCCCACCGCGCTGATCGGGGCGAGCGTCGTGACGGCGCTGCTCGTCGGGCTCGGGGTGTCCGCCGTCACCCGGGCTCCCGCGGTCGCGGCCTGCTTCGCGGCGATCGCGGGCGCGGCACCCGGTGCGCTGGTCCGCTCGCGTGCCCGCCGGCGGCGCACCGCGCTGCGCGACGTGTGGCCCGAGGTCGTCGACCACCTGGCCTCCGGCGTCCGTGCCGGGCTGTCGCTCCCGGAGGCGGTGGGACAGCTCGGCGACCGCGGGCCGGTCGAGCTCCGGGAGGCGTTCCGGGCCTTCGCCGAGGACTACCGCGCGACCGGTCGCTTCACCGACTGCCTCGACGCGCTCAAGGAGCGGCTCGCCGACCCCGTGGCCGACCGGATCGTCGAGGCGCTGCGGATCACGCGCGACGTCGGCGGCACCGACCTGGGGCGGCTGCTGCGCACGCTGTCCGCGTTCCTGCGGGAGGACGCGCGCACCCGCGGAGAGCTCGAGGCGCGGCAGGGCTGGACCGTCAACGCCGCGCGCCTCGCGGTGGCCGCGCCGTGGATCGTGCTCGCCCTGCTGGCCAGTCGCCCGGAGGCCGCCGACTCGTTCAACTCGGTGGCCGGGGCCGCCGTGCTGCTGGTCGGCGGCGGGTGCTCCGTGCTCGCCTACCAGCTCATGCTCCGGATCGGTCGGCTGCCGGACGAGGCCCGGGTGCTGCGGTGACCGCGGCCACGACCGGCGGACTGATCGGCGCCCTGGGCGGCGTGGGGCTGGTCGTCGTCGCGTGGCGGCTGTCCGCCCGGCGGATCACGCTCGACGACCGGCTCGCCCCGTACCTGCGCGTGCAGCGGCCGACGTCGTCGCTGCTGCGCGAGCCCGGAATCGGGACGCCGCTGCCCACCCTGGCCCGGCTGCTGGCCCCGGTCATGGGGGACGCCGTGCGCCTCGTCGAGCGGCTGGGGTCGCCGACCGCCGACGTGCGCCGCCGGATCGCCCGCGCCGGCCGGCACGAGACCGTGGAGCAGGTCCGGGCCGCGCAGGTGCTGTGGGGCGTGGTCGGGCTGATCGCCGGCCTCGTGCTGGCGCTCGTGCTCGCCTCGGCGCGTGGGTCGTCCCCGGTGGTGCTGACCGGGATGGTGGCGCTGTGCGGTCTCGGTGGAGTCCTGGCTCGCGACGCCCTGCTCACCCGTCAGGTCCGGCTGCGCGAGGAGCGGCTGCTGGCGGAGCTGCCGACCGTCGCCGAGCTGCTGGCGCTCGCCGTGGTCGCCGGTGAGGGGCCGGTCGGGGCGCTCGAGCGGGTCGTGCGCTCGACCCGGGGTGCGCTCGCGGACGAGCTCGCCCGCACGCTGGCCGACGCGCGCGCCGGGACGCCGCTCACGCAGGCCCTCGAGCGGCTCGCCGACCGCACCGGTCTGCCGCCGCTGACCCGGTTCGCCGAGGGGGTCGCCGTGGCGGTGGAGCGGGGGACACCACTCGCCGACGTCCTGCGCGCGCAGGCCCAGGACGTCCGTGAGTCCGGACGGCGGGCGCTGATGGAGCAGGGCGGTCGCAAGGAGGTCCTCATGATGGTGCCGGTCGTGTTCCTCATCCTGCCGGTGACCGTGGCGTTCGCCGTGTTCCCCAGCATCGCCGTCCTGCGGCTCGCCCCATGACCGTCGTCGCCGCCCGCCCCGCCGACGCCCGCCGCGTCACCGCCCGCCGCGTCACCGCACCTCGTCACCGCACCGTCGCACCGCCACCGAGAGGAACCGCCATGACGACCTACGACCACCTTGGGCACAGCGTCCGGGCCCGTCATGGGCTGCGCGCCCCATCACAACGCGGCGGGCGGGGGCCCGCGCCGTGGTGGCTGACGGTACGGGCGCGCCTCGTGGCGACCGGGTCGGACCGCGGCGACGTGCCGGGCTGGGTCCTGGTGACGCTCATGACCGCAGGCCTGGTCCTGGCGCTGTGGGCGCTGGCCGGCCCGGCCCTCACCCAGGTGTTCTCCGACTCGATCGCCCGAGTGACGGGTGAGATCGGCGGCTAGGGCGCCGTCCGCGGGCCGGTCGGCACCGCGCCCGCGCACCCGGCTCGGCGTCGGGCACGACCGCGAGCGCGGGGCAGCAGTGGTGGACTTCGCGCTGGTGTCCGGGCTCGTCGCGCTGCTGTTCGCGGGGGTCGTCCAGGTCACGTTGGCCCTGCACGTGCGCAACACCCTGGTCGACTGCGCAGCCGAGGGCGCCCGGTACGCCGCGCTCGCCGACCGGACCCCGCAGGACGGCGTCGACCGCACGCGGGCGCTGATCACCGCCTCCCTCGCCCCGGCGTACGCCCAGGACGTGAGCGCGGGCGTGACCGAGCTGCGCGGCTTGACGGTCGTGGAGGTGCGCGTGACCGCTCCGCTGCCGGTCGCCGGGTTGCTCGGTCCGGGCGGGGGGCTCACCGTCGCCGGGCACGCGCTGCCCGAGGGGGAACCGTGACTGTGGGGGACAGGTCGGGCACGCCGGGCCGGGAGGCGGGCAACGCGGTGGTCGAGTTCCTCGCCGCCGCGCTGCTCCTCCTGCTGCCCGTGCTCTACCTGGTCCTCGTCCTGGGCCGGCTCCAGGCGGCGAGCTTCGCCGCGGAGGGCGCCGCACGCGAGGCCGGCCGGTCGTTCACGACGTCGGCCACCCTCGACGCCGCCCCGGACCGGGCGCTGGCGTCCGTCCGGATCGCGCTGGACGACCAGGGCTTCGAGGCGGTCGACGAGCGGTCCGCGCTGCGGGTGTCGTGCTCGTCGACCCCCTGCCTGGAGCCCGGCAGCGAGGTGGTGGTGCGGGTCGGCTTCGACGTCGCGCTGCCCGCGGTGCCCTCCGTCGTCCAGGGGGTCGTGCCGCTCGCGATCCCGGTGTCGGCCACCTACGTCGCGCCGGTCGACGACTTCGCGGTGACCCCGTGACCCCTGCCCGGCGGACGACGGTCGCGCTCAGCCGGGCGTGGGCGGCGGTGCGCGACCGCGCAGCCCGCGGCGGGACCGACGCCGGCAACATCACCCTGCTCGCCATCGCGTTCGGCATGCTCGCCCTGCTGCTGGTCACCGCGGTGGTGTCCGCGACCAGCGTGCACCTCGAGCGCAAGCGGCTCCTCGTCCTGGCGGACGAGCTCGCCCTGGAGGCGGCCGATGCCCTCGACCTCGCGTCGTTCTACCGCGGCGGGGCCGCACCGCCCACCCAGGACGGCGTCGTGCCGCTGACCGACGCGGACGTGCGTCGCGCGGTCGAGGAGTACCTGACCGAGCACGACGCGCTGCTCGCCGGCCGGGAGGGACTCGTCGTCACCGAGGCCGTGGCCGACGACGGCCGCACGGCGCGGGTCGGCCTCGCGGCGCTGGCCCGCCCGCCGCTGATCAGCTGGATCACCGCGCCGTGGTCGGACGGCGTCGTCGTGCGGGCGACGTCGAGCGCCCGGGCGTGGTGAGGGCTCACGCCCGCTCCGACGCGCGGCGAGCCGCAGGTCACGCGCGCTCGTTGATCCGCAGCAGGTTCCCGGCCGGGTCGCGGAACGCGCAGTCCCGGACGCCGTAGTCCTGGTCCATCGGCTCCTGGACGACGTCGGCGCCCGCGGCCTCCAACCGGGCGAAGAGCCCGTCGAGGTCGTCGGTGGCCAGCGTGAGCGCGCCGTACGCGCCCTTCGCGATGAGCCCGAGGATCGTGCCCCGCTCGTCGTCGTCGAGGCCGGGGTCGACGGCCGGCGGGGTCAGCACGATGGCCGTCTCGTGCCCGGCCGGCCCGACGGTGATCCAGCGCATGTCGCCGTAGCCGACGTCGTTGCGCACCTCGAACCCGAGGGTGTCGCGGTAGAAGCCGAGCGCGGCGTCGGCGTCGGTGTGCGGGAGGAACGTGTAGTGAATGGTGAGGTCCATGCCGCGACGCTAGGACCGCTCAGCGGGCGCGTGCTTCTCGATTCCTGACCGGTCGGGTGACCTGCCGGGCCAGGCACGGCGGGATGCCGGCCGCCGCCTGGGCGTGGTCGCGGCGGTAGACGCTCGGCGGCACCCCGACCAGCTCGGTGAACCGGGTGCTGAACGTCCCCAGCGAGGAGAAGCCGACCGCGAAGCACACGTCGGTGACGTTCAGGTCGCCCCGGCGCAGCAGCGTCATCGCCCGCTCGATCCGCCGGGTCATGAGGTAGGCGTACGGGGACTCGCCGTACACGCGCCGGAACTCCCGGCTCAGGTGACCGGCGGACAGGTGCGCCCCGCGCGCGAGCCCCTCGAGGTTCAAGGGTTGGGCGTACTCGCGGTCGATCCGGTCCCGCACCCGCCGGATCACCACGACGTCGCGCAGGCGCTGGGTCTCGGCGCGCCCGGAAGCCATGCCCGGCATCGTCCCACGGCCGCCCCCGGTGGGGGAGAGCAGCGCCGTCCAGGCTGTCCGGGACCGTCCGCGGCTGTCCGGGGCCCGCCCAGGGGGGCGTAGGGCAGGGTGAGGGCATGAGCATCGACACGTCCCGGTGGGACGTCCTGGACTGGCGCCGGCAGGTCGCCGACCTCTACCGCGCCGTGCGAGAGGCGGACGACCCGGCCCAGGCGCACGCGCAGTGGGTCGCCGGGCGTGACCACCTGCTGACCGCGCACCCGGCGTCGCCCGTGCCTGCGGCGCAGCGCGCCGCGTTCGCCGGCGCGCGGGTCGCCGCGTACGACCCGGCGTTCCGGTTCGTGGTGCCGGTGGACCTCGACGTCGAGCCGGCGCGGCGCGACGTGGCGACCGGGACCGACGGCGTCGTGCCGCTGGAGCGGGTGGGGCGGGTGGACCTGCCGGGGATCGGCTCGCTCGACCTGTGGTGGACCGCGCTCTACGGCGGCGGGGTGTTCGTGCCGCTGCGGGACGCCACCAGCGGCCGGACCAGCTACGGGGGCGGCCGGTACCTGCTCGACACCGTCAAGGGTGCGGACCTGGGCGGCGACGCCGGCGCCCTGGTGCTGGACCTCAACTTCGCCTACCAGCCGTCCTGCGCCTACGACGACGCGTGGGCGTGCCCGCTGCCCGGACCGGGCAACACCGTCGCCGCCCGCGTGCCGGTGGGGGAGCAGCACGCGGGCTGAGGTGGCCCCGGCCCGGACCGGCCCGTGCGGAGCACGGCCCACCCGGCACTAGGGTCGAGGGCGTGCGTGGCGGGGGAGTGGTGCGGCGAGTGGCTCGCAGGACCGCCGGGGCACCCCCTGCGGTCCAGGTCGGCCGGCGGTCTCGCGGCGCGGGGCTCGGTGAGGAGACCGTCCGGGGCGTGCTGCAGCTCGCCGTCCGCATCGGCGAGGCGATGCTCTCGCTCGGCGCCGCCGCGGCCGACGTCACCGAGGCGATCCGCCGGGTCGCCCGCTCGTTCGGCGTCCGGTGCGAGGTCGACCTGACGTTCACCGCGATCCTCGTCTCGCACGACCCCGGCCCCGGCGCGCCCCCGGTCACGGTGCTGCGGGTGGTGGAGAGCCGCACCGCCGACTACGGCCGCCTCACCCGCGTGCTGGAGCTCGCCGCGGACCTCGGCGACGGCGCCGGCGGGCACCAGCCGGGGACGACGCCGTCGCCCCCCGGGTCCGTGGCCACCACGCCGGAGGCCGTCGACCGCCGCGTGGAGCGCGCCCACGACCTGCTCGACGAGATCGTCAGCGCCCCGCACCCCTACCGCCGGTCCGTGGTCACCGCGGTGCTGTCGGCGATGGCCGCCGGCGTCGCGGTGCTGCTCGGTGGCGGGGTCTGGGTGGTGCTGGTCGCCGCCGCGACCACCGCCGTCATCGACGTCGTGGTGACCCGGCTCGGCCGGTGGGGGCTGCCGCCGTTCTTCCTGCAGGCCGCGGGCGCCGCGATCGCGACCCTGGTCGCCGTCCTGCTGCTCGTGCTGGTGCCGCTGTTCCCGGTCGAGCTGAGCACGCTGCCGCCGTCGCTCGTGGTCGCGTCCGGCATCGTCGTGCTGCTGGCCGGGCTGTCCCTGGTGGGCGCCGCCGAGGACGCCATCAACGGGTTCCCGGTGACGGCGTCCGCCCGGGTGTTCGAGGTGGTGCTGCTCACGCTGGGCATCGTGGTCGGCATCGGCGCCGTGCTCGACGCCGCCCGGCGCCTGGACGTCCCGTTCGCGCTGGTGGACGTGCGGTCCGACCCGGCGCCCTTGTGGCTGCAGATCATCGGGGCGGGCGTCGTCGCCGGCGCGTGGGCGATGTCGTCCTACGCCCGCCCGCGCGCGGCGCTGCTGGCGGCGACGGTGGGCGGCGGCAGCTGGCTGCTGTTCACCGTGCTGAGCGGGCTGGGCGCGGGGCCGGCGGTCGCCAGCGCGGGGGCGGCCGTCGCGGTCGGCTTCGTGGCCGAGACGATCAGCCGGCGCACCGCGCTGCCGGCGATCGTGACGTCGGTGTGCGGCATCGTCCCGCTGCTGCCCGGCCTGACCATCTACCGCGGGCTGTTCACCCTGATCGACGAGTCGGCCGTGGTCGGCGCCGGGCTGCAGACCCTGCTCCAGGCGGCGACCGTCGGCTTCGGCCTGGCGGCCGGCGTGACCCTCGGTGAGCTGCTCGCGCGCCCGGTCCGGCTCCGCATCCGCCGTGCCCGGCTGCCGCTGCAGACCGGCTGACGACGCGGGCGACGTCGGTCCCCGGGGCGCGATCGCGGCGTCCCGCGCCGGCCGCCACCGAGCGCGTCCCACCCTGGGCGCCACCGCGGCGCGCGGGCCGGCGCGGCCCCTCGGGTAGCCTGGACCGCCGTGGCAGCCACCGACTTCGCGGCCGAGATCCGCACCCTCCGCACGACCCTCGAGACCATCCGGGGCGTCAGCGACCCCGAGGAGCTGCGGAACCGGATCACCGACCTCTCCGAGCAGGCGTCCGCGCCGGACCTGTGGGACGACCCCGACGCCGGGCAGCGGATCACCTCCGAGCTGTCCGCCGCGCAGTCCGAGCTCGACCGGGTGGAGAACCTGGGCGGCCGGATCGACGACCTGGAGACGCTGGTCGAGATGGCCACCGAGGACGGCGGCGACGCCGAGACCCTCGCCGAGGCCGAGTCCGAGCTGACCGCGATCCGCAAGGACCTCGGCGAGCTCGAGGTCCGCACGCTGCTGTCCGGCGAGTACGACGCCCGCGAGGCCGTGGTGACCATCCGCGCCGGCGCCGGGGGCGTGGACGCCGCGGACTTCGCCGAGATGCTGCTGCGGATGTACCTGCGCTGGGCCGAGCGGCACGGCTACCCGACGGCGGTCCTGGACACCTCCTACGCGGAGGAGGCCGGCCTGAAGTCGGCGACCTTCGAGGTCAAGGTGCCGTACGCGTTCGGGAACCTGTCCGTCGAGGCCGGCACCCACCGCCTGGTGCGCATCTCGCCGTTCGACAACCAGGGCCGCCGCCAGACGTCGTTCGCCGCCGTCGAGGTCATCCCGCTGATCGAGCAGACCGACTCCGTGGAGATCCCGGAGAACGAGATCAAGGTCGACGTGTTCCGCTCGTCCGGCCCCGGTGGCCAGTCGGTCAACACCACCGACTCCGCGGTCCGCATGACGCACATCCCGACCGGGATCGTGGTCTCCATGCAGAACGAGAAGTCCCAGATCCAGAACCGCGCCGCCGCGCTGCGCGTGCTCCAGTCCCGGCTGCTGCTGCAGCGCCAGGCCGAGGAGAGCGCCGCCAAGAAGGCCATGGCCGGGGACGTCAAGGCGAGCTGGGGCGACCAGATGCGCTCCTACGTGCTGCACCCGTACCAGATGGTCAAGGACCTGCGCACCGAGTACGAGGTCGGCAACACCTCCGGGGTGTTCGACGGCGACATCGACGCCTTCATCGAGGCCGGCATCCGGTGGCGGATGAACCAGCAGCTGCAGGCCGAGGCGTCCTGAGCCCGCACGTCGTGGCGAACCGGCGCAAAGGGGACATCCTCGCCCATCGCGAGCCGGTGAGGCGGGACCGGCGTGGCGTGTCTGCGGCTGAACGGGTGACGGGTCTGCCTACTCTGGTCAGCGGCCAGTGCTCCGCCCCCCTCTGTCCCCTCCTCTGGCCCCGGCAGCTGTGATCCGCTTCGAGAACGTCAGCAAGGTCTACGCGCGCGGCGCGCGGCCCGCCCTCGACCAGGTGACCCTGGAGGTCGAGCGCGGTGAGTTCGTGTTCCTCGTCGGCGCGTCCGGCTCTGGCAAGTCGACGTTCTTGCGGCTGGTCATGCGCGAGGAGCGCCCCACCGCGGGCAAGGTGTTCGTCGCCGGGCGGGACCTGTCCACCCTGTCGACCTGGAAGGTGCCGCACCTGCGCCGCCAGATCGGCGTCGTCTTCCAGGACTTCCGGCTGCTGCCGAACAAGTCGGTGTTCGAGAACGTCGCCTTCGCCCTGCAGGTGATCGGCAAGCCGCGCCACCACATCATGACCACGGTCCCGGACACCCTGGAGCTGGTCGGCCTGGGCGGCAAGGAGAAGCGCCGCCCGCACGAGCTGTCCGGCGGTGAGCAGCAGCGGGTCGCGATCGCCCGCGCGTTCGTCAACCGGCCCTCGATCCTGCTCGCCGACGAGCCGACCGGGAACCTGGACCCCACCACCTCGCTGGGCATCATGCGGCTGCTGGACCGGATCAACCGGACCGGCACCACCGTGGTGATGGCCACCCACGACGACGAGATCGTCGACCAGATGCGCAAGCGCGTGATCGAGCTGTCCACCGGGGAGATGGTCCGTGACCAGTCCCGCGGTGTGTACGGCTCGGCGCGCTGAAGGGCCGTGCCGTGAGATTCCAGTTCATCCTGTCCGAGATCGGGATCGGCCTGCGCCGCAACCTGGCGATGTCCGTCTCGGTCGTGCTCGTGACCTTCGTGTCCCTGACGTTTGTCGGAGCGGCTGCCCTGCTGCAGCAGCAGATCTCGCAGATGAAGGACGACTGGTACGACAAGGTCGAGGTGTCGGTCTTCCTGTGCGCGCAGGGGTCGGAGGCCCCGAGCTGCGCGGCCGGTGAGGTCACCGAGGAGCAGAAGGAGGCCATCGAGGCCGAGCTCGAGACCCCGGAGATCGCGCCGTACGTGCAGACCGTCTACTTCGAGACCAAGGAGCAGGCGTTCGAGTCGTTCCGCGAGACCCTGGGCGACCAGTGGTGGGCCGCCGAGGTCACCGCGGCGGACATGCAGTCCTCCTACCGGATCAAGCTCGCCGACCCCGAGCAGTACCAGGTGGTCGCCGACGTGCTGACCGGCCGGCAGGGCGTCGAGGAGGTGCTCGACCAGCGCCGGCTGTTCGACTCGCTGTTCCTGGTCCTCAACCGGGCGACGCTGGTGTCGATCGGGATCGCGGGAATCATGCTGCTCGCCGCGGTGCTGCTCATCACGACGACCATCCGGTTGTCCGCGATGAGCCGGCGCCGCGAGACGGGCATCATGCGCCTCGTGGGAGCATCGAACCTGTTCATCCAGCTGCCGTTCATGCTGGAGGGCGCGATCGCGGCCACGATCGGTGCCGCGCTCGCGGTCGGTGCGCTGTGGCTGGGCGTGCGCTATCTCGTCACGGACTGGTTGGGAGGTCAGGTGCAGTGGATCGACTACGTCGACTCCGCGGACGTGCTGGCCATCGCGCCCATCCTGCTTGCCATCGCCATCGTGCTCGCCGCAATCTCGTCGGTGGTCACCCTGAGTCGTTACACGAAGGTCTGATCGGATGAGGCACACCCGCCGCCCCCTGACCCGCCGCGTGCTCGCCGTCACCGCCGCCGGCCTCACCGCTGCCCTGGTCGCGGTGGGTGCGCCCGCGCTGGCCGACGAGCTCGACGACCGGCGCGCCGCCGCCGAGCAGCGGTCGGCCGCGGCGGACCGGGAGCTGGAGGCGCTGGAGGCGTCGATCGAGGGCCTGGACGCCCAGCTCGGGCAGGCGGTGCTGGACCTGCAGGCCACCCAGGCCCGGCTGCCCGCCGCGCAGGCCGAGCTCGCCGCCGCGCAGGAGGAGCTCGAGCGGTCCCAGCGGGAGGCCGACCTGATCGCCGCCCGCCTGCAGGACGCGCAGGACCAGGAGTCCTCGATCAGCCAGACCATCGCCGCCGACGACGCCCGCGGAGAGGAGATCCGCACCGCCGTCGGGCAGATGGCGCGCCGGGCCTACAAGGGCGACACCGCCACCAGCTCGTTGAGCGTCGTGATGGACGCCGAGAGCACCCAGGAGTTCGTCGACCAGTACGGCATGGTCAACACCGCGCTGCGCACCCAGAGCAAGGCGCTGGACGAGCTGCGCCAGATCGAGGCCGCGAACCGCAACAGCCAGGCGCGCCTGGCGGCGGTGCGTGAGCGGGTCGCCGAGCTCAAGGTCGAGGCCGACGCGAAGGTCGTGCAGGCCGACCAGGCCCGCGCCGCCGCCGCCGCGCGCAAGGCCGAGATCGAGGACCTCATCGCCCAGCAGGCCGCGCAGCAGGCCTACATCGAGAGCATGAAGACCCAGGCCGAGGCGCAGGCCGCCGCGGCCGAGGCCCAGCGCGCGGCCATCGAGACCGAGCTGCAGGGCATCATCGCCGCGCAGCGTGCCGCCGCCGAGCAGGCCGCCCGTGAGCAGGCCGCCCGGGAGGCCGCGGCCCGCGCCGAGGCGGAGGCCGCCCGGCAGCGCGCCGGCGGCAGCGCCGCCGCCGCGCCGCCGGCCCCCGCGCCGCCCAGCGGTGCGGCGCAGGCGCCGTCGGGCTCGGTGAGCGGGGCGCAGTTCGGCAACCCGACGTCGATCAGCCCGATGTACGTGACCTCGAACTACGGCATGCGGTTCCACCCGACGCTGCACTACAACCGCCTGCACGCCGGCATCGACCTGCGCACCTACTGCAACACCCCGATCTACGCCGGCAAGTCCGGCACGGTGCTGTGGGCCCGGTACCGCAACGGGTTCGGCAACCAGGTGATGATCGACCACGGGTACGTCGGCGGGAACTCGCTCATGTCGAGCTACAACCACATGACCCGGTTCGTGGTCGGCTCGGGCCAGCACGTCGAGCGCGGCCAGCTCGTCGGGTACTCGGGCAACACCGGGACGTCGGCCGCGTGCCACCTGCACTTCGAGGTGTACGTCAACGGCGCGACGACGAACCCGCGCCCGCTGCTCGGCCTGTAGCGCCCCTGCGCCGGCTGCAGGGTGCCTGCGCCGGCGGCGGAACCTCGGGTAACCGGGCGACCGGCCGACCCCCGGTCGCCTACCCTGGACCGGCGGCACGACCAGGCGAGGGGACGGCACACACGATGGCCAAGGACACCGGGCGCAAGCTCGTGGCCAACAACAAGAAGGCCCGGCACGACTTCATGATCGAAGACGTGTTCGAGGCCGGCCTCGTGCTGTCCGGGACCGAGGTCAAGGCGCTGCGCGCCGGCCGGGCGTCCCTGGTCGACGGCTGGTGCACGGTCGAGCGCGGTGAGGCGTGGCTCGAGGGCGTGCACATCCCCGAGTACACCCAGGGCACCTGGACCAACCACGCCCCGCGGCGCAAGCGCAAGCTGCTGCTGCACCGCAGCGAGATCGACCGGCTGGACGCGAAGAGCCGCGAGAAGGGCCAGACGATCGTCCCGCTGTCGCTGTACTTCCTCGACGGGCGCGCCAAGGTCGAGATCGCGCTGGCGCGCGGCAAGCGCGAGTACGACAAGCGCCAGACGCTGCGCGAGCGGCAGGACAACCTCGAGGCGCAGCGGGCGATGCGCGCCAAGCGCGACCGCTGACCGCCGCCGTGGGCGATCTGCCGGGGGACGGTGCGGTGCTGCGCGCGCGGGTCGGCGTCGTGCGCCGGGTGGTGCTCGCGCTGGTGGCGGCGGTCGCGGCGGTCGTGGGGCTCGCCGCGCCGTCGTCGGCGGACGGCGAGGACTGGCGGATCACCCGCTACGACGCGGACGTGGAGGTCGGTGCCGACGGCGTCGCCGACGTGCGGCTGGAGTTCGACTTCGACTTCGGGGACGAGCCCGGGCACGGCCCGTTCCTCACGCTGCCCACCCGGCAGGCCATCGAGGGCGACGACGAGCAGGACCGGCTGTTCCGGATCTCCGACGTCACCGCGGCCAGCGAGACCGCGCCCGACGACGTCCAGGTGGAGTCCGACCGCTCCAGCGTGACGGTGCGGATCGGCGACGAGGACATCGACGACGTCCAGGGCGTGCACACCTACGTGGTGACGTACCGCGCGGACGGTTGGGTCAACCCGGCGGACAGCCTGGTCGGGCCGCCGGGGGTCGGCGACGAGCTGTACCTCAACGTCATCGGCACCGGCTGGGAGATCCCGCTGGAGGACGTCACCGCGACGGTCAGCGGACCGGCCGACATCCTGCAGGCGACCTGCTTCACCGACGGCAGCGACCCCGACGGGTGCGGCATCCAGGTGGAACCGGGCGACGACGCCGTGCTCCGCGTCGACCGCCTGGAGCCCGGCGAGCCGTTCACCGTGCTGGTGAGCTGGCCGGCCGGGACGTTCCCCGGGGTGGCGCCGATCCTCGGCGAGAAGCTCGACTACTCCGACCCGGTGGAGCCCACCCCGGTCACCGGGGTCGCCGCCCTGCTCGTGCTGGTCGCCGGCGGCGGGTACGCGGTCCGCCGCGCGCGCCGGTCCGGCCGCGACCGCGAGGCGCTGGGCCTGACCCCGGGGGCGCCGCGCGCCACCCTGCCCGACGACGACGCCCGCGGCGCCGACGCCGTCGCCCCCGAGCACCGCCCGCCGGTGACCATCCAGTCCGCCCCGCCGGCCGGGGTGCTGCCCGGCGAGCTCGGCACGCTGCTCGACGAGGTCGCCGACCCGCGCGACGTCACCGCGACCATCGTCGACCTGGCGGTGCGCGGGTACCTGGAGATCCGCGAGGTGCCGCGCACGGACCCGGCCACGCCGGCCACGGACTGGGAGCTGGTCGCGATCGACCGCCCCCGCACGGAGCTCGTCGGCTTCGAGCAGCGGCTGCTCGACGACATCTTCAAGGCCCGGTCTGCCGTGACCATGTCGGCGCTCAAGACGACGTTCTCCGGCTCGATGGCCGCGGTGCAGCACGAGCTGTACGCGCACGTGACCGAGCGCGGCTGGTTCAGCGCGAACCCCAGGACCGTGCGCAGCCACTGGTACGCCGCCGGGTCGGTGCTCCTGGTGTCCGGGCTGGTGCTCGGTGGGGTGGCCTTCGCCGCCCTGGTCACCGGGCTGGCGCTGGTCGGGATCGCGCTCGTGGTGGTCGGGGTCCTGGTCCTCGCCCTGGCGACGGCCGCGCCCGCCCGGACCGCCGCGGGCACCGGGGTGCTGGCCGAGGCGGTCGCGTTCAAGCGGTACCTGGAGACCGCCGACGCCGACCGGCTCCGCGCGGTGCACGGCGAGGACCTGTTCAGCCGGTACCTGCCGTACGCGATCGCGTTCGGGGTGACCGAGCGCTGGGCCGGGGTGTTCGGCGACCTGGCCGCGCGCGGCGAGCCGGTCGCCGAGCCGCGCTGGTACCGCGGGTACGGCACGCCGGTGGCGCCGTACGTGTACTGGGGCGCGGCCGGCGGCGGGTTCGGGCACCAGGTGGAGAGCTTCACGACCGTCACGACGCAGTCGATCTCGGCTGCGACGCCGGGGTCGTCGGGCTCGTCCGGCACGCGCGGCGGGTTCGCCGGCGGGGGAGTGGGCGGCGGCGGGGGCGGGGGCTGGTAACCGCGTGCGCGCCGTGGCGGCTCGGCTGAGGCCGAGGCGGGCCCGGCTGCACGGGGGAATGAGGGGGACCCCGGGGTGGTTGAGCACTATGCTGGACCTGCTCGTCCCACCGGTCGCCTGTGCGCCCCGGCGGCTCGGGTGGTTGACAACTGCACACGGGGGTGATCGGTTTCGACGGTGATCGTCGATCCAGGAGAAGCGTGCCGAGGACGCAGGGTTATCTCGTAAACGATCCTTGCAAACCAATAGGTGCCGATACCAATCGCGCCGACTTCGCTCTCGCCGCCTGAGCGAGTACCGAAGTCCGTCAGCCTGAGCTTGCTCTCGTCTCAGTAGCTGGCGTCATCTAGAGAGCCACTGCTCCCAGCATTCGTCGGTGATGCTGGGGGGACATTTAGCCGACTGGGCCCGTCATTGACATGTCTGCTAGATCAATGGGGCCGAGAAAATCGCAGCAGACTGCGCACGGAGAAGTCCTGGTTCACAGTCATCGGACGCGGGTTCGATTCCCGCCACCTCCACCCCACTGACCTGCGGAACGCTGGCCATGTTGACACAGAATAGCCATCCTGTTGACAGGGTGGCTATTCTTTGTGCCTATGGCGTCACTTCGGGAGCGCCGACGCTCCGACGGGACCAGGTCGTTTGCGGTGCTCTGGCGAGACCCTGAGACGGGACGCCAGACGTCCCTCACGTACGACGACGAACGCGAGGCGATCGTCGCCAAGAAGCTCATCGAGGCCGCCGGCGGGTACGTCGCCGAGGCCAACCGCATCGCCGAGGCGATCAAGAAGCCGGGACCGACCGTCGCGCAGGCGGTGGCCGAGCACATCGAGCTGCTGACCGCCGTCGGCAGCGACACCCGCGCGCATTACCGCCAGCAGATGACCGCCCACATCATCCCGACGCTCGGGATCTTCCCGGTCGCCGCCCTCAGCTACCGGCAGGTGGCCGGCTGGGTCGCCGACCTGTCGAAGAAGGGCCTGGCGCCCAAGACGATCGCCAACGTGCACGGGCTCTTCTCGGCGTCGATGGCCACGGCGGTGCGGCTCGGCTACCGGCCCGACAACCCCTGCGCCGGCGTGCTGCTGCCCAAGTCGCAGTCCACCAGCGACGACATGACCGTGCTCACCCGCGACGAGTTCATGCTTCTGCTGTCGAAGGTCTCCCCGTACTACCAGCCGCTCGTGCTGACGCTCGTCACGACGGGCCTGCGCTGGGGTGAGGCCACCGCGCTGACCGCCGGCGACGTCGACCTGGTGTCCCGGCCCGCGACAATCCGCGTGACCAAGGCGTGGAAGCGCGACGAGAACCGCCGCTGGTACGTCGGCCCGCCCAAGACCAAGCGGGCCCGGCGGACCGTGTCGCTCCCGGACGACCTGGTCGACGTGCTGTTCCCCGTGGTCGCCGGCAAGGCGATGGACGAGCTGCTGTTCACCAACACGGTCGGCGCGCAGCTCCAGTCCTCCCGCTTCTGGACGACGACCTGGACGCCGGCGCTCGAGGCCGCACGCAACCCGCGGCGGCCGGACGGCTCGCCCGACCTCGACGCACCGCGCCTCTCCAAGCGCCCACGCGTCCACGACCTCCGGCATACCCACGCGTCGTGGATGATCGCGGCCGGAACCGACCTGTTCGTGCTGCAGCGCCGGCTCGGGCACGAGTCGATCACCACGACGACCGAGACCTACGCGCACCTGCTGCCCGACCAGCAGCGAGCCGCCGCCGACGCCGCCTCCCGCGCCTTGGCCGGATTGACGCTCGGCACGAGTCGGACGCCGCGTGTCCGGTGACAGCCAGTGGTGGACATTTTGTCTTGCAGTACGTGACGCCCCGTCGCACACTGGTGTCGGTCGATGAAGGTCCGTGTCAGTAGGTCTGCCCGCAAGCACAAGCTCAGCGCGGGCCGCATCCGGCAGGCGCTGGTCAACGCGACGCTGATCCGTGAGGAGGCTGACGCGGCTGTCTACGTCGGGACCGATGACGGGGGCGTGGAGATCGAGCTCGTCATCGTGGCCGATGACCGCAGCGATGACGGGTTCACGGTGATCCACGCGATGCCCACGGCATGGAGGCAGCGATGAGCAGATTCCCCGAGCGGTTCGGGCCCGAGGTCCAGGTGGAGGACGTCGACCTCGACGCCGCCGACGTCCAGTTCCGCGGCGAGGTGCTCACCGAGTCCCGCGCGGACGAGGTCACCGCCGAAGTTCTCGCGCGCGCTCCCGGGCGACCCTCGTTGTCCGGAGCGCGTGAACCATCTCCATCGCTGACGATCCGACTCCCGCAGCAGGAGCGGGCTCGCCTCGATCGGCTCGCCGCGGCTCAGGGTCGGAAGACCGCTGAGCTCGTTCGTGAAGCGTTGCAGGACTACCTCGCGCGCCACGCGAGCTGAGCCGGGGACGATTGGCATGTCCACCGGCCCTGGGCGAGGCGAAAAACCGGCTACCCCCCGACCTGGTCAGCCGGGTCCGACCTACGCCCGCGGCGGTCACCATCACCGACCTCGGTCACCGGCCGTTGGTCGTGGCCGGCCGGGGACGACCAGGAGGGCGGGCCGCTGGGCGGTGCGCCCAGCCGAGGACGTGCGGTGCTGCGGGGGAGGCCTGCCCCGGAGGGAAGTGGAACCGGTCGACGTCGTCGATGACGAAGCCCGCAGCCGAGATGGCGGCCTCCGTGGCCCGCCCGGTGTGACAGCCGCCCACCAGGTGGGGCCACACGGTCGCGTCGACGACCCGCTGCACCGTCCGGAGGCGACCACCGTCGGGCGCGGCAACGTGCTCGTAGAACCGCAGCTCTCCGCCCGGTCGCAGCACGCGCCACATCTCGGCGAGCACGACGTCCTGGTGCCGCACGGAGCAAAGGACCAGCGAAGCGACCACGGCATCGACCGAGCCGTCCGCCGCGGGGATGTTCTCGCCCGCAGCATCGACGACGTCCACGGGCACGGGCGCTTCGACTGCTCGTTCGCCGGCCCGCCGGCGAAGGTACGGCTCCGGCTCGAGCGCCAGCACGGTGGACACCGTCGGCGGGTAGCGCGCGAAGTTCAAGCCGTCCCCAGCGCCGACCTCGACCACCCGACCAGCCAAGCCCGCCAGCAGACGCTGCCGGTGCTCTGCGACGCCCTGACGGTCCATCCCGGGGGAGAGCCGGCTGTAGAGGCGGGCGAACACGGGACGACGATGCGGGTCCGGCACATGCTGACCCTGCGGCTGCAGGCCCTGACGCGTCAACCGACTGGGCCGCGGCGATGGCCAGTCGGCCGATCTCTGCGCTCCGACGTCGCGGGGCTCGGTGCGTAGCCGCCGATCGGCGAGCCTCGGCTGAGCGCCTGTTGATCGGCGTGTGCCCACCGCTCGGCGCCACCCCGTCATCGCCACGCCATTCGCTGCGTCGGTCCTATGACGGGACCGATGACGACCGCTTGCAAGCGAGAGGCGTCATCGAGGCCTATGGCCTGCCCGATGACGGCAGCGATGACGGCCTCGCAGATTTGACCGGCGCGCCCACACGGGGGACGCCCAGCGATCAGCCTGCGTCGGCGCGCTCAACACCACCGCGATCGCTGACGAGCGTGCCGCTACCAACTGCACGCCGGACGACGATCTCGCCCCGATGACGGGTTGCCGGCAACCCGTCATCGGGCCCCTCCTCGCGCAGCACCAACCCGTCATCGCCGCATCTCGACGTCGAGCCCTGCCGGCGTCGGTGCCGCCCACGGTTCAGAAGAGCGGCGTCTCTCCGGTGACGTGGAGACGACGTGTGTGGGCGGCAGTGGACGTGGCGGTCGCGCCGAGTGCGTCCACGCGTCGCGGCTCGAGCTGCGGGGTCCCGCTCTCGTGGCGCTGCTCGCCCTGCACCGTGAAGAGGGCGACGAGTGCGTCAACGTGCTCGGGAAGCAGACGGATCCTCTGCTTTCCCAGGCGCAGGTGCGGGATGCGACCCCGGCGCGCCTGCTCCCTCACCCACCAGGCCGACGTGCCGAGCCGCTCCGCGACGTCCTCTGGACTGAGCGTCACCTGCTCACCAGCCATCTGTACCGCCTCCTCAGATCTGCCGACACAGACAGGTAGGCGCGGACCGCTGCAACCTCGCGGCTACCGCTCGTACGAGTCGGATCCAGGCGAGTCGCGCCCTGCCCGGCGTGGTCCCGCGGCCTTGTCGAAGTGCTGTCGTGCTCCCTGCCGGGTGATCCCGAGGTGCTCCCCAATCTGCGCCCAACTCGCCCCGTCGATCCTGAGCTGGCGCACGGCGTCGGTGATCTCTCCGTCGACCGCGGCCATCGCTTGCCGGACGACGGCCTTGCGCGCCTGCAGGGAGCCGAGCGCCTCCAGCCCGGCTGCTACCCGCGCGTACCGGTCCAGGCGCTGCGTCGGACGCGTCGCGACGTAGTCGCCGGGGTGATCGTCGACGTGCACGACGGCGTAGCGGGGGAGTGGCGCGGCGGCCGCGGCCCCAGCAGCGCCGTCCCTTACGGTCTCTCGGCTGCCGTGCCGTCGGCTCGCACGCACTCGTCTGCCCTTACCCATGTTCCGCCCCCGCTCCGGTAGACGCCCGTGTCCTCACCAGCAGGTAGGACGAAAGCGGCTCAAGCCGGTGGCCAGGCCGACAACCGTGGTTGTCGAGATGGGCAAGAGGATCCAGGACACCTCTGGCACTAGCGACAACAGCTGTTGTCACCGGGTCGGTCCGCCGCGGGACGGCCACTGTCACGTCGGCTGAGAACAAACCCCCTGGCGTCGGGTGGGCTCGACGCCAGGGGCAGGTTTCAGCCCTCACAGACAGCCGCCGAGACGTTGTGTGCTTCGTCTCGTGCGCCGCACTGGGAGGTCCCGCGGTCGATCAGACCCGCCGACTCGCGAGCACCTTGCAGTGCCGGTGCGTCGTGGCGTCTCGACGACTTCCAGATGCATGCCCGATAGCATCGCGGCGCGGCGACGAGTTCGACGCGCGTGCTCGGCCCCACTCTTCCGGGACCGTCCGGACCGGCGAAGGAGCAGGATGTCGCAGCCGCAGGGCTTCGGGGACAAGGTCGCGTTCATCTGGAAGGTCGCCGACAGGCTCCGCGGCAGCTTCAAGCCGCACGAGTACGGGTCGGTGATGCTGCCGCTGCTCGTGCTCCGACGGCTCGACGCGGTCCTCGAGCCGACCAAGCACCAGGTGCTTAGGCAGGCGGCGTCGTTCGGCACCAAGAAGCTCGGCCCGGGCGAGGACATCATCCTCAAAGGCATCGCGGGCGTGCCGTTCTACAACACCTCACCGCTGACGTTCCGCACGCTGCTCGCGGACGACAAGAACATCGCCGACAACCTGCACGCGTACGTCTCCGGCCTGTCGCCGGCGGCCTACGAGGTCATCGAACGGTACGACTTCACCGGCAAGGTGGCGCGGATGGAGGCCGCCGGGATCCTGTACGGCGTCCTGTCGGACTTCGCGGACCTGCGGGTCGGCCCAGACGCCGTGTCCAACGAGGCGATGGGGCACATCTTCGAGGAGCTGCTGCGCAAGTTTTCGGAGATGAGCAACGAGACGGCCGGGGAGCACTACACGCCCCGCGAGGTCATCCGCCTGGTCGTGGACTTGCTGCTCACCGGGCAGTCGGCCGAGGCGCTGGAGGGGGTAACCATGCCGGTCCGCACGGTCTACGACCCCGCGGCCGGGACGGGCGGCATGCTCACCGCAGCGATGGACCGCATCCACGCGCTCAACTCCACCGCGAAGGTCCAGGTCTACGGCCAGGAGCTCAACCCCGAGACGTGGGCGATCGCCCGCTCGGATCTGCTCATCCAGGACGTCGGCGCGGACAACATGGCGTTGGGTAACTCGCTGACGCAGGACGCCTATCCGCACACGAAGTTCGACTACATGCTGGCCAACCCGCCGTACGGCGTGGACTGGAAGAGCTACGCCAAGCCCATCGCCGACGAGGCCGCCGCGCTCGGCTTCGCGGGCCGGTTCGGCGCCGGCCTGCCCCGCGTCTCGGACGGGTCCTTCCTGTTCCTGCAGCACATGCTCTCGAAGATGAAGTCGGGTTCCCGGGTCGGCATCGTGCTGTCCGGCTCGCCGCTGTTCTCGGGCGGGGCCGGATCGGGGGAGTCGGAGATCCGTCGCTGGATCATCGAGAACGACTGGCTCGAGGGCATCGTCGCCCTGCCTGACCAGATGTTCTACAACACCGGCATCTCGACCTACGTGTGGATTCTCACCAATGCCAAGCCCGCTCACCGCGCGGGCAAGGTGGCGCTGATCGACGGCCGCGCCATGTTTACCAGAATGCGCAAGTCCCTCGGCGACAAGCGCAAGTACCTCTCCGAGGAGTCCATCGACGAGCTGGTGCACCTGTACGACGGGCTGCCCGACGACGCGCGCGTGAAGATGCTGCCGAACGAGACGTTCGGCTTTCAGCGCGTCACGATCGAGCGTCCGCTGCGCCGGCGGTGGAAGGTCACCGACGAGGTCCTCGCCCTGCTGCCCGACGACGCCCGCGTCGCCTTCACCGGGACGCGTGGCACGTCCGTCGCGAGCGAGAAAGAGTTCAGGGCGATCCTGGGTGCCATGGCCGCCGCCGCGGGCGGTCTCACGGCGCAGTCCCAGCGCGCGATTCTCAAGGCCGCTGCCGTCTACGACGAGAACGCGGCGCCCATCCTCAAGAAGGGCGCCCCGGAGCCCGACCCCGACCTGCGCGACACCGAGAACATCCCGCTGCCCGCCGGCTACCTCGCCATGGCCGACGAGCAGCGCGCCAAAGCTCTGCATGCGGCGGCCGAGGCGCACCTCCACGAGGAAATCCGCCCTTACGTCGCGGACGCGTGGATCGACCACAGCAAGACGAAAATCGGCTACGAGATTCCCTTCACGCGGCAGTTCTACGTGTACACGCCCCCGCGTCCCGTCGACGAGATTGCGGGGGAAATCCGGAAGCTCGAGGCGCAGATCCAGGACTGGATGGAGGGCCTGGGGCTGTGACGACTCTCCCTGAAGCCTGGCGCGAAAAAATTCCGAGTTACTGGGAGTGGACTCGGCTCAAGTATGTCGCCGCCGTAGGAACCGGACACACGCCGGACCGTGCGAAGCCGGAGTACTGGGTGGATTGCACAATTCCGTGGGTTACGGCGGCTGACCTGAGTCGTCGGCCTTCCGCGTTCGAACCCTTGCAGGACACACAGCAACACGTGAGCGAGTTGGGAGTCGCGAACAGCGCCGCGGTCGTGCATCCCCAAGGCACTGTGATGTTCTGCCGAACTGCGTCAGTGGGGCTGTTCGGCATCATAGGCGTACCAATGGCGACGACCCAGGCGTTCGTGACCTGGACAGCGGGGAGGTTGCTTGAATCGCGCTACCTGCTCTATTTGATCGCCGCGATGAAGAGTGAATTCGAGCGACTTGCTCACGGTTCGACGCATCTCACGATCTACATGCCGGACCTCGAGGGGCTCGATGTTCCGCTCCCGCCGCTCGATGAGCAGAGACGGATCGCGGACTTTCTCGACGACCAAGTGTCCCGCATCGACAGTGTTACCGCCGCGCGGAACAAGCAGGTAGAACTACTCCAAGAGGCGGCTCGCGCCGAGCTGGCCGAGCGCCTATTGTCGTCTACGCGCGACGAGGTTCCTATCAAGCGCCTCATTAGCGATGAGCGACTCGGCATATGGGGCCACGAACCAGGCGAGGCGGCGATCGACGTCCGGGTGGCTCGTGTTGCCGACTTCGACCGGACGGCATTCGGTTTGCGCGCCGTCGACACCATCCGAAGCGTTGACGCGGCTCAGTTGCGTTCGCGAATGCTCGCCCGTGGAGACGTGCTGCTCGAGCGGTCGGGTGGGACGCAACGCAACCCTGTGGGTTGTCCGGCATTCGTTGAAGACGTGGACGGGCCGACGGTCTCGAGCAACTTTGTGTCGCGACTGCGGCCAGCGGTCGATGTCGGTGACGGGCGCTACATTGCGCTGGTGCTGGGCGCTATGTACTGGACGCGACGACAGGCCCCGTTCTCGACCCAGACGACAGGTATTCAGAACCTCGACTCCGCTGCCTACCTCGCGACGCGCGTCCCGGACCGGACGCTCGCGGAGCAGGTCGCCCTGGCAGGTGAGGCATCCCGCACGATCGAGGACCTGCGCATGCGTTGCGCGGCGCTGAGGCTCTCGAGTCGGCACCTGTCCGAGTACAAGCAGTCACTTATCACGGCGGCGGTTAGCGGAGAGCTCGACGTAACCACGGCCTCGACCAGGAGCATCCCGGCATGAGCGTGCACACGGAGCAAGCGTTCGAGGCGAGCATCACGGCTCACCTGCTGGCGAGTGGTTGGGCTGAGCTCGCCCCGGCGGGCTACGACCGGCAGCTTGGCCTGTTCCCCGACGAGCTGCTCGCCTTCATCGAGCAGTCGCAGCCGAAAGCCTGGCAGCAACTCGTCACCCGCCTCGGCGGCGAGGGAATCGCGCGGTCGAAGGTCGTGCAGCACGTCGCGGCGCAGATCGACCATCGTGGCACCATCAGCGTGCTGCGGGACGCGGTGAAGCTGAACGGCGTCGCGTTCCACGCCTGCTTTTTCAAGCCGGCCAATACCCTCACCGACGCGCTGACGACGCGGTACGAGGCGAACCGCACCGCGGTCGTCCGGCAGCTCCATCACAGCGAGTCGACGACGAGCGTCTCCCTCGACGTCGTGCTCGTCGTTAACGGCATCCCGACCGCGACGGCGGAGCTGAAGAACACTCTTACCCAGCAGGGCGTGCAGCACGCGATGCACCAGTACCGCACCGACCGCAATCCCGCGGACCTGATCTTCCGGGCGCGGTCGTTCGTACACTTCGCCGTCGACCCGCACCGCGCGTACATGACCACCAGGCTCGAACGGGACAGGACGCGGTTTCTGCCCTTCAACCAGGGCACGGGCGGGCCGGGCGAGCAGGGCGGGGACGGCAACCCGTCGAACCCCGACGGGTATGACACGGCGTACCTGTGGGAGCAAGTCTGGCAGCGCGATGCGTGGCTCGACCTCATCGGCTCCTTCGTGCACGCGGAGGACGGCGCGATCCTCTTCCCGCGGTACCACCAGTGGCACGCGGTGCGGTCGATCCTCGACGCGACTCTGCGTGACGGCGCCGGCACCAACCGGCTCATCCAGCACTCCGCCGGCTCGGGTAAGTCGAACACGATCGCCTGGACGGCGCACGCGTTGTCCCGTCTGCACGACGCGGCGAACCAGCCGATTTTCGACAAGGTGGTCGTCATCACCGACCGAGTCGTGCTCGACCGCCAGCTGCAGGACACGGTGGCGGGACTCGAGCACACGCCGGGCACGATCGTGCGGATCGACAAGAACTCCGCGCAGCTCAGAGACGCGCTGCAGGGGCACGCCGCGCGCGTCATCATCACGACGCTGCAGAAGTTCCCGGTCGTCGCCGAGATGGCCGCGGACGTCGTCGGCAAGTCCTTCGCGGTGCTGGTCGACGAGGCGCACTCCTCGACGTCGGGCGAGTCGATCAAGCAGTTACAGGCGGTGCTGTCCGCCGGCGAGATCGCCGAGCTACAGGCGGAGGAGTCCGACGACGACGAGGGCGTCGACCTCGGCACGGACGTCATCGCGCACTCCGCGGCCGCGCGCCGGGCGAGCAGGAGACTCACGTACGTCGCGTTCACCGCCACACCGAAGCCGAAGACGCTCAACCTGTTCGGGGAGCGCGTGCCGGGCCAGGACGCCAAGGACACGTTCGTGCCGTTCCACCTGTACTCGATGCGGCAGGCGATCGAGGAGCGGTTCATCATCGACGTGCTCGCCAACTACACGACGTACTCCACGTACTTCAAGCTCGCCACGGACACCCCCGACGACCCGGAGGTTCCGTACGACAGGGCGCGCGCGGAGCTCGCGCGGTTCGTGTCGTTGCACCCAACCAACCTGCGCGCCAAGGCCGCGATCGTGGTCGAGCACTTCCGTGCCAAGACCCGCGGCAAGATCAACGGCCAAGCCAAGGCGATGATCGTCACGCGCTCACGCCTGCACGCCGTGCGCTACAAGCAGGAGATCGACCGCTACATTGCCGAGAAGGGGTACGACGCGGGCCACCGTCCGCTCCGGGCGATCGTCGCGTTCTCCGGGACCCTCCCCGACCCGGACGCACCGGAGGTCACCTACAGCGAGCCCCTGATGAACGGGTTCGGGGAGGCCGAACTGCCAGGGCGGTTCGGCGGTGAGGACTACCACCTGCTCGTCGTCGCGGAGAAGTACCAAACCGGCTTCGACCAGCCGCTGCTGCACACAATGTACGTCGACAAGAAGCTCGCCGGCGTGAAGGCGGTGCAGACGCTGTCCCGGCTGAACCGCACCCACCCCGGCAAGGAGGACACATTCGTCCTTGACTTCGCCAACACGGTCGACGAAATCCAGGATGCCTTCGCTCCGTTCTTCGAGTCGTCCACCGCCTACGCCGCGGAGCCGAACGACGTCTACAACCTGCAGCACACGCTCATGGCCGCAAAGATCCTCGACATCGACGAGATGGAGAAGGCCGTCCGTGCCCTCCTGTCGGGGCAGCAGTCGAAGCAACACGTGGTCTACGCGCAACTCGGCAGCACGGTGGGCCGCTTCCAGGCTCTCGACGACGCCGACCAGGAGGCATTTCGTGGCGCCCTTACGGCCTACGTGCGTGCGTACGCCTTCCTCGCGCAGATCATGACCTGGACCGACCGCGAGCTCGAGCGGCTGTACCTCTTTGGCAAGGCGCTGGCCACCCAGCTGCCGAGGTCTGAGTCCGACCCGATGCCGCTGGTCTCCGATCAGGTGCAGCTGACCCACCTGCGAACCGCCCTGACGGCCGAGGAGGAGAACGCCGCGCTCACTGAGGGGTCCGAAGAGCCGGGGGAGGTGCTGCCCGGCGGAGGCAAGGGCGGGCTCGAGCCGGTGGTCGACAGGCTCTCGGCGCTCATCGAGCGGCTTAACGACAAGTTCGGTGTCGGCACCACCGACGCCGACAAGGTTTGGTTCGAGCAGCAGCGCCTCGAGGTCCTGGCCGACGACGAGCTGCGCGTCGTCGCCCTGAACAACGACCGCGACCACTTCGACCTCGTCCTGCGCGACAAGCTCCCGCACCACGTCGCGGCCCGGCACGGGGAGAACGCCAAAATGTTCGACCTGTTCTTCAACCGGCCCGAGTTCCAGAAGGTCGTCGTCGAGTACGTCGGCGAGGTTTACGAACAGTTTCGCGAGGACGCACGCGCCTGACCCGCCGACGGTCCACCCTTGGAGACCAGACAACCATCTACCCCCTGGCCGGCCGCGCAGGCGGGTACCCAAGCCCACGAAATGCGGTATCCACCACCCATCTCGCTGCCCGGGAAGCTTGATCATCACCAAGGAGGAAGACCGTGACGCAGGCTTGGATGATCCGCGCCGGCCGAGCCGGCGAGCGCGAACAGTGGGCGCTAAAGAACGGGGTCAGCGGCGGTGGCTTTTACGAGGTGGCCGATCTAACCGCGGCGACGACTCGAGAAGAGGTGGCCGCGAGGGTCGCGGATGTGTTCGCCGGGGCCGCCGACGGGAAACTGCAAAATTTCAGCGCGCAACTGTGGGCGCTGCGTGACCGGATCAGCACAGGCGATCTGGTCGTGATGCCTCTGAAGAACTCGCCCCACCTCGCAATTGGACGGGTGACGGGCGGCTACGAGTACCGCACGGATCCCGACCCTTCGCTGCGTCACGTACGACCCGTCGAGTGGCTTGTCACGGACGTCCCACGCACGGCGGTCAAGCAGGATCTGCTTTACTCGCTCGGCGCCTTCCTCACCATCTGCGAGGTGAAGCGCAACGATGCGGCCCACCGCATCGCGGTCATCGCGGACAAGAGGGTAGATCCCGGGGCCCGCCCGAGCGAGGGGAAATTCACTGCCATCGCGAGCAAAAGTGGCCCCGCCGCGAACAGCACGAAGGATGAGCCGGATTCTGAGAGCGAAGGCATCGACGTTGAGCAGTACGCGCTCGACCGACTGACCAGTCACCTGATCGAGACCTACGCCGGACACAAGATGCAGTATCTTGTCGCGGCTGTGCTGACTGCCGAGGGCTTCACCTGCACGGTGCCGGACGCGGGGCCGGATCAAGGCATCGACGTACTGGCTGGCACCGGGCCGCTCGGCCTCGACGAGCCGCGCCTTGTAGCTCAGGTGAAGAGCGAGGCAGGCGCGGTTGGCTCCCCGGTGGTTCAGCAGTTGCTCGGAACGATGAGCGGCCACCAGACGCAGCAGGGCCTCCTTGTTGCGTGGGGCGGCCTGACCAAGCCGGCCGAGCAGATAGTCGCGCAGAACTACTTCCGCGTCCGAGTCTGGTCGGCGAGCGACCTCCTCCAGGCGATCTTCCGCAACTACGATCGGCTCCCCGAAGAGATCCGGACCGAACTTCCGCTGAAGCGCGTCTGGACGCTGGTCGAGGAGCCAGGGTGACAGGCGGCGAATCAGCCCCAACAGCTCGGAGACGTGAAGGGAGAGCAGTACGAACTGTCGTGGCGCTCGCCATAGTCATTCATTTTCGCCGTCAGCTTGCCGCAGTTCGGACACGGCCAATGAGCGCCATTACAGGAACGACTGTTATGTCCGTCAAATCCACATACTCCGCAGGCCATGCCTGATCTTAACTCAGAGCTCGCGGGGCTTAGAGCACGCGGTCGTTCACAGCGAGTGATCGACCCTGGCGAGCGGCAGTCGCTGCGTCGTGGAACCGCGCCCCGCCGGGCCGCCGGAGACGTACGGCGAGCCTTCGTCCTGCACAGGCGCGGAACCGAAGGCGCCTGCACCGGCCAGTCAAACGGCGTTGGATCTGGCCCTGAGGCGCTCGCGTCGACTGATCGACAACCCTCCATCTCTGTGGTCTCTCCGGATACGTCCGAACATCTCCACCCTCGGTCTCGCTTTCACCTACGCTCTTTTGATCGTCTTGGTCGACGTCACGAAGGTAGGGACGGGCAGGTCGGGGGTGGGCCAACTCAAGCCAGGCGGATCTCAGCGACGACGCAACACCTCGAGGTGACCGAGGTGTCGAAGCGGCTGGTCGAGGGAAGCCCGGTCCGGAGCCAGACAGGGCGAAGCGGGAGGCGTTCGCAGCGCTAATAGCGAGGAGCGTGTCGTCGGCGCAGGCGCCGCGTCCGGGACGCGGAGGGGTGGCCGCTGTAGGGCGACTCATCGCACGGCAGCGCGACGCGGGCGAGGACGAAAAGGTGGACGCGGGCGATTGGCACCGTCGGAAGCAGCGAGGACCGGAGGTTGAGAGGAGCGCTCGGGGGCGGCGCAAGCGAGGGCGCTGCAGCCAGCACGTACGTCCCTCGCCGGCAGAGAATCAGTACTGTTCACGACGTCAACGCATCAGCGCGATCCGCAGTGGATCTTATCGATTCGAATGGCCCGGTGGCAAGAGGGCTGTCCCGACTCCGAGGGCGTTGACGCCGTCAACCGATTCGCCGTACGAGACGACGCGACGCCCGAAGTGGCCCAGCAGGACCGCAGGTCAGCGACGCGACCCGACGGGTTCGGACCGCCCGGTCTGGTTCCGCCACCGCAGCGCACGTCTTGTGCGCGGAGAGCCTTTCTCCTGACGCAGCCTAAGCGCCCGGGCCGAATGGCAGCAAGGGTGCGGAGTGGTTCAAAATCGCCCGGAAATCAACAGCCTGCAAGCGAGGCAGAACGGACTTACCTATCGTCGTAGTGCCGAAGTCCTCGGCGGCCAATCTCGCCGCTTCACTGAAACCGCTACGGCTAACGATAACCGCCATATCAGCCCCTTGCAGGTCAAGCATTCCCGCCAATGCCAGCACTTCGTTCCGACCGACCGGCGTTTGCCACGCCTTCACCTCGACCAGGATGCGAACCGGCTCATTGCGGCCGGGCACGTGCCTGAAAATTTGCCCGTCGAAACCACGGTCTTCCCGCATTGATAGCGACGAAGGTCGGGCCCCCAACTCGCCGAGGATTCGTAATTCGAACTCTTGAGGTGACATGTATTCCTCAGGAGTTGACTCTGATGGCTCGCCCACTGTCACTAGTTCCGCACGGCCTAAGCCGAGCAGGGATGCCCGGTGCTTGACGGTGGTGATCGCCGTATACTCATTGTCGACACCAAGCCATCGCCGATCGAGCTTATGAGCCGCCGCCAGGAAGGTACCCGACCCGCAGAAGGGGTCTACGACCAGACCGCCTGGAGGGGACAGAGTGCGAACCACCCTCCTCGCAAGCGTAGTGGGATCCTGACCCCGTACGCCGAGCCTCTCGGGGCTCTTGACGGCCACGTCGGGGAAAGACCAGACATCGGACGACACCAGTAAGGGGCCGGTGGTACCGACGGGCATCCCTCGCTGGTCGACAATCTCGCTCAAAAGACGATGCTGGTCTTCTTGCCGTTCATTAGCGAAGTACGCTTCCTCCTGCGAGGCTACGTAGTAGAGCATGCGGCTGGTCGTCGTCGGGAAACCGCGTGTAGTCGGACGTGCCACACCACGACGCCGCACGATCTCGTTGCGGAAGTTGGCCGCGCCCAGGGCGCTGTCAAGGATCGCTCGGATGGTGGCCGAGTCGTCTACGTCCGTTTCAAAGATCACATTCCCGGTCGCCTTCAGCACCCGCTGCGCCTCAATGGCAATCGCGTGCATATACTGCACCCATTCAGAAAAGGCAGCACCGCGTCCTGTTTGGGCGAGAAAGGCGTCGAGCCACGGAGCCCGGTCTGGGATCGAGGCGGCACCTTGACGGGGCCCGTGCGTTCGCTTCCTGGACGCGACGAAGTCTCGCGAAGTACCGGGATCTAGGACAATCAGGTCGGCCGAAGTAGGGCGCAGCTTAGCAAGTTCTTCCCACGCGTCCCCGTAGATGAGCCGATAGGGCGCCGTCATCAAGGAGTCCACCTACCCTCGATAAGGCGTAGGTGTGCCTCAACGTTACTTAGCAGGTCAAGCACGTCGCCTGGGCCAATGAAGTCGAAAAGCACGTTTTCGGTACCATGCTGCGCGGCCGTTATATCGAAACCCGAGAAGCGCGCTGGCCGCCTAGGCTCTCCATTGAGCAGATTGAACGTGTTGCCGTGACCCGCTGCGTTCCGCAAATGCCGCACGAATTCCAATTCGGCTGTCTTATCGAAGTAGCGGTTGCGAGCGCATGCATCCCCCACGTCGACCAGCATTCCAGCTATGGTGGACCGCTCAAAGTCAAGTGCATACTGCGCGGCGCGGGCTTGTACGTCCAACAGCGAATCGTACAGAGGTGTGGCGTGCTGCGTGAGGTCATGTCGAGGAGTAGTGAGTTGCGAGTACTGATCAAAACCCCAGCTGTCGAAGACGTCAAAGAGGTCGGGCTGCTTGAGCATTATGAGAGCGGAGTGACCGACGACGTAGAGGCGCCTCAGGCGTTGAATCAAGGACGCGACCTTCGCTGGCGTGTCCAGTAAGGCGTGCGGCATGTGGTGGACACTAGCGGGCATCGGCGTCGAGTGCGCCCGGCGCTGGCCGTACCGATCGTGTGGCTTCAGCACAGGGACGAGCGGGGGCAGGCCGACTCGATTTCGCTGGCCACCCCGCCAGTCCGCGATGCCGGCGCTCGAGCCAGTCCCCGAATTGAGGCCGGGCCATGCAGTGGCGGCAAGCCGTGGTTGCCGTCGCTTGGCTCGCCGAACGCGCGCCGCACCCAGCACCTCCTGGCCGCTGGCTGAAGGTCGCTGCCTAGTCAACACCACACTCTGCGTCCCGCCCGGCTCCGCTGCGCTGGTCTTTCGCGGGTGGCTGTGCAGTTTCCGCTCAAGGCCCGGCCAACTGCTGCGAGCAGCGCCGCCCGCAACTCCTGGGGCCTCTGCCAGACAAGAGCTCCAGGTCTCCGACTCCCGACGGGCGCGCGGCCAAGGCAGCACCATGGCGCACTCACGTACGCCGCCGGCCCTCCTCCGAGCATCCGCGCGACTCCGGCCGCCCTGAGGGCGCCTGCGGTGTCGCTTCGCGATGGCCTTCGGCCACCCTTGCCCCGGACCTCCGTCGCGCTCTTGTGCTCCGGTACGGGTCGGTGGCTCGGCCTGTCCACTGCGACAGCGACGCTGACAGCAACGCGGTGTCCCCTCGGGGTCGTATCAAGGACAACAGCGCTGCGATACACGGGCCTGAGCAGCCCTGACGTCTCACACTGAAACCGGGCCTGCCGCCTACGGATCAGAAGGTCTAGCCGATCCAGCCCACATCGATGGCGGGGTGGTGCCTACGAGGCGGCCTCAGGCGACGACCCGGGCGAGCCTCTGATGGTCGCGCACAGCTCCCGGCCACGGGTGTTCCCGTGAGCGCCCTAAGCCATGCTGGTGGGTAGTCGAGCGAGGTGGCGGGAGAGGGCTTTCGACTCCGGTGGCGTTGACGGCGTCAACCGATTGACTCCTAGAGACGACGTGACACCGAAGAGGACGCGGTGACGCCGCTGGTCAGTGACTCGACCCGACGCGTCCAGAAGCTCCCAGCCGGTTCGATTCCCGCCACCTCTGCCGCGCCGAGCTAGGGATGGTCGCCGCTGCTGTTCGACGTTCGGCCTGCGCGCCGCGCCGGCTTGTGCACCGAGCGGCCACGCCGGGAGCCCCTGTCGCTACACCTCCACACCCACCGCCTGCGGGTCACCCCAGTACGACCCCACCTCCAGCGGGTACGGCCCCTGCGGCACGCGGATCTCGCGCCGCTCGCCATCCCACCGGCCGAGCGGCCGCAGCGACGCCGGCACGGTCACCTCCACGGCCTCACCGGCGGCGACCGCGACCGGCGCGAACCCGAGCAGGAACCGCTCACCGTCCGCAGCTCGTCCGTAGACCTGCACCACGTGCCGGCCGTCGCGGTGCCCGGTGTTGCGCACCAACGCCAGCACGACGACGCCCTCCTCGCCGTCACGGGCGGCGTCGAGCACTTCGACGGCGACGGTGGTGTACGAGAGCCCGAAGCCGAGCGGGTAGGCCGGGGCCAGCCCGAAGTGCTCCAGGCGGCGCTGACCGAACCAGCGGTCGTAGGTGACCGACGTCGCGTCGCGGTCGAAGTCGGGCAGGTGGTCGGCGGACGTCGGGATGCAGAAGGGCAGGCGCCCGGACGCGTCCACGGCGCCGAGCAGCAGGTCGGCGAGCGCGGCGCCGCCCTCCATCCCGGAGTACCAGGCCAGCACGATCGCGGGGACGTCGTCCTGCCACTCGTCCATGAGGACGGTCCCGGCGGCGACGACGGCGACGACCGTGCGCGGGTTGGCGGCCGCGACGGCGCGGATGAGCTCGACGTCCTCCGGGCGCAGGTGCAGGTCGGCGCGGTCGCCGCCGGCGTCCTCGGAGCCCGCCATGCTCAGGCCCTCGGCGGCGGCCTGCGTCATCCGGCGCTGCAGCTCGCGGTCGGCGTCCGTCTCGGGCTCCGGGTACAGCGCGGTCAGCTCGGGGCGGCCGAAGATGTCGCCGCCGACGAACTCGCCCTCGTCGGCCGCGGTGTACCCCACGACGACGACGGCGACGTCGCTGTCCGCGGCCGCGCGGGCGGCGGCGCGCGGGTCGGGCTCGGCGACGTGCACGACGTCGGCGTCGGGCAGCGCGTCCCGCAGGCCCTCCAGCGGGGTGACGACGGAGGGGGCACGCACGTCGGATGAGCCGCGGTCGCCGGTGTTCGGCAGGTCCGCGAGGCGCCCGAGGACGGTCACCCGGCGCAGGTCGGGTGCATGCAGCGGCAGCAGCGCGGACCCGGACCCGCCGACCGGCTGGTTGCGGAGCAGGACCATCGAGCGCTGGGCGGCCTCGCGGGCCAGCGCGCGGTGCGCAGGACCGGCCACGGGCTCGGTGGGCTCGGCGGCGGTCCGCCCGGCGTAGAGGCGCAGCTGCGCGGCCAGGGTCCGCAGGCCGGCGCGCTCGACGTCGTCCCAGCCGGCCCGCCCGGCGGCGAGGTCGTCTGCGAGGTGGGCGCCGCGCTGCTGACGGAACGGGGCCTCGACGTCGAGCCCGGCTCGCAGGGCCGCGGTGCCGTCCCGCATGCCCCAGATGAAGTCGGTGATGACGACACCCTCGAAGCCCCAGTCGTCCCGCAGCACCCGGGTGAGCAGGTCCGCGTTCTGGCCGGCCCACTCGCCGTTGACGGAGTTGTAGGCGCTCATCACCGCGGGCGCGCCGGCCTCGATCACCCGGCGGAAGTGAGGCAGGTAGAACTCGTGCAGCGTCGCCTCGTCCACCTGCACGTCCACGCTGAACCGCGCGTTCTCCATGCTGTTGAGCGCGTAGTGCTTCACGCAGGCCATCAGGTGCCGGCCGGCGCCGCGGGCGAGCGCGGCCCCGAGCTCGCCGAGGAGCACCGGGTCCTCCCCGTACGTCTCCTGCACCCGGCCCCATGCCGGGTGCCGGGGCAGGTTGATGCACACCCCGCCGAAGAAGTTGGCGCCCTGGACGCGTCCCTCGGCGCCGATGACCTCGCCGATGCGCTCCTCCAGCTCGACGTCCCAGGTGGCGCCCCGCGCCATGGCGACCGGGAAGGCGGTGGAGTGGCCGACCACCATCCCGCGCGGTCCGTCGGCGAACAGCAGCCCGGGGATGCCGAGCCGCTCGACGGCGCCCATGGGGATGGGCCGGGTGTTGTACCCCTCGAAGAGGATCTCGGCCATCCCCGGCCAGAACGGGGTGTCGCCGTCGAGCAGGTCCAGCCGCTCGGCCTCGGTCAGCTCGGCGTACAGGTCGCGGGCGACGTCGTCCGCGGCCTCGCCGGCACGGACCCGCCCGGTCGCCGAGTCGAACGTGGTGGTGGGTGTTGCGTCCATGTCGGGCTCCGTCGCCGTCGGGTGCTGTGGTGCTGTGGGTCGGGGGAGCGGTCCTGTGGCAGGTGCCAGGGCCGGTTCCGCGGGTACGTCCTACACCATGCGCCGGCGGTCATGCGATCACCGCGTCCGGTGTCGAGCGCAGCGGCCTGGCGGCCGTGCCGCCGAGCCTCGAGCAGCGTGAGGACGGCGCGGTCAGGACGTGCTCGTCACCCCTCCGGGTCTCGACGCCGCCACCGCAGCCGGGCCTCGCGACGGTGAACGCGACCACGGTGACGGCCACCAGGGCAAACCGAACCCGGCCATGACGGCGTAGCGGTGTACGCCTGCTAGAGAGCGACGAACAGGGCGCCCTCCAGCGGGCCACCGCGAAGCCGGTGGCGACGGGCAGCAGCGCGAGAGCGGTCGCGAACATGGCCGGCATGTCGAAGGCCACCGCGGTACCGGCGACGGGATGCCGTCGAGGGAGATGAGCGCGGGCGGGCCGACGCCCCCCAGCCCGAGCTGCTCCGCGCCCCACCAGGGGAGGCGGACGGTGTACTTCGCACGGATCTCCGCCACATTCTCGGCGTGCTCGAGCAGCGCGGCGGACCCGCTCGCGTTGTCGTTGATCCCGGCGCCGGCGGGACGGAGTCCAGGTGCGCGCCGGCCGGCGGTCAGCTCCGGCCTCCGGTCGGGACGACCTCAGTCCGGCGGCAGGCCGGCCGCCCGGTGCGCCCGGCCGAGGATGTGCGGCGCTGCGGGTGAGGTCACGCTCGGAGGGAAGCGGAACCGGTCGACCTCGTCGATGACGAAGCCGGCGGCCACGATGGCGGCCTCGGTGTCCCGTCCGGTGTGGCAACCACCCGCCAGGTGGGGCCACACGGTGGCGTCGACGACCCGCTGCACCCTCCGCAGGCGACCCCCGTCGGGTGCGGCGACGTGCTCGTAGAACCGCAGCTCGCCGCCCGGCCGCAGCACGCGCCGGATCTCGGCGAGCACGACGTCCTGGTCCCGCACGGAGCAGAGGACCAGCGAGGTGACCACGGCGTCGACCGAGCCGTCCGCCGCGGGGATCTGCTCGGCCGCAGCATCGACGGCCTCCACGGCCACGGACGCCTCGACCGCTCGTTCACCGGCCCGCCGGCGCAGGTACGGCTCCGGCTCCAGTGCCACCACGGTGGACACCGTGGGCGGGTAGTGCGCGAAGTTCAGCCCGTCGCCGGCGCCGACCTCGACCACCCGACCAGCCACGCCCGTGAGAAGCCGCCGCCGGTGGTCGGCGACGCCCCGGCGGTCCATCGCGGGCGACAGCCGGCTGTAGAGGCGGGCGAAGACGGGACGACGACACAGGTCCGGCACGTGCTGACCCTCCGGCTGCCGGCACCGACGCGTCAACCGTCCCGCCCGTGTCAGCCGTGCGCCGAACCCGGTCGCGTGGTCGGGGAGCTCAGCAACCGCGACGTCTCCGCGTGCCCGCGTGGTGCGCCGAGGTTCGTCCCGTGCTGCGGTCCGGCCGCGCGCCTCACGCGACGGCGCCGACGGCGCCGACGGCTCACCCCAGGACGGTCACCCGGCCCTCGGCGGTGAGGACGTACCCGCGCCCCGCGTGCAGCTCCAGACCGGTGACCAGCCCCGACGCGGTGTGCACGTGCCGCGCCGCGCCGTCCGGGTCGACCACCCAGACCCGCCGCTGCTCGTCCACGACCACGAGCACGCCGTCGGGGGTCGCCCGGACGAAGGTCGGGACGGCGAGCGGCCCGGCGACCGCGCGCCGGGACACCTCGCCGCGGACGAGGTCGACGACGGTGACGTCGGTCGACCGGCACAGCACGAGCGACGCCTCCGCGGTCACCGGGCCGCGGGCGTGAGCGTCGATCGCGGGGTCGGTGACCGACGCGCGCACGTCGCCGGTGCGCACGTCGAGCGCCTGCAGGCGGCCGTCGTCCAGGGACACCCAGACGCGGTCACCGACCGCGGCGACGAGGTGGTCGACCCGCACGCCGAATCGGGCGCGCCAGCGCTCGGCGCCGTCGGCGAGCTCGGTGGCGGTGACCGACGTGCGGTCGGCCAGGTCCAGGCCGACCAGGGCGCCGCCGACGGGCAGCACCGCGAGGGCGACCGCGGCGCGCTCCCACAGGTGCGCCCCGGTGTCCGTCGCGCGCAGCTCGGTGCGCGGCCCGCCGAAGTCGCGCACGAGCATGCGGGGACCCAGGCCGAGCGCGCTGACCGTGGTGGGGTCGCCGGGCAGCGGCGGGCCGGAGGGCTCGAGCCCACGGTCGGTCCAGCGGTGCAGCGCGCGGTCCTCGGTGAGCACGAGGGGGCCGCCGTCGGTCGCCGGGAACAGGTGGGCGACGTCGTCGGCGGTGCCGGGGGCGTCGAGGCGGGTGACGCGGTGGTCGCCGAGGTGCAGCAGCATGTCCCGCCACAGGTGCAGCCGCTGGCGGCGGCCGGGGCCGAGCTCGACCTCCCCCGACGGGCGGGGGTCGGGGACGATGCCGTGCTGCGCGGGGCGAAGGTCCAGGCGCTGACCGTCGTCCACGACCACCCGGACGCCGCTCACCGCACGCGCCACGAGCTGCTCCTCAGGGGCTCGTCGGTCCGTCATGGGGCTGGGTCCTCCTCCTCGGCTCACGGGTCACGGCTCACGGCTCGGGGTCCGGGGCGAGCCGGCGCACGGGCCGGGCGGCGTTGGACGGGTCCACGTCGATGATCTCGATGATCCGGGGGTACCCGTCGAACGTGCTCAGCAGGGTGGCACGCGCGGGGGCGTCCAGGCCGAACTCGGTGGCGAGGTCCTCCAGGGCGCCGCGCATGACGCCGCGGATGTGCGCGTGCACCTGCACCGGGTTCGTCGTCCCGTCGATCGCCGGCCCGGGACCCTTGAACAGCCAGTGCAGCCGGGTCAGGCCCGAGAGGTTGACCAGGTTGTCCGTCCGCAGCAGCACGTCCCGCTCGAACTGGCTGCGCCGGTCGGAGCCGGTCCGGCTGCGGACGGTCTCCTCGAACCACCGCGACCAGTCCTTGAGCTCGAAGGTGAGCCGTTCGCCGCTGCGCATGACGAGGTCGTAGACCCGGACGTTCGCGCGTGGGCGCAGCGGGTCGGGCGCGGACTCACGCACCTCCAGGGCCAGGACGTCGCCGGTGCCCTCGTGGTAGCGCAGCACGTCCAGGGCGAACATCCCGCCGCGCCACGAGGTGCGGCTGCCGACCATGGCCCGCAGCACGTCGTGCGCGCCGGGGATGGTGCGGTCCACGATCCGGCCGAAGCTGTCCATCGCACGGTTGCGCTCGGCGGCGCTGGGGGCGCGCTCGATGATCCGGTCCAGCGGCACCGGCGCGGTGCCCTGCGGCGGGTGCGCCGCGTGCAGGAACCCGCGCAGGGCGCCCTCGGCCAGGTCGGGCGTGGCGGCGCCCCCGGTGGCACCGGGCGGGGTGAGGCGCAGCGAGCGCAGCGCCTCGAGCGTCTCGCCCACCTGGACGTCGCTCAGGTGGGACAGCGAGCCGCGCCGGACCCGGGTGAGCACGTCCTGGCCGAACCGCTGGACGGCCCGGTCGAGGGCGGCGGTGGCCAGCCGGTCCAGGGCCTGCTCGGCGACGTCGGCCTGGCCCTCGATCGCGGCGAGCGTCTCCGGCGTCCGGGCGCCGCGCGGGTTGCGGGCCCGCAGCGCCTCGACCGCGACGACGGCGGCGCGCGCGGCCCCGGACGGCGCCTCGGCGGGGGTGCGGGCCAGCCCCAGGCGCGCCGCCCGGGCCACCACGGCGTCCCGGCGCCGGCCCAGGGACTCCGCCCGGGTGGGCGGCCCGAGCACCGGCCCGAGCCCCGGCGGGGGCGGGGCGAACCGGTCGGGCTGGGCTCGCTCCAGCAGGTCGCGCAGCTCGAGCAGCTCGGGGGTGCGGGTGCGGCGCAGCGCGTCCAGCCGCTCCACCAGGGGCCGGACCCGGGCCAGGCGCTCGGTCGCCCGGACCCGGTCCATGGTGGCCAGCCGCTCGGCGTCCTCGACCGCGCGCCGCAGCTCGGCGACGTGGCTGTCCAGCGGCTCCTCGAGCTCCATCAGGACGCGGCCCTCGCCGAACCGCCACGCCCGCACCGGGGCGCCGTCCTGCACCCGGATCACCCAGGTCTGCCCGGCGACCCGGACCTCGGTCATCACCTCACCGGCGAAGCCCCGGCCCGCCAGGTAGGCCTCGATCCGGTCGGCCAGGGCGGTCGGGGTGACCGTGGGGCTGCCGGCGGTCGGCATGGCGCGCAGCGTCGGACCGGTGCTGGGGGCGCTGACGTGCAGCCGGCGCCCCTCGACGGACGCGCCGAACCGGGCCGTCTCCGCGGCGGCCTGGAGCGGGTCGTCCAGCACGAGCGTCCCGCGGAAGGCCTGGATCGCGCGCAGGTGGTCGGCGAGCTCGCGGACCGACATCGACCGGTTCGGCCGCGCCTGCCACCACGCCTGGAGGTCCACCGGCCGCAGGGCGAGGATCTGCACCGCGGAGGGCAGGTCGCCCAGCATCGCGACGATCCGCGGACCGGTCGGGAAGGGGTCGGTCGCGCGCATCGCCGCCGCGACGTCGGGCCGCGCCAGCCAGGTGACCATCGCCGACGACCCCGGGGGGCCGAGCGCCCCGGCCACCCGGGCGCCCTGGCCCGGCGGCAGGGTGCGCAGGTTCACCAGCGCGTCCGCGCGCACCGGGTCCGGGACGTCCGGCGCCGCCGAGCGCACGGCGGCCGACGTCGTGGCGACCCCGGACGGGACGTCGACGACGGCAGGGACCGTGGAGCCGCGCGGGTGGAACCACGCCAGCCGCCCGTCGGCGAAGCGGACCTCGACCACCCCGCCGCGCCGGGCGGTGTAGGACTCCACCGTCCCGTCGCGCTGCAGCCGGCCGAGGTAGGTCTCGAGCTCCTCGACCGCCCCGCGGTACCGCCACACCACGTCGCCGACCTGCTCGACGCCCAGGGCCGAGCCCTGGCGCAGCGTCTCCAGCAGCCGGATCTGCTCCCCGACGAGCGTGTCGAGCTGCGCGCGCTGGGCGTCGCTGAGCTCGTACATGCGGCCCACCACCTCGCGGGCCCGCAGCAGGATGCCCTGGCTCTCGCGCATGAGGTCGCCGAAGGCCGCGGGGTCCCGCTCCGGCGACCGGAGCCACTCCTGGAGCCGTTCGCCGACCGCGCGGGCCTCGGCGCGGATCGCCGTCCACTGCCGTCCCGCCGTCGTGCCCAGCGCCGTGGACGGCGTCTGCGGCGTCTCGGTCAGCCGCATCGCGTGGTGCAGGACGACGAGGTCCAGCGCGGTGCGGGCCCCGGTGCGGGCCATCGTCGTCAGGACCGTGGAGACGTCCAGCGGCCCCTGCGCCTGCACCAGCGCCAGGGTGCTGGCCCACGCCCACAGCACCCCGAACGAGGCGCCGTGCATCGCGACGGCCGGGGCCCGGGCCATCCCGGCGCGCAGCCCGGCCGTCGTCAGCCGCGTGCCCTGGGCGGCGTAGGCGGCGCCGACCAGCACGTGCGCTCCGCGCAGCAGCCCGAAGGTCACCAGGTCCATCGCGGCCTGCCGCCCCACCTCGCCCGGCGACGGCAGGGTCCCGGTCAGCGCGGCGCGGGCCACGGTCGACCCGCCGGTGAACAGCAGGGAGCCGACGACGAACCGGACGGCGCTGGGCGCGAGCGCCCGGCCGGCCAGCCAGGTGCCCTCGCGGGCGAGGACGGCCAGGCCCAGACGCATGACCCCGATGCCGGCGAGCACCGTGACGATGTGGCCGAGCCACTCGATCGCCGTGTCGAGGTCCCGCAGCTGCTCGAACCGCTCCTCGGCCTGCGCGATCCGCCCGACCAGCCGCCCCTGGATGCGGGCCATCTCCCGCTCGTCCGGGGCCCCCGTGGCGTCGAGCAGGTCCAGGGCGTCGCGGGCCAGGACGGCGAACGCCCCGTCGAGCTCCGCGTCCTCCAGGTGCATCTGGTAGCGGTGGTAGGTCTCGTACCGCACCCGCGCGGAGTAGGCGATCGCGGCGAACGCCAGGTGCAGGGCCTGCGCCCGCTGCAGGGCGACCAGGGCGGCGTCGCCGTGCTCCAGCAGGTACAGCGCCCGCTCCTCGACCCGGGCGGCCCACAGCTTCGGCGGGGTGCCCAGGGCGGCGAACTCGGTCGCGGCCGCGGCGGCGGCCTCGCCGAACCGGGTCCACTCGTCGGCGTGGCCGCGCCAGTGGTTCGGCGAGACCACGAGCGTGCTCAGGTACTCGCTGACCGGGACGGACGCCGTCGTGGGCAGGTCCGCCTCGGCCTTGCCCACGGTGTAGGTGAAGCTCTGGCTGAAGGCGTCCAGGTAGGCGTCCTTCGCGGTGACGGCCGCCCGGTGGGTGGAGTGCTCCGCGCCGGCGCCGACCGCCTCCACGGCGGCGCGCAGGGCGGCGATGAGCGTCGTCGTCGCCTGCCGGACCCGGGCGAGCAGTCCGGCCGCCAGCAGGTCCGTGGTGGCCGCCTCCACGTCCGGTGGCGCGTCGGGGGTCACCCGGCCGATCTGCACGAGCTCGTCGACGACGCGCAGGGTGGCCTCGACCCTGCTCCGCATCGCCGGGGCGACGCCGGCGGTGAGGAACGGCAGCCGGTTGCGCATCCGGGTCAGGCGCTCGACCGCGGCGTCGGACCGGCCCCGGAACCGCTCGGCCAGCATCGTGGCGGCGACGTCGAGCTGGGACTCGAGGTCGGCGAGGAGCGCGTGCCCGGCGAGCTCGCCGCCGTTCTCCTGCAGCCCCCGCCACGCCGCGGGCGCCGAGTCCAGACCCCGGTCGTCCGCCTCGAGCGCCAGGGTCAGCAGGTTCTCCAGCGCCGCCATCCGGACGGGGGAGCCCGCGTCGAGCTCGCGCAGCTGCCCGACCAGCAGCCCGATGCCCTGGTCGACGTCCGGGTCCGCCAGCTCGTGGACCCAGTCGGCGGTGACCGTGGACCGCAGCACGTCCTCGACCGAGGCCTGCACGCGCACGGTCCCGCCGGCCGTCTGGTGCGCCACGTGGGTGAGCTCGTGGGCGAGCAGGCGACGGCCGCGCGCCCCGGCCGGGTCGTAGCGCCCGGGTGCGACCAGGATGTCCCGCCCCACGGTGACCGCGTCCGCGCCCAGGAGTCGGGTGGCGCGGCCGGCGGCCGGGCCGGTGTGCACCCGGACCTCGGGCAGCGGGGCGCCGGGTGGTGCCAGACCCTGGGCGGTGCCCGGCGGCAGCGTCGTGCCCGGCTCGAGCGGCGAGCCGCCGGCCAGCGGCGTGCCGCCGGGAAGCGGGTGCGCCGGCGTCGGGGCCGGCGCCGCCGGGAGCACCCCGACCGGGACCCACCGCGCCGGGGCCGCCGGGGCGGTGCGGGCCGCGGCCCGGGCTGACTGCTCGTCCGCCGCGCCCCGCCCGGTCGGGCCGGGCACCGGTGCGGTGCGCGCGGGGCGGTCCGCCTCGGGGGTGAGCGCGCGGGTGCGGCCCGCCGCCGTGCTCCGCGTGGCCGTGCCTCCGGTCGCGCGTCGCCGGTCCGGCGCCGACGTCGCCGGCGCCGACCTCCCCGGCGTCAGGACGGGCGGGACGCCGTCCGGCTGGGCTCCGGCCGCCGCGACCCTCGGCCGGGGCGCCGCGGGCACCAGGGTGCGGTGCGGGTGGCGCGCCATCACTCGATCTCCACGTCCAGCAGCACGCTCGCCTGCACCGGCCGGTCGTGGCTCGACCAGAACTTGTGCAGCAGGTCGAAGTCGGTGCTCTCGTGCAGGCGCACGGTCGCGGCCCGTCCCGCGACGTCGGTCAGCTCCAGGCCCACCAGGGCCTCGTGCACCACGCCGATGAGCTCGTACTCCTCCTCGGGATAGGCCGACCAGGCCGAGGCGACGAACCCCGCCCGCATGCCGCGGTTGCCGCGGGGAGCGGCCAGCCGCAGCAGGGTCAACGAGACCGCGGGCCGGCGTCCGGCCAGGCGCTCCTCGGACGGCGAGCCGTGCACCACGTGGATCTCCTTGAGGAACCGGGCGCGCAGCTCGGCGCGCAGGTGCGCCTGGACCGCCTCGACGAAGGCCCGCAGCAGGACCCCGCGGTCGGCCAGGGGCGGGTGGTCGCCCGGGTCCGGCCGGGACAGCCGGCCCTGCTCCATGAGCTCGAGGGCCACGGCGCGCTCGAGCAGACCCTGGGTGACCGGGGTGCCCGCGCGGTCGGCGAGGAAGATCGCGCGCAGCGCGGCGTTGGCGATGTCCCCGCCGGAGATGTCGTCACGGCCGGCGACCTCACCCAGCGCCAGGCCGGGCGCCCGCGGGACCCCCGGCGGCAGCATGAGGTCCCAGATCCGCTCCCGCTCCGCCCGGGTGGGCAGCGGGAACTCGATCCGGAACCGGAACCGGCGCAGGAACGCCTCGTCGATCGCGTGGCGCAGGTTGGTCGCCAGCACCACCACGCCCTCGTGCTCCTCGATGCGCTGGAGCAGGTACCCGACCAGGACGTTGCTGAAGTGCTCGCCGGCCGTGCCCGCCCGCTCCAGCCGGGTGGAGAACAGGGCGTCGGCCTCGTCGCAGAACAGCACCCCGGACGTCTGCTCGGCGGCGCGCAGCACCTCGTCGACGTTCTTCTCGGTGTCCCCGATGTACTTGCTCATCAGCTGGGACAGGTCAAGGGTGAACATCGGCCGGCCCAGCGCACGGGCTACCCCCTCGGCGGCCGCCGTCTTGCCGGTCCCGGACCGGCCGGCGAACAGCACCAGCGGCCCGTGCTCGGTGCGGTGCCGCCCACCCAGCCCCTGCGCCCGGCTGAGCTCGTCGCGGCGCGCCACGTAGTGCACCAGCCGGTCGAGCGCCTCGCGCGTGCTCGGCGCGAGCACCAGGTGGTCGAGGCCGTGGCGCAGCGCGGTGCGGCGGGTCGACGGCGGCCGGGTGCCGACCAGCGCACCGGCCAGGTCGCTGAGGGTGGCGAGGTCGAACGCGGGGGCGGCGTCGAGCACGTCGCGGACGGCGGCGGCGTCCAGGCGGTGCCGGGACGCGAGCGCGTCGGCGACGTCGTCGGCGAGGTCCACCCCGCAGGCCCGCGCCCCGCGGACCCAGGTCTCGCGCCGCTCGGGCCACGCCGGCGACGTCGCCTCCCGGTGCGGCAGCGCCAGCGGGACCGGCTGCCGGGTGCCCAGCCACGCGGTCCCGCCGACCTCCTGGACCAGCGCGCCGACCTCCGCCACCACCGGCAGCACGTCGCCCTCCGCCCAGCCGCGCAGGTCCAGCAGCGGCCGTGCGCCGGCGCACAGGCCGACCCGCCAGGCCGCGCGGCACACCGCCGCGCCGTCCGGCGTGGCCGGGACCTCCACCACGACGACGTCCTCGTCGGGCGGGACGGCCGCCCGCGCCGCGCCGACCACGTCACCGGCGCCGTGCAGCACCTGGACCGGCGGCTCGCCCGCCGCGCTCGCGGTCGCGCCGGTCGCGGCGCCGCGGGTCCAGCGGGTGCGCAGGGCTCCGGGGACCGCCGGGTGCGGGGCGCCGAGGAGCGCCTCGACGACGTCGTCGGGCAGGTCCAGCGGGCGGGCCAGCGGGCGGAACCAGCCGGGCACCGGCCGGACCAGGCCGGAGCGCAGCAGCGCGGCGCCGGGGGACAGGGCGGCGCGCACCCGGCCACGGCCCGGGTCGGCGCCGTCCAGCACGAGCATCAGCAGGCGCTCGGTCGGGCGGTGCTCGTCCAGATCGTCCTGCAGGACGGCGTACAGGGACGCGTAGCGCGGCTCGACGTGCGGGGCGAGCAGGACCAGGAGCGCGTCGCAGCCGACGTCGTCCAGCACGGTCGCCCGCAGGCGGTCCAGGACGGGGTGCCCGCCGGGGACGAGGGCGTCCGGGACGGGGCCGGACGGGACGAGGTCGTCGACGGTCGGGGCGGCGAGGTTGCGCACCCCGGCCCAGCCCGGTCGGCCGTCCCCGGCCAGCAGCGTGCTGCGGTGCTCCTCCAGCTCGCAGGCGCGCAGCAGCCGGGCGTCGAGCCGGCCCAGCGCGTCGGCCAGCACCGGGTGCAACGTGCTCACGGGGCCTCCCCGGGCGGGTCCCACCGGGCCGCGAGGACGACGCGGCCGGCCGGGCCGCGACCGAGCACACGCGCGGTCACCCCGGCCGACCGGCCGGTCCAGGTGGCGGTCCCGGGCTCGTCCGGGTCCGGCTGCGCGCCCGTCCACGCCACCGTCCAGCCCGGATCCAGCCCGACGACCCGCACGGTCAGGCGGGTGCCGGCCGGCCCGGTGGTCCGGTCCAGTCCGGCCTGGGGGTCGAGCACGGGCGGGGCCAGCACCGCCCACCGCCGCAGGAGCTCCTCGGCGAGCCAGGCCGCCTCGCGGGGGTCGAGCTCGTCGGCGAGCCGCGCGGCGTGGTCCGGGTCGACGAGCCGGGTCAGCGCGGCCCGCCCCTCGGCGACCGCCGGGTCGGCGCACAGGCCCGCGAGCTGCCCGTCGAGCCCGCCGTCGAGGTGGGCGTCGAGCGAGGCCAGGACCCGGTGCAGGTGCCGGACCTCGGGCGCGGTCACGACAGCCTCCGCACGACCCGGTCGGCGAAGGTGGTCCGCACGCGCCGGCTCAGCCGGGCCGCCTGCCGCGGGGTCAGCGCGAACACGCCCCGGCCGATCCGGACGACCGTGGGTGCGGTGGGCGGCAGCCACGCCGGCCCCTCGGGCGAGGGGCCGGGGGCCGGCGTACGGGGCTCCGGTGCGGGGGCCGGCGCCGCGAACGGCCTCCGGGCCGCCGCGGGCGCCGGCGCACCGGGGGCAGGTCCCGGGACGGCGGGGGTCGGCGGTCCGTGCCGTGGCCGCCCCCGGGCGGGCCGGTCCGGGCGGTGGGCC
>NZ_CANLTL010000011.1 GCF_947494015.1 uncultured Cellulomonas sp. | reverse complement strand
AGACTGTGTGGGAGAGTAGGTCGTCGCCGGACAACCATTCACGAAAAGAGCCACCCCACCCGGGGTGGCTCTTTTCTATTCCCCGCGACGCCGCCCAGTGCGACGTTGCGGACCCATGACGGCCCGGGAGAGGTCCACAAGGTCGCACTGGGTTGGGCGGCGGTGAGCGTGTGCCAGCACATCGGTCGACCTGGCACCGGGTGGTCGTTGGGTTTGCCAGGACCGGACGCGGCCGGGATGAAGACCCGCCTGGAGGCGTTTGAGCTCCGGGCGCAGTGCTTCGTGACACCACGCACCCCGCCGAGGGTGACGTGGTGGACCCATCGCGTGCCGTGAACGGCCCGTGACGTCACGCTCTCGCTCAGCGGGGGCGTGTGGGGTGTGGCGCGGTCGGTCAGCGGGCGATGACGGTCGGTGGGCGGCGCGATGAGATCATGGGGCTTTGCTTGTCGACGAGGGGAAGTCTGACGTGAACGCCGACGGAGGTCGCTCGGGCGGGTCGAGCAGCGGGGACGCCCGGGGGCCACGGGACGGGCGGCGCGGCGGGAGCGACGCGTCCGCGCGAGCGCCGCAGGACGGACGCGGTGGATCGGCCGGTCCGCGCGACGGCGCGCGGTCTGGCGGCGCGGCCGGTCCGCGGGGTGCGGACAGCGCGGACCGCGCGGGCCGTGCAGGTGGAGCTGCGCGCGCGGGGCGCGGCGGCTCGGGCTGGTCGCGGGACGAGCGTGGACGGGTCGCGGGGTCCGATGGTGCGCGGGGGTCGTGGAGCGCCGGTGCGGACCGTGACCGAGGTCCGCGGTACGAGGACCGCCGTGGTGGTGGCGACGCCGCCACCGGTGGTGATCGGCGTCCCCGGCGGGAGGCGGATGCGCGCGGCGCGCGGGGTGATGACCGGGGTGGGGCGCGTGCCGGTGGTTCCGTCGAGGGCCGACCGTTCCGCGCGACCGGGGCGGGCGCTCGAGGTGTCGCCGGCGGCGCTGGCGAGCGGCCGTCGTGGCGGGGTGGCGAAGGGGACGCCCGCCGTTCGGGTGGTGCCGGCGGCGCGGGACGGGGTCCGTTGCGGGGTGGGAGCGGGGACGACCGCCGCGCTGGTGCTCGCGATCCGCGGTCCGGCGGGCCTGCTCGGTCCGCGTCGGGAGGTCGGCCGCCGTTCGGTGACGCCGAGGCGCGCTCCGACGCGGACGCCCGACCGTTCCGACCGGCCAGCGGGGCACCGGGCCGTGGTGGTGACGGGGCCGACCGCGGCCACCGGGCTGCGGGCGGCTGGACCGACCGGTCCGTGGCAGACCGGGACGACCGTGGTGGCGCTGCCTCCCGCGCCGGCGGTGACCGCGGTGAGCGATGGGGCGGCGCGTCCCGTCCGCCGTCGGGCACGCGTGAGCCTGCGTACCGCCCGGCCGGTGAGCGTCCCGCCCGGACGTTCTCGGGTGCGGGTGATCGGACGTCGCGCGGCGGCGACGATCGACGGGACCGGCCGTACCGCGGGTCCGCGGACCGCGCCGACCGGACGTCTCGCGGCGCCGTGGACCGCCCGGACCGTCCCGTCCGTGGACAGGGTGACCGCCCGGACCGGGGAGCACGGGCACCGGGCACCGACCGGCGTCCGGCCGCCGGAGCAGGCCGCGACGCCAGCGCCGAGCAGCAGCCGAGTCGGCCGCCGCAGTCGGTGCGGGTGCCGTCGCCCGAGATCGACGAGGACGTGCAGTTCTCCGACCTCGACAGGGTGGTGCGGGCTCGCCTGCGCACGCTGAGCAAGGACAACGCCCAGGAGGTCGGGCGCCACCTCGTCATGGCCGGTCGCCTGCTCGACACCGACCCGGAGTCGGCCTACGAGCACGCGCAGGCGGCGGTCCGCCGTGCCGGGCGCGTCGACGTCGTCCGCGAGGCGGCGGGGCTGGCGGCGTACCGGACCGGACGGTTCGCGGAAGCGCTCCGCGAGCTGCGCACGGTGCGCCGCCTCAACGGGTCGTCCGAGCACCTCGCGGTCATGGCCGACTGCGAGCGGGGACTGGGGCGTCCGGAGCGCGCGTTGGCGCTGGCGGCGTCGGACGAGGCCGAGGGGCTGGACCCGGTGACCCGCGTGGAGCTGGCCATGGTCGTCAGCGGCGCGCGGCTCGACCTCGGCGAGCCCGAGTCTGCGCTCGCCGCACTGGACGCCGGCGCCCCCGCGCGGGTCGGGCCGGCCGACGGGCTGCTCGCTGCGCGCGTCGCTCAGGCACGGGCCGCGGCCCTCGAGGCGCTCGGCCGGCACGAGGAGGCGGTCGCCGCGACCGCCGCGTTCTCGGCCGAGGACCTTGCGGCGGCGTCCGGGGATGAGCCCGACGAGGAGTCGGTGGTGGTCTTCGACCTCGCCGAGGACGACGACGCGGTGAAGGAGCCGGCGGGCGAGGGACCGGCCGACGGCGAGCCCGCCCGCGACGTCCCGGCGGCTGACGAGCCGCACCCCGACGTCGCGGCCGACGACGCCTCGGCGGCGCTGGACGAGGAGGACCAGGCGTGACCGGGCTGGTCGGGTGCGACGTCGCGCCGGCCGAGCGGTACGACCTCGCCCTGGTCGACCTCGACGGCGTCGCCTACCGCGGCCACGACCCGATCCCGCACGCCGCCGACGGGCTCAACGGTGCGCGTGAGGCGGGCATGCGGTTGGTGTTCGTGACCAACAACGCCTCGCGAGAGCCGGAGTCGGTCGCCGAGCAGCTCACCGGTCTGGGGATCCCCACAGCTGCGGACGAGGTGATGACGGCGGCCCAGGCCGCGGCGGCGTTGCTGGCCACCCGGCTCGCCCCCGGAGCCACGGTGCTCGTGGTCGGCGGTGCCGGGCTGGACACCGCCGTACGGGCCGCGGGCTTCGCGGTGGTGACCTCCGCCGACGACTCGCCAGACGCCGTCGTGCAGGGGTTCGCGCCCGAGCTCGGGTGGGCGCAGCTCGCGGAGGCCGCCTACGCGGTGCAGCGCGGCGCCTGGCACGTCGCCAGCAACCTGGACCTCAGCCTGCCGACGGCCCGCGGCTTCGCCCCGGGCAACGGGTCACTGGTCGGCGCGGTCCAGGCGGCGACGGGGGTGACGCCCGACAGCGCGGGCAAGCCGTCACCGACGATGTACCGGCTCGCGGTCGAGCGCGCCGGCGCCACCACGCCGCTGGTGATCGGCGACCGCCTCGACACCGACCTCGCCGGTGCCCGGTCCGGCGGGTACGTCGGCCTGCATGTGCTCACCGGGGTGAGCTCGGGCCGGGACGCCGTGCTCGCACACCCGGGGGAGCGACCGCACCTGCTCGGCGCCGACCTGCTCTCGGTGCTCACCCCGCACCCGGCCCCCGAACGCGCTGCCGAGGGCTGGTGGACGACGCGCGGGGCGGCTGCGCGCGTCGTGGACGGTCGGCTCGCGCTGCACCCCGCCGCCGATGACGCCGACGGCGTCGTCGACCTGCTGCGGTCGGCGTGCGCGGCCGTCTGGCAGACCGTCGACGACGGCGGCCGTGTGGACGAGACGTCCGTCCCGGCTTTCGTGGTGCCCGTCGGCTGACGGCGGGGTCGCCGGCGCTAGCGTGGGGCCGGCCCGGACCGGCCGGACCGGCCGGGGAGCCATGGACGAGGAGCGCGTGTGACCGAGACCGACCCGACCGCTGCCGGCGCCGCGCCCGCTGACCCGGCCGTGGCCGCCGCTGGTGACCCGACCGGCGGCGTCACCGGCGATCCGGCCGTGGACGAGGCGCTCGGACGGCTCCGGGCGCTCGACGGGGCACCTGTGCACGAGCACGTGGCGGTCTTCGAGGCGGTGCACGCGGCGCTGCAGGGCCGCCTCGCGGACGTCGAGGACTGACGCGTGCCCGAGCGAGTGCGATTGGACAGCGAGCTGGTGCGGCGCGGGCTGGCTCGCTCCCGACGGCACGCGGGTGAGCTCATCACCGGCGGGCGGGTCCGGGTCGACGGCGCGGCGGCGACCAAGGTCGCGATGGCGCTCGGACCGGAGCAGGCCGTCGAGGTCGACGTCGTCGACGGCGACGGGTTCGCCTCCCGCGGGGCGTACAAGCTGGCCGGGGCGCTGGACGCGCTCGGCGCCGGCGGTCCCGCCGTCACGGGCCGGCGCTGCCTGGATGCCGGGGCGTCGACGGGTGGCTTCACCGACGTGCTGCTGCGGCGCGGCGCCCAGCACGTCGTCGCGGTCGACGTCGGCCACGGCCAGCTGGTGCCGTGGCTGCGGGACGACCCACGAGTGACGGTCCGGGAGGGCGTCAACGTCCGCCACCTCGCGGCGGGCGACGTCGGGCCGGCGCCGGAGCTCGTGGTGGCGGACCTCTCGTTCATCTCCCTGACCCTGGTGCTGCCGGCGCTCTCGGCCGTGGTGGTCCCGGGCGGTGACCTGGTGCTCATGGTCAAACCCCAGTTCGAGGTGGGGCGTGAGCGCCTCGGTGCCGGCGGTGTCGTCCGGGACCCGGCGCTGCGGGCGGAGGCGGTGCTCGCCGTCGCGCGGGCCGCGGCGGCGGTCGGGGCTCGTCCGCAGGCCGTGGTGGCCAGCCCGTTGCCGGGCCCGCACGGCAACGTGGAGTACTTCCTGTGGGCGCGCGCCGCCGCGGCGGGGGACGACGCGGGTGTGGGCGGCACGGGGCAGGATGTCACCGAGCGTGACGCCCTCACCACGGGCCGGCTGCGAGCCCTCGTGGACGAGGCGGTGCGGACCGGGCCGACCGGTGGGGGTTCGACCTGGACGAGCGGAGGTGGACGGTGACACGGCGCGCACTGGTCGTGACCCATGGCGGTCGCGAGGAGGCGGTCACGGCGACCGCGGAGGCCGTCCGCGAGCTCGAGGCAGCCGGCTTCGAGACGCTGCGCGACGGCGAGCACGGCACGGATCCCGCGCACCTGGTCGACGTCGAGATCGCGGTCGTCCTCGGCGGGGACGGAACCATCCTGCGGGCGGCGGAGATCACCCGCGGGACCCCCATCCCGCTGCTCGGGGTGAACCTGGGTCACGTGGGCTTCCTCGCGGAGAGCGAGCGCGACGACATCGGCGAGGCGGTCCGGCGGATCGCGGCGCGGGACTACGAGGTCGAGGAGCGCGGCACGCTCGAGGTCCGTGCGATGCTGCCCGGCGAGGTCGAGCCGATCCTGACGTCGTGGGCGCTCAACGAGGCCACCGTCGAGAAGGCCGACCGCGACCGGATGATCGAGGTCGTCATCGAGGTCGACGGCCGCCCGCTGTCCTCCTTCGGGTGCGACGGCGTGGTGATGGCGACGTCGACCGGGTCCACCGCGTACGCCTTCTCGGCCGGCGGGCCGGTCGTGTGGCCTGACGTCGACGGCATGATCCTGGTCCCCGTCTCGGCCCACGCGCTGTTCGCCCGCCCGCTGGTCGTGGGACCACGCAGCGTGCTCGCGGTGGAGGTGCTGACCCGGTCGACCTCGGCCGGGGTGGTCAGCTGTGACGGCCGCCGGCGGTTCGACCTGCCGCCGGGCGCGCGGGTCGAGGTACGCCGCAGCGGGGTGCCGGTGCGCCTGGCGCGCCTCGGCCGGGCGCCGTTCGCCGACCGGCTGGTGAGCAAGTTCTCGCTGCCGGTCGAGGGCTGGCGTGGCCGTGCACCGGCCGGTCCGGCACGGACGGGGACGCCGTGATCGAGGAGATCCGGATCGAGAACCTCGGCGTCATCTCCCGCGCCCAGGTGGGCCTCGGGGCGGGGCTGACCGTGCTCACCGGGGAGACTGGGGCCGGCAAGACCATGGTGCTCACGGGCCTGAACCTGCTGCTCGGCGGCAAGGCCGACACCGGCGCCGTGCGCACCGGCCAGCGGTCGGCGTCCGTGGAGGGCCGGATCGCCCTCGACAGCGGCTCGCCGGTGGCCGCTCGCGCGCAGGACGCCGGCGCCGACCTGGACGACGACGGCACCCTGGTCGTCCTGCGCACCGTGGCGGCGGAGGGCCGGTCGCGGGCGTTCCTCGGCGGCCGCAGCGTCCCCCAGGGCGTGCTCGGGGAGATCGCCGACGACCTGGTCACCGTCCACGGCCAGGCCGACCAGGCCCGGCTGCGGTCACCGGCGCGGCAGCGCCAGGCCCTGGACGCCTTCGCCGGCGCCGGGCACGGGACGACGCTGGCGACCTACCGGGCCGCCTGGTCCGAGCTCGCCGCGCTCGAGGAGGAGATCGGCGACCTCACCGCACGCGCCCAGGACCGCGCTCGCGAGGCTGAGCTGCTGCGGCTCGGGCTCGCCGAGGTCGAGCGCGTCGACCCCCAGCCCGGTGAGGACGTCGAGCTGGCCGCGGAGACGGAGCGGCTCGCGCACGCCGAGGACCTGCGCGCGGCGGCGACCGGCGCCCACGCCGCCCTGACCGGGGACGACACCGGCACAGCTGACGCCACGGCGCTGGTCGCCGTGGACTCGGCGCGTCGGCTGCTCGAGCAGGCCGGGCACCACGACCCCGTGCTCGCCGCGCTCGCGACCCGGCTCGCCGAGGTCGCCTACGCGCTGACGGACGTCTCGACCGAGGTGTCGGGGTACCTCCAGGACCTGCAGGCGGACCCGCTGCGGCTGGAGGCCGTGCAGCAGCGCAGGGCCGACCTGAACCAGCTGACCCGCAGCTACGGCGCCGACGTCGCCGAGGTGCTGGCGTGGTACGACACGGCCGGGCGGCGGCTGCTGGAGCTGGACGGCGGCGGTGAGCGGCTCGCCGGCCTGACCGGACGCCGCAGCGAGGTCCTGTCGACGCTGGGTGAGCTCGCCGACACGCTGACCGCGGGCCGGCGTCGGGCGGCGCAGGCGCTCGCCGACGCGGTGACGGCCGAGCTCGGCGGGCTGGCGATGGCCGGGGCCCAGCTCCGGGTCGAGGTGACCGGGGCGGACGAGCTGGGCCCCTGGGGCCAGGACGCCGTGGAGATGCTGCTCGTGTCGCACGCAGGAGCGCCCGCGCGGCCGCTCGGCAAGGGCGCGTCCGGTGGTGAGCTGTCCCGGGTGATGCTCGCCATCGAGGTGGCCCTGGCCACCTCACCGGAGTCCGGGGCGCACCGCCCACCGACGTTCGTGTTCGACGAGGTCGACGCCGGCGTCGGCGGCAAGGCGGCCGTCGAGGTCGGCCGGCGGCTCGCGTCGCTCGCCGCGGGGGCGCAGGTCCTGGTCGTGACGCACCTCGCGCAGGTCGCCGCGTTCGCCGACACGCACCTGGTGGTCACCAAGGGGTCGGCCGGCGACGCCGACACCGTCACCGAGTCCGACGTGCGCCCGGTGACCGGCCCGGAGCGGGTCCGCGAGCTCGCCCGCATGCTGTCGGGCCAGGACTCGCAGGCGGCGCGCGTGCACGCCGCAGAGCTGCTCGAGCTGTCGGGCGTGGGACGATGACGCACGATGAGACTGAGCCTGCGCAAGCGACCCACGCTTCCTGACGCCCCCGGGACCGTCGGCCCTGCCCGGGTGGACCCGCGGACGAAGGCGCTGACCAAGCGCCTGCGACCGGGGGACGTCGCGGTCATCGACCACCTCGACATCGACCGCGTCTCCGCCGAGGCGCTCGTCGCGTGCCAGCCCGCCGCCGTGCTGAACTCGGCCCGGTCGACGTCGGGGCGCTACCCCAACCTGGGGCCCGAGATCATCGTGGGCGCCGGGATCCCGCTGATCGACGACCTCGGACCGGACGTCATGACCCTCACCGAGGGTCACGTGGTCCGGGTCGAGGACGGCGTCGTCTACGACGGCGACCGCCTCGTCGCCGAGGGTGTCGAGCAGACCCCGGAGACGATCGAGCGCAACCTCGAGGAGGCGCGCGCGGGTCTGTCCGTCCAGCTCGAGTCCTTCGCGGCCAACACGATGGACTACCTGCGCCGAGAGCGGGCGCTGCTGCTCGACGGTGTCGGCGTCCCGGAGATCTCGACGACGATCGACGGACGTCAGGTGCTCATCGTGGTGCGCGGGTACCACTACAAGGAGGACCTGGCCACGCTGCGCCCGTACATCAAGGAGTACCGGCCGGTGCTGATCGGCGTGGACGGCGGCGCCGACGCGATCCTGGAGGCCGGCTGGCGGCCGGACCTCGTGGTGGGCGACATGGACTCGGTGTCCGACCGTGCACTCGCCTGCGGGGCCGAGATCGTCGTGCACGCCTACCGCGACGGGCGCGCTCCCGGGGTCGAGCGGGTGGAGAAGCTGGGCGTGCCGCATGTGGTCTTCCCCGCGACCGGCACCAGCGAGGACGTCGCGATGCTGCTCGCGGACGACAAGGGTGCCGAGCTCATCGTCGCGGTCGGCACGCACGCGACCCTGGTGGAGTTCCTCGACAAGGGCCGCGCCGGCATGGCCAGCACCTTCCTGACCCGGCTGCGGGTGGGCAGCAAGCTCGTCGACGCCAAGGGCGTGTCCCGGCTCTACCGGCACCGCATCTCCAACGTCCAGCTCGCGCTGCTCGTGCTGGCCGGCCTGCTCGCGCTGGTGGTGGCGCTGGCCGCGACCGCCGCGGGGCAGACCCTCATCGGGTTGACCGCGGCCCGCATGGACACGGTCCTCTCGTGGCTCGGCGGGCTGTTCAGCGGGCGGGCACCGTGACCGGTCCGCAGCAGCCCCGCACCCGTCCTGCCCCTCGACGAACGGCCATCGCCCTGTGATCGACTTCCGGTACCACATCGTCTCCCTCATCTCCGTCTTCCTGGCCCTCGCCGTCGGCATCGTGCTGGGCGCGGGCCCGCTGCGGGAGACCATCGGCGACACCCTGACCGGTCAGGTGGAGGTGCTCCGCGAGGAGATGGAGGTGCTGCGCTCCGAGCGCGATGCCGCCCAGTCCGCCGTCGACCGCCAGGCCGCGTATCTGGAGGAGGCGGCGCCGCGGCTGGTCGGTGGGACGCTCACCGACCGCCGGGTCGCGGTGGTCAGCCTCGGCCCCGTGGACGACGACGCCCGCGCCGCGGTCGAGGAGCGACTCGCGACCGCCGGGGCGACGGTGAGCGCGCGGGTCCAGGTCGCCGACCAGTGGACCGACCCGTCCCTGCAGGCGTTCCGCCAGGCGCTCGCGGGCAGCCTGGTCACCTACCTCGAGCCCGCCCCCGCCGCGGACGCCGGCGTCGAGGTGGAGCTCGCCGAGGCGCTCGCGCAAGGACTGACCACCGCGGACCCCGCGGACCCCGACCAGCTGTCGGAGTCCGCCGGGCTCCTCCTCGAGCTGCTGGCGAGCAGCGACAGCCAGCTCATCACCGTGGCCGAGCCGGTCGCCGCCCCGGCCGACGCCGTCGTCTTCCTCACGTCCGGGCCCGAGCCCGAGCCCGCGGATGAGGACCCCGCCACGGCGGCGGTCGACGCGGACGCCGAGGCCGCACAGGTCGACGCCTACCTGGACCTCGTCACCGCCGCGCAGCGCGAGTCCGAGGGCGTCCTGCTCGCGGGCGGGGTCGCCACCCCCGGTGACCTGATCACCGCGGTGCTGGCCGACGACGAGCTCGCCGACCGGATCTCCACCGTGACCGGCTTCCGCGGCATCACCGGCCAGCTCTCGGTGCCGCTCGGCCTGAACGCGCGGATCGGTGGCGTGGTCGGCCACTACGGGTTCGGTGACGGCCTCGTCGCGGTCCCCGAGCCGGTCGACCTGCCCCCGGCCGACCGCACCGCCGACGGCGCCGCGGGTGACGCCGGGGCCGACGCCGCCACCGACACCGCCACCGACACCGCCACCGACGCTGACGCCGGCACCGACACCGGCACGGAGGGCTGACCGTGACCACGCCCCGACCGCTGCTCGCCGGCGCCGTCGCCCACGGGGTGACCCGTCGGGCCCGGACCCTCCTGACCGCACGGACCGGGAGCGGTGGCACTCCGCTCGGCACCGCCGAGCGCTGGACCCGGACGAACCACCGGGGCAGGCCGGTGAGCCTGCTCGAGGGGCCGGCCGTGGCAGCCGGTCTGCTCGCGGGCGGACTCGTCGGTGGGGGCAGCCTGCGCGCGGCCGCCGCCGCGACCGTCGCAACGGCCGGCGGCGCCGCGTTCGGCCTGGTCGACGACCTGACCGAGGACCCCGCGGACCGGGCCAAGGGGCTGCGCGGCCACCTCGGCGCGCTGGCCCACGGACGTCTCACCACCGGCGGGCTGAAGGTGCTGGGCATCGGCGCGACCGCCCTGGTGGCCGCCGCGGTCGCCACGCCACGTGGGCCTGGGTCCTCGCGACGGACGTGGGCGCTGGACGTGCTGGCGTCCGGTGCGCTGGTCGCCGGCGCCGCCAACCTGGCCAACCTGCTCGACCTGCGCCCCGGACGGGCTCTCAAGGCCGCCGCCCTGTGCGCCGGACCCCTCGCCCTCGCCGGCGGGCGCGGTGCGGGCCTGGCCGGCTCGGTCGTGGGCGCCGCGGTCGCGGCCATGCCGGACGACCTGGCCGGCCGGGACATGCTCGGCGACGGCGGCGCGAACGCCGTCGGTGCCCTGCTCGGCACCGCGTGCGTCGTCGACGCTCCGCGTCCCGTGCGGCTCACCGTCCTCGCCGGTGTGCTGGCGCTGACCTTGGCGAGCGAGCGGGTGAGCTTCACCGAGGTGATCGCGCGGCACCCGGTGCTGCGCGAGCTCGACGACTGGGGCCGTCCCGCGGTCGAGGGGGGCACGGTGGCGAGCCCGCTCGTGCCGGACGCGCCGGCGTGACCCCGCGGGCGCGGCAGGCGCTCACCGGACTCGCCGGGGCTGCGGCGCTGATCGCCGTCGTCACGGTGCTCAGCCGGGTGCTGGGGTTCGGACGCTGGCTCGTCCAGTCGAGCACCGTCGGGTACGGGGCCATCGGCGATGCCTACACCAGCGCCAACACGCTGCCCAACGTGCTCTTCGAGGTGGCGGCCGGTGGCGCCCTCGCCGGGGCGTTGATCCCGCTGGTCGCCGGTCCCATCGCGAAGAACCTGCGGGCGGACGTCGACCGCATCGCCTCGGCCATGCTGGGGTGGGCGCTGCTCGTCCTGGTCCCGCTCGCGGTCGGCCTGACGCTCCTGGCCGACCCGCTGGCGGCGCTGCTCACCCCGGGCGACGGAGCAGGCGACGGCGCGGGCGGCACCCAGGCCCTCGTGCGCTGGTTCATCCTCGTGTTCGCCGTCCAGGTCCCGCTGTACGGGCTGGGCGTGGTGCTGGTGGGCGTCCTCCAGGCGCACCGGCAGTTCTTCTGGCCGGCCCTCGCCCCGGTCTTCTCCAGCGTGGTCGTCATCACGGCGTACGTCGTCTTCGGAGCGCTGTCCGGCGGTGAGGTCGACGACCCCTCACGGGTCCCGGCGTCGGCCCTGGCCTGGCTGGGGTGGGGCACGACGGCCGGGGTCGCGGCCATGAGCCTGCCGCTGCTCGTGCCGCTGCGCCGCACCGGGGTCCGGCTGCGACCGACCCTGCGGTTCCCCGCCGGCGTCGCCGTGCGCGCCCGCGCGCTGGCGGCGGCCGGGATCGGTGCGCTGCTGGCCCAGCAGGCCGCGGTGCTCGCGGTGCTGCTGCTCGCGAACTCCGCCGGCGGCACCGGCACGTACCCCGTGTTCCTCTACACCCAGGCGGTCTACTACCTGCCGTACGCGGTCCTCGCGGTCCCGCTCGCCACGAGCACCTTCCCGCGGCTGGCGGCCCGGGCCGCGACCGCGGACCTGCCCGGCTACGGACGGCTCGCGGCCGCCACGACCCGGGCGGTGCTCGCGGTGGCGGCGGTCGGGGCGGCGGCGCTCGCCGCGGCCGCCCCCGCCGTCGGTGAGCTCTTCCGGGCGATCGGCCGCGGCGACCCGGCACTCGCCCTGGCGATGGGCCCCGCCCTCACCTGGATGGCTCCCGGCCTGCTGGGGTACGCCCTGGTGTTCCACGTCTCACGCTCGCTGTACGCGCTCGAGCGGAGCCGGCCCGCCGTGCTCGCGACGGCTGCGGGCTGGCTGACCGTCGTGGTGGTCTCGGTGGTCCTGTGCTGGGCGCTGGTGGACGACGCCCCTGACGGTCCGTCGACCCTGCTGGCACTCGGCGCCGGCACCACGATCGGGATGACGCTGGCCGGCGTGGCGCTGCTGGTGGCTCTGCGCCGCGCCGCCGGTCCGCCGGCCCTGTCCGGGATGCCGCGCACCGTCGTGGTGCTCGTCGTGGCCGGCGTCGTCGCCGGCGTGGTGGGACGCCGGGTGACCGATGCGATCCTGGGCGCGGCCGGGCCCGGGGTGGCGGGCTCGGGCGTGGCGGTCGCGATCGGAGCCGGGGCCGCCGGTGCGGTGCTCGCCGCGACCCTCGTCGCGATCGCCACCGGGATGCTCGACCGCGGCACCGTCCGGGGGCTGCGGGACGCCGACCGCGACCTGGCCGCCCCGGACGGCGACGACCTGGGCTCGGGCGGCCCCGACCGGGTGGAGGTGTGATCGTGCAGGACGCGATGCAGGTGCCGGTGCCGGAGCGTGAGCCGGTGCGCGTGCTGCAGGTGCTGGGGTCGAGCGCGGGCGGGGTGGCCCGCCACGTCCGCCAGCTCGGTGAGGTGCTCGGTGCGGTGGGCCCGGGCGGCCCGGGCTGGACCGTGCACGTCGCCGGCCCGGCCGCCCTGGCCGACGACGTCGCACCACCCGCCGGCCCGGTCGTGTTCCGGCCCGTGGAGATCGCCGACCGGCCACGCCCGGCCGACCTCGCCGCGATCCGGCGCCTGCGCGCGCTGGCCGCCGGTGCGCACGTCCTGCACGCGCACGGGCTGCGCGCCGGTGCCCTCGCCGTCCTCGCCACCCGGGGTCTGCCCGGTGCTCGCCGGCCGCGGGTCGTGGTGACCCTGCACAACCTGCCGGTCGGCGGCCGGGCGGTGCGGACCGTCTCGGCCGTCCTGGAGCGGGTGGTGGCCCGGGGGGCCGACAAGGTCCTCGGCGTGTCCGGTGACCTCGTCGACCGGGCCCGGGCGCTCGGCGCGCGGACCGCCGAGCGGGCCCTGGTGCCGGCTCCGTCCCGGCCCCGGACGCCCGCCGACGCCGCCGCGGTGCGCGAGGCCCTGGGCGTCCCGGGCACCGACCATCTCCTGGTCACGGTCGCCCGGCTCGCCCCGCAGAAGGGCCTGGACACGCTGCTCGACGCCGCCAGACGGCTCGTCGTGCCCGGCGTCTTCTCCGCGCCTCCGCGGGGGCTGGTCTGGGTGGTGGCCGGCGACGGCCCGCTGCATGACGCGCTCGCGGCCCGGATCGGCGACGAGCGCCTGCCCGTCCGGCTGCTGGGACGGCGCAGCGACGTGCCCGACCTGCTGGCCGCGGCCGACGTCGTCGTCAGCACGGCGGTGTGGGAGGGCCAGCCCATCGCCGTGCAGGAGGCCCTGCAGCTGGGCGCCGCCGTCGTCGCCACCGACGCCGGCGGCACGCGGGAGGTGACCGGCGACGACGGCGCGGTGCTCGTGCCGGTGGGGGACGCGGCTGCGGTCGCGGGCGCGGTCCGGGCGCTGCTCGACGACCGCCCGCGCCGCGACAGGCTGCGTGCGGCCGCTGGGCGACGCGCCGCCGAGCTGCCGGACGTGGCCGCCGTCGTCGAGCAGCTGCGCCGGGTCTACGACGCCTGAGCGGCGCGCTCCGGGCGCGTCCCGGCGTCGTCGGCGGGGCCCCGTGTCCGCCGTCACGGCCGGATCGTCTCGCCCGGTGCGGCCGCGGTGCCGTACAGTCGAAGCCCGTGGCAGATCGAGCAAAGCGACTCTCCGGTGGGTCTGACGACACGACCCGACACATCTTCGTCACGGGGGGCGTCGCCTCCTCACTCGGCAAGGGCCTGACGGCGTCGAGCCTCGGCCGGTTGCTGCGCTCCCGTGGGCTGCGCGTCACGATGCAGAAGCTCGACCCGTACCTCAACGTGGACCCCGGCACCATGAACCCGTTCCAGCACGGCGAGGTGTTCGTCACCGAGGACGGCGCCGAGACGGACCTGGACATCGGTCACTACGAGCGCTTCCTGGACGTGAACCTGGGAGCGCCGGCGAACGTGACGACCGGGCAGATCTACTCCACCGTGATCGCGAAGGAGCGGCGCGGGGAGTACCTCGGGGACACGGTGCAGGTCATCCCGCACATCACCGACGAGATCAAGCAGCGGATGCGGGCCCAGGCGGGCCCCGACGTCGACGTGATCATCACCGAGATCGGCGGCACCGTCGGTGACATCGAGTCCCAGCCGTTCCTGGAGTCGGCCCGGCAGGTCCGCCACGACCTGGGCCGGGACAACGTGTTCTTCCTGCACATCTCGCTGGTGCCGTACATCGGGCCGTCCGGCGAGCTCAAGACCAAGCCCACCCAGCACTCCGTGGCGATGCTGCGGTCCATCGGCATCCAGCCGGACGCGCTCGTGCTGCGCGCCGACCGGGACCTGCCGGAGGGGATCAAGCGCAAGATCGCGCTGATGACCGACGTCGACAACGAGGCCGTCATCACCTGCCCCGACGCCCCGAGCATCTACGACATCCCGCGCGTGCTGCACTCCGAGGGGCTCGACGCCTACGTCGTGCGCCGCCTGGACCTGCCGTTCCGGGACGTCGACTGGGACGCCTGGCACAAGGTCACCGACCGCGTCCACAACCCCACCCACCAGGTCGAGGTCGCTCTGGTCGGCAAGTACATCGACCTGCCGGACGCCTACCTGTCCGTCACCGAGGCGCTGCGCGCGGGCGGGTTCGACCAGGACGCCAAGGTGTCCATCCGGTGGGTGACGTCCGACGACTGCCAGACCGCCGAGGGCGCGCGGCTCGCGCTCGAGGGCGCCGACGCGATGCTCGTGCCCGGCGGGTTCGGCGTCCGCGGCATCGAGGGCAAGCTCGGTGCGCTGCGGTACGCCCGGGAGAACGGGATCCCGACCCTGGGCATCTGCCTGGGACTGCAGACCATGGTCATCGAGTACGCGCGGACCGTGCTCGGGCTCGACGACGCGTCGTCGTCGGAGTTCGACGTCGACACGACGCACCCGGTCGTCGCGACGATGGCCGAGCAGGTCGAGTTCGTCGGCGGTGAGGGTGACCTCGGCGGGACGATGCGCCTCGGCTCGTACGAGGCGGTGCTGACCGAGGGGTCGGTGGTGGCCGGTGCCTACGGCAGCACCGCCGTCACCGAGCGTCACCGGCACCGCTACGAGGTCAACAACGCCTACCGCGAGCAGCTCGAGGCGGCCGGCCTGGTGTTCTCCGGGCTGTCGCCCGACGGCACCCTGGTGGAGTTCGTGGAGCTGCCGCGCGAGGTGCACCCGTACTACGTGTCGACCCAGGCGCACCCGGAGTTCAAGTCCCGGCCGACCGCGGCGCACCCGCTGTTCGCCGGGCTGATCCAGGCGGCGCTGGAGCACCAGCAGGCGGACGACGAGGCGGCCTGATGACGGTCGCCGACCGCCCGGACGAGCGCCCCGTGCTCGCCACCGAGCTGATCCACGACGGCATGGTGTTCGACGTCGTCGCCGAGCGGGTGGCGCTGAGCGGCGACGGCTCCGACGGCGAGTCGGACGTGGTGCGGCGCGAGTTCGTCCGGCACACCGGCGCGGTCGCCGTCGTCGTGCTGGACGAGCAGGAGCGGGTGCTGCTGCTGAGCCAGTACCGCCACCCGGTGCGGCACACGCTGTGGGAGCCACCCGCCGGGCTGCTGGACGTCGACGGGGAGGCCCCCCGCGACGCCGCGGCCCGCGAGCTCGCCGAGGAGGCGGACCTGACCGCCGGGCGCTGGGACGTGCTGGCGGACTACCTCACCTCGCCCGGCAGCACCAGCGAGGCGATCCGGGTGTACCTCGCCCGGGACCTCGTGCCGGTGCCCGAGGGGGAGCGGTTCGACCGCGAGGACGAGGAGCGCGACATGGAGGCGCGGTGGGTGCCGCTCGACGAGGCGGTCACCCTCGTGCTGTCCGGCGCGCTGCACAACCCGTCCGCGGTGGTCGGGATCCTGGCGGCGCACGCCGCCCGGGCGGCCGGGTGGTCGACGCTGCGCCCTGCCGACGCACCCTGGCCGGAGCGTCGCGTCGCCCGCTGAAGAGGTCGGGCGCCCGGCCGGGTGACCCCCCGGGTGCCCTCGCCGTCGCGGTCCGGGCAACCCGGTCGGTCGTTCGTTCGGGTGGAACGCGTCGGGTGCCCGCGGTGCCCCGCCCGGGGACCGGCGGTGCCCCTACTGTCGGCCCATGCACCTCTCCCTGCGCCGCGCCACGACCGCGCTGCTGGCCGTCCTGGCGCTCGCGACCGGGTGGGCCGTCCCGGCCGCGGGTGCCGAGCCGGCCCGGCACGACGTGCTGACCGTCCTGGGCGAGCGTGGGTGGCTGCTGAGGTACGGCACGGCGGACTTCGGCCCGCCCGACGCCTGGTGGGTGCGGGTCCCGGCGGGCACCGGACGTGACCACCTCGGCCTGACCACGGCCGACGGCAGCACGCCGTGGGTGGACCTGCGGATCGCCGCGCCCGAGGGTCGCCCACGCCTGGAGCCCGGGCACTACAGCACGCGTGGTCTCGGGGGCCCGGCGGACGCCACGCTCGACCTGGGCATCCACTCGCGCGGGTGCAACAACAGCACCGGCTCGTTCGACGTCCTGGGGCTCACCCGTGACGCGGACGGCACGCTGACGAGCCTCGCCGTCGACTACAGCATCACCTGCCAGGGCGAGGACGAGGACCCGGTCACCGGGTCCCTGCGCTGGAACAGCGACGTCCCGTACGCGTACACCGCGGTCACGTCGTTCACCCCGCCCGACGTCGGGCCGCGGCAGACCGTTGCGGGCTCGGTGACGCTGACGAACGACGGGACCGTGCCGCAGACCCTGGGGGCGACGAGCTGGCTGCCCGACCTCCGCCTGCACGCCGTCCAGTCCCGTCCCCGGGTGACCCGGGACGGGTGTGCCGGAGTGACCCTGGCGCCCGGTGCGTCGTGCACCGTGGAGGTCGCCGTCCGCGTGGACGACCTGCGCAGCACCGAGGGGTACCTGGCCACCCCGGACGGCACGCCGCGGGGCGTCGCGCTGTCGCTCGTCCGGGTGCGGGCGGTGCCCGGGCCGGGACCGGCGACGCTCGCCGCCACGCCTCGCCGGGGCGGTGTGGAGCTGTCCGCGGTGGGGGACAACCCGACGTACGCGGTCCGGCGGGCCACCGCGGACGGTCGCGAGACCGAGGTCGCCTCGCAGGTCGCCCTGCCGTGGACCGACCGTTCGGTGACGCCCGGCACCGTCTACACCTACCGCGTCGTCCCGCAGTCCGGGGGCCTGGCGGGCGAGCCGTCGAACGCGGTCTCCACCGGACCCCTGCCGGTGCCCGTCGGGGAGGAGGGCACGTTCGTGCCGGTCGGGCCGGTGCGGGTCCTGGACACGCGATCCGGCGTCGGCGCCCCGCGCGGACCCGTCGGCCCGGGCCGGACGCTGCGGTTCGACCCGGCGGCCGGCGGGCAGGTGCCCACCACCGGGGTCTCGGCCGTGCTGCTCAACGTCACCGGGACGGAGGCCACCGCGGTGACGCACCTGCGGGTGTGGCCCGCGGGCCGACGGCGCCCGGAGACGTCGTCGCTCAACCTCGTCCCGGTGGCGAGCCGGGCCAACCAGGTGGTGGTCCCGCTGGGCGACGACGGCGAGGTGGAGCTGATCAACGACGCGGGTGCCACGCACGTCGTCGTGGACGTCCAGGGCTTCTACTCCACGGCCGACGGCCCGCACGGTGGTGGCTACCACCCGGTGGACCCGACCCGGGTGCTGGACACCCGTGATCGGACCTGGCTCCCCCGGGGGCCCGGTGCGGTCACCTGGGCCACCGTGGGCCACCGCGACGTGCCGTGGACCGAGGCGACAGCGGTCGAGGTGACCCTCACCGTGACCGGTCCGAACGCTCCCGGGCACCTGACGGCGTGGTCCGGGGTGGGAGCCGCGCCCGTGGTGTCGAACGTGAACTTCGAGCCGGGGCAGACCATCGCCAACCACGCCGTCGTGCCGGTGTCCCGCAACCTCGACGGCGAGCCGGTGATCGCGGTGACCTATGGGAACGGTGCTCCCGACGTCGTCATCGACGTCCTCGGCTGGTACGACGCCGACGCCGCCCCGCCCGACGACGACGGGATCGGCGACGTCGTGGAGCCGGGTCTGCGCTACCGCCCGACGCCTGCGATGCGCCTGCTCGACACGCGGTCGAGGCCGGGCGGGCTGCGCGCCGAGCCGGGGCAGGCGGTCGTCGTGCCGCCTGCGATGCTGCCGCCGGCTCCCGCGCAGGTCGTCAACGTCACCGCCACCGGGGCGCGCGCCGGCGGCCACCTGACGGCGTGGAGCGGGGACGGCGAGCTCCCGCCCACCTCGACGGTCAACTTCGGGCGTGCGGACGGGAGCACGCTCACCACGGCCCGGACCGCCGCGGAGGGGTCGTTCGCGGTGACGGTCGGGACCAGCGGCGTCCACGTGGTCGTCGACCACCTCGGCTACTTCTACTGACGCCGCCGCTCGTGGTCGCTGGACCACGACGCGGCGACCACCACGACGGGGTGACGGTGCAGATGCGCGCAGCGATGGGCCCCCACCGACCGCCCGGCCGCCCTAGGTTCACGGGCATGACCTCCGGTCCCCGTCGCCGCGCGACGACCGCGCTCGCCGTCCTCGCCGTGCTCCTCGTCGGCCCCGCGCCCGGCGCCGCGGCCGCCACGACGTCCGACGACGCCTTCACGGTGCTGGGGGCGGGCGGCTGGCTCGCCGAGCACCGGTCGGAGCGTTGGGAGCCTCCGGCTCCGTTCGAGGCGTGGGTGGACGACTCCGACCGGGACCGGGTGCAGATCCACGCCCGCCTTCCCGGCGGAGCGGCCGAGCTGACGCTCATCGCGCCGGCGGACCGGCCCCTTCTCACGGTGGGTCGCCACACGGTCACCGGGCAGGAGCGTGAGGACGTGCTGCGGCTGCGGTTCGCCCGGGACGCACGCGGCTGCAGCAGCCATCCGGGTGTGATCGACGTCCTGGAGCTCTCCCGCGGGCCCGCCGGGCGGCTGACCGGCCTGGCACTGGACTACGTCTTCACCTGCGACAACGAGGGCGCGCCCACGGCCGGCTCCATCCGGTGGAACAGCGACGTCCCGTACCACCACACGGCGGTGACCGGTCTGCGCGTGCCCGGCACCGCCGCCGGCGAGGCCGTACGCGGGGCCGTCACCCTGACCAACGCGGGCGGCCTGCCGCAGACGCTCGGACGCAGCGTGTGGGAGCCGCAGGGGTCGGTGCTCGCCGAGCAGGCGTCCCTGGCCGTCCGGCGCGACGGGTGCGTCGGTGTCGTCCTGCAGCCCGGTGACAGCTGCCAGGTCGAGGTGAGCGTGCACGCCGACGGGGTGCACGGTGTCGCGGGTCACCTGCGCACCCCCGACGCGACGCTGCGCGGCGCCGCGTACTCGCCGATCACGATGCCCGTCCCTCCGGAGCCCGTGCGGGCCGCCGCGGTGCCGCAGCGGGGCGGCGTCCTGCTGCTCACGTCGCGGCCCAACGCGTCGTACCGCGTGCTGCGCTCGGCCGGTGGTGGCGGGGAGGTGGAGGTCGCGCACGACGTCCCGATGCCCTGGACGGACACCGACGTGAGCACCGGTGTGGTCTACACCTACCGCGTCGTCGTCGTGGACGGCGGTGCCCAGAGCACGCCGTCCGACCCGGTCGTGACCGGGCCGCTGCCTGAGCCGGTGGGCGAGGACGGCAGGTTCGTGGCCGTCGACCCGGTCCGGGTGCTGGACACCCGTGACGGGACCGGTGGTCACCGCGGAGCGCTCGGACCGGGCGCGTCGCTGGCGATGGACCCGGGCGGCCCGGGGCAGGTCGTCCCACGCGGGGTGCGTGCTGTGCTGCTCAACGTCACGGCGACGGAGCCCACCGCGGTCACCCACGTGCGGGTGTGGCCCGCCGGTGACCCGATGACGGGCACCTCGTCGCTCAACGTGGTGCCGGGGCAGACCCGCCCGAACCAGGTGGTCGTGCCGGTCGGCGAGGACGGCCGGGTGTCGCTGTACAACAACCTGGGGACCACCCACCTCGTGGCCGATCTCCAGGGCTACTACGTCGGCCCGCAGGGGCAGCACGGCGGCGGCTACCACCCGACCCGACCGGTCAGGGTGTCGGACACCCGCGAGGAGCGCTGGCCGCTGCAGCCCGGCGAGACGGTGCGGCTGCCCATGGACGCGCCCGGGGTGGTGTGGAACGAGGTGGTCGCGGTCGAGGTCAACCTGACCGTTACCGGACCGACCGAGCACGGGCACGTCACCGCCTGGTCGGGCGAGTCGGCGGCGCCGGTCGTGTCCCACGCCAACTTCGCACCGGGGCAGACGGTCGCCAACCACGCGGTGGTCCCGGTGAGTCTGGACGAGGACGGGCAGCCGGGCATCGCGGTGCGCAACAGCGCGGGACTGACGCACCTGGTCGTGGACGTCACCGGCTGGTACGACGACGGCACCCGCGCCGACGGCCTGCGGTTCCGGCCCGTCCCGACGTCCCGGGTGGCGGACAGCCGAGTGGCGGGCAGCCGCAGCGAGGGGGCCGCCGTCGCGGCCGGTGAGGCGCTGGTCGTCCCCGGCACGTCGATGCCGCCCGGCGTGGCGCAGGTCGTCAACGTCACCGCGACGGGCTCCTCGGGTGGGGGGCACGCGACCGCATGGAGCGGGGTGGGCGAGCTGCCGCTCACGTCCACCCTGAACTTCGCCGCCGGCGAGGACTCCCCGAACCTCGCCACGGTGCTGCCCGCCCTGGGAGGGGCCGTGACGGTCACCGTCGGGACCTGGGGCACCCACCTCGTCGTGGACCACCTCGGCTTCTTCTACTGAGGGGCGCGTCCCCGGGGTCCACCGCTCCGCTCTGCCCACAGCAGAGCGACCCCCGACCGGGAGACGGCGGGGCTAGCGTCGCGCCATGGCTGCCATCACGACGCCCCTGCGCCCGAGCCGGCCCGACCCCGCCCAGTGGCGCAAGGCGATCGGGGGGCGGCTGCGTGACGTCCGACTGGACGCCGGGCTGCGCCTGGTCGACGTGGCCCGTGCGGCCGGGGTGTCCCCGCAGTACCTGTCCGAGGTCGAGCGGGGCCGCAAGGAGCCGTCGTCCGAGGTGCTGGGCGCCGTCACCACCGCGCTCGGGATGACGCTGGTCGACCTCGCCGGCGCGCTGGCCCGGGACCTCGCGCGGCGCGACGACCGCGGGCTCCACCCCTCGCCGCGGCCGTCGGCGTCGTGGGAGGTGAGGTCGTCGCGGGTGAGCCTGTCGTCCGCGGGGTCGTCGCACCCCCCGGCGCCCGCCACGCGGTGGGGTGCGGGCGACCTCGCGCTCCGCACCGGCTCGGTCGCCGCCTAGCCTGCGGGTCCGTCCCCGCGGTCGACGCACGTCATCGCGCCGTCCGGCGTGGCCCCCGGTCCCGGACCACGTGGTCCGCCACGCCGTAGGCGACCGCCGCGGGTGCGGTCAGGACCAGGTCGCGGTCGGTGTCCCGGCGCAGCGTCGCGACGTCCCTGCCGGTGTGCCGGGACAGCACCTCCTCGAGCTCGCTGCGCACCCGGCCGATCTCGTCGGCCGCGACGATGAGGTCCGGCAGCGTGCCGGCCCTCCGCCGACGGCTGGTGCAGGACGACCCGACCGTGCGCGAGGATCGCCCGGCGCCCGGGCGTGCCGCCGGCGAGCAGCACGGCCGCCGGCGACGCCGCCTGGCCCACGCACGTGGTGGCGACGTCGGGCCGCACGTACTGCATCGCGTCGTACACGGCGAGGGCGGCCGACGTCGAGCCGCCGGCGGAGTTGATGTAGAGGTCGATCGGTGCGTCCGGGTCCTCGGACTCCAGGTGCAGCAGCTGGGCGACCAGGACGTTGGCGACGCCGTCGTCGATCTCGGTGCCGAGGTAGACGATCCGCTCGGACAGCAGCCGGCTGAACACGTCGACCACGCGCTCGCTGCCGCCGGCGCGCCGCTCGACGACGGACGGGATGGTGTAGGTACTCATGCCCGCACCCCGATCCCGGCCGCGCGTCCGGAGGGACCGGTCCGCACGCTCGGCAGGTCCGTGACGACCCGGTCGACGAAGCCGTACTCCCGGGCCTCCTCGGCGGTGAACCACCGGTCCCGCCCGGAGTCCTCGCGGACCCGGGCGACGCTCTGCCCCGTGTGCTCGGCGACCAGCCCCAGGACCGTGTCCCGGGTGTGCCGCAGGTCCTGCGCCTGCAGCTCGATGTCCGCGGCGGTCCCGCCGATCCCCGAGGACCCCTGGTGCAGCAGGACCCGCGAGTGGACCAGCGCGTACCGCTTGCCAGGGGTGCCCGCGGACAGCAGGAACTGCCCGGCGCTCGCCGCCCACCCCATGGCCAGGGTGCTGACGTCGTTGGGGATGAGCCGCATGACGTCGTGGATCGCGAGCATCGCCGGCACCGAGCCACCGGGGGAGTTGATCCACAGGCTGATGTCGCTGCGCGGGTCCTCGGCGGACAGCAGCAGCAGCTGCGCGCACAGTCGGTTGCCGGCCGCGTCGTCCAGGGCGGTGCCCAGCACGATGATGCGCTGGTGCAGCAGTCGGGTGGCCAGCTCGTCGTCGAGGGGCCGGAGTGGGGTCCGGGTGTCGTCCATGCCGCCAGCCTGCGCCGTGCCCGCCGGCGGGAGCCCCCGGCGCTGCCGTCGGCGGATCGGCCGCCGGCAGCGACGACGACGACGGCGCCGCCGCGGGCGGGCCGGACCGCCTCGCGCGGCGACCGGCTCAGCCGAACCGGCGGCCCAGGGTGAGACTGCCGTCATCCCCGGCGAGCTCGGCCAGCCCCATCCGCCGGTAGAACCCGACGGCGGGCTCGTTGCGGCGGGCGACCACCAGGTGCACGCCGCGCGAGCCCCCGGCGGCGAGCGCGTCGAACAGCGTCTCGAGCAGCCGCCGGCCGAGGCCCTGGCCCTGCCACCCCGGCAGCAGGTCGACGTGCAGGTGCGAGGGGTGGTCGACCAGGACCGCCGGGTCCGCGCGGGGAGGGTGGTGGATGAGGCGGACGACGGACGCGTCGGCGCCGCCCTGCGCCGCCCACCGGTCCAGCGGGTACCGGTCACGCAGCGGGGGCCACCAGGCCGCCTCGCAGCGTCGCTCGAAGTCCGCGGTGTCCAGCGCGCCGACGACGTACCCGCCGACGTGGTCGCCGTCCGCGGCCACGAAGGCCAGGCCCGGCTCCAGCACCAGGTAGGGGTGCAGGTAGACGTGGGCCAGCAGGGCCGGGTCGGTGTACAGGTGTGTCGCGTCCTGGCCGGCGTCGCCGGTGAGCAGGCAGACGGACTCCAGCGTGGCGGCGTCGGCGGCGCGCGCCGGCCGGACGCTCACGCGGCCGCGGTGGGTGTGGCGGCCGCGGGGGCCCCGGCGGGCGCGAGGACGCGGCGCCCGCGCAGGGTCAGCACCGTCCACGTCACCGCGGCGGCGAGCAGGGCTGCGCCCAGCATGTGCACCCCGACGAGCAGCTCCGGCAGGCCGGTGAAGTACTGCACGTAGCCGACCAGGCCCTGGGCGAGGGTCACGCCGAGCAGCACCGTGGCCGCGCGTCGGGCCCGCGCCGGCCCACCGGTGCGGGCGAGGGTCACCAGCAGCCCGACCACGAGCGCCACGAAGGTCCAGACGGCGGCCGCGTGCAGCTTGGCCACCAGCACCGGGTCGACCGCGAACCGGTAGGCGACGTCCTCGTCACCGCCGTGCGGGCCGGACCCGGTGACCACCACGCCCAGCACCAGCAGCACCACCGCGACCGCGGCCAGCGCCTGACCGATCGCGCGGACCCGGGGCACCACGACGGGGTCGGCCGGACCGTCGCCCTCGGCGGAGCGGTGCAGCAGCACGGTGGAGACCGTCACCAGACCGAGCGAGACGAGCATGTGGACACCGACGACGGCCGGGTGCAGGTGCAGCAGTACGGTCACCCCGCCGATCACGGCCTGGGCGATCACGCCGGCCAGCGGGGCCAGGCCGAGCCAGCGGTACGACCTCGCCCGGCGGGTGTCCGTGACCACGAGCAGCGCGACGGCCACCGCGATGACCCCGACCACCCCGGTCAGGGTCCGGTTGCCGAACTCGATCAGCGGGTGCCAGGTGGTGGCCTCGTGCAGCACGGGGGTGAACGAGCCCGGCTCGCACTGCGGCCAGGTGGAGCAGCCGAGGCCGGAGCCGGTGAGGCGGACGGCGCCGCCGGTCACGATGATGCCCATCTGGGCGACGAGGTTGGCCCGGAGCACGGCGCGGGTCCATCGCCGGGCCCGCGGCCACCGCGGCTCGGGACGCGACGCCGTGCTGCCCGGTGCTCGACCGGAGGCGGTCACCTCGACGGGCTGCGTGGCTGGGGTCTGCGCCGGGACGGTGCTCACCGGCACCACGGTAGTCGCCCGGTCCGCGCGGCCGGCCCTGCCCCGGACGTGACGTCGAGCGTCACACCGGCCCGTCCCGGGCGGCGGCCGTCCGGGACGGTCAGCTCCAGCGGAACAGGCGGGCGGCCAGCCCGGACAGCGCGGCCGTCCAGGCCGCGAGCACGAGCACCGGCCCGGTGGCGAGCACACCGTCGCGCAGCGCCGAGCGGACGGCCTCCCCGAGCGCACCCGACGGCAGAGCGCCCGCGACGACCGAGAGCGGCCCGGGCAGCTGGTCGGCGGGCGCGACGATCCCGCCGGCCACGGCCAGCAGCACCAGCACGAGGTTGGCCAGGGCGAGCACGGCCTCGGCCCGCAGCGTGCCGGCCAGCAGCAGCGCGAGCGACGTGAACGCCGCGGTCCCGAGCAGCACCGCGAGCGCGGCGGGGCCGATGCCGGCGACGGCGGGGTCCCAGCCCAGGCCGAGCGCGACGGCGCCCAGCACCACCACCTGGACGACCTCCACGACGAGCACGCCGAGGACCTTGCCGGCGAGCAGCCCGCCGCGGCCGAGCGGCGTCGTGGCCAGCAGCCGCAGCACCCCGTTGCGGCGGTCGAAGCTCGTCGCGATCGCCTGCGACGTGAAGGCGGTGGACATGACCGCGAGCGCCAGCACGCCCGGCGCGACCAGGTCCACCCGGGTACCCCCGCCGGTGTCGAGCTCGATCACGGTGGTGCGGGTCAGCACCAGCAGGAGCAGCACGGGCAGGACGAGCGTGATCAGCAGCTGCTCGCCGTTGCGCAGGATCGCCCGCGTCTCGAAGGCCGTCTGGGTCAGCACCCGGCGCCACGCCGGCGCGGCCACGCCGTCGCCCGGGCGGGCCTGCGTCGCGGCGCTCACCGCAGGTCCCGGCCGGTGAGGTCGAGGAAGACGTCCTCCAGGGTGCGTCGTCCCACGGTGATGCGGTGGGGGAGCACCCCTCGGGCGGCGCACCACGCGGTGAGCGCCGCGAGCACGTCCGGGTCCACCGGCCCGGTCAGCACGTAGTCCCCCGGCGCGACCTCCCGGACGGCGGGCTCGGGTGCACCCGCCACCACCGCGGCGGGGCCCGCCGGTGCCGCGCCGGCCGGCCCGCCCGGCTCGCCCCCGCCGCCCGGCGCGGTGAGCGCGGCCGCGAGGTCGGCCACGTCCAGGCCGGGCGTCGCGGAGAAGCGCAGGGTCCGGTCGTCGTGCGACGTCAGCAGGTCGGCGACCGCGCCGTGCGCGATGACGGTGCCGTGATCCACGACGACGACGCGGTCGGCGAGGCTCTCCGCCTCGTCCATGAGGTGGGTGGTCAGGACGACGGCGACGCCGTCGTCGCGCAGCTCGCGGACGAGGTCCCACACGGCCCGGCGGGCTTGCGGGTCCATGCCCGCGCTCGGCTCGTCCAGGAACACCAGCTCGGGCCGGCCGACGACGGCGGCGGCCAGGGCGAGCCGCTGGCGCTGGCCGCCGGACAGCCGCCGGACCGTCGTGCGCGCGAACCCGTCGAGGCCGAGCCGGTCGGCCAGCTCGCCGACGTCGCGCGGGCGGGCGTACATCGCCGCGACGTGGTGCAGCATCTCCAGGGCCCGCACCCCGGTGGGCAGGCCGCCGTCCTGCAGCATGACGCCGACCCGGGGGCGCAGCGTGCGCGCGTCGGCGGTCGGGTCCAGCCCGAGCACCCGCACCTGGCCGGCGTCGGGGGAGCGCAGACCCTCGCAGCACTCGACGGTGGTGGTCTTGCCCGCGCCGTTGGGTCCCAGGACGGCGGTGACGGCGCCACGGTCGGCGACCAGGTCGAGCCCGTCGACGACGGCGCGGCCGTCGTACCGCTTGACGAGCCCGACGATCTCGACGGCGGGGGACGCGGGCACGCGCCGAGTCTAGGTGGCCGCCCGGCTACCCCCGGACGGCCCCCGGTCGCCCGGCCGCCCGTGGTGAGGTGGGCCTTGCTTGCAGGGATGGATTTCGGCAACAAGGATGTTGGCAATATCGACAGGCCAGCGGCTGGCCAGGGCGCGTCCGTGCGCCGCACGCCCCGTGGGGGCCTCGACCGGCCGACCCGCAGCCCGACAGACCGACAGACCGACCGACCCGGTGGAGGTGGTGGCATGAGCACGGCACTGAGCACGCGCGGGCTGACCACCGTCCCCGGGGCCACCGTCCCTGCGGCCCCGCCGCTCACCTCGACCGCGCACGCCTCCGGCGCGCACGAGGCCGAGGCCACCACGCGCCAGCGTGTGCTGCAGCTGGTCGCCTCGGCGGGTCCGGTCTCGACCGCCGAGCTGGCCGCGGAGCTGGGCCTGACCGCCGCCGCCATCCGGCGTCACCTCGGCGTGCTGCAGACCGAGGGGCAGATCGCCGTCCACGAGCGCGCCGGGTCCGGTCCGGCCCGCCGTGGACGCCCGGCCCGCCGCTACGTGGTGACCCGCCGCGGCCAGGACGCGCTGACCAGCGCCTACCCGGAGCTGGCGTCGCAGGCCCTGCGCTTCCTGGTCGAGGTCGCCGGCCCCGGTGCGGTCGAGGCCTTCGCCGCGTCCCGCGTGCGTGCCATCGAGGAGCGGTACGCCGCCACGCTCGACGACGCCGGCACCGACGTCCCGGCTCGCGCGGAGCGGCTCGCCGCGGCGCTGGGGGCCGACGGCTACGCGGCCAGCACGCGCCCGGTGCCCGGCCGCCCCACGGTCCAGCTGTGCCAGGGCCACTGCCCGGTGCAGCAGATCGCCGCCGAGTTCCCCCAGCTGTGCGAGGCCGAGGCCCAGGCCTTCTCCCGCCTGCTGGGTGTGCACGTGCAGCGACTGTCCACGCTCGCCGGTGGCGGGCACGTGTGCACCACCAACATCCCGACCTCCGACATCCCGAACGCCATCCGAACCCGTGAAGGGGAGACGACATGAGTGCGCCTACTCAGGACGCCAGCGCCGTGCAGGCCGACGTGCCGACCGACGTGTCGACCGCCGTGCCGATGACGCAGGACGAGGCCATCGCCTCGATCGGCAGCTACAACTACGGCTGGCACGACTCGGACCTCGCGGGCGCGAACGCCCAGCGCGGGCTGTCCGAGGACGTGGTGCGCAACATCTCCGCGCTGAAGAACGAGCCGGAGTGGATGCTCAAGACGCGGCTGAAGGCGCTGCGCATGTTCGACAAGAAGCCCATGCCGAACTGGGGCTCGGACCTGTCGGGCATCGACTTCGACAACATCAAGTACTTCGTGCGGTCCACGGAGAAGCAGGCCGCCTCCTGGGAGGACCTGCCCGAGGACATCCGCAACACGTACGACCGCCTGGGCATCCCGGAGGCCGAGAAGCAGCGTCTCGTCGCCGGCGTCGCCGCCCAGTACGAGTCCGAGGTCGTCTACCACCAGATCCGCGAGGACCTGGAGGAGCAGGGCGTCATCTTCATGGACACCGACACCGGCCTGCGCGAGCACCCGGAGATCTTCGAGCAGTACTTCGGCTCGGTCATCCCGTCCGGCGACAACAAGTTCGCCGCGCTGAACACCGCCGTGTGGTCCGGTGGCTCGTTCGTCTACGTCCCCCCGGGCGTGCACGTCGAGATCCCGCTGCAGGCCTACTTCCGGATCAACACCGAGAACATGGGCCAGTTCGAGCGGACGCTGATCATCGCCGACGAGGGCTCCTACGTGCACTACGTCGAGGGCTGCACCGCGCCGGTGTACTCCTCGGACTCCCTGCACTCCGCGGTCGTCGAGATCATCGTGAAGAAGAACGCCCGGGTGCGGTACACGACCATCCAGAACTGGTCGAACAACGTGTACAACCTCGTCACGAAGCGGGCGACCGCCGCCGAGGGCGCGACCATGGAGTGGGTCGACGGCAACATCGGCTCCAAGGTGACCATGAAGTACCCGGCCATCTACCTCATGGGCGAGCACGCGCGCGGCGAGACGCTGTCGATCGCGTTCGCCGGCGAGGGCCAGCACCAGGACGCCGGCGCCAAGATGGTGCACGCCGCGCCGCACACGTCGTCGTCCATCGTGTCCAAGTCGGTGGCGCGCGGCGGTGGCCGGACCTCCTACCGCGGGCTGGTGCAGGTGCTCGAGGGCGCCTCGCACTCCGCCTCGAACGTGCTGTGCGACGCGCTGCTGGTCGACCAGATCTCGCGCTCGGACACCTACCCGTACGTCGACGTCCGCGAGGACGACGTGTCGATGGGTCACGAGGCGACGGTCTCCCGCGTGAGCGAGGACCAGCTGTTCTACCTCATGTCCCGCGGGATGCCCGAGACCGAGGCCATGGCCATGATCGTGCGCGGGTTCGTCGAGCCCATCGCCCGCGAGCTGCCCATGGAGTACGCGCTCGAGCTCAACCGCCTGATCGAGCTCCAGATGGAAGGGTCCGTCGGCTGATGGCCAGCACCACCACGCAGGACACCTTGTCCACCGACCACTCGCGCGCCGTCGCCGACGGCGCCCACACCCACGGCGGCACGCATGGCCGGGGCGGGACGCCGCAGGGGTCGCGCGCGGAGCGGGCGACGTCGTTCGACCTCGCCGACTTCCCGCTGCCGACCGGCCGCGAGGAGGAGTGGCGGTTCACCCCGGTCGACCGGGTCGCGCCGCTGTTCGCCGAGGGCCTGTCCGGCCACGGCGTGCTGACCACGGTCGTCGAGTCGCCCGAGGTCCGGGTGGAGATCGTCGACCGCGACGACGCCCGCCTGGGCACCGCCGGCGTCCCGGGTGACCGCGCGGCGGCCGCCGCCTGGACGTCGTTCCACCGTGCGACCGTCGTGACGGTGCCGCCGCAGGCCGTCGCCACCGCGGCGACGTCGATCCGGGTCGAGGGCGTCGAGGGTGCGGCGAGCGACCCGACGGCCACCCACCTGCTGGTCCACGCCGGTGCGCTGTCCGAGGCCGTCGTCGTGCTCGACCACGTCGGCGCCGCGACCCTCACCGAGACGGTCGAGATCGTGGTCGACGACGGCGCGCACCTGACCCTGGTGTCGGTGCAGGACTGGGCGCCGGGGACCGTGCACACCTCCTCGCACCGCATCCGCCTGGGCCGGGACGCCAAGGTCAAGCACATCGTGGTCACCCTCGGTGGCGACGTCGTCCGGGTCACCCCGGACGCGGAGTTCACCGCGGAGGGCGGCGAGGTCGAGATGCTCGGCCTGTACTACGCCGACGCAGGCCAGCACCAGGAGCACCGGCTGTTCGTCGACCACGCGGTGCCGTCCTGCCGCTCGCGGGTGACCTACAAGGGCGCCCTGCAGGGCGACGGCGCCCACACGGTGTGGGTCGGCGACGTGCTCATCCGTGCCGCGGCCGAGGCCACCGACACCTACGAGCTCAACCGCAACCTCGTGCTGTCCGACGGCGCCCGCGCCGACTCGGTCCCGAACCTGGAGATCGAGACCGGCGAGATCGAGGGTGCCGGCCACGCGTCCGCGACCGGCCGGTTCGACGACGAGCAGCTGTTCTACCTGCGCTCGCGCGGCATCCCCGAGGCCGACGCGCGTCGACTCGTCGTGCGCGGCTTCTTCGCCGAGCTCGTGCACCAGATCGGCGTGCCCGAGATCGAGGAGCGACTCATCGCCTCGATCGAGGCCGAGCTCGAGCGGAGCATGAGCGACCTGGAGGTCCTGCCCCAGATCGCCGGCGACCCGGCCCGCGAGGCGGCGGACGCGTGAGCGGTCAGCTGGCCTGCCTCGCGCAGGACGTCCCGCCGTGCGGGGCGTTCCGCGCCGAGCTCGAGGGGCCCGACGGCCCCGTCCCGGTCGCCGTGGTGCGCGCGGAGGACGGCGAGCTGTACGCCATCAACGACATCTGCTCGCACGGCGCCGTGTCGCTGTCGGAGGGTGAGGTCGAGGGCACGCTGCTCGAGTGCTGGCTGCACGGCTCGAAGTTCGACCTGCGCACCGGCGCCCCGACCGGCCTGCCGGCCACCCGTCCCGTCCCCGTGTACCCCGTGACCGTCGACGGCGAGCGTGTGCTCGTCGACGTCGACGCGCCCCTTTCGAACGGCTAGGAGCCCCACCGCATGTCCACTCTGGAGATCCACGACCTGCACGTCAGCGTCGAGACCAAGGAAGGCCCCAAGCCCATCCTGCGCGGTGTCGACCTGACCATCGCCAGCGGCGAGACGCACGCCATCATGGGCCCGAACGGGTCCGGCAAGTCCACCCTGGCGTACTCCCTCGCCGGGCACCCGAAGTACCAGATCACCTCGGGCACCGTGACGCTCGACGGCGAGGACGTCCTCGAGATGAGCGTGGACGACCGCGCCCGCGCCGGCATGTTCCTCGCGATGCAGTACCCCGTCGAGGTCCCGGGCGTCAGCGTCTCGAACTTCCTGCGGACCGCGAAGACCGCGATCGACGGCCAGGCGCCGCCGCTGCGCACCTGGGTCAAGGACGTCCGGTCCGCGATGGACCAGCTGCGGATGGACCCGGCCTTCGCCGAGCGCTCGGTCAACGAGGGCTTCTCCGGCGGTGAGAAGAAGCGCCACGAGATCCTGCAGATGGAGCTGCTCAAGCCGAAGTTCGCGATCCTCGACGAGACCGACTCCGGCCTGGATGTCGACGCGCTGCGCGTGGTGTCCGAGGGCGTGAACCGGGTGCGCTCGGGCGGCGAGGTGGGCGTCCTGCTCATCACGCACTACACCCGCATCCTGCGGTACATCACCCCGGACTTCGTCCACGTCTTCGTCGACGGCAAGGTCGCCGAGGAGGGTGGCCCCGAGCTCGCCGAGCGTCTGGAGAACGAGGGCTACGACCGCTTCCTGGGCGCCGGCGCCTCCGCCTGATCGCCGTCGACCACCTCCGACCTCCCCTGAGAGGCACCCGATGACCGAGACCATGCTGAGCGCCGGGGAGCTGGCCGCCGTCCGGGCCGACTTCCCGCTGCTCGCCCGCACCCTGCGTGACGGCAAGCCGCTGGTCTACCTCGACTCGGGTGCCACGTCGCAGAAGCCGGACGTCGTCCTCGACGCCGAGCAGGACTTCTACGCCCAGCGCAACGCGGCCGTGCACCGCGGCGCGCACCAGCTCGCGGAGGAGGCCACCGAGGCCTTCGAGCACGCCCGCGAGCAGGTGGCGTCGTTCGTCGGCGCCGACGTGGGCGAGGTCGTCTGGACCACGAACGCCACGGCCGGGTTGAACCTCGTGGCGTACGCGATGTCCAACGCGACGGCGGGTCGCGGGGGCGAGGCGGCCCGCCGGTTCGCGCTGGCCCCGGGCGACGAGATCGTCGTCACCGAGGCCGAGCACCACGCCAACCTCGTGCCGTGGCAGGAGCTCGCGGCGCGGACGGGTGCGGTCGTGCGGTGGGTCGGCGTGGACGACGACGGGCGGCTGCGCACCGACGAGCTCGCCCACGTGGTCACCGACCGCACCCGGGTGCTGGCGTTCACGCACGCCTCGAACGTGACCGGGGCGGTCACCGACGTCGCACCGTTCGTCGCCCGGGCCCGTGCGGTCGGTGCGCTGACGGTGCTCGACGCGTGCCAGTCCGTCCCGCACCTGCCGGTGGACCTGCACGCGCTGGGGGTGGACTTCGCGGTCTTCTCCGGGCACAAGATGCTCGGGCCGACCGGGGTCGGTGCCCTGTACGGCCGCCGCGAGCTGCTCGAGGCGATGCCGCCGGTGGCCACCGGCGGGTCCATGGTCGAGGTCGTGACCATGCAGTCCACGACGTACGCGCCGCCGCCGCAGCGCTTCGAGGCGGGCACCCAGATGGTCGCCCAGGCGATCGGCATGGGCGCCGCCGCGGCGTACCTGGCCGAGCTCGGCATGGACGCGGTCGCCGCGCACGAGGCCGCGCTCGCCGCGGAGCTGCTCGACGCCGTCGCGTCCGTCCCGCACGTGCGGGTGCTCGGTCCGACCGACACCCGCGACCGGCTCGCGACGGTCTCCTTCGTCGTGGACGGCGTGCATGCGCACGACGTCGGGCAGGTGCTCGACGACGCCGGCGTCGCCGTCCGGGTGGGGCATCACTGCGCCCAGCCGTTGCACCGGCGATTCGGGGTCGCCGCCACTGCGCGGGCCTCGGCGTCGGTCTACACCACGTCCCAGGAGATCGCCGTGTTCCGGGAAGCACTGACCGGGGTGCGGGCGTTCTTCGGCTGGGACCGATGAGGAGGCACGCGTGACGAGCTCGATGGAGCAGCTGTACCAGCAGGTGATCCTGGACCACGCCCGCGACCCGCACGGGCGGGGCCTCGTGGACGGGCCGGCCGACGCCGTTGCGGGCGAGTCGCACCAGGTCAACCCGACCTGCGGGGACGAGGTGACGCTGCGGGTCGCGCTCGGGACCCGGGGCACGGTGCCGGTCGTCGAGGGTGTGAGCTGGGAGGGGCAGGGGTGCAGCATCTCCCAGGCCTCGGTCTCGGTCCTCACCGACCTGGTCACCGGGCAGGACCTGCGGCAGGTCGACGAGGTCGCCGAGACGTTCCGGGCGCTGATGCACACCCGCGGCGCCGGCCTGGACGAGGAGCGTGAGGACGCCCTGGGGGACGCGACGGCGTTCACCGGGGTCGCGAAGTACCCGGCCCGGATCAAGTGCGCGCTGCTGGGCTGGGCCGCGCTGAAGGACGCGATCGCCAAGACCGGTGTCGCCGTGCCCGCCACGGCGTCCGCCGCCGCCACCACCACCGAGGAGCCCGCATGACCACCGAGACCCCGTCCGGCGCCACGCCGGCCACGTCGCCGTCCGTGACGCCGCCGCCCACCGCGGCCGACGTCGAGGAGGCCATGCGCGACGTCATCGACCCCGAGCTCGGCATCAACGTCGTCGACCTCGGGCTGGTCTACGGGTTGACCGTCGACCAGAACAACCAGGCCGTCATCGACATGACGCTCACGTCCGCGGCCTGCCCGCTGACCGACGTCATCGAGGACCAGACCGCCTCGAGCCTGGACGGGCTCGTCGACGGCTTCCGCATCAACTGGGTGTGGATGCCGCCGTGGGGCCCGGAGAAGATCACCCCTGACGGCCGCGAGCAGATGCGGGCGCTCGGCTTCAACATCTGACCGACCGTCCCACGTCACCCGAGCGACGGGGCCCGACTTGCACACGTGCGGGTCGGGCCCCGTCGCTCGTGCGGGTCGGTCCCGGTGGGCGGCGACGAGGCGTCCTGGACCGCCCGCCCCGGCGGCGCTACGGTCCGGCGATGGCGACCACGAGCTACCGGGTGGAGCGCTCCACCATCGTCGACGCACCGCCCGAGGCGGTCTACCCGCACCTCGCGGACTTCCGCCGCTGGACGTCGTGGTCCCCGTGGGAGGGTGTCGATCCGACCATGACGCGGACGTACTCCGGGGCGGACGCGGGCGCCGGGGCGGTCTACGCCTGGACCGGCAACCGCAAGGCCGGGGCGGGGCGGATGACCATCACCGAGGTGACCCCGCCGTGGCGGGTCGCGGTCGACCTGCGGTTCGACAAGCCGTTCAGGTCCCGCAGCGAGACGGTGTTCACCGTGGAGCCGGCCGGCGCCGGCTGCCGGGTCACGTGGACGATGACCGGCCCGATGAGCGTCGGCACGCGGCTCATGTCCCTCGTGAAGTCGATGGACGCACTCATCGGCCCGGACTTCGAGAAGGGGCTCGCGCACCTGAAGCTGACCGCGGAGACGACCCGCGGCTGACCGGCGTGCCGTCGGAGGGTCACCGCCGTCGGAGGGTCACAGCTCCGCGGCGTCGAGCGCGTTGCACTCGTCGAACGACCCGCCGGTGTACCCGACGGTGAACCACCGCTGACGCTGCTCGCTCGAGCCGTGCGTCCACGCCTCGGGGTTCACGGTGCCGGTCGCCTGCGCCTGGATGCGGTCGTCCCCGACGGCGGACGCCGCGGACAGCGCGTCCGCGAGCTCCTGCTCGGTGATCGGCTCGAGGTAGGTGACGCCGGTGTCCGGGTCGACGGTCGAGGCGAGGTGGCCGACGAGCATCCCGGCCAGGCAGTCGGCGGTCAGCTCGATCCGGACCGAGTCGGACTCCGGGCCGGTGCCGCCGCGCTGGGCGGCGTCCATGAGGCCGGTGAGCTGTTCGATGTGGTGGCCGAACTCGTGCGACAGCACGTAGATCTGCGCGAGCGAGCCGCCGCTCGCCCCGAACCGGCCCTGCAGGTCGTCGTAGAAGCCCAGGTCGAGGTACACCGTCTGGTCGGCCGGGCAGTAGAACGGTCCGGTGGCGCTGCTGGCTGCGCCGCACCCGGTGTCCACCCCGCCCGTGAACTCGACCACGTCCGGTTCGACGTACCCGACGCCGAGGCTCGGCAGCACCTCGCCCCAATAGGTGTCGTTCGCGTCGACGGTGGCCACCAGCCGGCACTCCCGCGTGGTGTTGGCCTGCTCGGCGGTGCACTCGCCGAGCAGCTGCTCCTGCGCGGCGCCGCCGACCGTCCCGCCGCCGCTGCTCAGGCCGTCGACCACCGGGCTGAGGTCCTGGCCGAACACGAGATACCCGATCAGCACCACGATCACCCCGACGCCGCCGCCGACGGCGCCACCGCGGCGTCCGCCGCCGCGTCCCCCGGGACCGCGTCCACCGCCGCGCTGGCTGCGCACCCGGCCCCCACCGAACCGGCCGCCGTCCTGGAACGTCATGCGCGAACGCTAACCGCGCCGTGCCGAGCGCGCAGAGGCAGGATGGGCGGCGTGGAGGACCCGATCACCGCTCCCGCGCTGCCCGACGGCGCCGCCGCGACGACCCAGTCCCGCCTCGCCACCCGTCCCGCCACGCATGGTGCGCGGCCACCGGTGGCCGGACTGCGGCCTCGGCGTCTGCTCGCCGTCGGGGCGGTCGCCGGGTCGGTGGTGCTGGCCGGGTGCGGCCCGACGCCCGCCGAGACCCCCGACCCCGGGGCGCCGTCGGCCACCACGGCGGAGCCGGGCGCCGTCCCGTCGTCGTCTCCCGAGCCGGCGACCCCGGGCCTGCCGCCCACCCTGGGCGTCGGCGGAGCGATCGGGGACTTCGGCGTCAACGCCCCGGCGCAGGACGTCATCGCCTACCTCACCGAGGTGTGGGGCGCCGAGCCCGCGGTCACGGACGCCGAGGTCGCGTGCGTGACCAGCGGGCTGCCGGGGCGCCGCCTGGTGTGGGACGGACTGACCGTCCTGGTGCGGACCACCGACGAGAGCGAGGGCGACATCGACCCGTACATCGCGGGCTGGGCGCTCGACGCGACCACCGGGGAACCGCCGGTCGGCCCGCTCACCACCACGGCGGGGCTCGCGCTGGGCGACCCGGCCGACGCCGTCGAGCAGGCGTACCCCGACGCCGAGGCCTTCGACGCGCCCGACCCGGACGTGTCGGTGTGGTCGGTCGGCACCGTCGACGGCGACCACACCGACGACCTGACGGTCTACGCCACGGACGACGTCGTCACCACCATCATCGGCGGGCAGGGCTGCGGCGACTGAGGCGAGCGACACCTGCACGCCGAGGAGGGACCGCGGGCCGGGGGGGGCTTCGGCCGATGTGGCACCGTGACCCGCATGGCGCCGGCGGACCACATCGGGGGACTGGGGTCCGCCTTCTGGTGGCTGTGGTCGGCATCGACGGCGTCGAACGTGGCCGACGGCGTCGTGAAGGTGGCCGTGCCGCTGGTCGCCGTCGCGGCGACCCGGTCGCCGGCGCTGGTGGCCGGGGTGGCCGTCGCGGTGACGCTGCCGTGGCTGCTGCTGGCCCTGCCGGTCGGTGCGCTCGTGGACCGGTGGGACCGCCGCAGGGCCATGGTGACGGCCAACGTGGTGCGGGCGGCCGGAGCCGGCCTGCTCGCCCTGGCCCTGCTCGGTGACGACGACGCGGCCGCCATCGGCCTGCTGTACGCGGCGGCGTTCGTGGTCGGCTCCGCGGAGACGGTCCACGACATCGCGGCGCAGGCGGTCGTGCCGCTCGTGGTGCCTCCGGCGCAGCTGTCGCGGGGGAACAGCCGGCTGCAGGCCGCCGAGCTGGCCGCCAACGAGTTCGTCGGTCCGCCGCTCGGCGGTCTGCTCGTCGGCGTCGGTGCAGCACTGGCCCTCGCGGTCCCTGCGGCGACCTGGGCGCTGGCGGTGCTCGCGCTCGTGGTCCTGCCCGGGACGTTCCGGGCACGTCGCCCCCCCGGTGCGGGCCGGACGACGCTGAGGGCCGAGATCGACGAGGGCCTCGGGTACCTGTGGCGGCACCGGGTGCTGCGGCGCCTGGCGCTGACCACCGGCGCGTTCAACCTGGCCAGCAACGCCACCTTCGCCGTCCTGGTGCTGTGGGCGGTCGGACCGCGGTCCGCGCTCGGCCTCACCGGGACCGGCTACGGGTTGCTGTTCGCCGCGATCGCGGCGGGCGTGCTGGTCGGCGCCACGCTCGCCGAGCGTGTGGAACGGGCGCTGGGGCCGGCGCGCGCCGTCGTCGTCGGCTACCTCGTCACCGTGCCCCAGTTCGCGGTCCTCGCGATCACCGACGACGTCGCGCTCGTGGCGGTGGCGTTCGTCGTGGGGGGCGTGGGCCTGGGCACCTGGAACGTCATCGTGGTGTCGATGCGCCAACGGGTCACGCCCGACCACCTGATGGGGCGGATGAGCAGCGGCTACCGGCTGGTCGCCTACGGCACCCGCCCGCTCGGAGCGGCGCTCGGCGGCGCCGTCGCGCAGGTGCTCGGGGTGCGGGCGGTCTTCCTCCTCGCGTGCGCCGTCGTGCTGGTGGGTGCGGTGGGCCCGCTGCGCACGACCGACGGCGACCTAGGTGCCGGGTCCTGAGCCGGCGGCGGGACCCGGGGCCCGGCGGGTCGGCGCGCCGTTGGACACCGCCGCGTGGTGCTCGAGCGCGACGTCCAGCCAGGACGTCAGTTCCTCGTCCGTGTCCAGCGCGGAGGGTGCCACGGTGATCCAGCCCGGCCCCATGGGACGGTCGACCCCCATGACCGCGGGCCTCGCCCCCGGCCGGGCGGTCAGCTGCTCGTGGCGGGCCGGGTCGATCCTGACCAGCAGGTCGCCGTCCTTGCCCACCGAGACGACCATGGCGTCGTCGACCATGAACGCCCGGCCGCCGAACATCGCGACCTCGCGCACCGCGTGACCCGGGGGGAGTGCGGCTCGCACGCGCTCGGCGAGGGTCCGCTGCGGTGGGTCCACGGGTGGCTCCTGCTGCCGGTGGGCGACGCGTGAGGCGCAGAGGCGTGGCCGCCACCTGCGGGTCCCACCCTAGAGCCGCCGCCGACGCCGCGGCACCGGTTCGCGGGCGGTCTCAGTCGCCGATGCCCCGGGCGGCCAGCGCCTCCCCGGTGGACCGGGCCCGGGCCACGGTGCGGACCGCGGTCGGCACCAGCAGCGCGCGCGGGTTGCGCTCGAGCCCGCGTGCGCGGGCGGCGTCGCGGACCTCGTGGGCGGTCGTCAGCACCGCCGGCACCGCGCGGAGCATGAGCGCGACGGCGAGGGCGACGACGTCGGGCCGCACCCCGACGTGGCGCAGCGGCCGGACCGCCCGCTCCAGGACGTCGAGCATCCGGTCGGCCGGCGTGCTGGCGGTGACCGCCGTCGCGGCCAGCACGAGGGTGAGCAGGTCGGCGCTGACCTCGATCGCCACGGCGGGGCCGCGCTGCCACCACTGGTAGACGGTCAGCACGGCCGCCGTGACCAGCACCGGCGGCAGCGACCGGACGGCGCCCCGCCAGCGCACGCCCGCCGTGCGGACGCCGACCAGCGCGACCGCCAGCAGCAGCAGCGCGGGCAGCGGTCCCCGGGTGACCACCACGGCGATGCCGAGCACCGCCAGGCCGGCGAGCTTGGCGGGCACCGGCAGCCGGTGCAGCAGGCCCGTGCCGTGCCGGTACTGCCCCAGCGGCATCGGGATGGTCACCGGACCGCCATCAGGTCGCGGTAGTGCCCGACGCCGTCCGCCGCGGGACCGTCGAAGACGACGTGCCCGGCGTCGACCACCAGGACGCGGTCGGCGCGGGCGGCGGCCTCGAGGTCGTGCGTCACCTGCAGCACCTGCTGGTCGAGGGCGTCCAGCAGGTGGTCGACGACGCGCCGCCAGCGCAGGTCGAGCAGCGTCGTCGGCTCGTCGCACACCAGCACGGCCGGCTCCGTGGCCAGCACGCCGGCCAGCGCCAGCAGCTGCTTCTGGCCGCCGGAGAGCGCGTGCACGCTGACCTCGGCACGGTCGGCCAGGCCGAAGCGGCCCAGGACGGCGCGCACGCGCTCGTCGCGCTCGGCCCGGTCGACCGGCAGCCGGCGCAGCGAGAGCGCGACGTCCTCCCGCGGCGTGGGCATCACGAGCTGGGCGTCGGGGTCGGTGAACACGAAACCGACCCGCCGGCGGACCGCCGCACCGTCACGGACGGTGTCGAGGCCGTCGACCACCACCCGGCCCGACGACGGCGTGGCCAGCCCGTTCACCAGCCGGGCCAGCGTGGACTTGCCCGAGCCGTTGGCCCCGACCACGGCGATGCGCCGCTCGGTGAGCCGGCACGTGACCGGGTGCAGGATGGTCACGTCGACGGCGCGCCCGTCGGGACCGTCGGCCCCCTGCGCGACGACCGTGGCCTGCTCGAACTCGATCATCCGGCGGTCGTGGTCGGCACCACGCTCAACGGCGGTGACGGAGCATGTCCGGGAACGCCCGGAACACCGCGGTCGCCACGACCGCGACCAGCACGTTCTTGATCACGTCGCCGGGCAGGAAGGTGGCGCCGGTGGCGATCGCCTCGGCCGGGCCCATGCCCAGCCGCCAGCCCATGACGGTGATCCCCAGCGGGTGCGTCGCCAGCAGGCTGCCCGCCATCGCCGCGCCGAAGACGACGAGCGGCAGGCGACCGGTTCTGGCCCGTCGGCCGGCCGTGACCAGCGCACCGGCGATCGCGGCGGCGATCGGGAACGCGAGGAGGTAGCCGAACGACGCACCGCCTACGATCGCGAGCCCGCCGGCCCCACCGGAGAACACGGGCAGACCGGCCAGCCCCACGACGACGTACAGCAGCGCGGCCAGCGCACCGCGGCGCGCCCCGAGCACGGTCCCGGCCAGCATCACCCCGAAGGTCTGCAGCGTGATCGGCACCGCGAGCCCGGCGACCGGGATCGCCGGCAGCAGCGCGCAGACGGCGATGAACGCCGCGAAGGTCGACACGAGGGCGACGTCGGTCGCGACGGAGGTCCGCGCGGCCGCGGACGGCAGCACCGAGGCGCCGCCGGTGGGGGTACCCGGTCCGGGTCGCGCCGCCGACGGCGTCGGGGAGGTGGACTCGTGCTCCGGGGGGGTCGGCATGGCTCGCTCCGGTTCCGCGTGGGGACGTGGTGTGAGGTGGTCGTCGGCGCAGCGGCGCCCGGCGCGACCGGTCGTCACGCTAGCCGGTCGTACGATGGTCGGCGTTTGTGTCCGCGTCCAACCCCCGGGACCGCAGGTTGTAAGGAAGTCACACCGTGATCACTGCCCAGGCCGTCGAGCTACGCGTCGGCGCCCGCGTCCTGCTGGAGGAGGCGACCTTCCGGATCGCCGCCGGGGACCGGATCGGGCTGGTGGGCCGCAACGGCGCCGGCAAGACGACGCTGACGAAGACCCTCGCGGGGGAGACGCTGCCGACCGCGGGCCAGATCGTCCGGTCCGGCGAGATCGGCTACCTGCCGCAGGACCCGCGGACCGGCGACCTGGGCACCGTCGCCATGGACCGGGTGCTGTCCGCCCGTGGCCTGGACGAGGTGGTCCGGGCGATGCGCGAGACCGAGGGCGCGATGGCCAGCGCCGACGACGCGACACGGGACGCCGCCATGGAGCGGTACACCCGGCTGGAGGCGCGCTTCACCGCCGGTGGCGGGTACGCCGCGGAGAGCGAGGCCAGCCGGATCGCCTCGAACCTGGGTCTTGACGAGCGCGTCCTGGGCCAGACGATCGGGACCCTGTCGGGCGGCCAGCGCCGCCGCGTCGAGCTGGCCCGCATCCTGTTCTCCGGGGTGGAGACGCTGCTGCTCGACGAGCCCACCAACCACCTCGACGCCGACTCGATCCTGTGGCTGCGCGATTACCTCAAGTCCTACCCGGGCGGGTTCGTGGTGATCAGCCACGACACCGACCTGCTCCGCGCGACCGTCAACAAGGTGTTCCACCTCGACGCCAACCGCGGCGAGCTCGACCAGTACAACCTCGGCTGGGACGCCTACCTGCAGCAGCGCGAGACCGACGAGAAGCGGCGCAAGCGCGAGCGCGCGAACACCGAGAAGAAGGCGTCGGTCCTGCTCGCACAGGCGGACAAGATGCGCGCCAAGGCCACCAAGGCCGTCGCCGCCCAGAACATGGCCCGCCGCGCCGAGCGGATGCTGTCCTCCCTGGACGAGGTGCGCGCGTCGGACAAGGTGGCGCGCCTGCGCTTCCCGACGCCGGCGCCGTGCGGCAAGACGCCGCTGACCGCCTCGGGGCTGAGCAAGACGTACGGCTCGCAGGAGGTCTTCACCGACGTCGGCCTGGCGATCGACAAGGGCAGCCGGGTGGTCATCGTCGGGCTCAACGGCGCCGGCAAGACGACCCTCCTGCGGATGCTCGCCGGCATCGACGTCCCGGACACCGGCGAGGTCCACGCCGGCCACGGCCTCAAGCTCGGGTACTACGCCCAGGAGCACGAGACGCTCGACATCTCGCGCACCGTGGTGGAGAACCTGCGCTCGTCCGCGCCCGACCTCACCGACACCCAGGTGCGCTCGGTGCTGGGCTCCTTCCTGTTCTCCGGGGACGACGCCGACAAGCCCGTCCGGGTGCTGTCCGGTGGGGAGAAGACCCGCCTAGCACTGGCCGCGCTCGTCGTCTCCTCGGCCAACGTCCTCCTGCTGGACGAGCCGACCAACAACCTGGACCCGGCCAGCCGCGAGGAGATCCTCGGGGCGCTGCGGTCCTACGAGGGCGCCGTCGTGCTCGTCTCGCACGACGAGGGCGCGGTGGAGGCCCTCAACCCCGAGCGCGTCGTCCTGCTGCCCGACGGCGTCGAGGACCTGTGGGGCCCGGCGTACGCGGACCTCATCTCGCTGGCCTGACCCTCGCCGTCCGCGCGGCCCGGGATCAGGTGGTCACCGGTCCGTCCCAGTCGACCAGCTGCACGATGACGCCGTTGGGATCGCGGACCTGGAAGGCTCGCTCGCCCCACTCCTCGGCGGTCAGCGGCATGGTGATCGGCACGCCCTCGCGCTGCAGCCGGGCGAGCTCGCCCTCGAGGTCGTCGACGACGAAGGCGAGGATCTGACCGCGAGCGTGCTCCTCGCGCTGGTCGGCCGGCAGGGTCGGCAGCCCGCGCTGGAGGAAGACGACACTCATGCCGGCGTCGGGCCGGCTCAGGCTCGCGAACCCGGGCGCCGCCATGTCCACGTGGAACGCGAAGTGAGTCACCAGGAAGGTGCTGGACGCCTCGACGTCCTCGACGTTGAGCGAGATGGCGCTGGCGGTGATGCGCATGGGGTCCCCCCGACGATGATCCGTACGATGTACGGAGTAACTGTCCAACGACGGATCGGCCGAGGATGTTCCCGTGACCCGCAACCGATCCAGCGCCGGCGACCCCGCCCGTACCCTCGCGCTGCTGTGGCGCACGCCCGAGGGGGCCCCCCGGCGGGGCCCACGCCGAGGGCTCGACCTCGCCGAGGTCGTCACGACGGCCGTCACGCTGGCCGACGAGCACGGGGTGGAGGCCGTCACGATGCGCAGGCTGGCGGACCGCGCCGGCGTGGGCACCATGTCGCTCTACACCTACGTGAGCGACCGCGACCAGCTCCTCGACCTGATGCTGGACACCGTCTACGCGGCGATGCCGCGCCGGGACGTCGCCGCGCGGCCCTGGCGCGAGCGCGCCGGATCGGTCGCCGAGGAGAACCGCGAGCTGTTCCGGGCACACCCGTGGGCTGCGGAGATCTCGACGCTACGACCGCCGCTGGGACCGGGGCAGATGGCCAAGTACGAGCACGAGCTGGCAGCCTTCGACGGGTGCGGCCTGGACGACGTGGCCGTCGACGACTGCCTGACGCTGCTGCTGTCCTTCGTCCGTGCCAGCGCCCGCGACGCGCACGACGCCCGCGAGCGGCAGCGGCACGAGCCGTCGACCGACGAGCAGTGGTGGGCCGCCGCGGGGCCGCTGCTCGCCGGCGTCCTGGACGAGCGCCGCTTCCCCCGGGCCGTGCGGATCGGGACCGCCGCCGGCATTGCCCATGGCAGCGCGCACGACCCCGACCATGCCTACGCCTTCGGTCTGCAGCGCCTGCTCGACGGTCTGGCAGCACTGGTCGAGCCGGCTCCCCGGCTGTGACCGTGCGCTCGCCCGCCGTCCAGGTGAGCGGGAGTCAGCGCAGCTGGGCGTCGATCAGGGCGTCCTCGATGTCCTCGGCGCTCGGCGCCCGACGACGTCGCGGCGGCGTCGGTTCGGCTCCCGGCTCGTCGTCGCTCGCGGTGAGCTCACGCCGGGCCAGCACGGAGAAGCCGATCAGCGAGCCGAGCGCGAACGTCCACCACTGCAGCGCGTAGGACAGGTGCGACCCGGGGTCGGTGCTGGGCTCGGGCAGCGGGCCCAGCGCGGCCTGGGCGGCCGGGTCCTCGCTCACCAGAGCGCCGTACGCCCGGTACGCCGGGACGTCGTCGGACGCGCCGCCGGCCTCGAGCACCTGGCCGACCGCGATGGCCTGAACCTGGCCGGCGGGGGCGTCGCGGGGCGACGTCGGCTCACCGGCCCGCAGCCGCACGACCAGGTCGACCGGGCCGGCGGGCGGGGGGACGTCGCCCGCGTCCTGGTCGGTGGTGATGGCGCCCCGGTCGACGACTAGGACGGCGGTGCCGCCGTCCGGCCGGTCGACCACGAAGGGGACCAGCACGTGGAAGGCCGGCCGCCCGTTCACCGGGCGGTTGCGCAGCAGGACCGCGGCGTCGGCGTCGTAGCGGCCCGAGACCCGGACCGGTCGCCAGACCTCGTCCTCGGCCAGCGCGTCGCCGGGGGAGTCCAGGACCGCGTCCAGGGGCACCGGGTCGGCGGCGAAGTTCGACTCGACGACCGCGATCGCCGCGGACCGGGACTCGGCGCGGTGCCACTGCCACAGGCCGAGCAGGGTGCACACCACCGCCAGGGCCACGGCGATGGCGACGAGGCCGGCGGCACGCCGGGTCGCCGCGCGGTCGACGGGCATGGTCATGCCGACGGTTCGGCCGTCCCCGGCCGGGTCTCCAGGTCCGTGACCGGGACGGTCGCGCGCAGGAACGAGCGCGTGCCCAGGAACGTCTCGAGGTGCTGCCGGTGCTCGTCGCAGGCGAGCCAGACCTTGCGGCGGTCCGGGGTGTGCAGCGCGGGGTTGTTCCACAGCAGCCCCCACGTCGCCTCCGCCCGGCAGCCGCGCGAGCTGCAGACCAGCTCGTCGACGGCGTCCGGGCGGGGGCCGAGGAGATCAACCATGCCGGCGTCGGTCCGGGTCGGCAGTCCCGGCCGCGGCCGAGCCGTACGGGTCCGAGCCGTACGGGTCCGAGCCGAACGGGGCGGAGCCGCGTGCGGCGGACGGCGTGGGGAACGGCTGGTCCACGACCGGGGGGAAAGGCGCGGGACCGCCCGCGGCGGACGACGGCCACGGCGTGCCGGCGCCGGCCGCTGCGGCGAGCTGACGCTGGTGGAGCACCTCCTCGGGGCGCTCGGGGCGCTCGCGCCCGGCGTTGGCCAGCACGACGGCGATGTAGGGCAGCACGACGGCGCCGACGATCATGGCGATCGACGCCCAGGACGGGACGCGACCGAAGGTCAGCACCGCGCCCAGGAAGCAGAGCGTGCGCAGACCCATCTGGAACAGGTACCGGCGGGCTCGCCGGTCGATGTCGTCCCCGAGGGGGACGGCGGCGGAGGTGATGGTGTGCACCTCGGCGTCACTGCGGATGCGGCGGTTGCTCACCACATGAGTTTAGTCGCCAGTCCCGGAGTCGGCGTGATAGGGCCCTGTGACTTGTACGGATGTGACAAACCACTCCCGGCATCGGTGTGCGTCCGTGCCACGACGGCGCGGGGCCCGTCGGCTAGCGTCGGTGGGCGTGGCGCGGCGTGGGTCCGCGCAGCCGCACCACGACGGAGGAGACGCGTGACGCAGACAGGCACCGAGCCCGCACCGACCGCCGCCCGCGAGCCGCGCAGTGTGCTCGTCACCGGCGCGAACCGCGGCATCGGCCGCGCCATCGCCGAGCGGTTCGTCGCCGCCGGGGACCGCGTCGCCACGCTGTACCGCAGCGGCGACCTGCCCGACGGCGTGCTCGGGGTCGTGGGCGACGTGCGCGACACCGCGTCCGTCGACGCCGCCTTCACCGAGGTCGAGGCCGCGCACGGCCCCGTGGAGGTGCTGGTCGCCAACGCCGGCGTCACCCGTGACGGTCTCATGCTGCGGATGTCCGACGAGGACTTCGACGACGTCCTGGACGTCAACCTCACCGGGTCCTTCCGGTGCGCGCGGCGCGCGTCCAAGGGCATGATCCGGCTGCGCCGCGGCCGCATCATCCTCATCTCGTCGGTGGTGGGCCTGTACGGGTCGCCGGGCCAGGTGAACTACGCGGCGTCGAAGGCGGGCCTGGTCGGCATGGCCCGGTCGATCACCCGCGAGCTCGGCGGCCGGGGGGTCACCGCCAACGTCGTCGCCCCCGGGTACATCGACACCGCGATGACGGCCGCGCTGCCCGACGACCGCCAGGCCGCCTACCGCGCGTCCATCCCCGCCGGCCGGTTCGCCCAGCCCGAGGAGGTCGCCGGCGTGGTCCAGTTCCTGGCCTCCGACGACGCCGCCTACATCAGCGGGGCCGTGATCCCCGTCGACGGCGGCCTCGGCATGGGCCACTAGGCCCGCACCCGCGCACCGCCGCACCCGCGGGCCGGAGCGCGGCACCGCACGACGTCCCCGACGAACCTGACGAACGGAAGTCCCCATGGGTCTGCTCGACGGCAAGAAGCTCCTCATCACCGGTGTCCTCACCGACGGCTCGATCGCCTTCCACGTGGCGCGGCTCGCCCAGGAGCAGGGCGCCGAGGTCGTGCTGACGTCGTTCGGGCGCCAGTTCCGGCTCACCCAGGCGATCGCTCGCCGGCTGCCGGTCGAGGCACCCGTCGTGCAGCTCGACGTCACGTCGGACGAGGACCTCGCGGCGCTCGCCGACCGGGTGCGCGAGCACACCGACCACCTCGACGGCGTCGTGCACTCGATCGGCTTCGCGCCGCAGTCCGTCATGGGCGGCAACTTCCTGGCCGGCCAGTGGGCGGACGTCGCCACCGCCCTGGAGGTGTCGGCCTTCTCCCTGAAGTCGCTCGCGGTCGCCGCGCAGCCGCTGCTCAGCCGCGGCGCGTCCGTCGTCGGCCTGACCTTCGACGCCCGCTACGCCTGGCCGGTCTACGACTGGATGGGCGTGGCCAAGGCCGCGTTCGAGTCGACCGCCCGCTACCTGGCGCGCGACCTCGGTCCCCAGGGTGTGCGGGTCAACCTCGTCTCGGCCGGCCCCATCCGCACCACCGCGGCCAAGTCCATCCCGGGGTTCGAGACCATGGAGGGCGGCTGGCCCGAGCGCGCACCGCTCGGCTGGGACGTCACGAACCCCGAGCCGACCGCCCGCGCGGTCGCCGCGCTGCTGTCCGACTGGTTCCCGGCGACCACCGGGGAGATCGTGCACGTCGACGGCGGCGTGCACGCGATGGGACTGTAGGCGGCATGTCGCCGATCTCCGACCGCACCCGCCGGCTCGTCCTGCTCCGGCACGCCAAGGCAGAACCGGGTGACGGCGCAGCCGACGAGGTCCGCCCGCTGGCCCTGGACGGCCGCCGTCAGGCGGGACGGGTCGGGACCGCGCTGCGCGCCACCGACCTCGTGCCCGAGGTCGTGCTGGTGTCCCCGGCGGTGCGCACCCGGCAGACCTGGGAGCTGCTGCGCGGGGCCTTCGGCGACGCCGAGCCCGAGGTCGTGCTGACCGACGCGCTGTACACCGCGGGCGTCGACGACGTCGTGCGGGTGCTCCGCGAGGTCGACGAGCGGGTGCGCACGGTCCTGGTGGTGGGGCACGAGCCGACGATGTCGGCGACCGCGGCGGCCCTCGCCGGTGCGGCCTCCGACGCGACCGCGGTGGCCCGGGTGCGGGCGGGGGTGCCGACGGCGACCTACGTGGTCCTCGAGCTCGACGACCACTGGCAGGCCCTCGCCGCCGGCGCGGTCGACCTGCGTGCTGTCATCTCCCCGGACCTCTAACTGCCCGGTCCGTCAGCCCACCGGCGGCAGCCCGGCCGCCCAGCGGGCCTCGCGCCGCAGCAGCTCACGGCGCTCCTCGGCGGCGTAGGACCGACCGTCGTGACCCAGGGCGTCGTACACGACCCTGCTGCCGTCGACCGTGCCGACCAGCACGAGCGGGTGCGTGCGCCCGTCGTGCTCGTGCGTCACCAGCGGCTGGCGGTCGGGCAGCACGTCCAGGTCGCTGTACCGCTCGTCCTCGAGCGTGATGTCCGCCAGGCCGGCCGTGACCGGGTGCGCCGACCGGTCGACCTGGACGGTGCACAGCCCCAGGTCGGGGTGGCCGGACGTGCCGTGCACCCAGCGCGCCCCGAGCAGCCGGTGCCAGCGCGGTACCGCCGGGAACGCCATCCCCCCGGCGTGGACGGCCAGCACCGGGGCGCCGGCGGCGACGTGACGATCGAGGGCCGCGCCGATGCGGTCGGCCTCGGCCACCTCCTGCTCGAGGCCGGGCCCGTCGACCGCGCCGGAGACCGACACCACGACGAGCGAGCGCCCGGCGTGGTCGTCGAGCGCGTCGGCGACGTCGTCGCGGACCTCCACGTCCAGACCCGCCTCGCCCAGCAGTCCGGCGATCGACGCGGCGACGCCGGTCAGGTCGTGCCAGGGGTCGGCATACGCCGGCCCCCGGCTGGTCAGCACGACGGCCGTGCCGAACGTGGCGGGCTCGGTGGGGTGGGCGGTGGCGGTCATGACACCTCGTCGGGTCGGGGGTGCGCGGACGGCGCGGACAGCGGGGACAGGTCGGTGGCGGGCGGTGTGCTCCGGTCGATGATGTCGAGCACGGCGTCCAGGCGCTCGTCGACGGCGGCGTCGGCGTGCTCGCGGACCAGCGGCTTGGCGTTGAAGGCGATCCCCAGGCCGGCCGCGGCGATCATGTCCAGGTCGTTGGCGCCATCCCCGATCGCCACGCAGCGCCCGAGCGGGACCGCCTCGGCGGCGGCGAACTCGCGCAGCGCGACCGCCTTGCGGGCACGGTCGACCACAGCCCCCCGCACGCGCCCGGTCAACCGGCCGTCGGCCACCTCCAGCCGGTTCGCCACGGTGCGACGGATGCCGAGCGAGGCGGCGAGCGGCTCGACGATCTCGGCGAACCCGCCGGACACCAGGCCGACCGGCCAGTCGCGCCGCGCCAGCTCGGCCAGCAGCTCGCGCGCCCCGGGGGTCAGGACGAGGGCGTCGGTGACGTCGGCCAGCACCGAGACCGGGAGCCCGGCGAGCAGGGCGACCCGCTCGTGCAGGGAGGTCGCGAAGTCGATCTCACCGCGCATGGCCCGCTCCGTGACCGCGGCGACCACGTCGCCCGCTCCGGCCCGCTCGGCGAGCATCTCGACGACCTCGCCGGTGATCAGGGTCGAGTCGACGTCCATCACCACGAGCCTGCGGTCCGGCCTGCGGTCAGCCCCTGTGGTCGGCTCGGCGGCGTGGCTGGTCACCGGGGCAGCGTAGCGGCGGCGGGACGGCGTCCGGCGTCATGGTCCGGCCGTCCCGCCGCCGCGCCCGGCTGCGGCAGCGCGCGGACCGCTACGGCTCGACGACGGTGCCCTTGGGGACCACGGTGATCCCGCTCTCGGTCACCGTGAACCCGCGGGCACGGTCGTGGTCGGGGTCCAGGCCGATCCGCGTGCGCTCGGGGACGATGACGTTCTTGTCCAGGATCGCGCGGTGGATCTGCGCGTGGCGGTGCACCTTGACGCCGTCCATCAGGACGCTGTCGGAGACCGCCGACCACGAGTGCAGGTACACCCCCGGGGACAGGACCGAGCCGGACACGGTCGCACCGGAGACGATCACCCCGGGCGACACCACCGAGTCGGCCGCGTACCCGACCCGGTCCGGCCCGGCGTGCACGAACTTGGCCGGCGGCAGCCCGGTGTAGCCGGTGTGCAGCGGCCACTCGTCGTTGTAGACGTTGAACACCGGGTTGATCGAGATGAGGTCCTTGTTGGCCTCGAAGTACGAGTCCAGCGTGCCGACGTCGCGCCAGTAGTCGCGGTCGCGGTCGGTGGACCCGGGCACGTCGTTGTGGATGAAGTCGTAGACCCCCGCGGTGCCCTTGGCGACGAACGCGGGGACGAGGTCGCCGCCCATGTCGTGCTTGGAGTCCGGGTCCTCGGCGTCCTCCGTCACCGCGCGGCGCAGCGCGTCCGCGTTGGCGACGTAGTTCCCCATGGACGCCAGGATCTCCCCGGGGGAGTCGGCCAGCCCGACCGGGTCGGACGGCTTCTCCCGGAAGGCCGTGATCCGGGTCGGGTCGCTGGGGTCGGTTTCGATGACGCCGAACTCGGTCGACATGGCGATCGGCTGGCGGATCGCGGCGACCGTCATCTCCGCCCCGGACTCGATGTGCGAGTCGACCATCTGGGAGAAGTCCATCCGGTAGACGTGGTCGGCGCCAACCACGACCACGATGTCCGGGCGCTCGTCGTCGATGATGTTCAGGCACTGGTAGATCGCGTCGGCGCTGCCGAGGTACCAGTGCTTGCCCACCCGCTGCTGCGCGGGGACCGGCGCGATGTAGTTGCCCAGCAGGGGCGACATGCGCCACGTCTTCGTGACGTGCCGGTCCAGGCTGTGCGACTTGTACTGCGTCAGCACGACGATCTTCAGGTAGCCCGAGTTCACGAGGTTCGACAGGGCGAAGTCGACCAGTCGGTAGATGCCTCCGAACGGGACGGCGGGCTTGGCACGGTGGGAGGTGAGCGGCATGAGTCGCTTCCCTTCCCCACCTGCGAGGACGATTGCGAGTACGCGCGGCGCTGCCATGGAGCGAACATAGGCCCGCGACTGTGAGCCAGGCCACCCGTAGGGGCTGCTCACCCCGACGTGTCGCGCTAGCGTGCGGCGGATGAGAGTCGACCTGCTGACCCGCGAGTACCCCCCGAACGTCTACGGAGGGGCGGGGGTCCACGTCGCCGAGCTCTCCGCCGTCCTGCGCCGAAGCATCGACGTGCGCGTGCGCTGCTTCACCGGCTCCAGCGGCCCCGCGTCCGGGGAGGGCGTCACGGGGTACGGCGTGCCGGCGGAGCTCTCGGCCGCGAACGCCGCGCTGGCCACCTTCGGCGTCGACCTGGCCATCGCCGACGACGTCGCGGGCGCCGACCTGCTGCACTCCCACACCTGGTACGCCAACCTCGCCGGTCACCTCGGGGGACTGCTGCACGGCGTCCCGCACGTGGTCTCCGCGCACAGCCTGGAGCCGCTGCGCCCGTGGAAGGCCGAGCAGCTCGGCGGCGGCTACGCGCTGTCCTCGTGGGCCGAGCGGACCGCGTACGAGGGAGCCGCCGGGATCATCGCGGTGAGCGCCGGCATGCGTGCGGACATCCTGCGCTGCTACCCGCAGGTCGACCCGGACAAGGTCCACGTGGTGCACAACGGCATCGACCTGGCCGGCTGGCAGCGCCCCGAGCCCGGGACGCCGGCCGGGGACGCCGCCGACGCCGTCGTGCGGGGGCTGGGGATCGACCCGGACCGGCCGTCGGTGGTGTTCGTCGGTCGCATCACCCGGCAGAAGGGCCTGCCGTACTTCCTGCGGGCCGCCGCCGAGCTGCCGCCCGAGGTGCAGCTCGTGCTGTGCGCGGGGGCGCCGGACACCCCGGAGATCGAGGCCGAGGTCCGCGGGCTCGTCGAGACGCTCGCCCAGACCCGCAGCGGGGTGTTCTGGATCTCCCGGATGCTGCCGCGCGAGGAGCTGGTCGCGGTGCTGGCCAGCGGCACCGTGTTCGCCTGCCCGTCGGTGTACGAGCCGCTCGGCATCGTCAACCTCGAGGCGATGGCGGTGGGCCTGCCGGTGGTCGGCACCGCGACCGGCGGCATCCCCGAGGTGGTCGACGACGGCGTGACGGGCCTGCTGGTCCCGATCGACCAGGCGCAGGACGGCACCGGCACGCCGCTGGACCCCGACCGCTTCGTCGCCGACCTCGCCGCCGCACTGACCGCCGTCGTCGGCGACCCCCAGCGGGCCGCCGCGATGGGGGTGGCGGCCCGGCGCCGGGTCGAAGACCACTTCTCCTGGGACGCGATCGCCGACCGCACCATCGAGGTGTACCGGTCCGTCATCGGCTGACCGGGTGCGGGCGGCCCTGCCGGTGACAGGGGACTCGGCCGACCGGGTGACGGCGGCCGCCCGCGACCGGGCCGGTCGTCACCGGACGGTGGCACGCCCCTCACGGGCGCGACCGGCCGGACGATGAGGACAGGACCGGCACCCGTCCACCGCAGGAGCACGACCATGAGCACCGCCACGGCACCGACCGTCCCGACCCCCTGCACCGCAGCCCCCGGCTTCGTCTTCGTGCCGCTGGACGCGTCCCCGACACGCCCCGCCGGCATGCCGAGCGACCGCGAGCGCATCGCGCTGCACCGCGCGTGGATCGCCTCGTGGGACGCGGGGACGATGACGCCGTCCAAGGCTGCCGTGCTGGACAAGTGGGCGCCGGGCTGGCGCAGCGACGCCGCGCGGGCATTCTTCGCCCACTAGCCGCCAGCCGTTCCAGCCGGCAGGGACGCGCTGCCGGTCCGGCCGGTCGCCGGGGTACCGCCGGTCCGGCACGCCGCGGGTCGAGTCGAGCCGGGCCGGCGGCGGGTCAGGCGGGGCCGGTGGCCACGGTGGCCGTCGCCGCCGCCATCGCCCGCCGCGCGGCCCGGTCCACCTCACGCAGGGCGGTGGACCGCTGGTCCGCCTGCCACAGGTTGACCGCGCCGCCGTCGTCGGCGGTGGCCAGGGCGACGATCGCCCGGAGCCGGGCGGCGCTGGCCAGCACGCGCACCCGACGCCCGTCGAGCGAGCCGGGGACCGGCCAGCCGGGGCCGACCTCCGAGCGCAGGGCCGCGATCGCCTCGGCGGCGTCGGGCCGCCACCGGGCGACGTCGAGCGAGGCGAGCGCCTCCGTGGCCGAGATCAGCGCGAGCCGCAGCTCACGCTCGGCGTCGGCGAGCGTGCCGAGCACGCCCAGCAGGGACGTGCGCCAGTCCGGCACCGCACGCACCTCCCAGGTCACCAGGTGCCCGGGCTCGAGGGCGCTGCCGAACTCCTCGACCACGGGCACCGCGGCGAAGGAGCCCGCCGCCGCGTGCACCAGGACGCACTCCCCGGCGTCGACCGACAACCGGCTGACCGCGGCGGGGACCCCGGAAAGATCACCGGGCGCCGGCAGCACGGCGGCGACCTCCCGGGGCCCACCGGCCCACGCCGCCAGCAGCCCGGCCAGTCCGTCCTCGGACGGCTCCGCGCCCTCACCGACGCGCACGGTGTGCGGCTCGTCGTCGCCCTGCACGGCGGCCAGCGCCTGCTGAAGGGGGCCGGCGCCCGCGCCGACGCCGTGCGCCCACAGGGCCAGCAGCACCGAGCGCGGCAGGGCGAGAACGTCGGGGGTCGTATCCACGGCGACCAACCTACGACCCGGCACGACCCGGCACCCCGACGGCATGCGATCGCCTGCGCCCGCTCGCCCGGGCGCCGTCCCCGGGTGCCGCGGCACGGGGCGGTGCGCGCGGCGGCCCGGCCGGGCGGCGGGGCGCAGGCTAGGGTCGGTCCTCATGAACGAGGTGCTCGACCTGCAGGCCGTGTCCATCCGCCGGGGGACCAAGACCATCCTCGACGAGGTGACGTGGCAGGTCGGGGACGGTGAGCGCTGGGTGGTGCTGGGCCGCAACGGCGCGGGCAAGACCACCCTGCTGCAGATCGCCGCCGGACGCATGCACCCGAGCTCGGGGACCGCCGACCTGCTCGGGGAGCGGATGGGCCGCGTCGACGTCTTCGAGCTGCGCCAGCGCATCGGGCTCGCCAGCTCGGCGCTCGCGGACCGGATCCCGTCGGGGGAGACCGTGCGCGACGTCGTGCTCACCGCCGCCTACGGGGTGACCGGCCGTTGGCGGGAGAGCTACGAGGCGCCGGACGAGGAGCGCGCCGCGGACCTCATGGCCGCCTTCGGGGTCGCCGACCTCGCCGACCGGACCTTCGGGACGCTGAGCGAGGGCGAGCGCAAGCGGGCCCAGATCGCCCGGTCCCTGATGACCGACCCCGAGCTGCTGCTGCTCGACGAGCCGGCCGCCGGCCTGGACCTCGGCGGTCGCGAGGAGCTGGTCGGCGCGCTGTCCGAGCTCGCCGCGGACCCACGGTCCCCGTTGCTCGTCCTGGTCACGCACCACGTCGAGGAGATCCCGCCCGGGTTCACCCACCTCATGCTGCTGCGCGACGGTCGGGTGCACGCGGCCGGACCGCTGGACCAGGTGCTCACCGCCGAGCAGCTCTCCGGCGCCTTCGGTCTGCCGCTCACGGTCGAGCGCCACGAGGGTCGCTGGTCGGCGCGCGCAGAGCGCTGAGACGCCGAGCCCGGAGCGGTGAGACGCCGGACTGGGAGCGCTGAGACGCCGAGCCCGGAACGGTGAGGCGCCGAGCCCGGAGCCGCGACGGACCCCGATATGCTGGGTCGAGGCACCGCCTGCGGTGCCCGGAGCGCACCGCAGGTGCGGGGTGCTCCCACCCGGGAGGGGACCACGATGGACTGGTTGTGGTGGCTGGGAGCGGCTCTGCTGCTCGTCGCGATCGAGGTGCTCACGCTCGACCTCGTGCTGATCATGTTCGCCGGCGGCGCGATCGCCGCCGGCATCGCCGGCGCCCTCGGGGCGCCGCTGTCGGTGCAGATCGTCGTCCTGGCGGTCGTGTCGGCGCTGCTGCTGGTGGCCATCAGGCCGTGGCTGCTGCGCAGCCTGCGTGACCGGGTGCCGCTGGTGGAGACCAACGCCGCGGCGCAGGTGGGCCGGCTCGCGATCGTGGTCGAGGACGTGGACGTCCACGGCGGCCGGGTCAAGCTCTCCGGCGAGGTCTGGTCCGCCCGGTCCGCCCGCGAGGGGCTCGTCCTGCCCGAGGGCGAGGAGGTCCGCGTGGTGCGGATCGACGGCGCCGCCGCCGTCGTCGACCACGCCTCCGTGGGCATCCCCGCCCGGCCCGACCACCCCGTGCCCGACCCGCAGGCCGGACGGCTGGCCCAGCGGTTCGCCGCCCACCCCCGTCTGCACCGTCCGAAGGAGAACGCGTAGTGGATCTCACCCTCGGCACGGTCCTGGGCTACATCGTCCTGGGGCTGCTGCTCGTCTTCGTCGTGGTGGCACTGGTCCGCGCGGTGCGGATCGTCCCGCAGACCGTGGCGCTGATCATCGAGCGGCTGGGCCGGTACAACCGCACCCTGGACGCGGGTCTGCACCTGCTCATCCCCTTCGTGGACCGTGTCCGCGCGGCGGTCGACCTGCGCGAGCAGGTCGTGTCGTTCCCGCCGCAGCCCGTGATCACCTCGGACAACCTCGTGGTGAGCATCGACACCGTCATCTACTTCCAGGTCACCGACCCCAAGTCCGCGGTGTACGAGATCGCCAACTACATCACCGGCATCGAGCAGCTCACCGTCACCACGCTGCGCAACGTGGTCGGGTCGATGGACCTCGAGCAGACGCTGACCAGCCGTGACCAGATCAACGGCCAGCTGCGCGGCGTGCTCGACGACGCCACCGGTCGCTGGGGTGTGCGCGTCAACCGGGTCGAGCTGAAGTCGATCGACCCGCCGCAGTCCATCCAGGGCTCGATGGAGCAGCAGATGCGCGCCGAGCGGGACCGCCGCGCCGCCATCCTGACCGCCGAGGGCGTCAAGCAGTCGCAGATCCTCACCGCCGAGGGTGACCGGCAGGCGGCGATCCTGCGGGCGGAGGGGTCGGCGCAGGCCGCGATCCTCAACGCCGAGGGCGAGGCGCGCGCGATCCTGCAGGTGTTCGACGCGGTCCACCGCGGCGACGCGGACCCCAAGCTGCTCGCGTACCAGTACCTGCAGACGCTGCCGAAGATCGCCGGCAGCGCGGCGAACAAGGTCTGGATCGTCCCGTCGGAGCTCACCGGCGCGCTCGGTCAGCTCACGCAGGGGTTCGCCGGCGCGATGTCCGCGGACGGCGGGGAAGCCCCGAGCCGTCCGGCGGGGTCGTCCCCGGTGCGGTCGGAGGACCTGCCGCCGACCGTCCTGCCGGACCCCGGCGCCGCCCTGGCCCAGGCCCGGCGCGACTCCGAGGCGGCGACCGCGGACGCGGTGAGTGCCGGCACGCTCAGCGGCAGCCCGGCCGACCGGCGCGCCGAGGCGGGCCAGCGTCCGTACACGGGCTCCCGGCGGCCGGCGCCCACCGGGCCGACCGCGACCGAGCCGACGCCGACCCAGCCGGTGCACGGCCAGCCACCGGGAGCACCGGCGGTGCCACCGTCGTCCCAGCGGCCGTCCGACCGGAGCTCGTCCGCCGAGGCGGGTCCCGACCGCGCCGCCGAGCCGGGTGGTGCGACGACGACGGCCGGGCCGACGACCACCGAGCCGCCGACGACCGAGCCGCCGACGACCGAGCCGCCGGACACCCGCCGGTAGGCCACGCACGTCGGCGCGTCCGACAAATCAGTGGCGCACCGCGCGCCGTCGGCGGCCTATTGTCGTCGAGGCGCGCGGTCCCACCGCGACGCCTGACCCGGCGGAGGCCCCGTGCTCGTCCCCTTGCTGCGCCGACACCTGCGCCCGTATCGGGGCGCCGTCGTCGCCGTGCTCGTGCTCCAGCTGCTGCAGACCGCGGCGACGCTGCTGCTGCCGTCGCTGAACGCCGACATCATCGACCGGGGCGTCGCGGCCGGGGACACCGGCTACATCCTGCGGGTGGGCGCCGTGATGCTGGCGATCAGCCTGGCGCAGGTCGGCTGCGCTGTGGTCGCCGTCCTCTTCGGTGCGCGCACCGCGATGGCGCTGGGCCGCGACGTGCGGGCGGCGCTGTTCACCCACGTGCAGGGCTTCTCCGCGCAGGAGGTCGGGCACTTCGGGGCGCCGTCGCTCATCACCCGCACGACCAACGACGTCCAGCAGGTCCAGATGGTCGTGCTGTTCTCGCTCACCCTCATGGTCGTCGCCCCGTTCATGCTGGTCGGCGGCGTCGTGATGGCACTGCGCGAGGACGTCGTCCTGTCCGGGCTGCTGGTCGTGTCGGTGCCGACCCTCGCGGTGATCATCGCGCTCATCGTGCGGCGCATGGTGCCGCACTTCCGCGTCATGCAGACGCGCATCGACCGGATCAACGGCGTGCTGCGCGAGCAGATCGCGGGTGTGCGGGTCATCCGCGCGTTCGTGCGCGAGCGTCGCGAGACGGCGCGGTTCGCCGAGGCCAGCACCGAGCTGATGCGCACCTCGGTGCGGATCGGCCGGCTGATGGCGCTGATGTTCCCGGCCGTGCTGCTGGTGATGAACGTGACCAGCGTCGCGGTGATCTGGTTCGGCGGCCGGCGCATCGACTCGGGGGAGATGCAGGTCGGCGCCCTCATCGCCTTCCTCAGCTACATCATGTACATCCTCATGGCCGTCCTGATGGCCACGATGATGTTCGTGATGGTGCCCCGGGCGGTGGTGGCCTCCGAGCGCATCACCGCCGTGCTGGACACCCAGCCCAGCGTCCGTCCGCCGGCGCGGCCGGTGGTCCCGGCGGGTGCCGCCGCGGGGTCGGCGAGGGGACGGCTCGAGCTGCGCGACGTGGAGTTCCGCTATCCCGGCGCCGAGGCGGCGGTGCTGCGCGGGGTCAGCCTCACGGCGCTGCCCGGCCGCACCACCGCGATCATCGGCTCGACCGGCTCGGGCAAGACGACGCTGCTCAACCTCGTCCCGCGGCTCGCCGAGGTCACCGGGGGTGCGGTGCTCGTGGACGGTGTGGATGTGCGCGACCGGGACCCGCAGGACCTGTGGTCCGGGATCGGCCTGGTCCCGCAGAAGGCGTACCTGTTCGGCGGGACCGTCGCCTCCAACCTGCGGTACGGCAAGCCGGACGCCACCGAGGACGAGCTGTGGCACGCCCTCGCGGTCGCGCAGGCGCGCGACTTCGTGGAGCGGCTCGCCGGCGGTCTGGACGCGCCGGTCACCCAGGGCGGCACGAACCTGTCCGGCGGCCAGCGGCAGCGCCTGGCCATCGCCCGCGCCCTGGTGCGGCGCCCCGCGCTGTACCTGTTCGACGACGCCTTCTCCGCCCTCGACGTCGCGACCGACGCCCGTCTGCGGGCGGCGCTGGCCCCCGCGACCCGCGACGCCACCGTCCTGGTGGTCGCCCAACGGGTCGCCACCATCCGGCACGCCGACCACATCGTCGTCCTCGACGAGGGCACCGTCGTCGGCGCCGGGACGCACACCGAGCTCATGGAGACGTCGGACACGTACCGCGAGATCGTGCTGTCCCAGCTCAGCGCGCAGGAGGCGGCCGCGTGAGCGTCCGGGGCCCCCGCCCGCCGGCCGCCGGCGGCGGAGCGCCTGCGCCCGGAGGAGTGCCTGCGCCCGGAGGAGTGCCTGCTCCCGGTGCAGTGCCAGCGCCCGGGGGTGGTCCGGCCGCGCCCGGCCGGGGGCCGGGCGCCGGGGTCCCGAGGCGGCCGCCGCGCCCCGGCTTCGGCCCCGGCCTGGGCGTCCCGGCCGAGAAGTCCATGGACTTCACCGGGTCCGGGCGGCGGCTGCTGGCCCAGCTCGCGCCGGAGCGGCTGCGGATCACCCTCGTGGTGCTCCTCGGGCTCGCAGCCGTCGCGCTCGCCGTCGCCGGCCCCAAGCTGCTCGGCACCGCGACCGACATCGTGTTCGAGGGCTTCGTGGGGCGTGGCCTGCCCGTCGGCAGCACGCAGGCGGAGGCGGTCGCCGGGCTGCGCGCCCAGGGGCAGGACCAGCTCGCCGACCTGGTCAGCGGCATGAGCCTCGTCCCGGGCGAGGGGGTCGACACCCGGCGGCTGGCCGCCGTGCTGCTCGCGGTCCTGGGCGTGTACGTGGGCGCCTTCGTGTTCGGCTGGGCGCAGGGCCGGCTGACCACCGACGTCGTCCAGCGCAGCGCGTACCGGCTGCGCGCGGCGGTCGAGGGCAAGCTCTCGCGGCTGCCGCTGAGCTACGTCGACCGCCAGGAGCGCGGGGAGGTGCTCTCCCGGGTGACGAACGACATCGACAACGTCGCCCAGACCCTGCAGCAGACGCTGTCCCAGCTGGTGACGGCGCTGCTGACGGTGGTGGGTGTGCTCGCGATGATGTTCTGGATCTCCCCGCTGCTGGCCCTGGTCGCCCTGGTCACCGTGCCGCTGTCCATCGTGGTGACGGTGGCGATCGCCAAGCGCTCCCAACCGCAGTTCGTCGCGCAGTGGTCCTGGACCGGTCAGGTCAACGCCCACATCGAGGAGATGTACACCGGTCACGCGCTGGTCAAGGTGTTCGGCCGGCAGGACGAGGCCATCGCGACCTTCCGCGACCGCAACGAGCGCCTGTACGACGCGAGCTTCCGCGCGCAGTTCATCTCCGGCACGATCCAGCCGGCGCTGGGGTTCCTGTCCAACCTGAACTACGTCGCGGTGGCCGTGGTCGGCGGCCTGCGGGTCGCTTCCGGGGCGATGACCCTCGGCGACGTGCAGGCCTTCATCCAGTACTCGCGCATGTTCACCCAGCCGCTGACCCAGGTCGCGTCGATGATGAACCTGCTGCAGTCGGGGGTGGCGTCGGCCGAGCGGGTGTTCGAGCTGCTGGACGCCCCGGACCAGGAGCCGGATCCCGACCAGCCCGTCGTCCCGGCCCTGCCCGTCCGCGGACGGGTGACGTTCGAGGACGTCTCGTTCCGCTACGACCCCGACACCCCGCTGATCGAGCACCTGTCGCTCGTCGCCGAGCCGGGGAGCACCGTGGCGATCGTCGGCCCCACCGGGGCCGGCAAGACGACGCTGGTCAACCTGCTCATGCGGTTCTACGAGATCGACGGCGGACGCATCACCCTGGACGGCGTCGACATCCGGGACATGACCCGCGACGCGCTGCGGTCCCAGGTCGGGATGGTCCTGCAGGACACGTGGCTGTTCGGCGGCACGATCGCGGACAACCTGCGCTACGGCGCGCCGGACGCGACCGACGAGGCGATGGTCGAGGCGGCCCGGGCCACCCACGTCGACCGCTTCGTGCGCACCCTGCCGGACGGGTACGCGACCCGGCTGGACGACGAGGGCTCGGACGTCAGCGCGGGGGAGAAGCAGCTGCTCACCATCGCCCGGGCGTTCCTGGCCGGACCGCCGATCCTCGTGCTGGACGAGGCGACGTCGTCGGTGGACACGCGCACCGAGGTGCTCGTGCAGCGCGCGATGGCGGCGCTGCGGTCGGGCCGCACGTCGTTCGTCATCGCGCACCGGCTGTCCACGATCCGCGACGCCGACGTCATCCTCGTGATGGACCACGGCTCGATCGTGGAGCACGGCACCCACACCGAGCTCCTGGCGGCGGGCGGTGCGTACGCCGAGCTGTACGCGAGCCAATTCGCCGCGGCGGCCGCCCCGAGCCCGTAGGCACGCCGGGCGGTGAGCGCCTGGGAGGATCGCCGACGTGCCGATCCACCACCTCACCACCGCCGATGACGACCGCCTCGCCGACTACACCCGGCTGACCGACGTCGCGCTGCGCGCCAAGCACGAGCCCGCCAAGGGTCTGTACATCGCGGAGAGCTCCACGGTCATCCGGCGCGCGGTCGCCGCCGGGCACCGGCCCCGGTCGCTGCTGATGGCCGAGCGGTGGCTGCCGGACCTGGCCGACCTGCTGGACCAGGTCGGCGCAGGCCCGGACGGCGACGTGCCGGTCTTCGTCGCCCCGGAGCCCGTGCTGGAGGAGATCACCGGCTTCCACCTGCACCGCGGCGCCCTCGCCGCGATGCACCGCCCGCCGCTGCCGGACGCGCACGCCCTGCTCGCCGCGGCCCGTGGCGGCGCCGGCGCGCGGCGGGTGGCGGTGCTCGAGGACGTCGTCGACCACACGAACGTGGGGGCGATCTTCCGCAGCGCCGCCGCGCTGGGCGTCGACGCCGTCCTGGTCAGCCCACGCTGCGCGGACCCGCTGTACCGGCGCTCGGTGCGCGTCTCAATGGGGACGGTGTTCCAGGTGCCGTGGACCCGGCTGACGTCCTGGCCGGGTGGCCTGGCCGACCTGCGGGACGACGGGTTCACCGTCGCCGCGCTCGCCCTCGCCGACGACGCCGTGACCCTCGACGACCTCGCGGCGCAGCCGCCCGCGCGGCTCGCGCTCGTGCTCGGCACGGAGGGGGACGGGCTGTCCCGGGGAGCGGTCGCGGCCGCCGACGTCGTCGTGCGGATCCCGATGGCCGGCGCGGTCGACTCCCTCAACGTCGCGGCCGCCTCCGCGGTGGCGTTCTGGGCGACGCGCACGGCCGCGGACCGGCCCGTCGGGTCCCCGGCCGGCGGCGACCGGACCGCTACGGTCTGACCGTGCCGACCGACCTCAGCGCCAAGCCGACCCTGGTCGGCGAGCGCGCCGTGCTGCGTCCGTTCACCCCGGCCGACATCGACGCGATGGGACCCGTGCTGGCCGACCCGGACGTGCGGCGGCTGACGGGCAGCGTGCACACGACCGCCGAGGCGGCCGAGGCGGACCCGCACCTGGACGAGCCGACCCGCCGCTGGTACGAGACCCGCGCCGATGCCGGCGACCGGCTCGACCTCGCGCTGGTCGACCGGGCGACCGACCGGTGCGTCGGGGAGGTCGTGCTCAACCACTGGGAGCCGGAGAACCAGTCCTGCAACTTCCGCATCCTGGTCGGACCCCTCGGGCGTGACCGCGGCCTGGGATCGGAGGCGACCCGGCTGGTGCTGACGCACGCGTTCACGGCCACCGACCTGTACCGGGTCGAGCTCGGCGTCTACACGGTCAACCCCCGCGCGCGGCACGTGTACGAGCGCGCGGGGTTCGTGGTCGAGGGCGTGCGCCGCGCGGCGCTGGTCTTCGACGGCGAGCGCGTCGACGAGGTGATGATGGCGGCCCTGCGCCCGCAGTGGCTCGCCGCGCACGGCGAGGCCGCGTCGGGCGTCAGCCGGCCCCGCTGACGGTCGTGCGCCGGTCCCGTGCGGTGGGCACGACGGCGTCGGCGCCCGGCCCGGTGCTGCCCGCCGGCCCCGGGACGGCCAGCTCGACCCGGTCCCGACCGCGCGCCTTGGCCCGGTACAGCGCGTCGTCGGCCTGCCGGTACAGCTCGGTGAACTGGTTCGTGAGATCCCCGGACGCCACGCCGACGCTGACCGTGACCGGATCGCCGTCGGGCGTGCGCAGCGTGGCGCTGATGTGCCGGCGCAGGTCCTGCGCCCGGGCGCCGGCAGCGGCGGCGTCGGTGGTCGCGAGGATCAGCAGGAACTCCTCGCCGCCCACCCGCACCGCGGTCTCGCGCGGTCCCAGGACGGCCGCGAGCAGGGCGCCGAGCTGGGTCAGGACCTCGTCGCCGGCGAGGTGACCGCTGACGTCGTTGATGCGCTTGAAGTGGTCGACGTCGATCAGGAGCAGGCTCCCCACGAGCAGCACGTCGGGGCTGGCGGCGTGCTGGATGAGGCCCTGGCGGTTGAGCAGGCCGGTCAGCGCGTCGTGGCGCACCTGGTGCCGCAGCTCGCGGATGAGCCGGTCCACCTCGCCCACGAGCCGGTCGACCCGGTCGCGGAGCAGGAGCACCGCCGCGTTCAGCACGGCGAGCGCGAGCAGGACCGGGAGGGTGGTCAACCCGATGCCGGGCAGGTCGAAGCCGACCACGTGCAGCCCGACGGCGTAGGCGGTCAGCGCGCAGGTCAGCTGCAGCCAGGCCTCCCGGCCGCTGCGCAGCAGCCCGACCTGGAGCACGGGGATGACGTACAGGATCGGTCCGCTCGCGTGGGTGAACCCGTCCGGGGCGTGCACCGCGACGCTGGTGATGCCGACCGCCCCCAGGACGCTGGCCGCCGACAGCGCCCACGGTCGCACCCGCGCAGCGCCGGCGAGCATCAGCAGACCGATCAGGACGCACAGGGCGGCGAACGAGTAGAGCAGCCCGGGGTAGGGGCTCTCGTAGGCGAACGGGACGGCGGTCAGCGAGCCGAGCACCGTCATGGCCCCGCTGATCCGCGCGTCCAGGCGGCGCGCGCGCGCTCCGTGCAGCGGGGGTGGTGACCAGTCGGACCTCATGCCGTCCCCTTCGGACGGCGCCGACCGGGCCTGAGCGGCCGAGCGGGAGGGGCGTCGTCCGGCACGCGGACGTCACCCGCCTGCCGCAGCGGGCTCAGCCCACGGCGAGGTCCTCGACGACCTCCGCACCGGGCAGGTGGCCGAGCAGTGCCCCGGGCAGGCTGAGCTTGGAGCCGCGGATCCCGCTTCCGACGACCACCGCCGGGTGCTGTCCCGGGCCGCCGACGGCGTCGACCGCGACGACACGCGAGTCGACCAGCACCCGCCAGGTCTCGGGCAGGCCCACCGGGGTGATCCCGCCGTACTCCATGCCCGACTCCGCGGTGGCGCGGTCGGTGGGCAGGAACGACGCCTTGCGCACGTCCAGCAGACGCTTGACCGCGGTGTTGACGTCCGCCCGGGTGGTCGCCAGCACGACGGCGGCCGCCACCCGCTCCTCGCCGGCGCGGCGGCCGGCGACGAGCACGCAGTTCGCCGACGCGCCCGGCGGCAGGGCGTAGGCCGCCGTCAGGGCGGCGGTGTCCGCGAGGTCGGGATCGATCTCGGCGACCGCGACGGCGTCGGCGACCTCGGGCTGGACCGCCGCCCACCCGAGCAGGGCGGCATGGGTGCCGGTGGCCATGAGCTCGGGGTGGTCGACGGCGCGCAGCCAGCGCAGCGGCGGGTGGGCGGCGGGTAGGCCGGTCGTCATCGCCGGAAGGTGGGCGTGAGCGTCGCGCGGGCCAGGGTGTGGAACAGGGCGTTGAACGCCACGGCCGTCGGGGTGGCGTCGGGCGTGAGGTCCAGGCTCTCCACGTCCAGGGCGTGCACGGCGAAGACGTAGCGGTGCGGGTGGTCGCCCTGCGGCGGTGCGGCCCCGGTGTAGCCGGTGGTTCCACCGTCGTTGCGGGTGGCGAATGCCGGTGCCGGCAGGTCGGCGGCGTCGGGTGCGCCGGCGCCGCCCGGCAGTGACGTCGTGCCGGCCGGCAGGTCGACCACGGTCCAGTGCCAGAAGCCGGCCGGGGTGGGGGCGTCCGGGTCGAAGCAGCTGACCACGAACGAGCGGGTCCCGGCGGGGAAGCCGTGCCACCTCAGGCCGGGGGACCGGCTGCCGCCGTCGGCGGTGTGGGCGGCCGGCATCTCGACGCCGTCGGCGACGTCGTCGCTGGTCAGGGTGAAGGACGGGACGGCGGGCAGCCCGCTGTACGGGTCCGGGGCGATCGGGCGGTTCAGGTCCACGCAGGCTCCTCGGGTGGCACGGACGGCAGCCGGTGGGGTGGGTGGGACGAGCGCGCCCACCGGTGTCGGGGCGGGTCCATGCTGCCCGGCGCGGGCCGCGGCCGCACGCCGCGGGGGCCGGGGGAGGTGCCGGCGAGGGCGTCGTCGCGGCGGCTCGGCGACACACCGGGCGGCGTCGTCCACGACTCGCCGGGCGCGGTTGACAGCGCCCGGCGGCGGGCCGTGTACTGAGCGTGTTCGAACAGGTGTTCGAACACGCCGAGGGCTGAGGAGGTGCCATGACGACCGTGCTCGACGGCGTGGACCGCGCCGCCCTCGCGCGGGCGGTGCTGGCGCACGCCGAGCAGCGCACCGGTGCACGCAGCGGGCTGCGCGCCGGGCCGGCGGCTGCGTCGTCGAGGCATGCCGGTGCCGCACCTGCCGGCTCGGCACCTGCCGGCTCCGCACCTGCCGGCTCCGCACCTGTCGGCTCGACAAGCGCCGCGGGCACGGCGACGTCGTCCGTCCCCGGCCCGACCGCGGCTGCGCCGGTCCCCGTCCCTGCGGCGGCAGGGTCGTCGCTGACCCATCCCGACCGGCCGCCCCTGCCGGTCGCGCCCGACCTGGCCCCGCTGCTGCCCGGGGGTGCGCTGCGCCGCGGGGCGTCGCTGGTCGTCACCGGATCCACCTCCCTCGTCCTGGCCCTGGTCGCGCGCGCCTCGCAGGAGGGGTCCTGGGTCGCGGTGGTCGGCCTGCCGGCGGTGGGTCTGCTCGCCGCCCAGCAGGCCGGCGTGGTGCTGGACCGGCTCGCCCTCGTCCCGCGGCCCGGACCGGACGCCCCGACGGTGCTCGCGGCGCTGCTCGACGGCGTGGATCTCGTCGTCGTCGGCGACGACGCCGTGCTCACGGACGCCGAGCGTCGTCGGCTGACGGCCCGGGCGCGCGAGCGCGGCACGGTGCTGCTGTCCACCGCGACGTGGCCGGGGGCGCACGTGGTGCTGACCGCGGAGCCGGTCGAGTGGACCGGGCTCGGCGCGGGGCACGGCCACCTGCGCCGGTACCGGCTCGCGGTGACCCGCGGCGGCCGGGGGAGCGCGGGCCACCGCTCGCGCGCCGAGGTGGTCCTCCCGGTACGAGCCGGGGCGGCCGGGGCGGGCGCGGAGGCGTCCGACCCCGCCCGTCGACGCGCGCCGGAGACCGTGCAGCCGCTGCGGCTGGTGGGGTGAGCGGCGGTGACCCTGACCCCGGTGCGCCCGTCGGTGCCGGCCGCCGATGGCGGCGCCGACCGGCGCGGCGCCCCCCCGACCCGCACGGTGGTGCTGTGGGTTCCCGACTGGCCGGTCGTGGCCGCGATGGTGGACGGTCAGGTCGAGGCGCACCGGCCGGCGGCCGTCCACGACGGCCGGCTGGTCACCGCTGTCTCCGCCACGGCGCGGGCCCACGGGGTGCGGCGGGGCATGCGCCGCCGTCAAGCCCAGGAGTGCGCTCCGGGGCTCGAGCTGCTCGCGGCGGACGACGGGCGCGACGCCCGGACGTTCGAACCGGTCGCGGCCGCGGTCGAGACCGTGGTCGCCGGCCTGGAGATCGCCCGTCCCGGGCTGCTGCTGCTCCCCGCAGCCGGGGCCAGCCGTTACCACGGCTCCGAGCACGTCCTCGCGGAGCGGCTCGTGACCGCCGTCGCGCACGCCACCGGGCACGAGTGCCAGGTCGGCGTGGCGGACGGGCTGCTCGCCGCCGTGCTGGCCGCCCGGTCCTCCCTCGTGGTCCCGGCCGGCAGCGCACGCGCGTTCCTGGACCCGCTCGGGGTGGATGTGCTGCTCCACGCCGCGATGACCGAGCGGGCGGTCACCGAGGTCGGTGCCCTGGTCGACCTGCTGCGGCGGCTGGGCCTGGCCACGCTGGGCGACCTCACCGCGCTGCCGCCCGCGGACGTCGAGGCCCGGTTCGGTGACCTGGGCACGTGGGCGCACCGGCTCGCGCGCGGCGGGGACGTGCGGCCGCCGACCCGGCGCCGCCTCGAGCCGGACGTCGCGGTCGAGTGCGAGCTCGACCCGCCCGCCGAGCGGGTCGACGCCGCGGCCTTCGCGGCGCGCCGGCTGGCCGAGCAGCTCCAGACCATGCTGGTCGAGCGCTCGGCGAGCTGTGGGCGGCTGCGGATCACCGCGCGGACCGAGTCCGGTGACGAGCTGGTGCGCACCTGGCGGACCGACGCCGGGGGGCTCGGTGGGCTGAGCGCCGCCCGGATCACCGACCGGGTCCGCTGGCAGCTCGAGGGCTGGCTCTCGGGCAGCCAGGGGGGCGGCGGTGGTCGTGGCGGTGGCGGTGCGGGCCGGACGCCGGAGCCGTCGGCGCTGGTCCGGCTGGGGGTCGCGGCCGAGGAGGTCGCCCCGGCCGGTGCGGAGCAGGGGCGGCTGTGGGGTGGGGCGAGCGGCGGGGACCTGCGCGCCCACCGTGCGCTGCTGCGCGTCCAGGGCCTGCTCGGCGGTGACGGCGTCCTGGTCGCGGCCCTGCAGGGTGGGCGTGACGTGCGCGACCAGGTCCACCTGGTCCCGTGGGGCGACGCCCGGGCCACCGACCGTGCGGCCGACCGGCCCTGGCCGGGGCGGCTGCCCGATCCCGCGCCCGCGACCGTCCTGGTCGAGCCTGTCGTGGTCGACGTGCTCGACGACGCCGGCCGGCCGGTCCGGGTCGACGCGCGGCTGATGATGAGCGCACCCCCGGCGACGGTGTGCTGGGCTGCTGGTGCTGGTGCTGGTGCCGGTGCTGGTGCCGGTGCCGGGGCGACGGCTCTGCCGGGGGTCGACGCCGGACCACACCGGCTGGTGGCGTGGGCCGGTCCGTGGCCGATGGTCGAGCGGTGGTGGACCGCCACCCCGCGCCGGCGGGTGCACCTGCAGGTGGCCCTCGAGGGCGGCCGGGCACTGCTGCTGTCGTGCTCCCAGGAGCAGTGGACCTGCGAGGCGCTCTATGACTGAGGGCCCCCGCTACGCCGAGCTGCACGCGCACTCGGCGTTCAGCTTCCTCGACGGTGCGAGCCAGCCGGAGGAGCTCGCCGCCGAGGCGGCTCGACTGGGCTTGTCCGCGCTGGCCCTGACCGACCACGACGGGCTGTACGGCGTCGTGCGGTTCGCCCAGGCGGCGCGCACGGTCGGGCTGCCCACGGTGTTCGGTGCCGAGCTGCACCTGCCCGTCCCCGGCCGTGCCGGTGACGTCCTGGACCCACCCACCGGTGTGCCGGACCCGCGCGCCACGCACCTGCTGGTGCTCGCCCGCGGCGCCGACGGGTACCGCAACCTGTCCCGCGCGATCGCCACGGCGCACCTGGCCACCGGGCGCAAGGGGGCGGCGGCCTACACGCTGGAGGGGCTCGCCGAGCAGGCGGACGGGCAGTGGCTCGTGCTGACGGGGTGCCGCAAGGGAGCGGTCCGCCGTGCGCTGGAGGGGCGGGGCCTCGACGGAGCCGGAGACGCCGGCCGGTCGGCGGCGCGGGCCGAGCTGGACCGGCTTGTTGCCCTGTTCGGGAAGGACAACGTCGCCGTCGAGGTGACCGACGCCGGCGACCCGTGGGACTCCGAGCGCGCCGACGCCCTCGCGGAGCTGGCGGCCGCGGCGCGGCTCCCGCTGGTCGCGACCGGCGCGGTGCACTACGCCACCCCGCGCGACGCGGATCTCGCCGCGGCGCTCGCCGCGGTCCGTGCCCGGTCCTCCCTGGAGGACCTGGACGGTTGGCTGCCCGCGACCGCCGGCGCCCACCTGCGCTCCGCGCAGGAGATGCTCGCGCGGCACGCACGCCGGCCCGGCGCGGTGGCGACCGCGGCCGCCCTGGGGGCCGAGTGCGCGTTCGATCTGTCCCTGGTGGCCCCCAACCTGCCGCCGTACCCGGTCCCGCCCGGTCACACCGAGGCGAGCTGGCTGCGCGAGGTCACCTGGCAGGGGGCGCGGCGCCGGTACGGCCCGCCGGAGGCCGAGCGGGTGCCGGGGGCGTACGCGCAGATCGCGCACGAGCTCGACGTCATCGAGACGCTGGACTTCCCGGGGTACTTCCTGATCGTCCACGACCTGGTCGACTTCTGCCGGCGCAGCGGCATCCTGTGCCAGGGCCGGGGGAGCGCGGCCAACTCGGCCGTGTGCTACGCGCTGGGCGTGACCGCCGTCGACGCCGTGCGCCACGGTCTGCTGTTCGAGCGGTTCCTGGCCCCCGAGCGCGACGGTCCGCCGGACATCGACGTCGACATCGAGTCCGACCGCCGGGAGGAGGTCATCCAGTACGTCTACGCCAAGCACGGTCGCACGCACGCGGCCCAGGTCGCCAACGTCATCTCCTACCGCCCCAAGTCGGCGGTGCGCGACGCCGCCCGGGCGCTGGGGTACGACGTCGGGCAGCAGGATGCGTGGAGCAAGAGCATCGAGCAGTGGGGGAGCCTGCGGGACTCCACGCCCGCGCCGGTCCGCCCCGAGGACGTGGGCGCGGACCGCCACGACACCGTGCCCACGCACCGGCCGGAGTCGGCCGAGTCGATGGCCGTGATCCCCGAGCCGGTGCTCGGGCTCGCCGAGCGGTTCCTGCGGCTCCCGCGTCACCTGGGCATCCACTCCGGCGGCATGGTGCTGTGCGACCGGCCGGTGGTCGAGGTGTGCCCGGTGGAGTGGGCGACGATGCCCGGGCGGACCGTGCTGCAGTGGGACAAGGACGACTGCGCCGACGCCGGCCTGGTGAAGTTCGACCTGCTCGGCCTGGGCATGCTCAGCGCCCTGCAGAACGCGTTCACCCTGGTCCGCGAGCACGAGGGGATCACGCTGGACCTGCACGAGCTGCCGCAGGAGGACCCGCACGTCTACGACCTGCTGTGCGCCGCGGACACCGTGGGGGTCTTCCAGGTCGAGTCCCGGGCGCAGATGGGCACCCTGCCGCGGCTGCGGCCGCGGCGGTTCTACGACATCGTCGTGGAGGTCGCCCTGATCCGTCCCGGCCCGATCCAGGGCGGCTCGGTGCACCCCTACATCGCCCGCTACCAGGGCCGGGAGAAGGTCACCTACCTGCACCCGCTGCTGGAGAGCTCGCTGAGCAAGACGCTCGGCGTGCCGCTGTTCCAGGAGCAGCTCATGCAGATGGCGATCGACGTCGCCGACTTCACCGGCGCCGAGGCCGACCAGCTGCGCCGCGCGATGGGCTCCAAGCGGTCGACGGCGAAGATGGAGGCGCTGCACGCCCGGCTGCTGGACGGCATGGAGCGCAAGGGTGTCCCGCGGGACACCGGCGAGCAGATCTTCGACAAGCTCAAGGCCTTCGCCGACTTCGGCTTCCCCGAGTCCCACGCCTACTCCTTCGCCTACCTCGTCTACGCCAGCACCTGGCTCAAGGCCCACCACCCGGCGGCCTTCTACGCCGGGCTGCTCGCGGCGCAGCCGATGGGCTTCTACTCCCCGCAGTCCCTGGTGGCCGACGCGCGTCGGCACGGGCTGACCGTGCTGCGTCCCGACGTCCAGGCGTCCGGGGTGCACGCGGGGCTCGAGCGGGTCCCCGGTGCGGTCGGTCCCGAGCTGCCGCTGGTGCCGCTCACCGGTGGCACCACGCTGCGCGCGGAACGCTCCCCGGAGGCGCTGGCGTCCCGCGGCGACGGCGAAGAGCCGGCCGTCCGCCCCCAGCCCGTCCGTCCCCAGCGGCACGACGACGACGGTGCGCTGGCCGTGCGTCTCGGGCTCGCCTCCGTGCGGGGGGTCGGCGAGGACGTCGCCGCCGCCCTGGTCGCCGAGCGGGCCCGGGGTGGGGCGTTCGCGGACCTGCGCGACCTCGCCCGCCGGGTCCGGCTCAGCACCGCGCAGCTCGAGTCGCTGGCGACCGCCGGCGCACTGGCCGGGATTCCCGGACGGGACGGGACCGGCGTGGACCGCCGCGAGGCGCTGTGGGCCGCCGGGGCGCTCGCGCAGGAGGGCCCCGACACGCTGCCCGGCGTCTCGGTCGGCGTCGCCGCCCCCACGCTGCCGGGGATGAGCGACGTCGAGCTCGCGGTCGCCGACGTGTGGGCGACGGGTGTGTCGGTGGACTCCTACCCGACCGAGCACGTGCGCACCGGTCTGGACGCCGCCGGGGTGCTGCGGGTCGCGGACGCGTTCGCCCACGAGCCGGGGCGGCGGGTCGCCGTCGCCGGCGTGGTGACCCACCGCCAGCGACCGGGGACCGCGCAGGGCGTGACGTTCCTGTCCGTCGAGGACGAGACCGGCCTGCTCAACGTGGTCTGCACGGCGGGCCTGTGGCGGCGGTTCCGCCGGGCGGCGCGCACGTCCGCCGCACTCGTCGTCCGTGGTCAGATCGAGCGGGCCGACGGCGCCACCAACCTGGTGGCCGAGCACCTCGCCCCGCTGTCCCTGAAGGTGCCGACGCGGTCTCGTGACTTCCACTGATCGGCCGCAGCCGTCCCTGCCGTCCCTGCCGTCCCAGCCGGCGCGACCGGGAACGTCACCCCTCCTGCGGCGTGACCTCGAGGTCGTCGGACTCGGCGTCGTCGTCCTCCACCGGCGGGTCCAGCCGGCGCAGCCGGGAGAACACCGCCCAGGCGACCGCGACCAGCGGCACCGAGATCACCGCGCCCAGGATGCCGGCCGTGATGGTCCCGGCGGTGACCACCAGCGCGATCACCACCGGGTGCAGGGACACCTGCCGGCCCATCACCAGCGGCTGCAGGACGTGTCCCTCGAACTGCCCGATGAGCGCGATGAAGACACCGACCAGCAGGGCGTTGATCGGGCCGTTCGCCGCCAGTGCCGCCACCATCGCGACGACCATGGCGGCCGGTGCGCCGACCAGCGGGATGAAGGCGCCGATGACGACCAGCACCGCGAGCGGTGCCGCCAGCGGCACGCCCAGCGCGAGCAGCACCACGAGCGCCAGCACGCCGTCGGTCACCGCGATGATCACGGTGCCCCGCGTGTACCCGGAGAACGTGTACCAGCCCGCCTCGGCCGCCGTCTGCCAGGTGTCCCGGGTGCGCGCCGGCAGCTGGTTGAGGAACCAGACCCACATCTCGTGACCGCGGGCGAGGAAGAACACCGAGCAGAAGACCGCCAGCGCGAGCGCGCCGAACACCAGCACCACCGAGCCGGCGCTCGCAGCGGCCTGCGACGCGACCTCACCGCTGTGCTCCACGACCCAGTCGCGGCCGTCGTCGATCCACACGTTGAGCTGGTCGTTCGTGACCGTGACCGGCAGTGGTCCGTCCTGCAGGAAGTCGATGATGTCGTCGATCCCGGAGGTGAACTGCCGCGACAGGCTGTCCCACTGCCCGGCCACGGAGAACCCGACGTAGGCCAGGGTCCCGAGCGTCGCGACCACCCCCACCAGCAGCGCCACCGCCGTCGCCAGCCCCCTCGGCATCACCCGGGAGAGCATGTCCACCAGCGGACGCAGCACCGCGGTGAACACCAGGGCGATGAAGACGGCGATGAAGACCAGCTGCACCCGGGACGTCGCGTAGAACACCAGCACGACGGCCGCGACCACCACGAGCAGCCGCCACGACATCCCGGCCAGCACCCGCAGCCAGTGCGGGGCGGTCTGCTCGAACCCCACGACCGACGGGTTGCGCCGCGCCCCGGCGACCCGCCGCGCGGCGGGACTCGCGCCGGCCAGGTGACGGGTCGAGGCATGTGGACGGTCGCTCCCGGCGAGGGACGTGTCCTGGTCCGTCATGGCGGTGAGCCTCTTCACGAGTGGTGCGGCGGGGGCCTGTCGGCGCCAGTCTGCACCCGGGTCGGCGTGGCTGCCCGCCCCCCACACCGTGCTATCTTTACGGCCGCGCCTGACGGGGAGATGCTCCCCAGAAGGTCCACCTGTCCGGGTGGCGGAATGGCAGACGCGCTAGCTTGAGGTGCTAGTGCCCGTATAGGGCGTGGGGGTTCAAGTCCCCCTCCGGACACTCGTTGAGACAGCGACGACGAAGGCCCCCGACCCCGCCAGGTCGGGGGCCTTCGTCGTGCCGGTGCCAGCGACCGGCGGTACCGCTGGACACCACCCACCCCGCTCGTCATCCTGAACGGGACGCGCCCCGGACCTGCGGTCGCGACACACGTGAGGGGCACACCATGACCTTCAAGACCTCCCCCGAGCCGGTCATCTCCGGGGTTCCCTACCCGGTGACCGAGGTCGACGGCGCACCCGCGCAGGCCCTGTCCGCCTTCGTCGGTGCGGTCGAGATCACGATCGACAAGCGCGGCACCCCCTACGTCATCGAGGGGGAGGGTCGCGAGCGCGGCGACCTCGTGCGCGTGCACGAGAAGAACGGCAAGGGGGGCAAGGACGTCCGCGTCTGGAGCGTCTCCGCGGCGCCCGACGGCGGCTTCGTCGCCGAGACGGTCGTCTGACCCCTCGCTCCCACCCCACCCTCGACCACGAGGGCCTCGACCGCCCACCGGTCGGGGCCCTCGTCATGCGCGCAGAGCCGCGCCGGGTCGCCCTGCGCCAAGTCGACCGCTGTGCCACGCACGCTCGGCGACGTGATCCTGTTCGTCGGCACCCGACTGCGCACCGGCCGGACCAGCACCGGCGTCTTCCACTGCCCGTCCTGCTTCGTCGCGCGCACGTACGAGCAGCTGGAGTCCCGGACGTGGGTGCACCTGTTCTGGATCCCGGTGATCCCCCTGGGCAGCGCCCGGCCCGCGGTGGAGTGCACCGTGTGCCACGGCCGGTGGGAGCCGGCCGTCCTGGAGTCCCACCCCGCGACCTGACTGCCGGCTCACACCCGGGCGCGGCCGGCACCGGGCGCGGTCAGCACCCGGTCACGCTCAGCCCTCGGGCACGCTCAGCCCTCGGGCACGCTCAGCCGCGGGTCGGCGCGGGCGCCGGCGGAATATCCGGTGGATCGGTGGGCTTGAACCCCTCAGACTGCTGGTGTGCCCGTCGATGGGCAGGGTGTCGCGGTGAGAGCCGCGGCGCACAGCAGTTCCCCGGTCTGCGTGGTGGTGCCAGCATCCCGCCGCGAATGGATCGGCTCGGTCGGGTCACGCACCTCTGGTGAGGGGTGGACGGGCACGGACCGGGTGGCACGTCACCGACAGTCCCCAAGCAGGCCGGGGGCGGTTCAAGCCGCGCGAGACAAGGACAAGCGGGCGCGGTGGGTGGTGGCGCAGACGATGCTGGAGACGTGGCGACGGCCCGGTGACCTCATGGCGAGGTCACCGGGCCGTCGCGCATCCGGGCTCCCGGGTGAGGGCGGACCGCGCCCGCCGGCTCAGCGCGCGTGCCCCCACCGGGCCGCGATCGCCTGCGTCTGCGCCACGTAGCCGCCGCCGAACAGCACCGCGTGCATCCCCACCGGGTACAGCTGGTGCAGCGTGACCCGCTCGTGCCAGCCCGGGCGCAACGGGTGGACCTCCTCGTACCCCGCGACGACGTCGGCCAGGTGTGGCGCACCGAACAGGGCGAGCATCGCCAGGTCGCCCTCGCGGTGGCCGCCGTGGGCGGCCGGGTCGATGAGCACCGCGCCGGACGACGTCCAGAGCACGTTGCCCGACCACAGGTCGCCGTGGACCCGGGCCGGGACGTCGTCGCCGTCGAGGTCCCCGGACCGCAGCCGGGCGATGACGGCGTGGAGATCCGCGTCCAGGCTGGTGCCGAGCCGGCCGCGGGACGCCAGCAGCGTGCGCAGCGGCTCGAGCCGGCGCTCGGCGAGGAACTCTCCCCAGCGGTCGTGGTTCCCGGCCGGCATCGGCAGCGGCTCGTCGAGCGGGCCGAAGAACCCGTCGCCGTCCCAGCCTGCCGGCGGGCTGCCCCACGCGGGCGCGCCGGCGTCGTGCAGGCCGGCCAGCCCGCGACCCAGCCGGCGGGCGCGGTCCGGGGTCGGCGGCGCCGGCCGCAGCCGCTCGAGGTCGAGGTGGTCCGGGGCGACGTCGAGCACCCGCACGACCGGGACGGCGTCGGCCGCCGCCAGCCAGCGCAGACCCGCGGCCTCGCAGGCGAAGAAGCCGGGGGGTGCGTCCGACCGGTGCTTGCGGTGGACGTCGGCGCCCGGCTTCGCGGTCATGGCCCCCAGTCCATCACCCGTCGGGGCGGCCGACCCGTCGAGTCGCGTCGTGCGCGCGCCGACGGGCCCGCGAGAGGGCACGCTGAGGGCAGCCGCCGCGACCCGGCCCGTCGTCGTCCCTGGAGTGCCCCATGCAGATCGGTGTCCCCCGCGAGGTCAAGAACAACGAGCACCGGGTGGCGATCACGCCGGCCGGCGTCCACCAGCTCGTGGCCGCCGGCCACCGGGTGCTCGTCCAGCGCGGTGCGGGGGAGGGCTCCGCGGTCCCCGACGCCGCCTACCGGTCGGCCGGCGCCGACCTGGTGGACACGCCCGACGAGGTGTGGGGCCGCGCCGAGCTCGTGTGCAAGGTGAAGGAGCCCGTCGCATCGGAGTACGCCTACCTGCGACGTGACCTGACCCTGTTCACCTACCTGCACCTGGCTGCGGACCGTCCCGCCACCGATGCGCTGCTCGCGGCGGGCACGACGGCGATCGCCTACGAGACCGTGCAGCTCGCCGACGGCACGCTGCCGCTGCTGGCACCGATGAGCGAGGTCGCCGGCCGGTTGTCGATGCAGGTCGGCGCGTACCACCTGATGACGAGCGCGGGCGGCGCCGGGGTGCTGCCCGGCGGCATCCCCGGCGTGCGGCCGGCCAAGGTGGTCGTCCTCGGCGGCGGCGTGGCGGGCACGAACGCGGTCGAGATCGCCGTCGGCATGCGGGCCGACGTCACCGTGCTGGACCTGTCCCTGCCCAAGCTGCGCGCGATCGACGCCACGTTCGGTGGTCGGGTGCGCACGCTCGCCTCGAGCCAGTACACGCTCGAGGAGGAGCTGCTCGACGCCGACCTGGTCATCGGTGCGGTCCTGGTCGCCGGTGCGCGCGCGCCCCGGCTGGTCAGCGACGACCTCGTCGCCCGGATGCGCCCCGGGTCCGTGCTGGTCGACATCGCCGTCGACCAGGGCGGCTGCCTGGAGTCCACGCGCCCGACGACCCATGCCGACCCGACCTTCACCGTGCACGGCTCGGTGTTCTACTGCGTCGCCAACATGCCCGGTGCCGTGCCGGTGACCTCGACCCGTGCCCTGACCAACGCGACCCTGCCCTACCTGACCCGGCTCGCCGCGGACGGCTGGCGCGCCGCCGCTCGCTCCGACCCGGCCCTGGCCGCCGGCCTGACCACGCACGACGGCGCCCTGCTCAACGCGGCGGTCGCCGGCGCCCACGGCCTCACCGCCACCGCCGTCGCCGAGGTGCTCGGGTAGCGGCGCTCCTCCGTGCCCCGGCCCGCGCCCCGGGACCCGGCGGCGTGTCGGCGGCGCGCGGCATGCTGGGGTGATGACGCGGACCCAGTACTACGTGGCAGCGAGCCTCGACGGGTACATCGCCGACCCGGCGGGCTCCCTCGACTGGCTCATGCAGTTCAACGACGTGCCCGGCGTGACCGAGCACTACGAGTCGTTCCTGTCCGGGGTCGGCGCGATCGCGATGGGTGCGGCCACCTACGAGTTCGTCCTGGCGGAGGGGGTGGACCGGTGGCCGTACCCCGACCATCGCACGTGGGTCTTCACCCACCGCGACCTGCCCCTGGTCCCGGGGGCGGACGTGGTGCGGACCGCCGACGACGTCGCGCGGGTGCACGCGCAGATGGTCCAGGCGGCGGCCGGCCGGAACATCTGGCTGGTCGGCGGTGGTGCCCTGGTGGCCCAGTTCGCCGAACGCGGGCTGCTGGACGAGATCTGGCTGGGCGTCGCGCCCGTCGTGCTCGGCGGCGGGGCCCCGGTCCTGCCCGCGCGGCTGCCCGGCCCGCTGGCGCTCACCGACGTGACCCGCCTCGGTGACGCCTTCGTCGAGCTGCGGTACACCGTCCCGCACGGGTGAGCAGCCGTCAGCCCGCAGCCACCGCAGCTCCGCAGACACCGTCCCGCCGGTCGCCGCACGGCAGGATGGTGCCCATGACCTCCAGCCACCTGGACCCTGCCAACCCGTTCGCCCGACCCTCCACGCTGCCCTTCGGTCTGCCCGACTACGCCGCGATCCGCGAGGAGCACTTCGCCCCGGCGCTGGTCGCCGGGATGGCCGGGCAGCGCGCGGAGATCGAGCAGATCGCCGACGATCCCGAGCCGGCCACGGTCGAGAACACCCTCGTCCCGCTCGAGCGGTCGGGGCGCCTGCTCGCGCGGGCCGCTGCGGCCTTCTTCAACCAGGTGGGGTCGGACAGCACGCCGGGGCTCGAGCAGATCGAGGCGGAGATGGCGCCGCAGCTGGCGGCGCACCACGACGCGGTCTACCTCGACGCCCGGCTGCACGCCCGGCTCGAGGCGATCGCCGCCGACGTCGACGCCGGCCGGGTCACGCTGGAACCGGACACGGCGTGGTTGCTGCACACCTACCGCACGGACTTCGGCCGGTCGGGCATCGCGCTGCCCGAGGCCGACCAGGCGCGGCTGCGCGAGCTCAACGCCGAGATCACCAGCCTGGAGACCGCGTTCGGGCGCACGCTGCTGGCCGCGCAGAACGCCGCCGCCGTCCTCGTGCAGGACGTGGCCGAGCTCGACGGCCTGGCCCCGGACGCGATCGCCGCGGCGCGTGAGGCCGCCCAGGGGCGCGGCCACACCGAGGGGTACCTGCTCGAGCTGATCCTGCCCACGCAGCAGCCCGCCCTCGCCGCGCTGACCGACCGGTCGGTGCGCGAGCGGCTGCACCGTGCGTCGGTCACCCGCGGCGCCACGGGCGGCGAGCACGACACCCGCACGACGCTGCTGCGCCTGGTGCGGCTGCGTGCCGAGCGCGCGCAGCTGCTCGGGTACCCCCACCACGCGGCGTACGTGGCCGAGGATGCGTGCGCCCGCACCACCGACGCGGTGAGCTCGCTGCTCGGGCGGCTCGCGCCCGCCGCCGTCGCGAACGCCCAGGCCGAGGCCGCCGACCTGCAGGCGGCCCTCGAGGCCGACGTGCCGGGCGCCCGGCTCGAGCCGTGGGACTGGGCCTTCTACGCCGAGCGGGTGCGCAAGGAGCGGTACGCCCTGGACGACGCGCTGCTGCGGCCCTACCTCGAGCTGGACCGCGTGCTGCGCGACGGCGTCTTCGCGGCGGCGGGCGAGCTGTACGGCCTTTCCTTCACCGAACGTCCCGACCTGGTCGGGTACCACCCCGACGTGCGGGTGTGGGAGGTCGCCGACGAGCGCAGCGACCAGCCGATCGGGCTGTTCCTCGGCGACTTCTACACCCGGGCGTCCAAGCGGGGCGGCGCGTGGATGAACAACCTGGTGGACCAGTCCGGGCTGCTCGGTGAGCGGCCCGTGGTGGTCAACAACCTCAACCTGAACAAGCCCCCGACGGGGGAGCCGACCCTGCTGGCGTGGGATGAGGTCATCACCCTGTTCCACGAGTTCGGTCACGCCCTGCACGGGCTGTTCTCCGACGTGCGCTACCCCTCGCAGTCCGGCACCGAGGTCCCGCGCGACTTCGTGGAGTACCCGTCCCAGGTCAACGAGATGTGGGCCTGGGACCCGGCGATCCTGCGCCGGTACGCCGTCCACCACGTCACCGGCGAGCCGATGCCGCAGGAGTGGGTCGACGTCATGCTCGCGTCCCGCCAGTTCAACGAGGGCTTCGGGACCACCGAGTACCTGGCCGCAGCCCTGCTCGACCAGGCCTGGTACGTGCTGGCCCCCGACGAGGTGCCCACGGACCCGGCCGAGGTGGAGCGGTTCGAGGCCGCCGCGCTCGACCGGGCCGGGATCGCCTTCGCGCCGGTCCCACCGCGGTACCGGACCAGCTACTTCAACCACGTCTTCGGCGGTGGGTACTCGGCCGGCTACTACTCCTACATCTGGTCCGAGGTGCTGGACGCCGACACCGTCGAGTGGTTCACCGAGCACGGCGGCCTGAGCCGGGCCAACGGCGACACGTTCCGTGACCGGCTGCTCGGCCGGGGCGGGTCGGTGGACGTCATGGCGACCTTCCGGGACCTGCGCGGCCGCGACCCGGAGATCGGCCCGCTGCTCGCCCGGCGAGGGCTGGACGCGACCGGGGCCTGACCGGAGCCCGACCCAGCCGTGCACCGGCGACCGTCGGCCCGTACCCGACTGCGGTACGGGCCGACGGTACGGTGGTGCCCATGTCCACGCCTGTCGACGCCGCTGCCCGCACCGCCCAGGACGAGGTCGTGGGCATCTGCCAGGACCTGCTCCGCTTCGACACCTCCAACTACGGCGACGGGTCGGGCCCGGGCGAGCGACTCGCGGCCGAGTACGTCATGGGGTCGCTGACCGAGGTCGGCCTGGAGCCCGAGTACGTCGAGTCCGCCCCGGGCCGCGGCAACGTCGTCGTCCGGCTGCCCGGTGAGGACTCCACCCGGGGCGCGCTCGTCCTGCACGGGCACCTCGACGTGGTCCCGGCGCAGGCCTCGGACTGGCAGGTGGACCCGTTCGGCGGCGAGGAGCGCGACGGCCTGCTGTGGGGCCGCGGCGCGGTCGACATGAAGGACATGGACGCGATGATCCTGGCGGTCGTGCGCCAGATGGCCCGTGAGGGACGGCGCCCGGCGCGGGACGTCGTCGTCGCCCTGTTCGCCGACGAGGAGGCCGGCGGGGCCTACGGCGCCCGCTGGCTCGTGGACCACCGCCCCGACCTGTTCGAGGGCGCGACCGAGGCCATCAGCGAGGTCGGCGGGTACTCCGTCGAGATCGACGGCCGGCGGGCCTACCTGCTGCAGACCGCGGAGAAGGGCATCGCCTGGCTGCGGCTGGTCGCCGACGGCCGCGCCGGGCACGGCAGCCAGGTCAACACCGACAACGCCGTGACCCACCTCGCCGCCGCGATGGCGCGCATCGGCGAGCACCCGTGGCCGTTCACCCTGACCCCGACGGTGCGCCGGCTGCTGGAGGGCGTCGCCGAGCTGACCGGGATGCGCTTCGACCCCGAGGACGAGCACGCGGTGGACCGGCTCGTCGACGCGCTGGGACCGGCCGCCCGGTTCGTCGGCGCCACCATCCGCAACACGTCCAACCCGACCCAGCTGAGCTCGGGGTACAAGGCGAACGTCATCCCGGGTCGCGCGGAGGGAGTCCTGGACGCCCGCTTCCTGCCCGGGCACGAGGACGAGGCGCTGAGCACGCTGCGCGCCCTGGCCGGCGAGCACGTGCGGATCGAGCCGATCCACCAGGACATCGCCCTCGAGGTGCCGTTCGAGGGCGACCTCGTCGACGCCATGGTGGCGGCCCTGCAGGCGGAGGACCCGGGCGCCGCGGTGCTGCCCTACACGCTCTCCGGCGGGACGGACAACAAGTCGCTCGCCCGGCTGGGCATCACCGGCTACGGGTTCGCACCGCTGCAGCTGCCGCCGTCGCTGGACTTCTCCGCGATGTTCCACGGCGTCGACGAGCGGGTCCCGACCAGCGCGCTCACCTTCGGCGTCCGCGTGCTGGACCGCCTGCTCGGCGCCTGCTGACCGTCCCGCCCGTCCCGCGGCGGCGAGAGCGGTCGGCTCGGGCTCAGTCCAGCGTCTCGGCGAGCGTGCTGCGGACCCGGATGATCTTGCGGCGCAGCCAGACCTTGCGCTCCCCGCCGGCGAACAGCAGCGTCCGGGCGAGCTCCCAGCGGCCGTACTCGGCCTCGTCGGTGAGCAGACGGCGCGCGTCGTTCCGACTGGTGGTGCGCGGGATCGTCAGCACGCGGTACTCGTACTGACCGCCTCCTGCCGCCCACTCGCTGCGGGCACGACCTGCGAGCCTGCTCTCCATCGCGATCCCTTCGTCGCACCGATCCCTGCCGGGGCCACCCGACCCCCGCGCCACGCGACCCAACGCGCTCCCGGCGCCCGGGATTCCCGGTGCCATTGTGCCCTCGGCGGCGCTACCGTCAGTGCATGACCGTCGATCCGCGCGCCGCCCTCGATCGATTCGTGGCCGCGCTCGAGGCCCACTACCACGCGGTCGCGGCACGACGGCGCGACGACGACCCCGCCGTCGACGACGCCTACGACGTCCTCGCCGACGCGTTCGAGGTCTACGACGACGCCCTCGCCACCGTCCACGGGGAGGCCACGCCGTTCTACCTGGTCGACGACGACGACGAGGACGAGGACGACGAGACCCTCGACGACGAGGACGACCGGCCGGGCGCGGCCCGCGCCGGCGCGAGCGACCTCGACGCCCACGTGGACGACGACGACCTGCTCGACCGGCTCGGCGACGACGTCGGCTCCGGTCAGGCTCGCTGAGCCTGGCGCGCGCAACCAGCGCACGACCGCCGCTCGCCCGGCGCGCCCGCCCGGGCCGCAGGCGGACGCCGCGGCACGGGCCGCGGCGGTCAGCGCCGCTCGGGGTAGCCGACCTCCGGGGCGCTGACCTCGTCCAGCGCATGCACGATCTCCGCCGGCAGCTCCAGGCCGTGCGCGCTCAGCGACCCCCGCAGCTGCGCCGGGGTCCGGGCGCCGACGATGGCGGAGGTGATCTGCCCCCGGACCCGCAGCCAGGCCAGGGCCACGTCCAGCGGTGCGCAGCCGAGCCCCTCGGCGGCGGTGGCGACCGCCTCCACCACGGCCAGCGAGCCGGCTCCCAGGTACGGCTCGACGAAGCCGGCCAGGTGCGGGGACGCCGCCCGCGAGTCGGCCGGGATCGTGCGGCGGTACTTGCCGGTCAGCACACCGCGACCGAGCGGCGACCAGGCGAGCACGCCCACGCCGAGGTCCGCCGCCGCGGGGAGCACCTCACGCTCGATCCCGCGCTGCAGCAGCGAGTACTCCACCTCCACCGCCGCCAGGCCCACGTCACCGGCCAGCAGCGTCGCCGCGCGCGCCGTCTGCCAGCCCGCGTGGTTGGACAGCCCGACGTAGCGGGTCCGTCCGGACGTCACCGCGAGCCGCAGCGCCGACAGCGTCTCGTCCAGCGGCGTGCGCGGGTCCGGCGTCTGCACCAGCCACAGGTCGACGTGGTCGGTCCGCAGCCGCGCCAGCGAGCCGTCGAGGGAGTCCAGCAGTGCGCCGCGTGAGGCGTCCACCACACCGCCGGACGGCGTGCGCCGCACGCCGGCCTTGGTGCACAGCACCACCTCGTCGCGGGCGACGACGTCCCCGAGCAGCGAGCCGATGAGCTCCTCGGCGGCCCCGTCGGCGTAGGACGCCGCCGTGTCCAGCAGCGTCCCACCTGCGTCGACGAAGTCCCGCAGCTGCTCCGCGGCCTCGTGCTCGTCGGTGTCCCGGCTCCAGGTCAGCGTGCCCAGGCCCAGCTGGGAGACCCGCAGGCCGGTTCGTCCGAGCCCTCGCTGTTCCATGGGGCCGAACGCTACCGGGCTCGGGCGTCGTCCTCGGGTGCCCCGGCGCGCCGTTAGCCTTGCCCACCATGGCCTTGGTGGACTCCTCAGTCGGCATGTGGGAAGCGATCATCCTGGGTCTGGTGCAGGGGCTGACCGAGTTCCTGCCGGTGTCCTCCAGCGCGCACCTGCGCATCGTCGGTGAGCTCATCGGCTCCGGGGACCCGGGTGCGGCGTTCACGGCGATCACCCAGATCGGCACCGAGACGGCCGTGCTGCTGTACTTCCGCCGCGACATCGCGACGATCTGCCGCGCGTGGTGGCGGGCGATCTCGGGCAAGCACGGCACCGACCGCGCCTCACGCCTGGGCTCGCACGATCCCGACGCGCGGATGGGCTGGTACATCGGCCTGGGCAGCATCCCCATCGTCGTGCTGGGCCTGCTCTTCCAGGACGCGATCGAGCAGCCCTTCCGCAACCTGTACCTCATCGCGGCCACCCTGGCCGGGTTCGCCCTCGTGCTCGGCTGGGCGGACCGCCGGGGCGCGAAGGTGCGAGCGCTGACGTCCCTGACGCCGCGGCACGCGCTGATCTTCGGGCTGGCGCAGGCCCTGGCCCTGGTGCCGGGCGTGTCCCGGTCCGGCGGGACGATCACGGCCGGGCTGCTGCTGGGCTACACGCGGGAGGCCGCCGCCCGGTACTCGTTCCTGCTGGCCATCCCGGCGGTCCTGGGGTCCGGCCTGTACCAGCTGGTCAGCAGCCTGGGGGAGTTCGGCACGCCCGGCACCCCCGGCGTCGCGGCCACGGTCGTCGCGACCCTGGTCGCCGGCGTGGTCGGCTACGTCGTGATCATCGGGTTCCTGCGGATCGTGTCCACCTACAGCTACAAGCCGTTCGTCGTCTACCGCATCGTGCTGGCCGCCGTCGTGCTCGTGCTGCTCACGGTGGGCGTCCTTCAGCCCGTCGCGCTCACCGCCGGCTGACGCGCGCGGCGCGCCCACCCGGCCCCCGGCGCACTCGGCCCCGGCGCCGCTGCTGGGCGTCCGACGGCGCCGCCCGCTGGGCGTCCGACGGGCGCACCGCGGCGGCGCGGTTAGGCTCACCCGGTGCAGACCTGGCCCCTCCCGCAGATCCCCCAGCTCCCCGGGCGGGGCGACACCGTGCACGTCCGTGACACCTCCTCGGGCCGGCTGGTGCCGGCCGCGACGGGTCCGCGGGCCACGCTCTACGTCTGCGGCATCACCCCCTACGACTCGACGCACATGGGCCACGCCGCGACGTACGTGGCGTTCGACCTGCTCGGCCGCGCCTGGCGGGATGCCGGCCTGGACGTGCGGTACGCGTCCAACGTCACCGACGTCGACGACCCGCTGCTGGAGCGGGCGACCGCGACCGGTGTGGACTGGCGCGACCTGGCCCAGGACCAGACGACCCTGTTCGCCGACGACATGACGTCGCTGCGCGTCGTGCCGCCCGACGTCTACCTCGGTGCGGTCGAGACCGTGCCCGACGTCGTCGGCGCCGTCGAGAAGATGCTCGCGGCGGGAGCCGCGTACCGGGTCCCGCTCGAGCCGGGAGCGGGCGGTGCGGACCCGACCACGGGTGACGTCTACGCGGACCTGTCGGTCGACAGCGCCTTCGGGCAGGTCGCCGGGCTGGAGCTCGACCACATGCTCGTGCTGTTCGGCGAGCGGGGCGGCGACCCCGACCGCGCGGGCAAGCGGGACCCGCTGGACCCGCTGCTGTGGCGGCGCGAGCGCCCGGGTGAGCCGGCCTGGGACGGCGGGTCGCTCGGTACCGGCCGTCCGGGGTGGCACGTCGAGTGCGCCGTGATCGCCCGGGACGGGCTGGGGCTGCCGTTCGACGTCCAGGGTGGCGGGGTGGACCTGCAGTTCCCGCACCACGAGATGAGCACGTCGCACGCCCGCGTGCTGTCCGACGGCGCGGGCGGCGCCGGCGTGCACGTGCACGCCGGGATGGTCGGCCTGGACGGCGAGAAGATGAGCAAGTCGCGCGGCAACCTCGTGCTGGTGTCGGCGCTCCGGGCGGCCGGGGTCGACCCCATGGCCATCCGACTGACCCTGCTCGGGCACCACTACGCGACCGACTGGGAGTGGACCGAGCCGGACCTGGCCGCCGGGGTCCAGCGGCTGGACCGGTGGCGGCGCGCGGTCGCCACGGACGCCGGCCCGGAGGCCACCGGCACGCTGGCGGCGGTGCGCGCAGCGCTCGCCGACGACCTCGACGCCCCCCGGGCGCTCGTCGCGGTCGACGACTGGGCCGATGCGGCGCTCGGCGGCAGCCCGGCGAGCGGTCGGCACGGCACGGTGGACGGCGCCCCCGCACTCGTCCGGAGCGCGGTGGACGCGCTGCTCGGGGTACGGCTGTGACCGGCTACGCCCCGGTGCCCTTGTCCCGACGGCGCAGGTAGCGCTCGAACTCGCGCGCGATCGCGTCGCCGCTGGCCTCGGGCAGGTCGGCGGTGTCCTTCGCCTCCTCGAGCTGGTGCACGTACTCGGCGATCTCGCTGTCCTCGGCGGCGAGCTCGTCGACCCCGTGCTGCCACGCCGCGGCGTCGTCGGGCAGCTCGCCGAGCGGGATGGGCTCGCCGAGCAGCTCCTCGATGCGCGCGAGCAGGGCCAGCGTCGCCTTGGGTGACGGCGGGTGGGCCACGTAGTGAGGCACCGCCGCCCACAGCGACACCGCCCGCAGGCCCTGCTCGGCCGCCTCGTGCTGGAGCACGCCGACGATGCCGGTCGGGCCCTCGTAGGTGCTGGGCTCCGCGCCCACCAGGGCCTGCACCTGCGGGTCCTCGGCGGAGGCGCTGACCGGGATCGGCCGCGTGTGGGGGGCGTCGGCCAGCAGCGCACCGAGCGTGATGACCGACCGGACCCCGAGGTTCTTGGCGATGTCGAGCAGCTCGGCGCAGTACCGGCGCCAGCGCATGGACGGCTCGATGCCGTGCACGAGGACGACGATCCGACCCGACTGCGGCGCGGTGGCCACCGCCACCCGGGTCGTCGGCCAGGTGATCTCGCGGCGGCCAGAGTCGCCCACCGCGACCGTCGGCCGGTTCACCTGGAAGTCGTGGTACTCCTCGGGGTCGAGCTCGTCGACCTCCTCGGCGGCCCAGACCTCGTGCAGGTGCTCCAACGCCTGGGTGGCCGCGGACCCGGCGTCGTTCCATCCCTCGAAGGCGGCGAGCAGGACGGGCTCGCGCTCCGTCCGGTCCTCGCCCGGGTGCTGCTGCTCGGTCATCGGGCCAGCCTAGGGCGCTTCCGCCACGCCCGAGCATCGGCGCGGGCCGCGCCTAGGATGGCGCGATGCCTCACGCCCCCGCGCCCGACGGTGCCCGATCTCCCGGCCTCGGCGACCTGCCCGACGGCGCCCGCGTCCGCAGCGACCGGCCCGACGTCGCCCCCCGGCGTGGCCCCGCGGCGCCACGCCCCGCGCCGCCCGCGGTGCTGTGGGACATGGACGGCACGCTGGTCAACACCGAGCCGTACTGGATGGCGGCCGAGACGGAGCTGGTCGGGGCGCACGGCGGCACCTGGAGCTACGAGCAGGGGTTGGCCATGGTCGGCCAGCCGTTGCCCGTGAGCGGGCAGATCCTGCGCGACCACGGCGTCGACCTGCCGGTCGAGGAGATCGTCGACTTCCTCATCGGGCGCGTCGTCGAGCAGGTCACCCGGCACGTGCCGTGGCAGCCGGGCGCGCGCGAGGTGCTGGAGGCGCTCGCGGCGGCCGGGGTCCCGTGCGCGCTGGTGACGATGTCCTACCGCCGGCTCGCCGAGCCCTTCGTCGCCGCGGCGCCCGCAGGGGTGTTCCGCACCGTCGTCGTCGGCGACGAGGTCACCCACGGCAAGCCGCACCCGGAGGCCTACCTCACCGCAGCCGCTCGGCTGGGCGTGGACCCCACCCGCTGCGTCGCGGTGGAGGACTCGCCGTCCGGCATCGGGTCCGCTCTCGCGGCCGGCGCCCGCACGATCGGCGTCGAGGTCATGCTGCCGATCGCGCCAGCGCCGGGGCTCAGCCGGGTGAGCTCGCTGACCGAGCTCGACCTCGCGAGCCTGGCCCGGGTGGCGGGCGGGGACGTGCTCGACCTGATCACCCCGGCAGCCTGACGGCCGCCGGCACCCCGACCACCCCATTAGCATCGCCGTATGGCGATGACTCGCGGTGACCGGGACGCCCCGGCAGGAGCCGCGGGCTCGCGGCCCGATGCCCCGGCGGAGGCGCCGGCGACCCCGTGCCTCGTGCGTGCTGGGCAGCGGATGCGGGGGCTGACCGACGACGCGGTGGCACTGTGCCCCGTCCCCGGGGTCGTCGGCGGCCGTGCGCTCGCGGCGGGGCCACCTCGCACGCCGGACGCGCCGGGGGCCGCCCGGTGAGCGCGGGGCTCACCGACGCGGAGGTGGTGGGCCTGACCCGGCGGGGCCTGCGCCTGGCTCAGGTCACGGTCGCCTACAACGTCGTCGAGGGCGTCGTCGCGATCACCGCAGGCGTGATCGCGGGACTGGTGTCGGTGGTCGGGTTCGGCATCGACTCCGGTATCGAGTCGATGGCGGGGATCCTGGTCGGCCTGCGGCTGGCGGCGCGACTGCGGCACGGGCACGCCGACGAGGCCAAGGAGAAGCGGACCCTGCGGCTGGTGGCGCTGACGTTCTTCGGCCTGGCCGCGTACGTCACGGTGGAGGGCGTCCGACGCCTGCTCGGCGGGGAGACCCCCGACAGCTCCCCCCTCGGTATCGGGGTGCTGGTCGCGTCGATCGTCGTGATGCCGGTGCTCGCCGCGGCGAAGCGACGTGTCGGCGTCGCGCTGGCGGACGACCTGATCCTCGCTGACGCGGCCGAGACCAGGATCTGCGTGCTGCTCAGCCTGTCCACGCTGGTCGGCGTGGGGCTGTACGCGCTGACCGGAGCCGCCTGGCTCGACCCCGTCGCCGGCTTCGTCATCGCGGCCTTCGCGGTCCACGAGGGCGCGGAGGCGTGGGACGGCGAGCTCGCCCACGACCACGACAACGACGACCACCACGTCCACCACCACGTCCACCACCACGGCCACGGCCACGAGCCCGAGCGCGGCCGCGGCGGCTGACGGACCGGGAGTCAGCCCGGGTGGCGGGCGCTGCGCCGTCGAGCGACGAGGTCCCCGGCCGCCGCGTCCCACCGCGGGTGACGGAAGGTGAAGCCGGCGTCCAGCAGGCGCCCCGGCACCACCCGGCGGCTCTTGAGCAGCAGCTCGGTGTCGGTCCGCAGCGCGAACGCGCCGATCTCCGCCATCCACCGGGTGGCCGGCAGTCCGGGACGCCCACCCCAGGCTCCCCGCAGCGAGCGCATGAGGTCACGCTGCTCGACCGGGTCAGGAGCGGCCACGATGAACGGCCCGTCGAGGTCCTCGCGCTCGAGCAGCAGCTCGACCACCCGCACGAAGTCCTCACCGTGGATCCACGAGACGTGCTGCCGGCCCCCGGCGACCGGCCCGCCGAGACCGAGCCGAGCCATCCAGGACAGGTAGTCGAAGACGCCGCCGCGGTCCGGCGTCATGACCATCGCGGTCCGCAGCGCGACCCGGCGGGTGCCGGGCACGTCCGCATCGGCCTGGGCGGCCTCCCACCGGCGCGCGATGCGGACGCTGTACTCCCAGTAGAGCGGGACGTCGAGCTCCTCGCCGCCGATGATCCCGGTGTGCTCGTCGTGCGGCCGGTCGTCGGGTCGGCTGCGGGCGTCGGCGTAGATGGTCGCCGTGCTCATCTGCAGCCACACCCGCGGGGGCCGTCGCGCGGCGGCGATGGCCTGCCCCACCACACGCGTGGAGTCCACCCGCGAGTCCATCATCTGCCGCAGGTTGGCGTCGGTGTAGCGGCAGCTCACGGTCCGGCCGGCGAGGTTGACGACGGCGTCGGCCCCGTCGAGCTCGTCGGCCCACGCACCCAGCGTCCGGCCGTCCCAGACCGCGTGCCGGATGCCGTCCTCGAGCTGCTCGGGGCGACGACTGAGGACGGTGACGCTGTCGCCGCGCTCCACGAGTGCCCGCCGCAGCACGCCACCGACCTGTCCGGTCCCGCCGGGGATGACGACCTTCATCCCGGCAGCCTAGGCGCGCGGCCGGCCGGTCCCGGCCGCCCCGGTGGGCACACCGCCGGGGCACGGACGCGGGTCGGCGGTGTGCCCCGCGCGAGGAGCCCGGTGGCGCCGGGGCCGGTGCTGCCCGAGCATGGCCGGATGAGCGGACCGACCGACTGGGTCAGCGGGGAGCGGGTGTTCGCCCCTCCGGCGGGCGTGCTCGACGTCGACTGGCTCGTCCCCGCCGTGCTGGAGGGCGCACCGGGCGCGACGCCCGCCGACGCCCGCGCCGCCACCGCGGCCGCGTGGTCTGACCACCGGTCGGGCCGTACCCCGGACCGGTCCGACGCCCTGCGGGCCAGGGCGGCCGACGTCGTGGCCGACCGGTCCGCGCCTTCGACGCCTGAGTCGCCGGTCAGCCGAGCGCGCCGACCGGCTGCTCCGCCGGACCCGCGGCCCGCTGCGCGGCCGCCGCCGGGCCCGCGGCCGGCGGCCCCACCGTCGTCGGACCGCCGACGGTGTCGGTCCCCTCGACCGCGGGCGGCGCCACCCCGAGCGCGAGCTCCACCGCGCCCGCGGGAACCTCCGGTGGGGTGCCGCCGAACGCGGGGCACAGTGCCTGGTGCGCGCACCAGCCGCACAGCGCCGAGGTGCGCGGCTTCCACTCGCCCGACCGGGCGGTGCGCTGGATCGAGTCCCACAGCCAGCGCACCCGGCGCTCGGTCGTGACCAGCTCGGGCTCGCCCGGCTCGTGCCGCAGCACCTGACCGTCGCCCAGGTAGACCAGCTGCAGCATGCGGGGGACCTTCCCGGTGGCTCGCCACAGCACCAGGGCGTAGAAGCGCATCTGGAACAGCGCCGTGCCCTCGTACCCGGCGCGGGGTGAGCGGCCGGTCTTGTAGTCCACGACCCGGACCGCGCCGTCGGGGGCGACGTCGAGACGGTCGACGATGCCGCGCAGCAGCGGCCCGTCGTCGAGCTGGCTCTCCACGAACAGCTCGCGCTCGCGCGGCTCGAGCCGGGTGGGGTTCTCGAGCGTGAAGTAGGTGGTCAGCAGCTTCGCGGCGCCGGCCAGCCAGGCCTCCTCCTGCTCGGCCGAGGCGAACATCGCGGCATAGCGGGGCTCCGCCGTGCGCAGCCGGTCCCACTCGCCCGGCAGCAGCGCGCGCGCCGAGGTCTCGGTGCGTTCGCCGGCCGGCGCGTCGTAGAGACGCTCGAGCACCGCGTGCACGAGCGTGCCCCGGGCGGCGGCCTCGCTGGGCGGCTCGGGCAGCTTGTCGACCACGCGGAACCGGAAGAGCAGCGGGCACTGCATGTAGTCGTTGGCGCGCGAGGGGGACAGGCCCGGACGGCGGGGACGGTCGCGGGCCGGCCGGGCGGCTGTCTCCGTGCCCGTGCCCGTACCCGTGCCCGTGCCTGAGCCGGCAGCCACGTCCGCGTCCGGGTCCGGCGCGGCGTGGGTCGGCAGGGTCGAGATCGACATGCGCACGAGGGTAGGTGCCGGCACCGACATCCCCGCGCCGCCGTGCCGCCACCACCACCTACGCTGGCGTGGTGCAGCAATCGAGCAGGGGACCACGGTCCGGTCGAGCGCGACCCCAGGGCACGGCGGGCTGGGTCATCGGCCACGCAGCCGGCGCCCCGATCATCCTGGCGCGGTCCTGGATCGTCGCCGCCGTCGTCCTGACGCTGCTGTTCGCGCCGACGGTCCGCAGGTTCGGCTTCGACCTGGGCGCCGCCGCGACCTACGCCGTCTCCCTCAGCTTCGTGGTGCTGCTGTTCGCCTCGGTCTTCCTGCACGAGCTCGCGCACGGTCTGGTGGCCCGCGCCAACGGGCTTCGCGTGCACGAGTTCGCGATCACGCTCTGGGGCGGGCACACCTCGTTCGCCGGCGCGGGGGCGAGCGCCCGGGTCAGCGCGCTGATCGCCATCGTCGGGCCGCTGACCAACGTGCTGCTCGCCGTGCTCGCGTGGACGGCGCTGCGGGCCGTCGACTCCACCGGCCTGCTCGTGGCCCTGCTGTACTCCGCAGCGATCGCGAACGCCTTCGTCGGCGTCTTCAACCTCGTCCCCGGCCTGCCCCTGGACGGTGGCCGGGTGCTCGAGGCCGTGGTCTGGGGCGTGACCGGGGACCGGTACCGCGGGACGGTCGTCGCCGGGTGGGCCGGGCGGGTCGTCGCCGTCGCGCTGGTGGCGTGGACGGTCGGGCTGCCGCTCCTGCGCGGCGGGGAGCCGTCGCTGTTCACGGTGATCTGGGCGGTCCTGATCGCCGGCTTCTTGTGGACCGGCGCATCCGGCGCCATCACGGGAGCCGCTGCCCAGCGGTCGGTCGACGGGCTGTCGGCCGCCCGGCTGGCCCGGCCCGCCGCCGTCGTGCCGCTCGGGTCGTCGCTCGCGGACGCCCAGCGCGCGGCCCTCACGGCCGGCGTCGTGCACGTCGTGGTCCTCGCGCAGGACGGCCGCCCGGCCGCCTACGTCGACCCCGGGGCGGCCGCCTCGGTGCCGGTCGAGGCGTACCCGACCACCGACGTGCTCGCCGTCGCGGTGCCGATCCCGGTGGGCGCCGTGGTCGACGCCGCCGCCACCGGGACCGCGCTCGCGCGCGAGGTCAACCGCGTGGCGCCGTCGTCCCCGGTGATGGCGGTCGCCGACGGCGGCCGGGTCACCGGGCTGCTGTTCACCAGCGACGTCGTCGCCGCCCTCGGCGCGCGCTCCTAGACTCGACCCCCGTGACCGACACCCCCGCGACGACCGAGACCGCCGGGCCGACGCCCGCCCCGAGCCCGACGGGAGCCGACATCCGTCGCGGCCCGCTGCGTGCGGGGGACCGGGTCCAGCTCACCGACCCGCGGGGCCGGCTGCACACCATCACCCTGGCGCCCGGCGGCCAGTTCCACACCCACAAGGGCTTTCTGCTGCACGACGACCTGCTCGGGCAGCCCGAGGGGTCCGTGGTGCGCAGCACGGCGGGGATCGAGTACCTGGCGCTGCGGCCGCTGCTCAGCGACTACGTCCTGTCCATGCCGCGCGGCGCCGCCGTCGTCTACCCCAAGGACGCGGGGCAGATCGTGGCGATGGCCGACATCTACCCCGGTGCCCGCGTCGTCGAGGCCGGCGTCGGGTCCGGTGCGCTGACGATGTCGTTGCTGCGCGCCGTCGGCGACGGCGGGACGCTCCACTCGATCGAGCGCCGCGAGGACTTCGCCGCGATCGCGCGGGGGAACGTCGAGCTGCAGTTCGGTGCGCCGCACCCGGCCTGGACGCTGTCCGTGGGGGACCTGTCGGACGTGCTGCCGACCGTCACCGAGGTCGGCTCGGTCGACCGGGTGGTGCTGGACATGCTCGCGCCGTGGGAGAACCTGGACGCGGTCGCCACCGCGCTCACCCCCGGCGGGGTCCTGGTCGCGTACGTCGCCACCACCACCCAGCTGTCCCGGCTGGCCGAGGACCTGCGTGCCGACGGCCGGTACACCGAACCCGAGGCATGGGAGTCCATGGTCCGCGGCTGGCACCTGGAGGGGCTGGCGGTGCGCCCGCAGCACCGGATGATCGGCCACACCGGGTTCCTGCTCACCGCCCGGCGGATGGCCGACGGCGTCGAGGCCCCGCTGCGTCGCCGGCGCCCGGCGAAGGGGTCCTACCCCGTGGACGCCGCGGAGCCGGGGGAGTGGAGCGCGGAGGACCTCGGCGAGCGACCCGTCTCGGACAAGAAGGTCCGGCGGGTGCGGCGCGACGTCGGGCAGGCGCCCGAGATCGGCTGACGCGCGCCCGCGTGGGCCGTCCGCGCGGGGCGGCGGGCGTGTCTAGGCTGGGACATCGCCACGCCCACGCGGAAGGGGGCCGTCATGACGGATCCGTCAGGCTTCGCCCAGCGCCCGGAGCACAGCCAGCGCCCCGAGCACAGCCAGCGCCCGGACCACAGCCAGCACCGTGACCTCGGCCAGCACCGTGATGCCGAACGGCAGGCCGCGGTGCTCACCGCCAAGAACGAGCGGCTCGCGGACGCCCTGGTGGCCGCACGCGAGCAGATCGTCGACCTGCGCCGTCAGCTCGACGAGCTCGCCAAGCCGCCCGGGACCTACGCGCTGTACCTCGGCGCCCGCGAGGACGGCTCGGTCGACGTGGTCTCCGCAGGCCGCAAGATGCACGTCGGGGCCAGCCCCGCGCTCGACCTCACGGCCCTGCGCCCCGGGCAGGAGGTCATGCTCAACGAGGCGCTCACCGTCGTGGAGGCGGGCAGCTACGAGCCGGTCGGCGAGCTCGTGACCGTCAAGGAGCTGCTCGGCGCCGACCGCGCCCTCGTCGTCGGTCACGCCGACGAGGAGCGCGTGGTGCGGCTGGCGGGGCGGCTGCTCGACGACGCCAGCCCGGTCCGGGTCGGCGACGCGCTGACCATCGAGCCCCGCAGCGGCTTCGTCTTCGAGCGCATCCCGCGCGCCGAGGTCTCCGAGCTCGTGCTCGAGGAGGTCCCGGACATCGACTACACCGACATCGGCGGGCTCGGGCCGCAGATCGAGGCGATCCGGGATGCCGTCGAGCTGCCGTTCCTGCACCCGGACCTGTTCCGTGAGCACGGGCTCAAGCCGCCCAAGGGCGTGCTGCTGTACGGGCCGCCCGGGTGCGGCAAGACGCTCATCGCCAAGGCCGTCGCCCACTCGCTCGCCGCCACGGCGGCCGAGGCGCGCGGCGAGGCGGCCGGTGAGGCCCGCAGCTTCTTCCTCAACGTCAAGGGCCCCGAGCTGCTGAACAAGTACGTCGGCGAGACCGAGCGGCACATCCGGCTCATCTTCGCCCGGGCCCGGGAGAAGGCCTCGCAGGGGCACCCGGTCGTGGTGTTCTTCGACGAGATGGAGTCGCTGTTCCGCACGCGGGGCACAGGTGTCTCCTCCGACGTCGAGACGACGATCGTGCCGCAGCTGCTCAGCGAGATCGACGGCGTCGAGCGGCTGGACAACGTCATCGTCATCGGGGCGTCGAACCGCGAGGACATGATCGACCCGGCGATCCTGCGGCCCGGCCGGCTGGACGTGAAGATCAAGATCGAGCGTCCGGACGCCGAGGGCGCCAAGGAGATCTTCGCGAAGTACCTCACGCCCGACCTGCCGATCCACCCCGACGACCTGCGTGAGCACGGCGGGGACGTCGGCGCGTCCGTGGACGCGATGATCGAGCGGGTCGTGGAGCGGATGTACACCGAGAGCGAGGAGAACCGCTTCCTCGAGGTGACCTACGCGTCCGGGGACAAGGAGATCCTGTTCTTCAAGGACTTCAACTCGGGGGCGATGATCCAGAACGTCGTCGACCGTGCCAAGAAGTCCGCGATCAAGGACCTGCTCGCGACCGGGCAACGGGGCATCCGCGTCGATCACCTGCTGACCGCGTGCGTGGACGAGTTCAAGGAGAACGAGGACCTGCCGAACACCACCAACCCGGACGACTGGGCGCGCATCTCGGGCAAGAAGGGCGAGCGGATCGTGTTCATCCGCACCATCGTCACGAGCAAGAAGGGCGGACCGGACGGGTCGCGCACGATCGAGACCGTCACGAGCACCGGGCAGTACCTCTAGCGTCCGTCCACCCGCCGACCGGTCGCCGCGGGGGCAGCACCCGCCGGCGGTCGACCGGCCGGCGGTCGACCTGGGCGGCGGTCGGCCTGGCGGCGGTTCGTCGGGTCGGCGCTGACTAGGCTGACCGGGTGACCGTGCGCCGCGTGATGGGGATCGAGACGGAGTACGGGGTCCTCGAGCCCGGTCGGCCGATGGCGAACCCGATGCTGCTGTCCAGCTACGTGGTGGCGGCGCACGTGCCGGCGCGGGTGGGTTCGCGGGCACGGGCCCGGTGGGACTACGACGACGAGGACCCCCTGCACGACGCCCGCGGCTTCCACGTGCTGCGGGCCGCCGCTCACCCGTCCATGCTCACCGACGACCCGGCGCACGCCGCGCCCCCGGTCAGCGCGTCGGGCGCCGACGACGACGGCGCCCTCACCGGCCAGGACGACGCCCCCACCGGCCAGGGCGGCGCCCCGGCCGGTCTCGACGGCGACGCGGACAGCCCCGACCGGCTCGAGGAGCTCGCGCGGCCGACCGCCGAGCAGTACGACGACCCGAGCGCCGCCAACGTGATCCTCACCAACGGTGCGCGCCTGTACGTCGACCACGCCCACCCCGAGTACTCCTCGCCGGAGGTCACCGGGCCGCTCGACGCGGTCCGCTGGGACCGGGCCGGCGAGCTCGTCATGCTCGCGTCGGTGCGGGCGCTCGCGGCCAACCCGGCGCTGCCCGACGTCGCGCTGTACAAGAACAACGTGGACGGCAAGGGCGCGTCCTACGGCACGCACGAGAACTACCTGGTCGCCCGCGCGGTCCCGTTCACCGACCTCGCCCGCCGACTGGTGCCGTTCCTGGTCACCCGGCAGGTGTTCACCGGCGCGGGCCGGGTGGGGCTCGGCGCCCGCGGCGAGCAGCCCGGTTTCCAGCTGAGCCAGCGCGCCGACTACATCGAGGCCGAGATCGGCCTGGAGACGACGCTGCGACGGCCCATCGTCAACACGCGCGACGAGCCGCACGCCGATCCGCAGCTGTGGCGCCGTCTGCACGTCATCATCGGCGACGCGAACCTGCTCGAGGTCGCCACCTACCTCAAGCTCGGCACCACGTCGGCCGTGCTGTGGCTCCTGGAGCAGGCCGCGCGCCACGACCGCGGCGACAGATCGGGCGCCGACGTCGACGGCGTGGCGGGCGACGCGGCGGCCGACGGCGAGGTCGCGGCCGCCCTGCGGACCATCGACGGGCTCGTGCTGCGCGACCCCGTGGGGGCGGTGCACACGGTCAGCCGGGACCTGGCCCTGACCGCGCGACTCGAGCTCGCCGACGGCCGCCGGCTGACGGCGCTGGAGATCCAGGGGGCCTACCTGGCCGCGGTGCGCCGGGCGATGGCGGCCCGCGGCGCAGCCGAGCAGGATCCCCAGACGCCCGACGTGCTCGCACGGTGGGGCTCGCTGCTCGACCGGCTCGCGACCGAGCCGGCGTCCTGCGCCCGTGAGGTCGAGTGGCTCGCGAAGCTGCGGCTGCTGGAGGGGCTGCGCCGTCGCGACCACCTGCCCTGGGACCATCCCCGCCTGGCGGCGGTCGACCTGCAGTGGTCGGACGTGCGCCCCGAGCGCGGGCTCTACCACCGGCTGCTGGAGGCCGGTGCGGTGGAGCGCCTCGTGGACCCGGCGGCCGTGGAGCGGGCCACCGTGCACCCGCCCACCGACACCCGCGCCTACTTCCGTGGGGAGGCCCTCGCCCGGTACGCCGACGAGATCTGCGCCGCGAGCTGGGACTCGGTCATCTTCGACGTCGCCGGGACGCCGACGCTCCAGCGCGTGCCCATGCGCGACCCGTTGCGGGGAACCCGCGCACACGTCGGTCCGCTGCTCGAGGCGTCGCCGGACGCCGGGACGCTGCTCCGGGCGCTGGCCGGGGGGTGACCGGCGGACCGCGACGCCCCGTGCGGGTGGGCTGACATAGGGTGGGCGCAGCAGGCACCACCCATCCGCGGAGGTCACCATGGCTGGTCAGGAACACGTCAGGCCCCAGCGTCGGGACGGCGAGGACGAGGCCGAGCCGGCCACGCCGCCTGCCCCCGCCGCCCAGGCCCAGGACTCCGACGTCGACGCCCTCCTGGAGGAGATCGACGAGGTGCTGGAGTCCAACGCCGAGCAGTTCGTGCGCGGGTTCGTGCAGAAGGGCGGCCAGTAGGCGCCCATGACCACCGACCCGTACGGGCGGCTGCCGCGCGCCTTCACGGCACCCGGCTCCGCGTCCTTCGTCGACTTCCTCGCGGGCCACGCGCCCGAGCTGCTGCCGGGCAACCGGCCGCTGCCCGCCGGTGCGGTCCCCGGGGCGCCGCACGCGACCACGATCGTCGCCCTGACCTTCGACGGCGGGGTGGTGCTCGCCGGGGACCGGCGCGCCACGATGGGCCCCACCATCGCGAGCCGGGAGATCGAGAAGGTGTTCCCCGCCGACGAGTTCTCCGCCGTCGGGATCGCCGGGTCCGCCGGCCTGGCCCTGGAGATGGTGCGGCTGTTCCAGCTCGAGCTGGAGCACTACGAGAAGATCGAGGGCACCCTGCTGTCGCTGGACGGCAAGGCGAACCGGCTCGCGACGATGATCCGCTCGAACCTGGGCCTGGCCATGCAGGGGCTGGCGGTCGTCCCGTTGTTCGCCGGCTACGACCTGGACCGCGGCACCGGACGGATCTTCTCCTACGACGTGACCGGCGGCCGGTACGAGGAGCACGCCCACCACAGCGTCGGCTCGGGGTCCGTGTTCGCCCGCGGCTCGCTGAAGAAGCTGTGGCAGCCCGACCTGGACTCCGACGGCGCGGTCCGGGTCGCGGTGGAGGCGCTGGTCGACGCCGCCGACGACGACTCCGCGACCGGCGGGCCGGACACCGTCCGCGGGATCTGGCCCGTGGTCGCCAGCGTGACCGCCGCCGGCTACCTGCGGGTGGCCGAGAGCACGCTCGCGGAGGTGGTCGACGCCGTCCTGGAGCGCCGCCGCGCCGAGCACGACCGCGAGGGCGCGTCGCGCCGCCGGCCGGACGGGGGACTGCGATGAGCATGCCGTTCTACGTCTCGCCCGAGCAGCTCATGAAGGACCGGGCCGACTACGCCCGCAAGGGCATCGCGCGCGGCCGGTCCGTCGTCGTCCTCGCCTACGACGACGGCATCGCGTTCGCGACCGAGAACCCGTCCCGCGCGCTGCACAAGGTGTCGGAGATCTACGACCGGATCGCGTTCGCGGCGGTCGGCAAGTACAACGAGTTCGAGAACCTGCGGGTGGCCGGCGTGCGGTACGCGGACCTGCGCGGCTACTCCTACGACCGCGGCGACGTCAACGCCCGCGGCCTCGCCAATGCCTACGCCCAGACGCTGGGCACCGTCTTCACCACCGAGTCCAAGCCGCTCGAGGTCGAGCTCGTGGTCGCCGAGGTGGGCCCGGACCCCGGCGGTGACCAGATCTACCGGCTGTCCTACGACGGCTCGGTGACCGACGAGCACGGCTGGGTCGTCATGGGCGGGCAGGCCGAGGACCTGGGCACCCGGGTCGCCGCCGAGTGGTCCGCGGGCATGACGCTGCCGCAGGTGCTGGGGCTGGCGGTCCGCACCCTCGGGGCGCAGGCTGAGGGCGAGACACGGGTCATCCCGGCGGCCCAGCTGGAGGTCGCCGTGCTGGACCGCACGCGTCCGCGCCGCGCGTTCCGCCGTCTGACCGGGGCGCTGCTCGAGGACCTGCTGGCCGGCGGATAAGGAGGACAGTCCATGGACCGGCGGATCTTCGGCCTCGAGACCGAGTACGGCGTCACCTGCGCCGCGGACGACGGGCGCGGCCTGTCCGCGGACGAGGTGGCCCGCTACCTGTTCCGCAAGGTGGTCGCCTGGGGACGGTCGTCCAACGTGTTCCTGCGCAACGGGTCCCGGCTGTACCTGGACGTCGGCTCGCACCCCGAGTACGCGACCGCCGAGTGCGACGACGTCCGCCAGCTCGTGGCCCACGACCGGGGCGGGGAGCGGATCCTCGAGGGCCTGGTGGCCGACGCCCAGCAGCGCCTGGTGCACGAGGGCCTGTCCGGGCGGATCCACCTGTTCAAGAACAACACCGACTCCGCGGGCAACTCCTACGGCTGCCACGAGAACTACCTCGTGCGTCGGCAGGGCGACTTCGGCCGGCTCTCGGACGTCCTGGTCCCGTTCCTGCTCACCCGTCAGGTTCTCACCGGCGCCGGCAAGGTGCTGACCACCCCGCGGGGCACCCGGTACTGCCTGTCCCAGCGTGCCGACCACATCTGGGAGGCCGTCTCCAGCGCCACCACCCGGTCGCGCCCCATCATCAACACGCGTGACGAGCCGCACGCGGACGCCGAGCACTACCGGCGCCTGCACGTCATCGTCGGCGACTCCTCGATGTCGGAGACCACGACGATGCTCAAGGTCGGCTCGACCGACCTCATCCTGCGGATGGTCGAGGCCGGCGTCCAGCTGCGCGACCTCGCGCTGGAGAACCCGATCCGCTCGATCCGCGAGATCAGCCACGACATGACCGGGATGGCGCCGGTCCAGCTCGCCAACGGCCGGACCGCGACGGCCGTGGACCTGCAGGAGGAGTACCTGGCACGGGTCAAGGAGTTCGTGGCGGCCGACATGGACCCCGCACCCGAGGTGAAGCAGGTGGTGGACCTGTGGGAGCGGGGGCTGCGCGCGCTGCGCACGGGTGATCTCGGGCTCGTCGACCGCGAGCTCGACTGGGTGATCAAGTGGAAGATCCTGCAGCGGTACATGGACAAGCACGACCTGCCGCTGTCGGACGCCCGGATCGCCCGCCTCGACCTGGCCTACCACGACATCTCCCGCACCGAGGGCCTGTACAACATGCTCGCGGCCCGCGGCATGGTGGAGCGGGTCACCACGGACCTGGAGGTGTTCGAAGCCACCGCCGTCCCGCCGCAGACCACCCGGGCCAAGCTGCGCGGGGACTTCGTCCGCCGGGCGCAGGAGGCCCGCCGTGACTACACGGTCGACTGGGTGCACCTGAAGCTCAACGACCAGGCCCAGCGGACCGTGCTGTGCAAGGACCCGTTCCGCAGCGTCGACGAGCGGGTCGAGCGGCTGATCGAGTCGATGTGACCGCCCGTCCGGGCGAGGCAGGGCACCCGCCCGGCCCCGTCCGGACGCTCGCGCAGGGCACCGTAGAGTGGCCGCCGGTCCCCGGCTGACGAACGAAAGGCTCGACGTGCGACGAGTGCTGGTCGCGGTCCTCGCGGCTGCCCTGCTGGGCGGGTGCACCTCGACCGCCGCCGAGCAGCCGCAGGTCGCCGTCAGCGGCGGCACGGGGCAGGAGCCGGAGCTGGAGTTCACCCCGCCGCTGGCCGTCGCCGAGGCGACGTCGGAGGTGGTCTGGGAGGGCAGCGGCCCGCAGCTGCAGGACGGCGGGCCCGTGCTGCTCGACTACCGGCTCCAGCGTGCCGACGACGGCTCCCTCGTCGAGGAGACCTACTCCACGGTGCCCAAGCCGTTCACCCTCAGCCCCGAGGTGCTCAGCGCCGACCTGTACGAGGCGCTCGCCGGCCAGACGGTGGGCACCCGGCTGCTCCTGCTGCTGCCCGCCACCTCCGACACCGCGAGCTTCGCATCCGTCATGGTCGTCGACGTCCGGCCCACGCAGGCGTGGGGTGAGCCGGTCGAGCCGCGCGAGGGGCTTCCCCCCGTCACCGTCGCCGACGACGGTGAGCCCGTCATCGCCACCCCCGAGGGCGAGGCGCCGCGCTCGCTCGTGGTCCAGGCGCTGCTGCGCGGCGACGGCGACCAGGTCGTCGAGGGCTCGACCGTGACCGTCCAGTACACCGGCATCCGCTGGTCCGACGGGTCGCTGTACGACTCGAGCTGGGACCAGGGTGGCCCCGAGTCGTTCGACCTGGGCGCCGGGGTCCTGCCCGGCCTCGCCGAGGGGCTGCTCGAGCAGACCGCCGGCAGCCGGGTCATGCTGGTCATCCCCCCGGACGGCGGCGCGGCGGTCGGCGGCGAGGAGGACACCCTCGTCCTCGTCGTGGACATCCTGGCCACCAGCGCCCCGGCGTCCGGCGCGCCGGCGCCGGACGCCTCGGGCGCGTCGGACGGGGAGGGCTGAGCCGTGGCCGTGGCCGTACGGGTCGTCCCGTGCCTGGACGTCGACGCCGGGCGCGTCGTCAAGGGCGTCAACTTCGAGAACCTGCGCGACGCGGGGGACCCGGTCGAGCTCGCGCGCCGCTACGACGCGGAGGGCGCCGACGAGGTCACGTTCCTCGACGTGTCGGCGTCGTCGGCGAACCGCGAGACCACCTTCGACGTGGTGCGGCGCACCGCGGAGGAGATCTTCGTCCCGCTGACCGTCGGAGGCGGCGTGCGCAGCGCCGACGACGTCGACCGGCTGCTGCGCGCGGGCGCCGACAAGGTCGGTGTGAACACGGCCGCGATCGCCCGTCCCGAGCTCATCGCGGAGATCGCCGCCCGCTTCGGCAGCCAGGTGCTCGTGCTGTCCGTCGACGCGCGCCGGGTCACCGGGGACACCCGGACCGACTCGGGGTACGAGGTCACCACCCACGGCGGGCGGCGCGGCACGGGCATCGACGCGGTCGCGTGGGCGGCGCGGGCGGCGGAGCTGGGTGCGGGCGAGATCCTGCTGAACTCGATGGACGCGGACGGCACGACCGCCGGCTTCGACCTGGAGATGCTGCGTGCGGTCCGCGGGGAGGTGCGCTGCCCGCTCATCGCCAGCGGCGGCGCCGGCACGCCCGAGCACTTCGTCGCGGCGGCCCAGGCCGGTGCCGACGCGGTCCTGGCCGCGAGCGTGTTCCACTTCGGCACGCTGTCGGTCGGACAGGTCAAGGACGCGCTGCGAGCCGCGGGCGTCGTCGTCCGCTGAGCCGGGCGGCCCTGCTCGGACGGCCCGCGCGGCGCGGCGTCCTCAGATGCCGGTGGGGGACTCCTGCAGGCGCTCGACGTCGTCCGGGTGGCCCAGCACGTCCACCCGGGCCGCGCTCTCCCGGCCGAACGCGTGCAGCGCCAGCTCGCCCACCTCCCCGCGCAGCACCACCGTCCCGGCGCCCGACGGCGGCCGCCGCACGCCACGGCGCGGCCCCCCGGGGACGACCAGCACCACGCCCACCCCGGCACGGCGGTACAGCAGCCGCGCCTGGCGGGCCAGGCGGTCCCAGATCGCCTGGGTGTGCTCGGGGGCCAGCGTCTGCGCGGGGACCGGTCCGGCGCCGCGGCGCACGTCCTCGGTGTGGATGAAGAACTCGAGCAGGTTGGCGGCGTCCCCCATCCACGACATCGGGCTGAGCCGCCCCGGCCCCTGCTCGACCTGCCCGACCAGCTCGTCCCACCCGCCCGGCTCGTCGGCGAGCGCGGCGCGCTCGGCGATCCTGCGCTCGGTGTAGCGGCCCAGCGGTCGCACGGCGACGCCGGCGGCGGCGAGCGGGGCGGTCTCGCGCAGCACGACGTGCGCGGCCAGGTGGCGGGCTGCCCAGCCCTCGCACAGCGTGGGCGCATCGGGTCCGGCCTCCCGGAGGGCGTGGGCGAGGGCCGCTCGCTCGAGGGGGTGCCAGGGCATGACGCATGGTCCCACGGGGCCCGTGTCGGTGTCGCGTGCGACCATGGGAGCCTTCCCGCCCCCCTCTCGTCTAGGAGCGATGTGCCCGCGCGCCCGTCCAGCCGACCCCAGCACGCGCTCGACGGCTCGGTGACGCGCCGCTCCCTGCAGCTCATGGGCCGCGGGATCCGCGCGGAGCCGCGCACCTACACCGCCGCGATCGGGATCTCGGCCCTGTTCGGCGCGACGACCGTCGCGGTCAGCCAGGTGCTCGGCGCGGTCACCGACCGGGTCGTCGTCCCCGCGCTCGAGGGCGACGGGGTCGCCCGTGACCACGTCTGGCTCGGCGGGCTGGCGCTCGCCGGGGTCGCCGTCACGCTCGGCGTGACGGTCGCGCTGCGCCGCATCTTCGCCGGGATCGGCTACGCGGACCTGCAGAAGCGGCACCGCACCGGGGTCACCCGCCAGTACCTGCGGCTGCCGATGTCCTGGCACCGCCGCCACCCCACCGGGCAGCTGCTGTCCAACGCGAGCTCGGACGTCGAGGCCGCCACCGGGGTGTTCAACCCGCTGCCGTTCGCGCTCGGGGTCGTGGTGATGATCGCCGTGGCCGCCGTCGCGCTGCTGACCACCGACGCCTGGCTCGCCCTCGCCGCGCTGACCGTGCTGCCGTTCGCCGTGCTGGCGAACCTGGTGTTCCAGCGGCGCATGTCACCGGCCATCATGCGCGCCCAGGGCCTGCGCGCGTCGGTCGCCGACATCGCCCACGAGAGCTTCGAGGCGGCGGTGCTGGTCAAGTCTCTGGGCACCGAGGACCGCGAGGAGGAGCGCTTCGCCGGACGCACCTCCGAGCTGCGCGAGGCGAACGTCCGGGTCGGCATCGTCCGGGCGATCTTCGACCCCGTGATCGACCTGCTGCCCAACATCGGCACCCTGCTCGTGCTGGGCGTCGGCACGCTGCGGATGCGGTCCGGTGCGGTCGAGACCGGCGACGTCGTCTCCGCGGCGTACCTGCTCACGCTGCTCGCCGTCCCCGTCCGCGCGTTCGGCTGGGTGCTGGGAGAGCTGCCCCGCTCGCTGGTCGGCTTCGACCGGATCGCGCGCGTGCTGGACTCCGGCGGGGCGCTGACCCCCGGCACCCGGCCTCTGCCCGCGGCCGGCGGTGGCGCCCGCATCGAGATGCGCGGTGTCGGCGTGGACGTCCCGTCCGGGGACGGCACCGCGCAGCTGCTCCGCGACGTCGACCTGGACATCCGGCCCGGCCGGACCGTGGCCGTCGTCGGCGTGACCGGGGCGGGCAAGACGACCCTGGTGTCCCTGCTCAGCCGGCTCTCGGACCCCACCACCGGCGCGGTCCTGCTGGACGGCCTGGACCTGCGCGAGGTCCGCCCGGCGGACCTCACCCGCCAGGTGGCCCTCGTGGGCCAGACCACGTTCGTCTTCGAGGACACCGTGCGCTCCAACGTCACCCTCGCCGACGACGGCGACCCCGACGCCCCCGACGACGACGCGGTGTGGCAGGCGCTGCGCCTGGCGCGGGTCGACGACGTCGTGCGCGCGCTGCCCGGCGGGCTGGACTCCCCGCTCGGTGAGCGGGGCGCAAACCTCTCCGGCGGCCAGCGCCAGCGCCTCGCGATCGCCCGCGCCCTGGTGCGCCGGCCCCGCGTCCTGGTCCTCGACGACGCCACGTCCGCGGTCGACCCCCGCATCGAGCAGGCCATCCTCACCGGGCTGCGCAGCCGCGACCGGACCGCCGACCGGCCGCGTCCGCACGACCGGGGCGTGGCCGAGGGAGCCCGCGACCCGCGCGCGGACGCCCGGTACAGCGGGCCGACCGTCGTCATGGTGGCCTACCGGATGTCGTCGGTGACCATGGCCGACGAGATCGTCCACCTCGACGGCGGGCGCGTCGTCGACCGCGGCACCCACGCCGAGCTGCTGGCGCGCGACCCCGGGTACCGGCACCTCGCGACCGCCTACGAGCGCGAGTCCACGCGCCGGGCCGCCGACCGCGAGGACCTCGCGGTGGCATCGGCCGGGGCGGAGGTGGACCGATGACCACGACGTCCCGCACCGCACCGCCCACGCGCACTGCCGCCGGCAGCCACGCCGTGGAGGCGTCGCGGATCGGCCGCACCAGCGACCTGGGCGTGCTGGCGACCCTGCGCCGCGGCGTCCAGGTCTCCCCGGAGATCGTCCAGGGCCTGGGGCTGACGATCGTGCTGGCCGTGCTCGCCGCGGTCGGCCGGGTCGTCGTCCCGATCGCCGTGCAGCAGACCGTCGACACCGGCGTCCTCGCCGACGGCGGCCCGGACGTCGAGCGCGTCGTGACGCTGGTGGTCGCGGCCGCGTTCGCGCTGCTCGCCGCGGCGACCTGCTCGGCGCTGGTCAACATCCGGCTGTTCCGCTCGACCGAGGCGGGCCTGGCGACGCTGCGCGTGCGCGCGTTCCGGCACGTCCACGACCTGTCGGTCCTCACCCAGGGCACCGAGCGGCGCGGCTCGCTGGTCTCGCGGGTGACGTCCGACGTCGACACCATCTCCCTGTTCGTGCAGTGGGGCGGCATCATGCTGCTCGTCTCCGTGCTGCAGATCGGGGTCGCCACCATCCTCATGGCGATCTACTCCTGGCAGCTGACCCTGGTGGTGTGGGCCTGTTTCATCCCGCTGGTGCTGGTCCTGCGCCCCGCCCAGCGACGGGTCAACGCCGCCTACACGACGGTCCGTGAGCGGGTCGGGGCGATGCTCGGCGCCATCTCGGAGTCGGTCGTGGGCGCCGAGACGATCCGCGCCTACGGCGTCTCGGAGCGGGTCCAGCGCCGCATCGACGCGACCATCCAGGCGACCCGCGACGCCCAGGTGCGCGCGCAGAAGCTCGTCGCGATCGTCTTCTCCAGCGGCGTGCTGGTGTCCAACATCGTGCTGGCCGTGGTGGTCGTCGTCGGCACGCTGCTCGGCGTGGACGGCGGCATCACGGTCGGGCAGCTGCTCGCCTTCCTGTTCCTGGTGCAGCTGTTCACCGGTCCGGTGCAGATGGCCACCGAGATCCTCAACGAGCTGCAGAACGCCGTCGCCGGGTGGCGCCGGGTGCTCGGCGTCCTGGAGACCCGCGTCGAGGTGGCCGACCCCGGTCCGGACGCCGTCGTCAGCCCCCGCGGGCCGGCGACCGTGGAGCTCCACGACGTCCAGTTCGCCTACCCCGACGGGCCCCCGGTGCTCACCGACGTCGACCTCACCATCCCGGCCGGCGCGACGGTCGCCGTCGTCGGCGCGACCGGGTCGGGCAAGACGACGATGGCCAAGCTGCTGGTGCGGTTCATGGACCCCACCCGCGGGCGGGTCCTGCTCGACGGCGTGGACCTGCGCGACATCGAGACCACCAGCCTGCGCGACCGCGTCGTCGTGGTGCCGCAGGAGGGCTTCCTGTTCGACGGGACGCTGCTGAGCAACATCGCCTACGGCCTGCGCGGGGCGGACGTCGACGCGGCCGACGACGTCGTCGAGGCCCGGGTGCGGTCCGCGCTGGACGCCCTGGGCCTGACCGACTGGCTGTCCGAGCTGCCGCAGGGTCTGACCACGGACGTCGGGCAGCGGGGGGAGTCCCTGTCAGCGGGCGAGCGCCAGCTCGTGGCGCTCGCCCGCGCCTACCTCGCCGAGGCCGACCTGCTGGTGCTCGACGAGGCCACCTCCGCGGTGGACCCCGCGACCGAGGTGCGCATCGCCCGGGCGCTGGACTCGCTCACCGAGGGCCGCAGCACGGTCACCATCGCGCACCGGCTGTCGACCGCCGAGGCGTCCGACCTCGTCGTCGTGGTGGACGCCGGTCGGGTGGTGGAGGTCGGTTCGCACGGCGAGCTCGTCACGGCAGGCGGCACCTACGCGTCGATGCACGCCTCGTGGGTGAGCCAGACGCGATGACGGCCCACGCCGGCGTGGGAGAATCACCGGCGTGTCGACCCCGTCCTCGTCCCCGTCCGCCCTCGACCCGACGATCGCGCACCGGCTCAAGCGCGACGAGCACGGGCTGGTCGCCGCGATCGTCCAGCAGCACGACTCCGGTGACGTGCTCATGCTCGGCTGGATGGACGACGAGGCGCTGCACCGCACGCTGACGTCCGGCCGGGTGACCTTCTGGAGCAGGTCGCGCGGGGAGTACTGGCGCAAGGGCGACACGTCCGGCCATGCCCAGTACGTCCGGGCGGTCGCGGTCGACTGCGACGGTGACGCGCTGCTCGTCCGGGTGGACCAGGTCGGCGCCGCCTGCCACACCGGCGCGCGCACGTGCTTCGACGCCGGCGGCGTGCTGCCCGCCGTCGTCGGCGATCGGCCCGACGGCGCCGGGTCGTCGGAGCCGTCCGGGGTGCCGTCCACCGGCGTCACGACCGGTGCCACGACCGGTGCGACGACCGGCGCCGGCGTCGCCGGGGGAGCCGGCCGGTGACCGCCGCCGCCGAGGACCCCACGCTCGCGCCGGTCGAGGTGCCGTGGGGGACCACCTGGCCGTCGCTGGCGGAGTTCCGCGAGTTCGCCCCCACCCGTCGGGTGATCCCCGTGGTGCGCCGCCTGCTGGCCGACGACGTGACCCCGGTCGGCCTGTACCGCACGCTCGCCGCGGGCCGGCCCGGCACGTTCATCCTGGAGTCGGCGGAGAGCGACGGCTCCTGGTCGCGGCACTCCTTCATCGGGGTGCGCTCGCGCGCCACCCTCACGGTCGCCGACGGTCGCGCGGTGTGGACCGGTGACGTCCCGGCCGGGGTCCCGACCGACGGGGCCCCGCTCGAGGTGCTGGGGGCCACCCTCGACGTGCTGCGGACCCCGGCGGTCCCCGGGCTGCCGCCGCTGACCGGTGGCCTGGTCGGGGCGCTGGGGTGGGACATCGTGCGCCAGTGGGAGCCGACCATCCCGGCGAACGCCCCGCGCGAGCTCGACGTGCCGGAGATGACCCTGTGCCTGGCGACCGACCTCGCCGTCGTGGACCACGTCGACGGGTCGGTGTGGCTGGTCGCCAACGCGATCAACTTCGACGACACCGACGCCCGCGTCGACGAGGCGCACGCGGACGCGGTGGCCCGGCTCGACGCCATGCAGGCGGCCCTGGCGGAGCCCGCCGCGGGCGGTCCGGCCGTCCTGGTCGCGGCACCCGAGCCCGCGCTGGAGTTCCGCTCCAGCCAGCAGGAGTTCGAGGACGCCGTCCGCGCGGGCAAGCGGGCGATCGTCGACGGGGAGGTCTTCCAGGTGGTGCTGTCCCAGCGCCTGGACCTGGACTGCCCGGCCGACCCGCTCGACGTGTACCGCGTCCTGCGCACCATCAACCCGAGCCCGTACATGTACCTGTTCGCGCTGCAGGACGCCGCCGGGTCGGACTTCGCGGTCGTCGGGTCCAGCCCCGAGACGCTCGTCAAGGTCACCGCCGGACGCGCCGTGACGTTCCCGATCGCCGGCTCCCGGCCCCGCGGTGCTGACCCGGAGGAGGACCTGCGGCTGGGGGAGGAGCTGCTCGCCGACCCCAAGGAGCGGTCCGAGCACATCATGCTGGTGGACCTGTCCCGCAACGACCTGGTCAAGGTGTGCGAGCCGTCGACCGTCGAGGTGGTCGAGCTGATGGCCGTCAAGCGGTTCAGCCACATCATGCACATCTGCTCGACCGTCGTCGGCCAGCTCCGCGCGGGGGCGACCGCCCTGGACGCGCTCGCCGCGACCTTCCCCGCCGGCACCCTGTCCGGCGCCCCCAAGCCGCGCGCCATGGCGCTCATCGACGAGCTCGAGCCGGCACGGCGCGGGATCTACGGCGGGACCGCCGGCTACTTCGACTTCGCCGGGGACATGGACATGGCCATCGCCATCCGCACGGCGGTCATCGCCGGCGGGCGGGCGAGCGTGCAGGCCGGCGGCGGGATCGTGGCCGACTCCGTGCCGGCCCTGGAGTACGCCGAGTCCCGCAACAAGGCCGCCGCCGCGGTCCGGGCCGTCCAGGTCGCCTCCCGCCTGCGCACGCTGGGCCGTGACGCGTGAGCCTGCCCGACGCGCCGCCGCCCCCCGCACCGGCGAGCACCGGACGACGCTGCGCGATCCTCGTGGTGCTCGCACTCGCGCTCGCCTCCCTGGTCAGCGGCGTGCCCGTGTGGCTGCGCACGGCCGGGTCCACCGCGCTCGAACCGGTGGTGCCGGTCGCCGTGACCGGGACCCAGGCCGCACCGGGAGTGCCCGCGGCCGCCCTCGTCCTGCTGGCCGCCGGCATCGCGATCGGCCTCGCCGGGCCGGTCGGACGCTGGGTGGTGACCGGCGTCGTCCTGCTCGCCGGGCTGCTCCAGCTGGCCTCGGCGGTCTCGGTGACGGCGGACCCCGAGCCGATCGCACGCACCGTCGTGGCCGGCGCGACCGGCGTGGGCACACTCACCGCGCCCGTCGTGATCACCGCCTGGCCGTGGGTCGCCGCCGCCGTCGGGGTCGCGGTCATGGTCGTCGGCCTCTGGCTCGGTGCGACGTCGAGGTCCTGGTCGCGGCCCTCGGCCCGGCACGACGCCGCGCGCGGCGGGCGCAGCGAGGGCACGGCCGCCGTGCCCGACGACGACCAGGCGGCGTGGGACGCGCTCACCCGCGGCCACGACCCCACCTGACCCCGGCTCACCCCCACCCGACCCCGGCCGACCCCGGCCGACCCCGGCCGACCCCGGCCGACCTCGGCTGACCCCGGCCGACCCCAGGCCGCCCGGGCGCCCCGCACGCGGGGCGTGCGCGGCCGGGGCGACCCCCGCGGGATAGGCTCGGGCGAACCCGCAGATGAAAGGCTCCACGCATGGCCGACCGTTCCACCTCTCGATCCGAGACCGCGTACCTCCCGCCCAGCGCGCCGCCCATGAACCACGGGCACACGACGGCGGCGTGGACCATGACGGTGCTCGTCATCGTCGGGTTCACCGTCGGCGCCGTCGGCATGGTGCTGGCGTTCAGCTGGCTGTTCTGGACGGGGGTCGGGCTGACCGTGCTCGGCGTCCTGCTCGGCAAGATCCTGCAGCTCATGGGCTTCGGCCAGGGCGGCGACAGGACCCGCGCCAAGGAGGAGCGGGCCGCTGCCGAGGGCCGGTCGCACTGAGCTGACCCGTCGCGCCGGGCGGCGGCCGGCACCGCCGGCCGCCGCCGCGCGGTCGACCCGGCCCCCGCCGGCCCCCCGCCACGCCGCGCACGGCCGGGCGGCACACCACGAGAGCCGAACCGCACACCGAACCGCCCGGGTCACTCCCGGTCCGCGTCACCCACCACGGAGGTCCGATGTCGTCCACGAACAACCCCCAGGATCCGTACGGCACCCCGCGCGACCCCGACTCCTCGGGCTCCGGCTCGTCCGGTCCGGAGTCGTCCGGCTCGACCTCGTACGGCTCAGGGTCGACCCCGCCGGCCTACGGCTCGCAGCCGCCGGCCTACGGGTCCCAGCCGCCGGCCTACGGGTCGCAGCCGCCGGCCTACGGCTCCCAGCAGGACTTCGGCAGCGCGGCTCCCGCCTACGGCGCGTACGGCGGCTCGCCGTACGGGCAGCAGGGCGGCACCCAGCGCAACTCGCTGGGCGTCTGGTCGCTCGTGCTGAGCCTGCTCTCGCTGACGATCTGCAGCACCATCGCGCCGCTGCTGGCGATCCCCGGCATCGTCCTGGGTTCCAAGAGCCGCAAGGCGGCGGCAAGCGGCGAGGCGAACAACGGTGGCCTCGGGCTGGCCGGCGTCATCATCGGGGTGGTCGCCCTCGTGCTGTGGGTCGTCGGGCTGCTCTGGCTCATCTTCGGCGGCTGGGCCTGGTACATGGACGTGCTGGAGACCAGCACGGGCACCACGACGTTCTGACGCCATGTCCGCCCGCTCGCGTCCGGACGGCCCGCACCTCCACGCAGGTCCGGGCCGTCCGGACGTGCGGGCGTCGTCCGGTCGCCGGGGTGCCGTGGCCGCCCGGGCACCGCTCGCCGCGGGGTTGGCCGCCGGCCTCGCCGTGGCGTACCTGGCCGTGACCGACCCGTACCGACCGGGCGGGCACCTGGGGTGCCCGGTGCTCGCGCTGACAGGCCTGTACTGCGCAGGCTGCGGCGGCCAGCGCGCGGTCCACGACCTCGCGCACGGTGACCTCGCCGGTGCCTGGGGCATGAACCCGCTCGTCGTCCTCGGGGCGCCGCTCGCGGTGGCCGCCTGGGCCCTGTGGCTGCGCCGCCGGTGGCTCGGTGCCGGGCGGCCCGCCGCCCGGGCGCCCGACAGCGCCGCCGCTCCCACGGCATGGGTGCTGCTCGCCGTGGTGGTCGCGTTCACCGTGCTGCGCAACGTGCCGGCGCTCGCCGGCGTCCTCGCGCCCTGAGCGCGGCGGCGACCGCGACGTCCGCGACGTCCCCGACGGCCCCGTCCCGGCACGACGGTGGTCGGGGTCACACGCGTGCGGCTCTACGATGGACCCACTCGCTGCCCGTCCTCGCAGGTGGCCGAGACGGTCGGTGAGGGTTCCCCGAGGGAAGGTGTGGCCACGATGACGGTGCTGGACGAGATCGTCGCGGGAGTCCGGGAGGACCTCGCGGCCCGCGAGTCGACGACCCCGCTGAGCGTCCTGAAGGAGCGCGCCGCACGGGTGCCGGGTGCGTTGAACTGCGTGGACCGGCTGCGCGACGACGAGGCGGTCGCGGTGATCGCCGAGGTCAAGCGGTCCAGCCCGAGCCGCGGCCCGCTGGCCACCATCACGGACCCGGCCGCGCTCGCGGTCGAGTACGAGAAGGGCGGTGCGCACTGCATCTCGGTGCTCACCGAGGAGCGGCGCTTCAAGGGCTCCCTGGCGGATCTGGACGCCGTCCGGGCCGCCGTCGACATCCCGGTGCTGCGCAAGGACTTCATCGTCAGCCCGTACCAGATCTGGGAGGCCCGGGCGCACGGCGCGGACATCGTCCTGCTGATCGTCGCGGCGCTGGAGCAGACGGTGCTGACCAGCTTCGTCGAGCGGGTCCACTCCCTGGGCATGACGGCCCTGGTCGAGGTGCACGACGTCGAGGAGGCCTCCCGTGCCGTCGACGCCGGCGCACGCGTCATCGGCGTCAACGCCCGCAACCTCAAGACCCTTGAGGTCGACCCCGGCACGTTCGCCCGGGTGTCGCCCGCCATCCCCGACGGGCTCGTGAAGGTCGCCGAGTCCGGCGTCCGCGGACCGCACGACGTGATGGAGTTCGCGCGCGCGGGCGCCGACGCCGTCCTGGTCGGCGAGGCCCTCGTCACGGACGACGCACCACGCCAGTCCGTCGCCGACCTCGTGGCCGCGGGTGCACACCCGTCGCTGCGCGCGGTGCGCCGCTGAGCCGGCCGGCTCGTCGTCACCCTCCCGCGCACCTCACCCTCAGAAGGGACTGATCCCGGTGGACCAGCCAGACCGGTCGCTCGCCGACTCGCTCGCCACGCTCGAAGGCCCGTATTTCGGCGACTTCGGGGGCCGGTTCGTGCCCGAGGCGCTCATCGCGGCCCTCGACGAGCTCGACACGGAGTACAGCAAAGCCAAGGTGGACCCCGGCTTCACCGACGAGCTCCAGCGGCTGCACCGCACCTACACCGGGCGGCCCAGCATCATCACCGAGGTGCCCCGCTTCGCCCGGGAGGCCGGCGGCGCCCGGATCATCCTCAAGCGCGAGGACCTCAACCACACCGGCTCGCACAAGATCAACAACGTGCTCGGCCAGGCGCTGCTGACCAAGCGGATCGGCAAGACGCGGGTCATCGCCGAGACCGGCGCCGGTCAGCACGGCGTGGCGACCGCGACCGCGGCGGCGCTGTTCGACCTGGACTGCGTGATCTACATGGGCGAGGAGGACACCCGCCGTCAGGCCCTCAACGTCGCCCGGATGAGGCTGCTCGGCGCCGAGGTCATCCCGGTGACCACGGGGTCGCGCACGCTCAAGGACGCGATCAACGAGGCCCTGCGCGACTGGGTCACCAACGTCGAGACCACCAACTACGTGTTCGGCACGGTCGCCGGCCCACACCCGTTCCCGGCGATGGTCCGCGACCTGCAGCGCATCATCGGCGAGGAGGCCCGCGCCCAGGTCCTCGACCTGGTCGGCCGCCTGCCCGACGCCGTCGCGGCGTGCGTGGGCGGTGGCTCCAACGCGATCGGCATCTTCCACGCGTTCCTCGACGACGCCGGGGTCCGGCTGATCGGCCTCGAGGCCGGCGGCGACGGCGTGGAGACCGGTCGGCACGCGGCCACCATCACCGCGGGTGCTCCCGGTGTGCTGCACGGTGCGCGGTCGTACCTGCTCCAGGACGAGGACGGCCAGACGGTCGAGAGCCACTCCATCTCAGCGGGCCTGGACTACCCCGGAGTGGGCCCCGAGCACTCGTGGCTGTCGAGCATCCACCGTGCCGAGTACCGGCCGATCACCGACGCGCAGGCCATGGACGCCTTCAAGATCCTGTGCCGGACCGAGGGGATCATCCCGGCGATCGAGTCGGCGCACGCGCTGGCCGGCGCCATCGACCTCGGCCGCGAGCTCGGGCCCGACGCGGTCATCCTGGTCAACCTGTCCGGCCGTGGCGACAAGGACGTGGAGACCGCCGCCCGCTGGTTCGACCTGCTGGACCACGACGTCGCCGAGAAGGTCGCCGAGATCCCCGGGGAGCAGAAGTGAGCGCCGGGCGCAGCCGCGCGGGGGACCGCCTGGACGCCCTGCGCGCCGAGGGGCACGCCGCGCTGATCGGGTACCTGCCGGTCGGGTTCCCCGACGTGGCCGGGTCGGTCGCCGCCGCGACCGCGATGGTCGAGGCGGGCGTGGACATCATCGAGCTCGGCATCGCCTACTCCGACCCCGTCATGGACGGGCCGGTCATCCAGCACGCCGTCGAGCGTGCCCTCGAGGGCGGCGTCCGGGTGCGGGACGTCTTCGGCGCCGTCGAGGGCATCGCCGCCACCGGCGCTCCCGTGCTGGTGATGAGCTACTTCAACCCGGTGCTGCGGTACGGGGTGGACGCGTTCGCCCGGGACCTGGCCTCCGCCGGCGGAGCGGGCCTCATCACCCCCGACCTCATCCCGGACGAGGCGGGGGAGTGGATCGCCGCGGCCGACGCCCACGACCTCGACCGGGTGTTCCTGGTCGCGCCGAGCTCGTCCCCCGAGCGTCTGGCCTCGACGGCTGCCGCGTCCCGCGGGTTCGTCTACGCGGCCTCGACCATGGGGGTGACCGGCGAGCGCACCTCGCTGGGCGAGCGGGCCGCCGAGCTCGTCACCGCCACCCGGCAGGCCGGCGCCGCGCGCGTGTGCGTCGGGCTCGGCGTCTCCACGGCGGGCCAGGCGGCGCAGGTCGCCGGCTACGCCGACGGTGTGATCGTCGGGTCCGCGTTCGTGCGCCCCATGCTGGAGGCGTCGAGCCCCGCGCAGGGCCTCGAGGCGGTGGCAGCCGTCGCGCGTGACCTGTCCGCCGGGGTGCGGGGGGCCGACCGCGCCGAGGCGCGCACCCGGTGAGCGCCGTGGCGCTGGGCGCGGGCGGCGTGAGCCTGCTCCCGGCGTCCGTGGGGGCGTCCCTCGGGGCGGCCATCCCCAGCCCACCGCAGGCCGTCTGGCACCTCGGCCCGTTCCCGCTGCGGGCCTACGCGCTCGCGATCCTCGCGGGCATCGCCGCCGCCCTGTGGATCACCACGCGCCGCTGGGTCGCCCGCGGCGGTGACGGCGACACCGTCCTGGAGATCGCGTTCTGGGCGGTCCCGTTCGGGATCGTCGGCGGCCGGATCTACCACGTGCTCAGCTCCCCGGACGCGTACCTCGGCCCCGGCGGCGACCCGGTCCGGGCGCTGTTCGTCTGGGAGGGCGGCCTCGGGATCTGGGGGGCGGTCGCGCTCGGTGCCGTCGGCGCCTGGATCGGCTGCCGCCGGCAAGGCGTCCGGCTGGCGCCGTTCGCGGACGCCCTGGCCCCGGGGCTGCTGGTCGCGCAGGCGATCGGCCGGCTCGGCAACTGGTTCAACCAGGAGCTGTTCGGGGCACCCACCACGCTGCCGTGGGGGCTGCGGATCGACCCCGCGGGGCCGACCTTCCCGGCCGGGTACGACGCCGGCACGCTGTTCCACCCCACGTTCCTGTACGAGATGGTGTGGAACCTCGCGGCGGCCGCCGTGCTGGTGTGGGTCGACCGGCGCCGCCGGCTCGGGCACGGCCGCGTGTTCTGGCTGTACGTCGCGCTCTACACCGTCGGGCGGCTGTGGATCGAGGCGCTCCGCATCGACCCCGCCGAGCAGGTGCTGGGACTGCGGCTCAACGTGTGGACGTCGATCGTCGTCGGTCTGGTCGCGGTGGCGTTCTTCGTCGTCCTCGGCCGCCGGCACCCGGGCCGCGAGACGACGCTGCGGCTGGACGGCGCCCCGGTGCCGGACGACGGCGCCGCGGCCCCGGACGACGTCACCGACGTCGTCCCGCCCGAGCCGGCCGGCCCCGGCGCCCGGGACGACGCCGGGCACCCCCGGCGCCACGCCCGCCAGGACGCGGCCCCGACCCACGGCAGTCCCGGTCGGGACGTGCCCTGAGACGTCCGTGCCCCGATGCGTTTCCGGGATGTATCGTCGCTCCACGCTCGGGCCGACGACGTCCCGACGAGCCCCTCAGTTCCCCTAACGGCCCCTTGCATGTCGGGACCCTGTGAGGACGGTGTTCCATGCCCACGTCGTCGAAGTTCCCCGCTGCGCTCGGCGCGCCCGCACGCCACGGTCTGTACGACCCGGCGAACGAGCACGACGCCTGCGGCGTCGCCTTCGTGGCGACCCTGCGCGGCACCCCCGGACGGGACATCGTCGACGCCGGGCTGACCGCGCTGCTCAACCTGGACCACCGCGGCGCCGTCGGCTCCGAGCCGGACAGCGGTGACGGCGCGGGGATCCTCACCCAGATCCCGGACGCCTTCCTGCGCGACGTGGTCGACGCCGACCTGCCCCCTGCGGGCCTGTACGCGATCGGCACGGCGTTCCTGCCGACCGACGCCGCCGGCCAGAGCACCGCCGTGCGCGCCCTGGAGGCCATCGCGGCCGAGGAGAAGCTGGACGTCCTGGCCTGGCGCGACGTCCCGGTCACCGCGGACCTGGTCGGCCCGACCGCCCGCGCGTCGATGCCGGCGTTCCGCCAGCTCGTGGTCGCCGACCCCTCCCGCGAGCTGCGCGGCGTCGGGCTCGACCGGCGGACCTACCGGCTGCGCAAGCGGGCCGAGCACGAGCTCGGGATCTTCTTCGCGTCGCTGTCCTCGCGCACGCTGACCTACAAGGGGATGCTGACCACCGCGCAGCTGGAGCCGTTCTTCCCGGACCTGTCCGACCCGCGCTACGCGAGCGAGCTGGCCCTGGTCCACTCGCGGTTCTCGACCAACACGTTCCCGTCCTGGCCGCTCGCCCAGCCGTTCCGGATGATCGCGCACAACGGCGAGATCAACACGGTCAAGGGCAACCGCAACTGGATGGCCGCCCGCACCTCGACGCTGTCCAGCGACAAGCTCGGCGACCTCGCCCCGCTGCTGCCCGTGGTCAGCGAGGGCTCCAGCGACTCGGCGACGTTCGACGAGGTGCTCGAGCTGCTGCACCTCGCGGGGCGGTCGCTGCCGCACTCGGTGCTCATGATGATCCCCGAGGCGTGGGAGAACCACGCCGACATGGACCCCGCCCGCCGGGCCTTCTACGAGTACCACTCCACGCTGATGGAGCCGTGGGACGGGCCCGCGTGCCTGACCTTCTCCGACGGCACGCTGATCGGCGCGGTGCTGGACCGCAACGGGCTGCGCCCGGGCCGGTACTGGGTGACCGAGGACGGGCTCGTCGTGCTCGCCTCGGAGGCCGGCGTGCTGGACATCGACCCCGCCACGGTGGTCCGCAAGGGTCGGCTCGAGCCGGGCCGGATGTTCCTCGTGGACACCGGCGCCGGTCGGATCATCGAGGACGACGAGGTCAAGGCCCAGCTCGCCGCCCAGCGGCCGTACGCCCAGTGGGTGCGCGAGAACGCGGTGGCGCTGCCGGACCTGCCCGAGCGTGAGCACGTCGCGCACTCCTCGGCGTCCGTGCGCCGGCGCCAGCGCGCGTTCGGGTACACCGAGGAGGACCTCAAGGTCCTGCTCACCCCGATGGCCAACGCCGGCGCGGAGCCGCTCGGCGCGATGGGCAACGACACCCCGGTCGCGGTGCTGTCCGAGCGCCCGCGGCTGCTGTTCGACTACTTCACGCAGCTGTTCGCCCAGGTCACGAACCCGCCGCTGGACGCCATCCGCGAGGAGCTGGTGACCAGCATCGGTGGCGCGATCGGGCCGGAGCCCAACCTGCTCGAGGACCTGCCCGAGCACGCCCGCAAGCTCTTCCTGCCGTTCCCCGTCATCGACAACGACGAGCTCGCCAAGATCGCGCGCGTGCACCGCGACCCCCGCCTGGCCGGGGTGTTCAAGGCCATCACCATCCGCGGGCTGTACCGGGTCGCCGGTGGCGGCGCCGCCCTGAACGAGCGGCTGGGGGAGATCTTCGCCCAGGTCGACCGTGCGGTCGCCGACGGCGTGAGCTTCATCGTGCTCTCCGACCGGGACGGCGACGCCGACCGTGCCGCGATCCCGTCGCTGCTGCTGGTCAGCGCGGTGCACCACCACCTGCTGCGCCGCCGGACCCGGACCCGGGTCTCGCTCGTCGTGGAGGCCGGTGACGTGCGTGAGGTGCACCACGTCTCCGCGCTGGTCGGGTACGGCGCCGCCGCGGTCAACCCCTACCTGGCGATGGAGTCCGTCGAGGACCTGGCTCGCTCGGGGTACCTCGACGTCACGCCGGAGAAGGCGGTCGCCAACCTCATCAAGGCGCTCGGCAAGGGCGTGCTCAAGGTGATGAGCAAGATGGGCATCTCCACGATCGCGTCCTACCGCGGCGCGCAGGTCTTCGAGGCCCTCGGGCTGTCCGAGGAGCTCGTCGAGGAGTACTTCACCGGGACCACCAGCCGGCTCGGCGGCGTCGGGCTGGACGTCATCGCGGCCGAGGTCGCCGCCCGTCACGCCGACGCGTACCCGCGCAGCGGCAACCGTCAGCCCCACCAGCGGCTCGCCGAGGGGGGCGACTACCAGTGGCGCCGCGACGGCGAGGAGCACCTGTTCGACCCCGAGACCGTGTTCCGGCTCCAGCACTCGACCCGCTCGCGCCAGTTCGACGTCTTCCGGCAGTACACCGCGCGGGTGGACCAGCAGTCCGAGCGGCTCATGACGCTGCGGGGCCTGCTCCAGTTCTCCAGCGGACGCGCGCCCGTGCCGATCGACGAGGTCGAGCCGGTCAGCGAGATCGTCAAGCGCTTCAACACCGGGGCGATGTCCTACGGGTCCATCTCGGCCGAGGCTCACGAGACCCTCGCGATCGCGATGAACCGGCTCGGCGGACGGTCCAACTCCGGCGAGGGCGGCGAGGACCCGGCGCGCCTGAAGGACCCCGAGCGGCGCAGCCGGGTCAAGCAGATCGCCTCCGGGCGGTTCGGCGTGACGGCGGACTACCTGACCAGCGCCGACGACCTGCAGATCAAGATGGCCCAGGGCGCCAAGCCCGGTGAGGGCGGCCAGCTGCCCGGGCCCAAGGTCTCCCCGTGGATCGCCGCGACCCGGCACTCCACGCCCGGCGTCGGGCTCATCTCCCCGCCGCCGCACCACGACATCTACTCGATCGAGGACCTCGCCCAGCTCATCCACGACCTGAAGAACGCCAACCCGGCGGCGCGCGTGCACGTCAAGCTCGTCAGCCAGGTCGGCGTCGGCACGGTCGCGACCGGCGTGTCCAAGGCGCACGCCGACGTCGTCCTGATCTCCGGGCACGACGGCGGGACCGGGGCGAGCCCGCTGACGTCGCTCAAGCACGCGGGCGGCCCCTGGGAGATCGGCCTGGCCGACACCCAGCAGACCCTGGTGATCAACGGTCTGCGCGACCGCATCGTGGTGCAGGTCGACGGCCAGATGAAGACCGGGCGTGACGTCGTGGTGGCGGCCCTGCTCGGGGCCGAGGAGTTCGGCTTCGCGACCGCGCCGCTGATCGTCGAGGGCTGCATCATGATGCGGGTCTGCCACCTCGACACGTGCCCGGTGGGCGTCGCGACGCAGAACCCCGAGCTGCGGGCACGCTTCAGCGGCAAGCCCGAGTTCGTCGTGACGTTCTTCGAGTTCATCGCCCAGGAGGTGCGCGAGCACCTGGCGGCGCTCGGGTTCCGCAGCGTCGAGGAGGCGGTCGGCCGCGTCGACGCGCTGGACGCCCGCCGCGCGGTCGCGCACTGGAAGGCCGACGGCCTGGACCTGGGGCCGATCCTCACCAAGCCCGACGCCGACCCCGCGTCGCTGCGGCACTCGCGGGCCCAGGACCACGGGCTCGAGCGTGCTCTGGACAACCAGCTCATCGCGCTGTCCGGCGACGCGCTCGAGCGCGCCGAGCCGGTGCGGATCGACCTGCCGGTGCGCAACGTCAACCGCACGGTCGGCGCCATGCTGGGTCACGAGGTCACCAAGCGGTACGGCAGCACGGGGCTGGCCGACGGGACCATCGACATCACGCTGACCGGCTCGGCCGGGCAGTCGGTCGGCGCGTTCCTGCCCGGCGGCATCACGCTGCGCCTGTACGGGGATGCCAACGACTACGTCGGCAAGGGGCTGTCCGGCGGCCGGATCGTCGTGCGGCCCGACCGGTCGGCCCAGCTGACCGGCGACCGCGACGTGATCGCCGGCAACGTGATCGGCTACGGCGCGACGTCGGGGGAGATCTTCCTGCGGGGCGTCGTCGGCGAGCGGTTCGGGGTGCGCAACTCCGGTGCGACGCTGGTGGTCGAGGGAGTGGGGGACCACGGCTGCGAGTACATGACCGGCGGCACCGTGGTGGTGCTGGGCCGGACCGGACGCAACTTCGCGGCCGGCATGTCCGGCGGCACCGCGTACGTGCTGGACCTGCGACCGGGCGCCGTCAACGAGGCGGCGCTGGCGGCCGGGGAGATCACCCTGGCGCCGCTGGACGACGCGGACCTGATCCGCGTCGAGGCGCTGCTGCGGCGCCACCACGAGGAGACCGGGTCGCCGCTCGCCAACGAGCTGCTCGCCGACACCGGCGCCCTGCGGACCCGGTTCACCCGAGTCCTGCCCACCGAGTACGCACGCATGACCGTGGCGATGGCGAAGGCCGAGGCCGAGGGCCTCGACGCGACGCAGCCCGGCGTGTGGGAGCACATCCTGGAGGTGTCCCGTGGTTGACCACCGCGGCTTCCTGAAGGTCCGGGAGCGCGAGCTGCCCGCCAACCGACCCGTGAGCGTCCGCCTGATGGACTGGCGGGAGGTGCACCAGTACCGCGTGGACCACCCCGACGAGGAGGCGCTCGTCCGCCGTCAGGCGGGCCGCTGCATGGACTGCGGCATCCCGTTCTGCCACCAGGGCTGCCCGCTGGGCAACCTCATCCCGGACTGGAACGACCTGACCCGGCGCGGTCAGTGGGGCGACGCGATCGACCGGCTGCACGCCACGAACAACTTCCCCGAGTTCACCGGACGCATCTGCCCGGCGCCGTGCGAGTCGGCGTGCGTGCTGGGCATCAACCAGCCGCCGGTGACGATCAAGAACGTCGAGGCCACCATCCCGGAGGAGGCGTTCGCCCGCGGTCTGGTGACCCCGCAGGTCCCCGCCCGGCTGACCGGCTCGACCGTCGCCGTGGTCGGGTCGGGTCCGGCCGGCCTCGCCGCAGCGCAGCAGCTCACCCGGGCCGGGCACACCGTCGCGGTGTACGAGCGCGACGACGCCATCGGCGGTCTGCTGCGCTACGGCGTGCCGGACTTCAAGCTGGAGAAGTCGGTCATCGACCGACGCCTGGCGCAGATGACCGCCGAGGGCACCCGGTTCCGCCCCGGCGTCGAGATCGGCCGGGACATCACCTGGCCCCAGCTACGGGCCCGGTACGACGCCGTCGTGATCGCGACCGGCGCCACCGTCCCGCGCGACCTGCCGCTGCCGGGCCGCGACCTGGCCGGCATCCACCCCGCGATGGAGTACCTCCACCAGGCCAACGCCGTGGTCGCGGGCCGCGAGGTGACCGACCAGATCGTCGCGACCGGCAAGCACGTGGTCATCATCGGCGGCGGCGACACGGGCTCGGACTGCCTGGGCACGGCGCTGCGGCAGCGGGCGGCGTCCGTCACGACGCTGGCGATCGGCAAGCAGCCGCCGACCGAGCGGCCGGCCCACCAGCCGTGGCCGATGGACCCGACCGTGTTCGAGGTCTCCACGTCCCACGAGGAGGGCGGCGAGCGCGACTACCTCGCCTCGACCGTCGCCTTCGAGGGCACCGACGGGCGCGTGACCGGCCTGCGGGTCGCCACCACCGAGTACCTGCCCGACGGCCGCCGTGTCCCGGCCAGCGGCACCGAGCGGGTCATCCCGGCCGACCTCGTGCTGATCGCGATGGGCTTCGTCGGCACCGAGACCGACCTGCTCATCGGTCAGGTCGGCGCGCAGGTCACGCCCACCGGCGTGGTGGCGCGGTCCGACGACTACGCGACCAGCCTCCCGGGGGTGTTCGTGGCCGGTGACGCCGGGCGCGGGCAGTCGCTCATCGTGTGGGCGATCGCGGAGGGCCGCGCGGCGGCCGCGTCGGTGGACGCCTATCTGTCCGGCGGCACCAGCGAGCTGCCGGTCCCGATCCGCGCGAGCACCGTCTCGCTGCACCCGTAGACCGTCCCCGCCGCGGCGGCCCGTGCACCGGGCCGCCGCGGCGTCGTGCGGTCGCCGACCCCGAACCCCGACATAGGCTGGAGCCATGCGTAGAGCGAAGATCGTGTGCACCATCGGACCCGCGACCGAGTCCGCCGAGCAGATCCAGGCGCTGGTCGACGCCGGCATGGACGTGGCGCGGCTGAACCGCAGCCACGGTGACACCGAGGTGCACGAGCGCGTGTACAACAACGTGCGCGCCGCCGCCAAGGCCTCCGGCCGCTCGGTCGCCGTGCTGGTCGACCTGCAGGGCCCCAAGATCCGGCTCGGCCGTTTCGCCGAGGGCAAGCACGAGCTCGCCGAGGGCGACGTCTTCACCATCACCACCGAGGACGTGCCCGGCACCAAGGAGCTCGTCTCCACGACCCACAAGGGTCTGCCGGGCGACGCCCGCGTCGGCGACCCGATCCTCATCGACGACGGCCGCGTGCTCGTGCGCGTCACCGCGGTCGAGGGTCCCCGGGTCGTGACCCGGGTCGAGGTCGGTGGCCCGGTGTCGAACAACAAGGGCCTGAACCTGCCCGGTGTCGCGGTCTCCGTGCCCGCCATGTCGGACAAGGACGAGTCGGACCTGCGCTGGGCGCTGCAGGTGGGCGCGGACCTCATCGCGCTGTCCTTCGTGCGCAGCGCCGCCGACTACGACGACGTCCGGCGGATCATGGAGGAGGAGGGCCGGGTCATCCCGGTCATCGCCAAGGTCGAGAAGCCGCAGGCGGTCGAGAACATCGTCGAGATCGTCGAGGCCTTCGACGGCATCATGGTCGCGCGCGGCGACCTCGGGGTGGAGCTGCCGCTGGAGCAGGTCCCGCTCGTGCAGAAGCGCGCCGTCGAGCTCGCCCGTCGCAGCGCCAAGCCGGTGATCGTCGCGACGCAGGTGCTCGAGTCGATGATCTCGGCGCCGCGTCCCACCCGGGCCGAGGCGTCGGACTGCGCCAACGCCGTGCTCGACGGCGCCGACGCCGTCATGCTCTCCGGCGAGACCAGCGTCGGGGACTACCCGATCGAGGCGGTGCGGACGATGGCCCGCATCATCGAGAACACCGAGGAGCTCGGTCGCGAGCGGATCGCGCCGCTCGGCTCGACCCCGCACACCCGCGGTGGGGCGATCACCCGGGCCGCTGCCGAGGTGGGCGAGATCGTCGGGGTGAAGTTCCTGGTGACCTTCACCCAGTCCGGCGACTCCGCACGCCGCATGTCGCGCCTGCGGTCCCCGATCCCGCTGCTGGCGTTCACGCCCGTGACCACGGTCCGCAACGTGCTGTCGCTGAGCTGGGGCGTGCAGAGCTTCGAGGTGGCCCAGGTCGGCTCGACCGACGAGATGGTCGACCAGGTCGACCAGACGCTGCGTGCCAACGGGCTCGCCGAGCTGGGCGACTACGTCGTCGTGGTCTCGGGTGCGCCGGTGGGCGTCGCCGGCACCACGAACTCGATCCTCGTGCACAAGATCGGCGAGGAGGCGGGGCTCTCCCGCCACGCCTGACCCGGCCGCCGACCTGCCCGCCTGCGGCGGACAGGGACGACCGAGCCCCCCGGGACGCTGTCCCGGGGGGCTCGGTCGTTCGGTCGTGCTGGGCCGGGGGGTCGACCCGGGTGGGTCGACCTGTGCGGGTCGACCCGTCGGTGGTCACACCGGTCCGGCCTTCGCGCCCTTCTCCGCCTGCTCCGCCGAGCCGTGCTCGGTGCTGCTGTCCTGCGTGCTCAGGCTGCCGCCAGACGACTCCAGGTGCGCCCGGACGAACCAGTGGAACAGCTCCAGGTCGTGCAGGTGGCCGACCAGCAGGTCGTTGGTGACGTCGTCGATGTCCTCGACGGCCTCGGCGGCCTTGCGGTGGTCGGTGATGACGCCCTGGTAGACGACGTCGAGCGCACCGAGGTGCTCGATCGCGCCGGCCCGGCCGATGGAGTAGTCGTCCCAGGTCCGGGCGGCCACCAGGGCACCGGGCGTGCCCTGCGGCGGCACGCCGAGGGTCGCGATCCGCTCGGCGATGGCGTCGACCATCAGCCGCACGGCGTCGACCTGGGGGTCGATCATCTCGTGCACGGCGATGAAGTTCGGGCCGACGACGTTCCAGTGGATGTGCTTGAGGGTCAGCGCCAGGTCGTTCAGGGCGTGCAGGCGCCCCTGCAGGGCGTCCGCGACGGTCCGGCCCTCCTCCGGCGTCAGCGAGGGGACGGTGAACTTGGGCAGATCGGTCATGACGGTCCTCCGGTCGATACGTCGACGGCGTGCTCCGGTCCGGCCCCCGCGGGGGCCCAGACCCCGATCCTTTCCCACCTCGGCCCGGCCCGCGCGTCGGGACGGCGCGGGACGTCGGGACGGCGCGGGACGTCGGGACGGCCCCGGGGCGCGGCGCCGGGGCGCGGAACGGCGACCGGACCTGGCGGGCGACCGGCGCGCGACCAGCGGCCGAGCGGCGGATGCGCGGCGCCCGACGACGGAGTAGGACTGACGCCATGAGCACCCCCATCCCCGACCCCGCAGACCCTGCCGCCCACGACGACGACCTCGTCGAGGCCGAGGGGACCAACGCGGGTGGTCGCCCCGACGCCCGACCCCCCGCCGGCGACGTGCTGGCCGGCGGACACCCCGAGGACGGCCCCCGGTCCCTCGCCGACACCGAGGCGAAGTGGCACGAGCACGAGCTCGCCGGAGAGGCGTGGGACGACCCGGACCGTCTGTAGCCTGCTGTCGCCCCCGTCTTGGGCCGGGCGCATCGGCTGCGTAGGCTCGGCCCATGTCCGCCACCGACCGTCTGCACGTCACGGTCACCGGTGAGCCCGACGGCAGGGCCATGGTCTTCGCGCACGGGTTCGGCTGCGACCAGGCGATGTGGCGGCTGGTCGCGCCGGCCTTCGAGGCCGACCACCGGGTCGTGCTGTTCGACCACGTCGGAGCGGGTCGGTCCGACCTGAGCGCCTACGACCCCGTGCGGTACGCGTCCCTGGACGGGTACGCCGACGACGTGGTGGACCTGTGCCGCGAGCTCGGCCTGCGCGACGTCGTCCTCGTCGCCCACTCGGTGAGCGCCATGATCGGCGTGCTGGCGGTGCGCCGTGCCCCCGAGCTGTTCGGCAGCCTGGTCATGGTGTCGCCCTCCCCGCGGTACGCCGACGACGAGGACTACGTCGGCGGGCTGACCGAGGCGGACATCGACGGGCTGCTGGAGTCCCTGGACAGCAACTACCTGGGCTGGTCGGCGCAGATGGCCCCGGTCATCATGGGCAACCCCGACCGGCCCGAGCTCGGCGAGGAGCTCACGGCGAGCTTCTGCCGGACGGACCCGGCGATCGCCCGGCAGTTCGCCGAGGTGACCTTCCGCGGGGACAACCGCGCCGACCTCGCCGGTGTCCGGATCCCCACGCTCGTGATCCAGGTGGCCGACGACGCCATCGCGCCGGTCGCCGTCGGACGGTTCGTGCACGAGCAGATCCCCGGCAGCAGCCTGATGGTGCTCGACACCGCCGGGCACTGCCCGCACCTGAGCGCCCCGCAGGAGACGATCGCCGCGATCCGCTCCTTCCTGGGGACGTCCGTCCCCGGATGATCGGCGGACCGGGGCCCGAGGAGGTCCGCACCGCTGTGCTGCCGGACGAGTCCGCCGAGGAGCTGTACGACGACGCCCCGTGCGGCTACCTGACCACGACGGCCGACGGCACCATCGTGCGGGTCAACGGCACCTTCCTGCGGTGGACCGGGCGCAGCAGCGACGACCTGGTGGGCCGCACCCGGTTCCGGGACCTGCTCACCGCCGGCGGCCGGGTCTTCCACGAGACGCACTACGCGCCGATGCTGGCGCTGCACGGCTCGGTGCGGGAGATCGCCCTGGACGTGGTGCGTGCCGACGGCACCACGCTGCCGGCGCTCGTGAGCGCGGTCCGCCGGCCCACCGCCGGCGGCGGGCCCGCGCTGGTCCGCACCACGGTCTTCGACGCGACCCACCGGCGTGAGTACGAGCTGGAGCTGCTGCGGGCGCGCCGGGCCGCGGAGGCCTCCGAGGCCCGCATGCGCGCGCTGCAGGAGGTCGTCGAGCGGCTCGCCGCGGCGTCGTCGTCCGCGGACGTCGTCGAGGTGATCGCGTCCGCCGCAGCCCTGGCCCTGGCGGCGCGCGGCTCGACGGTCTGGCTGCTGGACGGACTGGCGGGGGCCGAGCCGTCCGACCTGGCGCTGGTCGCGTGGACCGGCATGGTCCAGCCCCAGGTGCGCCGGATCGAGCCCACCTCGACGCTGCCGCACCGTTGGTGCGTCACCGAGGCGGTGGTCCAGGTGGTCGAGCCGGTGCCGGACGGCGCGGCGGCCGGCCCGCTCGAGCCGGTGACGACCGCGCCGGGTACCAGCCGGGTCGCCCTGGTGCCCCTGGTGACCGGTGACCGCCCGGTCGGGGTCCTCGCCGTGGAGCTGCCGTCCGACCGGGAGATCACGCCGACCACGTCGAGCCTGATGGGGACGCTGGGCCGGCAGGCCGGGCAGGCGCTGGAGCGGGCGCGCCTGGCCGACAGCGCCGCCGAGCAGGCGCGGCGCTCGGCGTTCCTGCTCCGTGCGGCGACCGTGCTGGCCGCCGCCACGGACTTCCGCGACACGCTCGAACGGCTGGCCGCCGTCGCCGTGCCCGCGCTGGCCGACATCTGCCTCATCGACATCCTCACCGAGTCCGGCCCGGTGCGGATGGTCGGCCGGCACGGGGACCCGGCGCGGCAGCCGTTCGTCGACGAGGTCGTCCGCGACTACTCCCCGACGGTGTCGGACGACTCGCCCGCCGTCCAGGCGCTGCTCGGGGGCGAGGTGGTGTGGCAGCAGCACGTCGACCGGGCCTGGCTCGAGGCCGGGACGCGCGACGAGCGGCACCGCCAGCTCGCCGAGGCGGCAGGCTTCGACGGGTTCATCGCGGTGCCGCTGATCACCGAGGACCGCGTGCTGGGCGCGATCACGCTGGCCACCGGGCCGACCCGGGACCCGTTCACCCAGGCGGACGTCGAGCTGGCCCAGGAGCTCGGCCGCCAGGTCGCGCTGGTCGCGGCCCGGGCGGAGCGCTTCGACGTCGAGTACCGGGCGTCGCACGCGCTGCAGGCCGGACTGCTGCCGCCGCTGCCGCCGCCGGTCGAGGGGCTGGCCGTGGGGGTGCGGTACCTGCCGGCGTCGCGCTGGGCCGACGTCGGGGGGGACTTCTACGACGTGCTGCCGCTGGCGGACGGGTCGGTCGCGTTCGCCGTCGGCGACGTCGTCGGGCACGACCTGACGGCTGCGGCCACGATGGGACAGCTGCGCAGCGTCTACCGGGCGCTCGTGGCCGAGGGGGCGTCGCCGGCCGAGGTGATCGACCGGATGCAGGCGAGCTGGCCGGTGCTCGGCCTCGAGCGGATGGCCACCGGGGTGTTCGGGCGGCTGTGGCCGGCGACGGGCGAGGTGCGGCTGGCGTCCGCGGGGCACCCGCCGCCGCTGCTGGTCCACGGGGGGCGGGCCGAGCTGGTGCCGGTGCGTCCCACGACGATGCTGGGGATCACGCTCGGTCCAGCTCCCGAGTGGTCGGGCACCGTGCCGCCCGACGCGACGATCGTGCTGTACACCGACGGACTGGTGGAGGTCCGCACGGAGCGCCTGGACGCCGGGCTGGAACGGCTGCGGCGCACCGCGGCGGACTCGGGCACCCACGACCCGGAGAGCCTCTGCGACGCACTGCTCGCCGAGCTCGTGGCCGGGCACCGCGGCGACGACGTCGCGCTGCTCGCCATCGGCCGCCCGGGCGCCGCACGCTGACCGGACGGCGGCGGCCGGCGGACCGGGTCCGCTCGCCGCCGCTGTCAGTGCCGGCGGTCGAGCGGTCCCCACTCGGGGGAGCGCTGCTCGGCCACCAGACGCTCGCACTCGGCCAGCACCGCGTCGTCGACCCACGCGACCGGTCGGACGTCCCGCACGAGCGGCTCGTTGTCCGGACCGCGGCTGCACTCGCGGCCGCGCAGGATCCAGGCCCGCACGCCCGGCCCGCGCAGGTCACGCAGGTGCCGGTAGTCGTAGAGCCGTCGCGCGACCCAGAGGTCGAGCGGCCGGGGTCCCCACCACGGCTCGACCCGTAGCGAGTTGGCCGAGACCCCGGGCAGCTCGATACCGGTCAGCGCGTCCCGGCTGGTGGCCGCGTCGCCGCCGTCGAGGTCGGTGTCCGGGCCGAGCGACCACCGGACGTAGAGGTCGGCGTCGCCCGACCTGAGCAGCTCGACGAGCCCGTCCAGCGTCGAGATGGTCGGCAGCGTCACAGAGACCTCCGAGGTCGGTCCGACTCCAGCCTGCACCGCGCGCCGTCCCGCGGCATCCGCGCGGCCCGGCGCCGCCGGTCGCCCGGCCACCTGCTGCCGGTCGGGGCGGAGACGCCGGCGCCCGGTCACTACCGTGGGCTCGTGCCCGCCCCCGACGACGCCGTGCCGAGCCCGGCCGCTGCGGTGACCACCCCCGCCGTGACCACCCCCGCGGTGACCACCCCCGCGGTGACCAGCCGTGCCGTGACGGGCCCTACCCCGAGCGGCCCTGCCGCGACCCCCGCGCCCGGGCCGGGCGGCGCCGGCGCGACCAGCGGGCCGAGCGGTCTCGTGGTGGGCGACGACGGTCTCGCGCGGCCGGCCTGGGCCGCGGTGCACCCGCTGCTGCGCGAGTACTACGACACCGAGTGGGGCCTGCCGGTGCGCGACGAGCGGGGGCTGTTCGAGCGGCTGAGCCTGGAGGCGTTCCAGTCGGGCCTGTCGTGGGCGACGATCCTGCGCAAGCGCGCCGCGTTCCGCGAGGTCTTCGACGGGTTCGACCCGGACCGGGTCGCCGGCTACACCGACGACGACGTCGCCCGGCTCCTCGCCGACGCCCGCATCGTGCGCAACGGGGCCAAGATCCGGGCGACCATCACCAACGCCCGGGCGACGGTGGCGCTGCGCGGGGACGTCGGCCTCGCGGACCTGCTGTGGTCGTTCCGGCCGGCAGCGACTCCCGCGCCGCGGACCGCGGCCGAGGTGCCCACCCGGTCGCCGGAGTCCGTGGCGCTCGCCCGGGAGCTGCGGCGACGGGGCTTCGTGTTCGTCGGGCCGACCACGATGTTCGCGCTGATGGAGGCCGTCGGCATCGTGGACACGCACCTCGTGGGCAGTCACCGGCGCGGCACGTCCGGGGTGTGGGACTGACCGACCGGGCTGTCGACCCGACGAGGCTGCCCGCCGACCGGCGTCACCGACGGGCTGTCACCGACCGGCTGGTGCCCTCGCCCTGCGCGGCGGCGACCACCCGCTCGCAGACGTCATGGGTGACCAGCGCGTCGCGTGCGTCCAGGCGGCGACCGTCGCGCACGGCACCGAGGAACTCGGCGCACATCGCGTCGAACCCGCGCAGCCGGGTGGCCGGGGCCCACGGGTCGCGGCGGACGAGGCGCTCGCCGTCGGCGAGGTCGACGACGTCACCGAGGTCCGTGACCTGGCGGCGCCTGCCGTCCCCGACGACGTCCAGCAGCTCGTGGGACATGCCCGCCGTCCAGCTCATCAGGCCCACCGCGAGCCTGCCGTCCCCGCTGAACTGCACGGCCAGCCGGCGGCACCCGCCGTCGTCGGACGTGCGGGTCGAGATGAGCAGGTCCTCCAGCGTGGACGGGACGAGGAACCGCACGGTGTCGACCACGTGGATGAAGTCGTCGAACACCATGTCGCGGGCGGCCCCGAGCGGGTGCGAGCGGTGCTTGTGCAGGACCACCAGGTCGCGGTCGGCCCAGCGGGCGACCTCGGCGACCGCGGGGGCGTAGCGGCGGTTGAACCCGACCATCAACGAGACGCCCGCCGTCTCGGCGACCTCGACCAGCGCATGCGCGGCGGCGGCGTCGGTGGCGAGCGGCTTGTCGACGAGCACCGGCACGCCGGCCCGCAGCAGCGTGCCGGCGACCTCGGGATGGGTCGACGACGGCGTGTGCACCAGGGCGGCGTCCAGCCCGGCCGCCACCGCGTCGTCGACCGTGGTGAACCGGTCCGACGCCCGTACGGCGTCGCCCACCTCGGCGAGCGTGCGGGCGTTGCGCGTGACCAGGACGGGGGTGATCCCGGGGGTCGTGGCCAGGACCGGCAGGTACGCCTTGCGCGCGATGGACCCCAGCCCGACGACGCCGACACGCATGCTCGCTCCTTCCTGGACGAGCCGCACGACCGGCCCGAGACGGGACCCATGATGCGCCGACCGCGGGCGGATGACGGCGCCGACGACGGCGGGCGTCATCGGGCGGTGCCGTGCCGGTGCCCGTGATGCGCGCCGTGTTGCCCGTGCCGAGGAGAAGTGGTTACGTTCTCAGCGGTCCGCGCGGCCACCTCGACGAACGGGTCGGGGCACTCCGGCGGGCTGCTGGGCCCGGTCGATCCCCGCCGACGTCCCGTCGGTCGGGCCGGGCTCGACCGCCCCCCGGGCGCCGGGACCGGGGCTCTCACAGAGGCTGGAGACAACCGATGAATCGGACATCTGGGCGCTGGGCCGCCCTCACGGTCGTGGCCGGGCTCGCGCTCACGGCGTGCGCGACCGGCACGTCAGGACCCGAAGGCGGCGCGGACGTCGAGTTCGACTCGGGCGCCGACGTCAGCGGTGGCCTGTCGGTCATGGGCTTCGGCGCCGGCGACGAGGTCGCCACCGCCCGGCTCGACCGCGTCGAGGACGCCATGCCGGACGTCGACGTCGAGCTCATCGAGGGCGACCTGGACATCCAGCAGTTCCTCTCCTCGGTCGCCGCCGGCGACCCGCCCGAGCTGGTGTACGCCAACCGCGACCAGATCGGCACCTTCGCCTCCCGTGGCGCGATCATCCCGCTCGACGACTGCATCGAGGGGGAGGGCATCGACACCTCCCAGTACCTCGACAGCGCACTGCAGCAGGTCACCTTCGACGACCACATCTACGCGATCCCGGAGTTCAACGGGCTGGCGATCACGATGGCGAACTCCGAGCTGCTGTCCGCGGCCGGCCTGTCCATCGAGGACGTCAACGGGTCCGACTGGGACGCCGTCACCGCGGCCACCGAGACCATGATGGTCGACGACGGCGCGGGGCTCAGCGTCATCGGGTTCGACAGCAAGCTGCCCGAGTTCCTGCCCCTGTGGGCCAAGGCCAACGGCGCGGACCTGCTCTCCGAGGACGGCCGGACCGCTCAGCTCAACGACCCGGCGGTCGTCGAGGCGCTCGAGTGGGCCGTGAACATCTACGACCTGCAGGGCGGGTTCGGTGCCGTCAAGGCCTACCGTGACTCGGCCGACTTCTTCGGCGAGGGCAACCAGTTCGCCACCGACGTGCTCGGGGCGATGCCCATGGAGACCTGGTACGTCAACGTCCTGCAGGACGCCTCGCCGGATGCCCCGATGATGTTCGACACGGTCCACAGCCGTGAGGGTGACGCGATCGCCTACGGCTCCGGCTCGTCGTGGGCCATCCCGGCGGACAGCGCCAACCCCGAGGCGGCCTGCCGCTACATGAAGATCATGACCGAGGCCGACTCGTGGCTGGCCGCTGCGCAGGCCCGCGCGGACGTCCGCGCCGAGGAGGGGCAGCCGTTCACCGGCCTGCAGCCCACCGCCAACACCGAGGCCGACGCGCAGATCCGCGAGATGATCGGCGACGACGTCCCCGAGCCGTGGGCCTCGGCCATCGACGCCGCCTACGAGGCGAACGACAACTCCTTCTCGCTGCCCGCGAACCCGGCCGACGCCGAGTTCAAGTCGGCGTGGCAGGACGCGGTGAACCGGGTGCTCAACGGTCAGGCCGAGCCGCAGGAGTCGCTCGACCAGGGCCAGGAGGAGGCGCAGGAGGCCCTCGACGAGGCGTGGGCGCAGTGGGACGAGCAGGGATGATGTCGTGACCGCCACGACGCAGCGCACGCCCGCCGCGGTCGGGGCGACCCGACCGCGGCAGGCGCAGCGCGTGAACCGTCGCCGCGAGACGCGCGCCGCCCTGCTGTTCATCAGTCCGTGGATCGTCGGCTTCCTGGTGCTGACCCTGTGGCCGGTGCTGTACAGCGGCTACCTGTCGCTCACGGACTACGACGTGTTCAACGCGCCGAACTTCGTCGGGCTGGAGAACTACCAGCGCCTGGCCGCCGACGACGACGCGCGCCGCGCGATCGGGAACACGTTCTTCTACGCGGTGATCCAGGTGCCGCTGCAGGTCATCGTGTCGCTCGCGCTCGCGCTGCTGCTCAACCAGGCGGGCCGCTCCTCCGGATTCTTCCGGACGGTCTTCTTCCTGCCCCGCATGACCCCGCCGGTCGCCGTCGGGGTGCTGCTGCTGCTGCTGTTCAACGGCCAGGACGGGCTCATCAACGAGGTGCTGGGCTGGTTCGGCATCGACGGGCCGAACTGGACGACGGACTCGGCCTGGGTCAAGCCGGGGCTCATCCTCATGAGCCTGTGGGCGGTCGGGTCGTCGGTCATCATCCTGCTCGCCGCTCTGCGCAACGTGCCCACCGAGCTGTACGACGCGGCCCGGGTGGACGGCGCCAACCCCTGGCAGAAGACGACGCGGATCACCGTCCCGATGATCTCCGGTGCGCTGTTCTTCGTCTTCATCATCAACTCGATCGACGCGCTGCAGTCCTTCACCGAGGCGTACACGGCGTACTTCGGGGCCGGGAACTCCACCTACAGCAACGAGGCCGCGGAGTTCTACTCGATCTACCTGTTCCGCGAGGCGTTCGAGTTCCTCCACATGGGGTACGCGTCCGCGCTGGCCTGGGTGCTCTTCGTCATCATCCTGGCGATCACGCTGGTCCAGCTGAAGGTCTCCAAGCGGTTCGTCTACTACGAGGGGGACCAGCGGTGACCGCGAGCATCGAGAGCACCTCCGTCCGGCGCCAGAACGTCGGCCGGTCGGCGGCCGTCGCCGGCGTGGGCGGCCTCGGCGGCGGGCGGCGACGGCGCATCACCCCGGGTCGGGTGCTCGTCGTGGCGGCGCTGCTGGCCTGCTCCGTCGTGTTCATCTACCCGTTCGTGTGGCTCGTCTCGGCCTCGTTCAAGCCGCGCGGGGAGGTGTTCGACAACCAGATCATCCCCGAGACCTTCACGCTCCAGAACTACGTGCAGGTGTGGCAGGAAGCACCCATGCTGCTGTGGCTGGGCAACACCGTCCTGGTCACGGTGCTGGCCGCCACGACGGTGACCCTGTCCAGCGCGCTCGTCGCGTGGGGGTTCTCCTACTTCCGGTTCCCCGGGCGCAACGCCCTGTTCGGGCTCGTGCTGGCCACGATGATGCTGCCCGGAGCCGTCACGATGATCCCGACGTTCCTCATCTGGAACGCGGTCGGGCTCACCGACACCCTGTACCCGCTGTGGGCCGGGAACCTCTTCGGCAGCGCCTTCTACATCTTCCTGCTCCGTCAGTTCTTCCTGGGGCTGCCGCGTGAGCTGTTCGACGCGGCCAAGATCGACGGTGCCAACAACTGGCAGCTGTTCTCCCGGATCGCGCTGCCGCTGACCAAGCCGGCGATCATCGTGACGCTGCTGTTCGAGTTCCAGGCGGCCTGGACCGACCTGATGCGGCCGCTGATCTACCTGCGCGACTCGAGCAACTTCACCATCCCGCGTGGCCTGAAGTCGCTCGTCGACCGCTACGGGTTCGGCGGTGAGTGGCACTGGGAGATCATCGTGACCGCGAGCGTGATCACCACGGTGCCGATGATCATCCTGTTCTTCCTCGGCCAGCGGCACTTCGTCGAGGGCATCGCGACCACCGGGTCGAAGGGCTGACCCGGTCCGCCGGGTCCACGGGGGCGACATGGCGGACGCGGCCCAACCGGTCCGGCGGCCGGAGCGACCGCTGCGTCGGGCGACCATCAAGGACGTCGCGGACGCGGCCGGGGTCTCCAGGTCCACGGCGTCGCGTGCGCTGAACGGCCGCGGGTACGTCGGGCTCGGCATCCGGGAGCGAGTCCAGGCGGCTGCCGAGACCCTCGGGTACGTGCCCGACGACATGGCGCGGCACCTGAAGGAGCGGGTCTCGCGCTCCGTCGGGGTGCTGGTGTCGGACCTGCGCACACCGTTCTACGCCGACGTCGCCGCGGGCATCAGCACGGGCGCCCGTCGGCGCGGCCTGGCCATGGTGCTGGGCGACGGCAGCGGCAGTGCCGTCGACGAGGTGGAGACGGCGCGCAGGTTCGTCGCCCTGCGGGTCGCCGGGGTCATCCTCACCCCGGTCTCGGCGCAGGTGACCACGTTCCTGGCGCGCCAACGGGTGCCGGTGGTGGAGGTGGACCGGCACTTCGGCGGGGGCTCCTGCGACGTCGTCGTGGTCGCCGGTGCCGCTGCGGCGGGCGAGGCGGCCGAGCACCTCCTCGGCCTCGGGCACCGGCGGATCGCGCTGCTGGTCGACCTGGCCGGCTGGAGCGCCGACCAGGACCGGGAGGCGGGTTTCCGGCAGGCGTGCGCCACAGCCGGGGTCCCGGTGGACGACTCCCTCGTCGTGCGGTGCGGGCCCGGGGTCGCAGCCGCTCGGGACCGGGCGCTGGAGCTGCTGCGTGGTCCCGGCGCGCCCACCGCCGTCCTGACCACCGCCGCCTGGCTGGCCGAGGGGGTGTGGCGGGCCGCGACGGACCTGCGGCTGCGGATCCCGGACGAGCTCAGCCTGGTGACCTTCGACGACGCGCCGTGGATGAGTCTGGTCACGCCCGCGGTCACCGCCGTCGAGCAGGACGGCGTCCGGCTCGGTGAGATCGCGCTCGAGCGGCTCCTGGGACGGATCGAGGCGCCGGCCGAACCGCCGCAGACCGTGGCGCTGACCGCCCGGACCCATCACCGCGGGTCCACCGCGGCGCCGCCGGGCGCCCGCGCCGTCGCCGGCGGACGGCGGTCGGTCAACGCTGTCAGTCATATGGGTGCACACGCTGGTCAAACAGGGGTGTGACCTGCCACAGTGGATCCGTCGCCGACGACGTCCCGGCCAGCGATCACCGGGCGCGCCGCGCGTGGGAGCCACCGCCGCTGTGACCGTCAGGACGCCACCATGAGCCAGACCCTGCCGTACCGGGCTCTTCCCCCGACCGGGACCAGGCCCGGCGACGTCACCCTCGAGGCCCGCCGGGGCCACCTGCTGGTGCGGTTCTCCGGCGAGGTCGACACCGCGCTGCGTGCGCAGTTCGCCCGGGTCCTGGGGGCCGTCCGGGCCGTCGGGGAGCCGGTCGAGGTCGACTGCCGCGAGGTGACGTTCTTCTGCGCGGAGGGTGTCCGGATGCTCATGCTGCTGCAGTCCGCGGCGGGTGGCCCGGGCGTGGTGGCCCTGCGGTCGTCCGACGCGGTGGACCGGACGCTGCGGCTGTCCGGCATCGAGCACTACCCGCGGCTCGACTGACCCGTCAGCCGGCCTGCACGTCGGCCGGTCGCGCATCGGCACCCGGTGGGGCCCCCGAGGTCCGCTCAGGTGACGGCCAGGTGCTGGAGGGAGGATCGCGGGGAGCAGCCGGTCCCGACGTGGCGCCGCGCCGTCGCCCCGTGCGAGCCCCGCCCCCGCAGCGTGGGACGCGACGACGCGGACACGTCGGGAGCTCACCCGCGACACGTGGGGGCCGGTGCGGCCGGGCGTGGGGGGAGGAGAGCGGCCGATATGCTGGGTGACGTGGTCATCCGTCGGCGCTCCGTGACGGCGCTCGCCGGCGGCGTCGGGGGAGCCAAGCTCGTCCAGGGTCTGGACGCCCTGGTGGACGACCTCACCGTCGTGGTCAACACCGCCGACGACGCCGAGATCTACGGCCTGTCGATCAGCCCCGACCTGGACACGGTCATGTACACCCTGGCCGGGATCGCCGACCCGGTGGCCGGCTGGGGCGTGGTCGACGAGACCTACACGACCCTGGAGGCGATGGCCGCCCTGGGGGAGCGAACCTGGTTCACCCTGGGGGACCGGGACCTGGCGACCCACGTCGTGCGGTCCGCGCGGCGGCGCGCCGGGGTCCCGCTCTCCCACGTGACGGCCGGCCTCGCCTCCGCACTCGGGGTCCGGGCCCGCCTGCTGCCCATGACCGACGACCGGGTCGCGACGATGGTCGACACGGCGTCCGGCCGGTTCGACTTCCAGGAGTACTTCGTCGGCCGCCGGCACCGCGACGAGGTGGTGGGTATCGAGCTGGACGGGATCGAGGACGCCGCCCCCGCGCCGGGCGTCCTGGCGGCGCTCACCGAGGCGGACGTCGTCGTCCTGGCGCCCTCGAACCCCTTCGTGAGCATCGGCCCGGTGCTCGCGGTGGCCGGTGTCCGGCAGGCGCTCGCGGGCACGTCGGCACGCCGCATCGGGGTGAGCCCGATCGTCGGCGGTCAGGCGCTCAAGGGCCCGGCGGCGCAGATGCTCGCGAGCCTCGGGCACGAGGTCTCCGCGCTCGGGGTCGCGCGGCTGTACGTCGGCCTGGTCGACGTCTTCGTCCTCGACGGGGCCGACCGGGCGCTGGCGGGCGCGGTCGAGGACCTCGGGATGCAGGTCCTGGTGACCTCGACGGTCATGCGGGAGGTCGAGGACCGGCGTCGGCTGGCCGCCGAGGTGCTCGCCGCCGCCGACACCACCCGGTGACCGGACCGGTAGGCCGGTCGGGCGTCCCGACCGTGGCGGTAGTCCCGCTCCGGGACGGCACGTCCGGCAAGTCACGGCTGGCCGGCGCTCTGGCCGGACCCGACCGCGCAGCGCTGGTCGTCGCCCTCGCCCGGCACGTGGTGGCGACGCTGGTCGCGGCCGACGACGTCGACCGGGTGCTGGTCGTCACCGCGGACACCGACTTCGCGCGGACCGCGCTGTCCGGGGTCCACGGTCCCGGGCGGGTGCTGGAGGTGGTCGGGCAGCCGACCCGCGCGGCGGGCCTGGACGCGGCCGTCGACGCGGGACGTGCCCGTGCCCTGCGCGGTGCGGCGGCGGCGCGCCTCCTGGTGATCCACGCGGACCTGGCGGCGCTCACCAGGGACGACGTCGCCGCCCTGCTGGCCGCCGGCGGCGGCGTGACCCTGGCGCCGGACCGGGCCGGGACCGGGACCAACGCGCTCGTGCTGGACCCGGCCGGCGCCGGGTTCACGTTCCGGTTCGGTCCGGGCAGTGGTGCGGCGCACCGGCAGGAGGCGGTCCACCGGGGACTGCCGGTGAGCGTGGTCCGCCGTCCGGGTACGTCGGTCGACCTCGACACGGTCGGCGACTGGCACGCGCTGCCCGCCGGCGTGCGTGCGCGGCTGGCCGCCCAGGTGCCGGCGATGGCCGACCTGCACCCGGGGACGCCCGCCGCGCCGTGATGCGATGGGCGCGCGGGGGCGTCAGCCGCCGTGCTGCTCGCCCTCCTGCTCACCGTGCTGCTCGCCGTGGTCCGGCTGGAGCGCCCCGCTCCGCTCCACCGGGTGCCAGCCGCCCCGGTGGACCACCTCGTCCGCGGGGCGTCGTGGGCGGCGGGTCGCCGAACCGCCGGCCGTCTCCGTGGGGTGCCGGTGGCCGATGGTGAGGGCTCCCACCGGGGCCAGGTCCGCCGGGACCGCGAACTCCCGGCGCAGGTGCGCGACGCGGTCCGCCGGGATGCCGAAGAAGCACGCGCCGAGACCCTCGTCCACGGCCCCGAGCAGCACGAGCAGCGACGCCATGCCGGCGTCGACGTGCCAGTACGGCACCGACCACGGCAGGTCGGCGCGACCCTCGGCGGCCCCGGGTACGCCGCCCCGCTCGCCCGCGGCTGCCTTGTCGCGTTCGGCGTACCGGCGGCGGTACGCCGCCTCGCTGGACATCGGCACGACCACCACGGGCGCCGTCGTCATGCCCCGCAGCCACCGGCCGGGTGCGGCGGCCCGCTCGGGCGGCGTCGTCGCCGTCCAGAACCGGGCGACGTCGGCCGGGGTGTCCAGCACGAGGAACGCCCAGCCCTGGCTGAACCCGGCGCTGGGGGCCCGCTGCGCGTACCGGAGCAGGCGGTCGACGACGGCCGGGTCGACCGGGTCGGGGGAGTAGCGGCGCACCATCCGACGACGGTGCACGACCTCGGCCAGCTCCACCGGTCAGGCCGGGACGGACGGCAGGGCGGACGGGCTCGTGGCGGCGAACGCCAGGACCGGCCGGTCGGTCACCGGGTGGCGCAGCACCGTGGTGGTGACGCCGTAGACCGGGTCGATGACCTCCGGCACCAGGACGTCCGCGACCGGGCCGGCCGCGACGACCCGCCCCCGGGAGAGCAGGACGACGTGGTCGCAGTGCGCGGCGGCGAGGTTCAGGTCGTGCAGGGCGACGACCGCCGTCGAGCCGGCGCCGGCGGAGCCCTGCACCAGCCGCAGCGCCGTCAGCTGGGCCTGGATGTCCAGGTGGTTGGTCGGCTCGTCGAGCAGCAGCAGGTCGGCCTCCTGCGCGAGCGCGCGGGCCAGGTGGACGCGCTGCCGCTCCCCGCCGGACAGCGTGCCGAACCGCCGGTCCGCCAGCGCGGTCAGCTCCACCGCGGCCAGGGCCGCGTCGACGGCGGCGACGTCGGCGGCCGAGTCCACGGCCCACCGCGAGCGGTGCGGCGTCCGTCCCAGCGCCACCGCGTCACGCACGGACAGGTCCACCTCGGTGCGGGCGTCCTGCTCGACCAGCGCGACCCGGCGGGCCCGGTCCCGGGGCCGCAGCGCGAGCAGGTCGACCCCGCGCCAGCGGACGGTGCCGGCACCGGACGCCCGCCCCGGCAGCGAGCCGCCGACGCCGGCGACGAGCCGCAGCAGGGTGGACTTGCCCGAGCCGTTCGGCCCGAGCAGTCCGGTGACGGTGCCGACGGGCACGGTGAGGTCGACGTCGTCCAGGACGACGGTGCCGTCCACCCGCCACGCTCCGCCGCGCACCTCGAGGGTCACGACGCAGCCCGCCGACGTCGCAGGATCCAGGCGAACACCGGCGCCCCGATGAACGCCGTCAGGACGCCGACCGGGAGCTCGCGGGGGGCGAACACCGACCGGGCCAGGGTGTCGGCCCAGATGAGGAAGGTCGCGCCGGCCAGCGCGGACAGCGGCAGCAGCAGCCGGTGCCGGGCACCGACCAGCAGCCGGGTGGCGTGCGGCAGGACGAGGCCGATGAACCCGATCGACCCGCTGACGGCGACCATGCCGCCGGTGAGCAGGGCGACCCCGGTGAGCATGACCCACCGGGTCCGGCGCACGTCGACGCCGAGCGCGGCTGCGGAGGTGTCACCGAACGCGAACGCGTCCAGCGTGCCGCCGGCGGAGGCGAGCATCGTGCCGACCACGAGCAGGGCGGCGCCGGCGATGAGCACGCTGGTCCACGTCGCCCCGCCGAGGGAGCCCATGAGCCAGCTGAGGATCTCCCGGTAGGAGTCGCCGGTCGACGACCAGAAGATGACGAACGACGTCGCCGCCGCGCACAGCTGCGCGACCGCCAGCCCGGCGAGCACCGTCCGCGTGGGCGTGAGGGCGCCGAGGGAGCCGGCCAGCGTCAGCGTCGCGACGAGCGCACCGGTCGCGCCGAGGAATGCGGCGGCCGGCAGGGCCACGCCGACCCCCAGGACGAGCACCCCGACCGCGCCGAGCGACGCACCCGAAGACAGCCCCAGCAGGTAGGGGTCGGCGAGCGGGTTGCGGGTCAGGCTCTGCATGACCGCACCGGCCAGGGCCAGGCCCGCCCCGACCGCACCGGCGGTCAGCACCCGGGGCAGGCGCATGTCGAACACGATCGCGTCCCGCAGCTCGGTCAGCGGGGTGGTGCCCAGGCCGGCGTGCGAGGCGACGGACCGCCACACCTCGACCGCGCTGATCTGCGCCGGGCCGACCGTGATGGCCAGGACGACCGAGGCGACCAGCAGCAGCGCCGCGCCGACGAGCAGCGCGGGTGCGGACACCGGGCGGCGACGACCGTCGGGGCGGCCGGGGGCACCCGCGACGGGGGCGTCCGGCTGGCCGCCGGCCGGGTGCGCTACGTCGCGGGTCTCGGTCCGGTCCGCAGCCCGGTCCGCGGCCGGGGCGCGCGCCGGGGCGGGGCCCGGACGCGTCCCTCCACGGCGTGGTTCGGTGGTCTGGGTCATGGCGTGACGTCCAGCGCGGCCAGCTGGTCCGCGAGGTCGTGCACGGCGTCGACGTTGCGCACGCCCGCCTCGGTCGCCGCGAACGGGACGACCAGGTAGCGACCCTCACGGACGGCGGTGAGCCGAGCGGTCGCGGGGTTCGCCTCGAGCAGCGCGATCTTGCTCTCGGCGGTGTTCCACGCGGCGTCGACCAGGACGATGACGTCGGGATCGTCCTCGACGACCTGCTCGAACCCGAACGCGGTCCAGGTGTCGTGGACGTCGCCCGCGATGTTCTCCAGGCCGACCGCGTCCATGATCATCTGCGGTGCGCCGATCCCCGCCCCGACGTACGGGACGTCGGCACCGGAGGAGTACCACAGCGCGGTCAGGCCGCGTGGGTCGGGGGTGACCTCGGCCAGCCGTGCGCGCTGCTGGTCGACGAGCTCGGCCGCGGCCTGGGGGGCGCCGAGCAGACGCCCGGCCTCCTCGATCTCGGCGAAGACGTCGTCGAACGTGAGCGGGTCCGGCTGGTAGCCGGGCGTCTTGCAGGCCGACGGCGACACGTAGGAGTCGACACCGAGATCGGCCAGCGCGTCACGCTCGCCCGCGCTCTCGGTCGAGAAGCTGCTCTCCCACCCCGCGTAGACGAGGTCGGGCTCGAGCGTCAGGACGGCCTCGGGCCCCGGCGCACGGTCGGAGATGACCGGCAGGTCGGCGGCGGCGTCGGCCAGGTCGTCCGGCGGGGGGCCGTCCAGGAACGACGCCCCCACGATCCGGTCGCCGAGGCCGAGGGCGAGCAGCATCTCCGTGGTGCTGGACTTGATCGTGACGATGCGCTCGGGCGGTGACTCCACGGTGACCTCGAACCCGCAGTTGTCGACGGTCACCGGGTACACCTCGGTGGTCGCGGCGGCCGCGCCCGGGTCGGAACCGGCCGCTTCCCCGCCGGCCGTGCCCGGGTCGGTGGACGTGGCCGGGTCGACCGCGCTGCACCCACCGCCGAGCAGCAGGGCGCCCAGCGCTAGGGCGAGCGGGAGCCGACGACGGGCGTGCGGGTTCGGCGGGATGGGCGGCATGGGGGCTCCGAGGGTCAGGTGGGTGTCATCGCACCGTGGTGCGTCGGACCAGCTGCCCAAGTCGGAGCAAGCACACGGGGCCAAAGCCGACCCCGGGATCCCGATGTCCTTTTCTACCGCACGTTCGACCGCACCGGCTCACCGGGCGGGCGAGGGTGCCGCACCGCAGAGGGTGCGGCACCCCTTCGTGCCCCGGGCGGTGCCCGCCGTCAGGAGCCCGAGCCGCCGAGCCGCGCGGCCAGCAGAGCCTTGCCCCGCTCGGCGCCCTTGCGGCTCTCCGCCTGGGCCCGGGTGAAGAACTCCGCGAGCTCCGTGTCGCCCTCACGCTGGGCGTCCTGGATGTAGGTCTGCAGCCGCAGCACGTTGCTCAGGCACTGCTCCACGAACCAGATGATGTTGTAGTCCTTGTCGGTCGTCCCGGTCAGGGCGCCGGTCTCGCCGTCGATCGCCATGGAATGCCCCTCCGTCGTCGGAATCTGCGGACAGCGGCGCGCGGTGCGCGTCACCGTCGACGGTACGACCGTGCCCTCGCGCCCGACCACCCTCGGCCGCCCGCGGCGCTCAGTCGTCGTCGCCGTCGTCGCTGCCGCCACCGCGTCGACCACTGCCGTCGTCGTCGGTGCCGCCCGTGCCGGTGGCGTCGTCGTCGGCGGGCTCGTCCTCGCGGGTCACCTCGGGCACGCCGCCCACGCACTCCGCCCGCACGCGGGACTGCGTACCGGCGCGGCTGAACCGCACCTCGAGCTCGGTGGGTCCGGCCTCGTCGACCCGGACGGTCCAGCCATCGAGCGGGATCGCGTCGACGAGCCCGACCCGGGTGTCGGCGCACACCGCGCGGAGCTGGCCACCGGTGACGTCCCAGACCCGCACGACCGGTGCGTCCTCCGCCGGCACCGTCCCCCCGGCAGAGGGCGACGCGTCCGTGGGGCCCGGCGGGGCGCCGGCGTCGGTCGGCCCGGGTGTCGGCACCGGTCCCGGGGCTGCGGGTGCGACCGCCGGCGGCCCGCCCGGAGCGACGGCTGCGTCGCCTGCTGCGGCACGCTGGTCGGCGAGCCGCTCGGCGGCCTGCGCCTGGGACAGGACCACACCCGCCTCCTGCCCGGGCGCCGCACCGATGAGGGCGACCGCCGACCAGGCGACGCCACTGGCCGCGGCGGTCGCCAGCAGCCACGCGGCCACGTGCCACGGCGCACGACGGCGCCCGGCAGCCCGGGCCGGGTGCGACGCGTCGTCGGGCGCGGAGGAGGTCACGCGGCCATGGTCCCGCACCGGGGTGTCAGCGCACCGTTAAGGCGATGGCAAGGTTCGCACCCGTCCGGGGGACGTGCCCCGCACGGCGGGAGGGATGCCCTAGCGTCTGCCCCGTGGCCGATGTCCTGGTCGTCGAGGACGACGCGATGATCCGCACGGCCCTCGTGCGGACGCTGTCGGCGCGCGGGCACTCGACCATGACGGCGCCGTCGGCGCTCGACGGGCTGCAGAGCCTCGTCGCGCACCGGCCGGACGTGGTGCTGCTCGACCTCGGTCTGCCGGACCTCGACGGAGGCGCCCTGCTCGCGATGATCCGGGCCGTGAGCGACGTCCCGGTGATCGTGGTCAGTGCACGCGACGACGGCGCGGGCATCGTCGCCCTGCTCGACGCAGGAGCGGACGACTACCTGGTCAAGCCGTTCGCCGCCGACCAGCTGGAGGCACGGATCCGAGCCGTCCTCCGGCGCGCCGACCCGGGCCGACCGACCGGGCCCCTCGTGGTCGGCGGGCTCACCATCGACACCCGCGCCCGCACCGTCGAGCTGGACGGGGCAGCGCTCGACCTGAGCCCCAAGGAGTTCGACCTGCTCGCGCACCTCGCCGCGCGGGCCGGTGAGGTGGTGCCCAAGCGGGAGCTGCTCACCCAGGTGTGGAACCAGCCGTACGGGGGCGCCGACCGGACGGTCGACGTCCACCTGCACTGGCTGCGCCGCAAGCTCGGCGAGTCGGCGGAGGCCCCGCGGTACCTGCACCGGGTGCGCGGCGTGGGGATCAAGCTCACGCCACCGGCATGAGGCGCATCCTGGTCCGGTACGGGCTGGCGATGACATCCGTCGTGCTGGTCGCGTTCCTCGTCCCGCTCGGCCTGCTCGCCCGCACGCTGGCCCACGACCGGGCGTTGGACGGGGCCCGGGCGGACGCCCAACGGGTCGCGGTCTTCGCGAGCGGGGCGCCCGAGGACCGGGTGCGTCTCGAGGCCGAGCTGCTCGCCGTGAACGACAGTCCCCGGCGGACCACGGTGTTCGCCTCTGACGGCAGCGTCATCGGGCCGGACGCGCCGCGGTCGCCCGCGGTGCAGCTGGGCGGGCTGGGCACGGCGGCCGCGGCCCGGACCGACGGCGGCACCGAGGTGGTGCTGCCCGTCGCGGGCTCGTCCGGTGTCGCGGTCGTCCGCACGCTGGTGCCCGACGCCGAGCTCGACCGCGGCGTCGCACGGGCGTGGCTGGTGCTGGCCGCGGTCGGTGCGGTCCTGCTCGGGGGGACCGCGCTCGCGGGCCGGCGACTGGCGACCCGGTTGTCGCGCTCGGTGCTGGAGCTGTCGGAGGTCGCCGGTCGGCTCGGCGCCGGTGACCTCGACGCGCGGGTCCAGCCGTCCGGGCCGCCGGAGGTCGCCACGGTGGGACGCGTGCTCAACGGCCTCGGCGCGCGGGTCGCAGGGCTGCTCGCGGCCGAACGGGAGCTGGTGGCGGACCTCTCGCACCGGTTGCGGACCCCCATCACCGCCCTGCGGCTCGACGTCGACCTGGTCGAGGACCCCGGGACCCGCGCTCGCCTGGGGGACCACGTCGACGAGCTCGTGCGCGCGGTCGACGACATCGTGCGCACGGCGCGTCACCCCGAGGGAGCCGGCCCGGCGACGTCCGACGTCGCCGGTGTCGTGCGGGACCGTGCGCGGTTCTGGTCCGTGCTGGCCGCCGCCCAGGAGCGGCCGCTGCGGACGCGGGTGCCCGAGGTGCCCGTCCACGTGCCGCTGGCCGACGCCGTGGTCGGTGCGGCGCTCGACGTGCTCGTCGACAACGTGTTCAGCCACACCCCGTCGGGGACGGGGTTCGCGATCACCGTGCACGTCGGCGCACGGGCCGGGGGACCGGCCGGCCCGCCCGTCGTCGAGGTCGTCGTCGAGGACGACGGTGTCGGGTTCGCCGAGGAGCTGGCCGAGCGCGGACGCAGCGGCGGCGGCTCGACCGGGCTCGGCCTGGACGTCGCGCGGCGGGCCGCCGAGGACGCCGGCGGTCGCCTGACCGTCGGCCGGTCGGCGACCGGGGGCGCGCGGGTCACGCTGATGCTCCCGACGGCTTAAGGGAGTCTTGACGGTCGCTTGGCGCCGCCCTCACGGGGCGGCGGCGACGGTGGTGGTCGACGCGGAGGCCGCGTCGCACCGCACCTGAGGAGACGATCACCATGAGCACGACCCGCCGTTCCACCCTCGCCCTGGTCGCCGGAGCCCTGCTGGCGGGAGCCGGTGCCGGCGCCGCGGCGGTGGCCGCGACCGCCCCCGGCGTCGCCAGCACGAGCGTCTCGGTGCCGTCGGCGGCAGTGCCCGCCGTGGACGCACCGCGCCCCACCCCGTCGCCGTCCGGGACGCCGGGGACCGGTGACGCCGACCCGGCCCCGACCCCGTCGGCGAGCCCGTCGGTGGGCCCGTCGGTGAGCCCGGGGGTCACCGACCCCACCGCCGTGCCCAGCCCGAGCGCGACTCCCGACGACCACGGCGGTGACCGTCCGGCCGGCGTGTCCGACGACCGCGGGTTCGGCGACGACGGTGGTGACCGTCCGGCGGGGGTGTCGGACGACCGCGGGTCCGACGACAACGGTGGTGACCGTCCGGCGGGGGTGTCGGACGACGGCGCGGGGGACGACCGGATCGGCCGCCACAGCGGCGACAGCGGTTCGGGACGCCACGGCGGCGAGGGCGAGGCAGGTCACCACGGTGACGACAGCGACGACGACGACAACGGGCGGGGTGGCGACGACAGCGGACGGGGCGGCGACGACGACGGCGACCGCCGCGGGCGCGGGTCGGACGACGTCAACGACGACCACTGAGCCTGGACACCCCGGCATCCCGCAGGTCGGCGCCACCGCGACCGGGCACCCACGACTGGACGCCACCACGACTGGACGCCACCACGCAGGCCCATGCGTGGTGGCGTCCGCCGTCGTGCGGTGCACCCACCCCGGGTCCCGGTCAGCCTGCGGTCACCGGCTGGGGGTCGTCAGTCGACGTCCCGCCGCGGCACGCCGGTGCGGAGCTGGGCCAGGAGCGTGTCGACCACCCGGGTCGTCCGCAGGGCGCTGGCGCCGGTGCTCGGGCACTCGCCCCGTCCGGTGAGCGCGTCGACCACGGTCTGGATCAGTGGGAGCTGCACCGTGGCCGGGTAGGGCGCGTCGATCTCCCGCGTGCCGGCCGTGGTGGTCAGGCGCAGCGGCTCCTGCCCGAAGACGGAGAACTCCAGCGACCCGGCCGTCCCCACGAGGTGGACCGTGTCCACGGACTCGGCGGCGTCGAACAGCCACAGGCCGGTCCCGTGCACACCGGAGGCGAAGGTGAAGGTGGCCGCGACCAGGTCCTCCGGGGTGTTCGCCGCAGCGCCGTCCTTCGCGGGTCCGTCCGCCGCGCCGGAGTGCGGTGCCCGGTCGGCCGTCGCATCAGCGCCGGCCGCCCCGCTGGAGCGGCCCGCCGCCTCGGAGCGGGACGCCACGCCCGAGCAGCTCGTGACCGGGCCGAGCAGGTGGTCGAGCAGGTCCAGTGTGTGCGACCCGAGATCGACGAACAGCCCGCCGCCGGACACCTCGGGCCGCAGCCGCCACGGGACCACGCCGTCGGTGAAGGACGGCGCCGGCTGGAGCTGACGCACGGTGACCGCCCGCGGGGTGCCGATGGCGCCGTCGGCCAGCAGGCGTGCCACGGCGGTGAAACGCGGCATGGCCCGCCGGTAGTAGGCGACGAAGAGCGGGACACCGGCGCGCTCGCACGCAGCGACCATGGCTTCGCACTCCGCCGCCGTCCGAGCCATCGGCTTCTCGACGTACACGGGCTTGCCTGCGGCGGCCGCCCGGATCGCGTAGTCGGCGTGCGCGTCCGGCGGCGTGGCGACGTAGACGGCGTCGACGTCGGGGTCGGCGAGCAGGGCGTCGGCGTCGTCGTACCAGCGGGGGACCCCGTGCCGGCGCGCGTAGTCGGCTGCCCGGGCGCCGTCCCGCCTCATCACCGCCACCAGCTCCGAGCCGTCGGCCTGCTGGAATCCGGGACCGCTCTTGACCTCGGTGACGTCACCCACGCCGATGATGCCCCAGCGGATCGGCGGGGTCAGCGCTGCACGTGTCATGGCAGGACGGTAGTGGCCGCGCCCGGCACGACGCCGGGCGCGGCCCGCCGGGCGACGCCTCCCCGGGGACGCGGCGCCGCCCGACCGCCGCTCAGACCGGCAGGTGGGTCGCCCACCACCGGAGCACGTGCTCGAAGCGCTGGACGCGGTGGCGCGGCCGCCCCGACCGCGTCAGCTCGTGGCCCTCGCCCGGGAAGAGCAGGAGCTCGGTGTCGACCCCCCGGCGCTTGAGCTCGACGAACCATCGCTGGCCCTGCTCCACCGGGCACCGCCAGTCGTTCTCGGAGTGGATCACGAGCGTCGGTGTGCGCACCTCGCCGACGTGCGCCATCGGCGACTGCGCGGCGAGCGCCTGCGCTGCGTCGGGCGTGTCATGGTCGCCCAGGTACTGCAGCCCGAAGAACCAGCCGATGTCGCTCGAGCCGACGAAGCTCACGGGGTCGAGGAATCCCCGCTCCACGATGGCCGCCCGGAATCGCTGGGTGCGGGTGGTGAGCCAGGCGGTGAGGTAGCCGCCGTAGGAGCCGCCCATGACGCCGGTGCGCTCGGGGTCGAGCGCCAGGCTGGGGTCGGCGATGGCGGCATCGAGCAGGGCGAGCACGTCGTCGGTGTCCACCGTGCCGAAGCCTCGCTGGATCGCGGTGCCGTGCGACCGGCCGTAGCCGGCCGAACCGCGCGGGTTGCCGAGGACGACGGCGTAGCCGGCCTCCGCGAGGACCTGGACCTCGTCGAACAGGGCGTGGGTGTACTGGGCGTACGGGCCACCGTGGATCATGAGGATGACGGGGTGGGGTCCCGCGCCGTGCCGCTCGGCATCGGGCAGAGCCACCCAGCCGTGGACGGGGTAGCCGTCGGGAGCCGTCGCGGTCAGCTCGCGAGTCGGTCGCACCCGGCCGGTGGCGCGCAGGTCCGCTGACAGGTCGGTGAGCCGGGTCGTCGTCCCCGAGGCCGGGTCCACGGCCAGGACGTCGCCGGCCGAGTCGGGTCCGGCGGCTGCCACGACGACGCGGCTCCCGTCGGACGACGCGGCGACGCCGTGCACCACGGCTGGCGAGTCGACGAGGACGCGCCCGGCCGGGGCGTCCCCGGGGTCGACGTCGGGGGCGACGTCGGACGGGAGGGCGACGAGGACGACGGCGCCGCGGCGCTGGTCCGCGACCAGCACCTCGTCACCCGCCACGGCCAGCAGGCCGGGCAGGAGGTCGACGGCGTCGACGTCGGTGCGTCGCTGCGGCCGCGTGCTCCCTGCGTCGTCGGCGGACGCCAGCGCGGCCGGCAGGTCAAGGACGAACAGGCCGGTCTGGGATGCGACGAACTCGAGTCCCGTCGGGCCCTGGTCGGACGCGAGCATCCACAGCGTGCGTCCGTCGTGGGACGGGAGCACGGTGTCGACCGCGAGGGTCGACGTGCCGCCGGCGTCGGTGAGGGGGCGCGGAGTGCGCGGACCGTCCGTTCCCGGACGGGCGTCGACCACGACGGCGTCGCGCAGCAGGTCGTCCTCGCGGCTCTCGTGGACGGCAGTGACTGCCACGAGGTGGTCGCCGTCCGGCAACCAGCGGTGCGCGCCGACGTCGGTGTCCCCGGCCGTGAGCGCCACGGGCTCGGGCAGGTCGCCCGGGAGCGCGTCCCGCGGCACGTCGACCAGGAACAGCTGCTGGGGACGATCGCGGACGAAGCCGACACCGTCGCCGCGGTAGCGGAACGTCGTGATGTGCCGGGGCGGCTCCGCGCCCGGGTCGCCCCCGGCGACGTAACGGTCGTCGGCCGGGACCCGCGCGAGGTACGCGACCCGGGTGCCGTCGGGGGAGAAGCGCGGCTCGGACACGCCCAGCGGCGCGTCGGTCAGCCGGACGGGCTCGCCGCCGGTGGCCTCGACGACGTGCAGCTGCGGCTTGCCCTTGACCTCCGCGCGCAGGAAGGCGACCCAGCGGCCATCGGGGGAGTACGTGGGAGACGTGTCCCGGTGCCCGCGGGTCAGTCGCGTCGGCGGGGCTGAGCCGTCCGCGGGGACTCGCCAGAGCTGGCCGGTGTACTCGTCGGTCTCCGGGTCCGGCGACGTGACGGACATGACGACCGTCGTGCCGTCCGGGCTGAGGGTGGGAACGCCAGGGGTGCGCAGCAGCGCGACGTCAGCAGGGATCACGGGATCAACCTACGGCGCACCGGGGACATGCTCGACCGCCCTGCACCTCGTCGACACCCGGGAGAGGGGCACCGACATCACCCCGCTCAGCGACCCAGGTGCTCCAGCCGGCGTCGTTGCCCGTCCAGGTACGGCCGCGCGCGCCGCTGCCCCCCTCGTTCGACGATGGCCGTCTCGAGCCGTGCCAGCGTGACCGCCAGGGCCCCGACGTCGGCGGGCCAACCGCGCCGGAGGCACTCCTCGAGCCACTCGACCGGACCCTGGTGGCCGCGTTCACCGTTGCACCGACGGCACGCCGCGACCTCGTTCTCGCGCCACGACGGGCCGCCTTTGACCCGAGGGACGACGTGGTCGGTCGTGGGCGGCACCAGCGGCGAGAACCGGCGTCCGCACCAGAAGCAGCGCCCGTCCTGGTTCTCGACGGCGGCCCGCAAGCGGTCCGCGCGTGGGCGCGACGTCGACGCGGCGGCCGACGGAGCGACACCGGACCTCTCCACCGCGCGGCGTGACGGGGACATGGCCTCATCCTGCGGCGCACCCGGCGGGGCGGCTCGTCGACGGCGGTGTCGGTGGCGGGTGCGACAGTCGTCGCGTGACCATCCACATCGGCACCTCGGGGTGGAGCTACGACCACTGGCACGGCGAGCTCTACCCCCATGGCGCGCCGCCGCGGGACCGACTCGGTCACTACGTGCAGCGTTTCGCCACCGCAGAGCTCAACGCCAGCTTCTACCGCTGGCCGAAGGACGCCGCGTTCGCGCGGTGGCGACGCGTGCTGCCGCCGGGTTTCCTGCTGTCCGTCAAGGCGCCCCGTGGCCTGACGCACGCCAAGCGGCTGTACGCCCCGGAGGTGTGGGTCGACCGCATCGCGGCGGGGTGGCACGAGCTCGGGGATCGGCGGGCCGTGCTCCTGGTGCAGCTGCCTCCCACCTTCGTGCGGGACGACGCCCGGCTGGACTTCTTCCTCGGGCGGCTTCCGTGGTGGATCCGCGTCGCGGTCGAGCTGCGCCATCCCAGCTGGGACCACGACGACGTGCTGCGGATCCTGGAGCGACACGGGGCGGCGCTGTGCGTGATGAGTGGGGCCCACCTGCCGTGCCGGCTGCGAGCGACCGCCCCGTTCGTGTACGTGCGTCTGCACGGTCCGGACCGCGAGCACCTGTACGCCGGGTCCTACCCCGACGAGGACCTGCGCTGGTGGGCCGACCGGCTGCGCGAGTGGGGGAGCAGCGGTCACGAGGTGTTCGCCTACTTCAACAACGACGGCGACGCCCACGCCGTCCGGAACGCATCGACGCTGGCGCACCTGCTGGCCCGCTGACCACCCGGACGAGCCGGCCTCGCCGTGCATCTATTGACAGCCATCGATACATACTGGCATCCTCACGGATATCGACACTGATCGATCCCCACTCGACCACCGAGGAGACGACGATGGACCCGGACCTCTACCTCACCGCCTTCCGCCACGAGCGCGCCGACCTCGAGCGGCGGCGCGGCCACCGCCGGAGCGCATGGGAGCGTGCATCCGGCGACGGGGGCCGCCCCGCCCCGGCGCCGCGGCCGACCGTGGCGTCGCTCGCCGCGGCCGTGACGTCGTGGGCGGCCGGCCACCGCCGTCAGCTGCCCGCGTCGTCCCCGGGGCCGGAGTGCTGCCTCGCGGTGTGACGCGGCGGCGCCCACCCTGCCCGGGCGTCCACCACGCACAGTGTCTTCACAGACTTCTCCCAGTCGACGCCGAGGCGCTGGCTCCATGCTCACGGCATGAGCACACCCGCCGCCGCCCGCGAGCCCCTGACCCGGCCGGACGGCTCTCCGATCAGGGCCCTCGTGGTCGACGACGAGCCGTCGCTCGGTGATCTGCTGTCGACGGTGCTGCGCTACGAGGGATGGTCGGTGCAGACCGCGGTGAACGGTCAGTCGGCGATCCGGTCGGCGCGCTCCATCCCGCCGGACGTCATCGTCCTGGACGTCATGCTGCCCGACCTGTCCGGTCTGGAGGTGCTGCGTCGGATCCGCACGCTGTACCCCCACGTGCCCGTGCTGTTCCTCACGGCCAAGGACGCCGTCGAGGACCGGGTCGCGGGGCTGACCGCGGGCGGTGACGACTACGTGACCAAGCCCTTCAGCCTCGAGGAGGTCGTGGCGCGGCTGCGCGGTCTGCTGCGGCGCGCGGGCGCGACGGCGGTGGCCGAGGACAGCGCGCTCGTCGTCGGGGACCTCACCATGGACGAGGACAGCCACGAGGTGACCCGTGGCGGGTCCCGCATCACGCTGACCGCGACCGAGTTCGAGCTGCTGCGGTTCTTCATGCGCAACCCCCGGCGGGTGCTGTCCAAGGCGCAGATCCTCGACCGGGTCTGGCAGTACGACTTCGGGGGTCAGGCGAACATCGTCGAGCTGTACGTCTCCTACCTGCGCCGCAAGGTCGACGTGGGACGGGCGCCCATGATCCACACCCTGCGCGGCGTGGGCTACGTGCTCCGGCCGGCCGAGGCTGCGGAGGCCAGCTCGACCGCGTGACCGCGTCATGGCCCGAATCGTTTCGATGGGACACTCTGCGGGTGCAGACGAGCGAGCCCACCGTCCCCACCGCAGCCGCGCCCTCCGCGTCCGCCGCCACTCCCGCCGTCCGCACGGCAGGCACGGTGCCGCGCTCCGCACGGCTGGCGATCCTGCTGGGCGCGTTGGCGTTCCTGCCCGCGGCGACCACGGACATGTACCTGCCGTCACTGCCGGACGTCGCCCGGGACCTGGGCACGACGTCGGCCGCCGCTCAGCTGACGATCAGCTGCGTCCTGATCGGCGGCGCGCTCAGCCAGCTGTTCATGGGTCCGCTGTCGGATCGGCACGGTCGTCGGCGCCCGGCGGTGCTGGGGTTGTCCGCGTACGTCGTGGTCGCGCTGCTGTGCGTCGTCGCCGGGTCGATCGGGCAGCTGGTCGCGCTGCGCGTCCTGCAGGGCGTGGTCGGCGCGTCGGCGTCGGTGGTCGCGATGGCGGTCATCGGGGACCGGTACTCCGGTGCGGAGGCCGCCCGGCTGATGTCGAAGCTGTGGATCGCGATCGCCGTCGCGCCGATCCTGGCCCCGCTGGCCGGCACGTTCGTCGCCGAGCGGTGGGGATGGCGGGCGGTGTTCACGGCGCTGGCGCTGCTCGGTGCGGTGCTGGCCGTGGCGGTGGCGCGGTCGCTGCCCGAGACGCTCCCCCCGGACCGGCGGATCCAGCACGGGTTCACCGCCTCGCTCGGCGGCTACCGAGACCTGCTGCACGACCGCCAGTTCCTGTCCCTCGCGCTGCTGCCCGGCCTGGGGCTCGCGGTGATCATGAGCTATGTCACCGGCTCGCCGTTCGTGCTGCAGGGCGAGTACGGCCTGACGGCTCAGCAGTTCGCGCTGCTGTTCGGCCTGGGCGCGACGTCGATGGTGGTCGGCTCCCAGGTCAACGCCTCGCTCGTCCGCCGGGTGGGGCCCGTGCGCCTGCTGCGCGTCGGCCTGCCGGCGACCGTCCTGAGCACCGCCGTGCTGCTCGCCGTGGCGGCCACCCACGCCGGGGGCGTGGTCGGGCTGATCGTCCCGCTGTGGTTCACGGTCGCCCTGCTGGCGTCCGTCATCGCCAACGCCTCGGCGCTGGCGCTGTCACGGCACCCCGAGCGCTCGGGGACCGCGGCCGCCGTGATCGGCTGCCTGCAGGGCGCGCTCGGTGGCGCGGTGAGCCCCCTGGTCGGCCTGCTCGGCGGCACGGGCGTCGCCATGGCGGGGGTCATGCTCGCGGCCGCGGCGGCGGGGGTCCTCGTGCTGGCACTCGGCACGCCGGCCTACCGCGCGGACGGCCAGGCGGCTCTCAGCACCGTCGCCCGGACGCCGTGACGCCCGGACCGCGGTGGCGGTCCGGGCGTCGCCTCATGCAGTTGGTCGACGGCGGCTCCTCGGGACCCGGCGCGGCCGTCAGCCCGCGGGCCGTCACCCCGGCGCAGCCGTCAGCCCCGCGGACGATCAGTCGAGGGTCACCTCGGCCGTCGTGGTGCCGGCCGTGCCGAGGGTGACGCTGCCGGTGGCGCCGGCGGCGGTGACGTGGTAGTCGCCGAGGAAGCCGGTGACTGGTACCTGGCCGTGGGTGTCGG
>NZ_CANLTL010000010.1 GCF_947494015.1 uncultured Cellulomonas sp. | reverse complement strand
CTGGAGCGGTTCTCCCGGTACGGCCTGCCCATCCACTTCACCGAGTCCACCCTGCTGTCCGGGCACCTCATGCCACCACACATCAAGGACCTCAACGACTACCAGATCCCCTCCTGGCCGAGCACGCCCGACGGCGAGGCACGCCAGGCCGAGGAGATGGTCCGCCACTACCGCACCCTGGTCTCCCACCCGTCCGTGCAGGCCATCACCTACTGGGGCCTGACCGACGAAGGCGCCTGGCTCGGCGCCCCCGTCGGCCTCGTCCGCAACGACGCCACCCCCAAACCCTCCTACCACGCCCTGCACCGGCTCATCAAGAACGACTGGTGGCTCACCCCCACCACCCAGCGCACCGACACCCACGGCCAGGTACCAGTCACCGGCTTCCTCGGCGACTACCACGTCACCGCCGCCGGCGCCACCGGCAGCCTCACCCTCAGCACGGCCGGCACCACGACGGCCGAGGTGACCCTCGACTGATCGTCCGGGCAGTCGTCGTCAGCCGGCGAAGACCGCCACCGGTGCGCCGGGGACGCCGACGTCGGCGACGAAGACGGCGCCGGCTGCCGGTTCGGGGTCCGACAGGCCGTCCCGCGACGTGGTCACGAACAGCCGGTCGCGGTCCGGCCCGCCGAACGCGCATGCCGTGACCTGCCGGGCCGGCAGCTCGATCACCTGGTCGAGGCGCCCGTCCTGGGTGTACCGGTGCACGGCACCGCCCTGCCACAGGGCGACCCACAGACCGCCCTCCGCGTCCAGGGCCAGCCCGTCGGGCTGGCCCTGGACGGGGTCGACGTGCACGACCGGCCGGCGGTCGGTCAGCGCCGCCGACCCGAGGTCGTAGTCGAAGGCGTCGATGCGTCCGGTCGGCGTGTCGACGTAGAAGACGGTCGACCCGTCCGGGGTCCAGGCGATCCCGTTGGAGATGGTGACCCCGTCCAGCGCGCGGGTCACGGTCCCGTCCGGGTCGAACCGGTACAGCGCGCCCCGGCCCGGGGCGGCGTCGTAGGCCATGGAGCCGCAGAAGAACCGCCCCGCGGGGTCGCAGCCGCCGTCGTTCATCCGCACGTCCGCGTCCGTGAACGCCTCGTGCACGGGGCCGACGTGGCCGTCGGCGTCCACCACGACGAACCCTCGCTCGACGGCGACCACCATCCCGCCGCCCGCGCGCGGCCGGAAAGCCGCGGCGACGTCCCCGACGTGCCGCCGGGCGACGGTGCCCGCCGGCCCGAGGGTCAGGACGTCCCCGACCAGCAGGTCGACCCAGCGCAGCACGCCGGCGTCGGCGTCCCACACCGGACCCTCTCCGTGCCCGGCCAGTGGTTCGGTCAGCTGCTCGGCTCGCACGGCGCTCCTCACCCCCGGACCGCACACCTGCGCGAGGTCCCCCGCCGGTGCGTGGTCCCCTGGTCCGGGCGGTCCAGTATGGCGCGAGCCGCAGCCCGACCAGTCCCGATCCCGTGTCAGGCCGCGCCGCGTCGCCGGCGCCCGGCGAGGGAGGCCGCCCGGTTGGGGTCGTCCGTCGGCAGCACCAGCCCGGTCCGCTCCGACGCGGAGGCGACCAGCGCCGACAGCGCCGCCCGGATCGCCTCGTTCGCGTGCTCGACGGCCTCGCGCCCCGAGACGCCGGCGGTCCGCTCCAGGTGCAGCGGCGCACCGAACTGGACGACCAGGCGACGGCGCAGCCCCGGCACGTGCCCGACGCCCTCGCCGGTGCGGCGGGTGCCGAGCACCGCCACCGGCACGACCGGTGCCCGGCCGTTGACCGCGAGCCAGGCCACGCCCGCGTGGGCGCTGGCGGCGTCGCCGCGGCCCCGGTTGCCCTCGGGGAAGATCCCGACGGCGTCCCCCCGGCGCAGCACGGCGCTGGCCGCGGCCAGCGCCGGCCGGCCACCGGAGCCGTCGACCGGGATGTGACCCGACGCCCGCAGCACGACGCCGACCGGCCACCGGAACACGGCCTCCTTGACCATCATGTGCACGCCGCGGGGGGCGACCCCGACGACGAGCGGCCCGTCGACCACACCGGTGTGGTTGGCCGCCAGGATCACCGGACCGTCCGACGGCACCAGGTCGGCGCCCGTCACCTCGGCGTCCCAGACGCCGAAGGCGAGGAACCGCCCGATGTGGCGCGACCAGGCCGGGACGGACGGGACGTCGGCCCCCGGCGTCCGGTCGGGGTCGCGTCGGGTCACGGCCGCCGTCCGGTGACCCGGGCGACCACCTCGAGCACCGCGTCGACGGTCTGGTCCAGGTCCAGCTCGGAGGAGTCGACCGTCACGACCCCGTCGGCGGCGGTGCGGAACTCGACCACCGTGGAGTCGTCGGCGTCGCGGCGCAGCACGCCGTCGCGCGTGGCCTCCACCGCGGCGGCGTCGTCGGTGCCGTGCACCTCGCGGGCGCGCCGCGCCAGCCGGGCCTCCTCGCTCGCGGTGAGCAGCAGCCGGACATCGGCGTCCGGCGCGATCACGGTGGTGATGTCGCGTCCCTCGGCCACCACGCCGCGCCCACCGGAGAAGGAGTCCGGGCGCGACTCGGCGGCGATCGCGGCGCGCTGCAGCCGTCCGAGCTCCGCGCGCACCGCGAGGTTCGTCGCCACCGCGCTCACCTGGGCGGAGATCTCCTGGCTGCGGATGGGCTCGCCGACGTCGACGGCGCCCACGTGGACGGAGGGCGCCGCCGGGTCGACCCCCATGACCAGCGGCATGCGCAGCACCTGCGCGGTGACCTCGTCGGCGTCGTCCAACCGGACGCCCTGGTCCAGGCACCACCAGGTGGCGGCCCGGTACATGGCGCCGGTGTCCAGGTAGGCCAGCCCGAGCCGCTGGGCGGCGCGGCGCGACACGGTCGACTTGCCCGACCCGGACGGTCCGTCGATCGCCACGACCAGGGCCGGCGGGCCGGCGGAGAGGTCGGTGGGTGCGGGCGTGTCCATGTGGGTGTCCTCCATCAGCTCGCGAGCCGCCATCCTCGGGCGGCCAGCTCTCGTTCCAGGTGCTCGGCCCGGTCGGGCACGACGGACATCGCCGCCATGCCCATCGGGTGACGCGGGGAGTGCTCCATGCGCAGGTCCTCCAGGTTCACCCCGGCGTGCCCGACGTCGGTCAGCAGTCGCGCGAGCTCGCCGGGTGCGTCCGGGACCAGCACCGTCAGCACCCGGTACTCCCGGCGTGCCCCGCCGTGCTTGCCCGGGATCCGGGCGACGCCGGAGTTGCCGTGCGCGATCGCGGCGTGCACCGCGGCGAGCGAACCGGGCGCGACCGTCTCCGGACCGGTCGCCCGGTCGGCGAGCGCGAGCGCGTCGATCACCGCGTCCAGGTCCGCCCGCAGGCCGACCAGCACGTCCCGGACCGGCCCGGCGTTCGCCGCCAGGATCGACGTCCACAGCCGCGGGTTGCTGGCCGCGATCCGCGTCACGTCGCGCACGCCCTGCCCGGCCAGGGCGAGCGCCGCCTCCGACGCGCTGGTGAGCCGTCCCGCGACCAGGCTCGCGGCGACCTGCGGCACGTGCGAGACGAGCGCCATCGCGGCGTCGTGCTCCGCGGCGGTCATGGTGACCGGCACCGCGCCGAGGTCGGTGGCCAGCGTCCGCACGGCCAGCAGCGCGTCGTGCTCCGCCGGCTCGGCGATGACCCAGGGGCGCCCGACGAACAGGTCCGGCAGGGCCGCGACGGGTCCGGCGAGCTCGCGCCCGGCCATGGGGTGCGACCCGACGTAGCGGGTGAGGTCCGCGCCCGCCGCGTGGAGCTCGTCGAGGACGTAGACCTTGACGCTGGCGACGTCGGTCACCACGGCGCCCGGGTGCGCGGCGAGCTCGGCCAGCACGACGTCGGCCGTGATGTCCGGCGGGACCGCGACGACGACGAGCCGCACGGGCGCGTCGTCCGGCGCGGGCGTGCGGCCGGCTCCGAGGTCCCGGGCCAGCGCGAGCGCGGTGCGCGACGCGTCGTGCAGGACGACGTCCACGCCCCGGGTCGCCAGGGACAGGCCGATGCTCGTGCCGAGCAGGCCCGTGCCCACGACGCGCACCGGGCCGCGGGTGGCCACCGGTGCGCCGGACGGGTCCGTCACATGCCCACCTGGGTCATCAGGCTGCCGACCTCGGGCTTGCTCAGCACGCGGGTCTTGCCGGGCTTGAGGTCGCCGAGCCGGATGGGGCCGATCTGGGTCCGCACGAGGCGGTCGACGGGGTGGCCCACGGCGTCGAACAGCCGCCGGACGATCCGGTTGCGGCCCTCGTGCAGCACGATCTCGACGAGCGCCGCCTGCGGTGTGGAGTCGACGACCCGGTACCGGTCGACCTTGGCGACGCCGTCCTCGAGCTCGATCCCGCGCAGCATCTGCTGCCCGATGTGCGGGCCGACGCGACCCTCGACGTGCGCGAGGTAGGTCTTGGCGACCTCGTGCGACGGGTGTGCGAGCCGGTTGGCCAGCTCGCCGTCGTTGGTCAGCAGGATCAGCCCCTCGGTCTCGGCGTCGAGGCGCCCGACGTGGAACAGCCGCTCCTCGCGGTGCGCGACGAACTGCGCCAGCGAGGGCCGGCCCTCGGGGTCGTGCATGGTCGAGACCACGCCGAGCGGCTTGTTCAACGCGAGCGTGATGAGCGAGGCGTCGAGCTGGACCCGCATGCCGTCGACGTGGATGGCGGCGGTCTGCGGGTCGACCCGGACGCCGAGCTCGGTCACCGGGATGTCGTCGACCGTGACCCGACCGGCGGTGATGAGCTCCTCGCACGCGCGGCGGGACCCCAGGCCGGCCGTCGCGAGCACCTTCTGCAGGCGCACGCCGCCCTCGACGTGGACGTCCGGCAGGTCCTGCGCGGGCTGCGGGCGGCGCCCCCCCGGCCGGCGGGCCGGCGGCCACGCCGCACCCGGCCGCCCGGTCCCGGAGCGCGGTGCCCCGCCCGAGGGACCGCCCGCGCGGGACGACGACCCGGCGCCCCGGGCCGGCGACCCCGTGCCCCGGGCCGGTGACCCGCTGCGACCCGACGCGGGCGACCCGGGACGGGCGCCCCGGCCCTGACGCTCGGCGTAGGCGCGCTCGGCCTCGAAGGAGGGACGGCCCGGCGCGGCCGCGGGGCGGCCGCTGCCCGACCGGTCGCGGTCCGCGCGCGACGAGGCCTGCCGGTCGTCGGCGCCGCGCGACCGGCCGGCGCGGCCACCGCCGCCAGCACCGGAGCGCTCCGCGCCGTAGCCGGCTCCACCGGGCCCGCCCCCGCCGTACCCGGCTCCACTGGCCCTGCCCCCGCCGTACCCGGCTCCACCGGACCGGTCGGCGCCCGACCGCTCCCCGCCGGACCGGGCGCCACCGGTGCGCGGGGCGCCCGAGCGCGGACCTCCGGAGCCCTGGGTGGGACGGCCGGTGCCGCGCTGGCCGCGTGCGGGCCTGTCGGCGCCTGAACTGGTGCTCACTGGGGTTCTCCTGCTGCGTCGTCGACCCCGTCGAAGGAGTCCATGTCGGGAAGGTAGGGCGCGAGCGGGGGGAGGTCGTCGAGCGACCCGAGGCCCATCCGTTCCAGGAAGTATCCCGTGGTGCCGTACAGCACCGCACCACTGGACGGGTCGGTGCCGATCTCGGCGACCAGCCCGCGCGCCGAGAGGGTGCGCACGACCCCGTCCACGTTCACCCCGCGGACGGCCGAGACCTGCCCGCGGGTCACCGGCTGGCGGTAGGCCATGACGGCCAGGGTCTCCAGGGCGGCCTGGGTGAGCCGGGCGCTCTGGCCGTCCACGACGAACCGGCCGACCACGTCGGCGTACGCCGGCGCGGTGTAGATGCGCCACCCCCCGCTGACGGACCGCAGCTCGAACCCGCGCGGCCGACCGCCGGCTGCGCCGCGGTACTCCTCGGCGAGCTCGGCCAGCAGCCGCTCGACCTCCCCGGTGGGCAGCGCCAGGACCGTCGCCAGCCGGACCGCGGGGATGGGCTCGTCGGCGACCATGAGCACCGCCTCGAGCACCGAGAGCGCACCGCCCGGCAGGGCCGTGACGTCGAACGCGAGCTCGTCCACGGCGACGTCGGGCGGCACCTCGGGGCCGGCGGCGCCACCGACATCCGGGGTGACGTCCGTACTGCCGTCGGTGCCGCTCACGCGTGGTCCTCCTCGTCGAAGTCGTCGGACACCGTGACGTCCCCGTCGTCGGCGCCGGTCCACCGTACGGTGAGCTCGCCCAGCGGCGTGACCTGGTCGAAGGCCACCGCACCCTCCCGGAACAGCTCGAGCAGCGCGAGGAAGCGCACCACGACGACCGCGGTCGACCCGGCGTCGGCCACCAGGGCGCGGAACGAGGAGGCGCCGCCGCGGCGCAGCCGGTCCACCAGCAGCGCGGCCTGCTCGCGCACGGACACCGGCGGGGCGTGCAGGTGGCTGACGTCGACCGACGGCGGTCCGGCGCGGGGCGCGAGCGCGCGCGCCGCCATCGCGGCCAGCTCGTGCGGCCCGATCCGCCAGACGAGCTCGGGCAGCAGCGCCGCGAACCGCGGCTCGAGCTGGACCGTGCGCGGGAACCGCCGGCCCTCGGTCTCCAGCCGCTCGGCGATGCCCGCGGCGACCTGCTTGTACGCCCGGTACTGCAGGAGCCGGGCGAAGAGCAGGTCGCGCGCCTCGAGCAGCTCGAGGTCCTCGGCGTCCTCCACCTCACCCGCCGGCAGCAGCCGCGCGGCCTTGAGGTCCAGCAGGGTCGCGGCCACCACGAGGAACTCGCTGGCCTGGCCCAGGTCCCAGGTCCCCGTGCCGCCGGCCTCGGCGGCCCGGATGTGCGCGATGAACTCGTCGGTCACCTGCGCGAGCGCGACCTCGGTGATGTCGAGCTGGTGCTTGGCGATCAGGCCGAGCAGCAGGTCGAACGGCCCGGTGAAGTTCGTCAGGTGGACCCGGAACTGGGGTGTCCGGGAGCCGTCGGGCTCGGTCCCCGGTGCCGGGACGGCGACGCGGTCGGCGGTGCGGCCGGCCGCCCTAGGCGGCGTCGCCACGGGCGACGAGCTCTCGGGCCAGCTGGCGGTACGCGGCCGCGCCGGGGTGGTTGGGCGCGTAGGACGTGATCGGCTCGGCGGCCACGGAGGCGTCGGGGAACTTCACGGTCCGGCCGATCACGGTCTGCAGCAGCGTGTCGCCGAACGCCTCGTGCACGCGGGTGATGACCTCCCGGGAGTGCAGGGTCCGCGAGTCGTACATCGTGGCGAGGATGCCATCGACCTCCAGGCGCGGGTTGAGCCGGTCGCGCACCTTCTCGATCGTCTCGACCAGCAGCGCGACCCCGCGCAGCGCGAAGAACTCGCACTCGAGCGGGATGAGCACGCCGTGCGCGGCCGTGAGCGCGTTCACGGTGAGCAGCCCCAGCGACGGCTGGCAGTCGACCAGGACGACGTCGTACTCGTCGAGCACCGGCCGCAGCACCCGGGACAGCACGGACTCGCGCGCGACCTCACCGACCAGCTGCACCTCGGCCGCCGACAGGTCGATGTTGGCCGGGAGCAGGTCGAGGTTCTCGATCTCCGTGGTGCGCAGCACCTGCCGGATGTCCGCGTTCCGCTCCATCATGAGGTTGTAGACCGTCAGGTCGAGCTCGTGCGGGCTCGTGCCCAGGCCCACCGACGCCGCACCCTGCGGGTCGAAGTCGACGACCAGCACGCGGCGGCCGATCTCGGCCAGCGCCGCACCCAGGTTGATGGTGGTCGTCGTCTTGCCGACGCCACCCTTCTGGTTGCACATCGCGATCACCCGCGCGGGGCCGTGCGAGGCCAGCGGCGGCGGCACCGGGAAGTCGGGGAGCGGGCGACCCACGGGGTCCAGAGCGGGGGCGTCCGTGCTGGTGGACGATCCGGAGGGGGCCTGGCTGGTCACCCGCCCAACCTACCGCAGGGGTCCGGACCGCTCGTGCGCCGCCCGGTGCAGCGGGTGACCCACGCCGGCGGGTGGCGGGCCGGCGGGTGGCGGGCCGCCATCCGCCGGCCGACCGGAGCCGACCGGAGCCGGCTGGTGGCGGGCTGGTGACGGGCTGGTGACGGGCTCAGTGCAGCGCCCGCGGGTGCGCCGCGGCGTAGACCTCGCGCAACGTGTCCGGCGTGACCAGCGTGTACAGCTGCGTGGTCGTGACCGAGGCGTGGCCGAGCAGCTCCTGCACGACCCGGACGTCGGCGCCGCCGGCGAGCAGGTGGGTCGCGAACGAGTGCCGCAGCGTGTGCGGGGAGATGTGCGCCGCACCGGCGAGCCCGGCCCGCTCCGCCGCGGCGCGCAGCACCGCCCACGCGCTCTGCCGGCTGAGCCGGGCGCCACGGGTGTTGAGGAACAGCGCCGGGGTGCCGCGGCCGGCGGACGCCAGGGCCGGCCGCGCACGCACCAGGTACGCCTCGACGGCGTCGACCGCGTACGAGCCGACCGGCACCACGCGCTCCTTGCCGCCCTTGCCCAGCAGCCGCACGGCCGCGCGGCCCCGGGTGAGGTCGACGTCGTCGACGTCGAGGCCGACGGTCTCGGAGATCCGCGCCCCGGTCGAGTAGACGAGCTCGAGCATCGCGCGGTCGCGCAACGGCGCGGGACCGTCCCCGACGCCGGCCGCCTCGAGCAGCCGCTCCACCTCGTCGGTCGAGATCGCCTTCGGCAGCCGCCGCGGCTGGGCCGGCGGGCGCACCGTGCTGGCCGGGTCCGACCCGACCATCCCCTCCAGGGCGCAGAACCGGTGCCAGCCGCGCACCGCGACCACCGCGCGCGCGGCCGACGACGCCGACAGCGGTGCGCCGCCGTCGGACCCGGTCCGCAGGGCGATCACGAAGTCCTCGACGTCGGCCTCGGTGATCTCCGACGGCGCCGTGCGGCCACGCGCGCCCAGGTAGGTGACGTACCGGCCCAGGTCGCGGCGGTACGCGCCCAGGGTGTTGACCGACAGCCCGCGCTCGACGGTGAGGTGGGCGAGGTACTCCTGCACGACGCCGGGCAGGCCGCCTGAGGTCACCCGGGCCGGCCCTAGAACGGCAGGAAGGGGTCGACCGCCACCATGAGGAAGAGCAGCGTCAGGTACGTGATCGACAGGTGGAACAGCTTCATCTCGCCGAGCCGGACCGTGCCCGGGCGCTGGGCGCGGCGGTACATCGCGACGCACCCGGCCACGAACCACGCGCCCAGGGCCGTCGCGGCGACCGCGTAGACCCACGTCATCGAGGCCAGCGGGACGAGCACGAGGGAGCAGGCCACCATCGCCAGCGCGTACGCGACGACCTCGGTGGCGACCCGGCGGTCCCCGGCGACGACCGGGAGCATCGGCACGCCGGCGGCGGCGTAGTCCTGGCGGAACTTCATCGACAGCGGCCAGTAGTGCGGCGGGGTCCAGAAGAAGATGACCCCGAACAGCGCGACGGCGGCCCAGCTCACCGACTCGGTCACGGCGGACCACCCGATGAGGACCGGCATGCAACCCGCGATCCCGCCCCACACGATGTTCTGCGAAGTGCGGCGCTTGAGGATCATGGTGTAGCCGACGACGTAGACGGCGATCGCGCCCGCGGTCAGCATCGCCGCCACCGGGTTGACCACGAGCGCGAACCACGCCAGGGAGACCGCGCCCAGCACGAGACCGAAGACGAGCGCGTTGCGCGGTGACACCTCGCCGGTCACCAGCGGCCGGCGCTTGGTGCGGTTCATGAGCCGGTCGATGTCACGGTCGAGGTAGCAGTTCAGGACGTTCGCCGAGCCGGCCGCGGCCGCACCGCCGACCAGGGTCGCCAGCACGAGCCCCAGCGGCGGGAACCCGCCGGCGGCCAGGATCATCGTCGGCAGCGTGGTCACCAGCAGCAGCTCGATGATGCGCGGCTTGGTCAGCGCCACGTAGGCGCCGGCGACCGCACGGGCCCGGGCGAGGCCGCCGACGGGCTGCCGGGGGGACACGGGCCGTCCGGCGGGCAGACCCGACGTCGCCGGGGGTCGCGTCGCGGGCGTCCTGTCGATGGGGACCGAGCTGGGAGTGGGCACGCGCTGCGATCTTCCGTTCCTCGGGGCGGGCGGCCGGGCGGGGTGACCCGGGGCCGCGGCGGCCGGCGTGACCGACCGTGCTGCCCCGTCATGCTACGGCCCCCGCTCCTCCGGTGGCCCCCCGCGCGCCGGGCGGGGCTGTGATCTTGGTCCCGGCGACCGTCCGGCAGCGTCGCCACCCGCCGCCATCGCCGCCGTCATCGCCGACGTGAACCGCGGGCTGCACCGGTGCCACGTCCCGCTCTGCGGGCCACCCGGCCGCGATCCGCCGGGGTCGCTAGTCTCGATGTGGACGGCTGCACCGTGGCGTGCGGCCGCAGACGCACGCGAGGCGACGTCCCGGACCGAGGTGTCCGGGCAGGAAAGAGGTTCGGTGAACGCGTTCGACCCGGCTGTCCCGCTCCAGTGGTCCGATCTCGACCGGAAGGCGGTGGACACGGTCCGCGTCCTCGCGGCCGACGCCGTCGAGAAGGTCGGCAACGGCCATCCCGGCACCGCGATCAGCCTGGCTCCCGTGGCCTACCTGCTCTACCAGAACCGGATGCACCTGGATCCGTCGCAGCCGCACTGGCTGGGCCGTGACCGGTTCGTGCTGTCCGCGGGCCACTCGAGCCTGACCCAGTACATCCAGCTGTACCTGGCCGGCTACGGCCTGGAGATCGAGGACATCGCGGCGCTGCGGACCTGGGACTCCAAGACCCCGGGGCACCCCGAGTTCCGCCACACCACGGGCGTCGAGATCACCACCGGCCCGCTCGGCCAGGGTCTGGCCAGCGCCGTCGGGATGGCGATGGCCGCCCGGCGCGAGCGCGGCCTGTTCGACCCGGAGGCCGCCCCCGGCGAGAGCCCGTTCGACCACCAGATCTACGTCATCGCCTCCGACGGCGACCTGCAGGAGGGCGTCACCAGCGAGGCGTCGTCCATCGCCGGCACGCAGGAGCTGGGCAACCTGACCGTCCTGTGGGACGACAACCACATCTCGATCGAGGGCGACACCGACATCGCCTTCACCGAGGACGTCATGAAGCGGTACGAGGCCTACGGCTGGCACGTCCAGTTCGTGGACTGGACCCAGACGTCCGACGGCTCGCCGTACCACGAGGACGTGGAGGCGCTGAACGCCGCCTTCGACGCCGCAGCCGCCGAGACCACCCGCCCGTCGATCATCGGGCTGCGCACGATCATCGCCTGGCCGTCGCCGTCCAAGCAGAACACCCACGGCGCGCACGGCTCCAAGCTGGGCGGCGACGAGGTCAAGGGCCTGAAGGAGGTCCTCGGCTTCGACCCCGACACGGCGTTCGACGTCGACCCCGAGGTGCTCGCGCACACCCGCGCCGTCGCGGAGCGCCAGAGCGGGTACCGCCAGGAGTGGGACGCGAAGTACGCCGCGTGGCGTGAGGCCAACCCCGACCGTGCCGCGCTGCTGGACCGGCTCCAGGCCGGCGAGCTGCCCGACGGCTGGACGGACGCCCTGCCGACCTTCCCGGCCGGCAAGGCCGTGGCCACCCGCGCCGCGTCCGGTGAGGTGCTCTCCGCGCTCGCCCCGGTGCTGCCCGAGCTGTGGGGCGGCTCCGCCGACCTGGCCGGCTCGAACAACACCACCATGAAGGGCGAGCCGTCCTTCCTCCCCGCGCACCGGTCGACGCACGAGTTCGCCGGTGACGAGTACGGCCGCACGCTGCACTTCGGCATCCGCGAGCACGCCATGGGCGCGATCCTGTCGGGCATCGCCCTGCACGGCCCGACCCGGCCCTACGGCGGCACGTTCTTCACCTTCAGCGACTACATGCGCGGCGCCGTCCGGCTGGCCTCGCTGATGGGGATCGGCGTCACCTACGTGTGGACGCACGACTCCATCGGCCTCGGCGAGGACGGCCCGACCCACCAGCCGGTCGAGCACCTGTCGGCCGTCCGCGCGATCCCCGGTCTGGCCGTCGTGCGCCCGGCGGACGCCAACGAGACCGCGCAGGCGTGGAAGTCCATCCTCGAGCGGTTCGACGAGCCGGTCGCGCTCATCCTCACCCGGCAGAACGTGCCCACGTTCCCGCGCGGTGAGGACGGCTACGCGACGGCCGACGGGGTCGCGCGCGGGGGCTACGTGCTGCTCGACGCGAGCAACGGCGAGCCCGACGTCGTCCTGATCGGCACCGGGTCGGAGGTCCAGCTCGCGGTCGCCGCGCGCGAGACCCTCGAGGCCGAGGGAATCGCGACCCGCGTGGTGTCCATGCCGTGCCAGGAGTGGTTCACCGAGCAGGACGAGGCCTACCGCGAGTCCGTGCTCCCGACCGCGCTGCGCGCCCGGGTCTCGGTCGAGGCGGGGATCGCCATGTCATGGCACCGCATCGTCGGGGACGCCGGCCGCACCGTGTCGCTCGAGCACTACGGGGCGTCGGCCGCCTACGAGAAGCTCTACGAGGAGTTCGGGATCACGGCCGACGCCGTGGCTGCGGCCGCCCGTGAGTCCATCGCCGCCGCGCGCGGCGACGCGCCGACGTCGAACGCGGCCGGCGCTCCCACCGACAGCAAGGCCGGGGACCAGCAGTGACGGCCGGCACCTTCCCGGTGCCGGCACCGGACCACGACCGACAGACCCTCAGGAGGACGCTGTGACCGACACCGCCCGCGCCACCACACCGCTCGACACCCTGGCCGACGCCGGGGTCGCCGTCTGGCTCGACGACCTGTCCCGGGAACGGCTGCGGACCGGCAACCTCGCCGACCTCGTCCGGGAGCACCGGGTCGTCGGGGTGACGACGAACCCGTCCATCTTCGCCTCGGCCCTGTCCAAGGGGAACGCCTACGACGAGCAGCTCGCCGAGCTGGCCGCCGCCGGCACCGACACCGAGGCCGCCGTGCTCGCCATCACGAGCGACGACGTGCGCGAGGCCGCCGACGTGCTCAAGCCCGTGTACGACGAGAGCGACACCGTCGACGGCCGGGTCTCCCTCGAGGTCGACCCGCGCCTGGCCAAGGACGGCGACGCCACCATCGCCCAGGCGCGCGAGCTCTGGGCGAGCATCGACCGGCCGAACGCGTTCATCAAGATCCCGGCGACCCAGGAGGGCCTGCAGGCCATCGAGGACGCGATCGCGGACGGGATCAGCGTCAACGTCACGCTGATCTTCTCCCTCGAGCGGTACGGCAAGGTCATCGACGCCTACATGGCCGGGCTCGAGCGCGCGCACGCCTCGGGCCACGACCTCGCGCCGATCGGCTCGGTCGCGTCGTTCTTCGTGTCCCGGGTGGACGCCGCCATCGACCCCAGGCTCGACGAGCTGGGGACCGAGGAGGCCAAGGCGGTGCGCGGCAAGGCCGCGATCGCCAACGCCCGCCTCGCGTACGCGCTCTACCAGGAGCGCACCGCGACCGAGCGCTGGCAGAAGCTCGCGGCGCTGGGCGCCCGCCCGCAGCGCCCGCTGTGGGCGTCGACCGGTGTCAAGGACAAGGCCTACCCCGACACCCTGTACGTCGACGAGCTCGTCGTCGACGGCGTCGTGAACACGATGCCGGAGGCGACCCTCCTCGCGGTGGCCGACCACGGCGAGATCCGCGGCGACACCGTCTCGGGCACCAAGGCCGAGGCGGAGCAGGTCATCGAGCGGCTGCGCAGCCTCGGGATCGAGATCGACGAGGTGACCGAGGCGCTCGAGGCCGAGGGCATCAGCAAGTTCGAGGCCAGCTGGACCGAGCTGCTGTCGACGATCTCCGACGGCCTGGCCCGGGCCGCCGGCAGCGACAGCAGCCAGCAGGCGGGTCAGTGACGGCTCACGCCGCACCCGCACGCGCCCTGCGCCGATGACCGCGGTGCCCGGGACGGGTTCAGCGTCCCGGGCGCCGCGGTCACCCGCGGCCCTCCTCGCGGCCCCGGCCGCGAGGGACGCCGCCGTCCTGGCCGACCACGGCCGCCCCGTGCTGCGCCCGCACGTCACGGATACCACCGCTCCGACCCGGCTCGCCGCCCTCGTGGCCGCGGGCGAGGAGATCGCATGACACCCGCCACGGTGACCGCCGACCACAACCCGCTGCGCGACCCCCGCGACCGGCGCCTGCCCCGCATCGCCGGCCCGTGCGGCCTGGTGATCTTCGGGGTCACCGGTGACCTGGCCCGCAAGAAGCTCATGCCGGCCGTGTACGACCTGACCAACCGGGGCCTGCTGCCGCCCGGCTTCGCGCTGACCGGGTTCGCCCGCCGCGACTGGGACACCCAGGACTTCGCGCAGATCGTGCACGACTCGGTCAAGCAGTACGCGCGCACCCCGTTCCGCGAGGCCACCTGGCAGCAGCTCGCCGAGGGCATCCGCTTCGTGCAGGGCGAGTTCGACGACGACGAGGCGTTCGAGCGCCTCGCGACCACCGTCAGCGACCTCGACGCCGAGCGCGGGACGAACGGCAACCACGCGTTCTACCTGTCCGTGCCGCCCAGCGCCTTCCCGGTGGTCTGCCGCCAGCTGGCGAAGTCGGGGTTGTCCGAGTCGAAGCCGGACGCCTGGCGCCGGGTCGTCATCGAGAAGCCGTTCGGTCACGACCTGGCCAGCGCCCAGGCGCTGAACGACGTCGTCAGCGAGGTCTTCTCCCCCGACGACGTCTTCCGCATCGACCACTACCTGGGCAAGGAGACGGTGCAGAACCTGCTGGCGCTGCGCTTCGCGAACCAGCTGTTCGAGCCGATCTGGAACGCCAACTACGTCGACCACGTGCAGATCACCATGGCCGAGGACATCGGCATCGGCGGCCGGGCGGGGTACTACGACGGGATCGGCGCCGCCCGGGACGTCATCCAGAACCACCTGCTGCAGCTGCTCGCGCTGACCGCGATGGAGGAGCCGGTCTCCTTCGACGCCCAGGACCTGCGCGCGGAGAAGATCAAGGCGCTGTCGGCCGTCCGGCTGCCCAAGAACCTCGGTGACCACGTCTCGCGCGGCCAGTACACCGCCGGCTACCAGGGTGGGGAGAAGGTCGTCGGCTACCTGGAGGAGGAGGGCTTCTCCGAGACCTCCACGACGGAGACCTTCGCCGCGGTCCGGCTGGACATCGACACCCGCCGCTGGGCCGGGGTGCCGTTCTACCTGCGCACCGGCAAGCGGCTCGGCCGCCGGGTGACCGAGATCGCCGTGGTGTTCAAGCGCGCCCCGCACCTGCCGTTCGAGTCCACCGCGACCGAGGAGCTGGGCAAGAACGCGCTGGTGATCCGGGTCCAGCCGGACGAGGGCGTGACCCTGCGGTTCGGCGCCAAGGTCCCGGGCACCGCGATGGAGGTGCGGGACGTCACCATGGACTTCGGCTACGGGCACTCGTTCACCGAGGCCTCACCGGAGGCCTACGAGCGGCTCATCCTCGACGTGCTGCTGGGCGACCCGCCGCTGTTCCCCCGCCACGAGGAGGTCGAGCTGTCGTGGAAGATCCTCGACCCGATCACCGAGTTCTGGGCGGACGGCGGCACACCCGACCCCTACCGCGCGGGCACCTGGGGTCCCGCGTCGGCCGACGAGATGATGGCCCGCGACGGGCGCGCCTGGCGTCGACCCTGACGCGCCGACCGTGACCTGCCGAGCGCGACATGCCGACCCGACGTGCCGACCCTGACCGGACCGGCTCCCCGTCCCCTCTCCCCAGCCCGGAGGACCCCCGCGTGATCATCGATCTGCCCAGCACCACCACGAACGACGTCAACAAGCGGCTGGTCAAGCTCCGCGACGAGGGCGGCGCCGTCGCCCTCGGCCGGGTGCTGACCCTGGTGATCGACGTCGGCCGGCACGACGTCGAGGAGGCGATCGAGGCCGCGAACGACGCGAGCCGGGAGCACCCCTGCCGGATCATCGTCATCACCGAGGCCGCCGAGGGCGCGAGCGACGGGGGTCTCGACGCCCAGATCCGCCTCGGCGGCGACGCCGGCGCGAGCGAGGTGATCGTGCTGCGGCCCTCCGGTCAGCTCGTGCCCGAGGGGGACACGCTGGTCATCCCGCTGCTGCTGCCCGATGCCCCCATCGTCACGTGGTGGCCGTACGACCCGCCGCAGGACCCCGCCAACCACCCGCTCGGCCGGATGGCCCAGCGGCGCATCACCGACTCCACCGCGTGCGACGCACCGCAGGAGGTGCTGCGGCGCCTGGCCGAGGTGCACCGCCCCGGTGACACCGACCTCGCCTGGACGCGCATCACGCTGTGGCGCGGGCTGCTCGCCGCGGCGCTGGACCAACCGCCGTACGAGCCGGTCACGCGCGCCGTGGTGAGCGGCCAGTCGACGCACCCCTCGGTCGACCTGCTGGCGGCCTGGCTGGCCGAGGAGCTCCAGTGCCCGGTGGACGTCGAGCGCGAACCCGACGCCCAGGCGATCACGTGCGTGCGGCTCGAGCGCGAGGTCGGCGCGATCGTGCTCGACCGGCCGGACGGCAAGACCGCCGCGCTGCGCCAGCCCGAGCAGCCCGAGCACCGGATCGCGCTCCCCATCCGCCAGCTGCGCGAGTGCCTGGCGGAGGAGCTGCGCCGGCTCGACCCCGACGAGGTCTACGCCGAGACGCTCACCCGCGGCCTCCCCCGGGTGTCGCGGTGACCCGCGCCGTCGTGGTCCACCCCGACGCGGACCTGCTGGCCGAGGCGGTCGCCGCGCGGCTGCTCACCCGTGTGCTGGACCTGCAGTCGGTCCGGCGACCGGTGCACGTCGTGCTCACCGGTGGCACCGTCGGCATCAAGACGCTGGCCGCCGTCGCCCGCAACCCCGTGCGCGACGCCGTCGACTGGACCGGGGTGCACCTGTGGTGGGGTGACGAGCGGTTCGTGCCGGACGGCGACGCGGAGCGCAACGAGACGCAGGCACGCGACGCCCTCATCGACGCGCTCGGCGACGCGCTGCCCAGCCAGAACGTGCACCCGATCCCGGCGTCGGACGCCGGCGCGGCGACGCCCGAGCACGCCGCCGAGCAGTACGCCGCCGAGCTCGCGCGGTTCGCGTCGGCGGAGGCCGCCGACCTGGCGGTGCCCGCCTTCGACGTCGCGCTGTTCGGGATGGGCCCCGACGGCCACGTCGCCTCGCTGTTCCCCGGGCACGACGCGCTGGGGGTCACGGGCACCGCCGCCGTCGGGGTGCACGGCTCCCCCAAGCCGCCGCCGGAGCGCGTCTCGCTGACGTTCGACGCCATCCGGTCGGCGCGCGAGGTGTGGGTCGTGGCGGCCGGGGCCGAGAAGGCCGACGCCGTCGCCTCCGCGCTGGCCGGCGCCGCGGTCGACCAGACCCCGGCGGCGGGCGCCGTCGGGCACGAGCGGACGCTGTGGCTGCTCGACGCCGCCGCGGCGGCGACCGGCCAGGTCACCTGACGGCTGCCCCTCGTGCCCGTGGTACCACTGGTGCCAGTGGTGCCACTGGTGCCACTGGTGCCACTGGTGCCGCGATCCGGCGCCCCGTCCCTCTCGACGTGCGCCGCGGGCGCGCTCGGTGCGACGATTCGGGGAGCACCAGGCGATCGCACAGCGAGGCGGAGGGGACGGTGACCCGGTGCCTGCTCGATTCCTGACTGCACCGACGGGTCGGTCCCCCGGCGACCACGGATGCTGGCCGTTCCGCGGGATGGGCGACCTCGTGCGGGCCGCCCGCGACTACGTCTCCGAGGGCCTGGACCGCCACGAGCGGGTGGTGTTCTGCCGTCTCAGCCCCGACGGGATCCGCTACGGGGACGTGTCCGACGCCGCCGACGTGCGGTGGGGACCCATGCCCGACCTCCCGGTCACCGTGCCACTGACGACCGACCCCGACTGGCGGCCGTCCCAGGACCCGGTCGAGTCCTTGGGTCCCATGGTCGACGCCGCACTGGACGACGGCTACACCGGACTGCGGGTGCTGACCGACGCCACGGACCTGGCGCACGACCCCGTGTCCCGTGCGGCCTGGGTGCGCTCGGAGCACCTGATCGACCGCTACGCCCGGGACCATGCGCTGACGATCCTGTGCAGCTACGACGTCGAGGATCTCGGGGACGGGCCGGTCGCCGAGGTCGCGTGCGTGCACGCCCTGACCGGTGGGACGCCGTCGCCCTTCCTGCTGCACGCCACCGGCGGCGGGGGCCTGGGGCTGGCCGGCGAGGTGGACCGGGCCTCGGCACCCGCGCTCGGTCGTGCTCTCACCCAGGTCGCCGCCGCGCAGGTGCCGACGCCCCGGGTGCTCGACCTCACCGAGCTCGGGTTCGTCGACCACTCGGGCCTGGTCGCGATGCACCGCGCCGCAGCTGCCCTGGGGACGCGCCTGCACCTGGTAGGCGCGTCGCCGCTGGTCACCCGACTCGTCGATGTGCTGGCACTCGACGCGCTGGATCTGGGAGAGGTGTCATGACGGCGATCGCGCACGCGGACGGTGCCTTCCGGCATGACCTCGTCCTCCATGACGGTCCGGCGGAGCTCGTCGACCTCATGGTCCCGTTCGTCCGCGAGGGCGCGGCGGCCGGGGACCACGTGATCCTGCTGGGCGAGCCGGACTTCGTCGACGCGATCGCCTCGGCGGTGCCCGAGGCGCTGCTCGACATGATCGCCGAGCGGCCGGACGAACGGTTCCCGGCGCGGGACCTGCACCGCGCCCAGCAGACGCTGGGACGGCTCGACGGGTCGGCGGCCGGGGCCCGGATCGTCAACCAGATGCCGGCGATGACCGACCAGCAGTGGCTCGGCTGGCGGCGCTACGAGGCGGCGGCGAACGTCGCGCTGGCCCGCTTCCGGGCGTGGGGCAAGTGCGCGCACGACGTCGCGGCGCTCGACCCGCGCCGGCTCGCCGAGCTGCGGGCCCTGCACCCCTTCGTCCAGTCGGGAGCGGACAGCGTTCCGAACGCGGACTTCGACGGAGTCGGTGCCCGCGTCGACCGGTTCTTCGACGTCCCGCGCCACCCGGCGCTGGACACCGTGCCGACGCTGTCGATGCTGGCGCCGGCCGCCGGCGCCGCGCGCGGTGCGGTCCGCGACCTCGCGGTGCGCGCCGGGTTGTCGCCCACCGCCCAGGAGTCGGTCATCCTGGCGACCAGCGAGACGGTCACCAACGGCTGGGTCCACGGACGGCCGCCGGTCGTCCTGCGGGCCTGGGCGGGACCTGGCCGCCTGACCGTCGCCGTGTCCGACGGCGGCGCCGGGCCGGACCCCCTGGCGGGCATGGTCGCGCAGACGGCGCAGGCCGTGTCCGGTCGCGGCCTGTGGCTCGTCCACCTGCTGATCCCCGAGGTGCATCACCGTCGCGGCGAGGACGGCTACACCATCACCTTCAGCGTGGACTCCGGCACGGCCGTCACCGCCGGCTGACGGCCGGCCGGCTCGCGGGACGACCCGGTGGCGGGCTCAGCCGCCGCGCCGGGCGCGCAGGGCGGCGAGGGCCTCGTCGAGGATCGCCTCGCCGTCCTCATCGGTCCGGCGCTCCTTCACGTACGCGAGGTGCGTCTTGTACGGCTCGTTCTTCATCGGCGCCGGCGGGTTCGCCTGGTCCTGACCGGCGGGGTACCCGCACCGCGGGCAGTCCCAGGTCGCGGGCGCCTCGTGACCGGCCTCCTCGGCGAAGCTCGGCCGGGTCTCGTGCCCGTTCGCGCACCAGTAGGAGATCCGGACACGGGGAGCGCTGTCGCCGCGCTCCGCCTCGCCCATCGGTCCGGCGCCTACGCGCGAGCCACGGATGGCACTGCCACTCGCCACGGTCGTTCCTCCGGTGTGTGTCGGTCGGTGCGGTCGGTCGTCGGGCGGGCGGTCAGCCGGAGACGCGCTGGACCAGGCCCAGCAGGACGATGACCACGGCCCAGAGCACGGCCGTCATGACCGTGATGCGGTTGAGGTTGCGCTCGGCCACGCCGGAGCTGCCGATGTTGCTCGACACGCCACCGCCGAACATGTCGGACAGGCCACCGCCCTTGCCCTTGTGGAGCAGGACCAGCGGGATCAGCAGCAGGCTGGTCAGGACCAGCAGCAGCTGGAGGGTGATGCGCAGGGCGTCCATGGACGGTCGCTTCCTCACGGGCGGGGCGAGTCGGGCACGTGGCACCGGCGGCGCCGGGGTCAAGGGTAGGTGACGACCACCCGATCCGACGAACACGAACTCCGTGTCGGCGCAACCGGATCGGGTGGTCGGCACCCGCGGGGTCGACCTGTCGGTCGATCCGCCGGTCGACCGGCGGCTACGCGGCCGCGTGCGACTGGTAGCGCGCGATCTTCGCGAACTCCTCCGCGTCCAGGCTGGCGCCGCCCACGAGCGCGCCGTCGACGTCGGGCTGGGCCATGATCGACGCGACGTTCCCGGACTTCACCGAGCCGCCGTACAGCACCCGCACGGCGCCGGCGACGTCGGCGTCGTAGAGCTCAGCCAGGCGCGCGCGGATGGCGCCGCACACCTCCTGCGCGTCCTGGGGGGTGGCGACCTCACCGGTGCCGATGGCCCACACCGGCTCGTAGGCGATGACGACCTGCGCGGCCTGCTCGGCGGGGATCCCGGCAAGCGCGCCGTCGAGCTGGGCGAGCGTGTACGCGACCTGGTCCCCCGCCTGCCGGACGTCCAGGCCCTCCCCGATGCAGACGATCGGGATGATGCCCTGCCCGAACGCTGACGTCGCCTTGGCGTTGACCAGGGCGTCGTCCTCGCCGTGGTACTGGCGGCGCTCGGAGTGCCCGACGGCGACGTAGCTGACGCCGAGCTTGGCGAGGAACAGCGGCGAGATCTCGCCGGTGTACGCCCCGGTCGTGTGCGCCGAGACGTCCTGCGCCCCGTACTTCAGCTCGAGCTTGTCGGCGTCCACGAGTGTCTGCACGCTGCGCAGGTCCGTGAACGGGGGCAGGACGGCGACCTCGACGGCCGAGAAGTCGTGCTTGGCGTCCCCGAGCGTCCAGGCGAGCTTCTGCACGAAGTGCGTCGCCTGGTGGTGGTCGAGGTTCATCTTCCAGTTGCCCGCCATGAGCGGGGTGCGTGCGGAGGTGCTGGTGGCCACGGCGTGGCTCCTTACGTCAGAGGGTCAGATCGGGCGGGTCAGGCGTCGAGGACGGCGATGCCGGGCAGCGACTTGCCCTCGAGGAACTCCAGGCTCGCCCCACCACCGGTGGAGATGTGGCCGAAGGCCGCCTCGTCGAACCCGAGCCGGCGCACCGCCGCGGCCGAGTCACCGCCACCGACGATGCTGAAGCCGCCGCGGGTGCCCGCGTCCACCAGGGCCTGGGCGACCGCCCGCGTGCCGTCGGCGAAGGCGTCGAACTCGAACACGCCCATCGGGCCGTTCCAGACGATGGTCTTCGCGTCGACGATCTTGCTGGCGAACAGCTCGGCCGACGCCGGTCCGATGTCCAGCCCGATGCGCCCGTTGGGGATCGCGTCGGCGGCGACGACGTCGTGCGGCGAGTCGGCGGCGAACGAGTCCGCCACCACGATGTCGGTGGGCAGCACGATCTCGACGCCGGCCTCGGCGGCCTGGGCGAGGTAGCCCTTGACCGTGTCGATCTGGTCCTCCTCGAGCAGCGACGTGCCGACCGAGTGGCCCTGGGCCGCGAGGAACGTGAACACCATGCCGCCGCCGATGAGCAGCCGGTCGGCCTTCGTCAGCAGGTTCGCGATGACCCCGAGCTTGTCGGACACCTTCGAGCCACCCAGGACGACGACGTAGGGGCGCTCGGGCGAGTCGGTGGCCCGGCGCAGCGCGTCGACCTCCTTGAGCACGAGCCCGCCGACGGCGGCCGGCAGCACCTGCGCGATGTCGTACACCGACGCCTGCTTGCGGTGCACGACGCCGAAGCCGTCCGAGACGTACGCGTCGGCGAGCGAGGCGAGGTCGGCGGCCAGCGAGGCGCGCTCGGCGTCGTCCTTGGAGGTCTCGCGCGGGTCGAACCGGATGTTCTCCAGCAGCGCGACCTCGCCGTCACCGAGCGTGGCGACGGTCTCGCGGGCGGAGTCGCCGACCGTGTCCCGGGCCAGGTGGACCGGGGCGCCGAGCAGCTCGCCGAGGCGCGCCGCGACCGGCGCCAGGGAGTACTTGTCCTCGGGGGCGCCCTTGGGCCGGCCGAGGTGGGCGGCGACGACGACGCGCGCGCCGGCGTCGGCCAGGCGGCGCAGCGTCGGCACGGCGGCCTGGACCCGGCCGTCGTCGGTGATGGTGGTGCCGTCCAGCGGGACGTTCAGGTCGGCACGGACCAGCACGCGCTTGCCGCGCAGGTCGCCGAGGTCGTCGATGGTCTTCATGGGGTGTGTTCCGTCCGATCGGGTCGGGCACGACAAACGTCCGCGTGCCCGGCGACCTGAGGGCCGCCCTGGGCACGCGGACGCATGTCAGTGCTGGTCGAGCTGCAGCGGGTGCGGGGAGGTCAGAGACGCTCGCCCACGTACGACGTCAGCTTCACGAGGGTGTTGGAGTAGCCCCACTCGTTGTCGTACCAGGAGACCACCTTGACCTGGTCACCGATCACCTTGGTCAGGCCGGCGTCGAAGATCGACGAGGCCGGGTTGGTGACGATGTCCGAGGAGACGATCGGGTCCTCGGTGTAGACCAGGATGCCCTTGAGCTCCTCGCTCTCGGAGGCGGCCTTGATCGCGGCGTTGACCTCGTCCACGGTGACCTCCCGGCCGGCCGTGAAGGTCAGGTCCGTGGCGGAGCCGGTCGGGACCGGGACGCGCAGCGCGTAGCCGTCGAGCTTGCCCTTGAGCTGCGGCAGGACGAGCGAGACGGCCTTGGCCGCACCGGTCGAGGTCGGCACGATGTTGATCGCGGCGGCGCGGGCACGGCGCAGGTCCTTGTGCGGGCCGTCCTGCAGGTTCTGGTCACCGGTGTAGGCGTGGATCGTGGTCATCAGGCCACGCTCGATGCCGAACGCCTCGTCGAGCACCTTGGCCATCGGGGCCAGGCAGTTCGTGGTGCAGGACGCGTTGGAGATGATGTGGTGGTTCGCCGCGTCGTACTCGGTGTGGTTCACGCCGACGACGAACGTGGCGTCCTCGTTCTTGGCGGGCGCCGAGATGATGACCTTCTTCGCGCCACCATCGATGTGCGCCTTGGCCTTGGTGGCGTCGGTGAAGAAGCCGGTCGACTCGATGACGATGTCGGCGCCCAGCTCGCCCCACGGCAGGTTCGCGGGGTCGCGCTCGGCGAGCACGCGGAAGGACTTGCCGTTGGCGGTGATGGAGGTCTCGTCGTACGTGACCTCGCCGTCCAGCACACCGAGCACGGAGTCGTACTTCAGCAGGTGCGCCAGGGTCTTGTTGTCGGTGAGGTCGTTGACGCCGACGACCTCGATGTCAGCACCGGACGCCACGATGGCCCGGTAGAAGTTACGTCCGATGCGGCCGAAGCCGTTGATACCGACGCGGGTGGTCACAATGCCCTCCTCAGCACCGGCGCGAGCCGGCGCACACAGTTGCCTTGACGGACGTACACGCACCGCGCTGTGCGATCCCGGGGCCGGACGGGCACACGGGTGCCCGGTCTCGACCGCCGGATGGCATCGAGCCTATACCCCGGGAGCAGTGGCGGAGAGACCGAGGTCACCCCGCGGGCGCGTCTCCATGGTGTAAGGAACGCGCCGGTCACACACGGAAAACGCTGTCCGGCTGATGCGGTCAGAGGTCCAGCAGGTCGGCGCTCAGCCCGGCCTCGGTGTCGGGGATGCCGAGCTCGGCCGCCTTCTTGTCCGCGGTCGCGAGCAGCCGACGGATGCGGCCGGCGACGGCGTCCTTGGTCAGCACGGGGTCGGCGAGCTTGCCGAGCTCCTCCAGGGATGCCTGCTTGTGGGCGAGCCGCAGCTCCCCCGCCTCCCGCAGGTGCTCGGGCAGGTCGGGACCGAGGATCTCGAACGCCCGCTCGACCCGGGCGCCGGCGGCGACCGCCGCGCGGGCCGACCGGCGCAGGTTCGCGTCGTCGAAGTTGGCCAGCCGGTTCGCCGTCCCACGCACCTCGCGGCGCATGCGGCGCTCCTCCCAGACCATCATCGCGTCGTGCGCACCGAGCCGGGTGAGCATCGCGCTGATCGCGTCGCCGTCCCGGATCACCACCCGGTCGACGCCGCGGACCTCGCGCGCCTTGGCCGCGATGCCGAGTCGGCGCGCCGCGCCGACCAGGGCGAGGGCCGCCTCCGGGCCCGGGCAGGTGACCTCGAGCGAGGCCGACCGACCGGGCTCCGTGAGCGACCCGTGGGCGATGAACGCCCCGCGCCAGGCCGCCTCCGCCTCCCCCATGCCCCCGGACACCACCTGGGGCGGCAGCCCGCGCACGGGGCGACCGCGGTTGTCCAGCAGACCGGTCTGCCGCGCGAGCGACTCGCCGTCCTTGACCACCCGCACGACGTAGCGGCTGCCCCGCCGGATGCCGCCCGCGGACACGACGATGACGTCGCTGGTGTGCCCGTAGACCTCCGCGATGGATTGGCGCAGGCGCCGCGCGGCGATGCCGGTGTCCAGCTCGGCCTCGATGACGATCCGGCCCGAGATGATGTGCAGACCGCCGGCGAACCTCAGGGTGGCCGACACCTCCGCCTTGCGGCACGAGATCTTGTCGACCTGGAGTCGAGCGAGCTCGTCCTTCACCTGTGCCGTCAACGCCATGGGCGTCATCCTGCCATCCTCGCCACGGGGTCCGATCAGTGCGCGGGCGTCCCGACGTCGCCGAGGAAGTCGTCGAAGACGTCGCGGAACGCGGCCGCCAGTCGCAGCGGGTCGTGCCGCGGCGTGCCGTCGCCCGTCCTGACCTGCCGCAGCAGCAGGCGCGCCCCCATCGCCCGGGCCGCCTCCACCAGCGGGCCGACGTCCTCCACCGCACGCGGGTCCGCGACCACGGCGTCGATGCGCAGGTCGGGGGCGTGCTGGTGGAGCACCTGCAGGTGCTCGGTCGCCGTCATCCCGGCGGTCTCACCCTCCTCCTCCGGGGACAGGTTGAGCGTCACGCACCGCCGGGCCGACGTGCGGTGCAGCGCCGCGGCGATCTCCGGCACCAGCAGGTGCGGCAGCACGGAGGTGAACCACGAGCCGGGGCCGAGGACCACCCAGTCGGCCGCCTCGATCGCGGCCACCGCCTCCGGGCACGCCGGCGGGTCGGGCGGGACGAGGCGGACCTGCTCGATCCGACCCCGGGCGACCGCGACGGCGCTCTGCCCGTGCACCACCCGCCGACGCCCGGCCCTGGACGCGGCGTCGGCCGCGCCCGGGACGTCCGTGCCGCCGCCGACCGCGCGGGTCTCGCCGGCCCCGTCCGTCCCGTCGGCCTCGTCGGGTGCCGGGCCGAGGACGTCGGCCTCGATCGCGAGCGGGACCGCGGCCATCGGCAGCACCCGGCCGCGTGCACCGAGCAGCCGCCCGACCCAGTCCAGGCCGGCGACGGTGTCACCCAGCTGCTCCCACAGCGCGACGATCAGCAGGTTGCCGACGGCGTGCTGGTCCAGGTCGCCGCTCGAGCGGAACCGGTGCTGGAGCAGGTCGCGCCAGGTGCGCCCCCAGTCGGAGTCGTCGCACAGCGCGGCCAGCGCCATCCGCAGGTCGCCCGGCGGCAGCACACCGAGCTCGTCGCGCAGCCGGCCGGAGGAGCCGCCGTCGTCGGCCACGGTCACCACCGCGGTCAGGCGGTCGGACATCAGACGCACCGCCGACAGCGTCGCGGCCAGCCCGTGTCCACCGCCGAGCGCCACGACGGCCGGGCCCACCGACCCCGTGCTCACCGAGTCACCTCCGTCACTCCTTGCCGAGGTCGCGCGCACCGACGATCACGTGCTGGCCACGGGCGCGCAGCCTCGCGCCGATCGCCTCGCTGATCGCGACCGAGCGGTGCTTGCCGCCGGTGCACCCGACCGCGATCGTGACGTACCGCTTCTCCTCCTGCAGGTAGCCCGCGAGGATCGGCTCCAGCGCGTCGACGTAGCGGTCGATGAAGACCTGCGCCCCCGGCAGGCCCAGCACGTAGTCGCGCACCGGCGCGTCCCGCCCCGACAGGTGGCGCAGCTCGCTCACCCAGTACGGGTTGGCGAGGAACCGCACGTCCACGACGTGGTCGGCGTCCAGCGGGATGCCGTACTTGAAGCCGAACGAGAGCACGTTGATCCGCAGGGCGTCGTCCGCGCCGCCGGAGACGACCTTGCGGACCTCGCGCGCGAGGTCGTGCACGTTGAGCTCGGAGCTGTCGATGACGACGTCGGCCTGCTCGCGGATGTCCGCGAGCAGCCGGCGCTCGGCCGCGATCCCGTCGAGGATGCGGCCGTCACCCTGCAACGGGTGCGGCCGTCGGACCTGCTCGAACCGCCGGACCAGCGACTCGTCGGTGGCGTCCAGGAACAGCACGCGGTAGTCGGTGCCGGCGGCGCGCATGTCGGCGAGCACCTGGGCGAGGTCGGCGAAGAACTCCCCGCCGCGGGCGTCGACCACGGCCGCGAGCCGCTGGACACCCCCGCCCGGAGCGCCCCGCTGCATCATCCCGACCAGCGGGGTCAGCATCGTCGCCGGCAGGTTGTCCACCACGTACCAGTCGAGATCCTCCAGGACGGTGGCCGCCTTGGACCGCCCGGCGCCGGACATCCCCGTGATGATCAGCACCTGCGCGCTGTTCAGCCGGGGGGCGGGCGTGGTGGCCTCGAGGGCCGGGATCCCTCGCGGGACGGTCAGCGGATCGGGTTCGCCGGTCATCCCCCCAGCATGCCAGGCGACCCGGCGGTGGCCCCGGTGGGGGCGACGTCGGCCGGGTGGGCATCGGTCGGGACGGTGTCGGCCGGGGTCCCGACCGTGGGCGCCGGCGCCCCCGGCGCCACCGAGTCGGCCGCCGCGAGGGCGGCGACCACCGCCGCAGCGGTCCGGGCGCCCATGCCCGGCACCGTCGTGATCTCCTCCGCCGAGGCGGCCCGCAGCCGCTTGAGCGAGCCGAAGTGCTTGAGCAGCGCCCGGGACCGCGCCGGTCCGAGCCCGGGGACGTCGTCCAGCGCCGACGCCGTCATCCCCTTGGTGCGGCGGCGTCGGTGCGCGGTGATCGCGAAGCGGTGGGCCTCGTCGCGGACCCGCTGCAGCAGGTACAGCCCCTCGGAGCTGCGCTGCAGGATGACCGGGTAGTCCTCCCCCGGCAGCCACACCTCCTCCAGGCGCTTGGCCAGGCCGCACAGGGCGACGTCGTCGACCCCGAGCTCGGCGAGCGCGCGCGCCGCGGCGGCGACCTGCGGCGGTCCCCCGTCCACGACGACGAGGTTGGGCGGGTAGGCGAACCGCCGGGGGCCGTCACCCACCTCGGCGGGCACCTCGCCGCCGACCGTCGGGCCGTTCACGCCGACCGCCGCGAGGTCGTCGTCGTCGCCCGCGCCGAGCTCGAGGTCGCCGGTGGCGGTCCGGTCGGCGACGTACCGCCGGAACCGTCGGGTGATCACCTCGTGCATCGCGGCCGTGTCGTCGCGCGCCCCGTCCCCCTCGGGCCCGCGGACCGCGAACGTCCGGTACTCGCCCTTGCGGGGCAACCCGTCCTCGAACACCACCATGGACGCCATCTGGTGGGTGCCCTGGGTGGTGGAGATGTCGTAGCACTCGATCCGCAGCGGGGCGGTCGTCAGGTCCAGCGCCTCCTGGATCTCGCGCAGGGCCTGGCTGCGGGTGGTCAGGTCGCCGGCGCGCTTGGTGCGGTGCAGCGCCAGGGCGTGCTCGGCGTTGCGGCGGACCGTCTCGGCCAGCTCACGCTTGTCCCCGCGCTGCGGGACGCGCACGTCGACCCGGCTGCCGCGCAGGCCGCCGAGCCACGCGGAGACCTGCGCAGGGTCCGGCGGCATGACGGGCACCAGCACCTCGCGCGGCACGACGCCGGTGCGGGTCGCCGCCGCCGCGGGCTCGCCGCGCGAGCGGGACCCGTTGCCGGTCAGCGCGTCGTCCTCGGCGCCGTACACCTGCTGCAGGAGGTGCTCCACGAGCTCGGCGTCCGTGACGTCCTCGACCTTCTCCACGATCCACCCGCGCTGGCCGCGGATGCGCCCGTCGCGCACGTGGAACACCTGGACCGCGGCCTCGAGCTCGTCGCCGACGAGCGCGAAGATGTCTGCGTCGGTGCCGTCCTGCAGCACCACGGCGTTCTTCTCGGTCGCACGCTCGAGCGCGCCGATGTCGTCCCGCAGCCGCGCCGCCTGCTCGTAGTCCTGCATCGCGGCCGCCTCGCGCATGCGGTCGGTGAGCCGGCGGGTGAACTTGGCGGTGTCGCCGGCCATGAACGCGCAGAAGTCCTCGGCGAGCGCGTGGTGGTCGTCCGGGCTGATCCGCCCGACGCACGGCGCGGAGCACTTGTCGATGTAGCCGAGCAGGCACGGCCGGCCCTGCTGGTGGGCTCGCTTGAACACGCCCGCCGAGCAGGTGCGGACCGGGAAGACCCGCAGCAGCAGGTCGACGGTCTCCCGGATCGCCCAGGCGTGCGCGTACGGCCCGAAGTACCGCGTCCCGGGCCGCTTCGCGCCGCGCATCACCTGCACCCGCGGGAACTGGTCCCCCAGCGTGACGGCGAGGTACGGGTACGACTTGTCGTCGCGGTACTTGACGTTGAACCGGGGGTCGAACTCCTTGATCCAGGAGTACTCCAGGGCGAGCGCCTCGACCTCGGTGCCGACCACCGTCCACTCCACCGACGACGCCGAGGTCACCATGGACTGCGTGCGCGGGTGCAGGGCGGCCAGGTCCTGGAAGTAGCTGCCCAGCCGTGAGCGCAGGCTCTTGGCCTTGCCGACGTAGATGACGCGGCCGTGGTCGTCGCGGAACCGGTACACCCCGGGCTGGTCGGGGACCTGTCCCGGGGCAGGGCGATAGGTCGCGGGATCGGCCATGGGCACCAGTTTAGTTCTCGCCTCCCACCCGCCCGGACGTGGCTAGGTTGGGGCGATGGGAGTGCTGCACGCCTACACGGTCGACGTCCGCTGGACCGGGGCGGGCCAGACCGGCACCACCGGCTACACCGCGTACAGCCGGGACCACGAGGTGCGGGTCGAGGGACGGCCGGTGCTGCTGGGGTCGGCCGACCCCGCCTTCCGCGGTGACCCGTCGCGGCACACGCCCGAGGAGCTGTTCGTCGCGGCGCTGTCGCAGTGCCACCTGCTGTGGTTCCTGCACCTGGCGGCGGTCGAGGGCGTCGTGGTCGTCGACTACCGGGACGAGGCGACCGGGACCATGCGCGTCGAGTCCGCCGGGGCCGGGCAGTTCACCGAGGTCACGCTGCACCCGCGGGTGACCGTGCGCGGCGACGTCGACGAGACCCGGGTCGCGGCCGTGCACCAGCGGGCCCACGAGCACTGCTTCATCGCCCGGTCGGTCAACTTCCCGGTGCGCCACGAGCCGGTCGTGCACCGCGAGGCCTGACCGGCGCACCGACCCACCGAGCCCTCGGCCGGCACCAAACCGCCGCTGCCGGCGCCCGCGGGTGTCTGACCCACCGCGGCGACTCGGCATGGCACCCGAGGCGACGGGGCACGGCGCCCCCGGCGACTCGGCCGGCATCCGCGATGGCGCCGGCCCCGCCACCTCCCCGGCTCGCGGCCTCCTCAGCTCGCCTTGGCGGCCGCCCGGGCCTTGGCGCTGCGCGCCGGCGCCTTCATCGCGGTGGCGCCGTTCGCACGGCGGCCGCCGGACCCCTTGCCGGCCGCGGCGACGGGGACCTCCGGTTCGATGCGCAGCTGACCGGTCGGCACCGGGACGGTGTCCGCGAGCACCTCGGCCAGGAACCGGCCGGTGTGGCTGGCGGTGACGGTCGCCACGTGCTCGGGCGTGCCCTCGGCGACCAGCCGCCCTCCGCCGCTGCCGCCCTCGGGTCCCATGTCGATGACCCAGTCCGCGTTCTTGATCACGTCGAGGTTGTGCTCGATGACCAGCACGCTGTTGCCCTTGTCGACCAGGGACTGCAGGACCGCGAGCAGCTTGCGGATGTCCTCGAAGTGCAGGCCGGTGGTCGGCTCGTCCAGGACGTAGATGGTCCGGCCGTTCGACCGCTTCTGCAGCTCGGCGGCGAGCTTGACCCGCTGCGCCTCACCGCCGGAGAGGGTCGGTGCGGGTTGGCCCAGGCGCACGTAACCCAGCCCGACGTCGACGAGCGTGCGCAGGTACCGGGAGATCGCGGGGACCGCCGCGAAGAACTCGGCGGCCTCCTCGATCGGCATGTCGAGCACCTCGGCGACCGTCTTGCCCTTGAAGTGCACCTCGAGCGTCTCGCGGTTGTACCGGGCACCGTGGCAGACCTCGCACGGGACGTACACGTCGGGCAGGAAGTTCATCTCGATCTTCAGGGTGCCGTCACCCGAGCACGCCTCGCAGCGTCCGCCCTTGACGTTGAACGAGAAGCGCCCGGCGGTGTACCCGCGGACCTTCGCCTCGGTCGTCTCGGCGAACAGCCGGCGCACGTGGTCCCAGACGCCGGTGTAGGTGGCCGGGTTGGAGCGTGGCGTGCGCCCGATGGGGCCCTGGTCGACGTGCACCACCTTGTCCAGGTGCTCCAGCCCGGTGACCCGCTTGTGCCGGCCGGCGACCTGACGGGCGCGGTTGAGCTCGTTCGCCAGGACCGTGTACAGGATCGAGTTGACCAGCGTCGACTTGCCCGACCCGGAGACGCCCGTGACCGCCACCAGGGCGCCGAGCGGGAAGGCGACGTCGATCCCGGCCAGGTTGTGCTCCTTGGCGCCGATGACCTTGAGCTGGCGGCGAGGGTCGATGGCGCGGCGCTCGGCCGGCATCGGGATGCTGCGCCGGCCGGACAGGTACGCACCGGTCACCGACTCCTGCGACGCGAGCAGCCCCTCCAGGTCGCCCGAGTGCACCACCCGGCCGCCGTGCTCGCCCGCGCCCGGACCGACGTCGACGATCCAGTCGGCCACCCGGATGGTGTCCTCGTCGTGCTCGACGACGATCAGGGTGTTGCCCAGGTCCCGCAGGCGGGTCAGGGTCTCGATGAGCCGGCGGTTGTCGCGCTGGTGCAGCCCGATGCTCGGCTCGTCCAGCACGTACAGCACTCCGACCAGCCCGGAGCCGATCTGGGTCGCGAGCCGGATGCGCTGCGCCTCGCCGCCGGACAGCGTGCCCGCCGGACGCATGAGCGACAGGTAGTCCAGGCCGACGTCGAGCAGGAAGCCCAGGCGTGCCTGGATCTCCTTGAGCACCTGGGTGGCGATGGCACGCTCGCGCTCCCCCAGCACCAGCCCGTCGAGGAAGTCGCGGGCCTCACGGATCGGCAGCGCGCAGACCTCGGCGATCGAGCGACCGCCGACCCGGACGGCGAGCACCTCCGGCTTGAGGCGCGCGCCGTGGCAGACCGGGCACGGGACCTCGCGCATGTAGGCCTCGTACTTGTCCTTGCTCCACTCCGACTCGGTCTCGCCGTGCCGCCGGGTGATGAAGGTGATGACGCCCTCGAAGCCGGTCGAGTACTGCCGCTCCCGGCCCCACCGGTTCTTGTACCGGACCTTGACCTCGTGGTTCTCGCCGTGCAGCACCGCGTCCTTGGCGCGCTGCGGCAGCGCCCGCCACGGCACGTCCATCGAGAAGCCCAGGTCCTTGGCGAGCGCGGACAGCACACGCAGGAAGTACTCCGACGAGGTCTGCGCCCACGGCGCGACGGCGCCCTCGGCCAGCGACAGGTCCTCGTCGGGGATCACGAGCTCGGGGTCGACCTCGAGCCGGCTGCCGATGCCGGTGCACTCGGGGCACGCTCCGTACGGCGCGTTGAAGGAGAAGGTGCGCGGCTCGATCTCCTCGAGCGTGAGTCGGTGGTCGTTGGGGCACGCACGGTGCTCGGAGAACCGCCGCTCCCGCTCGGGGTCGTCGACGTCGGCGTCGACCAGCTCCACGGTCAGCAGCCCGCCGGCCAGGCCCAGCGCGGTCTCCACCGAGTCGGTGAGCCGGCGCCGGACGCCGTCGCGGGACACGAGTCGGTCGATGACGACCTCGATGTCGTGCTTGAGCTTCTTCTCCAGGGTCGGCGGAGCAGTCAGCTGGACCACCTCGCCGTCGACGCGCGCCCGGGCGAAGCCCTTGGACTGCAGCTCGGCGAACAGGTCCGCGTACTCGCCCTTGCGGCCGCGCACCACCGGTGCGAGCACCTGGTAGCGGGTGCCCTCGGGGAGTTCGAGCAGCCGGTCGACGATCTGCTGCGGCGTCTGGGCGGTCACCCGTTCGCCGCACACCGGGCAGAACTGGGTGCCGGCGCGCGCGAAGAGCAGGCGCAGGTAGTCGTACACCTCGGTGATCGTGCCGACCGTGGACCGCGGGTTGCGGTTGGTCGACTTCTGGTCGATCGACACCGCCGGGGACAGTCCTTCGATGAAGTCGACGTCGGGCTTGTCCATCTGCCCGAGGAACTGCCGCGCGTACGCGGACAGCGACTCCACGTACCGGCGCTGGCCCTCGGCGAAGATGGTGTCGAACGCGAGCGACGACTTGCCCGAGCCGGACAGCCCGGTGAAGACGATCAGCCTGTCCCGGGGGAGGTCGAGGTCGACGTTGCGGAGGTTGTGCTCGCGGGCCCCCTGGACCACCAGACGATCGTTCACCCGGTCAGTCTACGGCGACCCACCGACAAGCGTACGTGTGTTCGAACACACCCCTGGACCGCTCGGTCTGCCGAGCACCGCCGTCGGCGGCAGACTGGACCGATGACGCCCACCCCTCGCGCGACGTCGCCCGGACCGACCGACCCCACCGACAACACCCGTCCCGCGGAGGACCCCGTCGCGGGGTCGGACGCCGTCGCCGGCGTGTCCGGGGGCGGTGCCCCGCAGCCGGAGCCGCAGAACGCCGAGACCACACCGACCCCCCCGACGCCGATCGGGGACTACGCGGTGCTCGGCGACCGGCAGACCGCCGCGCTGGTCTCGCGGACCGGGTCGGTCGACTGGCTCTGCCTGCCGTCGTTCGACTCGCCCGCGTGCTTCGCGGCGATGCTCGGCACCCCGGACAACGGTCGGTGGCTGCTCACCGTCTCGGGCGCCACCGAGGTGACCCGCCGGTACCTGGACGACTCGTTCGTGCTGGAGACGACGTACGTCACCCCGACCGGACGGGCCCGGGTCGTCGAGTGCATGCCCATGGAGGACGACCGGGCCGACATGGTGCGCTGGGTGGAGGTCCTCGACGGGCACGTGACGGTCGAGCACGAGTGGATCGTCCGGTTCGCCTACGGCGCGGTGCGTCCGTGGGTGCACCGGGTCAAGGATCCCGAGGGCCACCCCGGCATCCGCGCCACGGCCGGGCCCGACTCGCTGCTGCTGCGCGGTGACCGGTTGCCGACGGCGGTCGCGAACGCGCACCGGGACGAGTTCCGGATGGACGCCGGCCAGACCCTGGAGCTGGTCGTCACCTGGACCCCCTCGTGGGCTCCGGTGCCGCCGCGGCTGCCGATCCTGGACCGGATCCGCGACACCCAGGCCGCCTGGAGCACGTGGGCCGAGCGTCGCCGGCACCGCGGCAGCCACGCCGAGGCCGTGGACCGGTCGCTGCTCGTGCTGCGGCTGCTCACCGACGCCGTCACCGGCGGGATCGTCGCCGCCCCCACCACGTCGCTTCCCGAGGACATGGGGGGCGAGCGCAACTGGGACTACCGGTACTGCTGGCTGCGGGACGCCGCGATGACGCTGGAGGCCCTGCTGGAGTACGGGTACCGGTCCGAGGCGACCGAGTGGCGCAACTGGCTGCTGCGCGCGGTCGCCGGCTCCCCCGAGGACCTGCAGATCATGTACGGCATCGACGGGCGCCGCGAGCTGCCCGAGCGCACCCTGCACCACCTGGCGGGGTACGGCGGCTCCCAGCCGGTGCGCGTCGGCAACGCCGCCGTCGACCAGGTGCAGCACGACGTGCTGGGCGAGGTCATGTGCGCCCTCGACCTCGCCCGCGCCGCCGGGCTGCCCGAGCACGCCCCGAGCTGGGAGCTGCAGCGGACGCTCGTCGACCACCTCGCCGACAGGTGGCGCGAGCCGGACCGTGGCATCTGGGAGGTCCGCGGGGACCTGCAGCACTTCACGCACTCCAAGGTCATGGCGTGGGCCGCGCTCGACCGCGCCGTCCGGGCGGTCGACGTCTACGGGCTGCACGGTCCCGGGGTCGACCGCTGGCGCGAGGAGCGCGAGGCCGTGCGTCGCGACGTCCTGGAGCACGGGTTCGACACCGAGCGGAACACCTTCGTGCAGGCCTACGGCGCCACGAACACCGACGCGTCGCTGCTGCAGATCGCCCAGGTCGGGTTCCTGCCGGCGGACGACCCCCGGTTCGTCGGGACGGTCGCGGCCATCCGCGAGGACCTCGAGGTGAGCGACGGGCTGGTGCACCGGTACCACACGCAGGCCACCGACGACGGGCTCGCGGGCGGCGAGCACCCGTTCCTGGCCTGCAGCTTCTGGCTCGCCGACGCGCTGGCCCGGATGGGCGACACCGCCGAGTCCGGACGCCTGCTCGAGCGGCTGATCGGCGTCGGCAACGACCTCGGCCTGCTCGCCGAGGAGTACGACGTCGACGGCGTCCGGATGATGGGCAACTTCCCGCAGGCGCTGTCGCACCTGGCCCTGGTGCGGGCCGTCTACAGCCACGACGAGGCCGTGCGGCGCGAGCGGGAGGGTGAGGACGCGGCCGAGGACCGGGCGGACACCCATGCCCTACGACGGTGACGTCCGGCCGGGCGGGCCCAGCGCCGTCCGGGAGCTCGACGAGGTGGTCATCCGCAAGGCGTCGGTGGGCCCCCTGGACAACAACGTGTACCTGGTCACCTGCCGGACGAGCCGGTCCCAGCTCCTGGTGGACGCCGCCGCGGACCCGGACCGCCTGCTCGAGCTGATCCGTGACGGCTCGGGGGCCGGCCGGCTGTCGGTGGTGGTGACGACGCACCGGCACGCCGACCACCACGGCGCGCTGGAGTCGGTCGTCGCCGTCACCGGCGCGACCACGGCCGCCGGGGCCGACGACGCCGCGGGCATCGCCGTCCCGACCCGGCGCCGGCTCCGGCACGGGGACGTGCTCACCGTCGGGCACGTGATGCTCGAGGTCATCGCGCTGCGCGGGCACACGCCCGGGTCCGTCGCGCTGGCCTACCGCGAACCGGACCGGGTGCCGGGCGAGGCGCCGTCCCGCAGCGAGGCCGTCCCGGGTCGGGTGCACCTGTTCACCGGCGACAGCCTGTTCCCGGGCGGCGTCGGGAACACCCAGCGGGACCCCGAGCGGTTCACCCAGCTCCTGGACGACGTCACCGAGCGGGTGTTCGACCGGTTCGACGACCGCACCAGGGTGTACCCGGGCCACGGCGCCGACACCACCCTGGGCGCCGAGCGTCCGCACCTGGCGCAGTGGCGGCTGCGGGGCTGGTGAGCCGCGGCGCCACCGCGCCAGGTGGGCAGGACGACTCCCGGGCCGTCCTGACCGAGGACGTCAGCCCGGGTCGACCGGTCCGAGCCAGGCGTTCGCCACGGTGGCGTGCGCCGACTCGGGGTCGGACGGGTGGAACAGACCGGCGAGCACGTCCCGGTACAGCCGGCCCAGCTCGCTGCCGGCGAAGTACGACGCCCCCCCGGCGACCCGGATGGCGTGGTCGACGACGACCCGGGCGTTCTCGGTCGCCCGGTGCTTGAGCCCGACGACGCGCGGGAACCACTGGGCCCCGTGGTCCACCCGCTCGTCGACGTCCCGGGCCAGGGCGTCGACCTGCGGCTCGATCCCGTCCTGCGCGATCGCGGCCTCCGCGACACGCCACCGGATGTCGGGGTCCTGCGCGAGCGTCCGGCCGCCGTTCTTCATCGAGGTCCGCCGGTGCGCCGCCTCGACGGCCAGCTCCACCGCCCGGCGGCCGATGCCGGTGTACACCGCGGCGAGCAGCACCTCGAAGACGGCGAACAGCGCGAACACGAAGGGGTCGCGGCTCGGCCCGGCGGGCAGCCGCCGGTACACCCACTGCGGGGGCGCCGTCGCGCCGTCGAGCACGGTGGTGCGGCTCTGGGTGGCGCGCATGCCCAGGGTGTCCCAGTCGTCGCGGACCTCGATGCCGCCGGAGTCCCGCGGGACGACGCCGTGCACGAGCAGCGGGGCGTCGGGGTCGGTGTCGTCGCGGCCGAACGTCGCCAGCCGCGTCCACACCGGTGACAGGGACGTGAAGATCTTCGTCCCGGTGTACCGGTACCCGCCGCCATCGACCGGCTCGGCCCGGGTCCGCGACCCGAACATGACCAGGTCGTTGCCGGGCTCGGAGTTGCCGAACGCGAAGATCTCGCCCCGGGCCGCCTCCTGCAGGACGAAGCGCATCGAGTCGTCGCCGCGCTCGGCCAGCGCGTGCGCGATGCCGGTCACCACCAGGTGCATGTTGACCGCCAGCGCCGTCGCGGGCGCCGCCGCACCGAGACGGATCTGCTCGGCAGCGACCTGCCGGAGCGTCAGGCCGGCCCCGCCGAGGTCGGTCGGGACGAACGCCCGCAGGTAGCCCGCGGCGGCAAGGTCCGCCAGGTCGTCGTGCGGGAAGAGGTTGTCCCGGTCGAGCGCCGCCGCCCGCGACCGGATGGTCGCGAGCAGGGCGTCGTCGAGCAGCGACGCGGAGCCCGGCCGGTGGTCGGCCTCAGACACCGAAGACCTCGGGGTCCGGGCCGATGCGCTCGCCCCGGTCCATCCCGGCCAGCGCGCGGTGGTCCTCGGCATCGAGGCTGAACCCGAACACGTCGATGTTCTCCGCGATCCGGGCCGGCGTGACGGACTTCGGGATGACGATGTTGCCCAGGTCGAGGTGCCACCGCAGGACCGCCTGCGCGGGGGTGACGCCGCGCGCCTCGGCGATCCGCTGGACCACCGGGTCGTCGAGCAGGCTGGAGTCGCGGCCGAGCGGCGACCAGGCCTCGGTCGCGATGTGGTTCTCCGCGTGGAACGAGCGCAGCTCGGGCTGCTGCAGCCGCGGGTGCAGCTCGACCTGGTTGAGCACCGGCACGACGCCGGTCTCCCCGATGATCCGCTCGAGATGGGCCGGGAGGAAGTTGGAGACCCCGACCGAGCGGATCGCGCCCTGCTCCTTCAGGTGCAGCAGCGCACGCCACGTGTCGAGGTAGAGGTCCTGGCCGGGGACGGGCCAGTGGATGAGGAACAGGTCCACCACCCCGAGGTCGAGTCGCGCCGCGGACCCCTCGAAGGCGCGCATCGTGGCGTCGTACCCCTGCTCGTCGTTCCACACCTTCGAGGTCACGTAGACCTCGTCGCGGGGCAGGCCGGACGCCCGGACGGCACGTCCGACGCCGGCCTCGTTGCCGTAGAGCTTGGCGGTGTCGATCAGGCGGTAGCCGGTCTCCAGGGCGGTGGTGACCGCACGCTCGGCGCCGTCGTCGTCCACCTTGAACACTCCGAAGCCGAGCTGGGGGATGGTGGTGCCGTCGATCAGCGGGATGGTCGGCACGGTCGTGGAGAGCTCGTCAGTCATGGCTCCACCCTCTCCCGGCGCCGCCGGCGCCGCGACCGGCGCCCGACTGCCAGGATGGCGCCATGACGATCTACGCCGTCCAGTACACCTACGACGACCGGACCGAACGCCGCGACGAGGTCCGGTCCGAGCACCGCGGCTACCTCGCCCAGCTCGTGGAGAGCGGGTCCCTGCTGTCGTCCGGGCCATGGGCCGACGGCGCCCCCGGTGCGCTGCTCCTCATGTCGGCCGACTCCGCTGCTGACGTCGAGCGGCTGCTGGACGCCGACCCGTTCACCCGGGAGGGCCTGGTCGCCGGCCGGGAGGTCCGGGCCTGGACGCCGGTGCTGGGTACCTGGGGCGCCTGACCGGTCACCGTCCGGCCGCCGTCACGCCGTCGCGGCGTGCATCTGGCGCAGCTCCTTCTTCAAGCCGGAGATCTCGTCGCGCAGCCGCGCGGCGAGCTCGAACTGCAGCTCGGCGGCGGCGGCGTGCATCTGGTCGCTGAGCTCCTGGATGAGGTCGGCGAGCTCGCTCGAGGCCGCTCCGACCAGGGCGGTGCGCCCGGTGGGCGACGTGGACCCCGGCGTCGGGGCCTTGCCGCGGGACGGCTTGCGGTAGCCGCCGGCCAGCAGCTCGGCGGTGTCGACGTCCTCCCGGGCCAGCATGTCCGTGATGTCGCCGATCTTCTTGCGCAGCGGGGTCGGGTCGATGCCGTGCTCGAGGTTGTAGGCGATCTGCTTCTCCCGGCGCCGTGACGTCTCGTCGATGGCCTGGGCCATCGCGGGCGTCATCTTGTCCGCGTACATGTGCACCTGACCGGAGACGTTGCGCGCGGCCCGGCCGATGGTCTGGATGAGCGAGGTGCCGGACCGCAGGAAACCCTCCTTGTCCGCGTCCAGGATCGCGACCAGGGAGACCTCGGGCAGGTCCAGGCCCTCCCGCAGCAGGTTGATCCCGACCAGCACGTCGAACTGCCCGAGTCGCAGCTCGCGCAGCAGCTCGACGCGGCGCAGCGTGTCGACCTCGGAGTGCAGGTACCGCACCCGGACGTCCTTCTCCAGGAGGTAGTCGGTGAGGTCCTCGGACATCTTCTTGGTCAGCGTGGTCACCAGCACGCGCTCGTCGCGCTCCACGCGCACCCGGATCTCCTCGAGCAGGTCGTCGATCTGCCCGGTCGTCGGCTTCACGACCACCTCGGGGTCGACCAGACCGGTCGGCCGGATGATCTGCTCCACCACGCCGTCGGCCATCGACAGCTCGTAGGTGCCGGGGGTCGCGGACAGGTAGACGGTCTGCCCGATCCGCTCGGTGAACTCCTCCCACCGCAGCGGGCGGTTGTCCATCGCGCTCGGCAGCCGGAACCCGTGGTCGACGAGGCTGCGCTTGCGGGACATGTCGCCCTCGAACATGGCGCCGATCTGCGGGACCGTCACGTGGGACTCGTCGATGACGAGCAGGAAGTCCTCGGGGAAGTAGTCGAGCAGCGTGTTCGGGGCGCTGCCGGCGTTGCGACCGTCGATGTGCCGCGAGTAGTTCTCGATGCCCGAGCACGAGCCGATCTGGCGCATCATCTCGATGTCGTAGGTGGTGCGCATGCGCAGCCGCTGGGCCTCGAGCAGCTTGTTCGCCCGCTCGAGGTCCTTCAGACGCTCCTCGAGCTCGTGCTCGATGGACGCGATCGCGCGCTCCATCCGCTCCGGTCCGGCGACGTAGTGCGTCGCGGGGAAGACGTGCACCTCCTGCTCGGACCGGATGACGTCCCCGGTGAGCGGGTGCAGCGTGGCGATCGCCTCGATCTCGTCCCCGAAGAACTCGATCCGGATCGCGAGCTCCTCGTACACCGGGATGATCTCGACCGTGTCGCCGCGCACCCGGAACGTCCCACGGGTGAACGCCAGGTCGTTGCGGGAGTACTGCATCGCGACGAACTGGCGCAGCAGCGCGTCCCGCTCGACCTGGTCCCCGACGGCGAGCCGCACCATCCGGTCCACGTACTCCTGCGGCGTGCCCAGGCCGTAGATGCACGACACGGAGGCGACCACCACGACGTCCCGGCGCGTCAGCAGCGAGCTCGTCGCCGAGTGCCGCAGCCGCTCGACCTCGTCGTTGATCGACGAGTCCTTCTCGATGAACGTGTCGGTCTGGGCGATGTACGCCTCGGGCTGGTAGTAGTCGTAGTAGGAGACGAAGTACTCGACGGCGTTGTTGGGGAGCAGCTCGCGGAACTCGGTCGCGAGCTGTGCGGCGAGCGTCTTGTTCGGCGCCATGACGAGCGTGGGTCGCTGGAGCTTCTCGATCAGCCAGGCGGTCGTGGCGGACTTGCCGGTGCCGGTCGCGCCGAGCAGCACGACGTCCTTCTCTCCCGCGTTCACCCGGTCCGCGAGCTGGCCGATCGCGGTCGGCTGGTCACCGGACGGCGTGTACTCCGAGATGACCTCGAACGGGGCGACGGTCCGCTGCAGGTCGGTCACTGGACGCATGTGTCAACCGTACGACCACCCACCCACACGCCGGACCGCCCGGGCCCCTCGAAGGGCCCGGTATCGCCCCCGGCGAACCCGGCCGCCGTCAGAGCCCGGCGTCGACCTCGGCCAGACGCTCCTCCTCGATCCGCGCCCACAGCGCGTCGACCTGCTCCCGCAGCGCCTCCACCGACCCGCTGCCGTCCAGGACGCGGTCCGCCACCGCGAGCCGGTCGCCCTCGGACGCCTGGGCGGCGACCCGCCGCTCGGCCTCCTCCCGGGTGAGCCCGCGGGTCTGCACGAGCCGCTGCACCCGCAGGTCGGCCGGTGCCTGCACCACGACCAGCAGGTGGAACGCCTCCGCCTGGCCGGTCTCCACCAGCAGCGGGATGTCGTGGACGACGACGGCGCCGGTCCCGGAGGCCGCGATCGCCGCCTCCCGCTCGGCGGCCAGCCGGCGGATGACCGGGTGGACGAGCGCGTCCAGCCGTTCACGCGCGGCGGTGTCGGCGAACACCAGCCGGCCCAGGGCGGCGCGGTCCAGCTCGCCGTCGGCGGCCAGCACGCCGGGACCGAAGGACTCCACCACCGCGTCGAGCCCGGCCGAGCCCGGCCGGACCGCCTCGCGCGCCAGCCCGTCGTGGTCGATCACCGCCGCGCCGTGCTCGGCCAGCCGGCCGGCCACGACCGTCTTGCCCGATGCGATCCCGCCGGTCAGTCCGATGCGCTGCATCGACCCATCCTTGCATCCGCCCCAGGGACGCGTCCGTGCACGCACCACGGCCACGGGCCGGCCACCGAGGTGACCGGCCCGTGGCCGTGGTGCTGGGGTCCGTGACCCGGTGCGCCGGGGCGCCCCGGGCTCAGGCCCCGGTGAGCTTCTCGCGCAGCGCGGCGAGAGCCTCGTCGGACGCCAGGGTGCCCCCGACCTCCTCGGCCGGCGGCGTCGAGGAGTAGCTCGACGCCGCAGCAGCGCCGCCCCCGCCGGCGGTGTCGCCGCCGCCGTTCGCGGCCTCGAGGTCCGCGCGCGCGGCCTCGGCGACCTGCTTGCGGTGCGCCTCCCAGCGCTCGTGGGCCTGCGCGTACTGCGCCTCCCACACCTCGCGCTGCGCCTCGAAGCCCTCGAGCCACTCGTTCGTGGTCGGGTCGAAGCCCTCGGGGTACTTGTAGTTGCCCTGCTCGTCGTACTCGGCCGCCATGCCGTACAGCGCCGGGTCGAAGTCGTCGCTGGTCGGGTCGACACCCTCATTGGCCTGCTTGAGCGACAGCGAGATCCGGCGACGCTCCAGGTCGATGTCGATGACCTTGACGAACACGTCGTCGTTGACCTGGACGACCTGCTCCGGGATCTCGACGTGGCGCACGGCCAGCTCCGAGATGTGGACCAGGCCCTCGATGCCGTCCTCGACGCGCACGAACGCACCGAACGGGACGAGCTTGGTGACCTTGCCCGGGACGACCTGACCGATGGCGTGCGTCCGGGCGAAGGCCTGCCACGGGTCCTCCTGCGTCGCCTTCAGCGACAGGGAGACACGCTCGCGGTCGAAGTCGACGTCGAGCACCTCGACGGTGACCTCCTGGCCGACCTCGACGACCTCGGACGGGTGGTCGATGTGCTTCCAGGACAGCTCGGAGACGTGCACGAGCCCGTCGACACCGCCCAGGTCCACGAACGCGCCGAAGTTGACGATCGAGGAGACGACACCGGGACGGACCTGGCCCTTCTGCAGCGTCTGCAGGAAGGTCGAGCGGACCTCGGACTGCGTCTGCTCGAGCCAGGCGCGGCGGGACAGGACCACGTTGTTGCGGTTCTTGTCGAGCTCGATGATCTTGGCCTCGATCTCCTTGCCGACGTACGGCTGGAGGTCGCGCACCCGGCGCATCTCGACCAGCGACGCCGGCAGGAAGCCGCGCAGGCCGATGTCGAGGATGAGGCCGCCCTTGACGACCTCGATGACGGTGCCGGTGACGACGCCGTCCTCCTCCTTGATCTTCTCGATCGTGCCCCACGCGCGCTCGTACTGCGCCCGCTTCTTGGACAGGATCAGCCGGCCTTCCTTGTCCTCCTTCTGGAGGACCAGGGCCTCGACCGCGTCGCCGACCTTGACGACCTCACCGGGGTCCACGTCGTGCTTGATGGACAGCTCACGGGAGGGGATGACGCCCTCGGTCTTGTAGCCGATGTCGAGCAGGACCTCGTCGCGGTCGACCTTGACGATGGTGCCCTCGACGATGTCGCCATCGTTGAAGTACTTGATGGTGGCGTCGATGGCGGCGAGGAAGTCCTCGGCCGAGCCGATGTCGTTGATCGCGACCTGCGGGGTGGCCGGCTTCGCGGGGGTGGAGATGGTCATTGAGTGATGTGCTCCGATGCGGACAAGGAGTAGTTCGGATGGGTACCTTCGGTGGGTCGACGTCGCGACCGACGTGCCGCCTGCCCGACAGGGCGCGCGGCACCGCAGACGATCTTACCCGCCTCCCCCGACAGGGCCAACCCGCGGGCGGGCCGGGGGTCGGCGGCGCGCCGACCCCGGCTCAGCCGGCGAGCCCGAGCTCCAGGCCGGCGCCGGGGATGGCGTCGATGAGCATCCGCGTGTACTCCTGCTGCGGGTGGTCGAAGACGTCGTCGGCCGCTCCCTGCTCGACGATGCGTCCGCTCTCCATCACGCAGACGTGGTCGGCGATCTGGCGCACGACGGCGAGGTCGTGGCTGATGAACAGGTAGCTGAGGCCACGGCGGTGCTGCAGCTCGGCGAGCAGGTGCAGGATCTGGGACTGCACGATCACGTCGAGCGCGGACACCGCCTCGTCGCAGACCACCAGGTCGGGGTCCAGGGCCAGGGCCCGCGCGATCGCGACCCGCTGGCGCTGACCGCCGGACAGCTCGGCGGGGTAGCGCCGCAGCAGACTCGGCGGCAGCGCGACGTCGGCCATCAGGGCGTGGATGCGGTCGCGGCGCTCGGCGGCCGAGCCGCTGCCGTGCGCCTTGAGCGGCTCCTCGATCGTCCGGTACACCGTGTAGAGCGGGTCCAGCGACGCGTACGGGTCCTGGAAGATCGGCTGGACCCGGCGACGGAAGCGGACCTGCGCGGCGCGGTCGGCGCCGCCCACAGGCTCGCCGTCGAACCGGATCTCGCCGGACGTCGCGGGCAGCAGGTCCAGCATCATCCGGGCCACCGTGGACTTGCCCGAGCCGGACTCCCCCACGATGGCGACCGTGGTGCCGCGCGGGATGGCGAACGAGACGTCGTCGACGGCGGTGAAGTCCGTGCCGCGGGAGAACAGCCCCTTGCCGCGCAGCGAGAACACCTTGGTCACGTGCGAGACCTCGACGATGTGGTCGGGGACGTCGAGGGCCACCGGCTGGTCGGCGACCGGAGCCGCGCGCGTCGCGCCCACCGGCCCGTCGTGCCCGCCGGTCATCGCGACGAGGTCCGCGGCGGCCTCGGTGTCGGCGCCGTGCTGCTTCGCGAGCTGGATCCGGCGTGACGCGAGCGACGGCGCCGCGGCGAGCAGCCGTCGGGTGTACTCGTGCTGCGGCGAGCGCAGGATCTCCAGGGCGGGGCCGGTCTCGACGACCTCGCCGCGGTACATCACCACGATCCGGTCGGCGCGCTCGGCGGCGAGCCCGAGGTCGTGCGTGATGAGCAGCACGGCGGTCCCCAGCTCGTCCGTGAGCTCGTCCAGCCGATCGAGGATCGTGCGCTGCACGGTGACGTCCAGGGCCGACGTCGGCTCGTCGGCGATCAGCAGCCGGGGACGGCAGGCCAGACCCATCGCGATCAGCGCGCGCTGGCGCATCCCGCCGGAGAACTCGTGCGGGTACTGCTGGGCGCGCCGGGCGGCGTCGGGCAGGCCCGCCTCCTCGAGCAGCTCCACGGCACGGGTGCGCGCGGCCGCACCGCGGGCCACCCCGTTGTCCTCCAGGGCCTCGACGATCTGCGCACCCACCCGCATGACCGGGTTGAGGTTCGACATCGGGTCCTGCGGGACCAGACCGATGTCGCTGCCGCGCAGGCGCGACGTCGTCCCGGCGCCCTGGGCGGTGAGCTCCTGGCCGTCGAAGACGATCCGCCCGCCGGTGACCCGGCCGTTCTCGGCGAGCAGCCCGATCACCGCGGCCGCCGTCGTCGACTTGCCCGAGCCGGACTCCCCCACGATCGCGACGGTCTCCCCCGGGAGCACGTCGAAGCTGGCGCCACGGACCGCCGTCGCCGGCCCGGCCTCCGTGGTGAAGGTGACCTCGACGTCGCGCAGGCTGAGCAGCGGCGTGGGCTGCGCGCCGGCGGCGGCAGCGCTGGGGACGGCTCGGCTCGTCACCGGCTCACCTCTTCCTCGTCTTGGGGTCGAGCGCCTCACGCAGCGCCTCGCCGAACAGGGTGAAGCCCAGGGCGGTGATCGCGATGCAGGCGCCCGGCCACAGCGCCAGCCGCGGCGCCACCTCGAGCTCGTTCTGCGCGGCGGTCAGCATGCGTCCCCACTCGGCGGTGATCGGCGAGCCGCCGCCGAGACCGAGGAACGACAGCGCCGCGGCCTCGATCACCGCGGTCGCCAGCATGAGGGTCGCCTGCACGATCACGGGGCCGACGCTGTTGGGCACGATGTGGCTCATCACGACGGTCCGCCGGCTCAGGCCGAGCGAGGTGGCCGCGAGAACGTAGTCCTGGTCGCGCTGGGCGAGCATCGACCCGCGCAGCAGCCGAGCGAAGATCGGCACCTGCACCACGCCGATCGCGATGACCACCGCGTTGGGTGACTGGCCGATCACCGCGGCGATCGACACCGCGAGCAGCAGCGACGGCACGGACAGCATGAGGTCCACCAGCCGCATCGTCACGGTGTCCACCCAGCCGCCGAACGCGCCCGCCAGCAGCCCGAGCAGCGCGCCGCCGGCCAGCCCGAGCAGGGTCGACAGCACCCCGATCAGCAGCGACGCACGCGCGCCCCAGATCAGCTTGCTGAGCAGGTCGCCGCCGTAGCGGTCCAGGCCCAGCGGGTAGGCGTCGGACGGCCCGGGGATGAACGTCGGCCGGATCTCGGTGCGCCCGGGCAGCGCCTGCGGGTCGTACTGGGCCAGCACCGGCGCGAGCAGCGCCACGGCGAGGAAGACCAGCACGATGACGGCGCCGATGATCGCGCCGGGGTTGCGGCGCAGGCGGCGCGCGGCGACCCGCCAGATGCTCGCGCCGGCGTCGTCCCCGGCCGGGTCGTGGTCCGGCGGGCCGGCCGTCGCGCCGACGATGGTCTGGGCGGTGGGGTCGGTGGTCATCGCACTCGCATCCTCGGGTCGATGAGGCCGTAGGAGACGTCGACCGCCAGGTTGGCCAGCGCGTAGACGACGGCGACGAACAGGATGAAGCCCTGCAGGACGGCGTAGTCGAGGCTGAAGATGGCCTCGGCCAGGAAGCTGCCGATGCCGTTGAAGGCGAACACCGTCTCGGTCAGCACCGCCCCGGACAGCAGCAGGCCGACCTGCAGACCGATCGTGGTGGCCACGGGGAGCATGGCGTTGCGCAGCACGACCCGTCGCCGCAGCCGCGGCGGGCGCAGGCCCTTGGCGCGCGCCGTGCGCACGTAGTCGGCTCCCTGCACCTCGATGACCGACGCCCGGGTGATGCGGGCGATGATCGCCAGCGGGATCGACCCGAGGGCCAGCGCGGGCAGGAACAGGTGCTTGAGGGCGTCCCAGGACGCGTCCCACTCGCGGGTGAGCAGACCGTCCAGCACGTAGAAGCCGGTGGGGTGGGTCGCGACGATGGTCGGGTCCTGGCGGCCCGCGGACGGGAACCACCCGAGCTCCACCGCGAACGCGTACTTGAGCAGGAACGCGAGGAAGAAGACCGGGATGGTGACCCCGAGCAGCGAGGCCACCACGGTGGTGTGGTCCAGCGCACGGCCCTGGTGGCGGGCGGCGAGGTACCCCAGCGGGATGCCGACGCCGACCGCGATGACCAGGGCGACGACCGTGAGCTCGATGGTGGCCGGGAAGCGGCCGAGGAACTCCTCGAGCACCGGCACCCCGGTCCGGGTGGAGACGCCGAAGTTGCCGGTCACGAGCTGGCCGAGCCAGGTGAGGTACTGCTCGAGCAGCGGCTTGTCGAACCCGTAGAGACGGTTGATGTTGGCGACCGCCTCCGGGGTCGCGCGCTCCCCCAGGAGGGCCGTGGCCGGCCCTCCCGGGAGCGCGCGCACCCACAGGAACAGCAGGATCGACAGTCCGAGCAGGGTCGGGATCAGCAGCGCGAGGCGCTGCAGGACGAGTCGGGCCATCGAACGGTGCTACTCCTCAGCCGTCGGTCAGCCGTTGATGGTGATGACGTTGTAGACCTCGTCCTGGACCGGCGAGGCGGGGTAGCCCTCGACCTCCGGGGCGAAGGCCAGCGAGGGCACCGGGTGCGCGAGCGGCACGCCGGGCAGCCGCTCCATGATCGCCTCGTTGGCGGCCTCGTACGCGGCGACCTGCTCCTCCTTGCTGGCCTGGTACCGCGCGTCGCCGATGGCCTGGAACAGCTCGGGGTCGGTGAAGCCCCACTCGTTGGACGGCTGGCCGAAGAAGACGCCGATGAAGTTGTAGGTGTCGTTGTAGTCACCGGTCCACCCGAGCAGGTGCAGGCCGTGCTCGGCGCCGCCCTGGATGCGGTCGAGGTACTCCGGGGACCACGGCTCGGGCACCGGGTTCACCGTGATGCCGACCTCCGTGAGGTCCGCGGCGATGGCCTGGTAGGTCTGCTCCGGCGTGGGCATGTACGGGCGCGACACGTTGGTCGGGTAGTTGAAGTCGATGGTCAGGTCGGACGCACCGGCCTCCGCGAGCAGCTGACGGGCACGCTCGGGGTCGTAGTCGTAGGTCGCGACGTCGTCGCTCCAGCCCTCGACCGTCGGCGGGACGAAGTTGGTCGCGACCTCGGTCCCCTCCGGCAGGGTCTGCGCGACCAGCGCCTCCTTGTTGATCGCGTGCGCGATCGCCTGCCGCACCCGCGGGTCGGCCAGCTGGGGGTTCGCCTGGTTCATCCCGAGGTAGAGCACGTTGAACGGTGCCCGGTTCACGATCTGGAACCCGTCCTGCTCCAGGCTCGCGACGTCGGCCGGCGCGACGAGGTCGTAGCCGTCGATGTCGCCGGCCTGCAGCGCCTGACGGCGGGCGGTGGCGTCGGAGATGACCGGGAACACCACGCGGCGGATCTGCCCCTGGTCGCCCCAGTAGTCCTCGTTGGCGGTGAGCACGACCTCCTGGTCGCGCGTCCACGAGTCGAACACGTACGGACCGGTCCCGGTCGGGTGCCCGGTCGCGTACTCCGAGAGCACGGGCGAGGCCTCGTCGCCGCCCACCTCGTCGGCGCTGTACTCCTGCAGCGCCGTCGGGGACTGGATCGAGAAGGCCGGCAGCGACAGTGCGGAGATGAACTCCGGCAGCGGGCTCGCCAGGGTGATGACGGCCGTGCTCTCGTCCGGGGCCTCGCAGCTCTCGTACTTGCCGCCCTCGGTGTCGGCGAAGCCGCCGTTCACCTTGCCCCAGTAGTAGGACAGGCTCTCGGACTGCAGGATGCCGGTGAAGTTGTTCCACCGGTCGAAGTTGAAGCACACGGCCTCACCGTTGAAGGGCGTCCCGTCGTGGAACGTCACGCCCTCCTTGAGGTCGAACGTGTAGGTCAGGCCGTCGTCGCTGACCTCCCAGTCCTCGGCGAGCAGCGGTGCCGGGTCGGCGGTGCCGGGCACCGTCCCGACCAGGCCCTCGAAGATCTGGCGCGCCACCCGGAAGGACTCGCCGTCGTTGACGAACGCCGGGTCGAGGCCGGCGGGGTCGGCCGAGGCGGCGAAGATGAACGTGTCCCGCATGTCGTCGCTGGACGCCGTCGTGCTGTCCGAGCCCTCCGCCGTGTCACGATCGCTCGCGGCGCACGCGGTGAGCGCCAGCGCCATCGCGACGCCCGCGCCACCGACCTTCAGCCAATTCCTCACAGGGATCACCCTCCATAGACGCGCCTGGGACCGCTGACCTGCAGCAGAGAGCCGAGGTTAGACCATTCAGGTCACGTGGCCGTCACGCGACAAACTGGGCGCATGACGCACCACCGCCTGGGTTCGGCCGGCTTCCGCGACGTGCCCGACGACGTCGGCGGCGGCGCCGGCCGGGGCTGGTGGGACGCGAACGCCCAGGAGTACCTGACCGAGCACGGCGACTTCCTCGGGCCGGCGGACTTCCGGTGGTGCCCCGAGGGGCTGCGCGAGGCCGATGTCCGGCTGCTCGGCGACGTCCCGTCGCGCGACGTGCTGGAGGTGGGTGCGGGCGCGGGGCAGTGCACGCGGTGGCTGCGCTCGCAGGGGGTGCGGGCCGTGGCGACCGACGTGTCCGCGGGGATGCTCCGGTCGGGACGGACCCTGGACGCCCGCACCGGCGTGGTGGCACCGGCCGTGCAGGCCGACGCCCGGGCGCTGCCGTTCGCCGACCGCTCCTTCGACGTCGTGTTCACCGCATTCGGGGCGCTGCCCTTCGTGCCAGACACGGCCCGCGTGCACGCGGAGGTGGCCCGCGTCCTGCGGCCGGGCGGTCGGTGGGTCTTCGCCGTGACGCACCCGATCCGGTGGGCGTTCCCGGACGACCCGTCCGAGCACGGCCTGACCGCGATCCGGTCCTACTTCGACCGGCGGCCGTACGTGGAGACCGACGACACGGGCGCCGTCGTGTACGCCGAGTACCACCGCACGGTGGGTGACCACGTCGCCGACGTGGTCGGGGCCGGCTTCGTGCTCGAGCGGCTGGTCGAGCCGCCGTGGCCCGCGGGGCACACCCGCACGTGGGGTGGTTGGGGTCCGGTGCGCGGCAGCCGGCTGCCCGGCACGGCCATCTTCTGCACCCGGCTGCCGTAGCCAGCGGGGACCGTCACGACGCGGCGGCGCCCGCGCCCGCCGGGTGGCGGACGCGGGCGCCGTCGGGTGCCGCTGCTCGGACCGGGCTCGGTGGACCGGGGTCAGTGGTGCAGGACCGCCTTCTCCGAGCCGGCGCCGGTCAAGGAGCGGACCTCCATCTCGGCGAACTTCTCCGGCGACTCGTCCCTACGGCCCAGCTGCGTGCCGATCCACCCGAGCAGGAACGCGAGCGGGATCGAGACGATCCCGGGGTTCTCGAGCGGGAACACCGAGAAGTCGACCGAGGTGTCCTTGATCATGGACAGGCTCGCTCCGTCGGGGCCGACCTTGCCGGACACCACCGGCGACAGCGCGATGAGCACGATGCAGGAGATCAGCCCGCCGTACATGCTCCACAGCGCCCCGGTGGTGTTGAACTTCTTCCAGAACAGCGAGTAGAGGATCGTCGGCAGGTTGGCGCTGGCCGCGACGGCGAACGCGAGCGCGACCAGGAAGGCGATGTTCTGCCCCTGGGCGAAGATCCCGCCCACGATGGCCAGGATCCCGATGACCACGACCGTGATGCGGGCGACCCGCACCTCGCCGTCGGGGTTGACCTCCCCGTGCTTGAGGACGGACGCGTAGATGTCGTGCGCGAACGAGGCCGCTGCCGTGATGGTCAGCCCGGCGACGACCGCGAGGATCGTCGCGAACGCCACGGCCGCGATGATCCCGAGCAGGATCTCCCCGCCGAGGGCGAACGCCAGCAGCGGAGCTGCCGAGTTCACCCCGCCCGGGGCGGCGAGGATCGTGTCCGCGCCGACCAGCGCTCCGGCGCCGTACCCGAGCACCAGGGTGAACAGGTAGAAGATCCCGATGAGCCAGATGGCCCAGACCACCGAGCGGCGCGCCTCCTTGGCGGTGGGCACCGTGTAGAAGCGCATGAGCACGTGCGGCAGGCCCGCCGTGCCGAGGACGAGCGCCAGGGCCAGCGACAGGAAGTTGAGCTTGGTCAGCGCGCTCGCCCCGTACTGCTTGCCCGGCTCGATCAGGGCCTCGCCGCCCTCGCCGAAGCGGTCGACGGCGCCCTGCATCACGTCGGACAGGTTGAACCCGAACTTCGCCAGCACCCACACCGTCATCACGGCGGCTCCGGCGATGAGCAGCACCGCCTTGATGATCTGCACCCAGGTGGTGCCCTTCATCCCGCCGACGAGGACGTACAGGATCATCAGCGCCCCGACGACCGCCACCACCAGGCTCTGCCCGGCCGCCGAGGAGATGCCGAGCAGCAGCGCCACCAGGCCGCCGGCGCCGGCCATCTGGGCGAGCAGGTAGAAGAAGACGACGGCGAGGGTCGCCAGTGCGGCCGCCATCCGCACCGGACGCTGCTTGAGCCGGAAGGACAGCACGTCGGCCATCGTGAACTTGCCGGTGTTGCGCAGCAGCTCGGCGACGAGCAGCAGAGCCACCAGCCACGCGACGAGGAACCCGATCGAGTACATGAAGCCGTCGTAGCCGTTGACGGCGATCGCGCCGGCGATCCCGAGGAAGCTCGCGGCCGACAGGTAGTCCCCCGCGATCGCCGTGCCGTTCTGCGGACCGGTGAAGGACCGTCCACCGGCGTAGTAGTCGGCCGCGGTCCGGTTGTTCTTCGACGCCCGGAAGACGATGACGAGCGTCACCGCGACGAAGGCCGCGAAGATCCCGATGTTGACGGCCGGGTTGCCGACCTCGGTCGCCTCGGCGGCCGCCTGGAGCGTCCCCCCGTTGCGGCTCACAGGTCGCGCCCCTCGATCTGCTGGCGGAGCTCGTCCGCGATGGGGTCCTGGTGGGTGTTCGCCCAGCGGGCGTACACCATCGTGATGACGAACGTCGACACGAACTGCCCGAGGCCGATGACCAGGCCGATCGTGATGTTCCCGGAGATCCGGGTGCCCATGAACTCCGGCGCGTACGCCGCGAGCAGCACGTACAGCAGGTACCAGGCGAGGAACAGGGCCGTCATCGGGAAGACGAACGACCTGAACCGGCGCCGGAGCGCCTGGAACTCCGGGGAGCGCTGCACACGCTCGTAGTCGGTCTCCGCATCGGGCGGATGCGCCAGCTCGGACATGAAGCCTCCGGGTCACCAGAGGTGGCCGCGTTGCCACCGCGCACACTGTGGCGCACGCCACGGCCGCCGTGCGGGCGAAACGCCGTCCGAGCTGGCGGATCCGCCGCTGCGGACACCACCCCGCTGCCGACACCACCCCCGTGACCGGGTGGGTCAGTGGCCGGCCTCGTGCCAGCTGTGCCCGGCGCCCACCGACACGTCGAGCGGCACGGAGAGGTCCGCCGCGGCGCCCATCTGCTCGCGCACCAGCGCCTCGACCTCGTCGCGCTCCCCCGTGGCCACCTCGAGCACGAGCTCGTCGTGCACCTGCAGCAGCAGGCGGGACCGCAGTCCCCGACGGGTCAGCTCGCGGTCGACCCCGAGCATCGCGACCTTGATCAGGTCGGCCGCGCTGCCCTGGATGGGCGCGTTGAGCGCCATCCGCTCCGCCACGTCGCGCCGCTGCCGGTTGTCGCTGGTCAGGTCCGGCAGGTAGCGACGCCGACCCAGGATGGTCGCCGTGTACCCGGTCGCGCGGGCCTCGTCGACCACGCCCGTCAGGTAGTCGCGCACCCCGCCGAACCGGGAGAAGTAGTCCTCCATGAGCCCGGCGGCCTCGCCGACCGCGATGTCGAGCTGCTTGGACAGCCCGAAGGAGGACAGCCCGTAGGCGAGGCCGTACGACATCGCCTTGATCTTCGAGCGCATCTCACTGGTGACGTCCTGGGTGGCGACGCCGAAGACCCGCGACCCGACGTAGCGGTGCAGGTCCTCGCCCGAGCGGAACGCCTCGATCAGCGCCTCGTCCCCGGACAGGTGCGCCATGATCCGCATCTCGATCTGGCTGTAGTCGGCGGTCAGCAGCGTCTCGTACCCCGACCCCACCACGAACACCCGCCGGATCCGGCGACCGTCCTCGGTGCGGATCGGGATGTTCTGCAGGTTCGGGTCGGTGGACGACAACCGCCCGGTGGCCGCGATCGTCTGCATGAAGGTGGTGTGGATCCGCCCGTCGTCGGCGACCGACCGCAGCAGGCCCTCGACCGTCTGCCGCAGCCGGATGGCGTCGCGGTGCGCCAGCAGGTGCTGGAGGAAGGGGTGCTCCGTGCGGGCGTACAGGTCCGTCAGCGCGGCGGCGTCGGTCGTCCAGCCGGACTTGATCTTCTTCGTCTTCGGCATGCCGAGCTGGTCGAACAGGACCTCCTGCAACTGCTTGGGCGAGCCGAGGTTCACCTCCCGGCCGATGGCCGCGTAGGCGTCGGCGGCCTCGCTGGCCACGATCCCGCCGAAGTACCGCTCGAGCTCGGCGAGGTGGTCGGTGTCCGCCGCGATCCCGGTCCGCTCCATCCGGCCGAGCACGTCGACGAGCGGCAGCTCGACGTCGGCCAGCAGCCGGGTGGCGCCGCGCGCGTCGAGCTCATCGGTGAGCAGCTCGGTCAGGTCCGCCACGGCCGCGGCCCGCACCGCGGCCCGCCGGACCTCGTCGCTGCCGTCGAGCGCGAGGTCGAGCGACCCCTGGTCGCCCGACCCGGCGGCGTCGGCGGTCAGCTCGCGGCGCAGGTAGGAGAACGTCAGCTCGGCCAGGTCGTAGCCGCGCCGGTCCGGCTCGCACAGGTACGCGGCCAGCTCGACGTCGAACGTCACCCCGGCCAGCGTCAGGCCGCGAGCGGCCAGGGCGTGCCACGCCGACTTGGCGCCGTGGACGGTCAGCTCGACGTGCGGGTCGGAGAGCCAGGCGCCGAGCGCCGCCTCGTCCTCGGGCGTGATTTCGGCCAGGTCCACGACCGTCCCGACCCCGGCGTCGTCCACGATCGCGACGGTCCACGCGTCACCGCCGGACGGCGTGCCCTTGCCTCGGACGTCGACGGCGACGCGGCCCGCGGCGCGCGCCCCCAGCCACGGGCCGAGCGCGCCGACGGCGGGGGTCTCCAGCGTCAGCTCACCGGCCTCGACGGGCTCGGGCGGAGCCTGCTCGGCCATCACCATCGCGAACATCCGCTCGCGCAGCACCCGGAACTCGAGGGCGTCGAACACCGTGAGCATCGCGTCGCGGTCCCACGGCTGGACCGTGAGGTCCAGGGGGGTCAGCGGCAGCTCGACGTCGGTCAGCAAACGGTTCAGCCGGCGGTTGAGCAGCACCTGGTCGAGGTTGTCCCGCAGCGACGCGCCCGCCTTGCCGGTGATCCGGTCCACGTGCGCGACGACGCCCGCCAGGTCGCCGTAGGTCGTCAGCCACTTCGCCGCCGTCTTCGGCCCGACCCCGGGGATGCCGGGCAGGTTGTCGCTCGACTCCCCGACCAGGGCGGCCAGGTCGGAGTAGCGCTCGGGGCCGACCCCGTAGCGCTCGGTCACCGCCTCGGGCGTCATCCGCCACAGGTCGCTCACGCCCCGGACCGGGTACAGGACGGTCACGTGCTCGGTGACGAGCTGGAACATGTCCCGGTCGCCGGAGCTGATCAGGACGTCCATCCCGGCGCCCAACGCCTGGGTGGTCAGCGTCGCCAGGATGTCGTCGGCCTCGACGTTCGCCTTCTCCAGGACCGGGATCCGCATCGCACCGAGCACCTGGCGGATCAGTGCGACCTGACCGCGGAACGGCTCCGGCGTCGCGTCGCGCGTGCCCTTGTACTCGGCGTACTGCTCGGTCCGGAAGGTCGAGCGCCCGGCGTCGAACGCGACGGCGACGTGCGTGGGCGCCTCGTCGCGGAGCAGGTTGGCGAGCATCGAGGTGAAGCCGTAGACCGCGTTCGTCGGCTCGCCGTTGACCGTGGAGAACTTGTCCACCGGGAGCGCGAAGAACGCCCGGAACGCCATCGAGTGGCCGTCGACGAGCAGCAGGCGCGGGCGGACGGTGGGGTCGACAGCGGGCTGGTCGTCGGTCGGTGTCGCGGCGCCTGGCTGGTTGTCACTCACGGGTGCCAACCTATCCGCCATGACCGACACGGACGCCCTGGCCGACCTCCGCGCGCGCAGCCGCGGCACGCTCCTCGACCGGATGGGGATCGAGCTGCTCGAGGTGGGTCCGCAGCGGGCGGTGGGCACCATGCCGGTGGAGGGCAACACCCAACCGTACGGCCTGTTGCACGGCGGCGCGACGGTCGTGCTCGCCGAGACGCTCGGGTCCCTGGCTGCGGTGGCCCACGCCGGAGCGGGACGGGCCGCGGTCGGCATCGAGGTGAGCGCCACCCATCACCGCTCCGCCCGCAGCGGGTTGGTGACCGGGACCGCGACCGCCCTGCACCTGGGTCGGGCGACGGCGTCCTACGAAATCGTGGTCGTCGGCTCCGACTCGCGCCGGCTCGCGACCGCCCGCTTGACGTGCATGCTGATCGACGACCGCCGCGGCGACTGATCGGCGGTCACCGCGGTGGCGACGGGCTCCCGGTCCGCGCCCGGGTCGGCGCCGACCTGGCGCGCGGCGAGCCGCTCGGGCAGCTCGCGCAGGTCCACCGGTCCGCTGGTCGCGGACCGGACCTGACGGCGGCGGGCGATGAGGTCCTCCAGCCCGCGACCGGTGCTGCGGCGGGACCCCGTGCGGACCGGGTCGGCGGCCAGGCGGCGCTGGAGCACCTCGGTGGTGACCACCCGGTGCGCGGCCGCCGGCGCGAACCCGAGCCGGGCCAGGAACCGCTGCACGCCGCGGGAGCCGGGCAGCGGCACCGCGAAGACCTGGTCCGCCCCGGCGTCGTCGGCCACGGCGAGAGCGGCCGTGAGCAGCGCGTGACCCAGGCCACGACGGCGCCGGGACCGGCTGACGTAGAGCGCCTCGACGTGGAGGCTGACGTCCTCGGTGAACGGGCTCGGCCCGACCACGCGGGTCAGCAGGAGCCCGGCCAGGTCGCCGTCGACGTGCCCCACCATCGCGTGGCCGCCGGGGGTCGCCAGGAGCGTGCCGAGCTGGTGCCGCAGGCGGTCGGCGTCGTTGCTGCACAGCTGCGCACCGACGGCAGCCTCCGCGCGGGCCTCCAGGCAGAGTCCGACCAGACCGTCGAGGTCCTCGGGCATCGCCTCACGCACCTGCACACCTGGACGCACGGGGACCGCCTCCTGTTGATCGGCTAGCACGGCCGCGCTCCCCCGGGCGCATCCGACGCACGCAACGATGATGACAAGTCCATAACGGTTCTGCGCGCCGAACGGTGCCGAGCCTAGGGCCTGCGGGGCAGCAGTGAATCACTCCAGAAGGTGACCCGAGCACGCCGCGGCCCCGCCCGAGCGCGGCGGGTGACGTAGCCGACACAATCCGCCCCTATCCTCCTCGTACTCGCCGGACGCCGCCTGCGCCCGCCGAGGTCGAACACCTGTCAACCGATCGCTCCCCACGACCGGACGGAGGTCCCCGGTGCGTCCACACGTGACCACGGACCGATCCTCTCGAACGGGCGCAGTGCTGCTCGCGCTGCTGCTCGCCGCACTCGCCACCCTGGGCGCGCTCCCAGGGTCCGCGGCGCCGGCCCGGGCCGCGATCGCCGAGTGCATGGCCGACGCCTCGACCGGGTGCGTCAACGGCACCCTGCGCACCGCGGCCGGCGAGCCCGCCGTCGGTGTCGCCGTCACGGTCGAGGGACCCGCCGGCGAGGTCACCGTGACCTCCGGCCCCGAGGGCCGCTGGTCGGCGCCCGTCGACGAGGCCGGTGACTACACGGTGACGCTCGACGAGTCCACGCTCCCGCCCGGCCAGACGCTGCGCGACCCCGCCGGCAACCCGCGGGTGGTGACCGTGCGGCTCGGCGCGGCGGCGGGTGCGCTGTTCCCGCTCGGGCCGCCCGCCGACGGCGCAGGTGAGGGACCGGACGCGCCGGCACCCGATCCCGGCGACGAGTCGGTCGACACCGGCGGCGCGGGCGGCGAGCCGGGGCTGGACACGTCGGCCACCGGCTCGACCAGCGGCGGCGGGGTGACCTGGGAGCGCGTGGCGCAGCAGGCGCTGGCCGGGATCGTGTTCGGCACCCTGCTGGCGCTGGCCTCCATCGGCCTGTCGCTGATCTTCGGCACGACCGGGTTGAGCAACTTCGCGCACGGCGAGCAGGTCACGCTCGGCGGGATCATGGCCTACCTGGGTGTGCAGACCCTGGGGCTGCCGCTGGTCGTGGCGGGTGCGCTCGCCGTCGTCGTCGCCGGGGCGTCGGGGTGGCTCCAGGACAAGTTCCTGTGGCACCCGCTGCGCTCCCGGCGGGTCGGGATGACCCAGCAGCTCATCGTCACGATCGGCCTCGCCATCGCCCTGCAGTACACGTACCAGTTCTTCTTCGGCGCGAGCTCGCTGCGCATCGTGACCGCCACCCCCGAGTCCATCCGGTTCGGCGGGGTGTTCATCACCCGCACGTCACTCGTCTCGGTGATCATCGCCGCCGTCGTCCTGGCGGGGGTCGCCTACTTCCTGGTGGCCACCCGGACCGGACGGGCGACGCGGGCCGTGTCGGACAACCCGGCGCTCGCCGCGGCGTCCGGCATCTCGGTCGAGCGGATCATCCGGATCGTCTGGACGTTCGGCGCGGCGCTCGCCGGTCTGGGCGGGGTGCTGATGGGGCTGTACCTGAACGCGACCGCCTGGAACATGGGCGGCACGCTGCTGCTGCTCATGTTCGCGGCGGTGACGCTCGGCGGCCTGGGCACCGCGTTCGGCGCGCTCGTCGGGTCGCTGGTGATCGGGCTGCTGGTCGAGATGTCGAACCTCGTCATCCCGTCCGACATGAGGTATGCCGGGGCGCTGGTGGTCCTGATCCTCATCCTTCTGTTCCGTCCACAAGGCATCCTCGGCCGCGCCGAGCGCATCGGATAGCGAGGTCTCACCCATGGACTGGACCCGGATCCTCACCAACGTCGTGGGCGAGCTCGTCGCCCCCACCACGGCCGCGTACGCCCTCGCCGCGATCGGCCTCAACGTTCACTTCGGCCTGACCGGCCTGCTGAACTTCGGCCAGGCGGGATTCATGCTCCTGGGCGCCTACGGCTTCGCGATCTCGACCATCGCGGGCTGGCCGATCTGGGCAGCGCTGCTGGTCGCGATCGCGTGCGCGGTCGTCTTCGGCCTCGTCCTGGGGATCCCCACCCTCAAGCTGCGCGGCGACTACCTCGCGATCGTCACCATCGCGGCCGCCGAGATCGTGCGCATCATCGGGCGCTCGACGGCCCTGACCGACCTCACCGGCGCGTCCTCGGGCCTGCGCGGGAACAGCTACAAGGAGTCGTTCCAGGCGCTGTCGCCGTTCCCGGACGGCAACACCGCCATCGGCCCGCTGGAGTACTCCAACAACTCCTCGAACTCGTGGTGGATCCGGATCGTCGGCTGGGTGCTGGTGGCCCTGGCCTGCCTGCTGGTGTGGCGGCTGAAGAACAGCCCGTGGGGCCGCGTGCTGAAGGGCATCCGTGAGGACGAGGACGCCGTCCGGTCGCTGGGCAAGAACGTGTACGCGTACAAGATGCAGGCGCTCGTGCTCGGTGGGGTGATCGGCGCGGTGGCGGGGATCATCTACGTGCTGCCCCGAGCGGTCCAACCGGACTCCATGGGGCGTCCCATGACGTTCTTCGTGTGGACGATCCTGCTGCTCGGCGGGGCCGCCACCGTGTTCGGCCCGGTGCTCGGGTCGATGATCTTCTGGGGCGCGCTGCTGCTGATCAAGTCGGTCATGCGGTCGACGGTCCCGGCCGAGGTCATGGGGACCCAGCAGATCGAGCAGTTCGGCTGGATCGTCGTGGGCGTCACGCTCATGCTGCTGGTGATCTTCCGACCGCAAGGGATGCTCGGCGACAAGAAGGAGCTGGCGATCAATGCCCACTGACCGCAGCCACCGCCAGCCCGACGAGGCCGGCGCCCCCACGACGCACGGCGCGACGGCCGTGGCGGTCCCCAGCCGCGCGGACGAGCTGCGCGACCGGTTCGCCGGCCTGGACCGCGTCCCGGGCGTCCCCAAGCCCGACCCCATCGTCGTCGCCGACCACGTCACCCGGCACTTCGGTGGCATGACCGCGGTCGACGTCGACCACCTCGAGGTCGAGCGTGGCGCGATCACCGCGCTGATCGGCCCCAACGGGGCCGGCAAGACCACCCTGTTCAACCTGCTCACCGGCTTCGACAAGCCGAGCACCGGCACCTGGACGTTCGAGGGCCGCTCCCTGTCGGGGACCCCGGCGGCGAAGGTGTCGCGGTCCGGGATGGTGCGCACGTTCCAGCTCACCAAGGCGCTGAGCCGGATGACCGTGATCGAGAACATGCGGCTGGGCGCGACCGGGCAGCCCGGCGAGAACCTCGGTGCAGCGCTCATCCCGGGGCTGTGGCGGTCCCGGGAGCGAGAGATCACCGCGCAGGCCGAGGAGCTCCTGGCGCGGTTCAAGCTGGACACCAAGCGCGACGACTTCGCCGGCAGCCTGTCCGGCGGCCAGCGCAAGCTGCTCGAGATGGCCCGGGCGCTGATGAGCAAGCCGACGATGGTCATGCTGGACGAGCCGATGGCCGGGGTGAACCCCGCGCTGACGCAGTCGCTGCTCGGGCACATCCAGTCGCTGCGGGACGAGGGCACCACGGTGCTGTTCGTCGAGCACGACATGCACATGGTCCGGCACATCTCGGACTGGGTGGTGGTCATGGCCGAGGGCCGCATCGTGGCCGAGGGTCCGCCGCAGTCGGTGATGAACGACCAGGCCGTGATCGACGCCTACCTCGGCGCCCACCACGGCACCGACCTCGGCGACGACTCGCTGCTCGACGAGGCGGAGCCCGCGCCCGGCGCGACCGACACCACCCCGGAGGGGACGCGATGACGACCGAGGCGACCGACACCACGCACCGGGGCGCGCCGGCCGGTGAGCCGCTGCTGGCCGCCGTCGACCTCGTCGCGGGCTACCTGCCCGGCGTCGACATCCTGGGCGGGTGCAACCTCGTGGTGCACCCCGGCGAGCTGATCGGGATCATCGGGCCCAACGGCGCCGGCAAGTCCACCCTGCTCAAGGCGCTGTTCGGGCTGGTGAGCGTGCGGTCCGGCTCGGTGGTCCTGGACGGGGAGGACATCACCAACCACCGCGCCGACTCCCTCGTGCGGCGCGGGGTCGGGTTCGTCCCGCAGAACAACAACGTGTTCCCGTCGCTGACCATCGAGGAGAACCTCCAGATGGGGCTGTTCCAGGCCCCCAAGCGCTTCGCCGAGCGGTTCGACTTCATCGTCGACCTGTTCCCGAGCCTCGGGGACCGGCGCAAGCAACGTGCGGGCTCGCTCTCCGGCGGCGAGCGGCAGATGGTGGCCATGGCCCGGGCGCTCATGATGGACCCGTCGGTGCTGCTGCTCGACGAGCCGTCGGCGGGGCTGTCCCCGGTGCGCCAGGACGAGACCTTCATCCGCACCCGCAAGATCAACAAGGCCGGCGTGTCGATCGTCATCGTCGAGCAGAACGCGCGGCGCTGCCTGCAGATCTGCGACCGGGCGTACGTCCTGGACCAGGGGCGCAACGCGTACTCCGGCCCCGGCCGCGAGCTCATGCACGACCCCAAGGTGATCGAGCTCTACCTCGGCACGCTGGCCACGGACGTCGAGGAGGCGGACAAGCGCGGCTGAGCGCGCTGCACCCCACCACGCACGCCCGCACAGGCGCGCGGCCGACGGGCGGGCGGGTGGCTGCGGGCGGCGTGCAGGTCGGCGTGCGAGGGAGCACGCCGAAGGGCCCGGTCGGGATCCGTCCCCGACCGGGCCCTTCGGCGTGACGGCGGGCCTAGAGCTCGCCGGGGACCTCGGACACCCAGGTGTAGGTGTTGTCCGGGCCGTACTGGTAGATGCCGATCAGTGCGGCCGAGGGGTCGTTGTCCTCGTTGAACGGGCCGGCACCGGAGACCGCCGTGTAGTCGATGTCCTCGCCGTCGCGGATCAGCTCGGCGCACTCGGCGAAGCCGGAGCACTCCGTGCCGCCGTCCGCCCCGGAGACCGCGGCCAGGTTCTCCTGGATGGTCGGCCCGTCGGTGCCCTCGCCCCGGACCGCGGCGAGGGCGGACAGGATGACCGCGTCGTACGACTCGGCCGAGTAGGCGAAGTCGGTCAGGTCCGGGTCGACCTCGAGCAGGCGCTCGCGGAACTCGCCGGCGGCGTTGGCGCCGGGCAGCGTGCCCTTGGAGCCCTCGAGCACGCCCGCCTCGAAGTCCGAGCTGTAGTCGGCGAGGTTGCCGTCGACGAAGTAGAGCTTGGAGGTGTCGAACCCGGCCGCGGCCAGGGCCGGCACCAGCAGCTTGGTCTGGTCGAACGAGATCACGACGAGTGCGTCCGGGTTCGTCGCCAGTGCCGCCGTGACCACGGAGGCGATGACGTCGTCGGACGCGGGGTCGAACTCCTGTCCCGGGTTGCCGTAGACGACGGTGCCGCCCGCGGCCTCGTACGCCTCCTTGGCCTGGTCGCGCAGCGTGATGCCGTAGTCGTCGTTGAAGACGAGGAAGCCCACGGTGGCGTGGCCGTCCTGCGCGAGGAGGTTGCCGAGCGCGCGGCCCTGCAGCACGTCCGACGGCGCCGTCCGGAAGTAGTACGGGTCGTACCCGGACAGCTGGGTCGAGGTGTTCGCCGGGGAGATCTGCACGATCTCGGCGCCGGTGATGTCGTCGACGACGTTGAGGGTCACCGACGACGAGGCGGCACCGATGATCACCGACACGTCCTGGCTGATCAGGTCGGTGACCGACTGCGTCGCGACCTCCGCGTTCTCGGCGTCGGAGGAGTCGGCGTGGATGATCTCGACGTCCTGGTCGAGCACGCCGCCGGCCTCGTTGATCTCCTGGACCGCCAGGTCGACGCCGGCGATCTCGGGCGGGCCGAGGAAGGCGAGCGAGCCGGTCACCGGCAGCAGCGAGCCGATGACCAGCGGCTCACCGCTCGCGGTGGTCTCCTCACCCGTGGCCGGGTCGGTGTCCGTGCCGCCGTCGTCGTTGCCGGCGCACGCCGTCAGGACCAGGGCGACCGTGCCCGCGAGGGCCGCGGCGCGCACTGCGTGGGTCGAACGCTTCATTCGGGGTACTCCTCTGCTGAGTACTGCTCGGCTCGGGCCGCGCAGACGGCGGTCCCGGACTGTTGGCGGAAACGTACCCGGTCGATGTGTCCACGATGTGACGCCGACCATCTCACGCCGCGTCGTTGCGGACTTGTGACCAAACGGCGCGAGCCCGGTCCCCCGTCCGGGGGACCGGGCTCGGCCGGTGTGCGAGCGCGACGGTGTCAGCTGCCGCCGCCGACCTGCTCGATGACGGCGTCGGCCACCTCGCGCATGGTCAGGCGACGGTCCATCGAGGTCTTCTGGATCCAGCGGAACGACTCCGGCTCGGACAGGCCCATCTTCGTCATGAGCAGGCCCTTGGCGCGGTCCACCCGCTTGCGGGTCTCGAACCGCTCGGCGAGGTCGGCGACCTCGGACTCCAGGGCGGAGATCTGGGCGTAGCGGGAGATGGCGATCTCCAGCGCGGGCAGCAGGTCCGCCGGGCTGAACGGCTTGACGACGTAGGCCATCGCGCCCGCGTCCCGGGCCCGCTCGACGAGCTCGGTCTGCGAGAAGGCGGTCAGCAGCACGACCGGGGCCAGGTGCGCCTTGCCGATGCGCTCGGCGGCCGAGATCCCGTCCAGGACGGGCATCTTGACGTCCATCACGACCACGTCGGGCCGCAGGTCCGTGGCGAGCTGGACCGCGGTCTCGCCGTCGCCGGCCTCGCCGACGACGTCGAACCCGGCCTCGCGCAGCGTCTCGACGACGTCCATGCGGATGAGGGCCTCGTCCTCGGCGACGACGGCGCGGCGTGCGGGACGCTCGGCCCTGGCCGGGGCGGCGTCGGCCGGCTGGTCGAGCAGGGGCGGCAGGTCGAGCGGCACGGCGGGTGTCGCGCTCTGGTCCGGGTCGCTGGTGGTCACCGGCACACCTTAACGGCGTGCACCGACCCGGCACGTGAAGTCCCACGTCGCGTGTGCCACACCGTGGCCCCCTCCGTCGCCCCGCCGCGGTGGCACCGCGGACGCAGCAGACGCCGGCCGCCGTCGGAGGATCCGACGGGGGCCGGCGCCGCTGCGTCCGCGGTCGGCTACTGCCAGTGCTCGACGTTGACGGTGATCTTCTCGGCGGCCCCCACGAGCTCGGCGGCGTCGGCCTCGCTCACCCGCCCGGCGGTCGCCAGACCCTCGAGCTGGACGACGAACCCGTGCAGCGGCGCGTCGACCATGCTGGTGCGGCCCATCGCCATCAAGCGGGCGGCCTGGTCGAGCTTGACCGTCAGGGACCGGCGCAGCCCCGCGTTGAGGGTCGTGCCCGCGACACCGGCCCGCAGGTCGTCGATCTCACCGAGGACGAAGACCTCGGGCTTCCACAGGTAGTCCCGGGCGAAGATCGTGAAGAGCTGGTTCCACGCGTTGAAGTCGTGCGCGCCGGCGACCACGACGTTCTGGATCATGGCGTCGTCCAGTGCGTCGACGCGCGCCGGATCCGGCAGACCGAAGTCCCACGCCCCGCCGCCGAACATGATGTACGGCACCGCCAGGTTCGGCGTCGTGTCGTCCAGGCGGACACCACCGCTCCAGGGGCCGTAGAAGCCGAAGAGCGTCGGGTCGTGGTTGATGATGTTCTGCGTGACGATGCTGCCGAGCGACAGCCCCGCGAACGCCCGGTCGATCGGGTCCGTCGAGACGTTGTAGCGCGATTCGACGAAGGGCAGGACGATCTCGCGCAGGTTGGGGTACCCGGCCGCGCCGTCCCCGAGGTAGTTGATGTTCGTCGTCACCACGACGGCGGGCTCCGTGAGGCCGTCCTGGAGGAGGTTGTCCATGATGACCGGGACACTGCCGATGTTCATCCAGTCGGACTGGTCCTGCCCACCGCCGTGCTGCATGTAGATGGTCTTGTAGGGCTCGGCCCGGTCGGCGTCGTACCCGGGCGGCAGGTACACGCCCAGGGTGCGGGTGGTGCCGCCGATCTGGAACGGCACGTAGCTCCAGCTGCCATGGGCGCCGTCCGGCCGGGGGTTCTCGATCTGCCGCGCTGCGAGGGGCTCGTAGGCCTGCCGCTGGGGGTCGTACGGCACGTTGACCCTGTTGAACGCCCGTCGGGCGGTGCCGGTCAGGCCGTCCGGGGCGTAGATCGGCGAGTTCGCCGGATCGGTGACCCACAGGGCGGTGTCGCCGTCGACGTAGAACCAGTACTGATTCGCCCCAGCGGCCAGGGGGACGTCGGTGACCCAGTACCCGTCGCCGACCTCGGTCATCTCCACCTCGTACGCACCGCCACCGCGCATGAGCCCGGGCCGGTACTCCCAGGGCGAGTAGACGGTGGGATCGGTGCGATCGGCCCAGTTGCGCAGCATGATGTCGGCGACGAACCGCACGCTGGTCGCGTCCGGGTCGTGCAGGACGAAGTGCCCGGTGTACCCCGTCGGGGAGTCCAGGTCCCGGACCACGGTCGGACCCGGGGTCAGGTCCACCTCGTCGGCCATGGCCACGCCCGGCGACAGGCTCACCACCATCGCGAGCCCCAGCACCACGCTCGCGATGCCCGCCGCGAACCGGTCGCGATGGCCGGCACCGCCGCTGACACCGCCCGCCGACCGTCTGTGCCTCAACCTGCTCATCACGTTCTCCCTTGAACGGCTGATGGGTACCGGGAGGCACCCGCGACGGCACGCTACGGCATTCTTTACGACGTCGTAAAGAGCCAATCGAAAGCCCGGCGTAAATGCCGCGCAAAAGGGCGCGACCGGGCACGTGCGGGGATTCACGCAGGGCACGGAAAAGCCGTTCCGAGCCAATTTCTTCCGGTCGGCGCCGGACGACCGCCGCGACGGCGCCAAGGCTGACCGCCGCGACGGCGCCCACCGCTGTGCGGTGTGACGATGCACTGATCGTTAAGGCGAGAGGCCGGGGAGCGCAAGGGTTGGCCGCCCACGATCATCGGCGGGGCCGGATACGGACGCCGGCTCGACCGTTCCGGCGGGCGCCGCGCGCCCGGAGCGGCGGGGTCGTCGCGGCACCGAAGCTCCTGCTGCGGGTCGTCGCTGCACCGCAGGTCGAGCCGCGGGTGGGTGCCCCGAGTGGGATTCGAACCCACACTGGATCGGGTTTGAGCCGAACGCCTCTGCCGGTTGGGCTATCGGGGCCTGCACCGCGCGGGCGCGGTGCGTGGGCCAGGTTAGCGGGTGCGGCGGCGCACCGAGGCAGGCGCCGTCCGCCGCCCCGTCAGGCGGGCGGGCACCCGCAGGACTCGCGGTGCCGGACCTGCGCCGGGACGCGGACCGCACGCGGCTCGGGCGCCGTGCCGGCGATCCGCTCGAGCAGCAGCTCGACGGCGAGGCGGCCGATGCCGGCCGCGTCCTGGGCGACGGTGGTCAGCCGGGGCGAGAAGACGTCCGCCCACTCGAAGTCGTCGAAGCCGACCAGGGCGACGTCGTCGGGCACGCGGACCCCGCGGTCCCGCAGCAGCCGCATGGTGGCGATCACCATGGTGTTCTGTGCCGCCACGACGGCGGTCGGCGGCTCGGCGAGCCCCAGCAGCGTCCCGACGGCCGCGTACGTCGTGCCGGCGTCGGACCCGCCGGGCACGACGAGCTCCGGCCGATCGGCCAGACCCGCCCGACGCAGTCCCAGCCGGTAGCCCTCCAGGCGCTCGGCGGTGGTCGTCAGCCCGGCCATGCCGCAGACCATCGCGATCCGGCGGTGACCGCGGTCGGCGAGGTGCTGCACGAGCTCGGCCATGGGCTCGGCGTTCTCGGTGCTCACGGAGTCGAACCGCGGGTCCGGCGAGCGGTCCACCAGCACCGTGGGCAGCCCGCTGCGGGCCAGGCGGTCCAGCGCCGGTCCGGCACCGGCCGACGGCGCGAGGAGCAGACCGTCGAGCTGGCGTCCGCGCAGCGCCGCGATCACCCGGCGCTCGGTCTCGGCGTCCTCGTGGGTGTCGGCGAGCAGCAGGGTCAGGCCTGCCTCGCTCGCCGCCTCCTCCATGGCGTGCACCACCTCCCCGAAGTACAGGTTGGTGAGCGCCGAGATGGCGACCCCGATCTGCTGCGACCGCGACCGCACCAGCGAGCGGGCCTGGTGGTTGGGCACGTAGTCGAGGGCGTCCACCGCCTCCAGGACGCGGCGGCGCGTGTCGTCGGCGACCACCCGCGTCGCATTCAGCACGTGCGACACCGTCGTCGCCGACACGCCCGCCGTCCTCGCCACGTCGCTGATCGTGACCACGTCCGACCGTCCCCTCGCGCACCACGGGCTCACCCGGCGGGCAGCCACGACCGCCGCCGCACCCGGGCCGGCGGGGCGAACCGGGCGCGCACAACGATTGCGCAAACGTATGCGCAAACGCTTGCGCGGCGCGAATCCCCGCTGCTTCACTCGGCCGTACCACCAACCGGTGTGATGAGACACAGTGGACGCGAAGGGGCGTACCCATGAGCTCGACCTGGCGCACCAGCACACCCGCCCGTCGGACCATCCGCCGTCGCACGGCCGCGGCCGCGGCGATCGCCGCGCTCGCCCTCGGCGTGAGCGCCTGCGGGGACAGCGGCGACGACGGCGACGACCCGGCCGGCGGCGAGACCTCCGCGGCCGAGGACATCAGCATCGGCCTGATCACCAAGACCGAGACCAATCCCTTCTTCGTCACGATGCGGGAGGTCGCGAGCGAGTACGCCGAGGAGCGTGGGGTCGAGCTCACGGCGCTGGCGGGCGAGTTCGACGGCGACAACGAGGGCCAGGTGCAGGCGATGGAGAATCTCATCGCCCAGGGTGTGGACGGAATCATGGTCACGCCCAACAACTCCACGGGCGTGCTCGGCGCGATCGAGCAGGCCCGTGCTCAGGGCATCGTCGTCGTGGCACTCGACACGGCCACCGACCCCGAGGACGCCGTCGATGCGACGTTCGCCACCGACAACCTCGAGGCCGGACGTCTGCAGGGCGCGTACGTCCGCGCCGTCCTCGGCGACGCCGAGCCGCGCCTGATCATGCTGGACGGCACGGCCGGCGGGACGGTGGACACCTTCCGCCACGACGGCTTCCTCGAGGGCTTCGGCATCGAGGAGGGCGACCCCGCGATCGTCGGCATGGAGAACACGCAGGGGGACCAGAACACCGCCCAGACGGCGATGGAGAACCTGCTGCAGCGCAGCCCGGACGTCAACGCGGTCTACACGATCAACGAGCCCGCGGCGCGCGGCGCCTACGCGGCGATCGACGCGGCCGGACTGACCGACCAGATCACGATCGGCTCGATCGACGGCGGCTGCCAGGGCGTCCAGGACGTCGCCGACGGCCGCTACGCGGCCACGGTCATGCAGTTCCCCGCCGAGATGGTCCGTCAGGGCATGGACGCGATCATCGAGGCCGCCGAGGGAGGCGACGCCCCGTCGGGCTTCGTGGACACCGGCAGCGTGGTCATCACCGACGAGCCGGTGGAGGGCATCGAGTCGCAGGACACCGCCTGGGGCCTGGAGAACTGCTGGGGCTGACGCCGGCGACCCGGGCGCGCCCCGCCCGCGTCCAGCAAGCCCCACCGGGCGGCGGACGGTCCCCTGGCCGTGCGCCGTCCGGTGGCTCCCCGATCCCGCCGCGTCCCGCCGTGTCCCGCCGTGTCCCGTGTCCCGAGGAGGACCGCGATGACCACCACCGCCACCGACCCGCCCACCACCCCACCGGCGCCCGCCGACTCCGCGCGACGTGAGGCGCTGGGCCGCGCCCTGCGGACGCCGGTGCTCGGACCGCTCGCCGCGCTCGTCGTCGCGGTCGTGATCTTCTCGGTCACGACCGACACCTTCGCCACGGCGGGGAACGCCTCGCTCGTGCTGCAGCAGTCCATCGTGATCGGCACGCTGGCGCTGGGGCAGACGCTGATCATCCTCACCGCGGGCATCGACCTGGCCAACGGCGCCATCGCCGTGCTGGGCACCCTGGTGATGGCCAAGCACGTCGTGGGCGGGGGCGACCCGCTGACCGCCCTGCTGCTGGGCGTGGTCGCGACGGTCGTCCTCGGCACGGTCAGCGGTGTGCTCGTGACCCGGCTCGGCCTGCCACCGTTCATCGTCACGCTGGGCATGCTGACCGTGACGTTCGCCCTGGCGCGGCTGTACGCCGAGTCGCGCAGCTACCCCGTGGGTGACCAGCTGCTGCGGTTCTGGGGCCAGGGCACGACCGTCGCGGGCGTCCGGCTCACGTGGGGGACGTTCCTGCTGATCGGCATCTTCGCCGTCTTCTGGTACGCGCTGAGCCGCACCGCGTGGGGCCGGCACGTGTACGCCGTCGGCAACGCCCCGGAGGCGGCGCGCCTGACCGGGATCAAGACGCGCCGCACCATCCTGTCGGTGTACGTCGCCGCCGGGGCGCTGTACGGCCTGGCCGCCTGGCAGGCCCTGGGACGCATCCCCAACGCCGACCCCAACGCGTACCAGACGGCGAACCTGGACAGCATCACGGCGGTCGTCATCGGCGGCACGAGCCTGTTCGGAGGCCGCGGCAGCGTCGTGGGCACGTTGATCGGCACGCTCATCGTCGGTGTGCTGCGCTCCGGGCTGACCCAGGCCGGGATCGACAACCTCTACCAGGACGTCGCGACCGGGATCCTGGTGATCGTCGCGGTCTCCCTGGACCAGGCGTCACGCCGGAGGGCGGCACGATGAGCGAGCGGGAGCGGGGCCGCAGGCAGTCCACAGCCGCACCGGGACCGTCCGGCGGTCCGACACCGGTGCTCGAGGCGCGCGGGCTGTCGAAGTCGTACGGCCACGTCGAGGCGATGGTCGACGCCGACTTCGACCTGCTGCCCGGGGAGGTGCTCGCCGTCGTCGGCGACAACGGCGCGGGCAAGTCGACGCTGATCAAGGCGCTGTCCGGCGCCGTCGCACCCGACCGCGGCGAGATCCGGCTCGACGGCGAGCGGGTGAGCTTCCGCTCCCCCATCGAGGCGCGCGCCCGGGGCATCGAGACCGTCTACCAGGACCTCGCGGTCGCCCCGGCGCTGGACATCGCCTCCAACCTGTTCCTCGGGCGGGAGATCCGGCGCTCGGGCGTGCTGGGCTCGGTGTTCCGGATGGTCGACGCCGCCGCGATGCGCGCGGAGGCACAGCACCAGCTCGACGCCCTCGGCGTCCGGATCCCCGACGTGCGGCAGCCGGTGGAGAGCCTGTCCGGCGGCCAGCGGCAGAGCGTCGCGGTGGCCCGCGCCGCGGCGTTCGGAACCCGCCTGGTGATCATGGACGAGCCGACGGCCGCGCTCGGCGTACGCGAGTCCGGCATGGTGCTGGACCTCATCCGCCGGATCAGCGCCCGCGGCCTGCCGGTCGTGCTCATCTCGCACAACATGCCCCAGGTGTTCGACATCGCCGACCGCATCCACGTGCACCGGCTGGGCCGCCGCGCCGCCGTCCTGAACCCGCGCGACCACACGATGAACGACGTCGTGGCGGTGATGACCGGGGCCGCGGACCCCGAGTCGCTCGGTGGCGGGACACCCGCGGCGCGGGAGCCGCGGTGACCGCGACCCACGCCGGTGCCCCGCCCCGGGGACTGTTCGTCGGGCTCGCCACGGTCGACGTCGTGCAGCGGGTGGAGCGTCCGCCCGGCCCGGACGAGAAGGTCGTCAGCAGCCGGGCCGACGTCGCCGCGGGCGGGCCGGCGACGAACGCCGCGGTCACGTTCGCGGCGCTGGGCGGGCGGGCGACGCTGCTCACGGTGGTCGGCGGGGGCCCGCTGGCGGCTGTCGTCCACGGGGACCTGGCCGAGCACGGCGTCGTGCTGCGGGACGTCGGGGACGCCGCGCAGCACCGCCCGGCCCTGTCGTCCGCGACGGTCGTGGACCGCACCGGCGAGCGGTCCGTCGTGTCCCGGAACGCCGCCGGCGTCGCGGTCGACCCGCCGTCCGACCTGGCACGCATGGTCGCCGACGCCGACGTCGTGCTGCTCGACGGCCACCACCCCCGGCTTGCGACCGCCGCCGCGGCCGCCGCGCGCGACCGCGGGATCCCGGTCGTGCTGGACGCCGGCAGCTGGAAGCCGGTGCTCACCGATCTGCTGCCGGTCACCACGGCCGCCGTGTGCTCGGCGGCGTTCCGGCTGCCCGACGGCGCCGCGCCGGGGGCCGCGCTGCTGGCCGCAGGCCCGGACCTGGTCGCGGTGTCCGCCGGTGGACGGCCGCTGCGCTGGTGGCGGAAGGGGGCCAGCGGCGAGGTGCCCGTGCCGTCCGTGCGGACCCGTGACACCCTCGGCGCCGGGGACGTGCTGCACGGTGCGTACGCCTTCGCGGTCGCCGCCGGTCATGACGTGGCGGCGGCGCTCGGACCGGCGGTCGCCGTGGCGTCCCTCAAGGTCGGCCACGTCGGCCCCCGGTCGTGGCTGTCCGACCCGCTGCTGCCCACCCTCGTCCCGGAAGGGTCCCGATGAACCAGGACGGTGCCGTGCCCGACGGCGATGAGCTCGACCCGGCGCTGCTGGACCGCGCCCGGTCGCTCGCGCGCAGCGGACGTCGACGGCTGCTCGGGATCACCGGTCCGCCGGGCGCCGGCAAGTCCACCCTGGCCCAGGCGCTCGTGGCGGCGCTGGGTGACGACGCCCGCCTGGTCGGCATGGACGGCTTCCACCTCGCCGAGGCCGAGCTGCACCGGCTCGGCCGGCACGGACGCAAGGGGGCGCCGGACACGTTCGACGCCGGCGGGTACGCCGCGCTGCTGCGACGCCTGCGGGCCGCGGACGAGCCGGTCGTCTACGCCCCGTCGTTCGACCGGTCCCTGGAGGAGTCCATCGCCGGTGCGGTCCCCGTGCCCCGGTCGGTCCCGCTCGTCGTCACCGAGGGCAACTACCTGCTCGTGGACGACGGCGCCTGGGCCGCGGTGCGCCCGCTGCTGGACGAGTGCTGGTATGTCGACCCCGACGAGACCGTCCGGATCGAGCGCCTGGTCGCCCGGCACGAGCTGTTCGGCCGCAGTCCTCAGGCCGCGAGGGACCGGTCGCTGGGCTCGGACCAGCGCAACGCCGAGGTGGTCGCCGCGACCCGCGCGCGCGCCGACCTCCTCGTGCGCTGACGGCATCGCTCGCGGGGGCCCGATACCCTGGCGCGGGTCCGACCGAGAGGGAGTGGAACGTGGTGCTGATCGGCGCCCATGTGCGCGGCGACGACCCGGTGGCGGCTGCCGGCGCGGTCCGTGCGCAGTCGGTCCAGCTGTTCCTGGCCGACCCGCAGGGCTGGAAGAAGCCGGTGCCCCGCGACGACGCCGACGCACTCCTGAACTCGGGCCTGGGGATCTACGCGCACGCGCCGTACCTGGTCAACGTGGCGTCGACCAACAACCGGATCCGCATCCCCAGCCGGAACATGATCGCCCAGCACTCGGCCGCCGCGGCCTCGCTCGGTGCGCGGGGGCTGGTGGTGCACGGCGGCCACGTCGGGGACGGCGACGAGATCGCCGTCGGCATCGACAACTGGCGCAAGACCTTCGCCCGCGCCGAGTTCGGTGTCCGGATCCTGGTGGAGAACACCGCCGGCGGGGAGAACGCGTGTGCGCGGACCCTGGAACGGATCGCGCTGCTGTGGGACGCGATCGGCGGGTACGACGTCGGCGTGTGCCTCGACACCTGCCACGCGTGGGCGGCCGGTGAGGACCTGGAGACGGTGGTGGACCGGCTGCGGGCCATCACCGGCCGGATCGACCTCGTGCACGCCAACTCCTCCCGGGACCCGCACGGCTCAGGCCGTGACCGGCACGCGAGCTTCGCGACCGGCGAGATCCCGCCAGAGCTCATCGCGCACGTCGTCCGGGAGGCCGGCTGCGACGTCATCGTCGAGACGCCCGCCGAGGGGCAGGAGCAGGACATCGCCGTCCTGCGCGAGGCACTGGCGACCTGACCGGCCGCGGGGCGTCACGGCCGGGCGGGCCCCGGGTGGGCGTCACGGCCGGGCGGGCCCCGGCCGACCGGTGACGCACACGACGCCGTCGACCACCTCGGTGACGACCGTGAACCCGGCCGACGCCAGCGCCCCGGCGGCCCGGGCGGCTGCCAGCCGGTCCGCGGCACCGTCGGGCGGGTCGGCGAACAGGTGCACGACGCCGTCGTCGGCGACGAGGTCACGCAGCCGGGCGACCTCGGCGTGCGCCGGGTCGGTCCAGAACACGTTCACGTCGATCGCGAAGACCTGGTCGAAGGTGCGGCCGTCGCCGTGGAAGCCGGCGAGGTCGCGGTGCTGGAGGTCGGCCCGCCCCACCTCGAGGTAGCTGGCCAGTCGCTTCTCGGCCCGGGCGATCGCCGTGGCCGACCGGTCGAGACCGGTGATGTGGCCGTCGGTGAGCTCCCGGCAGATCAGGGCCATGGCGACGCCGGGGCCGGGCCCGACCTCGAGCAGCCGGGCGTCCGGCGCGGGCGCGAGCCGGTCGACGGCGACCCGGATCCGTCGCGGCACCGGGGTCACCACAGGACCACCTCCCACCTCGTCACCGCGCTCGCGCCCCCCTCACGGTCGCCACCCGGCTGCCTGCCGGCATCTCGAGCGTGGCATGGTCCGGCGTCGCCGGCGGCCCGGCGCGTCGCCGGGTCGGTCAGCCCGGCGAGCCGCCGGCACCGTCCGGCATGCCGGGCACGACCGCGAGGACGTACGCCGTCGTCGGTGCGTCGGCTGCCTCCGCGCGGACCTGGTGCACCCCGCGGTGGCCCTGCGTCGGGACGGTGGGCGCACCGGGCAGCGTCACGAGGAAGCTGGCGCTGGCCACGTCGTACCGGGCGTCACCGCCGTGCGCACGGGCCAGGTCGCGGACGATCGACAGCCCCAGCCCGGTGCCGCTGACGCCGACGGTGTCGGCGCGGGAGAACCGCTCGAACAGGTGCGGCACGAAGTGCGCGGGCACGCCGTCACCGGAGTCGGTGACCCGGAGCTCGACGAGGCCGTCCACGACCGGGCCGGCGGACACGAGCACCGGAGCCCGGCCGTACTTCTGCGCGTTGCGCAGCAGGTTCGCCAGGATCTGCTGCACCCGCAGCGGGTCCGCGACCAGGACCGGCGCGTCGACCCGAGGGGGCTGCACCCGCACGTCGAGCTCCGGGATGCTGGCTGCTGCCTCCCGCAGCTGCGCGTGCGCGTCGAGCGGGACCGGCGCCACGGTCAGCGTGCCGTGGTCACCGGCGGCCACGGTCAGCAGGTCCTCGGTGAGCAGGGTGAGCCGCCGGGTGAGGACGCCGCACCGGCCCAGCATCCGGTCGACCTCGCCCGGGGGCAGCGCCGAGCCCATCTCGTCGATGATCTCCAGGTATCCGTGGATGCCGGCGAGCGGGCCGCGCAGCTCGTGGGACACGACGGCGGTGAGCCGGTCACGCAGGGCGTTCGCCTCGCGCAGGTCCCGGTTGTTGGCGTCGAGGCGCACGGCGTGGTCGCGGACCCTGCCGTACAGGACGGTGAGCTCGCGGAGCATCGAGGCGAGCACGACGAGTGCTGCGGTCAGCGCGAGCGCACGCGCCCCGTACCAGCCGACCGTGAACCGCTCACGCGCCAGGAGCGTCAGCAGCACGTCCCCGCAGCAGGCTGTGACGGCGACGAGCGCCCACGCCTCGAGCCCACCGGTGCGCCGACGGCGCAGGACGCCGACGAGGCCGACTCCCAGCGCGACGAGGTCGACGGCTGCGATCCAGGGGCCGAAGCGCGTGGTCAGCGGTCGGTAGTCGCCGTCCACCATGACCACCGGCATGCGGTCGGCCCCCACGGTCACCAGGGCGACGACCGCGGCGACGCCCACGACGACCACGCCCGCGGACACGACCGCGCGCCGGGTGCGTCCGGTGGCGTGCGCCAGTGCCCGGTGGACCGATCGGGGCCACGGCGCCAGGGCCGCGCCGATGAGGACGGGCATGCCCACGTGCCAGGCCGTCCACAGCCACGGGGCGCTGCTGGGGGTCGCGCCGAGCAGCCCGTTCGGCGCGATCAGCCCCGGGAAGACCAGCGCGTGCGGGACGACGACCGCGGCCGACCACACGTACGCCCAGGACAGCGCGAGCAGGCGCGGGCTGCCTCCGGCGCGGTACTGGGTCACGAGCAGCACCGCGGTCAGCACGTCGCACAACCACACCACCGCGAGGAAGGCGGGCAGGAAGGCAGGTATCGGGCCCAAGGCGACCGGGGAGACAGCGAGCAGGGCCAGCGTGACCACGGGGACCGCGGCGGCGACCACCACGGCTGCCCGACCGGCCCGGACGACGGGAAGGGCGGGAGGCGCGGCGGGGGCTGTCACGGGCATCCCATCGGCACCGCACCGCCCGCGATGAGGCGGACGACCGCAGCTCCCCCGGGCGCGGCCGCGCGTGCGGTCGGAGGGGGGCGAGCGTCACCGGCTGCCGGCGCGGGCGGCGGCGACGTCGGCGACCAGCCACGCGTCCACCTCGCCGCGCCGCAGGACGCTGACCGCGCCGTTGCGCTCGAGCACGACCATGCCGACGTCGTCCAGCCGCCGGACGCCGGCCAGCCGCAGGCGCTGGCGCAGCTCGTCCTCGGAGACGTGCGCGCGGCGCAGCGCCGACGTGTCGATCCGGCCCTGGTCGACCAGCAGGACCGGGGACCGGTTGACCCAGCGGTCGAACCGCCGGTTCTGCCGCAGGACGCCCAGGCTGCCCTGCATGACGAAGAACGTCACGAGGGCGACCACGCCGATCAGCAGCGTCGGCGACTCGAGCAGGACGGTGCGGCCGAGGATCGCCCCCAGGGCCACCACGCAGCCCACATCGAACCCGGACATGGCCGCCAGGCTCCGCTGCCCGACGACCCGGATGAGCACCACCAGCGCCAGGTAGATGCCCACGGTGGTCAGCACCACCCGCGCCACCTCGTCCCACGACGCACCGAGCTGTGCGATCACCATGCCTCCGACCCTCGTCGCGCCCCGCCCGCCGGTGCGCACGTCATGGTGCCCCGCCCCGGCCGTGCCCCGCACCGCGCGCGTGGCGTCGGTGTGGGCGTCGGTCGGCGCCGGTCCGCCCCGGGCGTCCGCGGCGTGTCGGTACGGTGGCGGGCATGGGGACGTCGGTGGCCCGGGTCGTGCGGGTGCCCACGCGGCACGGCGACGCCGTCGTCCACCTGCACGAGGCGGCGCAGCCGCGCGCGGTGCTCGCGCTCGGGCACGGCGCAGGCGGCGGTGTCGAGGCGCCCGATCTGGTGGCGGTGACCGCCCGGGCCGTCGACGACGGCGTCACCCTCGCCCTGGTCGAGCAGCCGTACCGGGTCGCCGGGCGCCGCGCGCCGCCGCGGGCGCCGACGCTGGACGCCGCCTGGACGGACGTGGTGGCGCACCTGCGTCGTGACCCGGCTGCCGTGGACCTGCCGCTGGTCGTGGGCGGCCGCTCGTCCGGGGCCCGCGTCGCCTGCCGGACGGCGGCGGCGACCGCGGCGGTCGGGGTGGTGTGCCTGGCGTTCCCGGTCCGGCCCCCGACCCGTCCCGGCGGCACCGAGCGGCCGAGCCGCCTGCCCGAGCTCGATGCGGTGGACGTGCCGGTGCTCGTCGTGCAGGGGGCGCGGGACCCGTTCGGGATGCCGCCGCCCGGACCGCGCCGCACCGTGGTCACCGTGGCCGGGGACCACGCGCTGCGCGGCGACCTGCCGGCGGTCTCCCGGGCGGTGGGTGACTGGCTGGCCGTCCTGCTCGGCCGGTGGGCCGCGCGTTGACGAGCGGCTGGTCGGGCCACCAGCCGGTCAGCCCGCAACCGCAGCCGCCCGGCCCGCGACCCGGCCGCTGAACAGGCAGCCGCCGAGGAAGGTGCCCTCCAGCGATCGGTACCCGTGCATGCCGCCACCGCCGAACCCGGCGACCTCCCCGGCCGCGTACAGCCCCGGCACCGGGACGCCGTCGGTGCCCAGCACGCGGCCGGACAGGTCGGTCTGCAGGCCCCCCAGCGTCTTGCGGGTGAGGATGCGCAGCCGGACGGCGATCAGCGGTCCGGCCGCGGGGTCGAGCAGCCGGTGCGGCGCGGCCGTCCGGATGAGACGGTCCCCGAGGTAGCGACGAGCGTTGTGGATCGTCATCACCTGGGCGTCCTTGCTGAACGGGTGCGCGATCTCGCGGTCGCGGGCGACCACCACCCGCTCGAGCTCGGCGGCGTCGACCAGCCGGTCCCCGGTCAGCGCGTTCATCCCGACGACGAGCTCGCGGAGCGTGCCCGCCACCACGAAGTCCTCCCCGCGGTCGAAGAAGGCCTGGACCGGCGGCGTCGGTCCGGGCCGCACCCGGTCGAGCACCTGACGCACGCTGCGACCGGTGAGATCCGGGTTCTGCTCCGAGCCGGACAGCGCGATCTCCTTCTCCGCGATCGCGGACGTCATCACGAACCACGACCAGTCGTGCCCCGTCGCGGTGATCGCCTCCAGCGCGCCCAGCGTGTCCGCCCCCGGGAAGTGCGGCGCGGGCAGACGACGCCCCCGCGCGTCCAGCCACAGCGACGACGGGCCGGGCAGGATCCGGATGCCGTGCCGGTCCCACACCGGCGCCCAGTTCGCCACGCCCTCGGTGTAGTGCCACATCCGGTCGCTGTTGACCACCCGCCCGCCCGCGCGCTCGGTGATCGCGAGCATCCGGCCGTCGACGTGGGCCGGGACACCCGTGAGCAGCCGCTGCGGCGGCGGGCCGAGCCGGGCCGGCCAGGCCGCGCGGACCAGGTCGTGATCGGCGCCGATGCCGCCGGCGGCCACCACGACCGCGCCGGCCCGCAGGGTGAACTCCCGCACGGCCTCCCGTGAGCTCGCGGTCCCGCGCGGGACCGCGCTCGGCTCCAGGACGACGCCGCGCACGCCGTCGACCCGACCGTCGGTGGACGTCAGCGCGTCCACCCGGTGGCGGAACGCGACCCGCACCCGGCCCGACGCGACCGCGTCGCGCACCCGGCGCACGAACGGCTCGAGCAGGCCCGGTCCGGTGCCCCACGTCAGGTGGAACCGGGGCACCGAGTTGCCGTGACCGTGGGCGAGGCCACCGCCACGCTCGGCCCACCCGACGACCGGGAAGAACCGCACCCCGAGCCCCCGCAGCCACGCGCGCTTCTCGCCGGCCGCGAACTCGACGTACGCCCGCGCCCACCGCTGCCCCCAGTGGTCGGCGCCGGCCGGGTCCGCGACGTCGCGGTCGAACCCGGCCGCCCCCTGCCAGTCCTGCCAGGCCAGGTCGAACGAGTCGCGCACGCGCAGGCGCCGCTGCTCGGGCGAGTCGACGAGGAACAACCCGCCGAACGACCAGTACGCCTGCCCACCCAGCGCCTGCGCCGGCTCCTGGTCCACGAGCACCACGGTGCGTCCGGCGCGGGCCAGCTCGACCGTCGCGACCAGTCCGGCCAGCCCGGCCCCGACCACCACGACGTCGGCGTCGGTCACCGCCCGCTCCGGTCGGGGCTCGCGCTGTCGCTGCCGGGGCTGTCGCTGCTCGGGCTGTCGCTGCTGCCGTTTCCCACACCCGCCCGGCCCGCACGCACGTAGGCCAACCGCCCCGGGGTCGCGCTCACCCCGAACGCCACCACGCTCGCCGCGACGGCGAGCGTCCCGCCGGCGAACAGCCGCGGGTCGTGCACGCCCTCGTGCATGCTGTAGGCGACGTAGAAGATCGCGCTGACACCCACCGGGCCGAACCAGCCGACGAACGCCGCGTCGCGACGGTCCAGGCCCAGCGGTCGTCGCAGCGCCAGCACGACCGGCAGCCGCCGCACCAGCAGCACGCCGAGGACGAACACGACCGCGGGCCACCCGAGCGCGGCCCACTCCCGCCAGGGCAGGACCGCGCCCAGCAGCACGAACAGCGGGATCACGGCGTACCGGTTGACCGCCTCGTCCACCTGGTCCTGGGCGCCCCGGTCACCGGTGCCGACGCCGCGGTTGTAGGCGAGTCCCGCCACGAACGCCGCAAGGACCCCGTCGGCCTGCGCCACCCGCGCCAGGCCGAGCGCGGCGATCGCGAGCAGCAGCGTGAGCACGAGCCGTGGCCCCGATGCCAGGTCGTCCTGCTTCGTGGTCCAGCGCAGCCCGATCCCGGTCAGCACTCCGAGCACCACGCCGATCGCCGTCGCCGCGGCCACCTCCCACAGGAGCCTGCCGGCCACCTCCAGCGGACCGGCCGAGGGGAGCGCGACGGCCAGCGCGACGCCGACGAGCGGGAGGGCGAGCCCGTCGTTCGCGCCGCTCTCGCCCGTGAGCATCCGTCGCAGCCGGGCGGGCAGGTCGCGCTCGGCGGGGTCGCCGGTCACCACGGACGCCGCGAGCACCGGATCGGTGGGGCACAGGCAGGCGCCGAGGACGGCGGCCAGGGTGACCGGCACGCCCAGCAGCAGGGCTGCCGCGCCCGACAGGACCGCCATCAGCGGCATCACCACGGCGAGCAGCAGCACGACCGGGCCGACGACGCGGCGCAGGTCCGTCAGCGGGTAGCGCAGCGCGGCCGCCATCACCGACCACGCCAGCAGCAACCGGGACCCCTCGAGCAGCAGCCCGTCGCGGGTCGCGTCGTCCAGCTCGACCAGTCGCAGCGCGACGGGGCCCACCAGGACGCCGAGCAGCATGCCGATCAGCGGTTCGCTCAACGGCAGCTCGCGCAGCTTGCGGCTGGTGAGCGCGAGCACGACCGTCACGACGCCGATCAGTGCGTACAGGGCGTGCAGGTGCTCCATCGACGTACTCCTCCTCCTGTCGGTCTGGCGCCCGGCGTGGACGGGCGCGGCGGTGGACCTACAGCTGCTTGCGCACGCCGGGCTCGTGCGTCACCGCGCGCAGCTCGTCGCTGACGGTGCCGGTCATCACGTCGCTGCCGGCTCCTCGCCGCAGGACCGGCAGCACGGTGCGGTGCTGGGCGTCCTCGAGCTCGAACCCGAGCGCCGCGTACAGGGCGGCTGCGGCCAGCACGAGCCCGGTCACCCCGGCGACCGTGTACCAGGTCGGGTCACCGGTGATCTCGGCGATCCCGGTGAGCGCGAAGCGGCAGGCGCTGAGGCCCATCACGCCCGCCGCGGCGAGCTTCTCCCCCGCGGCCGCCGTCGGGACGAGCATGGCCAGCGCGGCGGCCACGAACAGCACCCCCAGCCCGGCCGACGACGAACCGGGCGGTGAGGTGGACGTGGCCAGGCCCGCCGCCGCCCACGTGCCCGCGAGCACGCCCATGCCGGTGCCGGCGACAGGGTCGCGGGCGAGGAACCCGTACGTCGACGCGATGAGCTGGACGGGGACGGTGAACGCGAGCACGCCGAGCGCGACGACCCGTCCCTGCTCGGGAGCCAGCCAGCCCAGCTGGAGCGCGCTGAAGCCGGTGGTGGCGACCAGCAGGCCGAGGAAGCCCAGCGGCAGCGGGGTGCCGATGGGGCGGACCATGATCCGCGCCACCGCCATGTGGTCGTCGGCGCCGGAACCTCCTGCGGAGCCGCGCGGTGCGGCGCTCAACTGACCAGGATCTGGGTCGCGGTCTCCTTGAGCTTGCCGTTGGCCCAGCGGACCTGGCGGAGCGTCTGCGGGTGGCACCGCTTGGTGACCTCCAGCAGCTCACCCTGCTTGGCTCCTTGCGCGCCCTGGGCGAGCAGCTCCCAGTCGACCGACACGCCCGACGCCTTCATGTACACCGTGCGCAGGTCCCGCAGCAGCAGCAGCTCGGGCGCGCTGTCACGGCCCAGGACGTCGCTGGTCCGCTCCCAGACCTTCTCCATGAGCGCCGGCTCGCCCTGCGGCTCCGGGTCCAGGTCCTCGCCGTAGTCGCGGGCGATCGTCGCGATCTCGGTCACGTGGTGCTGGGACCACGCGGCGATGTCGCGGCCGATGTAGAAGATCTCGTGGTCGACCTTGTGCCGGTCCGCCACGGTGAGCAGCTCGTGAGCCAGGTCGTTCTCCGACCGGTGCAGCTCACGCAGGGCCAGTCCGAGCTTCATCGCAACCCCTCCGGGACGATCGTCAGGTCTTCGTCGGACAGTGCGTCCGGCCCCCCACGGGTCGGCGGGACGCCGCCGGTCACGGGTGCGGAGCCCGTCGTCGTCGGTGCCGGTGCCGGTCCGTCCGCGTCGCGGACCTTGCGGACCGACGCGGCCGCCGTCTTGAAGATCGGCTGCTTGGAGCAGGCATCCCACTCGGTGACGGTCAGCTCGTTCGCCGCCCGGCCGTGGTCGTCCGGCTCGTGCCCGCCCTCGGTGTCCCAGTACCCGTAGTGGAACGGCAGGAACACCACCCCGGGCCGGATGCCGCACACCCGGACCTTCGCCTCGACCGACCCCCGTGCGGTCGCGATCTGCGCGAGGTCGCCCTCGGCGAGACCGAACAGGTCGGCGTCGTGGGACGACATCTCCACCCAGACGTCGGGCGCCGCCGCCTGCAGCTGCGGGGCGCGACCGGTCTTGGTGCGGGTGTGGAAGTGGTAGAGCGTGCGCCCGGTCATGAGCTGCAGCGGGAAGTCCTCGCTGGGGATCTCGTGCGGGGGGATGTACTCGCACGCCTTGATCACGGCCTTGCCGGTCGGGTTGAGCGCCTTGTACTCCACCGGGCTCAGAGGCGCGCCGGTCACGAGGTCCCGTCCGTAGCTCTCGCAGTACTCCGGCTGCGCCCAGAACTTGCCGTCGGCGTAGATCCGCTCGGTGCCGTCGGGGTTCTCCTCGTTGCAGGGCCACTGGATCCCGCTGCCGCCGCGCAGCTTGTCGTAGCTGAGCCCGGTGTAGTCGCACGGGCGCCCGCGGGTGCACTCCTTCCACGCCTCGAACGCCGACTCCGGGTCGTGCCACTTGACCAGCGGGTCGCCGTCCTTGTCCGACAGCCCCATCCGGTGCGCGAAGTCGATGAAGATGTCCAGGTCCGGGCGGGCCTCGCCGGGGGGATCGACCGCCTTCTCGGACAGGTGCACGGTGCGGTCCACGTTGGTGAAGGTCCCGGTCTTCTCGCCCCAGGTGGCCGCCGGCAGCACGACGTCGGCCAGCTGGGCGGTCTCGGACAGGAAGATGTCCTGCACGACGAGGAACAGCCGCTCCTGGGACAGGATCGAGCGGATCCGCCGCAGCTCCGGCAGGGACACCGCCGGGTTGGTCGCCTGGACCCACATCATCCGGATCGAGCCGTCCTCGACGTACCGCATCATCTGCATGGCGTGCGTGGGGGGCGAGTAGTGCGGGATCTGCATCGGGTCCAGGTTCCACACCCGCGCCAGGTCCTGGATGTGGGCGTCGTTCGACCAGTTGCGGAACGCCGCGAGGTCCCCGTCGGCGCCGCACTCGCGGGTGTTCTGCGCCGACGGCTGCCCGTTCATCTGCAGCAGGCCGCAGCCGGGCTTGCCGAGCATCCCGCGGATGATGTGCAGGTTGTTGACCTGCACCGCGGCGGCCGTCGCCTGGTTGGCCTGGTAGAAGCCCTGCAGCACGGAGGAGAGCAGTCGCTCGGCCGTGCCGATCAGCCGCGCCGCCTCGTGCAGCTGCTCCACCGGCACGTCGCAGATGGTCGACACGCGCTCCGGCGGGTAGTCCTGGAGCCGCTCCCGCAGCTCGTCGAAGCCGACCGCGTGCGCCTCGACGTAGGCCTCGTCGTACCAGCCGTTGGCGATCACGAGGTGGAGCAGGCCGTTCATCAGCGCCACGTTCGTCCCCGGGCGGGGCGCGAGGTGGACCGTCGCGGCCCGCGCGACCGGCGTCTCACGGGGGTCGACGCACAGCACCTGCGGCGGGTTCGGTCCGGCCAGCCGGTCCAGCACCCGGGTCCACAGGACCGTCTGGGTCTCCGCCATGTTGTGACCCCAGAGCGCGATCACGTCGGCGTGGTCGACGTCGGTGTAGGAGCCCGGCTGCCCGTCGCAGCCGAAGGACTCCTTGAGCGCCGCCGCAGCCGTGGCGGTGCACAGCCGGGTGTTGCCGTCGACGTGGTTGGTGCCGATGCCGCCGTGGGCGATCAGCCCCATCGTGTAGTACTCCTCGAGGAACAGCTGGCCCGTGGTGTAGAAGCCGATGGCGCTGGGTCCCTGCTCGGCGAGGAGCCGCTGGGCGTTGGCGACCATCAGGCCCATCGCCTCGTCCCACGACGCCTCGACGAGCTCGCCGTCCTTGCGCACGAGCGGCCGCGTCAGCCGGTCCGGCGAGGCGTTCGCCTGCCAGCCGTACAGGTCCTTGGGGCCCAGCCGACCGTGGTTCACCCGGTCCTCGACCCGTCCCCGGACCCCCACCATGCGCCCGTCCTTGACCGCGATGTCCAGACCGTCGCCGTTGGAGTGCAGGATGGTCGCGGACTGCACCCAGCGGTCGACGTCGTCGGCGGTGACACCGTCCTCCAGGTAGGTGTCCACGCGTGCCGGCCACGTCTCCCCCGGGCCGTACGGCGTTCGGGTCCCCCAGGGTTCGGCGATGCGGTCCGTCCTCGACATCTCGGCTCCCGTGCTCTCGGTGCAGGCGTTGTCGTCGACCGAGGCAACTCTTCCTCGCCGTCCCGCGCAACCCGGCACGGCCGCGGACGCAGGACCGCGGACGCAGGACCGGCGCGGCGCCGTGATGCTGTGCGGTTGCGATCCCGGCGCGAAGGTGAAGACTTGGCAAAGTTGCCTGGACAGAACAGGACGTGGCGGCGGTCGGACCGACGGCGGCGCCGGGCACGCGGCGCGTGGATCGGACCGCCCGCGACCCCCGCCACGGACGATGCCCACCACGGACGATGCCCACCACAGACGAAGGCGGACCACCATGACGGCACCCCGACCGGCCGGCTCCCTGCGACACCGCGCGACGGCGCGGCGCCCGCGCGCGCGACGCCCGCGCGCGCGACGCGCCGTCGGCGTCGTCGGCGTGCTGGCCACCGCCCTGACCCTCGGTGCATGCGGGCGAGGCCAGGAGTTCGTGGAGAACAACCCGCCGGGCGCGAACGTCACGGTGAACGACATCTCGGTGCGGTACGCGCACCTGGAGGACCCCGACACCCCGGGGACCGGGTACGTGCCGGGCGACGACGTCCCGCTGTACCTGTGGCTGCAGAACGAGTCGTCGCAGGACGCGACGCTCGTGGAGGTCTCCAGCGAGATCGCCTCGGGCGTCACCCTGGAGGGCGCCCAGCCGCCCGTCGAGCTGCCCATCGGCACGCTGGTCGAGATGGGACCGGACGACCCGCACTTCGTGCTCGAGGACATCACGACGCAGATCCGTGGCGCCGAGCTGGTGCCCGTGACGCTGACCTTCTCCGACGGGGCCAGGGTCGAGATCATGGTCGAGGCCGTCGAGGTCGGCGCGATCGACTGACCGGCGGCGGGCCACAGCAGTGCGCGGCCGGCCCCGGCCGCGCCGGGCGGGGACGCCAGGACGGGAGACCTCACGATGACGAACCAGGACGACAGCCACGGCAGCAGCGCGCTGGTCCGGCTCGGCGACGCGGGCCTGACCGTGCCACGCGAGCAGGACGTCCGCGGGCTGGCCGTGGTCGACCGCGACGGCGAGGACATCGGCACGGTCGACGAGCTGCTCGTCGACGAGGGCGAGCACCGCGTGCGGTTCCTGGAGGTGGGATCCGGCGGCTTCCTCGGGATCGGTGAGGAGAAGCGGCTCATCCCGGTCGACGCGGTCAAGGCGATCGACGAGCGGGTGCACGTGGACACCACACGGAGCCTGATCGCTGCCAGTCCCCCGTACGACCCCGACGTCGCCCGGGCCTCGCCCGAGGACTTCTTCGGCGGGCTGTACGGGTACTACGGCGTCGCGCCGTACTGGGGTCCGGGGTACGTGTACCCGGCGATGCCCTGGTAGCACCCGGGCCGCTCACCGCCCAGCGGGCAGCCCGGTGCTACGTCCGACGAGCGACGGCGGCGTGCTGCGCGCCATCCCGCGGCGCGCCGTCCGGGTCGCCCCCCGGCGCTGGGTCGAGCACGCCGTGGGCGGCCGACCGCACCGCGGTGGCGGCGATCGCCGTGGTGACCGGGATCGCCAGCACGAGCCCGATCGACCCGACCAGGGTGCGCGCGACCTCCTCGGCGATCTCCCCGCTGGTCAGCGACTGCAGGATCGGCCGGTCGGAGATGCTGACCAGCAGCACCAGCGGCAGGCTCGCGCCGAGGTAGGCGAAGACGATGGTGTAGACCGTCGACGCGATGTGGTCGCGGCCGATGCGCATGCCCCGCCCGAACAGCTCCGACCAGGAGGCCCGCGGGGAGCCCGCGTGCAGCTCCCAGACGGCCGACGCCTGGGTGATCGTCACGTCGTTGAGCACCCCGAGCCCGGCCAGCACCATGCCGCACAGCAGGACAGCCCGCAAATCGGTCAGCGGCGCGGACGACTGCAGGTCCAGCGCGTACTCCCCGGACAGGCCGGTCAGGTGCGCGGCGTCGCCGGCCCAGGCGGCGAGCCCCGCCGTCACCACCAGGCCGACGAGGGTGCCGACGAGCGCCGTCGACGTGCGGGTCGAGAACCCGTGGGCGAGGTACAGCACCACGAACATGATCGCCGACGACGTCACGAGCGCGACCGGCAGCGCGGGACGGCCCTCGAGCAGCGCGGGCAGGGTGAAGGTGCCGAGCACGGCCAGCGAGACGCCGAGGCCGACGAGCGCGGCCAGCCCGCGCCAGCGCGCCACGAGCACCACCCCCACGGCGAACAGCACCGCGAGCACCGCGAGCGGCGGGCCCCGGACGTGGTCGACGAACACGTACGGCGTCCCCTCCGCGGCCGCCTCGGCCACGTACGCCACCGTGATCCGGTCGCCCGGGGCGACCTGCGACAGGTACTCCGGCGGCACGAGCACCCACACCTCGGTGCCGTCCCCGAGCGTCCCGCGGACCTGGTCGGCGGCGTCGGGGGCCGCGGCGTCCACCGCCTCGACCGTCACCCGGTGGAAGGTCATGCCCGGCGCGGTGGTCTCCAGCACCGGCCGCTCCTGCGCCCGGGGCCACAGCACCGCACCGGCCACGACGGTGGCGAGCAGGGCCGGGATCAGCACGGCGGCGAAGATGGCCCGGGCGCGCCGGCGCACCGGGCGGACGGCGGGACGGTGGTCGTGGCTGTGCGTGGTCATCGGGGCCAGCATCGGCGAGCGTGCCCGCCGTCGGACGCCGGACACGCCGCACCGCGGCCGTGCCCGTGAGGTGCCACCGGCACTCGCCGGCACCTCACCGGCACGGTCGCGGCGGGTGACCTCAGGCGGTGCGGTCGGCCGGGCCCGCCGGACGACGGCGCCGCACCACCGCGACGAGCAGCGCGGCCAGCCCGAGGGCGAACCCGGCTCCGCCGAGCCACCGGGCGGCGTCGTCACGCGCCGGGGCGTCCGTCCCCGACGACGCGCCGGGCGCCGTGGCCGAGGACGCGCCGTCGGACGCCCCCGAGGCCGGCTGGGCGGAGTGGCCGGGCCCGTCGTCGGCCGCCGCCGTGGTCACCAGGACGGGGGCCGGGTGCTCGGGCTCGACGCCGTCGGGCAGCGGCTCGTCGTCCCACGCCACGGTCTCGCCGTCGGAGAGGGTCTGGACGGCGGGCAGCAGCACCTCGGTCCCGGCGTCGGGCAGCGGCCCGACGGACAGCGAGAAGTCCTGGTACTGGCCGGGGCCGACCTGCGTGCCGGGCTCGGCCGTCCAGACCACGGCGAGCGGCGCCTCGGTCAGCGTGGCCCGTCCCGGGTGACCGGCTCCGGGAGTGCGCCGCGCTCCACGACGGCGGTCCAGCCGGGCATGGGCGTGGTGCGGACCGAGGTCAGCGGGGTGTCGGTGGGCAGCTCGACCCGCAGGGCGGTGGTGCCGGCCGTCTCGGACTCGGTGGGCACCCGGAACGTGAGCACGGTGAAGCCACCGGCCGAGGTGCTGTCCGGGACGACGCGCACGTGCGCGTGCGCGCCCGGCGCCGTGGCCAGCAGCAGACCGGTCGCCGTGGCGGCGACCAGCCCGACGCGCGCCGTCCGGGACGTGACGTGGAGGGTGGTGTGGCAGGTGGTGCGGGGCAGTGCAGGCATGGCAGGACGTCCTTCGACTCAGGGGGTGCGGGCGGACGCCACCGCGCGCGCCGGAGGGCGCGCGGGAGGGGGGCGGGAGGGGGCGATCCGCCGGGGCGATCACCGCGGCCGCTCCGTGGCGCCGCCGAGCCGGACAGGCTCAGCCGAGCGGGCGGAGGACGGCGCCGCACAGGGTCGGCGGTCCACGCCGGGGTCTGCCGCGCGCCTGGACCCGGACCGCCGGCGGGACCGCCGGAGCGGGCGCGACCGACCACGCCGGACGACCACGCAGCGGGGGCAGGGCCAGCACCACCCCGGACCGCAGCGGCCACCACACGGTGAGAGCCGCGGCCGCGGCCGCTCGGACGGCACGGTCACCCTGCGCCATCACGACCGCGGTCACGGCGGTCGCCACCAGGTGCGCCAGCGCCATGCGCAGCTCCGCGCCCCCGTCGGCCCCGCCGTGGTGGACGTGCACGGGGACGGGCACCGGCACCGGCACCGGCACGGGGGAACCGCACACCGGCATCACCGTGTGCGCCCCCGCGGGTGCGCACGCGGCGAGGGGTGGGGAGGCCGGGGCGAGGCTCCAGCCGGCGGTCACCGCGAGCAGGGCGTGCGCCGCGTACTGGCTCGCGCCCAGGACGGCGAGCACGGCGCCGGTCGACAGCCGTCCGCGGGCCAGCACGACGGCCACCGCAGCGAGGGCCACCAGCAGCAGCCCGATGGCGCCCGGGGTCGGGACCGCCCCACCGCCGACGACGTGGCCCCCGACCGCCGCGGTCGCCATCGCCCCGACGACGGCCCCGGTGCGGCGCAGGCTGACCCGCCGCTCCGAGCCCTCGTCCATGCCGCCACTGTAGGTGCGCGTCCGTGGACGCAGCGTCGACCACGCGGCCGGTCCTGCGCGGCCGGGGCCGGTCGCGCGGCGGCCCGGCCTGCCCGGTCGCCCAGCTCAGGCCGGGCGCGTCAGCACGTGGTCGTGGCCGCCTGCGGTCCACAGCGGGGCCCGCGCGTGGTGCGTCCGCCACCAGGCGACGAGCTCGGCCGCGGGCACCGGCCTCAGGTACAGGAACCCCTGGGCGGCATGGGCGCCGGCGTCGACCAGCACACGGTGCTGCTCCGGGGTCTCGACCCCCTCACCGACCACCTCGAGGCCGAGCCGGCGGCTCATCCGGACGATCGCCTCGATGGCGGCGAGGTCCGCCTCGCACCGTCCGGCACCCGCGACGAACGACCGGTCGATCTTGACGATGCTGGCCGGCAGGGTGCGCAGCGTGGTGAGCGCTGCGTAGCCGGTGCCGAAGTCGTCGACCGCGACGCGCACGCCGAGCGAGGCGAGGTGGTGCAGCCGCGCGAGCGCGTCCGGCGCCTCCAGGATCGTGCTCTCGGTGATCTCCAGGACGAGGTCGTCGGGCGCGAGCCCGGACGACCCGAGGGCGCCGCGGACCGTGCCGAGGAGGGCGTCGTCGGCCAGCTGGACCGGCGACACGTTGACGTGGACGGCGAGCGTGAGTCCCTCGGCGCGCCACGCGGCGGCGTCGGCGCACGCCTGGCGCACCACCCAGGCACCGATCCCGTGGATGGCTCCGGTGCGCTCCGCCTGGCTGATGAACTCCGCCGGTCCGAGCAGGCCGCGGGCGGGATGCCGCCACCGCACCAGCGCCTCGACCGCACGGCATCCGCCGTCGCTCAGGTCGAGGACCGGCTGGTAGTGGAGCTCGAGCTCGCCCCGGCCGGCGGCGGCCGCGAGCTGCCGGGCGAAGACGGCGGCGCCGTCGGTGACGGTCGCGGCGGGCCGGTACACGTGGACCGCGCGCTTGCCGTGCGCCTTGGCCGCGTACATCGCGATGTCGGCGTGCTGGAGCAGCTCCTCCGGGGAGCCGGCGTCGCGGGTGTGCGCCACGCCGACGCTCGCGGCGACGAACGTCGGGCGTCCGTGCAGCACCACGGGGCGGCACAGCACGGCCAGCAACCGCTCGGCCATCCGGCGCGCCTCGTCGGGGTCGGTCCCCGGCAGGACGATGGCGAACTCGTCGCCGCCGAGCCGGGCACGGACGTCGCCAGGGCGGGTCGCCTCCACCAGCCGGCTCGCCACCACCTGCAGCAGCAGGTCGCCGGCCGCATGGCCCTGGCCGTCGTTGACGTGCTTGAAGTCGTCCAGGTCCAGGAACAGCAGCGAGGCACCGGCGCCGGACGTGACCACGTCCGCGAGCGTGCGCTCGAACGCGGACCTGTTGGCCAGCCCGGTCAGGGCGTCGGTGCTCGCCTGGACGACCAGCGCCTCCCGCGCAGCACCGTTGCGCACCGCGAGCGCCACCTGGTTGACCAGCGCCCGGGCGGCCAGGACACCGTGGTCGCCGACCGAGCCGTGCGAGCCGTGCGAGCCGTGCGAGCCGACCAGCATCCAGCCGGTCCCGCCGAGCTCCGGCAGCGGCAGCACGGCCCAGTGGCACGAGGCACCGGCGTACTCGTCCAGCCGGACGGCGCGTCCGGCCGCGTCCGGCCCGACGACGTCGAGAGGCACCCGGGCGGGCAGGTGGGGCAGCTCACCGGTCGACCCGCGGACACGAAGCGCCGCACCGTCCTGCGTCACCGCGAGGATGCGCAGCCCCGGGGTGGCGTCGCAGATCTCGGCCGCGGCGATCCAGGCGCGCCGGTAGATCGCCTCCTGGTCGCTCTCGGCCAGCAGGTCGGTGCTCAGCGCGACCAGCGCGGCGTCGCGGCGGGCGGCGAGCTCGCGGTCACGGATGCTGACCGCGAGCTCGCGCAGCACGGCGACGGTGAGCAGCATGAGGGGGTAGGAGCCCAGGACGGCGGGGGCGTCGGCACCGGGCGAGCCGCCTGCGACGGCCGCCGCGGCGCCGAGGCCGACGGACAGCCCGACGATGTGCAGCAGGACGCGGGCGTACGCGCGCCTCGCCGAGCCGTACAGCGAACGGAACCACAGCGCCGCGAACACGAAGCCGAGCGCCTGCCCGGGGACGGGCGCCACCGTCACGAAGGCGGCGAACGCGACGGTGTCGACCAGGTCGCCGGTCACGGTCGCCCGGGCCCTGCGGTAGCCGTGCCACCAGGAGGCCGCCAGGACCAGGCAGGACGCCGTCGCGACCACCGCGCCGACCGGCGTGGCGGTGACGACGGTCGGCGGCAGGGTCATCGCGAGGGAGACCAGGCCGAAGACGAGGAACAGCCACCGGGTGCCCTCGACCGCTCCGGCCGGACGCGTGGGCAGCCGTGCGCGCAGGACCGCCGGCAGCCGCGACACGCGGGCGGTCAGGCGGGTGGGCAGAGACATCGGGGCTCCCCCACGGTGACGTCGGCGCACCCCGGTGGCGCGCACTGGCGCCCTATCGGCAGTCGGAGGCCCCCGTGCAGTCATCACCGCCCACGCCGCCCTATCGGCGCATGGAGCGCGTCCAGCGGCACCGGCGTGCCGCGGGTGCCGAGCCGCCGGACCGGGTCAGCCCCCCGCGAAGGGGGGCAGGACGTCCACCGTCACGCCGGGCGGCACCGGGCTCGCGTCGTCCACCAGCCGACTGCCGGCGGCCAGCAGCGAGCAGCGCCCGAGCACGCGCCCGAGCTCGGGCCCGTGCGCGGCGACCATCGTCGCGCGGAGCTCGCCCGCCGTGCGCGCCGCGGCGTCGTCCAGCGTCTCCGAGGCGACGCCGGCGGCCTCCGCGGCCGCGGCGAAGTAGCGGACCGTGACGCTCACGCCTCGCTGCCCTCGCGCCACTCCTCGACCAGTCGCGCGACCGTCTCGGCCGTCACCCCCAGGGCGGCGCGGTCGCCGGTGCCGGCGCCGACGGCGCACCCCATGAGGAACGTCGTCAGCGGCACCGCCGGCCGAGCCACGGTGTGGGCCACGTCGCGCGTCAGGTCCAGCACGAGGTCGCGGTCGAGCACCTCGGCGTCGACGCCCAGGGCGCCGGCCACGCGCGTGACCCATCGGTCCAGGTCGTCGGGGGTCTGCGCGGTCATGGGGTCCCTCCTCGCCAGCACGGTCTCGAGCGTCGCGACATCGTGCCACGTGTCGGCGTCGGCGCTGTGCCCGGCCGGGTCGGCCACGTCGACCATCCGCAGCCGTCGGAGCAGCCGCCGCAGCGGCATCCCCCGGACGCCCTCGGCCGCGTCCAGCGCGGCCACGGCGCGGCGTAGCGCGGCGTCGCGGTGCAGCGCCACCGGCTGCGCGCGGCCGTCGCGGACGAGGTGGGCGCCGTCGGCGTCGGGGTGGGCGTCGAGCGCGGCCCACAGCGCCGGCACCGCGGCGGCAGCCTGCGGCACGTCGCACGCGAGCACGAGGACGTGCCGGTCCGGGTCGGCGTCCGACGCCGTCCGCGCACCCCGCAGTGCGGCCAGGCCGGCGTGCAGGCCGGCGACCGGGCCGCCGAGCGGTGGCTCCTCGAGCACCGTGGTGACTCCCGGCCGGGCCAGGTGCGGCGGTCCGACGACGACGACCCGGCGCGCCCCGACGGTGGCGTCGAGCGCGCGGTCGAGCAGGGTGCGCCCCGCCACGCCCAGCTCGGGCTTGCTCACGCCGCCGAGCCGGCGTCCCTCACCGCCGGCCAGCACCACCGCGTCGAACCCGCCCCGCACCCGGCCCCCGCTCATGGCCCGCAGCCTAGGCTCCGCGGGTCGCTGCGCAGGTCGGCACGGGGCGTGACCGCGTACGGTCGTGCGGTGCCGTCCGAGCTGCCGTCCGAGCTGCCGTCCGAGCTGCCGTCCGAGCGAGCGACCACCGTGGTGCTGATCGACGACGCCCCGGAGGTGCGCGCCCTGGTCCGCACGCAGCTGCGGCTCTCGGGGCGGTTCACCGTGGTGGGCGAAGGGGCCGACGGGCACGACGCCGTGGCCCTGGCCGGCTCACGGCGCCCGGCCCTGATGCTGCTGGACGTGTCGATGCCGGGCATGGACGGGCTCGCGGCGCTCCCCCGGGTGCTGGCGGCGTCGCCGGGCACGCGGGTCGTGCTGCTGTCCGGGTTCGGCGACCCGGAGCTCGCCGCGCGGGGCCGCGAGCTCGGGGCCGTCGCGTTCGTGGAGAAGTCGGTCGCCCCCGACCGCCTCCCCGGCGCGCTCGCGGCGATCCTCGACGACGGGCGCGACCCGGGGCGCGACCCGTCATCGACGGCTGAGGAGGTACCCGCCGACGAGGTCCCCGGGGGCGGCGACGGCGCCGGTGACGGCCTGCGCGGCGACCTCGAGCGGTTCCAGGAGGTGTTCGAGCAGGCCGCCATCGGGATGGCCACGATGACGCTCACCGGCCGCCTGGTCCGCGTGAACCGCGCGCTCGCCGACCTCCTGCAGCGTCCGGTCGACCAGCTCGTCGGGACGGACTGGGCGGACCTCGCCACCGGGCCGGGGGCGGACGCGGTGCGCCGGGCCCCCCGGACGCTGGACGCCGGCGCGGTGCCCGTCGTCCAGGTCGAGCACGACGTCGCCGACGTCGTCCCCCGCCGGGTCGTCGCCGCGACCGTCGCCGTCGTCCGGGGCGAGCACGGCCGGCCGCTGTACCTGCTCCTCCAGGCTCAGGACGTCACGGCGCAGCGCATGGCCGACGAGCAGCTGCGGCAGAGCGAGGAGCGCTTCCGGCTGCTGGTCGAGGCGGTCGAGGACTACGCGATCTTCATGCTCGACCGCCACGGGAACGTCGCGAGCTGGAACGCCGGTGCTCAGCGGATCAAGGGGTACTCCGCCGAGGAGGCGATCGGCCAGCACTTCCGGCGCTTCTACCCCGCCGACCGGCAGGCCGAGCGGCACCCCGAGCACGAGCTGGAGATCGCCCTGCGCGAGGGCCACTACGAGGAGGAGGGGTGGCGGGTCCGCAAGGACGGCAGCACCTTCTGGGCGAACGTCGTCATCACGGCCGTGCACTCGGGCGGACGGCACGTGGGCTTCGCCAAGGTGACCCGTGACGTGACCGAGCGTCAGCACGCGGGACAGCAGCGCGAGGCCGCCGCGGCGGCACTGGCCACGGCCAAGGAGGAGCTGGAGACCATGAACGCCCGGCTGCTGCGGGCCGCCGAGGACCAGCAGCAGTTCCTCGCCGTCACGGCCCACGAGCTGCGCACCCCGGTCACGGTGCTAGGCGGCTCCGCCGACATCCTCGCGCGGCACTGGGAGCACCTGGCCGACGACGAGCGCAGCGAGATCGTCGACGGCATGACCGCGAGCGCCGCCCGGCTGCGCCGCCTGCTCGGGGACCTGCTGACCGCCGCGCGCCTCGAGGCGGGCGCGGTCACGCTCACCCCTGCCCGCGTCGCCGTGGACGACGTGCTGGCGAGGTCGTCCGCCGCCGCCCGAGCCACCGGGGGCGCGGGCGGCCCGGGCGAACCGGTCGACGTCCGGGTGGACGGCGAGCCCGGGCTGACGGTGCTCGCCGACCCGGACCGCTTCTCCCAGGCCGTCGACAACCTGGTCGGCAACGCGCTGCGGCACGGCGCCGCGCCGGTCCGGGTCGCAGCGGTCGCCGACGGTGACCGGGTGGTGGTCCGGGTCCGCGACAGCGGACCCGGTGTGCCCGCCGCGATGGTGCCCCGCCTCTTCGACCGGTTCGCGACCGGCGCCCGGCGCGGCGGCACCGGGCTGGGCCTGTTCATCGTCCGCGAGCTCGCCCGGGCCCACGGCGGCGACGCCTGGTACGAGCCGGGCGCCGAGGGCGCCGGGGCCGTGTTCGCCGTCTCCCTGCCGAGGGGCTGAGCCGTGCCGTCGAAGGTCCCGGGCGGGCACGCGGAGCGCTCCCCAGCGCCGGACCCGCCGGTCGGCGATAGCCTGCCCGTCGTGGTGACCAGGGTCGTCCTCGTCGACGACGTACCTCAGGTGCGTCGACTGGTGCGCACGGCGCTGCGCTTCTCCGGGGGATTCGAGGTGGTCGGCGAGGCCGGCGACGGCTCCGAGACGCTGCGCCTGGTGGGCGAGCTGCAGCCGGACATCCTCGTGCTGGACCTCGGCCTGCCCGACATCGCGGGCCGCGACGTCCTCACCCGCGTCCGGGAGAAGTCCCCGGCGACCAGGATCGTGGTCTTCTCCGGCATGGCGGACCCGCCCGACCGCGAGTGGATCGACCAGCGCGTCGCGGGCTACGCCGTCAAGGACGCGGACCTGGACCTGCTCGTCGACCTGCTGCGCACCGTCCGCGACCAGCGCGACGTCGCCGTCTGCGACCTCCCGCGCGACCTGATCAGCGCCCGCGAGGCACGCCGCTTCCTGCGCGCGACGCTGGAGTCGTGGGACATGACCGCCGCCGAGGACGCCGCCCAGCTCGTCGTCAGCGAGCTCGTGACCAATGCGGTCACTCACGCCGAGAGCGCGTGCCAGCTGCGTCTGTCCCGCACCGCCGCGGGACTGCGGGTCGAGGTGGTCGACGGCGGCGCCGGTACACCCGACCCGCAGCCGCCGAGCATGACCGGGCTGCACGGCCGGGGCATGCACATCATCGCGGCGCTCGCGGTCGCCTGGGGGACGGAGCTGCTCGACGCCGGCGGCAAGGTCGTGTGGGCGGAGCTGACGCCCGACTCCTGAGCCGATCTCGTCCGCGTCTGCGTCCGCGTCCGGGCCTCAGGCGAGGGCGTCCGACGTCGCGACGTGCCGTCGGGCCGGGGTGCCGGCCGGTGGGGTGCCCTGCGGGGCCATCGGCCCCGCAGGGCGTCCTGGCCGCGGCGTGGGGACGGTGCCACGCGGCGCGGGGACGGTGCCACGCGGCGCGGGGACGGTGCCACGCGGCGTGGGGACGGACCCCGTGACGAGGGCCGGCCGCGAGTCGGCCGGCAGCGGTGGCGCCGGGACCGCCGCCGCGGGCACGGCCCCGGACGTCCGCGGCGCGCTGTCGACGTCGCGATCCGTCCGCAGGCGGTCCAGCAGCTCGGCGTGCGGCAACGGTGCGGACCACAGGTAGCCCTGCCCCTCGTGGCACCCGCGGTCGCGCAGCCAGTCGGCCTGGTCGGCGGTCTGCACGCCCTCGGCGACCACGTGCAGCCCCAGGGCGGCCGCGAGCGCGAGGATCGACGTGACCAGCGGTGCCTCCGACTGCGGCCCGCCCACCACGGCCACGAACGACCGGTCGATCTTGAGGATGTCGAACTGCACCTGACCCAGCCGTGCCAAGCTCGCGTAGCCGGTGCCGAAGTCGTCCATCGCGACCCGCACCCCGTGCGCGCGCAGCGCACTCAGCGTGCCCAGCACCACGGGGGACTCGAGGTCGAGCAGACCCTCGGTGATCTCGATGACCAGCGCGCTCGCCGGCAGGCCGGACGCGTCGAGCGCAGCCCGGACGCGGGTGAGGTACGCCGGGTCGGCGAGCTCGGGGCCGGACACGTTCACGGCGACACCGCGCGGCCCGCGGGCGCCCCTGGGCCACCCGGCGGCGTCGTGCAGGGCGCGGTCCAGCACGAAGGAGCCGAGGTCGACGATGGCGCCGCTCAGCTCGGCCTGGGGGACGAACTCGTCCGGTGGGACGAGACCGCGCTCGGGGTGACGCCAGCGCACGAGCGCCTCCGCGGCGACGACCCGGCCGGTGCGCAGCTCGACCACGGGCTGGTAGTGGACCTCGAGGCGACCGTCGGCGATGGCGGCTCGCAGCGCGGTCGCGTCCGCCATCGCCCCGGCGTGGTGGCGGGTCGTGCCCCGGCTGGTGCGCTTGGCCAGGTACAGCGCGGTGTCGGCGCGGCTGATCAGCATCGACGCCGAGTCGCCGCGCTCCCACTGCGCCGTGCCGGCCGAGCACGTGACGCCCGGCGGCAGCTGTCCGCGGACCCGCTCGACGACCTCGCGCGCGCTGAGCTCCGCCCCCGCCGGGGCGAGCACGACGAACTCGTCGCCCCCGGTGCGGGCCACGACCGCGCCGGCCGGGACCACTGCGCGCCAGGTCCGGGCGACCGCCTCGAGCAGCAGGTCCCCGGCCGCGTGACCGCCGCGGTCGTTGACGGCCTTGAAGTGGTCGAGGTCGACGACGGCGAGCGTGGGCGCGGCTCCCGTCCGCTCCGCGCGGCTCATCATCTCGCCGAGCCGCTGGTCCAGGCCCCGCCGGTTGAGCAGCCCGGTCAGCGGGTCCACCTCAGCGGCCGCCGTGGCCCGGACCTGGCGACCGGCGAAGACCCCGACCAGGACGACCACGCCGGCGGTCATCGCGGTCGCGGCGGTGCTGACGTCGGGGACGCGGGACAGGGCCAGCACGACGCCGACCACCGACAGCACCCCGTGCACCGACGCCGCCAGCCAGGAGGTCATGGTGAAGACGTTGACCACGATGAGCAGGTACAGCAGCGCGATCGCCATGGCGACGGTGCCGCCCCCGGACACCAGCACGCCGACCGAGATCATCGCCCACGCGCCCAGCAGCACCGCCTGGTGGGCGACCGGCCACAGCCGCCCGCCGACCAGGACGATCACGGCGCCCATCCCGACCGCGACGGTGGCCAGGGCGCGGATCGCGCCCGCGCCCGCGTCAGGCCCGTCGCCGACCAGCGTCACCAGCCACGCGAGTGCGCCGCCGCCGGCGAACATGAGCCCGGTGGTCGCCGCGACGGTTCGCCGGCCCACACCGCCGGGTGGGCGCGTGAAGGCGGCCCAGGACGTGCTGCGACGGATGGACATGCCGGTGTGATCGGCCGGCGGCGTCCCGCGGTGACCGTCCCCGCCGAGGTTCAGCCGGTCGGCCGCACGGCCCGCGTCACTGGTAGGTGACGAGGTCGGGCACCGGCGCGACCCCCTGGACGGTCTGCGCGGGCGTCAGCATGGGCAGGTCCTCGTCGATGAAGTTCTTCCAGCCCCACCACACCCCGGCCGGGGCGTCGGCGTGCAGCGTGCGCCAGGTGGCCTGCTTGGCGGGCTGGCTGCCCTGCCCGTCGGCGTGGATGACCATCGCGAGCTCCGGCCGGCTCATGTCGATGGCCTCCCGGTCGGGCAGCATGTCGAGCCGGAACTGATGCAGCACGAACATCTTGGGCGGCAGGCCGTTGTCCCGCGTCAGGTCGGCCAGCCACTGCACGACCGAGTTGACCTCGGCGGCGCCGACCGAGCCGATCCGCTGCAGCGGCCGCTCGTCCGGGCCCAGGCGCCACTCCGGGTCCAGGGCGAGCCCGACGTGCGGCAGCCGGAGCAGCTCCTCGTACTGCCTGGCCTGCGTGAGGAAGTCCGAGCGCCCCGGCTGCAGATCCAGCATGACGTACACGCCCGCCGCGCCGGCCGCCTCGACCCACGGCCGCAGCACGTCGACCGGTTGCTCGTTGGAGAAGTTCCCGTCCGAGCCGGCCGAGCCCGCCGCGACGGTCGCGATCATCTCGAACATGGGCACCACGGTCCGGTCGGTCAGACCGTCGTACTGCGCCGCGGTGGCCTGCGCCCGCTGGATCGACGCCTGCGCGCCCTGCTCGCCGAGCAGACCCAGGCCGGACGTCACCGGGCTGCCGTAGAGCGCGACGAACTGGTGGCCCGGGAACAGCACCTGTCCCCCGCCGGGAAGCTGGAAGCCCGTGCGCGCCGACCGGATCTTCCACTCCAGCGCCGGCTCCGCGCCGAGCGCGGCGCCGATCGCCAGCACCTGCGTGGCCGTCGAGGCGTTCAGCGCCCCGATGGCCACGGCCGACGCCTGCGGGTTGGGCCGGTCGGCGGGCACGAGGTGCACCGGGACGCCGGCCGCCCGCGCCGTGGCGACCGACGCGAGGTCGGCGGGATCGTCGACGGCGAGTGCCACCACGTCGTCCAGCGGCGCGTCCCGGACCACCGCGGCCAGGTCGCCGGGTGATCCGGTGGCTGACGCGGGGGGTGACGCCGGGCCCGCGCCCTTCGGCGTCCCGGCGGGCGACGGAGCGGGTGTGCCCGGCGCGAGGGCGGCGACCTCCGCCGCGAAGCCGGCCGGGTCGGCGGTGCCGGCGGGGCCGGCGGGGTCCAGGGTCAGCCCCGTCGCCGCGGCGAGGGCCGGCGCCGTCGGCTCGCTGCGCACGACCGTGCGGTCGCCGTCCGGGGAGTCAGCGGCGTCGGCGTCGGCGAGGTCGCCGGTGAAGCCGGCGACCTCGCCGACCACCACCACGGTGCGCACACCCAGCCGGTCGAGCTCGTCGGCGAGTGCACCGTCCGACGCCGCCGCGGTGGCGTCCGAGGTGGCCGCCGTGCCGTCGGGCGCGGGCTCCTGGCCGACGAGCAGCGGGACGCCCAGGGCGACCGAGGCGTGCGCGGCGAGCCGCTGCACGTCCGGCCGCCCGGTGGGGACGACCACGGCGACCGCCGAGGAGTCGAACAGCGACTGGCTGGTCCGGATGGCCGCCTCGGCGTCCGTCGCGGCACCGACCACGGTCAGCTCAGCGCCCGGCGCGGACGTCGCCGTCCGCAGCGGCTCGGGCGACGGGGACGCGCTCGGCCGGGCGTCGCCGCCGCCGGTCGACGTCGACCCCTGCCAGGAGCAGCCGGTGACGGCCAGCAGGCCGGCCACCACGAGCGCGGCGGTGCGGGTGCGTGGTCGCGGGCGGGATGCAGCGGGTGGCGGGGCCATGATCATCACTCCACGCTAGTTCACGGCCGGGGCACGCCCGCCGGGGCCCCGGCGGTGCCCCGGGGCGCGACGTCCGGCAGGGTGGAGGTCACGAGGCCGTGCCCGACGCACGTGCCTGACGCACGTGCCTGACGACGCCCGACCCCGAGGGAGGTGCCCGCATGGCTCACAGCGCCGCCCCGCCGGACCCGAGCACACCCGCACGGGTGCGGGCCTTCCTGCGGCACTACGTCGCCGAGGTCGTCGACGACCGCGTGCCGGGGCTCGCCGCCGAGACGGCCTTCTTCGTCGTGCTCGGCATCTTCCCCGGGCTGCTGATCGCGGCGAGCCTGCTGGGCGTGCTCGACGTCGTCGTCGGGGAGGACCTGGCCGAGCAGGCCCAGGTGCGGATCGTCGACGCGGTCGACCTGGTGCTGACCGAGGAGGCCTCCGGCGCCCTGGAGACGGTCGAGGGCCTGTTCCAGAGCCGTGGCGGGGTCCTGACGGTCGCGACCCTCGGCGCGCTGGTGACGGTGTCGGGCGCGTTCGCCGTGGTCATCAACGCGCTCAACCTCGCCTACGACTCCACCGAGCGTCGCAGCTGGATCCGCCGACGCCTGCTCGGCATGCTCATGGGCCTGGTGACGGTGGTCGTGGTCGTCCTCGCTCTCGCGGTGCTCATCATCGGCCCGCTGCTGGGGCGCGGTGAGGCCCTGGCCGACGCCATCGGCGCCGGCTCCGCGTTCACCTTCACCTGGAACGTGCTGCGGGTCCCGCTCCTGGTCGTGGGGGTCGTGGCGTGGACGGCGACGCTCTTCCACTACGCGCCCAGCCGGCGCACGCGGTGGCGGCACGCGGTTCCCGGCGCCGTGCTCACCGCTCTGCTGTGGGTGCTGGCCAGCGGCGGCTTCCACCTGTACCTGCAGCTCGCGGCTGGCACGAACCCCGTCCTGGGTGCCTTCGGTGGCGGCGTGATCGTGATGCTGTGGGTGTACCTGCTCAGCCTCGCGCTGCTGCTGGGTGGCGAGCTCAACGCCTCGCTGCACGGCTGGCGTCGGGGCGACCGCGGCGACACGGATCGGGCCCCCCGCGGCGACCCCGCCCCGAGCCCGGATGACGGTGAGGACGCCGGTGAGGATGCCGGTGAGGACGCCGGTGAGGACGCCGGTGAGGACGGCGACGACGAGCGGCCCCGCCCTGCCGAGCGACCGCCCGAGCATCCTGGCGAACCCTCCCAAAACGGGCATACTGGACGGACGCCTCGTCGGTCGAGGGGGCGGACGTGACGGCGCACCGCCAGGAGGCTGACGTGTCCACTTCCACCGATCTCACGACCGCCCGGTCGGCCCGGACCGGGACCCTCCTGCGGGTGCTCGGGGCGATCACCCTCGGCTTCTCCGGGTACCTGCACCTGCGGATCGCGCTGGACCGTCCGCCGCTGTTCGGCGACGGGGAGGTGACGCTCAGCGGCCTCTTCGTCGCCCAGGCGGTCGCCGCCGCCGTCGTGGTCGTGTGGGTGCTCGTGCGCGGCGACGTGCTCGCCTGGCTCGCCTTCGCCGCGGTCGCGGCCGGCTCCCTGGTCGCCCTGCTGCTCAGCGTCGTGGTCCGGATCCCGTCCATCGGCCCGCTGCCGGTCATCTACGAGCCGCTGTGGTACACCGACAAGTACCTCGCCGCCATCTCCGCAGGACTTGCGGTGGTGGTCGCCCTGGTGGCGCTCGCGCTGCTGCGCCGTCGAGCTCGCTGAGCCGTCGGCGAGCTGGGCCGGCGGCCGGCACGACACAGGCCCGGACGGACGTCCGGGCCTGTGCGCGTGACGACTGCCGATCCGGCTGCGGATCGGGTCAGGCGGTCACCTCGAAGGTCCCCGTCATCGGCGGGTGCGGGTCGCAGGTGTAGGTGTACTCGCCCTCCTCGAGGGTCACGTCCCAGGTGACGTCCTCGACCTCGGGGACCGACGTGCTCTCGTCGACCCCTCCCCCGGTCAGGTGGAAGTTGTGCATCGCCGCCGGGTCGGTGACCTGGATGGTGTAGTCGCCGGCCGGAAGGGACGTCACCGGCTCGCCGTCCTCGGTGGTCAGCGAGATCTCGAAGGCCTCGGGGTCCGCCTCGGTGCCCACCATCGCCAGCAGCACCGTCGCCTCCCCCGTGCCCGCGGTGGCCGGCTCGGAGGCATCCGCGGTCGGGGTCTCCTCGTCGGTCGCGGCCTCCTCGTCGGTCGGGACCGCCGCCTCGACGGACTCCTCGACCTCCCCGGCGATCTCCTCGGGCTCACCGCTGCACGCGGTGAGCAGGGCCAGAGATGCCAGGACGACGCCCAGTGATTGCTTCCTCATGTGCCGAGCCCTTCGCTCAAAAGGTTGAGGGGGCAACCTTCTTGCCTGACGGCGCTCTGCGCAAGCACCGTCTCGTGAGCAGACCGACGCGCCGTCGTGCCGCGCGGTCCGGGCTGCGGGCGCTGGCGGGTGGCGGAGGGCGGCCACGGGGCCCGTTGAGCTCAGCCGGCGACCGCGCGGCTGCGCCGGGCGTCCAGGATCGCCGCCACGTCGCGGGCGAGCGGCTCCTCGAGCAGGTCCTCGACCGGCCGGGGCAGCGCCAGGCACCAGTTCGGCCAGGCGGTCACGGTGCCGGGCATGTTCGGCCGCTCGGCGACGGCGCCGGCGTCGTCGAGCGAGGCGAGGACCACCCGGGCCGCGCAGTCGGAGAGCCGCGAGTACTGGGCCCGCACCGCGCGCGCCACCTGGTCCGGGCCGACGGGCTCGGACAGGTCCACGCCGGCCACGCCCGCGAGCTCGCGCCGCACCGACTCGAGCTGCTCGAAGTTCGCGGACTTGCCGATCCGTCGCAGGTCGTCGTTGTCCGACCCGGTGAGCGTCCCGGCGATCGTGGCCTGGTCGTGCGTGGAGGAGGCTCCCATCGCCGGCTCGGGGAACTGGTCGACCGGCAGCCGCAGGGCGGCCCGGTACCCGAGCATGCCCTGCTCGGCCATCGTCTCCCGGACGCCGTCGGCGACGGTGCCCATGTCCTCCCCGACGACCCAGGCGCCGGCGCGGTCGGCCTCGAGCCGCAGGACGGCCAGCAGCGCGTCGACCGGGTAGTGCACGTAGACGCCGTCGGCGGGGTGCGCACCCTGCGGGACCCAGTACAGCCGCCACAGCTGCATCACGTGGTCGATGCGCAGCGCACCGGCGTGGGCGAGCGCAGAGCGGACCATGGCGACGAACGGGCCCAGGTCGGCCGCGACGAGACCGGCCGGGTTGACCGCCGGCAGGCCCCACTTCTGGCCGTCGAGGTTGTGCCGGTCCGGCGGGCAGCCCACCTCGTAGTCGAAGCAGACGATGTCCTGGTGCACCCAGGCGTCGGCCGAGGAGGAGTCGAAGCCCACGGCCACGTCCGCGACCACGGTCGCGCCGGCCGAGCACGCCGCGCCGAACTGCACGTCGGCGACCCACTGCGCCCAGCTGAAGAACGCGACCCGCTCGGCCTGCTCGGCCGCGAGCTCGGCCGCCCCGGCGGGCGTGCGGTACTGCTCGGGCCAGGACGGCCAGTACGCCGTCGCGAACCGCTCGGCGAGGACGCACCAGGTGGCGAAGCGGTGCAGGTCCTGGCCGCCGGCGGCCACCCACACGTCGTGCTCGAGCGGCAGCCGGTCGCGGGTGGCGGCCCAGATCCGCTCGAGCGCGGTGCGCTTGAGGACCCAGACGGTGTCGCGGTCGATGAGCCGCTGGCCGTTGAGCGCACGGGCCCGCTCCGCGAGGTCGCCGAGGTCGACGTCGGCGGCCCCGGGGACGTCCTCCACGGCGATGTGCAGCAGCTGCAGCCACTGCCGGGAGGCCGGCGAGTACGGCGAGGACTGCTGGACCGGGCACGGCGCCGCGGCGTGCACCGGCGAGATGAGCACGGACCCGGCTCCGGCGGCCCGGGCGGACCTCGCGACGCGGGCCAGGTCGTCGAAGTCGCCGATGCCCCAGGACCGGCGCGAGCGGGCGGCGTAGAGCTGCACGGCCCAGCCCCAGCCGCGCTCGGGCTGCGGGAAGCGCGCGGGGGCGCTGATCACGAGGCGGGACGCGCCGTCGTCGGTCCGCAGGCGGTAGTAGCCCGCCTCGGGGCCGATCCCGTTCGCGTCGCCGAGGACGACGCCGTCGAGGTTCTCCAGACGCCCGGTCAGGTCGGCGCAGGGCTCGCCCGGGCAGCAGACCAGCGGGGACGCGGGGACGCCGGCGCCGGTGACCGACGCCGCCACCACCGCACGGGTCTGCGGGTTGAGCTCCTGCAGCGCGCCGTGCGCGTCCACGTAGGTCGCCGGAACGACCTCAGGAAGTGTCAGGGTCATCGCGTGATCTCCGTGTTGCAGCAATGGGAATCCCGCGGTGGGACTTCCCGGGAAGTTAACCCGGCCCGGGGCGCATATCAAACACCGGTCCGGCTTTTCACCCAGCGGCCGCCGGGTGCCGCGGCCACCGTGTGGTGCCCGCGACGACCCGTCTCGGTCACGCGGCCCATCGACGTGGCGGGGTGCGGATTGAGCGTTTCGTCCCGCCCGGCCGTGGCGCGGCGTGGCGCCGGGGGTCAGCGCCGGTCGTCGCGGGTCCGGGGTTCGCCCTCCGTGGGGACGTCGACGACCTCGGCCTCGGCGCCGGGTTCGGCCGGGTCGTACTCGAGCCGGACCTTCTCCCGGCGGACCGGCACCGTCACCTCCTTCTGCTCGGTGACCGTGTAGCGGCGCATCCGCACCCGCTCGGTGGGCACCTGCTCGGTGCCGACCACCCGCAGCTGCTCCTCCGAGCGCACCATCGAGTCGTCGTCCACCGACCCGTCGCCGCGCGCCTCGTGCACCTCATGGCGTCGCGCCTCGGCGGCGGGCAGTGCGGCGCCGGTGGTCAGCTCCGCCGGCACCGGGCCGGCCGCCGCCAGCTCGCCCCGAGGTGGGATGGGGTCGGGGGTCGGCACGGGGCGGGCGACCCGCAGGGAGTCGTCCCGGGCCTGCGACCCCCGGTCGTCGGCCCCCTCGACCTCGTCGTCGTGCACGAGGCCGTAGTGGCGGTACAGCGCACGCTCCTCGTCCGGCGAGAGCCGGCCGCCGGCCGACTCGGGGCGGGGGGCGTGCTTGACGTCGTCCTTGCTGTAGGGCACGTGGATCTCGTCGCCGCGGGTCACCGCCCCGATCAGTGGCACGAAGGACTCCGCCCGGCCGAGCAGCCCGGTGTGGACCGTCACCCAGGCCGGCTCCCCGCTGACGGTGTCCAGGAAGACCTCGCCCATGGCACCGATCCTCGACCCGTCCGCGGCCAGGACCGGTGTGTCGGTCCCGAGCAGTCGCTGGATGTCCTCGGTGGTGATCATGGCGGTGTCCCTCCGGTGCGCTTCGGCGCCACGGGCCTCCGTGACGGGTTCGTGCGGACGGTGACGGACCGCCGTGCTGCCCCACCGTGGGGTGGGCGGCTGCGGTGCGAGCCCCCGTGCTGGTGCTGGTGCTCGTGCCCGTGTTCGACGGTAGGGACGGCGCACCGGGCTCGCAACAGGGGCCCCGCGTACGCTCGCCGTGTGCAACCGTCCCAGCCGCCCCCGTCGTCGCCCGCGCCAGCGCCTGCGCGTCCGGTGCCGCCGTCGGAGCCGTGGCGCCGTGTCGCCCGCGGGGTCGGCCTGCTGGACGCTGCGGGCGGCGTCCGGTCCACGGTGTTCGCCGAGATGACGGCACTCGCCCGGCGCACCGGCGCACTCAACCTCGGCCAGGGCTTCCCGGACGACGACGGTCCCCGGTGGATGCTGCAGGCCGCCGCCGACGCCGTGCTCGGTGCACCGCACGGTCCGCCCGGCCTCAACCAGTACCCGCCCGGGCCGGGCCTGCCCGGTCTGCGCCGGGCGGTGGCGACCCACCAGCACCGTCACTACGGGTTGGCGGTGGACGCCGAGCGCGAGGTGCTGGTGACAGCGGGCGCCACCGAGGCGGTGGCCGCCGCGGTGCTCGCGCTGGTCTGCCCGGGCGACGAGGTGGTCACCCTCGAGCCGTTCTACGACGCCTATGCGGCGGTCGTCGCGCTGGCCGGCGGCGTCCACCGGACGGTGCCGCTGCGTCCCGGCCCGGACGGGTTCGCCGTCACCGAGGCCGACGTCCGGGCGGCGTTCTCGCCGCGCACTCGCCTCGTCCTGGTCAACACCCCGCACAACCCCACCGGCACCGTGCTGACGACCACGGAGCTCGGCTGGCTGGCGGCGGCGGCCCGGGAGCACGACGCCGTCGTGGTCACCGACGACGTCTACGAGCACCTGACCTACGACGGTGCGCGGCACGTCCCGCTGGCGACGCTGCCCGGCATGGCCGGCCGGACGCTGACGGTCTCCTCGGCCGGCAAGAGCCTGTCCGTGACCGGGTGGAAGGTGGGCTGGGTGCACGGGCCCGAGCACCTGGTCACCGCGGTGCGCACGGTCAAGCAGTTCCTCACCTACGTCACGCCCGGTGCGTTCCAGCATGCCGTGGGCCTCGCCCTGGCCGACGACGACGGCCGCACCGCCGCGTACCTCGACGGCCTGCGCGCCTCGCTGGTGCAGCGTCGCGACCGGCTGGCCGACGGCGTCCGGGCGGCCGGGCTCGTCCCCGCGCCCTCGCGGGGCACCTACTTCCTGCTGGCCGACGCCGCGCCCGCCGGGTTCGACGACGGCGCGGAGCTGTGCCGGCTGCTGCCCGAGCGTGCCGGCGTGGTCGCCATCCCGGTGACGGCGTTCTGCCACCCGGGCAGCGCGACCGCGACCGCGCTGCGCTCGTGGGTGCGGTTCACCTTCGTCAAGGACGTCGCGACCACGACCGAGGCGGTCCGGCGGCTGGAGGCCGCCCAGCTCTCGCGCCGGTAGCCACCCCGGGCGACGGCCCGAGCGCCTCACGCGGGTGGGGCGCCGACAGCGGGCGACGCCTACAGCGGGTCGAGCAGCCGGTGCAGGAACTGCCGGGTCCGCGGCTCGCGCGGGTCGGTGAGCACCTGGGCCGGCGCCCCGCGCTCCACGACGACGCCGCCGTCGAGGAAGAGCACCTGGTCGGCCACGCCTTGGGCGAAGCGGATCTCGTGCGTCACCACGACCATCGTCCAGCCCTGGTCGGCGAGGTCCTTCATCACCGCCAGCACCTCCCCCACCAGCTCGGGGTCCAGCGCCGACGTCGGCTCGTCGAACAGCATGAGCCGCGGCTGGATGGCGAGCGCCCGGGCGATGCCCACCCGCTGCTGCTGCCCGCCGGAGAGCTGGAACGGGAACTGGTCGGCCTTGTCCGCCAGCCCGACGCGCTCGAGCAGCGCGAGGGCGTCGGTGCGGGCCTGCTCGCGGGCCCGGCGCTGGACGGTCACCGGGCCCTCCATGACGTTCTGGATCACCGTCATGTGCGGGAACAGGTGATGGCTCTGGAAGACCATGCCGCTCTGGGACCGCAGCGTGCGGACCGTCCGCTTGTCCACCGGGCGGGCGAAGTCGACCTCGCAGTCGGCGACGCGGACGACCCCGGCCTCGGGGACCTCCAGCGCGTTCAGGCAGCGCAGCGCGGTCGTCTTGCCCGAGCCGGACGGTCCGATCAGCACGGTGACCGATCCGCTCGGCACCGCGAAGTCCATGCCTCGCAGGACGTGCAGCTCGCCGAACGACTTGCGCAGGTCCCGCACCTCGACCAGGGGGCGACCGCCGCCGGTGGCGGGCCGTCCGACGTGCTCGACGCTCGTGCTCATGACGTCACGTACCTTCCCAGCCGAACCTCGGCGCGCGACTGCACGACCGACAGCACGAAGCAGACGACCCAGTAGAGGATCGCCGCGACCGTGTAGAGCGTGAAGAACTGGAACGTCGGCGCCGCGATCTCCTGGGCCTTGCGCAGCAGCTCCGTGACGAGGATGGTCGAGGCCAGCGAGGTGTCCTTGACCAGCGAGATCAGCGTGTTGGACAACGGCGGGACCGCCACCCGGGTCGCCTGCGGCAGGACGACCCGCCGCAGCGTCGTGAACCCGTCCATGCCGATCGTGGACGCCGCCTCCCACTGACCCCGCGGCACCGCCAGGATGGACGCCCGGATCACCTCGGACGCGTACGCACCGACGTTGAGCGTGAACGCGATGACCGCGCTCGGGAAGGCCCCGATGGTCAGACCGAGGCTCGGCAGGCCGTAGAAGATGATGAACAGCTGCACCAGCAGGGGTGTGCCCCGGATCACCGACACGTACGCCCGGGCGACGCCGGACAGCACCCGGCTCTTCGACAGCCGCATGAGCGCGACCACCAACGCCAGGGCGAGCCCCAGCACGAAGGTGATCGCGGTGAGCGGGATCGTCCCGTGGACGAGCCCCATGAGCAGGGGGACGAGCGAGTCGCCCACGAGCTGCCAGTCGATGCCTTCGCCCACGCGCCGACCCTAGGCCCGCACGCCGGGCGGCACCCGGCGAGCCGCCACCGGCCGGCACCGACCCGGGTACCGGCTCAGGCGCCGCCTCACTGGGTCACGTCGGCGCCGAACCACTTCTGGGAGATGTCGGCGAGGGTGCCGTCGGCCCGCAGCGTGGCGAGGGCCTCGTCGACCTGGGCGGTGAGCTCGGAGTCCTGGACGAAGGCGAACGCCTGCTCGGTGCCGGTCTCGAGCTCGGCCGCGATCTCGATGTCGGTGTCACCGGTCGTCTCGAGGTAGTTGAGCACCGCGAGGTTGTCGTTGACCGTGACGTCGACGCGCTCCTGCTTGAGCAGGGCGACCGCCTGGGTGAAGCCCTCGACCGCCTCGACCTGCGCGCCGGCCTCGGTCACGACGTCGGCCCAGTTGCTGGTGGCCGACTGCGCGGACGTCTTGCCGGCGAGGTCCGCCGGTCCGGAGACCGACTCGTCACCGGCCCGCGTGACGATGGCGCCGGTGGACACGGTGTACGGCTCGGAGAAGTCGTAGATCTCCTCGCGCTCGGGCGTGACCGACACCTGGTTGGCGACGACGTCGTACCGGCCGGCCTCCAGGCCCGCGAAGATGGCGTCCCACGGCACCTCGGAGAACTCGACCTCCATGCCGAGCTCGTCGGCGACCGCGGTGATGACGTCGACGTCGTACCCGGTCAGGTCGTTGCTCGCGGTGTCGTGGAAGGAGAACGGGGAGTAGGTGCCCTCGGTCCCCACGCGCAGCACGCCGGCCTCTCCCGTCGCGGCGCCGGACTCGGCGGGCGAGACGGCGTCGTCGGCGCTGCAGCCGGCCAGGGCGAGGCCGGCTCCGGCGAGGACGGCGATGGTGGCGCGCTTGCTGAACATCGAGGGCTCTCCTGGGTGTCTCGTCGGCGGGCGACGCGCCCGCACCAGAACCAACAGCACCCGGTCGGCGATGTTCCCGCGGGACGCGAGCCCGCGGTGTGACCTACGCCGCGGTGGGACCTGCGCCGCGGTGGGAGCTACGCCGCGGTGAACAGCGGACGCAGCGCGGCGATGACGTCGAGCCGGTCGACGCCCTTGACCCCCGCGACCAGCGCGACGCACACGTGGGCGAGCTCGAGAGCGCCGTACGCCACCGCGGAGGCACCCACGTCGGACGACGGCCCGCCGGGCGACGTGGCGTCGCCGGTCACCTCGTCGAGGCGCGCGAGGGCGACCGGGATGGCGTGCGCCGAGGCCTCGTGGTCGTCGGGGTCGAGCGCGACCAGGGCGTCGAGCAGCGCGCTGGCCACGTCGTGGTGCTGCTGGATGGTCACAGATCGACCATAGGGGACATCTCGCCCGCGGCCGGCGGCGTCGGCGACGCGCCACCCGGTCGGGCGAACCCGCGCGGGCGGGGACGCCCGGACGGCCGACGGCGCCTCACCCGGCCGGGTGGCTCATCGCCGCCGCGGATGCACCGATGGGGCCTCGTGCACCTCGTCCGCCCGCGCCGCCCCGGCGCCCGGCCCCCGGCCGCTGCCGTCGCCGTCCTGGCGTCGGCCGTCGCCTGCGCCGGCGTGGCCGCGGTCGCGCCCGGGACCGCGGCGGACCTCGGCCGGGACGGGCTCGCCCTCGCGGTGCTGGTCGGCGCCGGCGTGGTGCTCCGGGCCCGCGCCCGGGCGGACGCCGCCGGCGACGGGGCCGAGCACGACCTGTGGTCGTGGCTGTCGCGTGCCCTGGCCGTGCTCGCGGCGGGCGCGCTGGGCCAGCTGGTGGTCGACGCGGCCGCCCCGTCCGGGCTGGTCCGCACCGGCTGGGGTCCCACGGTGCTGGGCGTCGCGGCGCTGGGGGCGACCCCCTGGGTGTACCAGGGGCTGATCCGCTGGAACCGGTACCGCACCCTGGTCGCGGACCCCGGCGACTGGCTCAACGGGCTCAGCGCCGTGCTCGCCCTCGTGGCGGCGGCGAACCTGGGCCTGATCTGGGTGGGCAGCGGCCTGGTCGGGCTGCCGTGGTGGGTCCTGCAGGGATCGTTGCTGCGGATCTCCGCCGCCCTCATGCTGCTCGGCACCACCCTGACGATCGCGTCCCTCGGCGGGCTGCAGCGCGACCCCCGCGTGTGGGGCGTCGCAGCGGCGCTCGCGGCCGCGGCCGCCGGCGAGACGGCATTCCTGGTCGCCGGCGCGCAGCCGGACGCGGCCGGGCGCCCGCTGCTGGGCTGGGTGCTCACCGCCGCCCTGCTCGTGGTCTGCACGCTGCGCGCCCCGGTCGTGGCCGCACCGAGGCAGGCGACCCCGCAGGCCCCCACCATCGGCGCCTTCGTCGTGCTGCTGGCGAGCGTCACCGTCCTCGTGCTCACCAGCGAGCGTGCCTCCCGGGCCGCGCCCGCAGGACTGGGCGGGCAGGCCGCGTACGCCCCGATGGCCTTCGCGGTGGCCGCGGTGATCGGTGTCAGCGTGCGCGTGGTCCACCTCATCCGGGACCTCGCGCTGCTCGCCCAGACCCGCCTCGAGGCGCACACGGACGAGCTCACCGGCATCGCCAACCGGCGCGCCCTGACCCAGCGCCTGCACGACGCCGTCGCCCGCCAGCAGGTCCTGTGCCTGCTGGTGCTGGACGTCGACCGCTTCAAGGAGGTCAACGACCGCTACGGCCACGCGACGGGCGACGCCCTGCTGCGCTCGGTCGCGGCCCGGCTGGACGCCCTCGTCCCCCCGTCCGGGCTGCTGGCGCGGCTCGGCGGTGACGAGTTCGCCGTGCTCGTGCTGTCCGACGAGGACGACGCCGCCGCGCTCGCGGCGCGTCTGGCCGAGGCGGTCCGCGACGTCGTCGAGATCGCCGGCCACCCGGTGCACTGCAGCGCGAGCATCGGCGTCGCCGCCGGCAGCCCCGGCGTCGACGGCGGCGAGCTGCTGCGCCGCGCGGACACCGCGATGTACGGCGCCAAGTCGACCGGGGGCGGCGTCGCCCGGTACGACCAGGGGATCGACCGGGCGGCCCGCGAGAGCGCCCGGCGCCTGGAGGAGCTTCGCTCCGAGCTCGAGCCCGGTCCCCGCCGGGGCCGGCGCATCGTCGTGCACTACCAGCCGCAGGTGGACCTGGCGACCGGGGACGTCGCGGGCGTCGAGGCGCTGGTCCGCTGGCGGCACCCCCGCCACGGGCTGCTCGCTCCCGGGGAGTTCCTGGACCTCGTCGAGGAGCACGGGCTCATGCCGCACCTGACCTCGTTGGTGCTGTGGACCGCCGCGCGCCTGGCCGCCGGGTGGCAGGCGGCGGGGCGCCGGTGGCGGGTCTCGGTCAACCTGTCCACGAGCGTGCTGACGCACCCGGACCTGCTGCCGCTGCTGGACGAGGTGCTGCAGGTCACCGGCGTCGACCCGGCGCTGCTGGTGCTGGAGGTCACCGAGACCACGCTCATGGCCGACGCCGCCGGCGGGCTGCGGGCCGCGCACGCGGTCGCGGCCCGGGGGGTGGGGCTGAGCATCGACGACTACGGCACCGGGCACTCGTCGCTCGCGTACCTCAACGACCTGCCGGCGAGCGAGCTCAAGCTCGACCGGGCGTTCGTGTCCCGGCTGCTGCGCGACGAGCGCACCGCCGCGATCGTCGCCGGCACGGTCGACCTCGCGCACCGCCTCGGGCTGCGGCTGGTCGCCGAGGGCGTGGAGGACGAGGGGACGCTCGACGCGCTGCGCCGGCTGGGCTGCGACGAGAGCCAGGGCTACGTGCACGCCCGCCCGGCGCCGGTCGAGGCGCTCGACCGGTGGCACCGGTCGCGCGGCCCCGAGCGCCTCGACCGCGTCCCGACGCCGAGCACCCCCGGGGGGTGACCGGCGGCGGGTCGCGCGTCAGGCTGACGGCACCCGGGCATCCTGCTCGGCGCGCAGCCGGTCCACCAGACGCCCCTCGGGCAGCACGACGTCGTCGTAGGTGAGGACCGCGTCCTGCGGCACGTCGCGCACCAGGGTGCAGCCCTCGGCGACACCGATCGGCAGCAGGCGCTGGGTCGCGGTGACGTCGGCCCGCTCGGCCTGGCCGTAGGTGTGGTACCCGCCGAGCCCGTCCAGCACGGTCCCCGCCGCGAGCGGCGTCTTGGCGGTCGTCAGCACCTCCACGCTCGGTCGGCCGGACAGCGGCCGGATCGTCGCGTCGCCCAGCAGCGCGGCGCGCGCGATGGTGGTGGGCACCTCGAAGTGGCACAGGTGGTAGGGCGTGTAGAAGCTGTACAGCGGCCCGGTGCCGAGCTTGTAGAGCTCGAGGTAGTGCCGCTGCCTGGGGTCGTCGTGAGTGCCGAGCACGTAGACGCCGGGTCCCGGCTGGGCGCCGACCACGTAGTCCACCGCTCCACCGAGGCTGCGCAGCTCGTCGACGTCGTAGTGGTCCACGAGCGTGTCGACGTGCTCGTGGTGGTCACGGCCGAGCATGCCCCGCCGGTGCACGCTCATCCCGGTCGCGTTCGCGACGACCGCCTGCTCCATGCTGATCTTGGTGCCGTCGGCGAAGCTCGTCACCATGTGCGGGTCCTGGCCCCACCGCCGGGCGAAGCCCTCCTGCGTGGTCGGGTTGCGGTACGGGTCCTGCAGGCCCTTGATGTTGCCGGCGACCAGGGGCTCCAGGCCGAGGCCGCGCACGAACCGCACGAGGTTCATCTGCACGCCCGGCTGGTCGCCGTCGCAGCCGGTGTACACGACGCCGGCCGCGTCGGCCCGTCGGGCGAGCTCGGGCCCGACCGTCGCGTCCACCTCGGCGTTCATCAGCACCAGGTGCTTGCCGTGCTCGAAGCAGGCCAGGGCGACGTGCGCGCCGAGCTCGACGGCGCCGGTCACGTCCACGACGACGTCCACGCCGTCGGCGGCCACGACCGCTCGCCAGTCCGGGGTCACCACGGGCGTGCCCGCCCGGACGGCGCGGTCCACGGCGGTGACGTCGTCCGCCGTCGCGACGTGCGCGGCGCCGGCCTCGGTGAAGGCGCGCACCCCCTGCTCGGGGCGGCGGGCGGCGATGGCGACCACGTCCATGCCGGGCGTCGCGTTGACGATCTGGTTGACCAGTCCGCGACCCATGAACCCGGCGCCGACGAGGGCGACTCGCACCGGCCGCCCGTTCCGCTGCCGCTCGGCGAGCAGGCTGTCGACGACGATCACCGGTCCACCCGCTCGGCGAGCAGCGGCCAGCCGGCGTCCTTGGCGGAGATGGTCGAGACGGGCAGCGGCCAGGCGATGGCGAGGTCCGGGTCGTCGTGCCGGTAGCCCTCCTCGCCGCCCGGCGCGTACGGCCCGCTGACCTGGTACATCACCTCGGTGTCGGCCACGAGCGTCTGGTAGCCGTGGGCCACGTACGGCGGGACGAACAGCGCGCGCCGGTTGGCGGCGGTGAGCTCGACCATGACGTGCCGGCCGTAGGTCGCCGACCCGGGCCGCACGTCGGCGGCGACGTCCACGATCCCGCCGGCGATGCACCGCACGAGCTTGCCCTCCGCGTGCGGCGGGACCTGCCGGTGCAGCCCACGCACGGTGCCGGCGTGGTGGTTGAACGACAGGTTGGCCTGCACCACCGCGGCGTCCAGGCCGTGCGCGGCGAACTCCTCGGCGTCGAAGGACCGGGCGAACATCCCCCGGTCGTCGCTGTGCGGCTCGAGGTCGACGATCCAGGCGCCGTCGACGGCGGTCGGGGTGAACCTCATGCGGGCACCGTCCAGAAGAGCTGGTCATCCACCTGGCGGGTCCGCATCAGGTGCTCGATCTGCTTCAGGCGCGTGTGACCGCGTCCGGTGAACGTCGCGGCGTCGAGGTCGATGCGCTCGAACACCTCGCGCAGCTGGGCCGCACCGGTGCGGGCGTCCCAGGCGCACTCGTAGCCGGGCAGCACGGAGCGGATCTTGTCGAACGCGACCCGGTAGCTGCGGTTGTCGGCGCTGGGGGCCCCGAAGGAGACCTCGCAGCCGGGGAACTCCGCGGCCACGATCTCGGCGATCTGGCGCACGGTGTAGTTCTGCTCGGCGCTGCCGACGTTGAGCACCTGCCCGTGCACGTCCTCGCGCGGGGCGGCGAGCACCGCCCGGATGGCGGCGGCGATGTCCAGGCCGTGCACGAGCGGACGCCACGGCGTGCCGTCGCTGGTCATCGCGATGCGACCCTCGGTCCAGGCGAGCCCGGCGAGGTTGTTCAGCACGATGTCGAACCGCATCCGCGGCGAGGCGCCGAACGCGGTGGCGTTGCGCAGGAAGGTGGGCGAGAAGTCGTCGTCGGCCATCGGCAGGACGTCGCGCTCGACCAGCGCCTTGCACCGGGCGTACGCGGTCTGCGGGTTGACCGGGCTCGTCTCGTCCACGGTGCCGTCGGCGACGCCGTAGACGCTGCACGAGGACATGTACACGAACCGGCTCACGCCGGCGGCCTTGGCCAGCCCGGCCAGCCGCACGGACCCGTGGTGGTTGATGTCGTACGTGACGTCCCCGATGAGGTCGCCGATCGGGTCGTTGCTGAGCTCGGCCATGTGCACGACGGCGTCGACGCCCTCGAGGTCGCCGACCTCCAGGTGCCGGATGTCCGTGACGAGCGTCTGAGGGGTGCGGGGCGAGCCGTTGTACAGCCAGCCCTCCTTGTACAGGCCGGTGTCGACCCCGAGCACGTCGTGGCCCTCGGCGAGCAGGGTCGGGGCGAGCAGGGACCCGAGGTAGCCCTCGGTCCCGGTGACGAGCACGCGCACGGTGTCAGTCCTCCCACTTCTTCCACGGCGCGGTGCCGCGGTCCCACAGGGTGTTGAGCTCGGTCCAGTCCCGGAAGGTGTCCATGCCCATCCAGAACCCCTCGTGCTCGAAGACCGACAGCTGGCGGTCCCGGGCCAGGGCCTGCAGGGGCGCCGTCTCGAGCATCACGTCGGCGTCCTCGGGCACGTACTTCTCGACGAACTCGCGTTCGAAGAGGAAGAACCCGCCGTTGACCCAGCCCTCGGCGAGGGTCGGCTTCTCGTTGAACTCCACGACGGTGTCGCCCTCGACCCGCATCTCGCCGTAGCGGCTGCCCGGGTGCACGCCGGTGAGCGTCCCGACCACGCCGGCCCGCTCGTGGTGCTCGAGCAGCCGGGTCACGTCCACGTCGCCGATGCCGTCGCCGTAGGTGAGCGCGAACCGTGGCGCGTCCAGGTGCTCGGCCACGCGCCGGATCCGCGCGGCGGTGCCGGTGGTCAGGCCGGTCTCGACGAAGGTGATCTCCCAGTCGACGTCGCCGGCGGAGTTGTGGAACACCGGCTCGTGGTCCCCGCCCAGGCGCAGCGTGAAGTCCGACGTCAGGTGCCGGTAGTCGAGGAAGTACTGCTTGATCAGGTCGGACTTGTAGCCCAGGGCCAGCACGAAGCGCCGGAACCCGTGCGCCTCGTAGGTCTTCATGATGTGCCACAGGATCGGGCGGCCGCCGATGTCGACCAGCGGCTTGGGCAGCTTCTCGCTGGCCTCGCGCAGGCGGGTCCCCATCCCGCCGCAGAGGATCACGACGGGGATGTCACGGGGGTGGGGTGCGGGCATGGGCGGTCTCCGGGGCAGGACGGCGGGTCGGCCGCGACGGGCGGCCGTCGGTCAGGACGGGCAGGGGCGATGGGGGCGGGTCAGCGCGACCCGGGCGGCGGGACGACGAGCGACCGGTCCAGGTCCGCGGGCGTGCTCGCGCCGGCGAGCGCCATGACGTGGGCGAGGTCGTCACGCACCGCGGCGAGCGCCGCGGCGACACCGTCGGCGCCGTCCGCGGCGAGCCCCCACACCACCGGCCGGCCCACCAGCACGCCCTGCGCGCCGAGCGCGAGCGCGACCAGGGCGTCCAGACCCGACCGCACGCCGCCGTCGACCAGCACCGGTCCGCGGCCGGCGGCCGCGTCGACCACGCCGGCCAGCGCCAGGGCTGCGGGCAGCGACCGGTCCAGCTGGCGCCCCCCGTGGTTGGAGACCACGACGCCGGCCGCGCCGGCGTCGAGGCAGGCCGCCGCGTCGTCGGGACGCAGGACGCCCTTGACCAGCACCGGCAGAACGCTCAGCTCGCGCAGCCAGCCGATGGCGTCGAGCGTCGCGGTCGGGTCCTGCTCGGCGGCGGCGCGCGGGGCGAGGGCGTCGCCCGGGGACAGGTGCCGGGCCAGGTTCACCAGGAAGCTGTCGTCCGGGATGTCGATGCGGGCCGCGCCGACCCGGCGCTTGATGCCGACGACGGGGGTGTCGCCGGTGAGCACCAGGGCGCGCGCCCCCGCGGCGACCGCCCGCTCCACCAGCCCCCGGGTCAGGCCACGGTCGCGCATCATGTACACCTGGAACCACCACGGACCGCCGACGGCGGCCGCGACCTCCTCCAGCGGCCGCGAGGCCCGGGTCGAGACGACGTAGAGGCTCCCCGACCGTCGGGCGCCGTCGGCGACGGCGACCTCGGCCTCGTCGCGGACCAGGCCCGCGTAGCCGGCCGGGGCGATCCCGACCGGGGAGGCGAAGGCGTCGCCGAGCAGCTCGGTGGTCAGGTCCACCACACCGACGTCGCGCAGCACGCGCGGCAGCAGCCGGAAGGACGACCACGCCGCGGCGGACTCCGCCAGCGTCACCTCGTCGCCGGCGCCGGACGCCATGAACTCGTGGACGGCGGCGGGCAGCGCCGCCCGCGCACGCTCGGCGTGCGCGGTCAGGACGGGCAGCGTCACCGGACCCGCACGTCCCCGAGCGTGCGGGCGGCGGCGCCCGACGGGCCGGCCGGGCGCGCGCCACGACCGGGCCGGACCTCACCGCGGGCGAGGTCCACCCCGGTGCGGGCGACGTTGCGCGCCAGGTGCGGCGCGTGCTGCCCGCCCCACCGGACCATCTGCGCCAGGCACCGGGACCGGTCGGCCGGGCTCAGCGGCGCCGACAGGACCGCCTCGACGTAGCCACGGCCCAGGCGCCACTCGGGGAACACCGGGCGGCCGACGAGGTCGGGGTTGAACCAGGCGGTGCGCGACCGCGCGGACGGGTACTCCCGCACCGAGCGCCCGGCGTGCTGGCGGCGGTGGAACAGGACCTGCGGCACGTCGACGAGGCGGCCGCGCAGGGACAGCTCGGCCAGCAGCACCCGGTCGGACTCGGGGTAGCGGCCCAGCCCGTGGGTCGCGGCCAGCAGGTCGGCCCGGACCAGGCCGAAGATGCTGAAGCACTCGTGGTTGCGCTGGGACAGGCTCGCGAACCGGACCGCCACGTCCGGATCGTCCGCGCGCAGTCCCTGGTCGTCCCATCCGCGCAGGTGCAGGCCGTGCTCGTCGATGTCGTCGGTCGCGGTGTGCGCGACCGCCACCGAGGGGTCGCTGCGCAGCACGTCCAGCACGGCGGCCAGGTAGCCCGGCTCGTGGACGTCGTCGGCCGCCGCCCACTTGAAGTAGAGGGCGTCCGGGTGGCGCAGGTCGAACACCGCGGCGAAGTTCGCGGCGCCGCCGCGGTTGACCGGCTGGCGGACGTAGCGCAGGCGGGGGTCGCGTGCGGCGATCTCCCGGCAGAGCCGCTCGGTGGCGTCGGTGGAGCCGTTGTCGGAGACGACGACCTCCAGATCGGTCACGGTCTGCGCGAGCAGGCTCTCGATCGCGGGGACGATGAATGCCTCGGCGTTGTACGCCGGCATCCCGATCGAGACCAGGGGTGCGCCGGGGGCGCGGTTCGCGTGCACGGCCCCATCCTGGGGGTCGGCGGACGTGAAGATGCCCTCGGCAACCGTTTTTCACCCGGCGGCTCCTCCGTCCTGGTGAGCCGGGGTACCGGCGGGGGCGGGACGGTCAGCCGGTGCGCCGTCGTCCACCGGTCCGCCCGGCCCTACATCCTTCGCTACAGCCCGGAGATCTCCCGCTCGAGGTCGTCCAGGCCGAGTGACCCGAGCGAGAGCGCCGCGGTGTGCCAGGCGCGCAGGTCGAAGGTGCGTCCGTCCGCCTCGGCGCGTGCGCGGGCCGCCGCACGCCCCGCGAGCCACGCCCGCTCGCCGAGCTTGTAGCTGATCGCCTGCCCGGGCCAGCCGAGGTAGCGCACCACCTCGCTCGCGACGAAGTCGGCGGGCGAGCCGCTCCGGTCGGCCAGGAACCGCCGCCCGAGCTCGGCCGTCCAGGTCTCACCGGGCTGGAAGGACGACCCGGCCGGGATGCGCAGCGACAGGTGCATGCCGATGTCGATCACCACCCGCACGGCGCGCATCCGCTGGCCGTCGAGGTACCCGAGGCGGGTGCCGGGATCGGTGAGGTGGCCCAGCTCGTCCATGAGCCGCTCGGCGTACAGCGCCCAGCCCTCGGTGGTCGCGGAGACAGAACCCACGCTCACCTGGAACCGGGACAGCTCCCGCGCGCGGTGCGCCCACTGGCCGAGCTGCAGGTGGTGACCCGGCACGCCCTCGTGGTACCAGGTGCTGATCAGGTCCCAGGTGGGGAAGCGGGTGCGGCCCAGCGTGGGCAGCCAGGTGCGTCCCGGCCGACGGAAGTCCAGCGACGGGCGGGTGTAGTACGGCGCCGCCGCGGCACCGGGCGGCGCGATCATCGCCTCCACCCGGCGGACCGGCTCGGCGATGTCGACCACCGTGCCGTCCAGCTCGCCGATCGCCCGGTCCATCAACGTCTGCAGGTACCGGCGCACCTCCTCCACGCCCTCGACCGCCTCACCGGCGACGTCCAGGTGGCGGAAGGCCTCGGCGACGCCAGCGCCGGGAAGCACCCGCTCGGCCTCGACCGCCATCTCCGCCTCGATCCGGCCCAGCTCGTCCCAGCCCCAGGCGTACGCCTCCTCGGGGTCGACGTCCGCCCCCAGGCTCGTGCGGGCACCGAGCCGGTAGCGGTCGCGCCCGACGCCGTCCGGCACGTCGGCGACGGCGGGCAGGTAGGTGCCCTCGATCCAGTCCCGCAGGGCCGCGACGCCTTCCGCCGCCACCGCCGCCGAGCGGGCGAGGTCGCCGCTCAGCGCGTCCGGGCCACCCGCGACGAAGCCGGCGAACCAGCCGGGGTCCCGCGGCCCCGGCAGCCACGCGGTGAGCTGGTCGACGACGGCCTGCGCCTGCCGCGCCGCGCTGACCTGCCCGGTGGCCAGGCCCTGGGCGAGGGACTGCCGCAGCGACTCGGCGGCCCCCGGCACCTGCGCCATCCGCCGGGCGACGACGTCCCAGTCGCCGTCGTCGGCGGTGGGCATCATGAGGAAGATCGACTGCAGCGACTGCACCGGCGAGCCGATCGGTCGCAGCGACGCCAGGTGCTCGCCGGCGTCGTGCACGGCGAGCTGGGTGCCCAGGCGCTCGCGCAGCAGGGCGGCGCACCGGCGGTCGTCGTCGTCGAGGACCCGGGCGCCGGCCAGCTCGTCGAGGGCGGCTCGGGCGGCTGCCGCCCGTTCGGCGTGCGCCTCGGGTGAGCCGTCCGGCATGCGGGTGTCGCCGGGTCGGATGCCCAGCGCGGTACCCACGCCCGGGTCGAGGTCGGCGAGGGTCTCGACCCAGCGGTCGGCGACGGCGCGGGCGGTGGGTGCGTCGGTGGTCACGACGGCACGCTACGCGTGCACGTTCAGCGGTGCCGGTGGTCCTCGACCGACAGCCGCGGTCCCCGACGTGGCGCGCGCGCCATGCCGGTGAGCAGCAGGTGGCGCACGGCGCGGTACCGGTGCGGCCGGTAGGGCGCCAGCAGCCGCAGCATCCCCGCGTCGTCGACCCGCTCGCCGGCGAGCGCCCAGCCGATCTGGCCGGGCAGGTGGAAGTCCCCCACGGAGACGGCGTCGGCGTCCCCGAGCGCCCGCTGGGTGGTCTCCGCGGCCGTCCACGGGCCCACGCCGGGGACCAGGAGCAGGCGCCGGGTGGTCTCCGCCGGACCCTCGGTGGCCGCGTCCTCGAGCCGGTGCGCGAGCCGTGCCGCCGCGACCACGGCGCGGGCCCGGCGCGGGTCGACGCCGGCGCGGTGGAAGTCCCACACCGGCACCGACGCCCAGGCCTGCGCCGACGGCGGGACGCGCATGCCGGCCGGTGCCGGCCCGGGGGCCGGGGCGCCGTGCCGCTCGAGCAGCCAGCGCCAGGCGTCGTACGCGGTCCGGGTGATCACCCGCTGCTCGAGGATCGCCGGCACGAGCGCCTCGAGCACGCGACCGCTGCGCGGCAGCCGGACCGTCGACGACCGGCGGTAGGCGTCCCGCACCGGGCCGGGCGGCGGGTCGAAGCCCGTCACGTCGTCGAGCTCGCCGACCAGGGCGGGCGCGGCGGCGAGCGCCTCGGCCGCGCCGGCGCCCCACGCCGTGACCTCGACGTCGGTGGGTCCGGTCTGCAGCAGCCGCACGGTGGCCGCGCCGGACACCATCGCCGTGGCCCGCCAGACCGCGCCGTCGGTGGTCACCTGGTACGCCGGGTCGCGGTGCCCGCGCCGCAGGCTGGCGAGCGTCCGGCGCACGTCCACCGGGACCGCCGTCCGGACCACGGTCTGCTCGGCACCCACCCCACCATCATCGCGCCCCGGCGCGACCCCCCGGTGCGACCCCCGGTGCGGCGCCGAGGTGCGGGCCGGCTGCGGTCGGCAGCAGGATCGTGCGCATGAGCACCGTCGAGCAGGTCACGGACCCGATCGCCTTCCACGCCGAGGGCCCGGTGTGGTCACCGCAGTGGGGTGGTCTGCGCTGGGTGGACATGCTGGCGGGAGACCTGCTGACCCTGCGCGCCGACGGGTCGGTGGACCGGCTGCACGTCGGCGACGTGGCGGCGTTCGTGCGCCCGCGCACGCGGGGCGGCTACGTCGTCGCGGTCGAGCGGGGGCTGGCGCTCGCCGACGGTCCCGACGACGTCCCGGTGCCGCTCGACCCGCTGTGGTCCGACGCCGGCATCCGGATGAACGAGGGCGGGTGCGACCCGGCCGGCCGGCTGTACGCCGGGTCGATGGCCTACGACCAGTCCCCCGGCGCCGCGACCCTCTACCGGGTCGACGCCGACGGAGCGGTCACCCGGGTGCTCGAGGGCGTGACGATCTCCAACGGCCTGGACTTCAGTCCCGACGGCAGCCACGCCTACTACGACGACTCGCGCGCCGGCGGCACCGACGTGTTCGACGTCGTCGACGGCGAGCTGACCGGCCGCCGTCGCTTCCACAGCGTGGACGACGGCGTCCCGGACGGCCTGACCGTGGACTCGGCCGGCAACGTCTGGGTGGCGCTCAACGGCGCGGGGCGGGTGCGGTGCCTCTCCCCCGACGGGTCGGTCCTGACCGAGCTGACCGTGCCGGCGCAGGGGGTCACCGCGTGCACGCTGGGCGGGCACGACCTGCGTGACCTCTACATCACGACCTCGCGGGAGGGGCTGGACGACCCCGAGCCGGGGGCCGGTGCCGTGTTCCGCGCCCGGGTCGACACCCCGGGACGCCCGGTGCTGCCCTACGCGGGCTGACGACGCCGGCCCCGGACCCCTCGCGCCTCACGCCACGGGTGCTCGCAACCGGCGCAGCGGGACGTCGCCCAGGGGCTCGGTGCACCAGTTCCCGGCCAGGGCCCCGTCGCGCGTGCAGGCGATCTCGAGCCGGTGGGGCGTCTCGCGGAACAGCACGTCGACGCGCAGGTGGTCCGGTCCGGTCCAGCCCCCGCTGACCGCCACCGGGACCGTCCCGCCGTCCGGCAGCAGGGCGGAGCCCACGGCCCAGCCGCGGTCGTCGGCGCCGGTCCCGCCATCGGGTCCAGCCAGGGTCACGCTCAGCGGCGCGTCGGTGTCCGCGGGGTGCGACCCGGTGACCGTCACCTCCCACCGCCCGCCGGCGTCGGTGACGGCCAGCCGCCGCACGGGGCCGTCGGAGCTCGTCGCGACCAGGCCGTCCCATCCCTCGGCGCCCGCGTCGGGCGGCGCGGGGCTCCCCCCGACCGGCGGCACGACGGCGGCCGCGAGCCGGGCCGCGAGCGCCTCGTCGGCGCGCACGGCGCCGTCGTCGTGCGTGCCGTCGTCGTGCGTGTCGTCGTCGGAATCGGTGTGCGCGTCCTGCCCGGGCACGGGCCCGAAGGCAGGCAGCAGGTGCGTCCACGCGGCGTCGAGCACGCCCTGCAGGTCCGGCGTCGCGGCGGTCATCGCGAGCACCACCTCGTGCTCGGGCAGCACGAGGCAGAACTGGCCGTACGCCCCGTCGCCGCGGTAGCCGTGCTGGGACCGCCAGAACTGGAAGCCGTACCCCTGCGCCCAGTCGGGGCTGTCGTTCGCGTCGGCGTTGGCGACCTGGAACGACGACGCCTCCCGGACCCAGGCCTCGTCGAGCACCGGCTCGCCGTCCCACACCCCGCGCTGCAGGTGCAGCAGGCCGAGCCGGGCGATGGCGTCGGTCGTCGCGTGCAGGCCCGAGTAGCCGAGCTGGGTGCCGGTGCGGTCGCGCTGCCACGCGACGTCCCCGATCCCGACCGGGTCGAGCAGCCGCGGCCGCAGGAAGTCGGTCAGCGACTGCCCCGACCGGCGCGACACGATCGCCCCGACCGTGTACGTGCAGGGCTGGTTGTACGCGAACACGCTGCCGGGCTCGCGGTCGGGCGGGGTGAGCAGGAACCCCCGGACGAGGTTCTCGGGGTCCGCGGCGTGCGCGCGGTCCAGCGTCTCGGTCAGGTGGCCGCTGGCCATGGACGCGACGTGCCGCACGAGCATGCGGCGGGTGCGGGGATCGGTGACCTCGTCGTCGAGCTCGGGGAAGTGGCTGAGCACCGTGTCGTCCAGGCCGACCAGGCCCTCGGCGACCGCCAGCCCGAGGGCGGTGGCGGTGAAGCTCTTGCTCAGCGAGTACAGCAGCTGCAGACCGTCCGGCCGGTACGGGCGCCACCAGCCCTGCGCCACCACGTGCCCGTGCCGTAGCAGCATGAGGCTGTGCGGCTCGATGCCCGGCGCGGCCTCGAGCGCGTCGACGAACGCGAGCACGCCGCGGGCGTCGACCCCTTGCTCGCGCGGGGTGCTGTGCGGCAACGGCCGCGGCGACGGCTCCGGCGCCGATGGGGCCGCGGGCTGGGACTGCTGCTGGTGATCGGCGTCGGTGGCGGCGGTCATCAACGGCCGCCGGTCAGCTTGCGGTGCCGCTGCTGGACGCCGGCCGCCCCGTACGGGTAGTCGTCGACCCGCGGCGCGCTGGCTGCGCCCAGCCGGGCCAGCTCGTCGTCGGTCAGCACCAGGTCGGCGGCGCCGAGGTTGTCGATGAGCTGCTCCACGGTGCGGGCGCCGAGGATGACCGAGGTGACCGCGGGCTGCGCCGCGAGCCAGGCCAGGGCGACCTGCGACGACGACACGCCGTGCGCGTCGGCCACCGTGCGCACCGCGGCCAGGACCTGCCAGGTCCGCTCGTCGTCGTTGCGGGCCTGCCACGCCTCCATGCCGCGGGTCGGGTCCTCCCCCAGTCGGGTGGCACCGGACGGGTCGACGTCGCGCTCGTACTTGCCGGTCAGCCAGCCGCCGGCCAGCGGCGACCACGGCAGCAGGCCGATCCCCGCGTCGAGCGCGGCCGGCACCACCTCGTGCTCGATGGCCCGGACCAGCAGGTTGTACTGCGGCTGGAGGGTCACCGGGGCCGCCCAGCCGTGCGCCGCCGCGACGTGCACCGCCTTGGTCAGCTGCCAGCCGAGGTAGTTGGAGAACCCGTAGCCGAGGATCTTGCCGGCGCCGACGGCGTCGTCCAGGAACCGAAGGGTCTCGTCCAGCGGCGTCAGGGCGTCCCAGGCGTGCACCTGGTACAGGTCGACGTGGTCGACACCGAGCCGGCGCAGCGAGGCGTCGAGCGCGTCGCGCAGGTGGCGGCGGGAGAGCCCGTGGTCGTTGGGGCCGGACCCCATCGGGAACCGGCCCTTGGTCGCGAGCACGACCTGGGCCGCGTCGGTCGGATGCTGTGCGAGCCACCGCCCCACGATGCTCTCCGACGTGCCGGCACCGTAGACGTCGGCGGTGTCGACGAAGGTCCCGCCGGACTCGACGAACGTCGTCATGAGCCGGCCCGAGGTCTCCTCGTCGGCCTCCGCGCCGAACGTCATGGTGCCCAGGCACTGGGTCGACACGACGGTGCCGCTGCGGCCGAGGGTGCGGTACTGCATGGGTCCTCCGGTGGGACGAGTGGGTGTGATGACGGCGTTCAGCGGGGCCGGGACGGCGTCAGTGCCAGTGTCAGTGCCGCAGCGCGTCGGCGCCCAAGGGCGTCGGCGCCGCGGCGAGCCCCGAGGTGTACGTGTGCTCCTCGCCGCTCGCCCACTGTGCCACCACGAGCGTGGCGTCGTCCTGCAGGACGCCCTTCTGGTGGTCCAGCACGTCGTGGCTGAGCCGGCGCAACATCTCGGGGGCGGGCAGATCGGCCGCGGCGGACCGTTCGAGGTGACCGATGAGCCGGTCGATGCCGAAGAACGTCCCCGTGTCGTCGCGCGCCTCGGTGATGCCGTCGGTGTAGAGCACCACGCAGTCCCCCGGCTCGAGCTGCTCCTCGGCGACGGCGACCTCCTCGTGGCCCAGACCCATCAGCACGCGGCGCCCGCCGGTGAGCTGCTTGACGACCTTGCCGCGCCGCATCAGCAGCGGCGCCAGGTGCCCGGCGTTCGCATACCGCAGCCGTCCGGTCGGCAGGTCCAGGGTCGCCACGACGGCCGTCACGAAGATCTGCCCCCGGCCCTGCTCCGTCGCGTAGCGGTCCATCACCCGCACGGTCGTCTCCAGGTCGCGGCCCTCGCGTCGGCTGTTGCGCAGCGCGGCGAGCGTGACCGCCGCCGAGACGGTGCCCCGCAGGTCGTGACCGGTCGCGTCCAGCACGGCGAGGTGGGCGACGTCGTCGACCACGCTGTAGTCGAAGGCGTCGGCGGCCACGTCGTAGCACGGCTCCAGGATCGCCGAGACGACCAGCCCCTCGCAGCCGAAGGTGAGCGGCGGCAGCAGGTCCCACAGCAGCTCGGACGCGACGGACCGCTCCCGGGTGCGCGACGCCCGCGACACCGCGTCGCCGTACGGCCGCTTGGCGGCCACCAGGTGACCGGCCAGGTGCGCGAGCATCCGGTAGGCGTCCTCGACCGTCGGGTCGGCCAGGTCGGTCCCGACCGGCACCGCGATCCGCAGCACGCCGAGCCGGTGGGTGCCGTCGACCAGCGGGACCCAGACGGCGGGCTCGCCACCGTGGACGACGACCGGCTGCACCAGCTTGAACGCCCGGCCGGCCAGCGTGCCCTCGACGGACTGCGGGTCGGCGTGCGGGGCGCGCGTCGCGGAGAACTGCAGGAGCTGACGCTGCTCGTCGTCCACGAGGTAGATCGCCGTGGTCCACCCCAGCTCCGCGGCCGCCGCCGCGACGACGTCGGGCACCTGCCCGGGCGTCGCGAGGTGGACCCGGTCGAGCATGGTGCGCAGCACGGCGAGCAGACGGTCGTCGCGCACGGGGGCCATGCCTCGAACCTTAGGGTTGCGGGCACCCGCGGGCGACGGCCGCGAGGTCGGCACACGACGGAAACGCCGCCGTCACAGACCGCTGCCAGGCTCGGGCGCGTGAGCACCCACCTGCGGCCGCGGTCCGCTCTGCTGACTCTCGAGCTCGACGCCGACGCGCAGCCGGCGACGTCGGACCTCGTCCTGGCGACCCGCGACGGCGAGCTGGTCTGGCGTGGCCAGGCGTGCGCCGACGCCTGGCGCGCAGGGCTGCGGCTGCGCGCCCGGTGGCAGGGCGGCTGGGGTGACGCCCTGTGGGCGATGACGCTCGCGGTGCTGGACGTCGAGCTGGCGACCCACGGTCTGCGCCGGGAGGGGCTCCGGCCGGTCGACGTCGTTCCGCAGGCCGCGGGCGCGCTGACCAGGCTGCAGGTCCGGGCACCGGTCGTCCCGGCACCGGTGGGGCGAGCGGTCCGCGTGCCCGCGGCTACAGTGGCAGGCTCGACGGCGCGACCGGGCGCACCGGTCACGGGGGGCTGACGGACCCGATCCGACCTGATCCGACCCGATCCGATCCGATCCGGCCTGTCCTGACCGGACCTGACCTGCGGAGGTGGCATGCCCGGCTGGGTGCAGCACGCGATGTGGTGGCACGTGTACCCGCTGGGGTTCGTGGGCGCCGAACCCGAGGCGCTCGACGCCGGGGCGCCACCCGGGCACCGGTTCGAGCACCTGACCGCCTGGCTGGACTACGTGGTGGACCTCGGCCTGTCCGGGATCGCGCTCGGCCCGGTCTTCGCCTCGCACACGCACGGGTACGACACCGTCGACCACCTGCGGATCGACCCGCGGCTGGGCACCGAGCAGGACTTCGACGACTTCCTCGCCGCCGCCCACGCGCGCGGGCTGCGGGTCACCGTGGACGGTGTGTTCAACCACGTCGGGCGCGGGTTCGAGGCGTTCGCCGAGACCCTGCGGCACGGTCCCGGAGCCCCGCGGGAGAGCTGGTTCCGCCTCACCTGGCCCGAGGGCGCGGGACCCGGGACGGAGCCCGGCTACGCCGACTTCGAGGGCCACCACGCGCTGGTCGCGCTGAACCACGACGAGCCCGCGGTCGCGGCGCACGTCGCCGAGGTGATGAACCACTGGCTGGACCGCGGCGTGGACGGCTGGCGGCTGGACGCCGCGTACGCCGTCCCGACGTCGTTCTGGCGCCGCGTCCTGCCGGCCGTCCGCGCCAGGCACCCCGAGGCGTACGTGTTCGGCGAGGTGCTGCACGGGGACCTCGGCGCCGTGGTCACCGAGGCGGGCTTCGACGCGGTGACCCAGTACGAGCTGTGGAAGGCCATCTGGAGCTCGCTCAACGACGGCAACTTCTTCGAGCTGGCGTGGGCGCTGACCCGCCACGACACCTTCCTGGACACGTTCGTCCCCCTCACCTTCGTCGGCAACCACGACGTCACCCGGTTGGCCAGCAGGATCACCGACCGCCGCCACCTTCTGCACGCCGTCGCGCTGCTGTTCGGCCTCGGCGGCACGCCGACGGTCTACGCGGGAGACGAGCAGGGCATGACCGGGGTGAAGGAGGACCGGGCCGGCGGGGACGACGCCGTGCGGCCGACCTTCCCGCCGACGCCGGGCGAGCTCGCGCCGGGCGGCGCGTCCGTGCTCGACGCGCACCGGGCGCTGATCGCGCTGCGCCGCCGGCACCCGTGGCTGCACACCGCGCGCTCGGAGTCCGTGCTGTGCACCAACCGCACCCTCGTGCTGCGCCAGCACGCCGGCGACGACGCCCTGCTCCTCGCCCTGAGCCTCGAGGACTCCGCGACCACGCTCACCGCACCCGGCGCGACATCCGTCCTGGCCGGTGACGGCCGGGTGGACGGCGCCGGACCCGCCACGCAGGTCGTGCTGCCGGCGCACGGGTGGGCGGTCCTGGGCACGGGCTGACCTCGGCCGCAGGCTCGCAGGCGACGGGTCGCCACGCGGCCCGTCGCCACGCGGCGCGTCGCCAGGCGGCGCGTCAGTCGGCGGGCCAGGGCCGGCGCACCGGCGTCGGCCACGCGTGGTCCTCCCACCGCTGCCACCACCCGTGCGCACCGGCGGGCAGCTGTGCCGGGTCCTTCGCGGCGACGGCGTCGCGCAGCTGCCGCTTGAGCAGGGCGAGTGCGGCGTCGTCCGCGGCGGTGGGGCGGCGGTGCGCCGTGGGCGCGTCCGACACGGCAGCGGCACCCGTGCCGCCGCCCGTGCCGCCGCCCGGGCCGCCGCCCGCGCCGCGGACGATCGGCACGCCGGCGTGGGCGTGCTCCGCCTGCCAGATGTCGCGGCGCAGCGTGACGATCCGCGCGGTGAGGCGGCACTCGTCCGCATCGGCCCCGCGCACGACGTCGCCCGCCCGCAGCCAGCCGTGGTCGATGTCGATCGCGGTCAGGCCCGGGTCGACGCCGAGGCTGTCGTGGACGTCGACCTCCGGCTGGATCAGCGTGACGCGGGCCGAGGTCCGCGCGAGCTCGACCTCGTCGCGCAGCACCTCGTCCCACATGATGTCGGTGTACGCCCGGGACGCGATGGCCAGGATGTTCTTGCCCGCGAAGTCGGTGTCCGGTGGGCTGCCGGTCGCCGACGCGACCACCGCCCAGCACCGGGTGCCGCCCAGGTGGCGCGCAGCCATCTCGATCGGGACCACCTCGCGCACCCCGCCGTCCACGTAGTGCTCCCCGTCGAGCCGCACGGGCGGGAAGACGACCGGGATGGCCGACGACGCCCGGACGGCGTCGGTGATCGCGATCGTGGCCCCGCCGGGGACCGGACGGTTGCTGCGATCGACGAGCCGGCCGGCCTCCGTGACGTACCGCAGCTCCCCGGACTCCAGGCCCACGACGGCGATCCGCAGCTGCACCCCCGAGCCGGGCACCCGGCCGGGGTCGAAGACCGCCGGGTCCTGCACCTGGCGGGTCAGGCGGCCGGGGGCGAAGAGTCCCTGCGCGGTCTCCGCCGCCGACAGCACGTGCTCCAGGTCCCGGCCGGTACGGCCCAGCGCCCGCATCGCGAGCAGCGCGTCCACCGTCCGGAAGGGGCTCCACATCGGCGCCTCGGCCGGGTCGCCGAGCACGTGCCCGACGCGGCGTCGTCGCTGGAAGACCTCGAGCCACTCGGGGGCGATGGTGCGCAGCGACGTGAACCAGGGCGTCTCCTCGAACAGGTCCGACGACGTCCTCATGCCTCGCCACAGCGTCTCCAGCCCGGCCAGGGCGGCGCGCTGCTCGTGCGGGTCCCGGCTCTGGGCGAGCACGGCCGCCACCAGCGAGCCGGCGGAGGTGCCGGTGATGATGCTCGGCGAGACACCGACGACGTCGTACAGGTAGCGCAGGGCACCGATCTCGAAGCCTGCGCGCGAGCCGCCACCACTGAGCGCCAGGGCCTCCCGCACGCGTGTCGGGCCGGTGCGCCGACCGGCCGCACGCAGCTGGCGGCGCAGTACACCGACCGCTCTCATGGGTCTCCTCTCTCGCGCCGTCCGCGCGGCGCCGCACGACCACTCGTGCGCACCCGCGACTGCGACTGCGACTGGACCGGGACTGCGACTGCGACTGCGACTGCGACTGTCGCACGTCGGCGCCCGGAGCATCCGGGGCGCCGTCGACGCACTCGGGTTAGATTCGTCATCCATCGGGCTCGACGCCGGGTGCTCCCCGTGCTGGCTGAGCAGCCCCGCCCCGTCTCCCGTTCCGCCGATCGACCGCCCGCCGATCGCACCGCCCGGCCCTGAGGACCTCCGCGTGACCGCTGCTGCACCCCTGTCCCTGAACCATGTCGTCGACTGCGCCGATGAGCCGATCCGCATCCCGGGGTCCGTCCAGGCCCACGGCGCGCTGCTCGTCGCGGACGAGGGCGACCACACCATCCTGATGGCCTCGGCGAACGCCGCCGAGCACCTGGGCCGGCCGGCCGAGGAGCTGCTCGGGCTACGGCTGGCCGACGTCCTGGGTGCCGAGCATCTGTCCGCGCTCGCGCCCGGCGACGAGGGTGGCGAGCCCCGGCGGGTGCAGCTGAACGGCCCGGACGGCGTTCGGCGCACGGTCGACCTGCTGGCGCACCGCACCGACGGGCTGCTCGTCGTGGAGCTCGAACCGCGGGGGGACGCGCTGCCGGAGTCCGCGCCGCGCACGCGGCTCGCGCTGCGCGCACTGCAGGGCGCCGGCACCCAGACGGAGCTGACCCGGATGCTCGCCCACGAGGTGCGCCGGGTGACCGGGTTCGACCGTGTCATGGTCTACCGGTTCGACGAGGAGTGGAACGGCGAGGTCGTCGCCGAGGCGGCACGCGAGGACCTCGAGCCGTTCCTCGGTCTGCACTACCCCGCCTCGGACATCCCCGAGCAGGCGCGCGCGCTCTACACGACGCAGTGGCTGCGCTCCATCCCGGACGCCCGCTACACCGCCAGCCCGCTCGTGCCGCCGCTGAACCCTCGCAGCGGGCTCCCGCTGGACCTCTCCGGCGCCGCCCTGCGCAGTGTCTCCCCCGTGCACCTGCAGTACCTGGCAAACATGGGTGTGCGCGCCTCGATGTCGGTGTCCCTGCTGTCGCACGGCCGACTCTGGGGCCTGATCGCGTGCCACCACTACGACGGCCCGCACTACCCGAGCGCTGCGACCCGCAACCTCGCCGAGTTCCTGGGCCGGACGGCCTCGCTGCTGCTGCAGGGCAAGGAGGACGAGGCCCGGTACGTCGACGCCCTGTCGATCACCGCGACGGCGGCGGACCTGACCCGGGCGCTCGCCGCCAACATCCGGGAGCCGTTGACCACCCTCACGGAGCACGGCGGAGTCCTGGACCTGATCGACGGCGCCGCGGGCGCGGCCGTCCGGGTGCACGGCGAGGTCCGGCTGCTCGGTCAGACGCCATCGGCCGAGGAGGTGGACGAGCTCGCCCGGCTGTGGTGGTCGAGCAGCCGGGAGCCGGTGGTGTCCGACAGCCTGACCCGCGACTTCCCGACAACCGACCTGCCGCAGCGGATCGCCGCGACGGCGAGCGGTGTGCTGGCCGTGCCGCTGATGTCGGGTGGCCGCAACGACTTCCTGATGTGGTTCCGCCCCGAGGTGCTCGCGGAGGTGCACTGGGCGGGGAACCCGCACGCGCAGCACGTCGAAGTGACTGACGCCGGGCTCCGGCTCACCCCTCGGGCGTCGTTCGCCGCATGGGTCGAGCAGGTCCGGGGGCGGTCCGAGCCGTGGAGCGCATCGGAGGCCGCCGCCGCGAAGCGACTGGGCCAGGACGTCGACGAGCTGCTCGCACGGCGAACGGCCGAGGACGGTCGGATCGCGGCGGCCCTCCAGCGCATCGTCGTCACCGAGCGCCCCGCCATCCCGGCCGGGTTCTCCCTCGCCACGCGGTACCTGCCGAGCGGCCGGGACATCATCGGCGGGGACTGGTACGACGTGACCGTGCTGCCCGACGGGCGCGTCGTGGTCATGGTCGGCGACGTCGCCGGGCACGGCATGGGTGTGGCCGCGATCACCGCCCAGATGCGGCACGCGCTGCGCGCGTACCTCGTCAACGAGGGCAGCGCGTCGGTCGCGTTGCGCCAGCTCAGCACGCTGATCGGCGCACTCCTGCCGGGCAAGCTGGCGACCGTCGTCGCTGCCGAGCTCGATCCGGCGACCGGCACCGTGCGGGTGACCAGTGCCGGACACCTGCCGATCCTGCACGTGTCCGGCGACGACGCCCGGCTGGTCCGCGAGGCGACCGGTCCAGCGCTCGGCGTGGACGTCGCCACGCCGTCGGACGAGGCGACGATCCAGCTCGCCCCGGGTGACGCGCTGGTGCTGTACTCCGACGGTCTCGTCGAGGAGCGCGGCGTGCACCTCCTGGAGAGCCTCGAGGACCTGCGGGTGCGGGCCGCCGCCGCGAGCCGAGACCCCGACGAGCTGTGCGAGCAGCTCGTCTCGGGTGCGCCCGCCACCAACGACGACGTGACGGTGCTGGCCATCCGGCGGTACTGACGAACCTTCGTGGCCGGCGGTCGCCAGCTCTCCTGGTCCTCTCTCAGGGCCGTCTCGATCCCGCACCCCGGTGCCGAATCGCGCTGCGTTCGAACGGACCACAGATGCGCCCGGAATCGCCGCTCACCGCCGTCGTCGGACAGGCCCGAATAACGACCTCGTCCCGTTTCGGTCCCGGTCGGGGTCGAGCTGACTTCCGTGGACGTCGTGGAATGTCCAGTGTTTCCCGTGCCGGTGGATCTGTATTCCGCGGCGGTGGATGAGGCCGTGGTGGTAGGTGCACAGGAGTATTCCGTTGTCGACCTTGGTGGCGCCGTGGTCGCGGGCCCAGTGCTGGACGTGGTGGGCTTCGCACACCGGTGGTGGTGCGGTGCAGGTGGGGTATTGGCAGTGCTTGTCGCGGGCGGTGATCGCGGCGCGTAGATGTCGGGTGAAGGTGCGTTCGGCGCGTCCGACATCGAGGACTTCGGCGTGGGGTCCGAAGATGATGCGGTTGATCTGGCTGTCGCACGCGATCCGGTCCAGCAACGCGCGGGGGACGGGGGTGCGGTCCTCGTACTGCGGCCCACCGGCCACCGCCTGACCGGTGAGCATCGCCGCCGTCAGCGCTGGCGGAGCGCTGGGAGCGGTGTCGTGGCCGTCGGTGGGGGCAGCCAACGTGCCCTGCTTCTGCGCGGGCGGCGTGCCGTGCGGGGGTCGGGCCAGGGCGGCTTGGGCGCGGGCGCGGAAGGTCGGCTCGTCGACCAGGACCGTGACCCGCGGGCGCACCGCCCGGCCGGTCCCGACCAGGCCGTGGTCGAGGGTGATCGCGGCCAGGTCCGCCAGCGCGTGGGCGCGGCGTTGGGTGGGGGTGCGGTCGTCGTCGACCGCCGGCACCGGCGTGACGGCGGCCAGGGCGGCTTTCAGGGTCTGCCCGTGCTCGATGGTGAGCTGCCCTTCCAGGTGGTATCCGTCGCCCATGCGTGAGAGCTCGAGGTGTTCGCGGTCGCCGGACTCGACGTAGCCGCGGTCGTCGGCGTCGGGGTCGGCGTAGGCGGCCCACTGCCGGGCCAGCACCCGCGTCTCGTCCACCGACAACCGCGCCGCCTGGTCGAGCAGGAACGCCTCGTTGCACTCATGCGCCGGGTCCGCCAGCACCTGGCGCCGCTGCGCCGTGGTGGGCGTCAACGTGGCCAGCAGCTGGGCCTGCTCGACGGTGATCGCCCCGGTCGCGGCGGCGTCAGAGGTGGCGGGCAGGTGGTCGCGCAGGGCCCGGCCCAGGCGCACCTGGGCCCGGGCGGTCTGCACCGACACCTGGTGCTCGTGGGACACCCACACCGGGAACGACCGGGCACCACTGAGCGCCCACAGCCCGTCGGTGTCGATCACCGGCAGCAGCCGCACCCGGGCCACCACCGCCCGACTGACCACCACCGCCAACCGGCGCGCCACCACCGCCGCCGCCGGCCCGTCCACCACCGCCACGTCCAGACCGGCCAGCACGTCGACCGCGGCCTCCATCGCCGACAACGCCGCACCCACCTGGGAAGAAACGCACGACGGGCCACCCGAAGCGGCGTCCCCCGACGGCGCCGGAACGGGATTGTCGACACTCATCGCCCGCCCCTTTCCGCCCCGTCCGGCCATGCCTCGATCAAAGCGATACCCACACTCTACGGTCAGCCACTGACATCCCCGCCGTGGCCATCAGCGTTTGTGGACGGCGTTTCACCCGAGCGGGCTGTGGACCGGTTTGCTCGAGTTCACGGCGCCTTCAGCGGTCGACTGCCTCGGCCGTCAAGAGCGCTGTTGTCGCGTCGCGATGAAAGAAGTGCAGCGGGACCGCGAATCGGCGCAGCCGTCCGCGCGGCTCGCTTGCGCCGGGGCGCCCATCGCGCCTCCCGGATCCCGGCGCGGCGCGTGAAGTGCGCCGTTCGACGCCTGCGGCGGCGCTCCACCCCAGCCGTTCGCTGCCCGCCCCACACCGCCCCCCTACCGCCGTCCGCGGGTCCACCAACATCACCGCCGTCCTGCGTCCACCACTGTCCGGCGCCCGATGGCGACGCCTCCCCGCCCGCACCACCGCGGCGGCGCACCGCGCGGGGCTCCGCACGGCCGCCACCCCGACCGACCGACGAACACCGACCACCGACCACCGACACAGGCCGTACCCAGCCGGCCCCGCGACCGCACCCGCGGCGCCTGCGGCACCCGCGGCACCTGACACCGCACACCGAGCCGACGCCGTCGTCGGCGCGTCGCCACGACGACCCCCGCCTCCAGCCGCCGCCGCGACGGCGCCCCGCGTCAGGACAGGTACACCGCCCCCAGGTCCGCGAACACCTCGGCGTTCAGCCGGAACGCCACCCCCGCCTCCTCCGCGACGCGGGCCCGCTCGCCGTCGTCGAACGGAAGGGCGTCCAGCCGCGCCCGGTAGAGGTCCTTGAAGAGCTTGGGCTTGGCGATGCCGGGGAACGTGTAGAAGTGGAGCGCGTCGTCACCGAGCCCGTACTCGCGGCGCAGCACCGACCGGATGGCCAGTCCCCCGGACAGGTCGCCGAGGTAGCGCGTGTAGGCGTGCGCCACGTACCCGCCCACCCACGTCCCCGCGACGGCGAGCAGCCGGTCGACGTAGCGGTCCGTGGCCGGCAGGGTGCGCCCGTGCTGCCGCCAGGACGGCCCGCGCAGCACCGCCAGGTCGTGCTCGATCGCGGCGCTCCGAGACAGCACGTCGAACAGCATCGTCGCCCCCGCCGTGTCAACGCGGACGAACGGCTCGGCCGCCTCGAGGGCGCCGTAGATCGCGTGGTGCTGCGTGAGCAGGTCGACGTAGGCCTCGACCGGCACCCGGCCGGCCATCAGCTCTCCCACGAACGGCATCGCCTCCGCCTGCTCGTGCTGGGTCCGGGTCGCGGTGCGCAGGTCCGCGACGAGTTGCGTGTCCACGGCACCAGGATCCCAGGCCGTGGCGTGCCCGACGACGCCCGTCCATCACCGGGCAGCCCCGTCCCCGACCACTTCCACCCTCCGACGACGTCGGCCCGACCCCCGCTCCGCCCCCCGGCGGAGGTCCCTCGGCGAAGGTCCCTCGGCGCAGGTCCCCCGCTCCGCCCCCCCGGCGCAGGTCCCCCGCTCCGTCCCCCGGCGTCCGTCCCCCGGCGCAGGTCCGCCGGCGGTGCGGGGCCCTCAGCCGCGCGGCTTGAGCCGCTGGTGCGGCATGGGCGGCGCCGGCAGGGGTGGGTGCGGGTGGCCGGTCACCGTCCCGAAACGACCGCCCGACGGCGCCCCGGCGGCCGGGTCGAGGACGGCGTCGGGGGGCACGCCGTCCGGTCCGCCGAGATCGGCCCGGGTGGTGTCACCGCCGGACGGGTCCCCTTCGGCGGCGATCTCGGCGTCGTCGGCGCCGATCTGCGCCTGCCACTGCCGGCGCGCCCGGGTCACCTCGTCGTGGTCGCGGCCGATGAAGTTCCACCACATGACGATGCGCTCCCCCAGCGGCTCACCGCCGATGAGGACGAGCCGGACGTCGCCGTCGGAGGCCCGCACGGTGAGCGACGTCGTCCCCGCCGGCACGTACAGCAGCTCCCCGGCCCGCCCCTGCACACCGTGCGCCCCGCCCGAGCCGTCCTCGCCCCGAAGGACGTCCCCCGCACCGACCTCCACCGTGCCGGTGTCCACCAGGACGCCGTGCTCGAACGTCGGGTCGACCGCGAACGTGTGCGCGTACCCGCCGCCGAGAACGACCTCGGCGCCGAGCAGCGGCGAGAAGGTCGGCACCGGCGACGTCGAGCCCGCGAGCGAGCCGAGGAAGACCCGCACGGCGCCGTCGTCGAGCCCGGTCACCGGCGGGACGTGGTGGTCGAAGGCCGGCGCCGTCCCCCGGTGTCGCTCGGGCAGGACCGTCCACAGCTGGACGCCGTGCAGCACCGTGGTCGCCGGCGTGGAGTCCTCGGAGTGGCTGATGCCGTAACCGGCGGTCATGAGGTTGAGCTCCCCCGGGCGCACGACGGCGTGCGTACCGAGGCTGTCGCGGTGCTCCACCTCCCCGGAGAACAGCCAGCTGACCGTCTGCAGCCCGGTGTGCGGGTGCGGGGGCACCCGCATCCCGCCGGTGACCGCGACGTCGTCCGGCCCGTAGTGGTCGAGGAAGCACCACGCACCGATGAAGGATCGGGCACGCTGCGGCAGGGTCCGGCGGACCGTCATGGCCCGGACCCCGCCGAGCGGGACGTCGCGCGGCGTGAGCACCTCCACGCTCGTGGAGCCGGCACCCCGAGGGGCGTCGTCGCAGGTCACCGCGTCAGGCCGCGTGTCGAGGTTCGTCATCGGTGCTCCCGTGGTCACGCGGCCGCCCGGCTCGACGCGCCGGCCGCCGGCTGTCCTGTCGGCACCATTGTCCGCCGCGCGCGCACCCGGGGGGGTATCGGCGCCGCCCGCGCGGCGGCGCCCACGCCCGCGGTACCGCTCGAGGGGCGCCGCCTCAGGCCCGCTCGGTCGACGACGCCACCCCGGCCGGTACGGCGGACGCCGGCGCCTCGACGTCGCCGCTCACGACCGGGGCCGCAGCCGCGGCGACCGCACCCGCGCCGCCGGGGACGGAGGCGGGTGCCGGGGCGGGCACGACCGGCGCCGCCGCGAACGCGTCGCCGTCGGCGATGGCCCAGGCCTCCTCGGTGACCGCGCGCGGCCAGACCGCCGCCGCGACGAGGTAGGCCAGCAGCGAGGCGAGTGCCCCGTACATCGTCGGCCAGCCGTCGAACGACGCCGGCACCAGGTCGTTGGGGAGGTAGGCGACGTCGTTGGGCACCCCGTACATCGTGGGCGTGAGCACGAACAGCGTGATGCGGACGACGAGCCCGGTCACCATCGCCGCGACCGCGGCGCGGGTCCCGCCGCGCTTCCAGAACAGGCCGAGCAGGAACGGCACGACCAGGCAGGCCAGCATGAGGTCGAAGGCCAGCGTGAGCAGGATGCCGGTCTGCGCGACCTGCAGCGCCACGGTGACGCCGAGCAGCACCACGGGCACCATCGCCAGCCGCGTCCAGCGCAGCAGCGGGTCGGCGGTGCCGGGCTCGGTGGCGACCCGACGCACCCCGAAGATGTTGCGCACCGCGACGGCGGAGGTCGCCAGGATGGCCCCGGACGCCGTCGAGAACGACGCGGCGACGATTCCCGACAGCACCAGGATGGTCAGGGCCGGTGGCGCGTAGCTGTCCAGCAGCGTGAACAGCACCGGCCCGTCGGCCATGTCCAGCCCCAGCGCCGAGACCGCCGCGAGCGACACGAGCGCGTAGGCGACGCCGATCACGGCGGTCCCGGCGGCGCCGGTGAAGCACGAGCGTCGCGCGACCTCGGGGCTGCGGGCGGAGAAGATCCGCTGCATGAAGTCGATGGCGACGATGTCGCCGATCCCGAGCGACAGCAGCGTCGCCCAGTTGATCGGGGCGCCGGCATCGGTGGACGTCAGCTGGGCGAGGTCGAACGGTCCCATGCCCTCGGGGATCGCGAAGCCGATGGTCGACCCGACCCACCACAGCAGGGCGACGGTCGCCACCAGCGTGATGACGATCTGGATCGCGGCGGTGTACGCGTCGGAGAACATCCCGCCGCCGATCGTGTACACCAGCACGAGCGCGACCGCGATGAGCACGCCGACCGTGTAGTCGAGCCCGAGGAAGCGCTCGAGCAGGAAGCCGCACGCCACCAGGTTGCCCGCCATGAGGATCGCGAAGGCGAAGATCATCAGCACGGACGACCCCACCTCGACCCCGCGCCCGTACCGCAGCCGGTAGAAGTCGGCCAGGGTGAACAAGCCCATCCGGTTCATCGGCCGGGCCAGGAACAGCCCCGTGAGCAGCAGGCACAGCGCCAGGCCGAGCGCGAGCGAGGCCCCGGACCAGAAGCCGAACGCGGACGTGAGGTCGGTGTTGCCGACCGTCGCGTTGGAGTCCACGGCGGCGGCCATGAGGGACGCCGCGACCAGCGGGACACCCAGGCGCCGTCCGGCGACGAGGAAGTTGGCGCTGTCACCGTCCACCTTGCGGGCGACGAGGATGCCGACCAGGACGACGGCGAGAACGCTCAGACCGACACCAGCGATGATCACGGCAGCTCCAGGGGGCTTGGGCTCCGCGCGGTGCGGAGGCGGTCGGGGACCGCGGACCGATGCCGCCGACTTCCTGTCGAGCGACAGGTTCATTGACCACCGGGGCCGTGTCCGGCTCGCTGCCGCCGTGAAACGGACGTGTTAAATCTGCCGGCCCGAGCTCGCGGGCCGCCCGCGACACCCGCGTCCCGGGTCCGGACGCGGTCGGGTCAGCCCGACGCGGGGAGGCCCGCGCCCAGCGCCAGGCCCTGCGCGCGCACCTCGGCGATCCGCTCGTGCGGCAGGCCGAGGATGCGCTGGACGGCGTCGGCCACCCGCGGTGCGACGTCCTGCGCGCGCAGCGCCGGCTCCCCGCGGCGGAGCAGGATGACGCTCTCGACCAGCCCGAGCACGAGGGCGGCGAGGTCCGGGGCCTCCTCCGGCGCCACCCCGGGGAACCCGGCGACGAGGCGCTCGTACCCGGTGCGCAGGTCCGCGTGCAGCCGGCGGAACTCCGCGAAGCGGTCGTCGGCGACCTCGGGCAGGAGGTACAGGGCCCCCAGGTTGTCCCGGCCCGCGCACAGGAGGGTCACGTCGGCGTGGCACAGCGCCCACAGCCGCGCCGGGATCGGGGCATCACCGCCCGCGAGCGCATCCACGTTGGCGAGCGAGGGACGCACCGTGCCGAGCAGCAGCTCGAGCAGGATCGCGTGCTTGCCGGCGAAGTGGTGGTAGATCGAGGCCTGCCGGACGCCGGCGCGCTCGGCGATGGCGTAGGTGCTGGTGGAGGTGTACCCCACGGTGCAGAACAGCGCCGCGGCCGCGTCGAGGATGTCCTGCGCGGTCCCCCGCCCCGTGTCAGGCCCGGCGCTCGCGCGCGGTCGTCCCGGTCTGCGTGCCATCTCGCGGCCGAACCTATCACCGCGTTACAGCCCGTTTACCTCGCGGTGACCACTGCGGAACAGCGGCACCGCACCCTGTTCCTGTCGATCAACAGATTAACGAGCGGGGAGCCACATGACCGGCAGCAACGGCACGAGCACCACCGCAGGGGCCCGCGAGCACGCCCGCGCCCAGGAGGCGGCCGCCGTCGGGCAGGTGACGGCGATGCCCACCCTGCCCGCGAGCGCGTGGCCGAGCCCGCCGGACGGGGTGCGGCCCGCCGACCTCGTCTGGGCCGAGACGGTGGCCGGCGGCGGGTACACCCATGCGGTGGTCGACCGCGGGACGGCGATCCGTCTCACCGACCTGACCGGCGACGCGTGCGCGCACGTGCTGCTGCTCAACGCCGACGAGCCGTGGGAACGCCTCAGCGTCGCCGACACCGTCAAGGTGCAGTGGCAGGTCCACCTCACCGCGGGCCACGCGCTGCTGTCCGGGCAGGGCCGCGTCCTGGCGAGCGTCCTCGACGACACGTCCGGGCACCACGACGCACTGTTCGGCACCACGACCCGGCGACGCAACGACGAGCGCTACGGCGACGGCTCGGCCCACGGTCCGGCCCCGGCCGGCCGCGAGCTGTTCACCCTGGCCGCCGCCAAGCACGGCCTCGGCCGGCGCGACCTCCCGCCGAGCATCTCCTTCTTCCACGGGGTCACGGTGGACGCCGACGGGCGAGCGCACAGCAGCGGGTCGGCCGGTGCGGGCACGCACGTGACGCTGCTCGCCGAGATGCGGCTGCTCGTGCTGGTCGCGAACACCGCGCACCCGCTCGACCCCCGGCCGCACTTCACCAGCGGGCCGCTCGAGGTCCTGGGCTGGCGCAGCGCGCCGACGACGCCGTCCGACCCGCGGTGGACCGCGACCCCCGAGGGGCGGCGCGCGCTGGACGCGACCGCCGCCTACCTGACCACGAGAGGGATCCGATGAGCACCGACACGTACCCCACCTCCCGGCCGACCGTGCTGCTCGACGAGGTCGTGCCCGCCCGCGCGCCGTGGTCGACCGTGCTGCCGGCCGGCGCGGAGCTCTCGATCGTCGACCTCGAGGGCAACCAGGCGGTCGACTTCCTCGCCTACGACGCCCACGACACCTCCCGGCGCTACAGCGCCCCGGACACCATCGCGGCGCAGGGGTCGATCTTCCTCACCACCGGCAGCGTCCTGCTCGACAGCGAGCACGACCCGCTGCTGACCGTCGTCGCCGACGACTGCGGCCGGCACGACACCCTCGGTGGGGCGTGCTCGAAGGAGTCCAACGCGCTGCGCTACGGCCGGCACACCGCGGGCCAGCACGCGTGCGCGGAGAACTTCCTGCTCGAGGGCAGCCGCTGGGGCCTGACCGCCCGCGACCTGGTGTCGAACGTGAACTGGTACATGAACGTGCCGGTGGACCCCGACGGCGCCCTGGGCATCGTGGACGGCATCTCCGCGCCCGGGCTCACCGTCACGCTGCGGGCGGAGAAGGACACCCTCGTCATCTTGTCCAACTGCCCCCAGGTCAACAACCCGTGCAACGGCTTCGACCCCACTCCCGTGCGGATGGTCGTCACGACGCCCGCGGCCGACGACGCCGACCCCACCCGGGGCCGCAGCACCACCGCCACCACCACCACCGCGGGACAGGACCGCTGACATGAGCTTCGACACCCTGCTCGTAGCCAACCGCGGCGAGATCGCCGTCCGCATCCTGCGCACGGCGCGCGCGCTGGGCCTGCGGACGGTCGCGGTCCACTCCGCGGCCGACGCGGGCGCCCCGCACGTCCGGCTCGCCGACCGCTCGTTGCTGCTCGGCCCCGCACCCGCGACGCAGAGCTACCTGCGCGCCGACCGGATCATCGAGGCCGCCGTCGACGCCGGCGCCGGCGCCATCCACCCCGGCTACGGGTTCCTGTCCGAGAACGCGGCCTTCGCCCGGGCCGCCGAGGCGGCCGGCATCGCGTTCGTCGGCCCGGCCCCGGAGCACCTCGAGCTGTTCGGCTCCAAGCACACCGCGCGGGACGCCGCCCGGGCGGTCGGGGTGCCGATGCTCGCCGGCACCGGGCTGCTGGGCTCCCTCGACGAGGCGCTCGTGGCGGCCGACGGGATCGGCTACCCCGTGATGCTCAAGGCGACCGCCGGCGGAGGCGGGATCGGGATGCGCGCGTGCCGGTCCGCCGCGGAGCTGACGGCCGCGTGGGAGTCGGTGCGGCGCACCGCCGGAGCGAGCTTCGGGACCGCGGGGGTCTTCCTGGAGCGGCTGATCACCGCCGCCCGGCACGTCGAGGTGCAGGTCTTCGGCGACGGCGCCGGCACCGTGGTGACGCTCGGCGACCGCGACTGCTCCCTGCAGCGCCGCCACCAGAAGGTCTGCGAGGAGGCACCCGCGCCCGGCCTGCCCGACGCCGTCCGGGCCGGCATCGCGGACGCCGCCCGGGACCTGTGCGCCTCGGTCGCCTACCGCTCAGCCGGCACGGTCGAGTACGTCTACGACGCCGAGCGCGAGGAGGCCGCCTTCCTCGAGGTGAACACCCGGCTGCAGGTCGAGCACCCGGTCACCGAGGCCGTGTACGGCGTCGACCTCGTGGAGTGGATGCTGCGCCTGGCGCAGGGCGACACCTCGGTCGTGCGGACCGAGCTGACCCCGCGCGGGCACGCCGTCGAGGCGCGCGTGTACGCCGAGAACCCCGATCGCGACCACCTGCCCAGCGCCGGCACGGTGACCGCGCTGCGGATGCCCGACGACGCCCGGGTCGACACCTGGGTCGAGGCCGGCACCGAGGTCACCACCCACTACGACCCGCTGCTGGCCAAGGTCATCACCGCCGGGGACGACCGCGACGCGGCATGGGGCGCGCTGGCGACCGCGCTGGACTCGGCCCGGGTCGACGGCATCGCGACCAACCTCGGACTGCTGCGGTCGATCGCGCGCACGCCCGTCGTGCTCGACGCGGCGCACCACACCGGCACGGTCGCCCACGTCGAGGACGCCGACCCGCGGGTCGAGGTGGTGCGGCCCGGCATGCTCACGACCGTCCAGGACTGGCCCGGCCGGACCGGCCTGTGGCACGTGGGCATCCCGCCGTCGGGGCCGATGGACGACCTGTCGTTCCGGCTGGGCAACCGCGCGCTGGGCAACGACGAGGGCGCGGCCGGGCTGGAGTGCACGCTGGCCGGCCCGGCGCTGCGGTTCCGCACCGCGGCCACCGTCATGGTCACCGGCGCCCCGGCGCCAGTCACCGTCGACGGGACGCGCGCGCCACAGTGGCAGCCGGTCCACGTCCCGGCGGGCGGCGTCCTGGACATCGGCGCACCGACCGCAGGCATGCGCACGTACCTGCTCGTCCGCGGCGGCCTGGACGTCACGCCGGTGCTCGGCTCGGCGGCGACCTTCGACCTCGGCCGGATCGGCGGCACCACCGGTGGACCGCTGCGCGCCGGCGACGGGCTGCCGCTGCCCCGCACCGAGCCGGTCGGCACGCCGGCAGCGACCGCCGTCCCGCCGGCCGAGCGCCCCGTGCTCACCGACACCTGGGAGATCGGCGCCCTGGAGGGCCCGCACGCCGCACCGGAGTTCTTCACGCCGGGCGACGTGGCGGAGTTCTACGCCGCCCGCTGGTCCGTGCACTTCAACTCCGCGCGCACCGGCGTGCGGCTCGTCGGCCCCAAGCCCACCTGGGCGCGGCCGGACGGCGGCGAGGCGGGGCTGCACCCGTCCAACATCCACGACACCCCGTACGCGGTCGGCGCCGTCGACTACACCGGCGACCTGCCCATCCTGCTGGGCCCCGACGGTCCCAGCCTGGGCGGCTTCACCTGCCCCGCGACGGTCGCCGTCGGGCAGATGTGGAAGCTGGGCCAGCTGCGCCCGGGCGACACGGTCCGCTTCGTGCCCGTCGACGAGGCGCAGGCAGCGACCCTGCGGACGACGCCGCAGACCCGACCGGTGCCGTCCCGCCCCGCGCACGACGACGGCGGCGTCCTGGGCCGGGCCCCCGCCGAGGCCCACCACCCCGAGGTGACCTACCGCCGGTCGGGGGACGACAACCTGCTGGTCGAGTACGGCCCCATGCAGCTCGACCTGGCCTCCCGGATGCGGGTGCACGCGCTCGCCGAGGCGGTCCGCGAGCGCCTGGTCGCCGACGGCGGCCGGGCCGCCCGCGGGCTGGTCGACCTCACCCCGGGCATCCGGTCCCTGCAGCTGCACCTGGACCCCGACGTCCTGCCGCTGCGGACCGCGCTGGACCTGGTGCGTGCGGTCGAGCACGAGCTGCCCGCGACCAGCGACCTCGTGGTGCCGAGCCGGACCGTGCACCTGCCGCTGTCCTGGGACGACCCGGCGACCCGGGAGGCGATCGAGCGCTACATGGCCGGCGTGCGCGACGACGCCCCCTGGTGCCCATGGAACATCGAGTTCATCCGCCGCATCAACGGCCTGGGCTCGGTCGACGACGTGTACCGGACCGTGTTCGACGCCGACTACCTCGTCATGGGCCTGGGCGACGTCTACCTCGGCGCCCCGGTCGCGACCCCGCTGGACCCGCGCCACCGGCTGGTGACGACGAAGTACAACCCGGCGCGCACCTGGACGCCGGAGAACGCGGTCGGCATCGGCGGCGCCTACCTGTGCATCTACGGCATGGAGGGCCCCGGGGGCTACCAGTTCGTCGGTCGCACCGTGCCGGTGTGGTCGACGCACACCCAGCGCGGCGCCTTCGAGCCGGGGACGCCGTGGCTGCTGCGGTTCTTCGACGTCATCAAGTGGTACCCGGTAGGCGCCGACGAGCTGCTCGACCTGCGGGCGGACGCCCGTGCGGGCGGCCTGGACCTGCGGATCGAGCCCGGGCAGTTCGCCCTGGCCGACCACGAGCGGTTCCTCGCCGACCACGCGGGGTCGATCGCCGACTTCCAGCGCCGGCAGGCGGCGGCGTTCTCCACCGAGCGCGACGCGTGGGAGGCGGCCGGCGAGTTCGACCGCCGCGCGGAGCCCGAGCTCGCCGCCCCCGTGCCCGACGGCGTCGAGGTGCCGGACGGCTCCGACGGCGTCGGCGCGCCCTTCGTGGGCACGGTGTTCCGGATCGACGTCCGCCCCGGTGACGTCGTGGTCGAAGGGCAGGTTCTGCTCGCGCTGGAGGCGATGAAGATGGAGGCCCCCGTGGTCGCGACCGTGTCCGGCACCGTCACCGCGGTGTCGGTGACCCCCGGCGACCAGGTCTCCCCCGGCCAGGTCCTGGTCGTCGTCGAGCAGCAGGTCGCGGCGTGAGCGGGGCGAGCGGCGCGACGGCGACCGAGCGGGTCCGCGCGGCGCTGGCGCGGATCGCGCAGGTCGACCGACCCGAGGTGTTCATCGACCTGCGACCGGACGACGACCTCCTGGCGGACGCCGCCCGGGTGGACGAGCGCGTCGCGGCCGGCGAGCACCTGCCGCTCGCCGGGCTGGTGGCGGCGGTCAAGGGCAACATCGCGGTGGCGGGGCTGCCGACCACCGCCGGGTGCCCCTCGTTCGCCGACGGTCCGGCGCCCGCCGACGCGACCGCCGTGGCGCGGCTGCGGGACGCCGGCGCGGTGGTGCTCGGCACGACGAACCTCGACCAGTTCGCCACCGGCCTGGTCGGCACCCGCAGCCCGTACGGCGCCGTCCGGCACGCGACCGCACCCGACCGCATCTCCGGCGGGTCCAGCAGCGGCTCGGCCGTCGCGGTCGCGCTGGGGATCGCCGACCTCGCCCTCGGCACCGACACCGCGGGATCCGGGCGGGTACCGGCGGCGCTGCACGGCCTGGTCGGCGTCAAGCCGACCCGCGGCCTGGTGCCGGTCACCGGCGTCGTGCCCGCGTGCCGCACGCTGGACTGCGTCTCGGTGTTCGCGGACACCGTCGCGCTCGCCGAACGGGTGCTCGGCGTGCTCGCCGGACCCGACGGCACGGACCCGCTGGCCCGGACCGGCGCTGCGGTCGCGGTGACCACCGGTCCCGGCGTGGTCGGCGTGCCCGACACCGCGGCGCTCGGCGCGCTCGCACCCGGCTGGGCCACGGCGTTCGAGCGCGCGGCCACCGACCTGCGGGCGGCGGGCGTGCGGACCGTGCCGGTCGACATCGACCCGCTGCTCGCCGCGGCCCGGCTGCTGTACGACGGCGCCTTCGTGGCCGAGCGGTACGCCGCGGTCGGCACGTTCGTCAGCACGCACCCGGACGCGGTCGACCCCGTCGTCGGTGGCATCATCCGGGCGGCGGGCGAGCTGCCGGCCCACCGGTACTTCACGGACCTCGAGACGCTCGACGAGCTGCGCCTGGCGGCGGCCCGTAGGCTCGCCGGTCTGGACGCGGTGCTGCTGCCCACCACGACGCAGCACCCGACCCTGGCCGCGGTGCGGGCCGACCCCGTGCGGGTCAACAGCGACCTGGGCCGGTTCACGAACTTCGCCAACCTGCTCGACCTGGCCGCCGTCGCCGTCCCGGCCGGGGAGGTCGACGGGCTGCCGTTCGGCGTCCAGCTCTGCGGCCCCGCGTTCTCGGACGCGCGGCTGGCCGGCCTGGGGCGGCTGCTCACGGGCGAGCCCGCCGGTGACCGGCCGGTCCGAGGCACGGGCGCAGCGACCGTCCCGCTGGCCGTGGTCGGCGCCCACCTGCGCGGGCAGCCCCTCAACGGCGAGCTCACCGGGCGCGGTGGCACGTTCGTGGGGACGACCACCACCGCGCCGGAGTACCGGCTGCACGCGCTGTCCACGACGCCGGCCAAGCCGGGGCTCGAGCGGGTCGAGCAGGGCGGGTCCCGCATCGAGGTCGAGGTGTGGGCGCTGCCGCCGGCGGGCTTCGCCGAGCTGGTCGCGGCCCTCCCGCACCCCATGGCGATCGGCCCGGTCCGGCTCGCCGACGGCGCGACCGTGAGCGGGTTCCTGTGCGAGCCTCTCGCACTCCACGATGCCCGGGACATCACCACGACCGGCGGCTGGCGCCGGCACCTCGCCGGGCTCGCCGGCGCCGACCCCGCTGGCGCGGCGTGACGGCGACCGGTGCCGCACGGAGGGATGCGACGTCCCGGAACGTGCTCGCGAGCGCGTTCTCGCCGGAGACGAGCAGGAGACGAGCAGGACCCGAGCAGAGGGGAGCTGTCGCGGGCCCTCACACCGCCAGGGCCGGCTCGAGAGGGTTCTCCCGTGGGCTCGACGGACGCTCCGTCGAGTCCCCGCCGGGGTGGGACCAGAGCGAGACGCCGAGCCAGATGAGCGCCAGCCCCATGGGGACGGCAGCGATGCGATCGAGCGGGTGGGCGAGCAGCGCACCGGCGACGGGCGTCACGGCGGCGGCGGCGATCAGCAGGATGCCGGCCCCGCGGGACAGGACTCGGGCCCGGACGATGGCGATGCCGAGCACGATCGCTCCGACGACGTAGAGCGCACCTCCCAGCTGCGGGACCACGGCGAGCAGCCCGAGATCGGTCATTGCCGGGTCCTGCCCGAAGAGGCCGACGAAGTCCACGGCGAGCTGGCGGGAGCTCACCGCGATCAGCGGGGCGATGAGGGCTTCGGCGAAGTTGAAGGCAGACTGCAGCACGAAGAAGAAAGCGAACAGGACGTACCCGACGAGACCGAGCACCCCGAGGCGTCGGACCTGGCGGAGGTAGACCCCGGTGACGCCGACCAGGGCGAGGACGGCTTCGGCGAAGCTGAGGAGGTGCACGCCCGTCCAGGCCTGCGTCGCGAGCGAGGCGACGTCGTCGGCAGGGTGGATGAGCTGGATGGTGATGTAGGCGAGCCCGGCGACGACGGCCGCCAGGGCGGCCGCACGAGCAAGGGTGGTGGGGGTGATGGTCATGGCGATCTCCTCGGGTGGGTCGACGCCTCCGCGACGGGCGACGCCTGGTCGACGGTGCTGACGGGGCTGGGAGGGCCAGCCGTCCGGTCCGGTCAGACCGCCGGCACGGGGGGTACGGCCGGCGCCGCGATCGGCGCTCCCGTCGGCGACGGCGTGGCGTCGTCGGACGGCGACCAGCCCGGGTCGGTGCCGCCCTGGTCGAGCCGGAAGGGCGGGTAGGCGTCCGTCATCAGCGCCGCGTAGGCCACCACGCGCAGCGCCCACCGGTTCACCCCGACGATGAACGGGTACAGCGAGGCCAGGTAGCGGCCGGTGAACAGCAGGGCGACCCCGACGATCAGGACGAGCAGCCCGATCAGGCTGACGGCCGTCCGGCCGGCGTCGGACCCGGCGGCGTCGGACCAGTCCCGCGTCCCGAGCCAGGCCCCTCCCCCGATGAGGACCGACAGGATGAGGTAGTGCGGGAGGGCGAGCAGCCACCACTTCAGCAGGACCAGGCCACGGGACAGCCGCTCCGGGTAGGGCACGACGACGTGCGCGGGGTAGTCCTCGACGTCGCGCAGGGTGAACGGGGGGTACCGGTCGGTGGCCAGCGCCCGGTAGCCGTAGTAGTCCACCCGCCAGCCCCACCGCAGCACGCCGAGGTTGAACTCGAAGAGCGGCCGTGGGTAGCGCCCGGTGAACAGGATCGCGAAGAACGCGATGACGCTCACGACGAGGAACGCGACCCACAGGAACGCGAGCACGACGTAGTGCGGGATGAGCAGCAGCCACTTGACCAGCCACAGCCCGCGGGACAGGGACGGGTCGAGCGATGCGTCGACGCGCACGGGATAGGACGTTCCGTTCTCGTTCATGGGGTGCTCCTCACTGCCCGGTCGGACCGGCCCCGGGACGGGTCGGTCCCTGTCACCGTTCCCGGACGGGGCGAACGGTCTGGTGAGCCGCAGGTGCGCGGCGTGCGACGTGCCCGCCACCGATCCGGACGGGGACGTCGACTCAGTCGGTGAGCCGGCTGCCGGTGCGTAGCGACGCGACGACGTCGAGGACGGCTCGGGCGGTGGCGGCCGAGTCGTCGTGGTCGGCGATGAGCGACTGGTGGGTGGCGCCGTCGATGACGCGGTGCACGCCGTCGGTCGACATGGAGGCCAGGCGCACGTGCGCCGCGGCGTCGGCGGGGTCGCCGCCGGCGCCCGCGGTCAGCACGACCAGGGGCTTGTCGGCGAAGTCGGTGAAGCCCGCGGCCTCCTGCGCGGAGGCGTTGCCCTGGGCGAACTCGTCGACGAAGCTGGCGAAGTTGTCGGCCGTCGAGGTGCTGGCGCGCACCTCGCCCGCCGGCCGCGCAGGCAGCGTGCCGGGCACGAGCTGGCTGTACAGCCGGGCCACGCCGAGTCGGGCGGCGGCCGCGGCCAGCGCCGACACGCGCGCCACCGCGTCGTCGGAGCCGCGCCCGCCCGGCGCCGCGACCGCCGGACCCGGTTGCGATGCCGGTGGCGTGGTGTCGATCAGCACCATCCCGGCGACATCGTCCGGGTAGCGGGCGGCGTAGGTGAGCACGTAGCGGCCACCGAAGGAGTGGCCGGCCAGCACGTAGGGCGCCTGGACGCCCGCCCGTCCCAGCAGCGTGTGCAGCTCGGTCGCGATCTGGGTGGCGTCCTCGGCGGTGTCGGACGGCTCGCTCCACCCGCGACCGGCCCGGTCGTAGACGCACACACGGGTCTGCCGGGCCACCGCCGGCGCGATCCATCCCATGGTGGACGACATCTCACCGAGGCCCGGCTGCAGGACCACGGTGGGGCTGCCAGTGCCGGTGCAGCTCAGGTGCAGGCGGTGCCCGCCGACGTCGACCAGCTGCCCAGGCATCGGGAACTCCCGGGCGTCCGATGCGACGGCCACGGTCTGGTAGCCGCCGCCCAGCCCGGCCAGCGCCAGCGCGGCGATCACCGGGTAGAGAACCCACCGCCTGCTGGGGCTGCGCAGCCGTCGGTGCGCCACGGCGAGCATCCAGGTCGCCAGCACCAGCACGACCGGCGGCCAGACCCAGTCGAGCACGTCCCGGGCCGGCCGCCCGAACCCCAGCAGGACGAGCCCGCCCACGCCCATGACCAGCGCCGGGACGCCGGCCCACCGCTGGGGCTGATCGGTGGACCGCACCGACAGCACGGCCAGCAGGGCCCACCCCACGGCGAAGCCGCACAGGATCGCGCCGGTGACGGCACTCTCCCGTGCCGGGACGAACGGTGCCGCGGCGAGCAGCGCGGCCGCGAGGAGTCCCGCGGCCAGCGATCCGGTCACGACCCGGCCGATGTGTCCCCTCGGCCCCGGAGCGGCGCCGGACCCACGCTCGGGGCCGCTGGGCGGGGAGGGGCGGACGTCGGTGGGGGTCCGGCTCGCGGCCACGATGACTCGATTCGCACGCACTGCTGGCGTCGCGCGAGTGCAGAGAGCTGCACTGTGGGCACGTGCCGTCATCTCGACGGTAGCCCTGTTCGGGCCGTCCGGACCCTGGCGCGCGGGTCGAATATCGCGGGTCGACGGTGCGGGGCGCCGTCCGCCTGCGGCGCTCGGCGCGTGCGGCGCCTGCGGCGATCGCCGCAGGCGGCGCTAGGTTGGTCGAGCAGCACCCGAGCAGCACCCGAGCGCACCGACGCGCACGCGGGGCCGGCCCCGAGGGGTCAGCAGTGAGCCGAGCACGTCGCCCGGCCCGGGCACCGGTCCCGGCGTCGACCCGGACGGAGGGACCTCGGTGACCGAGCTGCTCACGCTGGGGTCCTGGGGACCTCGCACAAGCCCGACGAGCGCCGGGTCGCCCTGCACCCGCGCCACCTCGAACGGGTCGACGCCGATCTGCGCGGACGGCTGGTCCTGGAGGAGGGGTCCGGCAGCCACGTCGTCGCCGACCGCGCCCGGGTGCCGCTCGCGCCCTTCCTCGCCCGTGACGACGTCGTGGTCAACTGCACCCTGCAGGACCCGCAGGCACCGCACATGTACCTGCGCACGCAGGACCTGGCGGCGTTCAGCCCGGGCAGCCTCGTGGTGGACGTCTCCTGCGACGAGGGCATGGGGTTCGAGTGGGCCCGGCCCACGTCATTCGCGGAGCCGATGCGTGAGGTCGGCGACCACATCCGGCTACTACGCCGTCGACCACAGCCCGTCCCTGCTGTGGGACTCCGCGAGCTGGGAGATCAGCGAGGCACTGCTGCCGTTCCTGCGGACCGTGATGGGAGGACCCGCGTCGTGGGAGGCCAACGCCACGATTCGGCGGGCGATCCCGATCAGCGACGGGCACGTCCTCGACCCGGCGGTCCTCGCCTTCCAAGAGCGGTCCGCCCAGCACCCTCACGACCAGCAAGGGCCGGTAGCGGCCGCAGGCTGACAGGACGCGGGACTGCGGGCAACACCGGGCACCGACCCCTACGCAACCACCACGCCCGACGCCGGCATCGACCGACGACGTCCTCGCCACCCGCCTGCCTCAGGAGCCTGAGCTCGAGCGCGCGTCTGCCGATGTGCGGGTGGCTCAGGCGTCGCCCGCAGGTCGGCGACAGAGAGCAGTCGACTGTTGAACGCCACAGCCCAATGGCCGCTCGCGTCGAGCAATCCTATGAGTCCTCGTAGTCCTCGGGCTCCACCATGGTGATGAGGTCACCTTCGCGCCCAGCAGGAAGGGGCTCATCGGAGCGACGAACCAGTATGCGAGGCGATTCCGAAAGAAGGCGGATCAGCTGGCGCAGATCCTCACCGACCGCGTCCATGTCGTCCTTGATGCTGGCAATGTCGCGTTCTGCTACGGTGACTCCGACACCCAGGTCTCGCTCCAACTGTGCCTGCTGGTTTCGCACCTTCCCCAGCCGATCGAGCAGATCCGGCAAACCCTCTCGTGCCTCGATCCTTGCTCCGAGGTGAGCGATCTGGGCGGCATTGTGCTTCAAACCAGGTCGCCGACGCCCCCGATTCTCGAGCGCTCTCAGGTCTCGGCGCGATGGCACAGCAAGAGGATCGGCCGTCATGACGTCTTTGATGACCTCAATTTGCTTGATGTAGCCGTCAGCAGACGCACCCAGCATGTCGAGTCGAATCTTCTGAGTCTCCGCCTTGACTTTCTCCCGCTGCACTGAACCCGCTCGAGCGTTTTGAATCTCCCGCAAGACGGAGACTACAAGAAGCAGGCCAAAGAGCACCCAGCCAAGCCATCCGGGCGCGTTAGAGGGTAGGTCCAGCATTCACGCACCATACACCGGACAATAGGTTGCCGTCTCCTATCGACGACTACAGGGCGCCCGCCGGCCACCTCGAGCACGGTGTCGACGAGCGCGTGATTCTGCGCCAAGGTGATCATGGATCGCACGGCTCACCCGGTCAGCCCGAGTGCGCGCCTGCCTGCCACGACATACTGTTCTTCGGCCCCACGGACCTCTACCTTTCGTTGCTCCTCGGGTGTGGCGGCATGCCACCAGTGCTCGTAATACCGCTTCAGCCAGGTGCCTGCCGCCTCGTAGAGTTCGGCGCCGGCCAACAGCTGCAGCTCCGCCAATGCCTGCTCGGGACCGGGCTGGTGGACGTCCCACGGCTCCGGATCGCCGGGTCCCGAGCCGTAGGTGTATCCAAGGTCCATTTGGAACCCCTCCGCTCGGTCTACAACCTTGCGCATCTCCGTGGCGAAGCGCAGGTACACCGCTCTTACGTCGTCGTACCGCTTCTCGCTCATCTCGTGCTCACGCTGCTCGGCCGCGAGCAGACGTTCGTGGCTGAGGCGGCGCCGGTCCCTGAGCCACTCGGCCGCCACTCCGATCAGCGCCACGACCGCCGAGCAGGACACCCTGCAACTGCTCATCCATGCGAAGCATGATGCCGCTTCTCCGGCCAAGGGGTGCGATCGCCCATCGGCCAGGCGCTGGCAGAACGCGTCGACTGCTCGGCTCTCGTCTCGTCGCATGCCGTCAACGATCCGCCGCCGGTTCCGGCTCGGCCAGGGGGGCAGGCAGCCCTGCCCCGGTGCCCGCCGACATCCGCCCATGGCTCCCTTCTGTTGCGCGCGGTGTCAACCCGTCGTGATGGGGACCTGTCGGGCGGCAGCCGGCGTGGCGGGCGACCGAGAGCGGACACGATGGCGCGCAGGCTGTCACCGGGCCGCAAGGCCGCGGGAGACCTCCTCCCGCTCGACCAGCGACAGTGCCGGGCCGAGCGACTCGCTGGGCGGGGTGCCGACACCACCGGTCACGGCGAAGTGCCGACGGGCCTACTGGACGGGGACGCCGAGGTCGTGAGCGACAGAGCGCACTGATTGCTCGGTGCGCCACTTTTCCCAGGCGCGGTCCTGCTGCTCGTGGGACAGCTGGGGTCGGGGCACGGGCACCTCCACGGGTCGTGATCATCGTGGTGATGTGTTGACCCTTGAGCCCGCCAACGTTTTGGCACACACAAGAGGGCAACATGCTGGACGACACCACGGTCGCTGAGCCGCCCACCCCGCCACGTCTGGCGTGCCTCATCGGGGACGTCGCGCCGGGGCCTCGTCCGCACTGGCTGCACTGGCTGCACTCGCTCAGTGAACTCGTGCGCGAAGAACCGCTTCCCTAGGAATCACCCCCGACCTGTCCACAGGAACTCCTACACTCACAACCGGCCCGTTTCACCCCCGCGTTGGTCGCTTCGAGCACCAGATCCGGCAAGCCTGCGGACAAGTGGCACTCGGGAGCAACCACTGCGGTCCGTCCCAGCCTCTCAGGACGTTCACGCGATGGCTCGAAAGAAGCGCAAAGCCCGACCGCAGAAGCGGCGCGACCTTCCACCGTCCCCGAGGTTGGCCGACGAAGCGCGTCGACCCCGGCCGAGCGCCCCGCGTCCCGCACCGCCTCCCGTCGCTCGGACCCGCTGGCGGCGGCTTGCGCCCATCGGCATCTTCACAGGCTTTGTGGCAGCGTCACTCGCCGCTGCCGCGACCGGGCTTGCGCAGCCGACGACACCCAGCGACCCGCTCCCTGTCCCGGCGAATCCGGGCAGCCTCACGACCAACATTGACCCGCGCCTCTTCCGTGAGTCCGTGGACGGACCTCCTCCAACGGGATCCAAAGTCCAGGCAATCGCCAGCAGCACCGACGGGCTGACTTACCTCGCGCTCGGAAGCGACCAGGGCGAAAGCGAGGTGTGGTACGTCGATCCGCAGAATCGGTCGGCGCGGCGCCTGCCCATGAATCAAGAAGTGGGAGCGATCACCTCGATGGAGGCGCTCAATGTCCAACCCGACCAGGGCGATTTTTCCCGTGCTGTCAGCGTCTCTGCGGCAGATCCAGGTCGTGCGCTCTGGCTCGGGTCCTCGACCGGCCTGTACCAGGCAGGCGTGACGTTGCCTCTCGGTCCAGGAGCAGAAGGCTCTCTCAGCGTCACCAAGGCAACCCTGCCGGACGACGCCTCGGCGACTCTCGGACCGATCGAGGACTTCGCGGAAGGCAGCGATTCGACGCTGTTCATGTCGGGGCCGCTCGGCAAGTCCACGCTTTCGGCCGTACGTCCGGTGACCTCCGGCGGCGTCGTGTCCGGCTCCAACTTCGAGCCGAGCGTTCTTCCGGACGCCATCGGTCTGGCCGACGCGGCGGGCGCCCGCATTATTTCATCCGGCCGCCCCGTGGCCCTCGACGGTGTGCTCAAGATCGCGGCCTCGCACGCAGGGGAACTCGCGCTGCTCGACCAGTCGGGCCGCCGGATCGTCGCGGTCGACGGGCAGACGACCAGCGTGCTGTATGAGGTGCTGCCGGAGGACGAGTCGATCCGGGACTTGGAGTACGACGAACTTGGAAACCTTTACTGGACGACCGTGGACGGCGTCCACCGGATGGATCCGATGGGGGCGGTGGACCACATCGTCCCGAGCCGCGCTCCCTCCGTCGAGAAGGCGGGCGATTACCACATCCCCGACCCTGGTGTGCTGGAGATTGCGTCGGACGGAGCTCTCCTGGTGGCCGCTGACGGCGACCTCTCCGTGACGTCCGTCAGATCTGTCACCAACCTGGAGTCTTCGGCGACCCGCGAGCTCAACTTCAGGTCCTGGATCTCCGAAAGGCCCGTGTCGCTCGACGTCGTTGCCTTCTGTTCGTGCCAGAGCACCGTGGCCGACGACCGGAGCTTCTTCAAGATCAAGCTTGGACTGGACGCCTCCGGTGCGACGGCGCCGGCCGACCTCGACCCCGAACGCTTCTATCTCATGGGCCTAGTGGCAGGCGGTGCGACTCTTGAGTACGAGATCCCGGCGCAATCGGACGACGGAGGTATCGTCGGCGAGCTCTGGTCCGGCCGCGAACTTGTCGTCGCTGAGGCGACCCAGGCGGTCGTGCTGGACTCGATGCAGACGGTGACCGTCAACGGCACGCCGTACGGGCTGTATGCGTTCCCGGCGAACCCTCGTGACGTCGTCGTCGTCGCTCCGGACGAGTCGACCATGAGCTTCGCGACCGAGTTGCCCGAGGCTTCTATTGCGCCCGGCAGCCGCTTCTATGACGAGCGCAAAGGCTACGGCTCACTGGTGTTCGACGTCCCACGGACTGGCGCCTCCGGCGCGCGTATCCGCGTGATACCGGTTGCCATCGGATATGCGGACGATGACCGGTGGCGAGCGTTCAGCGAACTGACGGACTGGGGCGCGCCCGACATCCCGTGGAACTTCTAGAACGAGTGGAGGCCAGCATGTGGTGGTTCGTGGCTGCGGCGGGATTCTTGCTGGCCGGCGGTGTGTGGGGCACGTATGCGAGCGCGCGCACCCGCGAGGAGCGATTACGTGCCAGCGTGGAACTGGTGTCCCTCGCGGCACTGGTGGCCATCAGCGTCGGCCTGCTGCGATATTACGGCAACACCGAGTGGGCAAGCGGAGTGGCGACCGGCTTCCTGTCGGTTGTGGTCTACGACCTCACGCGCAAGTTCCCCGAGTTTCTGCGGTCCGGGGGTGCGGCGGGTCCCGCCTCTAGGCCCTCGCCGCCGACATAGCGGCCTCCCGCCCGTTGGCCGTGACAACCGACCTTTGTGCTGCCTAACCCACACGCGCGACCGCGGCCCGGAGGCCGTTCCTATGGGCCCCCGGGCCCCGCCGGGCCTCCCTAGGTCTTCTCCGGCGCACAACCTTCGCCTGCTGCCACCGAGAGTTGGCACCTTCGTCCGGCGAACGGCCGCGACGCAACGGGCGCTCATGCCACGGCGCGGTGGACGCCGGCGTCCGCACATGCCGCCGTCCGTGCGCGCCCCGGAGCCGCCTGCGGCGCGCTCCTGCCGATGAGCGCGCGACTCGTGCCAGCCCGGCACGCCGCCGGGCCTGGCGGCCACCCTGCTGGTGAGCGCGGATCTGCGTGGGCGTCAGCTCGATGTCGGCCGGTCAGCTGCCGCGGTACTCGTCGTCCGTGACGTGGCCGAGCCATGTCACCATCTGACCGTGGTCGTCTGCCTCCTGGAGCGCGACATGGGCCATGAACCGGTCTGCGGTGGCCCCGTGCCAGTGCTCTTCGCCGGGCTCGATGTAGACGACATCGCCGGGGCGGATCTCCCGCACCTCTCCTCCGCGCTTGGCGACCAGGCCGATGCCGTCGGTGACGTAGAGGGTCTGTCCGTAGGGGTGGGTGTGCCAGGCGGTTCGCGCCCCCGGGGTGAACCGCACGTGGGCGCAGCCGATCACCGACTGGTCGTCAGGGTCGCGGATGCCGTCGATCAACACCGTGCCTGTGAACCAGTCGGCTGGCCCGGCAGCGGTCCGGCCGCCACTTTGCGTGAGCTTCATGGGTCTCTCCTTCGTCGCGTTTCTTGGCCGGTTCAGACAGTGAGCAGCACCTTGGTGGCGCGTCGCTCATCCATGGCCTTATAGCCGTCGGCGGCCTGCTCCAGGGGCAGAGTGAGGTCGAGAACCTTCCCGGGCTCGATCTGGCGGTCCCAGATGAGCTGGATGAGCTCGGGCAGGAAGCGGCGGACGGGGGCGGGCCCGCCGAGGATCTGAACCTGGGAGAGGAACAGCAGCTGGCCGGGCAGCTGCACGTCGTGCGTGACGCCGACGAAGCCGACGTTGCCGCCTGGTCGGGTAGAACCGATGGCCTGGACCATCGACTCCTGGGTGCCGACGGCCTCGATCACCGAGTGAGCGCCGAACCCGTCGGTGAGTTCCTTGATCCGCGCGATGCCCGCGTCGCCGCGCTCTTCGATGATGTCGGTGGCTCCGAAGTGCCGCGCGAGGTCCTGGCGGCCGGAGTGGCGTGACATCGCGACGATGCGCTCGGCGCCGAGCTGCTTCGCGGCGAGGATACCCATGAGGCCCACCGCGCCGTCCCCGACGACCGCGACCGTCTTGCCTGGGCCGGCTTGTGCGGCGACGGCGGCGAACCAGCCGGTGCCCAGGACGTCGGAGGCCGCCAGCAGGTGCGGGATGAGGTCGGGGCCGGGCTGACCTGGGGTGGCGACGAGGGTGCCGTCGGCGTAGGGGATCCGGGCCTTGTCGGCTTGGGTACCGATCGCGCCGTCGACGAAGATGCGGTGCACGCAGCTGGACGGGTAACCAGAGCGGCAGATCTCGCAGGTGCCGTCGGAGATGACGAACGACCCCACAACGAAGTCACCGGGCTTGATCGTGGTGACCTGGGCGCCGACCTCCTCGACGACGCCGACGTACTCGTGGCCCATCTTCGCGTGGTCCACCTGGTCGGCGCCGCGGTACGGCCACAGGTCCGACCCGCAGATGCAGGTCGCGGCCAAACGGATGACCGCGTCGGTCGGGTCGACGATCGTGGGGTCGTCGCGCTCCTCGACGCGGACATCGCCGGGGCCGTACATGATCACGCCACGCATGAGGGTTCTCCTTCTGGTCGGTGCCTCCACCCTCCCCCTGCGCCCGCCGGGGTGGGAGTGCCTGTCGTGGGGTGTACCCGCAGTGCACCCCACGGCGTGGACTCCCTCGTGGACGTCGTCCGGCCTACGGTCGAGACCATGGACAACCGAGCGGACGTGCGCGAGTTCCTGATGTCGCGGCGCGCGAAGGTGACCCCGGACGCCGCCGGCGTCGTCGGCGCGGCCAACCGCCGGGTGCCGGGCCTGCGCCGCAGCGAGGTCGCGGCATTGGCCGGAGTCAGCGTGGAGTACTACGCCAAGCTCGAGCGCGGCGCGATCGGGGGGGCCTCGGCGTCCGTCCTGGACTCTGTGGCGCGCGCCCTGCAGCTCGACGACACCGAACGCGCGCACCTGCTCGACCTGGCCCGCACCGCAGACGGCATCCCCCCGTCGGGCAGGCTGCGCCGACGCGCCACGCGCTCCCCCTCACCCCGGCCCAGCCTGCAGTGGGCGCTGTCCGCCATCACCGACGGTGTCGCGTTCGTCCGCGACCAACACCAGGACGTCCTGGCGACCAACGCGCTCGGCCGCGCGTTCTACTCCCCCGTCATCGGGAACGGCGGCCGTACACCGAACCTCGCGCGGTTCCAGTTCTTAGATCCGGCCTCACGCGACTTCTACCCCGACTGGGACCTGTTCGCCGAGATGTGCGTGGCGATCATGCGGACCGAGGCCGGACGCGACCCGCACGACAAGGGCCTGCAGGACCTCGTCGGAGAGCTGTCCACGCACAGCGAGACGTTCCGCCGGCTCTGGGGCGCCCACGACGTGCGAACGCACGGCGCCGGCACCAAGCGGTTCCACCACCCGGTCGCCGGCGAGCTGACCCTGGCGTACGAAGAGCTCGCCATCACCGCGGAGCCCGGCCAGGTGCTCATGGTCTACACCGCCGAGCCTGGCTCCGGGTCGGCCGAACGGCTGCGGCTGCTCGCCTCTTGGGCAGCCGACCCGGGGCACGCCGGACGGCACATGGTGGCCGGCTGTGCTGCTCCCTCAGTTGACCCCGAGCGACAGGAGCGGTGATGGACCTGCACGACTTTCTCGACCACGTGCGGCGTGGGGCCGTCATCGAGGGCGGCTCCGAGCAGCACGCCTTCATGCACCACGCAGCCCAAGACGCGCTTCGCATCGCCGCGGAGCTGAACACCAGGTACCGCTCCCCCGAGGAGACGCGCGTCCTGCTGTCGCAACTGACCGGACGGACGGTGGACGACTCTGTGACGGTCTTCCCACCGTTCTACTGCGAGTTCGGCAAGAGCCTTACGTTCGGGAAGGACGTCTTTATCAACATGGGCTGTCGCTTCCAAGACACCGGCGGCATCACCATCGGGGACGGGACGCTCATCGGGCACGGCAGCACCCTGGTCACCTTGAACCACGCGGTCGACCCCGCCCGCCGCGCCGACATCGTCCCCGCACCCATCGTGATCGGCCGCCAAGTCTGGCTCGGCGCCGCAGTGACGGTCGTCCCCGGTGTGACGATCGGCCACGGTGCGATTGTCGGCGCCGGCGCGGTCGTCACCAAAGACGTGCCGGCCAACACGATCGTCGCCGGCGTTCCGGCCAGGCCGATCCGCGCAACCGGCTTCGACGTCCAAGGACCCTGACGGCTCAGCACGAGGCGCTGGGAACCCGACCCACGGCGCGGACCGGACGAGCGGTGGTGCGTCAGACCAGGGCGGGGCCCCCTCTACTCCGGCTGAAGTCGAAGCGCAGTCGCACGGTCATGCGCTGTCCGGTGCGCCCGCCGACGTTCGGTTATGCAGCCGAACGGGACCTCTAGTCCGCCACCTCGACCCTGTTGGGCAACAGGGCCTGGGACGGACGTCGTCGTATCGTCACTTCATAAGCTTGTTCCACGTCGACGTCACCAACGACGACCGTGTCGACGCGCTCGAGCATGCCTGCGCCGTCGAGGTGCTGACGTGCGCACCGTCGCGAATGGAAGCGACAGTCTTGTTGCGCCAGCGCGGCTCCAGCGCAGTGCGCTCCCGCGAGCTCAAGGTGATGAGGGCCGGTCACCCCGACGCAATCGGTCAGCCGCTGCCCACGGCGCAGCCCGGTGAGGTCTGGGCCAGAACCGTCTACGTAGCTGGACCTTGGCAGCAGCGGTAGCTCAGGCAACTCGCGCGCGATCGATGGGTCGACGTCCTAGCCGCCACCGCTGGGAGACGAACGATCACGCCGCGCGTCTGACGCGGTACCGACGTCCGCTCATGCCGCCGTCCGCTCGGCGCTCGAGCGTGAGCGCGCCATCCGGCTGCTCTCCGCCGGAGCCGGCGAAGTACGGCTTCGAGTTCTCCCACCGGAGGCGGGGTTTCCAAGGCATCGAGAGCAGCAGCCCCGCAGGCGGAGTCGACTCCCTGCGAGTGACACGACAGGCGACAGCCGCGACGTCGCGTCGACGATCTACTGTGCCCGCATGGGAGTGCGTATTGAGGACTTGCAGCTCGTGTGGCCGAGGGATCTGTTCGCCAGCGAGTTGCGGGACATCACGTCAGCGCGCCCTGTACCTGGTTCCTTCAACCCCCTCGGACCTGGCCCGTCGCTGGTTCGCGGGGTCACCAACGAGGACAGTGTTCGGCTGCTGTTCGAGGAGGCCTTCTACGCCGATACGGGTGTTCAGTGGCTCAACACGGCGCTGGCCGACGGGACGGTCGACGCCCTGACGGCGCAGATCGCCGCCGATCCGTTGCGAGTGCCGGTGTATGCGCGTCCGCTCCTGTACCGGGACCGTGTGGCCGGCGTGACGACCCGCGAGAGGCCCAACCTCACCGATACAGCACTTGTCGAGGCGACGAGCAAGCTGATCACTGAGCTCGACCAAGCGGGCTACTTCGACCTCGCGTTTGGCGAAGACTGCGTGGACACGGAGAACGACCATGCTGGACGTGGCCGAGAGGCACTTTCCGACCTGATGGCTTCGAACGAGCAGTGGCCCCCGGAGCTCGACGCGTACGGCCTGGGCGAGCACCTGGACCACGCCTACACAGTGATTGAAGCGGCACATCACTTCGTGGCGCGCCCTCGGAAGCGGTCGTACCACTCATACGGTGGCGAATGGCATTACGACGACTTCGACCGTCGCGCTGGGCAGGGAGTCTTCCGGTGGCGGATGAACGGGTTGCTCGAGCGGTCGAACTCGCTGTTGCGTTTAGACTCGAGCGGCGTGTTAAAGGAGACGACGGGCGATCCCCGAGATGAGCTCGTGGAGAGCCTGGTTCATGATGCGGAGGCGCCCTCTCCGGACGCGCTCTCGCACGCGATTGAGCAGTTCCGTCGACGCGGGGCGACCCGTGTCGAGAAGCGGACGGCCGTCGTTGCGCTGGCTGGCATCCTCGAGGAACACCGCGACCTGCTGAAGGAAGAGATGCTGCAGGGCGATGAGGGGGCGCTGTTCCAGATCGCCAACAAGTTCGCCATCAGACATCAGCGGGCTGACCAGCAGCCGAACTACGCCGACGCCTACCTCGACTGGGTCTTTTGGTGGTATCTCGCCACGGTTGACCTGCTCAGGCAGCTTCTAGCAAGGAGTAGTGCGGCGCATGGGTCGTGATGGGCCGGCGGCTCAGAACGGCAGGGCGACGTCGTGCGGACGCACTTCGGGGCGGTAGCGCCTGTTGGCGGAGCGAACGCCGGAACGACCTCCCTGAACAGGCAACGATGGCCGTTACCTCGATTGCAATGGGCTCTTCCAGCGTGAGATTGACAGGGTCGTTGGTGCCAGCAAGTCAGCCATGCGCAGCATCCTCCCCCACGCCGCCCGACGCTTGCCCTCACGGGGACTGGACGGAATCACCAAGCGTCCGGACATGCCGCGGTGAGAGCGGCTGCGCTCGCCCGGATCTGCCGCCGACCGGACCGCCTGCCGAGGAAATCGAGAGCGCTCGGCCTTGGCTCAAGAGTCCTCGGGGCGGATGCCGAGCCGCTCGCGTTCTGCGTGTGCCTGCTCAGGAGCGACCCATTCGATCTGGTATCACGGCCAGGATGAAACGGCCTGAGTGGCGTCCGGGGGTTCAGGGACGTACGCACGGACGCAGAACTCGGTACCCGATGCCCGCCGACCCCGCTCGGGTCGGTCCCCTGGCATAGCCCCCGGACCGCGGGGCAGACGCACGGGAGCGACGCCGGACGGGTGTCCGGCGTCGCTCCCGTGGTCGGTACGGGTCGATCGTCAGGCGCGACCGTCCGCCCGGCGGCGCGACAGCACGAGGGCCGCCGCACCCGTCAGCACCAGCAGCGCGCTGAGGCCGACCAGGGGTCCGGCCGTCGAGCCCGTGCTGGCCAGGCGGGTGCCCGGGACCAGCGCGGACGACGTCGCCCGGGGAGCCGCGGCCGAGGCGACCGGCTCGGTGACCGGCGCCGAGGGCTCCGGCGCGGGGTCTGCCGTGGTCGGCGGGGCCACGGGGCCCGGGACATCGGTCGGGACGCCCACGGTGACCGGGATCTCGGCCACGCGCTGCGAGGTGCCGCCGATGGCCTGCACCAGATGGTCACCCAGTGCCGTGCCCGCGGGCAGCGAGGCGACGGTGAGGACCGCCCGGCCGTCCTCGCCGGCGACCGCGGTGCCCAGGATGACCGGGTCCGAGTGCAGGACGAAGACGACCGTCTCGCCGGGCTGGAAGCCCTCGGCCGTGATGGTGACCGAGCTCGACGGGTTCAGCGACGCGTCGGAGACGCCGACCGCGACGGGGCCGCCGGTGACGACCTCGGGGTGCGCCGGGATGCCCGCGACGGTGAGCCGGAGAGTCGTCTCGCTGGGCGCGTACCGCCCGTCGCCCGCGTACCGGACGGTGAGCGTGTGCTCCCCGGCCGCCAGCGCGCGGTCGAGCTGGACGGTGCCGTGACCCGCGTCGAGCCGGCCGAGGCCGACCTGCGTGTCGCCGGCCCAGACCGTGACGTCGGCCGCCGCGGGCGCGGGGGCGGTGCCCCCGGCCAGGTCGACCTCGAGCGCGGCGGGCGTGCCCACTGTCGTGGCCGCGTCGCGGACCGTGAGCGCCGTGGCGGCGGCGGTCACGGCGACCGTGAGGCTCCGCTCCGCGGGCAGGTAGTACGCGTCGCCCGGGAAGGTCGCGGTGACGGTGTGCGTCCCCGGGGCCCATCCGCGGATGACGCCGTCGGTGACGGTGCCCCCGTCGGTGGTGACCGTGGCGGCACCCGGCGTCGCGGCGCCGGGGTGCGGGACCCCGAGCACCCGCGCGGTCACGGCCGTCGCGCTGCCGTACGACGGCGCGGCGTCCGCGACGGCGAGGTCGAGCTGGACCGGCGCCTTCGCGACCGTCACGAGCACCGGGGCGCTCGCGCCCGGCAAGTAGGACCCGTCGCCCGCGTACGACGCGGTGACCGCGTACTCGCCGGGGGCGAGCAGCGACAGGTCGACGGGCTGGCCGGCGACCGCGTCGAACGGCGCGACTGCGTGGTCCGCGCCCTCGACGAGGATCCGCACGCCGCCGGTCGGGGCGTCCGCACCCTCGACCCCGGGCGTGGCGGCGACGAACGCCGCCGGCGAGCCGTAGGTCCAGGTGGTCGGGCCGTCGACCGTCACACCGGCGGAGCCGGTCGCGACCCGGGTCGTCCCGTACGCCTCGGACCCGGCGAAGCGGGGCGAGCCGAGGTACCGCGCGGAGACGGCGATCTCGCGGGCCGTGCCGGTCGGCACGGGCACGGAGACGGTGCCGTCGGGGCGCACCCCGAGCGTGGAGGTCGACGAGCCGATCGACACCTCGACCGTGCCCTCGGTGACGGGGGCGCCGTTGTCGGCGCGGACGACCGTGACGGTCGCGTCCGCGGACGCTCCGAGGGCGAGGCCCGCGGCGACGTCGATGGTCGACGTCGTCGCGACGGCGTCGACGGCGACCGGGTGGTCCCCGGCCGCGGAGCCGGCGTACCGGGCGTCGCCCGAGTACGTCGCGGTGACCGCGTGGTCACCGGGCAGGAGCTCGCCGAGGTCCAGCGTCGCGACGCCGTCGGCGGACACGACGACCGGCTCGCGGACGACGCCGTCGACCACGAAGGTCGCGGTGCCGGTGGGTGCGGCGGCGCCGGAGGCGCGCGTCACCGTGGCGGTGACCGCCGCGGGCTGGCCCCACGTCCACGACGCGGGGACGTCGAGCGCGAGCGAGGTCGCGGACCGCGTCACCTCGACGGTGCGGGTGGCGGTGCCAGGCAGGTAGTACGGGTCACCCGGGTAGGTGGCCGTGACGATGTAGATGCCCGGCGCCCAGTCCATCGACCCGTCGGGGCCGACGACGGCGCCGCCGTCCGCGGACAGGACGGCCGGCCCGGGGCGGGCGGCGTCCGGGGCGTCCACGCCGGTCACCGTCGCGGAGACGGTGGACGGGCGGCCGTAGGCCCAGGTGGCGGGGCCGTCGAGCGCGGTGGAGACCGCGGCGGGGGCGCGGTGGACGGTGACCTGGAACGGGTCGGTCGCGACCGAGGAGTACGTCGCGTCGCCGCTGTAGAAGGCGGTGACCGTGTACGTCCCGGGCGCGAGGTTGCCGAGCGTCGTGGTGGCGCCGTCGGTGCCCAGCTCGACCACGGGACCCTGCCCGAGGCCGTCGATCACGAGGCTCACGGTGCCGGTCGGCCGGTCGGCGCCTGCGACGCCGTCCGCCGTGGCGGAGAGGGTGCCGGGGGCGCCGTACGTCCAGGACGTCTCGCCGCTGAGCTTCAGGCCGGCGTCGCCGGGGGCGACGTAGCTGCCGGCGGAGCCGAGGCTCGCCGCGTGGATGGGCGAGCCGAGGTACTCGGCGGTGACCGTGACGTCGCCGACGCGGTGCGTCGGGAGCTGGACGGAGAGGGTGCCGTCGGTGCCGACGGCGCTCGTGGTCACGGTGCGGCTGGCGAAGAACGGGCTGCCGGACGGCGCGTCGACGATGACCTCGACCTTGCCGGTCGTGACCGGTGCGTCGGAGTCGGCGCGCGTGACCGTGACGGTCGCGGTGGAGGCCGAGCCCAGGCCCGTGACCCAGGTCGGCTTGATCTGCACGGACGTGCGGGTCTCGACCGCGGACACGGAGACGCCGTAGCGCTCCCAGGCCGACCCGGCGTACCGGTCGCTGCCGGAGTAGGTCGCGTCGACGTCGTGCTGCCCGGGGAGCAGGCCGCTGACGTCGAGCGCCGCGGACCCGTCCTCGAGGGGCACGGGCGCGCCCGTGACGCCGTCGACCGTGAACGTCACGGAGCCCGTGGGCACGCCCTGGCCGACGCGCGGGGTGACCCGCGCGCGCAGCGTCGCGGCGTCGCCGGCGACGATCCAGGGGTTGCCCTCGACGACCGTGTCGGTGACGGCCGGGGTCACGGTGACGGTCAGCTGCCGCTCGGCGGGCGTGTAGACGGCGTCGCCGGGGTAGCGGGCGGTGATCGTGTGGGTGCCCGGCTGCAGGTCGGCGAGGTCGGTCCCGGTGAGCTGCTCGCCGTCGTCGACCGTGAGCAGGACCGCGCCGGTCGGCGGCACGGCGGTGGGCGTGACGCCGAAGGCCATGGTGTGCAGCGCGGCCGGCTCGCCGAGCGCCCAGGTGGTGCGGCCATCGAGCGTGCCGAGCTCGACCGACGGCGTCGCCTTGGCGACCTCGACGACCAGCGGGTCGCTGTCCGCCGCCACGTAGTTGGCGTCGCCGATGAAGCCGACGGTCACCTCATGGCGCCCGGGGGTCAGGTGGGACAGGTCGATCCGGCCCGTCCCGGTCGGCACGGAGGACCACGGGTCGGTGCCGACGTAGCCGGTCCACTGGCCGTCGATCCGGTACTCGAGGCTGCCGAGCGGGGCGGCGGCGTTCGCGACGCCGGCGACGGCGGCGAGGGCCTCGGCCGGCTCGCCGTACGTCCACGCCGTCCGGCCCTCGACGGTGACGGTGGGGGTGCCCTGCCGAACCTCCACCACGCCGTCGCGCTGGCTGCGGGCCCACACGTCGGCGCCGAGGTACTCGGCGCGGACGGGGAAGGCGCCGGCGACCGGCGTCGGGACGTCCCAGCGCGCCGAGCCGTCAGGCCCGACGGGGACGGTGCCCGCATACACGCCGCTGGTGAAGTGGACCGCGCCGGACGTCACGGGCGAGCGGTCGTCCGTGCGGGCCACGGTGGCGACGGCGGTCGTCGGGGCGCCGAGGAGGGGCGTCGGGCCGTCGAGGAACTCGAGCGTCGTCGTGGTGTCGTAGGCCGTGACCACGACGGTGTCGGTGAGGTACTCCTCGACCGGCTCGTGGTTCGCGTCGCCGCTGTAGGTCACGCTGACGCTGTACTTGTCCGCGGCGTAACCGGACAGGTCCAGGACGGCGCGGCCGTCGGGGCCGACGGCCACGGGCACGACGGTGTGCGGACCGGGGGTCCACGGCTCGACGTCGAACGTCACCGTGCCCGTGGGGGTCGGCAGCCAGTCGGCCACGCCGGCCGGGCGGGTCACCGTGGCGACCGCGGAGGCGGGCTGGCCCGTGACCGTGGTGGCCGGGACCGTGAGCTCGAGGACGGAGGGCGCCTTCGTCAGGTCGAACCACTCCGACGCGTCAGAGGCGGAGAGCCGGCGAGCGACGCCCGGGAAGGTCGCGCCGACGTAGCCGCCGGCTGAGCGGAGCTGCTCGGGGTCGAGCTCGAGGGTCGCCTCGTAGACGGAGGCGTCGCCCGTGGGCCTCAGCGGGGCGGTGGCCGTCTCGCTGCCGAAGCTGAACGTGACCGGCGGCAGGGCGGCGTCGACCCACGCGTCCGGGTTGTCGCTGCGAACCGTGGCCGTCACCGTCGCAGGCTGCCCGGGCAGCAGGCTGCTGGGGTTGATCGCCAGGTCGGTGGTGGTGATGGACTCCGTCACGCCCTCGGTGACGGCGAGCGTTCCCGGGAACCTGTAGGCGACGGCCCACGACGCGTCGTAGCACTGGATGGTGAAGTCCCCGTTCCCCGTCACCTCGGGGATGTAGTCGGTCTCGAAGCCGCCGGGGACCGACGGCACGTCCCTGGAGCCCACGGTCTGCCCGAACAGGTTGAACAGGTCGGAGGCCACGCTGTCGGGCGGGCAGTTCCACGTGAGGTGCACCCACTCGCCGACGGGGGCCGGCGTCCGGCTCTGCGTGAAGTTGGTCGAGAACAGGGCGGACGCCGGTGCGGCGAGCGTGGTCAGACCGGCCCCGGCGAGCACGAGGCTCACCGTGGCGGCCGCGACCCGACGCAGACCTGATGTCGCGGGTGGTCGTGGGGAGACGGACATGGTGGGCCTCTCGGGCGGTCTGAAGGAGGCGGCCGGCGGTGCGGGCCGGCTCGGGGAAAGGGGTCACCGCCCGGTGGCATCTGACGACCACCGGGCGTCCTGCCCCTGCACCCGCATAGATCGGCGCCCTGGGCAACGATGTGATGGTTTGGGGGGCCCGATGCCGAGCCATCGCGGGACGTGCAGGGGGCCGCATCACCGCAGCGTCTCGGCAGCGGCGTGCGTGCGACCGGTGCGGCCGAGAAGGACGTCGGCGACCCGGCGAAGTGCGTGGAGCGCCCTGTCGAGAATCTTGCTTCCCGTCACAGGATGTCTCGACCGACATCGCTCACGACGCACGTCGATGGCCGGTCGCGTGTGGTGGTCGCTCCCACCTGGCCGAGCCGTTGGATCTCGGAGCCTCGAGGAGTTGCTGCGACAGATCCGTCGCGCCTGGGTGTACCCCAACGCAACGTCCGGACGCCGGGCGGCGCACGGTCCTGCTTGATGTCCGGACGACTCGCCAAGCGCGGCCATCGCGGCAGGGACGGGATGTAGGCCACAAGCGCACGACTCAGACAGCGACTATTTCAACCTTGCCCGCCGACACTCCTTTTCGCGGGCTAAGAGCGCTACCAGCGCCGTTGTGCTGGGATGACCGTCATCCGCTGATGTTCTCCGAAGTCCACGACGAAATGTTCGAGTTCCTGGGTGAGAACACGATCCGAAACGTCTGCGATGGCGCCGCCGCGTCGTGCGGCAGGTTTATGCGGGTGCGACCCAGCCGCGATGCCGGTCGCCTGTCGACGGTCTGCCAGGTCCCGTCGGCGCTCCGGCGCTGCACGCGCACGCTGCCCGGGAGCGCGGTCTGGAGGATAAGGCGGGACGTCCCCTCGTGGCGCAGTGACGTCTTGCCGGCGCGTTGAAGGTCCTTACGGCTAACCGCACCGATGGGTGCGGCGACGGCAGCAGAGGGGCGCACCGAGGCGGCCATGCTTGCTCGTTCAGGAAGATGCCTCATCGAACCTCCACGGCAGTTCGGGCCAGTCACCAGTCTACTCAAGGGGCCACAGGAGACGTCGGAACTTTGCTGCAACATCGCGGGGCCGTTCCGCCGCCGAGCGAGCAGCGCATCAACTCATTGGGCACGCCGCTGTTCGGTCGCGCACGGGCTTCCGCTCATTCCGCCGTCCGAGCGTGAGTCCGGTCGGACCCGGGTCAGCCCTCCAGGTCGGCGTGCTGGGTGTCGATCGTTCCGTCGTACAGCAGCACATCCACGCGTTCGTCGCTCAGTGGCCCGTAGACGAACCACGGCGTGTCGATCTGCCACCTCATGGCGTATCGCCCCTTACGCAGGGCGAGAGTCGTGAGCGTTGGATCGAGTTCCTCGACATGCCTGTAGTGCACCCACAGAGGCTCTGAGTCGTCGTCCTCATGGCCGGACACATACATCCACCCACCGCTGGCGAAGTGGAAGACACGAGTCACGGGGAGCCGCTCGCTCAAGACTTCCTCGCTCGTCATGACGGCGAAGTCTTGCGCCGGACGTCGATCGAACAGCACCTAGCCACCTTCCTTCGGCGGCAGAGCCCGCCTGGCATCCCCCTCCGGCCGGCGGGGCTTCGTCGCCCTCATCGTCCAACGCCTCCGTGCGCTGAGCTGGCGAGCCCGGGCGCACGGTCATGCCGCCCTGCGGCGCGTGCCTCGCGCTCCCTCAAATTGCCAGAGCCCCGGCAACTCGGCGAGGATCCGGCCGTGGTGCGCGGTCACCTCAGAGCTCGGTCACGGTGATGCGGGCGCCTGCGTCTCCTTCTGTGCCAGCAGGGCGCTTGGATGCCGTGATGCGGTCAACCCGTACGTCATCCGCTTCGGCGCGGAGGCCGGTGCCTGTGCGCGCACCGAGGACGCCGTCGAGGGCGTCAATCGTCGTCTTGATCAGGTTGTCGAGGTCGGGCTCTTTCCGCCCCTGCTGGTCCGGGCCAAGCAGGAACTCAAGGTCCACTTGGACGCGACAGTCGGCCGCGAGTGCGCAGTCGGAGAAGACCGCCCGGACGGCCGCCTTCCAGCGTTGCTCGTTGGCTCCGGCTGCGTACCCGGTGGGCCTGCCGTGTACGGTCCTCTCGAAGCGGACGGCTGCTGGCACTTCAGCGCTACGGCTGCGGCGTTCAGGTTGCTGTGGTCGGTGCTGTGGCGGGGGCGGCGCGATGATGTAGCCGTCCTCGACATCTCCGTAGACGCGCAGTTCGCTTGGCCGGTGCGCCCACAGCCATGCCAAGTGGGCGCAGACGATTGCATCCAGCTCGTCCTCGACGCAGTTAAGGTCGCCAGGTCGAGGCGCGGAAAGCGTTCGCTTAAGTTGAGCCCATCGAGGACTACGGGTGAGGCCCAACTGCGGGATCGACTCGAGGTGCTGCACAAGTAGGCGAAATCCCGGCGCGCGTCTTTGGTCGTTGCCCTTCTTGTAGTCCAGCCGGTACGGGAGTCGGAAGAGTCCCACAAGCGCTGGGTGCGGGTACACCTCGATGCAGACGGTGACGTCGCGACCCGTAGGCGTCCGGGGATCGACTTCCCATCCGAAGCGCTGAGCCAACTTCATGGCCCGTGTGTCGCCGCCGAAGCGGGTGCGATTCGAGGTGTGAGCCGACGCACCGAAGCCGCCGAACGCCTGGCCGATCAGCCGCTCCGCGACGCGTTGACCAGTCTCGTTGGGCACGATGAGAGGCGCGTCTAGGGCAGCGACAACGACTCGACCGGGTTGCGCCGCGATCCAGTCAGCGATCTCATCGTCGGTCTTGACGCGCCCAGATGCCGTCAGACGGCCCGAGTCGTCGACTGCGGCCAGTCCCGTCGCACCGGTTGACCAGCCCAGGTCAACACCGAGGAAGAGCGACGTGCTGTGTACCGCGTCTGAACCGGTCATCTTCCCAGTCTGCCTAAGACGGCGCTCTGGCGGTCCGGAGCGCGCACGGTCATGCCGCGGATGGTGCGCGCCGCTCCACCCGCCGGCGGAGCTGTTGCGCCGGGGAGCGCGAGGACTCCCTGTGACAGATCCCTCGCTAGGGGGGAGCCCAACGCAACGCCACCGCCGCCGCGGAAGGGCGTGCTGCCGGGTCTGCTGCACGGATAGGTGACACCTGACCTGTGGTGCCGAGGGGCACCGCTGGGAGGATGTGCACCGTGCCCAA
>NZ_CANLTL010000009.1 GCF_947494015.1 uncultured Cellulomonas sp. | reverse complement strand
CAAGAGGCAACCGCTCAAACTTACCCGAACCAGCACCCCACCGTCAACCACCCAGCCAAGCCACCGATTCCACCCCCGACGCACAACACCCGACCCGCAGCCAACCGGCCACGCCACGAGCACCACACTTCAGGGAGCCACCCCGGGACCAGCCACCCGCTCACGAAGAGCCTCGGTGTCCGTTCCTCCCTGCCGGGCGGCGAGGCGAAACATTACGCAGACCGCTCGTGGGACGTCAAAGCCGTCGGCCGTGACGCGGGTCACCGCTTCTGACCTGCGCCGATGCGCACCCGGGCGCGTCGCCCGGTGATCGGGCGCGGCCCGCGCCGCCCCACGCCGTCCCACCGGCCGGTCACCGGACGTGGTCACGGCGCGGCGCCCCCGGCGTCGACGACCGCGAGGGTGCGCTTGCCGCGGCGCAGCAGCGCCCAACGGCCGTGGAGCAGGTCGTCGGCCGACAGCACCGCCGCGTCGTCGGGCACCTTGACGTTGTTGACGGACGCACCTCCCTCGGCGATGGCCCGGCGTGCGGCCGCCTTGGACGCCACCACCCCGGACGCGGCGAGCAGGTCGACGAGGAGGTCGCCGGGGCGGCCGCTGGTACTGGGCAGCTCGGCGACTGCGGCCGCGGTGGTCACCGGGTCGAGAGCCCGCAGGTCCCCGCGCCCGAAGAGCGCCTGGCTCGCGGCCACGACGCCGTCGGCCGCGGCGACGCCGTGCACCAGTGACGTCACGTCGTGGGCGAGCACGCGCTGGGCTTCGCGGGCCGCCGGCCGCTCGGCGACCGCCGCCTCGAGGCCGTCGATCTCCTCGCGGGACCGGAAGGTGAAGACCTTGAGGTACCGGACCACGTCGGCGTCGTCGGCGTTGAGCCAGAACTGGTAGAAGGCGTACGGGCTGGTCATGTCGGGGTCGAGCCAGACCGTGCCGGACTCCGTCTTGCCGAACTTGGTGCCGTCGGCCTTGGTGATCAGCGGCGTCGTCAGCGCGTGGACGGCCCTGCCCTCGACCTTGCGGATCAGCTCGACGCCGGACAGCAGGTTGCCCCACTGGTCGCTGCCGCCGGTCTGCAGGGTGATGCCGTGGCGGCGGTGCAGCTCGAGGTAGTCCATGCCCTGCAGGATCTGGTAGCTGAACTCGGTGAACGAGATCCCCTGGTCGCTGCTCAGGCGGCGGGCCACGGTGTCCTTGGCGAGCATGGTGCCGAGCCGGTAGTGCTTGCCCACGTCGCGCAGGAAGTCGATGGCCGACATCGGCGCGGTCCAGTCGAGGTTGTTGGTCATCTGCGCGGCTGCGGGACCGTCGAAGTCGAGCAGGGGCTCGATCTGGCGGCGGATGCGCTCCACCCAGCCGGCCACCACGTCGGGCGCGTTGAGGGTCCGCTCCCCCGCCATCTTCGGGTCGCCGATCAGACCCGTCGCGCCGCCGACCAGCGCGAACGGCCGATGGCCGGCGAGCTGGAGCCGGCGCACGGTGAGGATCTGCACGAGGTTGCCGATGTGCAGGCTCGGCGCGGTGGGGTCGAAGCCGCAGTACAGCGCGACGGTCCCCTCGCCGAGGGCCGTGCGCAGCGCGGCCTCGTCCGTGGTCTGGGCGATCAGCCCGCGCCACTGCAGCTCGTCGAGGATGTGGGTCACGTCGGTGCTCTCCTTCTGCCTGTCCGGTCGGCCCACAGTGTGCCGTGCCCGGCGGCGCGGACGCTCAGGCTTTCCGGGCCGCGGGCCGCCGGCGAGGTGCGGCGGGCCGGTACACCGAGACGGTCGGCTCGTCCGGCAGCCACAGCCGCCACGGGTAGCGCCCGGCGTCCGCACCCTCGCCCGACACCCCGACCCGGGGACCGGTCACGTGCGGCAGCGCCGGCACGGCCGGGTGACGCTGCACGACGACGTCGCCGGCCGGGTCGGTGAGGTCGGCGCGCAGGGCGGTCAGGTCCAGGCCGAGGGCGACGGCGAGGCGGGCGGGGCCGCGGGCCAGGTCGACGTCGCTGCGCAGCACGCCCGCGCGGCGGCGACGCCCGCCGGCGACGTCGATCCCGGCGACGACCTCACCGGCGCGCAGGAGCACGGCCGAGGCGACGCCCTCCGGGCCGGTGACCACGTTGACGCAGTGGTGCAGGCCGAGGTGGCGGTACACGTACAGCCGCCCGGGCTCACCGAACATGGCCGCGTTGCGCGCCGTCGGGCCGCGGTAGGCGTGCGACGCCGGGTCGGCCTGCCCGCGGTACACCTCGACCTCGGTGAGGCGGACGGTCACCTCACCGTCGGGGCGCCGGGTCGTGACGTGGGCGCCGAGCAGGTCGGCACCCACGTCGTGGGCGTCGCGCTGGTACCAGTCCCGGGACGGGACGTGGTCGGGGCGGGTCGCGGCGGTCATGGCGGCCATGCTCGCTCACCGTCGACGACGACATCGGCCCGCTCCCGGGTCCGCTCGGCGGCGAAGTGCCGCCGCTCGGCCGCCATCCAGGCGAGCCACTGCGGGCGCATGCCCTCGCCGTCGCGTGCCAGGCCGCGGGCGAGCCGGACGTCGTCGGCCGCCTCGACCCAGACCGACAGGACGGCGACGTCGTCCGCGGCCCGGCGCGCGGAGCCGCAGCCCTCCACCACCAGCGCGTCGCCCGCGGGCACGTCGTGCCACTCCGCGAACGCCCCGGCGACCCAGTCGTAGCGGCGGTACCGGCCCGGCCGGCCCGCCGCCAGCGGGGCGAGCACCCAGGCGTCCAGCCGTGCCCACCACCCCTCGAGGTCGCCCCAGCCGGCGAGCAGGTCGTCGGCGTGCAGGACCGGCGCCCCGAGCGCGTGCGCCAGGCGCCCGGCCAGCGTCGTCTTCCCGGAGCCGGCCGGGCCGTCCACCACGACCAGCCGGGTCGCGCCCAGCCGTGGGGTGGCGGCTCGGACCCGCCCCGCGAGGTCGGCGACGACGGGGTCGGTCACGTCAGGCGGTGGTCCAGGCACGCAGCGCCGCGGCGCGCTCGGCGGCACGCTCGAGCTGCTCGCGGACCCGGGCCGGGGCCGTCCCGCCGTGCGCCGACCGCGAGCGCAGCGATCCCTCGACGGTCAGCACGCTGCGGACCGCCGGCGTCAGGTGCGGCGAGATCCGGGCCAGGTCGTCGTCGGACAGGTCCCACAGCTCGATGCCGCGGTCCTCGCACTCGCGCACGCAGGCCCCGGCCAGCTCGTGCGCGACCCGGAAGGGCACGCCCTGCCGGACCAGCCACTCGGCGATGTCGGTGGCGAGCGAGAACCCCTGCGGCGCCAGCTCGGCCATCCGCCCGGTGTCGAACTGCAGGGTCGCGACCATCCCGGCGAAGGCCGGCAGCAGGACGGTGAGCGTGTCGACCTGGTCGAACACCGGCTCCTTGTCCTCCTGCAGGTCGCGGTTGTACGCCAGCGGCAGGCCCTTGAGCGTGGTGAGGAGGCCGGTCAGGTCGCCCACGAGCCGGCCGGCCTTGCCCCGGGCGAGCTCGGCGACGTCGGGGTTCTTCTTCTGCGGCATGATGCTCGACCCGGTCGAGTAGGCGTCGTCCAGCCGGACGAAGCCGAACTCCTTGGTCGCCCAGACGATGACCTCCTCGGCGAGCCGGGACAGGTCGACCCCGGTCATCGCGGCGACGAAGGCCCACTCCGCGACGACGTCGCGCGAGGCGGTGCCGTCGATGGAGTTCTCCACCGGGCCGTCGAAGCCCAGCTCCGCGGCGACCGCCGCCGGGTCCAGGCCCAGCGACGAGCCGGCCAGCGCGCCGGACCCGTACGGGGACCGCGCCGCCCGGGCGTCCCAGTCGACCCAGCGCTCGACGTCGCGCAGCATCGGCCACGCGTGGGCGAGCAGGTGGTGCGCGAGCAGCACGGGCTGGGCGTGCTGCAGGTGCGTGCGGCCCGGCATCGCCGCCTCCCCGACGGCGCGTGCCTGCGCGACCAGCGCGTCGACCACGTCCAGCAGCAGACCCGAGACGGTGCGGGCCTGCTCGCGCAGGTACATCCGGATCAGCGTGGCGATCTGGTCGTTGCGGGACCGACCGGCGCGCAGCTTGCCGCCGACGTCCGGCCCGGCCCGCTCGATCAGCCCGCGCTCGAGCGCGGTGTGCACGTCCTCGTCGCCGACGTCGGGCGTGAAGGCGCCGCTGCGCACGTCGTCGAGCAGCCGGCCGAGCGCGCCGACCATGGTGTCCAGCTCGGCGTCGGTGAGCAGGCCCGCGGCGCGCAGCACGTGGGCGTGCGCGACCGAGCCGGCGATGTCGTGGCCGGCGAGCCGCCAGTCGAAGTGCGTGCTCAGCGACAGCGCCGCCAGCGCGTCCGAAGGGCCGCCGGCGAACCGGCCGCCCCACAGGCTCACCCGGGCGTCGCCGGCCCCTGACGGCACGGGCGGCGGTCCGGGCTGAGGTGCGGGTGAGCCGGTGGGCTGCGTCGGTCCCGTCACGATCAGGCCTCGCCGCCGCCGGAGAGCGTGCCCGAGCTGGACGAGCCGGCGACCGGGCTGAGGTCCACGCCGTTGCCGAACCGGACGTCGCGCGCCGCGGCGAGCTTGGCGGTGAGCCCGTAGATCTCGATGAAGCCCTTGGCGTTGGACTGGTCGAAGGTGTCGCCGGTGTCGTACGTCGCGAGGTTGAAGTCGTACAGGCTCGCGCCGCTGCGCCGGCCCGTCACCGTCGCCCGGCCACCGTGCAGCACCAGGCGCACCTCACCGGAGACGTAGCTCTGGGTGTCGTCGATGAAGGTGTCCAGCGACCGCTTGAGCGGGGAGAACCACATGCCGTCGTAGACCAGCTCGGTCCACCGCTGCTCGACGCCGCGCTTGAACCGCGCCTGCTCACGCTCGACCGTGACGTTCTCCAGCTCCTGGTGCGCGGCGATCAGCGCGATCGCCCCCGGTGCCTCGTACACCTCGCGCGACTTGATGCCGACCAGGCGGTCCTCGACGATGTCGATCCGGCCCACCCCCTGGGCCCCGGCGCGGCGGTTCATCTCCTGGATGGCCTGCAGCGGGGTGACCGGGACGCCGTCGATCGCGACCGGGACGCCCTGGTCGAAGCGGATGATCACCTCGTCCGCGACCGGCGGGAACGTGGGGTCGTCGGTGTAGCTGTAGACGTCCTTGGTGGGAGCGTTCCAGATGTCCTCGAGGAAGCCCGTCTCGACCGCCCGGCCCCACACGTTCTGGTCGATCGAGAACGGGTTGTGCTTCGTCGTCTCGATCGGCAGGTCGTTGCGGGTCGCGTACTCGATCGCCTTGTCGCGGGTCAGCGCGAGGTCGCGGACCGGCGCCAGGCACGCCAGGTCCGGGGCGAGGGACGTGATGCCGACCTCGAAGCGCACCTGGTCGTTGCCCTTGCCGGTGCATCCGTGGGCGACGGTCGTGGCGCCGAACTGACGGGCGGCCCGCACGAGGTGCTTGACGATCACCGGCCGGGACAGCGCGGAGACCAGCGGGTACCGGTCGAGGTACAGCGCGTTCGCCCGCAGCGCGGGCATGCAGTACTCGTCGGCGAACTCGTCCTTGGCGTCGGCCACGTACGCCTCGACGGCGCCGCAGTCCAGCGCCCGACGGCGGATGACCTCCAGGTCCTCACCGCCCTGGCCCACGTCGACGGCGACGGCGATGACCTCGGCGCCGGTGGCCTCGGCGATCCAGCCGATCCCGACGGAGGTGTCCAGGCCGCCGGAGTAGGCGAGCACGACGCGTTCAGTCATCACAGTTCTCTTTCGTCGGTGGTGCGAAGTGGGGAAGGCTCGGAGTCGGCGGCCGGTACGGCGCCCGGTGGGCCGCCGGAGGGGTCCGGCCCGGCTGCGCCGCGGGAGGCCAGCTCGAGGAAGCGCTCGGCGAGCGCGGCCCCGGCGGCGCCCGGCGGGACACCGGCCGGGCTCTCGCGCGCGATCACCAGCACCGTGTCGTCGCCGGCGATGGTGCCCATGACCGCGGGCAGCACCGAGTGGTCGATCGCGGAGGCGAGGAACTGCGCCGCGCCCGGGGGTGTGCGCAGCACGACCAGGTTGCCCGCGGAGTCCGCCGTGACGAGCAGCTCGGCGCACAGCCGTGCGAGCCGGGCCGCGAGGTACTCGACGTCCGGGGCCGGCTGCGGGCTGCGGTCGCCGCCCTCGGCCGGGATCGCGTAGGCCAGCGTCCCGTCGGACGTGCGGATCTTCACCGCGCGCAGCTCGACGAGGTCCCGCGACAGCGTCGCCTGGGTCACCGACACGCCCGCCTCGGCGAGCTGGCCGGCCAGCTCGGTCTGGGAGTGCACCGGCCGGCGGGCGAGCAGCGTCGCGATGAGCGCGTGGCGGGCCGCCTTGGTCGCGGGCAGCCGGGCGGCGTCGCGGGCGGACTCGCGGGCGGACCCGGCCGCGGCGTGCGGCGCCGGGGCACCGGCCCGGGCGGCGGCGCTCACGGTGCCACCGGCTCGCCGGCGGTGCCCTGATCGCTGCGCTCCCAGCGCCTCCCCCGGCTCACGGTTGCTCCAGGATCCAGGCGAGCAGCGCCTTCTGCGCGTGCAGGCGGTTCTCCGCCTCGTCCCACACCGCCGACTGCGGCCCGTCCAGCACCTCGGCGGTGATCTCCTTGCCGCGGTAGGCGGGCAGGCAGTGCAGGACGATCGCGTCCGGCGCCGCCCGGCTCACGAGCGCGGCGTCGACCCGGAAGCCGACGAACGGCGCCTCGCGGGCGGCGGCCTCACCCTCCTGCCCCATCGACACCCAGGTGTCGGTCGCCACCACGTCGGCTCCGGCGACCGCGTGGGCGGGGTCGTGCGTGACCAGGACCGACCCGCCGGTGCCGGCCGCGATGCGGGCGGCGTCGTCGACGACGGCGGGGTCGGGCAACCAGCCCTCGGGGGTGCCGATCCGCACGTGCATGCCCGCGGTCGCGCCGCCGAGCAGGTAGGACGCGGCCATGTTGTTCGCGCCGTCGCCGACGTACGCGAGGGTGCGCCCCGGCAGGGCGTCCACGCCGCCGCGCAGCTGCGCCACGGTCAGCAGGTCCGCCAGCACCTGGCACGGGTGGAAGGCGTCGGTCAGGGCGTTGACCACCGGGACCGCCGACACCGCGGCCATCTCCTCGAGCCGGTCCTGGCCGAAGGTGCGCCACACGACGGCGGCCACCTGGCGGTCCAGCACGCGGGTGGTGTCCGCGATCGACTCCCCGCGGCCGAGCTGGGACGTCGCGGCGTCCAGCACGAGCGGGTAGCCGCCCATCTCGGCGATGCCGACGCTGAAGGACACGCGGGTGCGCGTCGAGGGCTTGTCGAAGATGACGGCGACCGCGCGGGGCCCGGTCAGCGGGGTCCGGACGAACCGGTCCTCGCGGAAGGCGAGGGCGAGCTCGAGCACCTCGCGCTGCTCGCGCGGGGACAGGTCGTCGTCGCGCAGGAGGTGCCGCGTCATGCCGCACCTGCGTCCGCGGTGCCGTCCGCCGGCGCCCGGCCGTCGGCCTCGAGGAAGGCGACGAAGTCGGCGGCCTGCTCGGCGGTGAGGATCAGCGGTGGCGCGAGCCGGATGGCGTCCGGCGCGACCGGGTTGACGATGAAGCCGGCCGCGAGCGCCCGCGCAGCCAGTGCGGCGGCGGCGTCGGGACGCAGGCCGACCGCCACGAGCAGTCCCTCACCGCGCACGCCGGTCACCAGCGGGTGCCCCGCGGCGGCGATGCCGGTCCGCAGCGCCTCGCCCACGGCGGTGACCTGGGCCAGCAGACCGTCCCGCTCGATCACGCCGATGGTGGTCAGCGCGGCGGCCGCCGCGACCGGGTTGCCGCCGAACGTGGTGCCGTGCTGCCCGGGGCCGAGCAGGGTCGCGGCACGCTCCCCGAAGGCGACGACGGCGCCCACCGGGAAGCCGCCGCCCAGCCCCTTGGCCAGGGTCACGACGTCGGGCACGGCTCCGCCACCCAGGTGCGGGTGCTGGTGGGCCAGCCACGCGCCGGTGCGTCCCATCCCGGTCTGCACCTCGTCCAGGACGAGCAGGGCGCCGTGCTGGGCGGTGAGCTCGCGGGCGCGGGCCAGGTACCCCGGCGGCAGCGGCCGGACGCCGGCCTCGCCCTGGATCGGCTCGAGGACCACGGCCGCCACGTCGTCGGCCATCGCGGCCTCGAGCGCGGCCGTGTCCCCGAACGGGAGGAACTCCACCCCGCCCGGCAGCGGCTCGAACGGCTCCCGGTAGGCGGCCTTGGCGGTCAGGGCGAGCGCGCCCATGGTGCGGCCGTGGAAGGCCCCCTCGAGCGCGAGGATCCGCGGCCGGCCGGTGCGCCGCGCCATCTTGACCATGGCCTCGTTCGCCTCGGTGCCCGAGTTGGTGAAGAACACCCGCGACCCGGCCGGTGCGCGGCACAGCTCCAGCAGCCGCTCCGCGAGCGCGACCTGCGTCGGGGTGGCGAAGAAGTTCGACACGTGACCGAGCGTGCCCAGCTGCGCCGAGATGGCCGCGGTCAGGGTGGGGTGGGCGTGGCCGAGCGCGTTGACCGCGATGCCGGCCAGCAGGTCCAGGTAGCGGTTGCCGTCGGCGTCCCACACGTAGGCCCCCTCGCCGCGGACCAGGACCCGCTGCGGGGCCCCGAACGTGTTCATCACCGCGTGGGTGTAGCGCTCGGTCCACGCGGCGCCCGACTCGCGCGCGACGGCGTCCGCGCTGCCCGGGCCGCCCGGGGTGGCCGCGACCTCGTGGGTGCTCATGACTGGCCTCTCGGGTCGACGACGACGGGGATCGCGCCGGTGAACGGCGAGGGGACGGGCTCGTCGTCGGGCAGGACCATGGTGCCCACGCCCTCGGACGTGAACACCTCGACGAGGACCGAGTGCGGCTGCCGGCCGTCGATGACGTGCGCCCGCCCGACGCCGCCGGACACGGCCCGCCAGCACGCCTCCATCTTGGGCCGCATCCCGTGGTCCAGGGTGGGCAGCAGCTCGGTGAGGGACGACGCGCGGATGCGGCGCACGAGCGAGCTGCGGTCCGGCCAGGAGGTGTACAGCCCCTCGACGTCGGTCAGCACGATGAGCTTGCGGGCGCCCAGGGCGACGGCGAGCGCGGCCGCGGCGGTGTCGGCGTTGACGTTGAGCACCTGGGTCGGGTCGTCGACGTCCGGGGCGACGGTCGACACCACGGGGATGCGGCCGGCGTCGAGCAGGTCCAGGACGGCGCCCGGGTTCACCTCGACGACGTCGCCCACCAGGCCGATGTCGACCGTCCGGCCGTCCACCACGGCGGTGCGCCGCCGCGCCTGCAGCAGCGCCCCGTCCTCGCCGGAGAGGCCGACCGCGTACGGGCCGTGGGAGTTGAGCAGGCCGACGAGCTCGCGGGACACCTGCCCGGTGAGCACCATCCGGACCACGTCCATGGCCTCGGGCGTCGTCACGCGCAGCCCGCCGCGGAACTCGGACTCGATGCCGAGCCGGTCCAGCATCGCGTTGATCTGCGGTCCGCCGCCGTGCACGACGACGGGGCGCAGCCCCACCTGGCGCAGGAACACCATGTCCTGGGCGAAGGCGCGCTTGAGGTCGTCGTCGATCATGGCGTTGCCGCCGTACTTGACCACCACCAGGGCCCCGGCGAAGCGCTGCAGCCAGGGCAGCGCCTCGATGAGCACCTCGGCCTTCTGCTGCGGGAAGAGGCCGGTGCGGACGTCGAAGTCGTCGTGGTCGGGGGCGATGTCGGTCATGAGGAGTAGGCGCTGTTCTCGTGGACGTAGTCGTGCGTGAGGTCGTTGGTCCACACGGTGGCGCCGGCGTCGCCGGCGTGCAGGTCGACCTGCACGCGCACCTCGCGCGCCGACGCGAGGTCGACGCCCTCGCGGTCGTCCCCGACGCCGCCGGCGCGGCACACCGTGACGCCGTTGATGGTGACGTCGATGCGGTCCGGGTCGAAGGGGGCGACGTCGGCCGGGACCGTGCCCACCGCGGCCAGGACCCGGCCCCAGTTGGGGTCGTTGCCGAACACGGCGGCCTTGAACAGGTTCGAGCGCGTGACCGACCGCGCGACCGCGACGGCGGCGTCCTCGGTGTGGGCGCCGGTGACCGTCACGGCGATCTCGTGGCTCGCGCCCTCGGCGTCGGCGACCAGCGCGCGGGACAGAGTTGCGCACGCGTCGGTCAGGGCGGCGGTCAGCTCCTCGCGGCCGACCCGGACCCCGGACGCCCCGGACGCCAGCAGGGCGACGGTGTCGTTGGTGGACATGCAGCCGTCGGAGTCGACGCGGTCGAAGGTGAGGCGGGTGGCGGCGCGCAGGGCGGCGTCGGCGTCCTCGGCGGTGCACTCGGCGTCGGTGGTCAGGACGCTGAGCATCGTCGCCAGGCCGGGGGCGAGCATCCCGGCGCCCTTGGCCATCCCCCCCACGGACCAGCCGGCACGCTCGACGACGACGGTCTTGGGCACGCTGTCCGTGGTCATGATCGCGGTGGCCGCGTCGGCGCCGCCGTCGGCGGTGAGCGCGCCCGCGGCGGCGGTGACCCCGGCGAGCAGGCGGTCCATCGGCAGCCGGACGCCGATCAGTCCGGTCGAGCAGACCAGGACGTCACCCGCCGAGACGCCCAGCGCGTCCGCGGTGTGCTCGGCGGTGGCGTGCGTGTCCGCGAACCCCTCCGGACCGGTGCACGCGTTCGCGCCGCCCGAGTTCAGGACGACCGCGGACGCGACGCCGTCGGACACGGCCTGGCGCGACCACAGGATCGGGGCGGCCTGGACGCGGTTGGTGGTGAACACCGCCGCCCCCACGGCGAGCGGACCGTCGTTGACGACGAGGGCGATGTCGGGGGCACCGGTCGACTTGAGCCCGGCGGCGACGCCGGCGGCCCGGAAGCCGCGGGGGTGGGTGACGGTCATGAGTTCTCCTGTTCGCCGGCGGTGCCCTGCTCGCTGCGCTCCCAGCGCCTCCCCCGGCTCACGGTCTGCGGTTCGCCGGCGGTGCCCTGCTCGCTGCGCTCCCAGCGCCTCCCCCGGCTCACGGTGCGGTTCCGTTCGTGGTCAGGCCGAGCGTCTCCGGCAGGCCGAGCGCGAGGTTGAGGGACTGGACGGCGCCGCCGGCGGTGCCCTTGACCAGGTTGTCGATGGCGGTGACGGTCACGACCCGCCCGGCCCGCTCGTCGACGGCGACCTGGACGAGCGCGGTGTTCGCGCCGGTGGTGGCGGCCGTCGTCGGCCAGCGCAGTGCGCCCCCCGACGCGGCCGGGAGCAGGTGCACGAACGGCTCGTCGGCGTAGGCGCTCTCCCAGGCGGCGCGCACGGCGGCGGCGTCGGCCCCGGGGGCCAGGCGCGCCGTGGCGGTCGCCAGGATGCCGCGCGCCATCGGCACGAGGGTCGGCGTGAAGGAGATCGACACCGACGCCGCCCCGGCGACCTGCAGGTTCTGCTCGATCTCGGGGATGTGCCGGTGCGTGCCGCCGACGGCGTACGGCTGGGCCGAGCCGAGCCCCTCCGCGGCGAGCAGGTGGGGCTTGAGTGCCTTGCCCGCGCCGGAGTAGCCGTTGGCGAGCACGGCGACGAGGTCCGTGGGCTCGATGACGCCCGCGGCGACACCCGGCTGCAGTCCCAGGGTCACCGCGGTGACGTTGCACCCCGGGACGGCGACCCGGCGGGCCCCGGCGAGCGCGGCCCGCTGCGCGGTCGCGGTCCGCTCCCCGGCGTGCATGAGCTCGGGCAGCCCGTACGGCCAGTGCCCGGCGTGCTCCCCGCCGTAGAAGACCGACCAGGCGGCGGCGTCGGCGAGCCGGTGGTCCGCGCCGAGGTCCAGCACGAGGACGTCGTCACCCAGCTCGGCGGCGACGGCGCCGGACGCGCCGTGCGGCAGGCCGAGGACGACGACGTCGTGCCCGGACAGCGTCTCGGCGCTGGTCGGCGCCAGCACGCGGTCGGCCAGCCCGACGAGGTGCGGGTGGTGCTCGCCGAGCATGGTGCCGGCGCTCGCGTGGGCCGTCAGCGTGCCGATGCGCGCCTCGGGGTGACCCAGGAGCAGCCGGAGCGCCTCACCCCCGGCGTAGCCGCTGGCGCCGGCGACGGCGACGGAGAAGGACATATGCATGACCATACACCGCAATGCAGGTCGATGCATGTCGACGACGCGCGGGGGGCGGTCCGGCGCGACGCGAGGGATGACCCGCGGGCACGAGTATGTTGCCCCGACATGCGAGCCATCCGAGCCACCGCCGCCGGCGGACCCGAGGTCCTGAGCCTGGACGACCTGCCCGTGCCCACCCCGGGACCGGGCGAGGTCCTGGTCGACGTGGCGGCGGCGGGCGTCAACTTCATCGACGCCTACCGTCGCTCCGGGGTCTACCCGGTCGACTACCCGCACGTCGTCGGGTTCGAGGGGTCGGGCCGGGTCGCGGCGCTCGGCGACGACGTGGTGGGCCTCGCGGTCGGCGACCGGGTCGCCTGGAGCAACGCCGCCGGCTCCTACGCCGAGCGGGTGCTCGTCGCGGCCGACGAGGCCGTCCCCGTCCCGGACGGCGTGGACGACGACGTCGCGGCCGCGCTCCTGCTGCAGGGGCTGACCGCGCACTACCTGGCGACGTCCACCTTCCCGGTCGAGGTGGGGCAGGACGTGCTGGTGCACGCCGGTGCGGGCGGTGTCGGGCTGCTGCTCACCCAGCTCGCGGTCGCGCGCGGGGCCCGCGTGATCACCACCGTGGGATCGGCGCAGAAGGAGGAGCTGTCCCGGGCCGCCGGTGCCGCCGACGTCATCCGCTACACCGAGCTCGACGACCTCACGACCGAGCTGCCCGCGCGGGTGCGCGACCTGACCGGCGGGGCCGGCGTGCACACCGTGTTCGACGGCGTCGGACGCTCCACCTTCGACGCGTCGCTGGCGTCGCTGCGCCCGCGCGGCGGCCTCGCGCTGTTCGGCGCGGCGTCCGGGCCGGTCCCCCCGGTCGACCCGCAGCGGCTGAACGCCGCCGGTTCGCTGTACCTGACCCGGCCGACGCTCGGGCACTACGTCGCCACCCGCGCCGAGCTGGTCCGGCGGGCCGACGACCTGTGGGACGCCGTCCGCGCCGGGACGCTCGACGTCCGGATCGGCGCGACGTTCGCGCTCGCCGACGCCGCCGATGCGCACCGGGCCCTCGAGGGCCGGGCCACCACCGGGAAGGTCCTGCTGCACCCATGACCACCCCCGCCACCACCACCATCACCCGGGTGCGGCCGCTGCGGGTCGAGATCTGGGCCGACGTCGCCTGCCCCTGGTGCTACATCGGGCGGCGACGGTTCGCCGCCGCGCTGCGCACCTTCCCCCACCGCGAGCACGTCGAGGTGCGCTGGCGCAGCTACCAGCTGTCCCCCGAGGCGCCGGTCGGGTCCGCGCTCTCCGAGGCCGAGATGCTCGCCGAGGCGAAGATGCTGCCGCTGGCGGACGTGCAGGAGATGTTCACCCACGTCACCGCGGTGGCCGCGGGCGTGGGGCTGGACCTGCGGTTCGACACCGTGCGCCCGGCCAACACCTTCGACGCGCACCGCCTCGTGCACCTCGCGCGCCGCCGCAGCCCCGAGCTGGCCGACGCGGTGGTCGAGGCGCTGATGAGCGCGCACTTCACGCGGGGGCTCGCGGTCGACGACCGGGAGGTGCTCGCCGGGATCGCCGCCGACGTCGGCCTGGACGCGGGCGAGGTCCGCGCGTCCCTGGCCGACGACGACGCCGCCGACGACGTGCTCGCCGACCTGGAGGAGGGCCGGACCGTACGGGTCTCCGGGGTGCCGTTCTTCGTCCTCGACCGGCGCCTGGGCGTCTCCGGCGCACAGCCCACCGAGCTGTTCACCGAGGCGCTGGAGCGCGCGTGGGAGGCCGAACGGTGAGCGGCGGCGCGGGCGACGGCCCGGTCCGCGACACCGCTGCCCCACGCCCGATCACGCCCGGGGACCTCGAGGCGCTGGCCGAGCTGAACGACGCGGCGGTGCCCGCGGTCAACACCCTGGGCGTCGCCGGGCTGGCCGCGCACGTCCCGCGCTGCGAGGTGGCGATCACCGTGCCGGACGACGACGGCGCGCCGCTGGCCTTCCTGCTCGCACTCGCGCCGGACGCCGACTACGACAGCGAGAACTACCGGTGGTTCGCCACCCACCGACCGGGCTCGCTGTACGTGGACCGGATCGTCGTCGCCCCGCACGCGCACGGCCGCGGGCTGGGTCGGCTGATGTACGCCGCCGTCCTGGACCGGGCGCACCGGCTCGGGCTCGGCGAGGTGACGTGCGAGGTGAACCTCGAGCCGCCGAACCCCGGATCGCTCGCCTTCCACGGACGGCTGGGGTTCGCGCAGGTCGGCGAGCAGGTCACCAAGGGCGGCGAGGTACGGGTCGCGCTGCTGGCCCGGACCGTGTGACGTCGGTCCGGACCTCGACACATCGGGAGGACGCGATGACGGGCTCGTGGAGGGCGTCGCGCGCCGCGTTCGCGGACGCCGCGCAGTGGTTCGTGCAGGTGGCCGGCCTGGTCGACGGCCGGTGGGACGCAGCCGGGTTGGGTGAGTGGGACGTGCGGGCGCTCGTCGGCCACACCAGCCGCTCGCTGCTGACCGTGGAGGCGTACCTGGCCGACCCCGCGACCGCGGTGGACGTGCCCTCGGCGCCGGACTACTACCGGGCGACCCGTGCGATCGCCGCGGGCCCCGGGGTCGCTCGGCGTGGCCGCGACGCGGGCGCGGCGCTCGGGGACGACCCTGCGGGTGCGGTGCGGCAGATCGCCGCGCGCGTGGTCCCGCTGGTCCACGGGTCCGACCCCGACGCGCTGCTCACCACGATCGCCGGCGGGATGCGGCTCGCGGACTACCTGCCGACGCGCACGTTCGAGCTCGTGGTGCACACCGCCGACCTGGCCGCGGCGCTCGGGGTCGACGCCGACGTGCCGCCGAGCAGCGCCAGGCAGGCGCTGGGGCTGGTCGCCGACCTCGCGGTGGCGGACGGGACCTCGGTGCCCCTGCTGCTGGCAGCGACCGGACGGACCGGTCTTCCGGGTGGGTTCTCGGTGCTCTGAGACCCGCCGAGCAGGGTGGGCGGCCCGCTGCGCCGTCGCATCGCGCCCTGCGCAGACCGCGGCGCGGCCGACGGGCAGAGCCCGTCGACCGCGCCGTGGGTGGGACCGGTGGTGCCGTCAGGCGCCGGCACCGTCCGTGAACAGCCGGGGCAGGAAGTCGATGACCGCCTTCTGCCAGACGTCCCAGCTGTGCGGACCCGGGATGATCGGCGCGAACTCGTGCTCCACGCCGGCGTTGTCCATGGACGCCAGCAGCGACAGCGTCGCGTTGTAGGTGAAGTCCTGCACGTCCCCGGAGTACACCCGCAGCAGCTCGGTGCCCTCGTTGATCGCCTGGACGTCCGCGCTGGCCGGCACGCCACCGAAGGCCGACATGGCGCCGATGTAGCCGAACTCACCGGGGTGCGCCCACAGCGTGCTCAGCGTGAGGCCCGAGCCGAACGACAGGCCGGCGAGCGCGCGCTGGTCGCCCTCGGAGCTGACGTTGAACTGCGCCTCGGCGGCCGGTGCAATCCGGGTGGTGATCTCCGTGGGGAAGTTCACGCCGTTGCCGTTGGGCATGACGACCACCATCGGGACGATCTCGTCCTGGAGGTAGAGGTTGTCGAGGATGCGGTCGATGTGGCCGACCTCGAGCCAGTCGGTCCACGTCTGCCCGCCACCGTGCATCAGGTAGAACACGGGGTAGGCCTCGGCGCGGTCCGCGTCGTAGTCCGGAGGCGTCCACACGTACGCCGAGCGCGGCTGCTCGCCCGCGGTGCTCGGGTAGGTCATGACGCTGACCTCGCCCTGCGCCTCGGCCGGCACGTCGGCCATGTACCGGCCGCGGAGCGTGTCACCCTCGACGGTGAAGGTGCTCCACGTCGGCTCCGAGAACACGGTCGTGGGGTTGCCGTCGTCCTTGTGGTCGACGCCGTCCACCACGAACTTGTAGTAGTACGACCCGCCCTCGACCGCCAGGGACAGCCGCCACGAGCCGTCGGCCTGCTGGACCATGGGGGTGCGCGGCCAGCTCCCGGCCGGGCCGAAGTTCCCCCAGACCATGACGTTGTTGGCGTCGGCGAACTCGGGGCCGACCTCGAACGTCACGACGCCGTTCTCGTCGATCCACGGCGTCGGGGTCGTGCCGGGCGCGGGCAGCTCGTGCTCGACGAACGGCAGGTGACCCTCGCTCGGGCCCTCGTCGTCGACGTCCTGGAAGATCCGCTGCGCGAAGTCGTGCAAATTCTTCTGCCAGGTGTCCCAGGTCCCGCCGGTCACGGGGTCCGAGCCGTCGGACTGGACGTCCACACCCGCGGCCGTCAGCGTGTCCAGCAGGGCCACGGTGTCGTCGTAGGCGGGGTCGGTGACGTTGCCCGCGTACAGGCGGACGAGGTCGGTCGACTGGTTGATGCGCTTGACCCGGCCCCGGTTGATGTCCTGGTCGTAGCTGCCCGAGAACAGGCCGACGGATCCGAACTCGCGCGGCTTGAGGGCCAGGTTCTCCAGCACCTGCCCGGCGCCGTCGCCGATCCCGGCGATCGCGCGGCCGGACGCCTCGTCGGAGATGTTGAACGCGTCCTCCGCGTCGGGCACCAGGTCCTTCGTCACGCGGGCGCGGTCCTCGACCGCGCTGTCGCCCATGACGACCACCATCGGCTCGGCGTCCCCGTCGAGCGTGAGGTTGTCCATGATCTGGCCGAGCCGCCCGAGCTCCGCCCACTCGCGGGGGCTCTGGCCCTCGTCCTGGAGCAGGTACAGGACGGGGTAGGGCTCCCTGCGGTCGGCGTCGTACCCCGGCGGCGTCCAGACGAGCGCCTCGTGGTCGCGCCTGACCCCCTTGCCGTAGGCGAGCGCGTGCAGCTCACCGCCGCCGGCCACGTCCTCGAGCCACTCCGCCCCCGGCCCGCTGACGAACAGGGTGCTGTAGGTCGGCTTCGACGTCACCTCCTGCGGTGCGGCGGGGTTGCGGAAGGTGACGACGTCCTGGTCCACGGCCGGACGCACGGCGTACTCGTAGTAGTACAGGCCCGGCTCCAGCGGGCCGATCGTCGCGGTCAGGTTCGGCCCGTTGCCGCCGGTGTTCAGCGTGGTCCACGCCTTGCCCGGGCCGAAGTTGCCGTGGACCGCCACCAGGCCGTCCTCGATCCCGGTCGCCGCGGTCACCGCCTCCGCCGGCACCGTGAACCGGTAGACGTCGGAGATGGGGTTGTTCGGCACCTCCCCCACCCACGGGTCCGCGGACACCCCGGCCGCCGTCGCGGAGGGCACGACCACCAGCGTCGCGGCTCCGAGCGTGGCGGCCGCGACGGCAGCCAGCGCCGTCCGTCCCCGTCGCCCGCGTCGCCTCCGTCGGGGGGTCGTCCCTGGTTGAGATCGCATCGCCATCGACTCGCCTCTCGTCCACACCTCGGTGTTGTCGCAGGACGGGCACATGCGCGTCCCACCCGGGAATCGGCCACGACGAGGAAATTTACGACGTCGTAACTCCCGGGCCCGATGGTTCTGGCTGCCGTGACCGCCTGTCAACCCCCAGCCCGCCGCGGTCCGGCGCCGGGGCGAGGTGGTCGGCGTCCGGGACCCGCCCGGACCGCGGGATCCGAGCCTCAGCGGGGCCCGCAGCGCTCCACGGTGCAGATGGTCGTGCCGCTCGTGACGACCTCCGGTGGGCCCCCGGGCGTCGCGAACGGGTCCGTGAGCGGGACCGTGAGCGGGACCGACGCGATCGCGTGGGCGGCCCAAGACGTCGGCGGCAGCCCGGCCGACGGCGCCACCCCGGTCCACGTCGTGGTGGACCACCTCGGGTGCTTCTACTGGGTCGCGTTCGGCGGTCGAGCCGTCAGGCCGCGACGCCGGGCTGCCGCCGCATGGGCACGTGCGGGATGCCGTCCTCGTCGAACCCGTCACCGTCGACGGTGAACCCGAACCGGGCGTACCAGTGCGCCAGGTGTGCTTGGGCGTCGAGCACGACCGGGGCCGCCGGGTCCAGCTCGGCGCAGCGGTCGAGCGCGGCGTGCATGAGCCGGGCGGCGACCCCCCGCGACCGCGCCGCCGCCGCGGTCGCCACCCGGCCGATGCGCAGGGCGCCGTCGGCGTCGTGCAGCAGGCGCAGCGTGGCCCGCACGTCCGTCCCGTCGGCGGCCCAGAACAGCTCGGCGCCCGGCTCGGCGTCGCGGCCGTCCAGCTCGGGGTACGCGCACCTCTGCTCGACGACGAAGACGTCGACCCGCAGCCGCAGGATCGCGTACAGCGTCAGCGGGTCGATCGTGCGGACGTCGGCGCGGTGGACGGTCGCAGACATGCGCCGTCAGGCTCCCCGCAGCACGGCGCCCACCCGGCGGGCGGCCTCCGCGACCGCAGCCTCGCGCACCGCGGCGGCGTCGGCGGCGGTCAGCGTGCGGTCACCGGCGCGCAGGCGCAAGGAGAAGGCCAGCGACTTCTTGCCCTCGCCGACCTGCGGCCCGGTGAAGACGTCGAACAGCCGCAGCTCCTCGAGCAGGTCGCCGGCCCCGTCACGGACGGCGGCCTCGACGTCACCGGCCAGCACGTCGGCGTCCACGACGAGTGCGAGGTCCTCCTTGCCGACCGGGTAGGTGGACACGGGCTCCGCCTGCAGCGGCTCGCGCGGTGCGGCGGCGAGCAGCACGTCGAGGTCCAGCTCGAACGCCACGGCGCGCGCCGGCAGGGCCAGGCGGGTCAGCACCTGCGGGTGCAGCTCGCCGGCGTGCCCGACCAGCGTGCCGTCGGCGAGCTCGAGGCGGGCGGTCCGGCCGGGGTGCCACGGCGCGTGGTCGTCCGGCCGGACCTGCACCGGCACCCCGACGGTGCGCGCCACCAGCAGCGCGGCGGCGATCGCGTCGGCGTGCTCCGCGCGCCGACCCGGCCCCCACCACCCGGCGCGCTCACGGGCGCCGGCCAGGAAGCCCGCGACCCGCCGCGGCTGCGGCGGGACGGCCGCGGCCAGGCGGTCCAGGTCGTCGTCGGACGGGCGCACCGCACCGGGAAGCTGCGGGGCCGGCGGGGCGCCCTCGACCGGACGGGTCACCAGACCGATCTCGTACAGGGCCAGGTCCGTCGTCCCGCGCCCCACGTTGCGCCGCGCGGTCTCCAGCAGCGTCGTGAGCAGGTTGGTCCGCATCTCCGGCTGGGTGTCGGCGAGCGGGTTCGCCAGTCGCAGCGCCCGACGGCGCGGGTCGTCGGCGGGCAGCCCGAGCGCGTCGTGCTGGTCGGCCCCGACGAACGGGTAGGACAGCGTCTGCGTCCAGCCGTCGCCGGCCAGCGCCCGGGCGACGGCGCGCCGGGCGGCCTGCTCCCCGGTCAGCCCGCGGCCGCCGGGGGCGGCGGGCAGCACCGACGGGATCGCGTCGTACCCGCGCAGGCGGGCGACCTCCTCGACGAGGTCCACGCCCACGCGCAGGTCGGGGCGCCACGACGGCACGGTCACCAGCAGGGTGTCCCCCGACGGCGCGACCCGGCACCCGATGGTCTCCAGCGTCTCGGTGACCTCTGCGGCCGAGTACGGCACGCCGACCAGCCGGGCCGGCAGGTCGACCGGCAGCGGCACGGTCGGCGCCGGGACCGTGCGGTCCACGTCCGTCACGGCGTCGTCCGCGACGCCGCCGCCGTGGGCGACCAGCAGGTCCACCGCCCGCGCGACCGCGACCCGCGCGAGCTGCGGGTCGACCCCGCGCTCGAACCGCTTGGCGGCCTCGCTGGGGATCCGGTGCCGGCGGCTGGTCCGGGCCACCGAGACGGCGTCGAAGTGGGCGCCCTCGATCAGCAGGTCGGTGGTCGAGCCGCTCACCTCGGTCTCGGCGCCGCCCATGACGCCGGCCAGGCCGAGCAGGCGCGCACCGGTGCGCCCGTCGGGGCTGTCGGTGATGACGAGGTCCTCGGGGTGCAGCGTGCGCCCGACGTCGTCCAGCGTGGTCAGCGCGTCCCCGGGCCGGGCGCGGCGCACGACGACGGGCTCGGCCACGAGGCCGAGGTCGTAGGCGTGCAACGGCTGGCCCAGGTCGAGCATCACGTAGTTGGTGACGTCGACCGCGAGCGAGATCGGGCGCATCCCGGCCTGGGTCAGGCGGCGCTGCATCCAGGTCGGTGACGGCCCCGCGGCGGCCACCCCCCGCACGACCTGCGCGACGAACCGGTCGCAGCCGGCGACGCCGTCGATGGGAGCGTCGTCGGCCAGCTCCACGGTGAACCCGCCACCGGCCGGCCGCGTGACCGCGGCGACGTCGGTGACCGTGCCGGGCAGCCCGGGGTCGGTGAACGCGGCGCCGGTGGAGTGCCCGTACTCGCGGGCGACGCCGCGCATCGCGAAGCAGTAGCCGCGGTCGGGGGTCACGTTGATCTCGAGGACCTCCTCGCCCAGCCCCAGCAGCTCGCGCGCGTCGGTGCCCGGCTCGGCGTCCAGGCCCAGCCGGGAGATGACGATGATGCCGTCGTGGTCCTCGCCCAGCCCGAGCTCGCGGGCCGAGCAGATCATGCCGTCCGACACGTGCCCGTAGGTCCTGCGGGACGCGATCGGGAACGGCCCGGGCAGCACGGCCCCGGGCAGCGCGACGACGACGCGGTCGCCGACGTCGAAGTTGTGCGCCCCGCAGACGATGCCGCGCGGGCCCACGGTGCCGTCCTCGCGCACCTCGCCGTGCTCGGGGCCGACGTCGACCCGGCACCAGTTGATGGTCTTGCCGTTCCGCTGCGGCTCCGGGGTGCGCTCGACGACCTGCCCGATCACCAGCGGGCCCGTGACGGCGGCCGGGTGGATGGCCTCCTCCTCGAGCCCGACCCGCACGAGGTCGGCGGCGACGGACTCGGCGGTCGCGCCGGCGGGCAGCGCGACGTGCTCGGCGAGCCAGGACAGCGGGATGCGGGGCATCAGAGGACTCCTGCGAACTGCTGGGAGAAGCGGACGTCGCCCTCGACCATGTCGTGCATGTCGGCGATGCCGTGGCGGAACATGAGGGTGCGCTCGATGCCCATGCCGAACGCGAAGCCGGAGTAGACGTCGGGGTCCACGCCGCAGGCGCGCAGGACGTTGGGGTTGACCATCCCGCAGCCGCCCCACTCGATCCAGCCGGGGCCGCCCTTCTTCTGCGGGAACCAGAAGTCCATCTCGGCGCTGGGCTCGGTGAACGGGAAGTACGCCGGCCGCAGCCGGGTGCGCGACTCGGGGCCGAACATCGCCCGGGCGAAGTGGTCCAGCGTCCCCTTGAGGTGCGCCATGGTCAGGCCCTTGTCGATCGCGAGGCCCTCGACCTGGTGGAACACCGGCGTGTGGGTCGCGTCGAGCTCGTCGGTCCGGAACGTGCGGCCCGGGCACGCGATGTAGACGGGCAGGTCCCGCGACAGCAGCGTGCGGGCCTGCACGGGCGAGGTGTGGGTGCGCAGCACCAGGCCGGCGTCGGCGGGCTCGACGAAGAAGGTGTCCTGCATCTGCCGGGCGGGGTGGTCGGGGCCGAAGTTCAGCGCGTCGAAGTTGAACCACTCCGCCTCGACCTCGGGTCCCTCGGCGATCTCCCAGCCCATCGCGACGAACACGTCCGCGACCCGCTCCTGGAGCAGCTCCAGTGGGTGCCGGGCGCCGCGCGGGGTCCGGTCCGCGGGGAGCGTGACGTCCACCGCCTCCTCGACCAGCACCCGGGCGTCACGCTCGGCCTCCAGCTCACCCTGCCGGGCGGCGATCGCCGCGGTGAGCCGCCCGCGCACCGAGCCGAGCAGCTTGCCCGCGACGGCCTTGTCCGCCGGCGCGAGCCGGCCGATCTCCCGGTTCGCGAGCGACAGCGGGCTGCGGTCGCCGGAGTGCGCGAGGCGGACCGCCTTGAGCTCGTCCAGGTCGGCGGCGCCCGCGACGGCGTCGAGGGCCCGCGTCAGGGCGGCGTCGACGGCATCCGCGTCGAGCGGCGACAGGGCGGGGACGGGTTCTTCTGGGGTGGACATCCGAGCCTTCCGGGAGTGCGACGGGCCTCGCGGCCCCGTGGAGTCTAGGCGGGACGCCGCGGGGGACGCGCACGCATATCGGGCCGCCCGTGCCCGTCGCGCGTCCGCCCAGCCCCCTGCCGGGCCGACGCAGCAGCCGGCCCCAGCCGGTGCGGGGCAGGCGGGCCCTACCCGGACGCCGCCGGCCCGACGCCGTCCGGCCCGCCCAGCCGGTAGGCCTGCTCGGTGTCGTACGCCGGGCCTGCGCCCCGTCCCTCGCCGGGACGCGAGACGACCAGCGCGAAGCCGTCGACGGTCCACTCCGGTCCGGCGTACACGGCCAGCGCGTGGGCCAGGGCCGCCACCCGGTCGGGTCCGGCGGGTGCCTGCGGGCGCCGCCGGTACGGCGTCGATCGCGCGCGGGCCTGGCTGCGGACGCGGGCGACGGTCAGGTGCGAGCGGGACCGCACCCGGCCGTCGGCCCGGCCGGTGGTCGCGGACCCGAGCCCGACGCAGTCCGCGGTGAGCGCGGCGAGCGCGTCCACCTCGCCGCCGACGCCGATCCAGAACACCCGCCGGTCGAACACCCCGGCGCCGCGCAGCTGGGCGCGGAAGGGGCGGTGCGCCGCGGCCACGGCGGCCAGCCCCTGGTCGAGCTCGACGGCCGCCCCGGCCGGCACCTCCCCGAAGAACGCCAGCGTGACGTGGCGGTCCTCGGTTGGCGCCCACCGCAGCGGTCCCGCGCCGCCGGCGTCCTCGTCCGAGCCACGGACGGCGTCGAGCGCACGCTCCAGGTGCGCGAGGACGTGCTCGGGTGGCTGGACGGCGGCGAACAGGCGCACGGGGACCCTTCGGGTCGGGCGCGCGGGGGCGGCGGCGGCGCCGTCAGCGGTGCGCGCGGGACGAGGCGTACAGGCACACGGTGGCGGCGGTCGCGAGGTTGAGCGACTCGGCGCGTCCACGGATCGGCACCCGCACGACGGCGTCGGCGAGGTCGCGGTCCTCGGGGGCCAGCCCCCACGCCTCGTTCCCGAACACCCAGGCGGTGGGGGCCGACAGGTCCGGGCCCCCGACGGGGACGGCGTCGAGCAGGTCGTCCAGGTCGTGCTCGCCCGAGCCGTCGGCCGCGAGGACCGCGAGGCCGGCGTCGCGCAGGGCCGCCGTGACCTCGCCGAGGCTCGCCCCGGCGGTCACCGGCAGGTGGAACAGCGATCCGGCCGTGGAGCGGACCACCTTGGGGTTGTGGACGTCGACGCTCTGGTCGGTGAGCACGACGGCGTCGGCGCCGGCGGCGTCGGCCGCGCGGATGACGGCGCCCGCGTTGCCCGGGTCGCGGACGCGCGCGAGCACGGCGACCAGCCGCGGTCGCGCGGCGAGCACCGAGGCCAGCCCCGGGTCGTGGACGTCCAGGACCGCCAGGACGCCCTGCGCGTCGGGGCTCATCGCCGCCACCACGTCGTCGCTGGCGGTGCGCACGGCCACCGACCGCTCGGCGGCGGCGTCGACGATCTCGGGGTAGCGCCCGACGGCGTCGGGCGTGAGGTAGAGCCCGCGCACCCGGTCCGGGGCCTCCCGGACGGCCTCGCGGACGCTCTGGGGGCCCTCGACGAGGAACCGGCCCGCTCGCCGACGCGCCGAACGCCCGGACAGGGCCCGGGCTGCCTTGACCCGCTCGGCGCGGGGGTTGGTCAGCTCGGGTCCGGCCGGCGACGTCATGTCGAGGTCTGCCGGTGTCCGGGCGTTCGGTGGGTGTGCCGGGGTGTCGCGGATGTCAGGCCGCGGCGACGGGCGCGTTGACGTCCGCCGGCAGGGCGGCCTTGGCCACCTGCACCAGCGCCGCGAAGGCGGCGGCGTCGTTGACGGCCATGTCGGCCAGGACGCGACGGTCGACCTCGACACCCGCGGCCTTCAGGCCCTGGATGAGGCGGTTGTAGGTCAGTCCGTTGGCGCGCGACGCAGCGTTGATGCGCTGGATCCACAGCCGGCGGAAGTCGCCCTTGCGCGCCTTGCGGTCGCGGTAGGCGTAGACGAGGGAGTGGGTGACCTGCTCCTTCGCCTTGCGGTACAGGCGCGACCGCTGCCCGCGGTAACCGCTGGCGCGCTCGAGGGTAGTGCGGCGCTTCTTGTGGGCGTTGACCGCCCGCTTCACGCGTGCCACGTGATGCTCCTTGCGTTTCGGGGCTCAGGGGGGCGAGACGGGGCACCGGCGAGCGGTACCCGTACGGCTCACTTGCCGAGCAGCTTCTTGATCTTGGACGTGTCGGCCGGGGAGACGACCTGGTCGGTGGACAGGCGACGCGTCCGACGGCTGGACTTGTGCTCGAGCAGGTGGCGGGTGCCGGCCTGCTCACGCATCACCTTGCCGCCACCGGAGATCCGGAAGCGCTTCTTGGCACCGGAGTGCGTCTTGTTCTTCGGCATGGCCGGAGTCTCTCCTCTGGTCTCATCGCGCGGACCTCACGCGACTCGTTCGTTGCGGGCGCCGGTGGGCTCCCGCGCAGTGCTGGGTGGTGCTGGTCGCTCAGGCCGTCCCGCCGGCCGACGGCCGCGGGGCCCCCGGCTTGGCGGCGCCGGGCCGCGCGGACGGCTTGGCCGGCACCGGCTTGACGGCGGCCGGGCCCGGACGCGGCGCCGGGGTCGGGCGCGGGGCCTCCTCCGCAGGGGCGGACGACGCCGCGGGCGCCTGGCGGGCCGCCGGAGCGGCCGACGCGGGACGCTCCGCCGGACGCGCAGCCGCCGCCGGACGCGGCGAGGCGGCGGGACGCGCTGCGGCCGCGGGACGCGGTGCAGCCGGGGACGCAGCCGCGGGTGCCGCCTCGGCAGCCGCCGGCGCCGCCGGGGCGTCCTCGGCAGCGGACGGGGCGGCGGGTGCGGCCTGCGCCTGCTGGGCGGGCGCCGGGGCCTGCGGGGCCGGTGCCGACTGGGCCGGTGCGGATGCCGCAGTCGCAGGAGGGGACGCCGGCGCGACGACCTGCGGGGCGGTCGCCCGCGCCGCGGGGGTGCGCGGTGCCTCGTCGCGCGCGGCGCGACGCTGCTCCTGCTTCTGCTCGGCCTTCTTCTTGGTCGGGCCGAGCACCATGATCATGTTGCGGCCGTCCTGCTTCGGCGAGCTCTCGATGAAGCCGAGCTCGGCGACGTCGTCGGCGAGACGCTGCAGCAGGCGGATGCCCATCTCCGGGCGCGACTGCTCGCGGCCCCGGAACATGATCATGACCTTGACCTTGTCGCCGGCCTTGAGGAACCGCTCGACGTGGCCCTTCTTGGTGCCGTAGTCGTGCGGGTCGATCTTCAGCCGGAAGCGGATCTCCTTGAGGACCGTGTTCGTCTGGTTGCGCCGGGCCTCGCGCGCCTTCATGTCGGCTTCGTACTTGAACTTGCCGAAGTCCATGAGCTTGCAGACGGGCGGGCGGGCGTCGGGGGCGACCTCGACCAGGTCGAGGTCCGACTCCTGCGCCAGACGCAGAGCGTCCTCCACGCGGACGATGCCGACCTGCTCCCCGTTCGGGCCGACGAGCCGGACCTCGGGGACGCGGATCCGATCGTTGATGCGGGGCTCGCTGATGTGGTGCTCCTCGTACTCGCAGTGTCTCCACCGCCGGACGAGAAAGGCCCCCGTCCGTGGGCACAGGCGGGGGCCGAGGGATCCGCGTCACCCGGTGCGTAGCACCGGCGACACGAGCGCGACGACGGTGTGACCCGTGACGTGCTCTCGGACCGGACCCGGCACCTGTCGCCCGCGAGGGACGGTCGGCACCTGGGTGGGATCAGCTCCACTTGTGCACCGGAGATCTGCGTCTGCACCTGGGTGCGGGCACGGTTCACCGGTTGGTCGACCACCAGCATAGCACCGCACGCGCCGGCGACGGCGGGGGGACGACGTGACCGGCGTCTCCTGGCAGCCCGCGCCCGCCGCCCGGCGCCCGGGCCGGCCGAGTCCGGCCGACGACGGCCGACGACGGCCGACGACGGCACGGTGAGAGGATCGCAGCATGTCCCAGACCCCCACGCCACCGCCGTCGTCGACCGACCCCACCGCCACCGCGATGCGCGACATCGCCGACGTCGCCGCCGTCGAGGTCATCACCACGGCCGCCGTCCACCTCATGAGCGCGGCCGCCGTCAAGTGCGGCCTGGGCGAGGACACCCCGGACGCGGCCGGGTCGGACCACCTGGACCTGGACGAGGCCCGCAAGCTCATCACCGCCCTGGCCGCGCTGGTGACCGCGAGCGCCGCGGACCTCGGCAACCAGCACGCCCGCTCCCTGCGTGACGGGCTGCGCACGCTGCAGCTGGCGTTCCGTGAGGCGTCGCCCTATCCCGACGCGCCCGGCGAGGGCCCCGGGGAGAAGTTCACCGGCTACGTGAGCTGACCCGGCTCAGCCCAGCGGCGCGGTGGGGACGCGCGCCTCCCGCTCCGCCGGTGCGACGTCGGTGGGCAGGTCGTCCTGGGCCGGGTCGAGGGCGCCGAGGCCCACCGCCTGCTCCGCGGCCGGCGTCCCCGCCAGCGGGACCCGGGCGGCGCTGCTGGGCCGGGTCCGGCGCAGCACGAGGAGGCCGACGCCGGCCACCGCGGTCCCCACCGCACCGACCGCGAGGAATCCGGCGCCCGCACCGGCCCGGTCGATGAGGGCACCGCACACCGGCGCCCCGAGGGCCGAGCCCACCGTCATCGCCGAGCCGCTCCACCCCATGACCTCCCCTCGCCGCTCCTCCGGCACCAGCCGGACCAGGGAGGCGTTGATCGCCGACAGCGCCGGCGCGCACGGCAGCCCCGCCAGCACGACGGCGACCGCGAGCAGCCCCGGCGTGCCGGCCAGCGCGGCCGGGATGGTCAGCAGTGACAGCACCAGCACCAGGGTCAGCGGCCGCACCGACCGGCTCCCCGCCCCGTACAGCACCCCGCCGACGACGGAGCCACCGGCCCAGAGCGCGACCATCCAGCCCGTCGCCGCGACGCGGTCCCACTCCTCCAGCGACGCGACGATGCTGACGTCCGTGCCGGTCAGCACGAGCGAGGCCGCGCTCGCGGCGAGCAGGGTGACCAGCAGGGCCGGGGTCACCACGCGGGCCGCCGCGGCCGACGACGCGTCGCGGCCCGGACCGTCCCCGGCACCGCCCACGACCTGCGCGGCGCCGTCACCGGCGCGCGACCGGGAGGGGGTCGAGCGGGTCGGCGGGTCGACCCACATGAGCAGGGCGCCCGCGCCCACCGTCGCCACGCCGACGAGGACCAGCGCCGCCGTCGTCGACCACGTGGTGGCGACCACGACCCCCAGCACGGGCCCGAGCATGAAGGACAGCTCGGTGGTCACCGAGTCCAGCGCGAACGCGGTCCGCTGCTCGCGCTCGGGGACCAGGACCGACAGCGACTGCCGGATGACCGAGAACACCGGCACCATGAACAGCCCCGCCACCACGCCCGCCACGACCAGCCCGCGGAAGCCGAGCGACGGAGCGGTCGCCCAGACGGCCGCCTCGACGACGACCGAGGGCAGCACGGCGCGCCGCAGGCCCAGCCGGTCCACCCGCCGCCCGCGCCACGGCCCGCCGAGGGCCATGCCGATCGTGATGGCGGCCGCCACCGCACCGGCGTGGGCGTACCCGAGGTCGAGCGTCACCACGACGTGCAGGGTCAGCACGACCCCCACGGCGGCGTGCGGCAGCCGCGCCACGAGGGAGAGCAGCACGAGGCGCAGCACACCGGGGCGCCGCAGCAGGCGCCCGTAGGAAGCGAGGATCACGCGGGCGATGATCGCCCACGCGCGGCGGTCGACGCACGTCCATTCCACCCGGACGCCGCGGAGACGGGTGACCGCCGCGGGCTCCGACACGACCCCCCTCGGGGGGCGCTCGGCGCCTATCCTGACGCCGTGACGCACGAACCGACCGCCGAGGTGCCGACCCACCGGGTCCGCAGCGGCGAGCCCGGGTGGGGGACGTCGACGACGCCCCCCGGGTCGGTCGGTGCCACCCACCCGCCGCCGGTCCCCCTGGCCGTCCCGACGTCCGGCGGGTCCGCGGCGGAGCACCCCGTGACCGGGCCGACCCCACCCCGCGCGCGCCGCCGCCGGCGCTGGCCGGTCGTGCTGCTCGTCGTCCTGCTGCTCGCCGCGCTGGGTGCCGCCGGCTACCTGTACGCGACCACCACCGCCTACGCCGACCGTCTGGGCTGGACCGAGGACCAGGCCCGCGCCATCGGCACCGAGCTGGCCACCACCCGGCTCGAGCTGGACGGGGCGACCGCCGAGCTCCAGGCGGTCCGCGGCCAGCTCGCCATCGCCCAGGAGCGGATCACCGCCCTGGCGGACGAGAAGGCGCAGATCGGGGACGACCGCGAGGCGCAGGCCCAGCTGCTCGACTACCAGGCCCGGGTCACCGCTGCCGCGGGCACCGTGGCCTCGGCCCTGGACCGGTGCGTCAAGGGCCAGGACCAGCTCATCGACTACCTCGCGGACGCCGCCTCCTACGACCCCGACGCGCTGGCCCGGTTCGGCGCGGACGTCGAGCTGCTGTGCCGGTCGGCGTCGCAGGCCAACGACGCGCTGCAGGCCGAGCTGGCGAACCGGTGAGACGCCGGACCACCCGCGGCCGGGGCGACGCGTCCGGCGCCACCGTCCGGGGCGCCGCGCCGGGGGGCACGGTGAGGTCCGCGCCGGACGGCGCGCTGAGCTCCGTGCTGGCCGGCGTGCTGGCCGGCGTGCTGCTCGCCGGCTGCGCCGCGGTGCCGACGATGCCGGGGCCGACCCCGACGGACCTCGTGCCGTCCGAGGTCCCCCGCCCGACTCCGACCACGACCGGCAACCTCTCCCCCGACGGCTTCGACGCCGCGCAGCGGATGGCGGTGCGGATCCGCAACGTCGGCTGCGGCTCGGTCTCGACCGGCTCGGGGTTCGCGATCGACGCACGCACGCTGATCACGAACCGGCACGTCGTGGCGGACTCGGCGGAGCTGCAGCTGAGCACCTACGACGGGCGCGACCTCGCGGCCACCACCGCGAGCACCGCGAGCCTGGCCGACCTCGCCGTGGTCCGCACCACCGACGACCTGCCGGCCGTCCCCGAGCTGGCCGACGTCGACCCGTCCCCGGGCGACGAGGTCACCGTGGTCGGGTACCCCGAGGGCGGGCGGCTGACGGTGACCAGCGGCCGGGTGATCGGCGGCACGACCGACCCGCTCAACGAGAACCTCGGCGAGGTGCTGGTGACCGACGCCGAGGTCGAGCCGGGCAGCTCGGGCTCCGCGGTCCTCGACGAGGGGGGCCGCGTGGTCGGCGTCGTCTACGCCAAGAACAGCCTCGACCAGAGCTTCATCGTCCCGGTCAGCACCCTGCGCTCCATGCTCGACGACGCCGCCGCCTTCGTGGACGCTCCCTCCTGCGCGGGCTGACGACCGGCCCGGCACCATCCCGTCACGTCGACCCGGAGGACCGTCATGGACAGCACCCGACCGCGCACGTTCGACCCCACCAGCCACCTGCGCGAGGCGAGCGAGGCCCTCAGCGTCCGGCGCGTCTTCGGTGAGGCGTACACCCGGGGCGACGCCCTGGTCATCCCCGTGGCCAAGGTCATGGGGGGCACCGGCTCCGGGTACGGCAGCGGGACCACCCCGGCCGACGGGGCCGACCCGTCGGGGCCCGCGGGCCCCGCGACGGGCGGCGGTGCGCAGGAGGGCGAGGGCGGCGGGGGCGGGTTCGGCGTGCGCGTCCGCCCGGTCGGGGTCTACGTGGTGGACGACGCCGGGGTCCGCTGGCAGCCGGCGCTCGACCTGAACCGGGTCGTCCTGGGCGGGCAGGTCGCCGGGACCCTGATCGCCGTGGTGGTCGCCTGGGCGCTGGGCCGGCGTCGGGCCTGACCGGCTCGCGGCCGGGCGTCGACCCTGACCCGGGCCGGCGACCGTGGCCGGGCGTCAGCGGCCGGTGGGCGCCTGGGTCAGCCGCAGCTCGAGCGCGTCGACCCGCGCCGCCACGACCGTGTCCGCGGCGAGACGGGCGTTGACCTCGCCGAGCACGGCGTCCAGCCGTACCCGGTCCAGCCCCGGGGCCAGGGCGAGCACGACGGCGACCTCGGCGCGCCGCCCGGCCTCGGCGCGGGCCTCGACCACCGCCGGGACGCCGTGCACGGCGTCGGCGACGGCGGCGGCGACCTCACGGTCCACGACGCCGTCGACGACTGCCGGGTGCCACCGCTCGCCGCGCGCGAGCGCCCAGACGGCGGGTCGGGGCAGCACGGCGGTCACCGGCCCGGCCGGGTCCAGGACGACGACCTCCCAGCCCTCGCCCACGGCGGACAGCGCCGCCCGCGGGACGTCGCTGGGTACCGGGCGCGCGTCGGGGTGCCAGGCGTTCAGCGCCGCGACGCAGGAGAACACCGGCATCGCGGTGCGCCCGTCGGGCGTGCGCACCGCCACGATCCCGGCCGACGCCTCCTTGTCGACGGTGTGCTCGTGACCCTCGTGCACCACGACGTCCGCCACCTCGAGCTGGGCCAGCATCGGCACCAGCACGCGGGTCGGGGCGAGCGCCTGCACGACGTCACCCAGGCCCCCGGTGCCGGCGGCGTAGCGCCTGAGGGCGTCGACCAGCGCGGGGTCGGCGGTGCCGTCGTCGCCGGCGAACGGCGACGACGGCGGCAGCGCGCGGCCGGCCATCGGGTCGGGCACGGGGGCGGGTCCGGTGGGCTCGCCGGGGCCGGTCAGAACCGACCCGGCCCGGCGCCGCCGGGCTTGCCGGCGACCTCGAGCGCCTCGGGCAGCGTGAACGCCCCGGCGTACAGGGCCTTGCCGACGATCGCGCCCTCGACGCCGTCGTCGACCAGGTCGCGCAGGGCCCGCAGGTCCTCCAGGCTCGAGATCCCGCCGGAGGCCACGACGGCCGCGTCGGTGCGCGAGCAGACCTGGCGCAGCAGGTCGAGGTTCGGGCCGCGCAGCGTGCCGTCCTTGGTCACGTCCGTCACGACGTACCGGGCGCAGCCGGCGTCGTCCAGGCGGGCCAGGACCTCCCACAGGTCACCGCCCTCCTGCGTCCAGCCGCGCGCGGCGAGCGTCGTGCCGCGCACGTCCAGGCCGACGGCGATGAGCTCGCCGTGCTGGTCGATGACCTTCGCGGTCCACTCGGGGTTCTCCAGCGCGGCCGTGCCCAGGTTGACGCGCGCGGCACCGGTCGCGAGCGCACGCTCGAGCGAGGCGTCGTCGCGGATGCCGCCGGACATCTCGACCCGGACGTCCAGCGCGGCCACGACCGAGGCGAGCAGCTCGGCGTTGGACCCGCGGCCGAAGGCGGCGTCCAGGTCGACCAGGTGCACCCACTCCGCCCCCCCGGCCTGCCAGTCGAGGGCGGCGGACAGCGGGTCGCCGTAGGACGTCTCCGAGCCGGCCTCGCCCTGGACGAGGCGGACCGCCTGCCCGTCGGCGACGTCGACGGCGGGCAGCAGGACGAGCGGTTCGGTGGACATCGGTGGGGCGTCTCCTCGGTGGGGGCGGTGGGCGGTGGCGCGCGGGCTAGGAGCGCAGCGAGCCGACCCAGTTGGCGAGCAGCTGCGAGCCCGCGTCGCCGGACTTCTCGGGGTGGAACTGGGTCGCGGCGAGCGGCCCGTTCTCGACGGCGGCCACGAACCGGCCCCCGTGCTCGGACCAGGTGACCAGCGGCGGGGTGAAGCGGGAGTCCCCGAGCGGGGGGAAGCTGCGCGCGGCGTAGGAGTGCACGAAGTAGAACCGCTCGGACTCGATGCCGGCGAACAGGGTCGAGCCGTCCGGGACGTCCACGGTCGACCACCCCATGTGCGGCACGACGTCGGCCTCGAGCCGGTCGACCACGCCGGGCCACTCCCCGAGGCCCTCGGCCTCGACGCCGTGCTCCTCACCGCGCTCGAACATGACCTGCATGCCGACGCAGATGCCCAGCACCGGGCGGCCACCGGCGAGCCGGCGGTCGATGATCTGCCCGCCGCGCACGCCGTCCAGGCCCTCCATCACGGCGGCGAAGGCGCCGACGCCGGGCACGACGAGGCCGTCCGCCTCGGCGGCGGCCCGGGGGTCGGCCGTCAGCTCGACCTCGGCCCCGACACGCTCGAGGGCGCGCACGGCCGAGCGCACGTTGCCGAAGCCGTAGTCGAGGACGACGACCTGGGGGGTGGGAGTCACGTGGCCTGAGTTTACCGGCGGTTCGCGCGGGCCGACGCGGCCAGCACCCGCAGCGCCCGGAACCGGGACATCCCCACGCTGGAGACGACCCCGGGGACGTCCGCCGCGGTGGTCGTGCCCAGCAGCAGGTCCTCGACCACCTCGGGGGCCCCGTTGAGCGCGAGGCCGGCGGACAGCTTCTCGCCCTCCTCGCCGTCCATCCACCGCGAGGCCGTCGCGCGCCCGCCGGACTTCTGCAGCAGCACCACAGGGACGCCCTTGAGCAGGCGGGACACCGCGATCGCGGCGTCCCGGGGTGCGCTGCCGGAGGAGTCGCGGCACACCGCGACCGCGCCGACGTCGGTGGGCACCACGTCGACCCGGACCTTGGCGATCGCACAGGTCGCCGCGAGCGGCGCCGGCACCGCGACCGGCGTGATCACCAGCGCGACGCCCGCCGGTGCGGCCGGCGCCCCGGGGGCGCCCGGCGCCGCGTCGCGGTCGGCCATCACAGCGCGCCCTTGGTCGACGGGACGCCCACCACGCGCGGGTCCGGCTGCACCGCGGCGCGCAGCGCCCGGGCGAGCGCCTTGAACTGCGCCTCCACGACGTGGTGCGGGTCGCGGCCGGCCAGCACCCGCATGTGGATGCAGATGCCGGCGTGGTGCGCGATCGACTCCAGCACGTGCCGGGTCAGGGACCCGGTGAAGTGGCCGCCGATGAGGTGGTACTCCTGGCCGGCCGGCTCCCCCGAGTGCACCAGGTACGGCCGGCCGGACACGTCCACCACGGCCTGGGCGAGCGCCTCGTCCAGCGGCACCAGGGCGTCGCCGAACCGGCCGATGCCGGCCTTGTCGCCCAGCGCGACCCGCAGCGCCTCGCCGAGGGCGATCGCGACGTCCTCGACGGTGTGGTGGGCGTCGATGTGGGTGTCACCGGTCGCCCGCACGGTCAGATCCAGCAGGGAGTGCTTGCCCAGCGCGGTGAGCATGTGGTCGTAGAACGGCACGCTGGTGGAGATGTCGGTGCGCCCGCTGCCGTCCAGGTCGAGCTCGACCAGCACGCTGGACTCCGACGTGGTCCGCTCGATGCGCGCGGTGCGCCCGGGGCCGCCGCCGGGTGGGGTGCCCGGCGTCGCCGCAGCCGTCGTCGCGCCCGTCGGCGTCGTCCCGGTCGTGTCGCCGGTCATCGTCCCGTCACCTCCACCAGGGCGTCCCGGAAGGCCGCCATCTCCTCGCCGGTGCCGATGGACACCCGCAGCCACTGCGGCGGGCCGACCTCGCGGATGAGGACGCCACGCCGCAGCAGACCCTCCCAGATCGCGTGCCGGTCGTCGAACGGCCCGAACAGCACGAAGTTGGCGTCCGAGTCCGCGACGTCCAGGCCCCGGCCGCGCAGCCACGCGACGCACGCGTCGCGCTCCTCGCGCAGCGAGCCCACCTGCGCCATGAGGGCGTCGGAGTGCTTGAGCGCGGCCCGGGCGACCGCCTGCGTCACCCCCGACAGGTGGTACGGCAGCCGCACGACCCGCAACGCGTCCACCAGGGCCGGGGCGGCCGCGAGGTAGCCGACCCGCGCCCCGGCGAGGCCGAACGCCTTGGACATGGTCCGGCTGACCGCCAGGTGCGGGTGCTCGGCCAGGATCTCCAGGGCGGACGGCGTCCCGGCGCGGCGAAACTCCCCGTACGCCTCGTCGACCACGACGACGCAGCCACCCGGGACCTGCGCCGCGGCCGCGAGCACGGCGCGGATCGTGTCCAGCGGCAGGGCGGTCCCGGTGGGGTTGTTCGGGCTGGCCAGCAGCACCACGCTGGGTGCGTGCTCGGCGACCGTCGCCGCGGCACGGTCGGGGTCCAGCGTGAAGTCGTCCTCGCGGCGTCCCTGCACCCAGCCGGTGCTGGTGTCCCGGGCGTACTCGGGGTACATCGAGTAGGTCGGTGCGAAGGACAGCGCGGTGCGGCCCGGCCCGCCGAAGGCCTGCAGCAGGTGCAGCATCACCTCGTTGGAGCCGTTCGCGGCCCAGATCTGCTCGGGCGCGAGCGGGACGCCGGACTCGCGCAGCAGGTAGGCGGCGAGGTCGGTGCGCAGCGCGAGGAAGTCCCGGTCCGGGTAACGGTTCAGCCCGCGGGCGGCGGCGGCGACGTCGGCGGCGATGTCGGCGACGACGTCGTCGGCCGGCGGGTAGGGGTTCTCGTTGACGTTGAGCAGGACCGGGACGTCGAGCTGGGGCGCGCCGTACGGCTCCAGGCCCGCCAGCTCGGGACGCAGGGGAAGGGTCACGCCCCGAGTCTAGGGAGCACCGGGGGCACCGGCCGCGCCGGGGCGTGTGGGTGCCGCTGCCTACGATCGACGGATGAGCCAGCCCTCGACGTCCACCGACCCGCAGACCCGCAGCGGCGGCCCGGCCGCCCAGGCCGGCGCCGCGACGGCGGACCGGGCCGCGCTGCGGGCCGAGGCCGAGGCCGCGCTGGTCGCGCTGGTCGGCCGCCCGGACGCCCGCCTGCGCGACGACCAGTGGGTCGCGATCGAGGCCCTGGTGGCCGACCACCGGCGCGCGCTCGTGGTGCAGCGCACCGGGTGGGGCAAGTCGGCCGTCTACTTCGTCGCGACCGCGCTGCTGCGCGCCCGCGGGTCCGGTCCGACGGTCATCGTCTCGCCGCTGCTCGCGCTGATGCGCAACCAGGTCGAGGCCGCCCAGCGCGCCGGGATCCGCGCCGAGACGATCAACTCGGCCAACGTCACCGAGTGGGACGGCGTGCACCAGCGGGTCGCCGCCGGTGAGGTCGACGTGCTGCTGGTCTCCCCGGAGCGGCTGAACAACCCCGGCTTCCGCGAGGAGGTGCTGCCGCGGCTGGCCGCCTCCGCGGGGCTCGTGGTGGTCGACGAGGCCCACTGCATCTCCGACTGGGGCCACGACTTCCGCCCGGACTACCGCCGGATCCGCACGCTGCTCGCCGAGCTGCCGGCCGGCATCCCGGTGCTGGCCACGACGGCCACCGCGAACGCGCGGGTGACCGCCGACGTGGCCGAGCAGCTCGCGGTCACCTCGGACGACGGCGGGCCCGACCGCGCCCTGGCGGCCGACGTCCTGGTGCTGCGCGGGTCGCTCGACCGCGAGAGCCTGCACCTGGCCGTCGCGCGGCTGCCCGGGACGGCGGCGCAGCTCGCCTGGCTCGGCCACCGCCTGCCGCAGGTCGACGGCTCCGGCATCGTCTACTGCCTCACGGTCGCGGCCACCCAGCAGGTCACCGAGTACCTGCGCGACCTAGGCCTCGAGGTACGCGCGTACACCGGGCAGACCGACCCGGCCGAGCGGGAGGCCGCGGAGCAGGACCTGCTGGCGAACCGGGTCAAGGCGCTCGTGGCGACCTCGGCGCTGGGGATGGGGTTCGACAAGCCCGACCTGGCGTTCGTGGTGCACCTCGGGGCGCCGTCGTCGCCCATCTCCTACTACCAGCAGGTGGGTCGTGCGGGGCGCGCGACCGACCGCGCGGAGGTCGTGCTGCTGCCCGGGCCCGAGGACCGCGCGATCTGGGACTACTTCGCCTCGATGGCGTTCCCGCCGGAGGCCGAGGTGCGCGCGACGCTGGCGGCGCTGGAGGCGGCCGGCACCCTGTCGACCGCCGCGCTGGAGACGCGGGTCTCGCTGCGCCGCAACCGGCTCGAGCTCATGCTCAAGGTGCTGGACGTCGACGGCGCCGTCCGGCGGGTGCGCGGCGGCTGGGAGTCGACCGGGCGCCCCTGGTCCTACGACGCCGAGCGGTACCACCGGGTCGCCGAGACCCGCCGGGCCGAGCAGCGGGCGATGCTCGACTACGTCTCGACCGACGGCTGCCGGATGGCGTACCTGCGGCGCGCGCTGGACGACCCCGACCTGGATGCCGGCTGGCGCTGCGGTCGCTGCGACGGGTGCGGGGGCACCTCCGCCGGCCAGGCGCCCGACGACGCCGAGGTGGCGGCGGCACGCGAGCGCCTCGCCGTCCCCGGCGTGGAGATCGAGCCGCGCCGTCAGTGGCCGACCGGGATGTCCGGCCTCGGCGTCGACCTGTCCGGCCGGATCGCCGCCGACGAGCGGCCGGAGACCGGGCGCGCGGTCGCCCGGCTGGACGGCATCGGCTGGGGCGGGCTGCTGCGGGACCTGTTCGCACCGGTTCCCGGGGCGCCGGCGCCGGACCACGACGCCGCGGAGGCCGGCGGCGGGCGCGACGGTGCCCTGCCGGTGGCGCTGCGGCGCCCGGTCCTGGACGTGCTCGACGCGTGGCACCCCGACCCGGCGCCCGCCGGGGTCGTGGTCGTGGAGTCCGCGAGCCGACCGGAGCTCGTCCGGCACCTGGCCGAGGGGGTCGCGCACCGGCTCGGGGTGCCGGTCGTCGGCTCGGTCGGGCCGGTGGCGGGTGTCGAGGCGGGCCGGCGCGACGTGAACTCGGCGCAGCGACTGGCCGGGGTGGCCCGGCGCCTGGAGCTGCACCTGTCCGAGGCGGCCGCGGCGGGCCTGCCGGGACGTGCGGTCGTGCTGGTCGACGACCGCACCGACTCGGGGTGGACGGTGACGGTCGCGGCGCGCCTGCTGCGCCGCGCGGGGGCGTCGGCGGTGCACCCGTTCGTCCTGGCCGTCGGCTAGACCCGGCCCTCGGGAGACGTCGGCGCCGGCGCGGCGGCCGCCGGGGCCAGGTGCGCCGCGAGCCGGGCGAAGCCCTCGTCGAGCGTGACCGCGGGAGCCCAGCGCAGCGCCTCGCGGGTGCGCCGCTGGTCGAACCAGTGCGCGGTGGACATCTGCTCGGCGACGAACCGGGTCATCGGCGGCTCACCCCACTGCGGGCGCACGGCCCAGACCCGTTCGATCGCGGCGCCGGCCACCCGGGCGACCCCCGGCGGCACCGACCGCGCCGGGACCGGCACGCCGGCCGCCCGGCACATCCCGGCCAGCAGGTCTCGGACCGGCCGCGGCTCGCCGTTGGTCACCACGTACGACCCGCCCCACGCGTCGGCGGGCGCCTGGAGCGCGGCGACCAGCGCGTCCGCCGCGTTGTCGACGTACGTGGTGTCGATCAGCGCGGTCCCGCCGCCCAGCAGCGGCAGCCGGCCGCGCCGGGCCCGGTCGACCACCCGGGCGACCAGCTGGGTGTCCCCCGGGCCCCAGACGATGTGCGGCCGGACCGCCAGCACGCGCATCTCGGGAGTGTCGGCGGCCAGCGCCGCGAGCTCCGCGGCCGCCTTCGTGCGGGCATACGGACCGCGGGCCCGAGCCGGGTCGGCCGGGCCCGCCGGCTCGCCGACGATCGACGACCCCACGTGCGCGACCGAGGGCGACGACACCATGACGAACCGCCGCACCCCGGCAGCGCGCGCGGCGGCCAGCAGCGTCCGGGTGCCCTCGACGTTGACCGCGCGGTACTCCGCCTCCGGACCCGTCACGTCGACCTTCGCCGCGAGGTGGACCACCGCGGTGCAGCCCTCGACGGCGCGGGCCACGGCGGCCGGGTCGGTGAGCGAGCCACGCTCGTCCACAGCCCCGGGGAGGTCCGCGGCGCCGCGCTGGAACGTGCGGACGGCGTGGCCGCGGGCGAGGATCGCCGTCGCCACCGCGCGACCGAGCATCCCGCTCGCGCCGGTGACCAGCACGGGCAGGACCGACCCAGCCGCGTGCCGCGCGCTCACGGCCGGCCCGTCCGCCCGCCGGCCAGCACCCGCTCGGCCCAGCGGGACAGCCGGGTCCGCTCGATCTTGGAGTTGTGGCGGACGTCGGTGGGCAGCGCGTCGACGACCAGCACCGCGGCGACCGGGACGTCCAGCGCCGCCCGCACCCGGGCGGTCAGGTCCAGGTCGGCCAGTCCGGGACGCCGGACGGCCGGGGTCGTCTCGACGACCAGCACGACGGTCTGGACGCCGACCGGGCCCACGCCGACGGCCGCGGCCCGGGTCACGCCGTCCACCCCTTCGGCCCGCCGCTCCAGGCCGACCGGCGTGAGCACGCCGTCGGGGGTGGTGATCACGTGCGCGAGCCGGCCCTCGACCCACAGCCGTCCCTCGCGGTCCAGGTGGCCCACGTCCCCGGTGCGGTGCCACCCGGCGTCGCGGCGCGCGGCGTGATGCGTGAGCCACAGCCGGTCGTACCGGTCCATCACGTGCGGCGCGCTGACCAGGATCTCGCCGGTCACGCCGGGTTCCCGGCCGGCGGGGCCGGTCGCGGCGCCGTCGACGTCCAGGGCGCTGATCGCCACCTGGGCGCCCGCGACGGGCCGGCCGACGCACACGCCGTCGCCGTCGCCGGCGGCGGTGATCTCGGCCAGCGAGATGTCGGTGACCGGGAGCACCTCGGTCATGCCGTAGGGGGTGTGCGGCTCGGCGGCCGGCATGATCCGCCCCACCGCCGCGAGCAGCTCCGGGGGCACGGGCGCCCCGGCGGACAGGAACAGCCGCACCCCGGACAGCGCACGCCGGTCGGCGTCGTCCAGGCGGCCCGCGTCGGCGACCACGCTGGTCAGCGCGGCCGGCGAGGCGAACACGACCGCCGCGTCGACCGCGGCGACCGCGTCCGCGAGCGCCGTCGCGGTCAGCGTCCGCGGTGCGGTGACGTCCATGTCGGGACTCGCGCAGGTCGCGCCGAGCGCGGGCCCCAGCAGGGCGAACGGGGCGAACGCGGCCACCAGCGACGACCCCGGGCCGATGCCGTACGTGGACCCGACCGCGCGAGCCATCGCCGCGAGCTGCGCGTGGGTGTACGCGACGCCCTTGGCCGGCCCGGTCGAGCCGGAGGTGAACAGGATCGCGGCGTCGTCGTCGGCGGACGGCTCGGGGGGCGCGTCGGACACACCCGCGCGCGCCGCTGCCCGGCCCCGGTCGGCGAGCTCGACGAGCGTGCAGTCGATCCCGAGCGCGGCGCGGGCACCGGTCGGCAGCGGGCCGGCGGCGATGCGGCGGGCCGACCAGCCCAGGGCCCGGGCGGCGGCCAGGGCCCGCGGGACGCCGATGACGACCTGCGGACGGGCGCCGCGGACCGCACGTGACAGGCCGTGCAGCCCCAGGCCGGCGTCGGCCACGACGACGACGGCGCCGATCCGCAGGCAGGCGTAGAGCACGGCGGTCAGGTCCGCACCCGGCGGCACGAGCAGCGCGACCCGGTCGCCGGGCCGCACCCCGCTGCCCAGCAGCCCGCGGCCGAGCTCGTCGACGCGGCGTGCGAGCAGCGACCACGGGACGGCGCGCGGCCCGCTGGCACCGGGGGGCGCCATCTCGACCAGCGCGACGCCGTCGTCGCCGGCGCGTTCCTCGAGGGCGCGCCACAGCGGGACGAACGGCGCGTCGGCGACGGCGGTGCCGAGCTCCGGCGCGGCGGACGCGGCCTCGTCCGCGGCACCCGCACCGACGACGGCACCTGCCGTGCCCGGGAAGCGGTCGCTGAGCCAGGTGACGACCGCACCGGCGACGTCGACGTCCTCGGGCAGCAGGTGGCTCGCGCCCTCGTACCGGTGCACGTCGGCGTGCGGCAGCCGGTGCATCAGGTCGGCGAGGAACTGCTCGCCGAAGACGGGGTCACCCGGGCCCCACAGCAGCAGGGCCGGCACGCGCAGCGCGCTGATCCCGGTCGCGAGCGCCTCCAGCGCGGGCCGGCTCGGGTGCTCGGCGTCCACCGGGATGTCGGCGACGAAGTCACCGATCGCCTGGCGCCGGTCCGCCGAGGGGTACGGAGCCCGGAACGCGTCGCGGACCTCGCGGCTGAGCGGGGGCCGCGCGAGCGCCAGGGTGGTCTCCAGGAACGCCGGTGTCGCGACCGTGCTGGTCCCCAGCACGCCGGGGGTCATCGCCAGCCGCAGCGGCGCGGGGGTACGCCCGTCCAGGTCCTGGTAGACCGCGGTGTTCGTGACCACGACACCGGCGAGCTGCTCGGGGTGGTCGACGGCCCAGCCCAGCGAGATCGGGCCGCCCCAGTCGTGCCCGACCGTCAGCACCGGCCCTGTCAGGTCGAGCACGTCGGTCAGCGCGCCCAGCTCGGCGATCCGGTCGGCGAGCCGGTGCACGCGGCCGGTGCGCTGGGAGAAGCCCATGCCGAGCTGGTCGACGGCGACCACCCGCCACCCCGCCGCCGCACCGGCGCGGAGCAGGTCACGCCACAGGTAGGACCAGGTCGGGTTGCCGTGGACGCACAGCAGGGTGCCCCGCACCGGCGCGTCGACCTGCGAGGCGTTGTCCAGCACGTGCCACGTGTCGCTGCCGCTGCGGACCTCGGCGTCGTGCCGGCCTCGCCGACCGCCCCGGGGCACCTCGACGAGCCGGGACCAGGCGGGGTCGAGCCCGGGCAGGCCGCCCGGGGGGTGCTGCGCCGGCTGGACGGGGAGGGGCGACGCCGTCACCAGACGATCTCGGTCATGGCGGTGTTCAGGCCCGAGCCCACCCCCATGCACAGCACCCGGTCACCCGCGGACAGGCTGTCCGCCTCGGCCGCGAGCGTGATCGGCACGGACGCCGGGCCGACGTTGCCCAGGTGCGGGAACGTCAGCGGCACCGCGCGCCGGTCGAGGCCGAGCTCCTCCACGATCCGCTTGATGTGGATGGTCGAGACCTGGTGCATGACGAACCGGTCGACGCCGGACCACCCCCACTCGGGCTCCGCCTCGTGCCACGCCTCCTGGACCAGGGCGAGCCCGTTCTCCAGCAGCCCGGTGGCGTCGGTCTGCATGCCCGCGTCGATCCCGCCGACGCACAGCCCGTGGTGCTGGGTCGCGGCACGCGAGACACCACCCAGGACGCGGTGGGCGCCGGGGTGGTCGTCCACCGGGCCGAGCACGGCCGCCGCTGCGCCGGAGCCCAGGGTGAGGGTCGCGAACTCGCGCAGGTAGTCCTCGCGGGTCGTGCCCGGCCGGTTGAGCCGCGCGATCGTGCCCTCCTGCGTGGCCTGCGGGTCCTCGCCGTCGACGATGAGCGCGTAGCGGATCTGGCCCGAGTCGATCATCCCGGCGGCGAGGGTCAGCCCGTTGACGAAGCCCAGGCACGCGTTGGTGACGTCGAAGTTGAGGGCCGACGGCGGCAGCCCGAGGCCGTCGTGCACCTTGGAGGCGACGGACGGCTCGAGGTGGGCGCGGGTCACGGAGGTGTTGATGAGCAGGCCGACGTCGGCGGCGTCGACGCCGGACTCGGCGAGCGCCTTGGCGCCGGCCGCGATCGCGGCCTCGTCGAAGGCGGTGCCCGCGTCCCACCAGCGGCGCTCCTTGACGCCCGCGACGCGCTGCAGCAGGCCGCGGGGCAGCCGCAGCCGCTTCAGGGTGCCGGCGAGCTCGTCGTCGAAGTGGGACGAGGGGACCACGACCGGGGCCTCGAGGCCGGTGATCGCCAGGAGGGCGGTCCCGGTGTGGCGGAAGGTGGCATTGCCGTTCACGTGCTGACCCGGTTTCTGCGATGAGCTGCGGACGCCGGTCCCCGTCGTCCGGCGTGCGTGGCCGACGTGTCCCGGTTCGGCCCTGCACCGCACGGGCCGGGTCGGATGCCTAGTTTGGCATCGCCGTCCGTGTGCGTCGTGCCGAACGGCGTGAGTCTCGGCACGCTCGCCGCGGGCACGGGCCGCCCGGTGGCGCGCCGACGCACCGCCACCGGGCGTCGGGTCCCGCTCAGAAGCGGGCCCGCACGGCCTCGCCGTGCGCCGGCAGGTCCTCGGCCTCGGCGAGCGCGGCGATCCGGTCGCTCACCGCCCGCAGCGCGTCGGCGTCGTACTCGATGACCTGCACGGCCTTGAGGAAGCTGTGCACGCCGAGCACGCTGGCGAAGTGGGCGCAGCCGCCGGTCGGCAGCACGTGGTTGGACCCGGCCATGTAGTCACCCAGCGACACCGGTGACCACGGTCCGACGAAGATCGCGCCCGCGTTGTGGATGCGGTCGGCGACCCGGGCGGCGTCCGCGGTCTGGATCTCCAGGTGCTCGGCCCCGTACGCGTCGACCACCGCGATGCCGTGCTCGAGGTCGTCGACCAGGACGACCGCGGACTGCCGCCCGGCCAGCGCGGTGCGCACCCGCTGCTGGTGACGGGTGGCCGCGGCGCGGTCCTCCAGCTGCGCCTCGACGGCGCCGGCCAGCTCGACCGAGTCGGTCACCAGCACCGCGGCCGCCAGCGGGTCGTGCTCGGCCTGGCTGATCAGGTCGGCCGCGACGTGCACCGGGTCCGCGCCGCCGTCGGCCAGCACGGCGATCTCGGTCGGCCCCGCCTCGGCGTCGATGCCGACGACGCCCCGGACGAGGCGCTTGGCCGCGGCGACGTAGACGTTCCCCGGCCCGGTGATGACGTCGACCGGCTCGCACAGCCACTCGGTGTCGACCGGCTCGGAGCCGGCCGCGCCGTAGGCGAACATCGCGACCGCCTGCGCCCCGCCGACGGCGTACACCTCGTCCACACCGAGCAGCGCGCACGCCGCCAGGACCGTGGGGTTGGGCAGGCCACCCTCCTCCGCCTGCGGCGGGGACGCCACGGCGAGGGACGTCACACCGGCCTCCTGCGCCGCCACGACGTTCATCACCACCGACGACGGGTACACCGCGAGCCCGCCCGGGGCGTACAGGCCGACCCGCTGCACCGGGACCCAGCGCTGGCGGACCTGACCGCCGGGGCCCAGGTCCACCGTCAGGTCGGCGGGCCGCTGGGCGGCGTGCACCGCCCGGACCCGGCGGACCGACTCCTCCAGGGCGGACCGCACGGCCGGGTCGAGGCCGGCCAGCGCGGACTCCAGGGCCTCCGGCGGCACCCGCAGGTGCGCGGGGCGCACGCCGTCGAAGCGCTCGGCCAGGTCGCGCAGCGCCGCCGCGCCGTGGGTCCGGACCGCCTCGAGCGTGGGGGCGACGAGGTGCGTCGCGGCGTCCACGTCCACCTCGGCGCGCGGCAGCACCGCGCGCAGCTCGCGGGGGGTCATCGCGCGACCGCGCAGGTCCAGACGGGTGATCACGTCCGGCAGTCTAGGCCTGCGGCGACCGGGGCTCGGTGGGCCGCCGCCGGCCCTCGCCCGGGCGGCGTCGTGACCGCGCCGGGTCAGGACCGCGGTGGCGCGCGGCGTGCGGCACCACCGGCATCATGGGCGCATGGACCCCGTGCCGATCACCGACGACGTCATCCGCCTCGGGCAGTTCCTCAAGCTGTCCGGGCTCGCGGACTCCGGTGCGCAGGCGCGTGAGCTGCTCGAGGACGGCGCGGTGACCGTCAACGGCCAGGACGAGGCGCGCCGGGGCCGCCAGCTGCGGCGCGGCGACGTCGTCATGGTGGACACCCCGGCCGGGCCGGTCACCGCCACGGTCGGCTGACGTGCCCCGCCGCTGACCCGCCCCGACCCGTCCCGACGGGCCGCGTCGCGACGCGGCCGTGGCCGTGGCCGTGGCCGTGGCGTGAGTGCCGCCGACGGGCGTCAGCGCACCGTGCCGAGCACCCGCGCCACCTGCAGGTGGAGCACGACCCGGGTCGGCTGCTCTCCGAGCACGCGGTACCGGTCGGCGTACCGCTCGACGGCCTCGGCGACGTCGGCCGGGTCGTCGGAGAGCGTGATGGTGCCCTCGAGGGTCATCCAGCGCCGCCCGTCGACCTGGCACAGCGCCGCCGGCAGCGGCTCCCCGTCCGGTCCGCCGCGCGCGATCCGGCGCGCCTTGACCGAGGTCGAGCGGGTGGTGATCCGCGCCCGGCCACGCGCCGCGTCCCAGGTGAACGCGACCGGGACGACGTGCGGGCTGCCGTCGCGGCGGACCGTGCTGAGCGTGGCCAGGTGCCGGTCGGTGACGAACGCGAGCCCGGCGTCGCTGAGCACGACCGGGCCGGGCGGCCCCGGCGTGTCCGGGCGGGGCGGCTGCCGGTCCCCCGGCTCGCGCGGCGGGGTGGTCACGCGGTGGCGAGGCAGCTGGGACCGAGCAGCGCCTTGAGGTCGCCGAACAGCGCCGAGGTCCGCTCCACCCGCAGCCCCTGGTCCAGCCGCATCACGGTGGCCTTGCCGGGGCTGGTGAGCTTCAGGTGCACCTCGGTGGTGCCGGGGTGGGTGGACAGCACCTCACGCAGCCGCTCGACGACCGGCGCGGTGCACCGGGCGACCGGCAGGGTCACCAGCACGGGCGCGTCGGCGGCCGCCGAGACGTCCGGCAGCGACACCTCGATGGCCTGCAGCTGCATCGACTCGTCACGGCGCCGGACCCGGCCGCGCACCACGACCACCGTGTCCTCGGCGAGCGCGGTGGAGTAGGCGAGGTACGTCTCGCCGAAGAACATGATCTCCACCGAGCCCTCCATGTCCTCCACGGTGACCGCGGCCCACGGGTTGCCCTGCTTGGACATCTTGCGCTGCAGCGACGTGATCAGGCCGGCGACCACGACCGTCGAGCCGTCGGGCCGGGCCTCGTCGGCGAGCAGCGTCGCGATGGACACGTCGGCCGCCTGGGCGAGCACGTGCTCGAGGCCGGACAGCGGGTGGTCCGAGACGTACAGCCCGAGCATCTCCCGCTCGAAGGCGAGCCGCTGCTTCTTGTCCCAGTCCGGCAGCGCGGGGACCTCCACCGAGAAGCCGGCGTCGTCGTCGCCGCCGAAGCCGGCGAACAGGTCGAACTGCCCCTCGGCCTCCTTGCGCTTGACCCCGATGACGGCGTCCACCGCCTGCTCGTGCACGAGCAGCAGCGCGCGGCGGGTGTGCCCGAGGGAGTCGAACGCGCCGGCCTTGATCAGCGACTCGATGGTCCGCTTGTTGCACACGACCGCGGGCACCTTGTCCAGGAAGTCGGTGAAGGAGGTGAACGCTCCCTTGGACTCGCGGGTGGCCACGACCGCGTCCACCACGTTGGCGCCGACGTTGCGCACGGCGGTCAGCCCGAACCGGATGTCCTCGCCGACGGCGGTGAAGTTGGCCGACGAGGAGTTCACGTCCGGCGGGAGCACGGTGATGCCCATGCGCCGGCACTCGTTGAGGTACAGCGCCGACTTGTCCTTGTCGTCGCGCACGGAGGTGAGCAGCGCGGCCATGTACTCGGTGCGGTAGTTCGCCTTGAGGTAGGCCGTCCAGTAGGACACCACCCCGTACGCCGCCGAGTGCGCCTTGTTGAAGGCGTAGTCGGAGAACGGCAGCAGGATGTCCCACAGCGTCTGCACGGCGGCCATGGAGTACCCGCGCTCACGCATGCCGGCCGAGAAGCCCTCGAACTGCTTGTCCAGCTCGGACTTCTTCTTCTTGCCCATCGCGCGGCGCAGCAGGTCCGCCTGGCCCAGGGAGTACCCGGCCACCTTCTGCGCGATGGCCATGACCTGCTCCTGGTACACGATCAGGCCGTGCGTGGTGCCGAGGATCTCCTCCAGCGGCTCCTGCAGCTCGGGGTGGATCGGGTCCTTGGGCTGCAGCCCGTTCTTGCGCAGCGCGTAGTTCGTGTGCGAGTTGGCGCCCATGGGCCCCGGGCGGTAGAGCGCGCCGACGGCCGAGATGTCCTCGAAGTTGTCCGGCCGCATGAGCCGCAGCAGCGAGCGCATGCCGCCGCCGTCGAGCTGGAACACGCCCAGGGTGTCGCCCTTGCCGAGGAGCTCGTACGTGGCCGGGTCGTCCAGCGGCAGCGACTCGACCTCGATGCGCTCCTTGCCGTTCATCACGATGTTCGCCAGGGCGTCGTCGAGGATCGTCAGGTTCCGCAGGCCGAGGAAGTCCATCTTGATCAGCCCGAGCCCCTCGCACGTGGGGTAGTCGAACTGGGTGATGATCGCGCCGTCCTGCTCGCGGCGCATGATCGGCACGATGTCGATCAGCGGCTCGCTGGACATGATGACGCCGGCGGCGTGCACGCCCCACTGCCGCTTGAGGTTCTCCAGCCCCTTGGCCGTCTCGACCACGCGCTGGGCGTCCGGGTCGGTGGCGACCGCCTGCCGGAACTCCTCGGCCTCGCCGTAGCGCTTGTCCGCCGGGTCGAAGATCCCGGACAGCGAGATGTCCTTGCCCATGATCGACGGCGGCATCACCTTGGTCAGCTTCTCCCCCATCGCGAAGGGGTAGCCGAGCACGCGGGAGGAGTCCTTGAGGGCCTGCTTGGCCTTGATGGTGCCGTAGGTGACGATCTGGGCGACGCGGTCCTCGCCGTACTTGTCGGTGACGTACCGGATCACCTCGCCACGACGGCGCTCGTCGAAGTCGACGTCGAAGTCGGGCATGGACACGCGGTCGGGGTTGAGGAACCGCTCGAAGATCAGCCCGTGCTGCAGCGGGTCGAGGTCCGTGATCCGCATCGCGTACGCGGCCATCGACCCGGCGCCGGACCCTCGACCAGGCCCGACGCGGATGCCGTTGTCCTTGGCCCAGTTGATGAAGTCGGCGACCACGAGGAAGTACCCCGGGAAGCCCATCTGCGTGATGACGCCGGTCTCGTACTCCGCCTGCTTGCGGACCTCGTCGGGGATGCCGCCGGGGTACCGCACGTGCAGCCCGTGCTCGACCTCCTTGACGAACCAGGACGTCTCGTCCTCACCGTCCGGCGTGGGGTACCGCGGCATGTAGTTCGCCGCGGTGTTGAACTCGACCTCGCACTGCTCGGCGATCCGCAGCGTGTTGTCGCACGCCTCGGGCAGGTCCGCCCAGGTGCGGCGCATCTCCTCGGCGGACTTGAGGTAGAAGTCCTCGGCGTCGAACTTGAACCGCTTGGGGTCCGCGAGCGTCGAGCCCGACTGGACGCACAGCAGCACCTCGTGGGCCGCGTGGTCCTCCTTGCGGGTGTAGTGCAGGTCGTTCGTCGCGACGATCGGCGCGTCGATCGCCTCGGCGACCCGCAGCAGGTCCTTGATCACGCGGGTCTCGATGTCGAGGCCATGGTCCATCAGCTCGACGTAGAAGTAGTCCTTGCCGAAGATGTCCTGCAGCTCGCCGGCGACCCGCACGGCCTCGTCGAACTGGCCGAGCCGCAGCCGCGTCTGCACCTCCCCGGACGGGCACCCGGTCGAGGCGATGAGCCCCCTGCCGTAGGTCTGCAGCAGCTCGCGGTCCATCCGGGGCTTGTAGAAGTGGCCCTCCAGCGACGCCAGCGACGCCATCCGGAACAGGTTGTGCATGCCCTCGGTGGTCCGCGCCCACATCGTCATGTGGGTGTACGCGCCACCTCCCGAGACGTCGTCGGACGCCTGGTGGGCCTCCCCCCACTTCACGCGGGTGCGGTCGTGCCGGCTGGTGCCCGGCGTCAGGTACGCCTCGACGCCGATGATGGGCTTGATGCCGGCGGCCCGGGCCTTGGACCAGAAGTCGAAGGCGCCGAAGACGAACCCGTGGTCGGTCGTGGCCATCGCCGTCTGGCCGAGCCGCTGGGCCTCGCCGAACAGGTCACCCAGCCGCGCCGCACCGTCGAGCATGGAGTACTCGGTGTGGACGTGCAGGTGCGCGAAGTCCGTCGACGAGGCAGTGGGCATGGCGCGATTCTAGGCTCCGCCACCGACACCTCCGGCGCCGCCACACCCGCCGTCGACGGGTGACGCGGGCCATGTCGGCCGGGGTGCCCGCCGGGCTCGGAGTGGGCTCCGGCGGGTGCCGGACGGGCGTCAGCGCGCCGGGCCGCGCAGCACCGCCAGCGCCGCGGCGAGGTCCTGCGGGTACTCGCTGGTGACCTCCAGCCGCCGCCCGGTGGCGGGGTGGTCGAACGCCAGCCGCATCGCGTGCAGCCACTGCCGGCCCAGGCCCGTGCGCTCGGCCAGCCGCGGGTCGGCGCCGTAGGTGAGGTCCCCGACGCACGGGTGCCGCAGCGCGGAGAAGTGCACGCGGATCTGGTGGGTGCGCCCGGTCTCCAGGTGCACCTCGACCAGGGACGCCGACGGCAGCATCTCCAGCACCCCGTAGTGCGTGACCGAGGGCTTGCCGTCCGCGACCACCGCGAACTTCCAGTCCGCGGTGGGGTGCCGGCCGATCGGGGCGTCGATGGTGCCGGTGGTCGGCTCGGGGTGCCCCTGCACGAGCGCGTGGTAGACCTTGTCGACCGTGCGCTCCTTGAAGGCGCGCTTGAGCACCGTGTACGCGTGCTCGCTCTTGGCCACCACCATGAGGCCGGACGTGCCGACGTCGAGGCGGTGCACGACCCCCTGGCGCTCGGCGGCTCCCGAGGTCGAGATCCGGTAGCCGGCGGCGGCCAGCGCGCCGACCACGGTCGGCCCGGTCCAGCCCGGCGAGCCGTGCGCCGCGACCCCCACGGGCTTGTCGACGACCACGACGTCGTCGTCGTCGTGCACGATCCGCATGCCGGGGACCGGCTCGGGCGGGGCCTGGTCGACCGCTCGCGGCGGGTCGGGCAGCTCGACCTCGAGCCAGCCACCCGGCAGCAGCCGGTCGGACTTGCCGACCGCGACGCCGTCCAGCCGGACGCCGCCGCTGGCAGCGAGCTCGGCGGCCCGCGTCCGGGACAGCCCGAGCAGCCGTGCGATCGCGGCGTCCACCCGCTCGCCGGCCAGACCGTCGGGGACCGGCATGGCCCGGGTCTCAGCCACGGAGCCGGTCCTGGGTCGCCGCACCGTCCGCGCGGCCGCGGCCGGCGACGTCGTCCGCCGGGTCCGTGGCAGCCGCCTCCGGCGCCGCGGCGGGTGCGGGGTCGCGCGGGGCGGCGTCGTCGGTCGCGCCACGGGGACGGGGATCGTGCTCACGCGTGCCGTCCAGCCCGACGCCGCGCAGGGCGAGCAGCATGATCAGCCCGGCCGCCGCCACGATGGCGATGTCCGCCACGTTGCCGACGAACAGCTCGCCGTACGCGATGAAGTCGACGACGTGCCCGCGCGCCGGACCGGGCTCGCGCAGGAACCGGTCGGCGAGATTGCCGATCGCGCCGCCCAGCAGCAGTCCGAGGCCCACCGCCCAGCCGCGCGAGCCGATCCGCCGCGACGCCCGGAGGGTCACCACCACCACGCCCACCGCGACGACCGTGAGCACCCACGTCATCCCGGTCGCGATCGACAGCGCCGCACCGGGGTTGTACAGCAGGGTCAGCCCCAGCAGGTCCCCGACGAGCTCGGTCCGCCGCCCCTCGGTCAGGGTCGCGACCGCCCACACCTTCGTCACCTGGTCGACCGCGAGGACGACGACGGCGAGCAGGGCGAGCAGCGTGAGCAGGCGACGGCGGCGCGCCGGGTCGACGGGAGCCGGGTCGACAGGGTCGGTGCGTCGCGCGGGGTCGTGGGCAGGCACCGCGTCTGGGGTCGTGGACATCGCCGACGAGTGTCCCATGGCGGGACGGGTCAGCGACGCTCCTCGCGCTGCTTGCACACCACGCACAGCGTCGCGCGGGGGAAGGCCTGCAGGCGGGCCTTGCCCACCGCCTTGCCGCAGGACTCGCAGGTGCCGAACGTGCCACGACCGATCCGCGCCATCGCGTGGCTGGTCTGGGCCAGCAGGTCGCGGGTGTTGTTGACCAGGGTGAGCTCGTGCTCGCGCTCCAGTGCGCTCGACCCGGAGTCGGCCTGGTCGTCCCCGGCCCCGTCGCCGGAGTCGCGCAGCAGGTCCGAGAGGACCTCGTCCGCCGCCGCCAGCTCGGCCTTGAGCCGCTCGATCTCCGCGGTGAGCTCGTCGGCGATCTCGCGGACCTCGGTCTCGGTCCAGGGCTTCTCGGAGTCGCGGACGGGGAAGCGCCGGACGAGCGCCGCGAGATCGGGCACGTCAGCCAGCGTCGTCGTCGAGCCGGCACCTTCGGGACTCGTCACGCCTGCCCCCTCTGGTCGAAGTCACGTGAGAGTAGACGCCACGCCCCGGACGCACAACACACCACGCCGGATCGCTCCGGCGTGGTGTGCTGCGGGGTCGTTCGAGGGGTGATGCCGGGGCTACAGGCCGCTCTGCGGCCCGCCGGCGGCGGCCGGGTTCCCCCGCGGCGGCAGCGCGCTGCCCCGGTTGTCCAGGTCCCCGAGCAGGTTCTCCAGGTAGCTCTTCAGGCGGGTGCGGTAGTCCCGCTCGAAGACGCGGAGCTCGTCGATCTTGCGCTCCAGCAGGCTGCGCTCCTGCTCGAGCTGGGCGAGCGTGCGGTGCGACGTCTCCTCGGCCTCACGGACGATGCGCGTGCCCTGGGTCTTGGCCTCGGCGATGAGCCGCTCGCCCTCCTCCTGGCCGTTGCGCACGTAGTCGTCGTGCAGCTTCTGCGCGAGCAGCAGCATCCCGGTGGCCGACTCGGGCTCGCTCGCCCGGGCCGGGGCCGCCGGGGCGGCGGGGGCTGCCGTGGCGGCCGGCGCGGGCGTCGGCGCGGCCTGCTCCGACCCGCCGTCGGCGGGTGCCGGGGACGCCTGGGCGCCGGCGCGGCTGAGCTCGGCGACGCGCCGCTCGGCGGCGGCGAGCTTGTTCTCCAGCTCGTCGTTCTCGGTCTGCACCGCGCGCAGGGTGTTGACGACCTCGTCGAGGAAGTCGTCGACCTCGTCCTGGTCGTAGCCCTCTCGGAACTTCGTCGCCTGGAACTTCTTGTTCAGGACGTCGTCTGCCGTCAGCAGTGCCATCGGTGTCACCTCGGAAGAGTTCGTGCCGCTCGTGGTCGAGCAGGTCGGACCGGCAGTCCAGCGACCGCCCAGCGATCACCGTAGCGGAGTCTGCCGGAGGCCACGCACCGCGGCCGGGGCGGGCAGCGGTCAGACGCTGGCCAGCAGCGACTGCAGGATGACGCAGATCACCACCAGCACGAGGAAGGCCAGGTCGAGCCGGATCGTCCCGAGCGTCAGCGGCGGGATCACCCGCCGCAGGGCGCGCAGCGGCGGGTCGGTGATCGTGTACGTGATCTCGGCGACCACGAGCGCCGGACCGCGGGGACGCCAGTCCCGGGCGAAGACCTGGATCCAGTCGAAGACGACCCGGACGAACAGCACCAGCAGGAACAGACCGACGAGGAACGACGCCAGCGAGGCGACGGTGCGCACGCGCGCGTCAGCTCTGGTTGTAGAAACCGGCGCGCATCTCGCCGGGCACAGCCTGCTCCTCGGCCGTCACCTCGACGTGCGCGGGGGACAGCAGGAAGACCTTGTTCGTGACCCGCTCGATGGCGCCGTGCAGCCCGAAGATGAGCCCGGCCGAGAAGTCGACCAGGCGCTTGGCGTCGGAGTCGTCCATGTCGGACAGGTTCATGATCACCGGGGTGCCCTCGCGGAACGCCTCACCGATCTTGCGCGCGTCGTTGTACGACCGCGGGTGCACGGTCGTGATGCGGCGCAGCTCCGTCTCCGGCGCGGCGTGCGCCGGGACCAGCGCGTGGCTGCCGTTCGCCCGGATCGGGGTCACCTGCGCCTCGTACTCCTGCGGCACGTCCGCCTCCAGCTCGTGGTACTCGTCGGCGAAGTCCTCGCCCTGGTGCTCACCGCGCTCGTCAGCGAGACCGAGGTACAGCATCGTCTTGCGCAGTGCTCCGGCCATCGCCTCTTCCTCTCACACCCTGGTTGTCCTGCGGTTTCACGCTAGCAAGCGCCGACGGCGCCGCCGTCGTCCGACACGCCCGGGCCCGGCGCCGCGCTGCGGACCACGCCCGCGCACCGACCCTCCGCCGCTCCCGTCGCCATGGACCGGCGGTGGGAGAAGAACCTCTCGTCCGTCCGGGTGCACAGGCCGGTCGGGTGCACGTGCCCCACGCCCGCCGTGCGCAGGACGGCGGCGACCCCCGCGGGCAGGTCCAGGGCCGGCGTGCCCCACGAGGTCCGCGCGGCGACGTCGGGCACGACGGCGGCGACGGTGTCGCGCAAGTCGGCCGGGACCTCGTAGCACCGCCCGCAGATCGCCGGCCCCACCGCGGCGCGCAGATCGGCCGGTCGTGCGCCGCGTGCGACCATCCGAGCCACGGCGGCCTGCACGACGCCGTCCACCAGCCCGCGGCGGCCGGCGTGGACGGCGGCGACCACCCCGGTGGCGGGGTCGACGAGCAGCACCGGCACGCAGTCGGCGACCACGACGGCGACCCCGGCGCCCGGGCCGGCGACCAGCGCGTCCGCCTCACCGCACGGCTCGCCCGCCGGGCCGTCCGAGCCCACCGGGCCCTCCCGGCTCCCCGCGCCCCTCGCCGGGAGGTCGACCGGCACGGCGGCGGCCGTACGGTCCGCCCCGCGCACCCCGGGCAGGTCGAGGACCGCCGTCCCGTGCACCTGGGTGCTCCACGCGACGGGCCCGCCCGCCCAGCGGGCGAGCCGGCGGCGACGGTCCAGCACGGCCGCCGGGTCGTCGGCGACACCCAGACCCAGGTTGGCGTCCGCTCCGTCGTCGGCCGGGGACCGCGTCGTGAAGCCGGCCCGGACGCCGGGGCCGAGGTCCACCTCGAGCACACCGAACCCCGGCCCGGACCGGCCGGGCACGGCCGGTCCGGAGGTCCTCACCGCGGCGCTACTTGAGGAAGTCGGGGACGTCGAGGTCCTCGTCGCGACGGCGACGCTGCTCCTCCTCGAAGACCCGCGGCACCTCGAGCTGCCCGGTCGACACCACCGCGTGCGGGTCCGAGGCCAGGAACGCCGGGACGGGGGTCCCGTTGGGCCCCGTGGGCACGGGCTGCGTCGCGGGGGCCCCGCCGTGCGCCGGCGGCGTGCTGACCGGCGGCGCGCCGTGCGACGGCGCGGTGTGGGACGGCGTCGACGGCGTGACCGGCACGCTGACCGGCGAGGGGGTGGGCACGGCGCGCCCACCCGCCACCTGCCCGACCTCGCGGTGGCTGCGCCGGGTCTCCGGGCCGCCGCTGTCGAACCCCGCGGCGATCACGGTGACGCGCACCTCGTCGCCGAGGGCGTCGTCGATCACGGCACCGAAGATGATGTTGGCCTCGGGGTGCGCGGCCTCCTGCACGAGGCGGGCAGCCTCGTTGATCTCGAACAGACCCAGGTCGCTGCCGCCCTGGATGGACAGCAGCACCCCGTGCGCGCCGTCGATGCTGGCCTCGAGCAGCGGGGAGGAGATCGCCAGCTCGGCGGCCTGGACGGCCCGGTCGTCGCCCCGGGCGGAGCCGATGCCCATCAGGGCGCTGCCGGCGCCCTGCATCACCGACTTCACGTCGGCGAAGTCGAGGTTGATCAGGCCCGGCGTGGTGATGAGGTCGGTGATGCCCTGGACACCGGACAGCAGCACCTGGTCGGCGGAGTGGAAGGCGTCCAGCACCGAGACCGAGCGGTCGGAGATCGACAGCAGCCGGTCGTTGGGGATGACGATCAGGGTGTCGACCTCGGCGCGGAGGTTGTCGATGCCCGAGTCGGCCTGCACGGTGCGGCGGCGACCCTCGAAGGTGAACGGCCGGGTGACCACACCGATCGTCAGCGCGCCGAGCGAGCGAGCGATCCGGGCGACGACCGGGGCGCCGCCGGTGCCGGTGCCACCGCCCTCCCCCGCGGTGACGAAGACCATGTCGGCGCCGCGCAGGACGTCCTCGATCTCCTCCGCGTGGTCCTCGGCCGCCTTCTTGCCGACCTCGGGGTCCGCGCCGGCGCCCAGGCCGCGGGTCAGCTCGCGGCCGACGTCGAGCTTGACGTCCGCGTCGGACATGAGCAGGGCCTGCGCATCGGTGTTGATCGCGATGAACTCGACGCCCTTGAGGCCGACCTCGATCATGCGGTTGACGGCGTTGACGCCACCGCCTCCGATGCCGACCACCTTGATGACCGCCAGGTAGTTCTGCGGAGCTGCCACGTCTATGCCTCTCGTTGCCACGGGTACTTCAGGGGTGCGGGTGCTACGTGCGTCACGGCCGCGCCGCGTGCGCTGCGACCCGGTGCTGCCACCGGGTCAAACCCTCAGTCTCAGGTAGAGGGTTACAGTTATGTCAGGTTGTTCGAGCGCCAGGACGGTAGGTGGCGCACCGGGACGGATCAACGACCGTCGCGCGCGTGTCGCGATCGCGTCCGATCGCCGGGCGTCCCGCGGCAGGTCAGCGGGTGATCGGCAGCGTCGGCGCGGAGACGTCGTACTCGCGCGCGTCGGCCGCGGCGGGCGCGGCGCGCAGCGCCTGGAGCACCCGGATCTTCAGCTCCGCCTGTGCCGCGCTCCCCCAGACCACCGTCCGGTCGTCGCGCAGGGTCATCCGCACCGTGTCCTGCGTCTCGGCCTCGATCGTGGCGACCTCCGCCGCCAGCTCGGGCGGCAGGGCCTGCAGGATGGCCAGCACCGCGTCGAGGCTGCGGTTGCGGCCGTCGGACACCACCGGCACCGACACGACCGGCAGGCCCTCGGGCGGCGTCGCCGTCCAGCCGACCCCGAAGCCCTCGACGTCGAGCAGGGTGTACCCCTCCGGCGCGTCCGGCACCGACGCGGCCTGCGGCACCGCGGCGACCGGCTCGCGCGACACCAGCGCGATCACCAGCCCGTGCGGCCAGATGCGCGACACCTTCGCCTCGCGCACCCCGGGCACGCCCAGGACGGCGTCGCGCAGCCCGACCGTGTCCAGCCGCGGCAGCGGGACGCCGTCGACCTCGGCGACGACCGCCTGCACGTCGGCGACGTCGACCACCGTGCCGGCACCGGTGACCTCCACCCGGGCCGCGTCGAGCGCCAGCACGGGTGAGAGCAGCAGCAGCCAGGCCAGCGCCCCGAGCAGCACCGCGACGGCCGCGGCGAGGTAGACCTTGTGCCGCGCGAGGCGCCGGCGCATCGCGACGCGCTCGGCGAAGCGCGCCGCGGAGCCGCTGGACACCACCGGCCGGACCGGCACACCGAGCGACCGGCGGCCCGCGGTGTAGGTGGTGACGGCGTCCGAGACGGCGGACGCCGGGCGGTGGGCGGCGTCGCCGGTGGGTGCGCCGCCGCGCCGGGCGTCGACGGTCACCGCGGCGGGCGGTGTGCGGACCGGACCGCGCGTGGGCTCGGGCGTGCGCGGCGTGGGCGGGTCTGCCGACGTCGCGCCGCCGCGGTCCGGGCCGGTCGTGGGGCGGGGACGCGGCGGGGTGGGCCGGGGCCGTGCCCCGCGCGGGACGGGCATGCCGGGTCGGGCCGGCGGCGTCACCGTGACGACCGCCCGGGACCGCCGGCCGCCCGGTCCTCGAGCGCGCCGAGCACGACGGGGGCCAGCTCGGTGACGTCCCCGGCGCCGACCGTCAGGACGAGGTCCCCGGGCCGTGCGAGCTCGGCGATCCGGCGCGCGGCGGCGAGCCGGTCCGGCACGTGCTCGGCCGGCGTCGTGCCGGGCATCCGGTCGGTGATCGTCGCACCGGTGACGTCCGGGTCGGGGTCCTCGCGCGCGGCGTAGACGTCGGTCACCACGACGGCGTCGGCCAGGGCCAGCGCGGCGGCGAACTCGGCGGCGAAGATCCGCGTCCGCGAGAACAGGTGGGGCTGGAACAGGACGAGGACCCGTCCCTCGCCGGCGACCGGGCGGGCGCCGCGCAGCAGTGCGGCCACCTCGGTCGGGTGGTGGTCGTAGCTGTCGACGACGCGCACACCCCCGGCCGACCCGCGGTGCTCGAACCGGCGGCCGGTCCCGCGGAAGCCCGCGAGCCCGCGGCGGGCGTCGTCCGGCGCGACACCCAGCAGTCGCGCGGCCGTCCACGCGGCGGCCGCGTTGAGGGCGTTGTGCGCCCCGGGCACGGCGAGCTCGAGGTCCACCGTCACCTCGCCGTCGGCACCGACCAGGTCGGGGTGGGCGGTGCGCAGGGTCGCGGTGGACCCGCCGGCGGGGTCGGCCCGGAACCCGGCGACGACGACGTCGGCGGACGGGTCCTCGCCGTAGCCGATCGTGCGCACGCCGCGGGCGGTGAGCCGGGACCGGGCCGCCGCGAGCAGCCGACGCGCGCCGGGGTCGTCGGCGCAGGCGACCAGGGCACCGCCGTCGGCGATGCGGTCGGCGAACTGCTCGAACGCCGCCTCGAACGCCTCACGGGTCCCGTAGTGGTCCAGGTGGTCGGGCTCGACGTTGGTCACCACGGCCACCGTCGGGGTGTAGGCCAGGAACGACCCGTCGGACTCGTCGGCCTCCGCGACCAGCACGTCCCCGGCCCCGTGCCGTGCACCGGCCAGCGGACCGCTCGCACCGGCGTCCGCACCGAGGACCGTGCCCCCGATCGCGTAGGACGGGTCGAGACCGCCGGCGAGCAGCGTGACGGCGACCATCGCCGACGTCGTCGTCTTGCCGTGCGCGCCGGCGACCGCGACCGTGCGGCGGTCGGCCATCAGGGCGGCCAGCGCGGCGGAGCGGTGCAGCACCCGCAGGCCCGCGTGGCGAGCGGCCGCCAGCTCGGGATTGACGGGCCGGACGGCACTGGACACGACGACCGTGTCGACGCCCGCCACGTGCGCCGCGTCGTGCCCGACGTGCACCACCGCGCCGGCCTCGCGCAACGCCGCCACGACCGGGCTGTCACGCGCGTCGGACCCGCTGACCGCCAGCCCGCGGGCGAGCAGCAGGGCCGCGACCACCGACATCCCGGCACCGCCCACGCCGATCAGGTGCACCCGGCCCAGCTCCGCCACGCCCCCCGGCGCGACCGCCGCGGCGGCGTCGCCCGCGCTCACCGGGGCTCCGGCGTCGCCGAGCGGGCCGGACGGGCCGGGCCGCCGGCGACGGCCAGCTCGACCAGGTCGGCGACCCGGGCGGCTCCGTCGACGGTCCCCGCCCGGGCCGCGGCGCGCCCCATCGCGTCGAGCCGGCCGGGGTCGGCGAGCAGCGGGAGCACCTGCCCACGGAGCCAGGCGGGGCCGAGGTCGTCGTCGGCCACCAGCAGCCCGCCGCCGGCCTGGACGAGCGGGGCGGCGTTGAGGCGCTGCTCGCCGTTGCCGATCGGCAGCGGCACGTACACCGCGGGCAGCCCGAGAGCGGCCAGCTCGCACACGGTCGCCGCCCCGGACCGGCACACGACCAGGTCGGCGACCGCGTACGCCAGCTCCATCTCGCTCAGGTACTCCCGGACGTGGTACCGCTGCCCGGCCTCGCCGGTGGGCAGCACGGAGCGGACCGCCGCGTCCTTGCCGGTGCCGGTCAGGTGCAGGACCTGCGCGCCGGTGACCAGCAGGTCCGCCGCCACCGCCGCGACCGCGGCGTTGAGGCTGACGGCGCCGGAGCTGCCGCCGGTGACCAGCACGGTGCGCCGGTCGGCGTCCAGGCCCAGGGCGGCGGCGGCGTCCCGCCGGGTGCCGGCGGCGTCCGCGGACCGGCGCTCGACGAGCCCGGCGACGGCGGCGCGCAACGGCATCCCGACCACCTGGGCGCCGGGCAGCGGCGTGCCCGGGAAGGTGACGCCGACCTGCGCGGCCCATCGCGCGCCCAGGCGGTTGGCCAGTCCGGGCCGGGCGTTGGCCTCGTGCACCACGACCGGCAGGCCGCGGCGCCGGGCCGCGAGGTAGGCGGGGGTGGACACGTAGCCCCCGAAGCCGACGACGACCTGCGCCCCGGTGCGGTCGATCGTCTCGCCGGCGGCGCGCACCGCGCCGGCCAGGCGCCCGGGCAGGCGCAGCAGGTCGACCGAGGGCCGGCGCGGCAGCGGCACGCGCGGCACCAGCTCCAGCGGCAGGCCATGCTCGGGGACCAGGCGGGCCTCGAGGCCGGTGGCGGTGCCGAGCACGGACAGCGCGGTGGACGCGTCCCGGCGGCGCAGCTCCTCGGCGACCGCGAGCAGCGGGTTGACGTGACCGGCCGTGCCGCCCCCGGCGAGCAGGACCGAGCGCAGCCTCGCGGTCGACGCGTCACCGACGGCGCGGGACCCGGCGGACCCGTCGGCCGGACCGGCCGTGCTGCCCGGCGCGGTCACCGGCGGGCCCCGCGGGTCCGGCCCAGCACGGCGAGGGAGCGACGCACGACTCCCGGGCGTGCCGCGAGCGCCTCGGCCGCGCCCGGCTCCTGGCGGGCGAACGAGATCAGCACGCCGATCGCCGCCATCGTCATGATGAGCGCCGAGCCGCCGGCGGACACCAGCGGCAGCGGGACGCCGATCACCGGCAGCAGGCCGATGACCACCCCGATGTTGACCAGCGCCTGGCCGACGATCCACACGCTGATGCCGCCGGTGGTGATGACCACGAAGGGGTCGGGGTGGCGGCGGATGATCCGGCTCATGGCCAGCCCGAGCAGCGCGAACAGCGCGAGCACGAGCAGGGTGCCGACCAGGCCGAGCTCCTCGCCGATGATCGCGAAGATGAAGTCGTTGTGCGCCTCGGGCAGGTAGGACCACTTCTCCCGGCTCGCCCCCAGACCGACGCCCCACCAGCCGCCGGTGGCCAGGCCCCAGGTCCCGTGCAGGGTCTGGTAGCCCTCGTCGGTCGGGTCGCAGGTGCCGGTGAACAGGCAGGTGATGCGGGTCATGCGGTTGGCGCTGGTGGTCACCAGCGCCACCACGGCCGCCGCGGTGAGGGCGCCCGCGACGGCGAAGATGCGCAGCGGCACACCGGCCATGAACAGGGCGCCGCCGACGAGCAGCATGATGATGAGCGCGGTGCCGAGGTCGTGGCCGAGCAGCACCAGCCCCACCATCGCACCGGCCACCGGGAGCACGGGGATGACCGAGTGCTTCCAGTCCCCCAGGAGCGCGTGCTTGCGGGCCAGGACGGCGCCGATCCACAGGGCGAGCGCGAGCTTGACCACCTCGGACGGCTGCATGGTGACCGGGCCGACGCCGATCCAGTTCTTGTTGCCGCCCGCACCCAGCCCGAGCGGGGTGAAGACCAGCAGCTGCAGGCCGCCGGCGCCGAGCAGCATCGGCCACGCGAGCTTCTTGAGCACCGGGACCGACATCCGGCTCATCACCCAGAGCACCGGCAGGCCGACGATCGCGAACTGCGCCTGCTTGAGGAACTCCGCGTACGGCGACTTCTCGTCCGCGAGCGACTCGACGCTCGAGCTCGACAGCACCATGACCAGCCCGAGCACGAGCAGGATCGTGGTCGCCCCGGTGAGCAGGTAGTAGCTCGTCACCGAGCTGTTCCACAGCCCCAGCGCGGCGGCGACGTCCCGGCGCGTCCCGCCCGGCGTGCGCCCGGTGGTGGCTGCGGCGTCGGTGACCGGCGTGGAGGCGGCGGCGCGGGCCGACGACGCCGGGCGGTACCCGGTGGTCTGCGTCATGACGGTCCCCGGCTCACCGGTCGCCGAGCGCGCGTGCGGCCGCCGCGAAGGCGTCGCCGCGCTCGGCGTAGGAGGCGAACTGGTCCATCGAGGCGCAGGCGGGTGCGAGCAGCACGGTGTCACCCGGCCGGGCGAGCCGGCGGGCCTGGTCGACGGCGCGAGTCATCACCGTCCCAGTGTCACCGGGATCGATCGACTCGACGGGAACCTCGGGTGCGTGTCGGGCCAGTGCCTGCGCCAGCGGTCCCGGGTCGACGCCGATCAGCACGACGCCGCGCAGCCGGTCGGCCCGGGCGCGCACCAGCTCGTCGAAGGTCGCCCCCTTGGCCAGTCCCCCGGCCACCCACACCACGCCCCCGGGCGGGTACGCCGCGAGCGACGCCGCCGCGGCGTGGGCGTTGGTCGCCTTGGAGTCGTCGACGTACGTGACGCCCTGGGCCACGGCGACGGTCTGGATGCGGTGCGCGCCCGGGACGTAGGCCCGCAGGCCGTCGCGCACCGCGACCGGCTCGACCCCGTGCGCGAGCGCGAGCGCGGCGGCGGCCAGCGCGTCGGCGACGACGTGCGACGGCACCGCCCCGGTGCGCGGGTCGGTGGCCTCGCCGCTGCCCAGGTGGGCCAGGTCGGCGAGCGTGCCGAGCTCGGCAGCGTGGGTGTGCCGCAGGGTGGCGAAGCCGCGGTCGACCAGCACGTCCTCGACCAGGCCGACCTGGCCGACGGACGGCATGGCCAGGGTGAACCCGACCGCGACGGCCCCGTCGACGACGTCGGCGTCCCGCACGAGCCGCTCGGTGACCGGGTCGGCGCTGTTGTAGACGCACGCGACCTGCGTCCGCTCGAAGATGCGGCCCTTGTCGGCGGCGTACGCCTCCACGGTCCCGTGCCAGTCCAGGTGGTCGGCGGCGACGTTGAGCACGGCCGCGGCCTGCGCGGACATGGAGTGGGTGAAGTGCAGCTGGAAGCTGGACAGCTCGACCGCGAGCACGTCGAGGTCCGGGTCGGTGACCGCGTCGACGACCGGGCGGCCGACGTTGCCCACCGCCGCGGTGCGCCGGCCCGCGGCGGCCAGGATCGACTCCAGCATGCCCACCGTCGTGGTCTTGCCGTTGGTGCCGGTCACCACCAGCCACGGCGCCGGCCCGCGGTGGGTGCCGTCGGGTCCGGGCCTGCGGTCGGTGCGCAGCCGCCAGGCGAGCTCGACCTCGCTCCACACCGGCAGCCCCCGACCGGTCGCGGCCTGCAGCAGGGGCGACGTCGGCGGCCAGCCGGGCGAGGCGACGACGAGGCCGACGTCGGCCAGGCCGTCGTCGGCGAGGAGCGCGGCGACGTCGGCCACGTCCGCGCCGGGCTCGCGGGCGTCCACGGTGGTCACGTCGACGCCCCGGCCCCGCAGCGCGGCCGCGACGGCGCGTCCGGTGACGCCGAGGCCGGCGACCAGCACGCGCCCCGGGGGCAGGCCGGGGACCGGGGGCTGCTGCACCGGCTGCGGCGCCATCAGCCCGCGACCCACTCGGCGTAGTAGACGCCGATCCCGGCGGCGACGAACAGCCCGGCGATGATCCAGAACCGGATGACGATCGTGACCTCTCCCCAGCCGGACAGCTCGAAGTGGTGGTGCAGCGGCGCCATCTTGAACACGCGCTTGCCGGTCATCTTGAAGAAGCCGATCTGGATGACGTCCGAGAGCACGATGAGGACGAACAGCCCGCCGACGATCGCGCCGAGGATCTCGGTGCGGGACAGGATCGACAGCCCCGCGAGCGCGCCACCGAGCGCGAGCGATCCGGTGTCGCCCATGAAGATCTTCGCCGGGCTCGCGTTCCACCACAGGAACCCGAAGCACGCCCCGGTGATCGCCGCGGCCACCACCGCCAGGTCCAGGGGATCACGCGTCTCGTAGCAGCGCGGCCCCACCGTGAGGATCGACTGGCAGCTCTGGTTCGACTGCCAGACGCACACGATCACGTAGGCGCCGAACACGATCAGCGAGACGCCGGTCGCCAGGCCGTCGAGCCCGTCGGTGAGGTTGACCGCGTTCGACCACGCCGTGATGAGGAAGTTGGCCCACAGCACGAACAGGATGAGCCCCAGGGTGGCCCCGGCGAAGGCGAGGTCCAGGCCGGTGTCCCGGATGAACGAGATCTGCGTGGACGCCGGGGTGCGGAAGTTCTCGTTGGGGAACCCCAGCGCAGCGACGGCGAACGTGATGCCGACCAGGCCCTGGCCCACGACCTTCCAGCGGGCGCGCAGGCCCAGGCTGCGTTGCCGGGAGATCTTGATGAAGTCGTCGAGGAAGCCGACGACGCCGAGCCCGGTCATGAGGAACAGCACGAGCACCGCCGAGGCGCTCGGCACGTTGCCGGTCACCACGCTCGCTGCGCCCCACCCGATCAGGGTCGCCGAGATGATGACGACGCCGCCCATCGTGGGCGTCCCGCGCTTGGTGAAGTGGGCCGTCGGACCGTCCTGGCGGATGAACTGGCCGTACTGCTTGCGCACGAGGAAGCGGATGAACAGCGGTGTCCCGAGCAGGGACAGGACCAGCGCGAAGCCACCCGAGAGGAGGACCGCCCTCATCGGCCGGTGCCCGCGGGTTCCGCGGCGCCGTCCGCCGTGCCGTCGGGCGTGCCGTCCGCCGTGCCGGCCGTCCTGCCGTCGGGCGCGCCGTCCGGTGTGCCGGCCGTCCTGCCGTCGGGCGCGCCGTCCGGTGTGCCGGCCGCGGTGAGGATGTCCCCCAGCCGCCACAGCCCGGCCCCGTAGGACGACTTGACGAGCACGACGTCGCCCGGGCGCAGCTCGTCGGCGAGGAACGCCGCGGCGGAGTCGACGTCGTCCACCATCGCGACCTCGTCGCCCCACGAGCCCTCGCGCAGGGCGCCGTCGGCGATGGGCTGCGCGCCCGCGCCGACCACGACGGTCAGCCCGATGTTGAGCCGGACCACCATCAGCCCGAGCGCCTCGTGCGCCGTGCGGTGGTCCTCGCCCAGCTCGAGCATCTCGCCGAGGACGGCGACGGACCGCCGGTCGCGGCCGGAGACGATCGCGAGCGTCTTCAGGGCGGCCCGCATCGAGTCCGGGTTGGCGTTGTAGGAGTCGTCGATGACGGTGACGCCGTCCGGACGCTCGACCACGTGCATGCGGTGCGGGCTGAGCGGTCCGGCGCCGGACAGACGCTCGGCGACGTCGGCCAGCGGCACACCCAGGCGCAGGGCGACGGTGGCCGCGGCGAGCGCGTTGTGGACGTGGTGCTCGCCGACCAGGCGCAGCGCGACGTCGGCCGGGGCGCCACCCGCGGTGAGCGTGAAGGACGCGCGCCCGGCCCGGTCCACCCGCAGCCCCGTGGCGCGCACGTCGGCGCCGGCGGTGGTGCCGAACGTCGTGACGTCGCCGGGCGCCAGGTCGGCCATCGCGGCCACCCGCATGTCGTCGGCGTTCAGCACCGCCACCCCGCCGGGGGCGAGCCCGGCGACGATCTCGGACTTGGCGCGGGCGACCGCCTCGATGCCGCCGAACTCGCCCAGGTGCGCGCTGCCGACGACGAGGACGACCGACACGTCCGGCGGCGCGATCCCGGTGAGGTAGGTCAGGTGCCCCAGGCCGCTCGCGCCCATCTCCAGCACGAGGTAGCGGGTGCTCTCGTCGGCGCGCAGGACGGTCAGCGGCAGGCCGATCTCGTTGTTGAACGACGCGACCGGCGCGATCGTCGGCCCGGTCGGGGTGAGCAGCTGGAGCAGCAGGTCCTTGGTCGTCGTCTTGCCGACCGAGCCCGTGACGCCGACGACGGACAGCCGCGTCGCGCCGGTCTCGTCGTCGGTGCGCAGGCGGAGCAGGACCTCGCGGGCGAGGTCCCCGAGGGCACGCTCGACGTCGTCGACGACGACGACCGGCAGGTCCGCGCCGTCGGGCCCGGTGACCGGGCGCGCCCCGAGCACGAGCGCGGCCCCGGCGGACACGGCGGCGGCGGCGTAGTCGTGCCCGTCCGCGTGCTCGCCGGGCAGGGCCACGAAGAGCGACCCCGCCTCGACCTGCCGGGAGTCCACGACCACCGGCCCGTGCACCATCCGGGCGGGGTCGAGCCCGTCGGGGTGCAGCCGTCCACCGGTCGCGGCGGCCACCTCGGCGACCGTCAGCGCGATCACTCGCCGGCTCCGTGGGCCGCGGGGTCGGTGGATGTCGCCGTGGCGGCCAGCAGGACGTCCCGGTCGTTGTACCGGTGGAACACCCCGGCGATCTCCTGGGTGGGCTCGTGCCCCTTGCCGGTGATGATGATGGTGTCCTTGTCGTCGGCGAGCGCGAGCGCGGCCCGGATGGCCTCGGCGCGTGAGGTCGCCTCGTGGATGTCGGTGCCGTCCGGGCGGGTCCGCCGGGCCCCGGCGAGGATCTGGGCCCGGATGGACGCCGGGTCCTCCGAGCGGGGGTTCTCGTCGGTCACCACGAGCACGTCGGCGAGCCGAGCGGCGATCTCGCCCATGAGGGGGCGCTTGCCCTGGTCGCGGTCGCCGTCGGACCCGAAGACGATGATGAGCCGGCCGGGGGTGATCGGGCGGACCGCCTCCAGCGCGAGCACGAGGGCGTCGGGGGTGTGGGCGTAGTCGACGAGCGCGAGCGGCCGGCCGGCAGCCCGCTCCACGACGCGCTCCATCCGGCCGGGGATCGCGCCGGCCGTGCCGACCGCGGTGATCGCCACGTCCAGCGGGACGCCGGCGCGGTGCGCGAGCACGATCGCCAGCGCGGCGTTGGACACGTTGACCAGTCCGGGCAGCGGGCTCGTCGCCGGGTGCCGGACGCCGTCCGGACCCCGCAGCGTGAACGTGGAGCCGACGCCGTCCAGGCCGATCGTGGCGTCGACGACGGCCCAGTCCGCGGTGTCGGTCTGCGGCGTCCCGACGTGGGTCGCCACCGACTCGACCGGGATGTCGGCCGTCGCGGCCAGCCGCCGGCCCCACTCGTCGTCCACCACGACGACGCCGCGGGCGGCCTGCCCGGGCGCGAACAGACGCGCCTTGTCGGCGAAGTAGCCGTCCATGTCGCCGTGGAAGTCGAGGTGGTCGCGCTGGAGGTTCGTGAAGCCCACGACGTCGAACGTCAGGCCGTGCACGCGACCGAGCGCGAGCGCGTGGCTGGACACCTCCATGGTCACCGCGCCCGCGTCCCGCTCCCGGGCCAGCCGCAGCAGCGCGTGCAGGGCGGGTGCCTCGACGGTGGTCCGCGGGCTGTCGATCGCGGTGTCCCCGATCCGCAGCTCGACCGTGCCGAGCAGGGCCGTGGTGGCGTGCACGGCACGCAGCGCGGCGTCCACGAAGTAGGTGGTCGTGGTCTTGCCGTTGGTGCCGGTGACGCCGACCGTGACCAGCTCGCGCGCGGGGTGGCCGTGCATCCAGGCCGCGACGTCCCCGAGCAGGCCGCGGGGGTCGTCCGCGACCAGGACCGGCACGCCCAGACCCTGGCAGTGCGCGGCGCCGGCGGCGTCGGTGAGCACGGCCACCGCACCGGCGTCGACGGCGGCCGGTGCGAAGGTGGCGCCGTGCGCCCGGAAGCCCTGCAGCGCGACGAACAGGTCGCCGGGCCGCACGTCCGAGCTCGCGTGGGTCAGGCCGGTCAGCACGACGTCGGCCGGGCCCGGGTCGGCGGTGCGCAGGTCGAAGGCGGCCGCGAGGTCGACGATCCCGTGGGCCGAGGGATGCGCAGGACGCATCAGGGCGTGCGGGGACGTCATGCGAGAAATCTACCGCGGGCGCACCGGCCCGCCCCGGCGCGGGGCATGGCCTGCCTCACTCGTAGGTCGTGGGGAAGAGGGTCGCCGGCGCGCCGGTCGGCGGCACCGAGAGCATCTGCAGCGCGAACCCGGCCACCTCGCTGAACACCGGTGCGGCGACGTCACCGCCCCACTCGGAGGTGCGCGGGTTGTGCATGATGACCGCCACCGCGATCTGGGGGTCGTCCGCCGGCGCCACGCCGATGAACGACGCCGTGATGCCCGTGCGCCCGTCCGAGCCCCAGGACTGCGCGGTCCCGGTCTTGCCCGCGACGCGGTAGCCCGGGATGGCGGCCTTGGAGCCGGTGCCCTCGTCGACGGCGCTCTCCAGCATGGTCAGCACGGTGTCCGCCGTCGCCTCGGACACCACCCGGGTGCCCTCCCCCGGCGGGGCGGCGGTGACCGTGCCGTCCGGCGCGGTGACGTCCCGGACCAGGTGGGCCGGCATCCGGACGCCGCCGTTGGCGATGGTCGCGAAGACCTGGGTCGCCTGGACCGCGTTGACGGACACGCCCTGGCCGAACAGGACGGCGTACTTGGTGCGCCCGTCCCAGGCGTCCACGGGGTGCAGGATCCCCGCGGACTCGTTCTGGAGCTCCAGGCCGGTCGGGGTGCCGAAGCCGAACTTGGCGAGGTAGTCGTAGCGGACCTGCTCGGGGATCTGCTGACCGAGCATGACGGTGCCCGTGTTGGACGACTCGGCGAGGATCCCGGTGGTCGTGAGCTTCTCCAGGCCGTGCTCGTGAGAGTCCTTGAAGGTCTGCCCGTTGGCGGTCGTGTACGTGTAGGGCACCTCCCACGGCTGGTACGGGTCGGTGATCCCGCTCTCGATGGCGGCCGCCATGGTGATGACCTTGGCGGTCGACCCCGGCTCGAACACGTCGGAGATGGCGCGGGACCCGCGCCGGTCGGCCGGCGTCCGGCCGGGCTCGTTGGGGTCGACGGCCCCGGAGTCCACCAGCGCGAGGATCTCCCCGGTGTCGACCTTCATCGCCACGAGCGCGGCGGAGTCCGAGCCGGTCTCCACCAGCTGCTGGTCGACCGCCTCCTGGGCCTTCCACTGCAGGTCGCGCCAGATGGTCGTGCGCACGTCGTGACCCGGCTGGGCGGGCGTCTGCTCGCGTGCGCCGCCCGGGATCTCCTGCCCGCCCGCGCCGCGCTCGTACCGGTACGTGCCGTCGACGCCGGTGAGCTCGTCGTCCAGCGCCCGCTCCAGGCCGGCGAGGGCCTCGCCGTCCTGGTTGAGGAAGCCGACGACGTTGCCGGCGACCGAGCCGGCCGGGTAGATGCGCTCGTCGGCGCGGTCCGCCTCGACCCCCGTGATCCCCTCCTGCCGGATGGCGCGCCACACCTCGGGCAGCACCCCGCGGCGGATCTCGACGTACGTCCTGTCGCCGGTGAGCTGGAAGCCGAGCTCGCCGGCGTCGACGTCGAGCAGCGGCGCGAGGATCTGCGCGGCTCCGGCCGGGCCCTCGGCGACGACCGTCCCGTTGACGGTCCGCTTGAAAGTCGCGATCTGGGCCTGGTTCACCCAGAGCACGTAGCGCTCGACCGTGGTGGCCAGCGCGACGCCCTCGGCGTCGGTGATCTGTCCCCGCGGGGCGACCAGCGTCGCGGTGCTCATGCGCTCCTCGAGCGCCGTGGCCGCCACCGCCGACCCGGCCAGGCCCTGGACGTAGAAGAGCCGTCCGGCGAAGACGACGAGCAGCGCGAGCGCGATGCCCAGCAGCACGCGGTGGCGGCGGTCCGGGTCCGCGGCGGCCGGGACGGCGCCGCCGGTCACCGCGGCGCCGCGCGTCTCGACGGAGGTCGCGGCCCGGGCCAGCGTGCGCGCGGTGGGCCGTTCGGTGGTGGCGGTTCTCGCCGCACCGCGGGTGGCCCCGCGGCCGGCGGTCGACGCCGTGCGGGCGCCGGCCGGGGCGGTGCGGGCACCGGGTGACGCGGTCCGCGTGGCGCGAGCGGGCGTCGTCGTCGTCCCTGTCGGGCGGGGTGCGGGCGTGGGGCGCGCGGCGGGCCGGGGGGTCGCCACCCGCCCGCGGCCGGGGTCGCGACCGGTCACCCGCCGGCTCCCGCCGGGGTCGGGGTACCCAGCACGGCCCCGTCGGACAGGCGCAGGTAGGCCGACGGCGGGGCCTGGACCAGACCCAGCGCGCGGGCCGACGCGGCGAGCTGCTGCGGCGCCTTGTGCGCGTCGATGCTGGTCTGCAGCGACTGCTCGGTGCGGGACAGTCCGGCGAGCTCGACCTCCATCCGGTGCTTGTCGTACGCCGCGCTGGCCATCGACGTGTTCAGCACGAGCGCGCCGAGCAGTGCGCCGGCCAGGATCGCGATGCAGAGCAGCACGAACGGCACCCGGGTGCGGTGGTGCTCGGGCGCCCGGACGACCCGGAGCCGGGACCCCGGCGTGCGGGACCGCGACGGACCGGGCGGCGCCGGGACCGGCCGCGGCGCCGGGGCGAAGGACTGCGGCAGAGCACTCATGGGCGCACCCCCCGGAGGTGATCGGGTGTGGGACGAAGACGTTCGGCGGCGCGCAGGCGCACCGACGCCGAGCGCGGGTTGTGCTCGCGCTCGTCGGGCGGCGCCTCCTCGGCGCCACGGGTCACCAGCCGCAGGTAGGGCAGGTGGGTCTCGGGCACGACCGGCAGCCCGTCGGGGGCGCTGGACGTCGCGCCGGCCGCGAACGCCCGCTTGACGATCCGGTCCTCGAGCGAGTGGTACGCCTCGACCACGATCCGGCCGCCGACGGCCAGCGCCTCGATCGCCGCCGGGACCGCTCGGCCGAGCACCTCGAGCTCGGCGTTGACCTCGATCCGCAGCGCCTGGAACGAGCGCTTGGCCGGGTTGCCACCGGTCTTGCGCGTGGCGGCGGGGATGCTCGCCCGCAGGATGTCGACGAGCTCGCCGGTCCGGGTCAGCGGACGGGTCGCACGGGCCCGCACGACGTTGCGGGCGATCCGGGCCGCGAACCGCTCCTCGCCGTACTCGCGCAGCACCCGGGCGAGCTCGCGCTCGTCGTAGGTGTTCAGCACGTCGGCGGCGGTCAGGCCGCCGGAGGAGTCCATCCGCATGTCCAGCGGGGCGTCGTGGGCGTAGGAGAACCCGCGCTCGGCCTCGTCGAGCTGCAGGGACGAGACCCCGAGGTCCATCAGCACGCCCTGGACCGCAGGCAGGTCGCGCTCGGCCAGGACGTCGCCGATCTCGTCGTACACCGCGTGCACCCCCTCGAAGCGGTCACCGAACCGGGCCAGCCGGCGACCGGCGAGGTCCAGGGCCTGGCGGTCGCGGTCCAGCCCGATGACCCGCACGCCGGCGAGCCGCTCGAGCACCGCCTCGGTGTGCCCGCCCATGCCGAGGGTGCAGTCCACCAGGACGGCCCCGGGCTGCTCCAGCGCGGGCGCGAGCAGCTCGACGCAGCGGTCGAGCAGGACCGGCGTGTGCCGGTCCGCCGTCTCGCGCGGCTCGCTCATGGGGTGCTCCAGGTGCTGGGGAGGCGGTGGGACGGGGGGGGTGGGAGGTGGTGGAGGTGGTGGGACGGGTGCGGGGGCGGCCGGACGGCCCTCCGCCGTCCGGCCAGGTCCCCCTCCGACCCTCTGGCGCCGGGGAAGTGCGTCAGACGAGGCGGGAGGAGACCTCACCGGGCGGTGGCACGGGTGCCCACGCGCGTGGTCAGAACGGTCCGTCGGGGAAGACCTCCTCGGCGGTGTCGGCGTATCCGGACTCCTGCTCGGCCAGGTACCGCTCCCAGGCCGCCAGGTCCCAGATCTCGACCCGGGTCCCGGCGCCGATGACGGCGACGTCCCGGTCCAGCCCTGCGTACGTGCGCAGGGTCGGCGGGATGGAGATCCGGCCCTGCTTGTCGGGCAGCTCGTCGCTGGCACCGGACAGGAAGACCCGCAGGTAGTCGCGCGCCTGCTTGCTGGTGACCGGGGCCCGGCGGATCTGGTCGTGCATCCGGCGGAACTCCTCGATCGGCAGCAGGAACAGGCAGCGCTCCTGGCCGCGGGTCATGACGAGCCCCGGGGCGAGCTGCCCCCGGAACTTGGCGGGAAGGATCAGGCGGCCCTTGTCGTCGAGCCGGGGCGTGTAGGTGCCCAGGAACATCGCCGACCCGGCACCGAAGAGGTCGCTCATGGACGACCGACCTCCCCCGTGGACTCCCGCACTCACCCAGTGGCCCCACAGTACTCCACTTCCCTCCACCGTCCAGAGGTCCGGGCCGACCCGCCGGTGCACCGGCGCACGTTCGTGCAGGTCAGGCCGGCACGGTCCGGTGGAGGAGATCCGCCCTCCCGGCTCGTCCCCGCGGTCGACATCGCTCGTCCGGCCGCATCGCTCCCCCGCCGGCGCGTCGGCGCCCACGGTCACCGGCGCGTGCCCGCAGGCGCGGTGGAGCGGGGTGGGGCGGACCGGGACCCACCGGTGGAGGGAGGTGGGGCCACCCGGCCGGGTGGCCCCACCCGGTTCTTCGCCGCACCGCCGCGCGGTCGCCTAGGCTCTGGGGCAGCCCGTGAGGAGTCACCATGCTGCAAGCCGTGCCGACGTCGGCCGAGCTCGACGAGCTCGTCGACACCACCAGCCTGATCAGTGCCGGGATCGGACGGGTGGTCGCGGGGCGTCCGCAGCTCATCCGGCTCACCGTGGCGGTGCTCCTCGCCGAGGGGCACCTGCTGCTCGAGGACGTGCCCGGGGTCGGCAAGACGACCCTGGCCAAGGCACTGGCCCGGAGCATCGACTGCACCGTCGGGCGGATCCAGTTCACCCCGGACCTGCTGCCCAGCGACCTCACCGGCGTCAACATCTTCCGCGCGCAGACCCACGAGTTCGAGTTCCGCCCCGGGCCCGTGTTCGCCAACATCGTCATCGGCGACGAGATCAACCGGGCCTCGCCCAAGACGCAGTCGGCCTTGCTGGAGTGCATGCAGGAGTCGCAGGCCACCGTGGACGGCGCGACCTACCCGCTGCCGCGACCCTTCCTGGTCATCGCGACGCAGAACCCGGTCGAGATGGAGGGCACGTACCCGCTGCCGGAGGCGCAGCGCGACCGCTTCATGGCGCGGCTCAGCGTCGGGTACCCCGAGCGGTCCGCCGAGCTGGAGATGCTCGAACGTCAGGAGGTCGCCGACCCGCTCGCCGACCTCGCCCCGGTGACCGACGCCGCACAGGTCGGCCGGCTGATCGCGACGGCGCGGCGGCTCTACGCCGCACCGGCGGTCAAGGGGTACGTGCTGGACCTCGTCGCCGCCACCCGCTCGGACCCCGGCCTGCGGCTGGGCGCGTCACCGCGCGCGTCGATCCAGGTGCTGCGGGCTGCGAAGGCGCTGGCGGCCCTGTCCGGTCGTGACCACGTCCTGCCCGACGACGTGCAGGAGGTCGCCGAGCCCGTCCTGGCGCACCGCCTGCTGCCCAGCACCGAGTCGCGGCTCGCCGGACGCTCCACGCCCGACGTCGTCCGCGGCATCGTGGCCCGCACCCCGCTGCCGCCCGTCGAGACGCCCCGCGCCCGACGCGCGACCGGCTGACCGACCACGGCCGCGTGCGCGACCGCGCACCACGCCATGCCACGGGCCGGCCCGGCACGGCCCCGTCCCCCCGAGGAGGCGTCCCCATGTGGTCGATGCGACCCACGCCGCGCGGCTGGGGCCTGCTCGCCGGCGGATCGGTGCTCGCGCTCGCGGGCGGGCTGTGGGGTTCCATCGACATCGCCCGGCTCGGGCTCGTCGGCCCGCTGCTCGTCCTGGCCGGGGCGCTGTGGGTGGTGCTGTTCGACCCGGCTCGTGGTCGTCATGCGCTCCGGGTGCACCGGTCGGTCCAGCCGAACCCCGTCTCGGCGCACTCCCCCGCGACCGCCCACGTCGAGGTCCTCGCCGGCGACACCTCGGGCCGGTCACGGCTGGCGGACCTCGAGCTCGGCGAGCAGGCGGCCAGCCAGCTCTCCGGTGGGCTCACGCTGCGGGCCCGGGTGGAGCGCTCCGCCGGCCGCATCGCGCTGTCCTACGCCCTGGCTCCCGTCCGGCGTGGCCGCTGGCCGCTGGGCCCGCTGGTCGCCCGCCGCACCGACCCCTTCGGCGTGGTGCGGACCCGGTCCACCCTGGGCGAGCCGGTCGACGTCACGGTGTGGCCAGCGGTCGTGGACCTCGACCTGCCCTCCGGTGCGCTGGTGGGCGAGCCCGACCGCGTCGCGCTCGGCGCCCGGTCCCCGTCCCCCGACGACGCAGCCCTGCGCGGCTACCGGGTCGGGGACGACCTGCGCCGGGTGCACTGGGTGAGCTCGGCGCGGCGCGGCGAGCTGGTGGTGCGCAGCGACGAGCGAGCCGGCCGGCGCACCGCCTCGATCCTGCTCGACCTGCCGAGGGACCGTTCGGGCATCGAGTGGAGCGTGTCGCTCGCGACGTCGATGGGGCTCGCGGCGCTCGGTGGCGGCCACCCGGTGCGGCTGCTCGGCGGTCACACGACGCGCCCCGGCGGCGAGACCGTGGGCACGCACGGGCAGGTGCGCGAGGGGGGCGGCAGCCGCGGCCGCGCCGAGCTGCTGGACCGCGCGGTCGACCTGGAACCGGCACCGACCGATGCCGAGAACGAGGCGGTCCTGGTGGCGGCCGTGGCCGAGCTCGGCCTCGCCGTCACGGGGCGCGAGCTCGTGCTGGCCGTGGTCGGCGCGCTGTCGGCCCGTGGACGGGCCGCGCTGGCGCCGCTGGCCGACGGCTGCGACGCCTTCGCCGTCGTGCGCGTCCCGCCGGCGCTCGGCGCGGCCCGGCGGGACGCCGACGTGACGCTGGCCGCGCTGCGACGTGCCGGCTGGCACGTGTGCGGCGCCGAGCCGGGCGAAGACCTGCACCAGACCTGGGCCCGACTGCTGGAGACCGCGCGATGAACGACGTCATCCGAGGACCGCGCGCCTGGATCGCCGGTGGCCTGTGCGCCCTCGGGGTGAGCTCGGGCGTGCTCGCGCTGTCCGGGCTGATCGGGCCGGGCCGGTGGACGACGGCGGCCGTGCTGGCGGTGTTCACGCTGGCGGCCGTGCTCGCCGTGGTCCGGTCGGCGGCGCGGACCTGGTGGGTCCCGACCGTCGTCGGCGCCGTGGTGGCCGCCGCCGGGATCCTGGTCGTGTACGGCAGCCCACCCGGGCGACTGGACGTCCTGCCGGACGGGGAGTCGTTCGGGCGGTTCGGTGACCTGCTGCGCAGCGGCCTGCTCACCGCGGACACCTCGACGCCGCCGGCCGAGCCGGGCCTGCCGCTCGAGGCGCTCGTGGTGGGCGGCGCCCTGCTGGTCGTGCTCGCCGCCGACCTGCTCGCCGTCGGCCTCGGCGCACCGGCGTGGACGGGCGTGGCGCTCCTGGCGCTGTGGATACCGCCGCTGGTGATCGGTCGTCCTGCCCCGACGGCTGCGTTCGTGGGGACCGCGCTCGCCTACCTGCTCCTGCTGGCCGTCGGCGCCTCGCCGTCGGCGCCGACGCGCCGTGCCGCGGCGGCGGTCGACCGGCGGCGGCGCATGGTGACCGCGGCGGGCACGTCCGTCGCGGTCACCGTCGCGGCTCTCGTGGTCGGTCCGGTGAGCACGGCCCTGCCCGGATGGTCCAGCGTCCGGCTGCCCGACGTCGGCAGCTCGACGTCGGGCTCGCTGCAGCTCGCGGACGACCTGGACATGCGGCAGAGCCTGGGCGCCCGCTCGACCGAGGTGGTCCTGGCGTACCGGGCGGACCCGGTGCCCGCCGGTCCGCTGCGCCTGTTCACGCTGCGCGACTACGACGGCGACAGCTGGTCGCGGGAGGCCGACGTCCCCGAGGACCTGCCGCCGGTGGACACCGGCTCGGTGCTGTGGCCGGTCCGCGACCTCGGCCCGGTCCCCGCGGGTGACACGTCGCCGACCTCCACCCGGCTCGAGGTGCGCCTGGAGGGGCTGCGCGAGGACCGGCTCCCGGTCCCGGTCATGCCCCGGACCGTCGAGGTCAGCGGGAGCATCGCCTACGACAGCCGCCGCGACGAGGTCGTGCGGCCCGCGGTGACCCGGAGCGGCCTGGAGTACTCCGTCGACGTCCAGCTGCTCGGGCTCACGGCGGACACGCTGCGCACGTCCGGCACCGACGACCCCCGCGACCTCGCCGACTACCTCACCGTCCCGCAGACGTCCCGCACCGACGACGTCACGCGGGCGGCGCAGGAGGTGACGGCGGGGCTGACCGATCGCTACGACCAGGCACTGGCCCTGCAGTCCTACTTCCGCAGCGCCCAGAACTTCACCTACACCACCGACGTCGACACCGCACGCACCGACGACGCCGTGTGGGACTTCCTCGGGTCGCGCAGGGGCTACTGCGTGCAGTTCGCGACCGCCATGACGGTCATGGCGCGCACTCTGGGCATCCCCTCGCGGCTGGCCGTCGGCTTCCTGCCCGGCAGCAGGGACGACTCCGGCCGGTACGTGGTGACCGGGCGGGACTCGCACGCGTGGCCCGAGCTGTACTTCCCCGACACGGGCTGGGTGCGCTTCGAGCCGACCCCCGCCGTGCAGACCGGCGCGCCGCCGCAGTGGGCCGATCCGTTCGCCGGCACCGACTTCGCCGACCCGAACCTAGCCGAGCCGGAGATCCCCGAGGCCGGTGCGGTGCCGGCGCCGTCGACGGCCCCCGTGCCGCAGCCGACCGCCGCCACGCCGACGGCCGGGACGCCCGGCTACCTGGTGCCCGTCGCCGTGGCGGGTGGGCTGCTCATGCTGGCGCTCGGCGCGCTGCTGCTGCGCCGGCGCCTGACGAGGTCCGTCGAGATGCGTCCCGAGGCGGCCTGGGCGCACCTGCGCCGACGCCTGGCGACGTCCGGCATCACCTGGAACGACGCGCACACACCGCGGCAGGCCGTCGCCGTGGTGCAGGAGCAGATCGAGAGCCGTCGCCAGGGCCCGATGGACCCCGGCGCGCGCACCGCGCTGGGCGAGCTGGCCCACGCGGTCGAGAACCACCGGTACGCGCTCGCGCCGCGGACCTGGGATCACGCCGAGCTCGAGCAGCGGGTCGCCGTCGTGCTGCGCGACGTCGCCCGGCTCGCCTCGGCCGGTAGCCGCCGCCGGTAGTCCGCACGGCGGTCGCCCGGCGCGCCTGCGCGTCGGGCGCTCCGCCCGACACCCCGGCGGCTCGGCGCGACCCGGGTCGGGCCGAGCGCACCGCGGGTGCGGCCGTGGTGCCGTCGGAGGTGTCCGCGTGCGGTGGACCGGCTCGCCCATCGGCGCGGTCCGCCCGAGCGGCCGGGCCGGAGCGGCCGGAGCGAGGCGCGCACGGGAACGCTGTCGCGGGACGTGAGCCCACCGTGGTGGGCGGCGGCCGCCGGTCACCCGGGGCGGGATGTGCCGATCAGCGGGATCGCGAGGGCGGTGCGGGCGGGTGGGCCGCTGCCCTGCCGGACCGGCGAGAGCGCCCGATCTGTGCCGACCGGTGCGGGACGGTCAGCGCCCCTGGTCGCGACGTCGGTCCCAGCGCTCCTCGAGCCGCGCCATGAAGCCGCGTCGCGCCGCGGGCTTGTGGCCGCGGGCCGGGCGAGGACCGACCGTGCCGTCCCCCCGGACGACGCCGACGGGCCCCGGCGACGACGCCGGGCCGGCGAAGGCGAACGCCACCGCCCCGAACATCAGCAGGAACCCGATCACCCCGAGCCACAGCTGCGACATCGCCGCTCCGGCAACGAGGAGCAGGAGCCCGCCGACGAAGCCGGCGCCGACGATGAGCCACCGGCCCACACCGCGCCGGCCGCCCCGTGACTGGAGCGTGTTGGCCAGCCTGGGGTCGTCAGACGTGAGCTGTCGCTCCATCTGTTCCAGTACGCGCTGCTCGTACTCGGACAGAGGCATCACTACCCCCGCACTTCCCCTGATGGGACTGGTCATGGTCTGGGTCATCAGGATAGGTCGCTCGGCCCCGGTTCGGTAGTTGACCGGAGGATGACAACGTCACGGTTCTGCGGTCGCCGATCCGGGAACTATCGCGGCGGTCCCGAACCTGGCCCGCACGAGGTCCATCGCGCGCTCCGCGTCCCGGCGTGCCGCCCCGTCGTCGCCCACCGCCTCCTCGAGGGTGGGCTGCCGCGGCGTGGACCCCGCCGGCGACAGACCCTCGGCCCGGACGCCGACCAGCCGCACCGGCAGGCCGCCGAGGTCGACGGCCGCGAGCAGGTCCCGGGCTACGCCGTGCAGGTCACGCCCGACGTCGGTCGGCGTGGGCAGCGTCCGGGAGCGGGTCAGCGTCCGGAAGTCCGAGGTGCGCACCTTGATGCTCACGGTGCGGGCGAGCATCGACTCCGCACGCAGCCGCTGCGCGCACCGGTCGGCGAGCACCGCGGCCTGTCGCTGGACGACGGCGAGGTCGGCGACGTCGGACGGGAAGGTCACCTCGGCGCCGATGCTCTTCTCCACCCGGCCGGGCTGCACCGGGCGCGGGTCACGGCCCCACGCGAGGTCGTGCAGGTGCGCCCCGGCCACCTTGCCCACCGCGCGCTGGATCGTGGTGACGTCGCTGTGGGCCAGCTGGGCGACCGTCTGCACGCCCCACCGGGCCAGCGCGACCTCGGTGCGCTCCCCCACTCCCCACAGCGCACCGACCGGCAGGGTGTGCAGGAAGTCCACCGTGGCCGCACGAGGGATGAGCAGCACGCCGTCCGGCTTCGCGTGGCCCGAGGCCAGCTTGGCGACGAACTTGGTGCCGGCGATGCCGACCGAGCAGGTGATGCCGTGCTCGGCCCGGACCCGCTCCCGGATGCGGGCGGCGATGACGGTGGGCGGCCCGAGCCGGCGTCGGGCACCGGACACGTCCAGGAAGGCCTCGTCCACGCTGACCTGCTCGACCAGCGTCGTGACGTCGGCCAGCGCGTCCATGACGGCCGCCGACACCGCGCGGTACGTCGCCTGGTCCGGCGGCACGACGACAGCCTGCGGGCACATCCGGCGGGCCGTCGCCATCGGCATGGCCGAGTGCACCCCGTACGCGCGGGCCTCGTAGGTCGCGGCGAGGACCACGGCGCGCTCCTCGCCACCGACGATCACTGGACGGCCGCGCAGCTGTGGCCGGCGGGCGAGCTCGACGGACGCGTAGAAGGCGTCCATGTCGACGTGCAGGATCGAGCAGCCGTCCTCCTGCGCGCCCCAGTCCCGGCGGGCGCCCTCGGCCCGTGGCCCCCGGCTCACGTCCGCGCGCCCCGGCGGGTCGGCGTGCTCACGAGGCGTGCACCGCGGTCAGGTGCCGGGGTGCCGGCACGGGCCCCCGGCCGGCCTCGACCTCCAGCATCGACCGGACGTCGTCGAGGAAGTCCTCGGCGGCGCACAGCGTGCGCTCCGCACGGTCGGCGTCGACCGCGTCGAAGCGGCCCGCGTCGACCGCCTGGCGCAGCGACGCTCCGTCGGCGAAGAACGCGGCCCAGTCGGCCGCGCCGGGCTCGACCGCGGCCAGCATGTCCCACACCGTCCGCGGCGCCCGGCGGCCACCCGGGCGGCCGCGGGCGGCGATGACCGCCGCCGCCGCACGCAGGGCGGCGAGGTGGGCGTGGTTGAACATCTCGGCAGGCACCGCGGAGAACTGGGCGGCGAGCAGCTCCGCGTCGGCGCGGCGGAGCAGGTCGACGACGGTGGTCGGCAGCGGCGCGACATGGATCGTTCGGCTCATGGTGGGCACCTCCCGGACTATCGTCGAACATCTGTTCGATCGCGTCAAGACGTGGTCGGACGGCCTACGGTGGTCGGGTGGGACGGTCCGGTGGCACCTCGTCGGGGCGACGCCGTGGAGCATCCCATCCACCACCCACAACACCGGCCGAGCTCCCGACCATCCCCGTCGCCACCAGCACCGGGACCGTCCGCCTCGAGCGCAGCCGGGACGACCCGAGCGGAGTGACGCTGCTGGTCAACGGCGTGCCGAGCTCGCACCTGGACCTCGTGGACCCGACCCGCCTGGAGTTCGAGTACATGCAGCAGATGGCGGCCGTGCTCGACCGCCTCGCGCCCCCCGGGGCCCCGGTGCGCGCCGTCCACCTGGGCGCCGCCGGCTGCACGCTGGCTCGCTACCTCGAGGCGACCCGGCCGGGCTCGCGCCAGCTGGCGGTCGAGCTGGACACGGCGCTCACCGAGCTGGTGCGGGACTGGTTCGACCTGCCGCGCTCGCCCGCCCTGCGGATCCGCGCCGGCGACGCCCGGGTCGAGCTGGCGGGCCGACCGGCCGCGAGCGCCGACGTCGTCGTACGTGACGTGTTCGCCGGGGACACCACGCCCGACCACGTGCGCACCGTCGAGTTCACCCGGGACGTCGCCCGGGTGCTGTCGCCGGGCGGCGTCTACCTGGCCAACTGCGCCGACCGGCCACCCCTGGCGGCGGCACGCGCAGAGGTCGCCACGCTCGCGGCCGTGTTCGCCGACGTCATCGCGATCGCCGAGCCCGCCCAGCTCAAGGGGCGGCGGTACGGCAACCTCGTGCTGGCCGGCAGCGACGACGCCGACCTGCTGGGCTCGGCCGACCTCGCCCGCGCCGTGCGCTCGCTGCCGGCGCCGACGCGGGTGCTGCACGGGCCCGAGCTGGCCGCGTTCGTGGCGGGCGCCGCACCGCTGCACGACGCCTGACCGGCGCCGCCGGACGACCCCGCACGTGCCGCGAGGCCCCGTCCCGGACGGGACAGGGCCTCGCGGAGGTCACGCGTCAGAGCGGGCGGACCTGCTCGGCCTGCGGGCCCTTGGGTCCCTGGGTGATGTCGAACTCGACCCGCTGGCCCTCTTCGAGGGAGCGGTACCCCTGGGTCTCGATGGCGGAGTAGTGGACGAAGACGTCCGCGCCGCCGCCGTCCTGGGCGATGAACCCGTAGCCCTTCTCAGCGTTGAACCACTTGACAGCACCCTGTGCCATGTTCTGTGTCCTTCTGTCCATCCGAGGTGAGTGACCGGACCTGTGCTGCCCGGCCGCCGTGCCGCGATGCACACGTCCTTCACCGGGTGGACCAGCCAGGGCTGGGGTACCGCGTCCCCCCGGGGGACGCGGCGCCGGGTCGAGCGTCCGTACGTCACTGCAACGCGGCCGAGTCTGGCACAAGGGGCCGGGCCGCGGCGCGCTTTCGGTGGACGCCGCGGACCGCCGCCACAACGGTTCGGTCACGGCCGCGACGGCCCCGAACGAGGGCCCCCGCGCCCCCGGCGGACGGCTACAGCCCGGGGCCGTCGCCGCGCTGCTGCGAGGCGAGGAACCGCTCGAACTCGTCGCCGAGCTCGTCGGCGGTCGGGATCTCGGCGGTGTCCGCGAGCAGGCTCGTGCGACCGATGGACCGGGTGAAGCTGTCGTACTGCTCCTCGAGCGCGTGCACGACGGCGGCCACCTCGGCGGACGCCTCGACCTGCCGGTCGATCTCCTCGTTCGCCTCCCGGACGGCCGCCTCGAGGGCGGCGACCCGCAGGTCCAGGCCGGTGGAGCGCTCGACGCTGCGCAGCGCGGTCTGGCTGGCGACCGGGAACGGCGACTGGGCCAGGTAGTGCGGGACGTGCACCGCGAAACCCATCGCGTCGTGACCCGACTGGCCCAGCCGGTACTCGAGCAGCGAGCTGGCGCTGGCCGGGACCTGCACCGTGCCGAACCACGCGGTGTGGTCGGCGACCAGCTCGGGCCGGGTCGCGTGCGCCGTGGCGGACAGCGGCCGGGTGTGCGGCACCCCCATCGGGATCCCGTGGATGCCGATGGTCAGCGGCACGTCGAAGCGCTCGACGAGCTGGCGCACCGCGGCCGCGTACCGCTCCCACTGGACGTCGGGCTCGACGCCGTGCAGCAGCAGGAACGGGACGCCGTCGGCGTCGGTGACCAGGTCCACGCCGAGCTCGGGCTCGGCGTACTCGCTCCACGTGGTGGCGTCGAACGTCATCAGCGGCCGGCGCGACCGGTAGTCCAGCAGCTGGTCGACGTCGAACGTCACCAGCCGGACGGTGTCCAGCTCCTCGCGGATGTGGTCGGCCGCCAGCTGGCCGGCGCTGCCGGCGTCGACGAAGCCGCGCACCGCGTGGACCAGGACGGGGCCGCCGTCGGGCAGGTGGGCCGACAGCTCCGCGAGGCGGCTCGCCGCCTGCGGGTCGACCTCGTAGATCTCGCTCGGGTTCAGCATCGTTCCCTCTCCGCTGCTCGCTGCCGACGGCGCTTGCACCACCGGCACCTGCGTCAACGCGCCTGCGGTCCCGATCCTTCCCGGGCGGGCGGGGCTCAGCGACCGGGCAGGCGCACCACGGAGACGAAGAACTCGTCGATCTGGCGCACCACGTCGATGAACCGGTCGAAGTCGACCGGCTTGGTGACGTAGGCGTTGGCGTGCAGCGAGTAGCTGCGCAGGACGTCCTCCTCGGACTCGGACGTGGTCAGGACCACGACCGGGATCCGGCGCAGCTCGTCGTCCTCCTTGAGCGCGGCGAGCACCTCGCGGCCGTCCATCCGCGGCAGGTTGAGGTCGAGCAGGACGAGGTCCGGGGTGGGCGCGTCGGCGTACGGCCCCTCCTTGCGCAGGTACTCCATCGCGCTGACCCCGTCGCTGACGACGGCGAGCCGGTTCGCCACCTTGTTGTCCTCGAACGCCTCCCGGGTCATCAGGACGTCGCCGGGGTCGTCCTCCACGAGCAGGACGTCGATCACCTTGGGTGTGCCGGGCATGGAGGTCCTCTCAGCGCCCGGGGGCGGGCGTGCGGTCGTCGGTGGTCTCGGGGGCGTCGAGGGCCGACGGGGGTGCGTCGTCGGCCGCCGGCTCGGGGTCGGGCGTGATCGGCAGCGAGAAGCGGATGCGGGCGCCGGGAGTGTCGTCCGGCGGCTCGAGCCAGATGTGCCCGCCGTGGTACTCGACGATCTTCTTGCACAGCGACAGGCCGATGCCCGTGCCCTCGTAGGCGTCCTTGGCGTGCAGGCGCTGGAAGATGACGAACACCCGCTCGGCGTACTGCTCGTCGATGCCGATGCCGTTGTCGCGGCACTCGAACTGCCAGGCGTCGTCGGACCGCCAGGCGGTGACCCGGACCTGCGGGGCGCGGTCCGGCGCGCGGAACTTCACCGCGTTGCCCACGAGGTTCTGCAGCAGCTGCACCAGCAGCGGGCGCTCGCCGCGGACCACCGGCAGGTCGCCGTGCGTGATCGTCGCCCCCGACTCCGCGACCGCCTCGTCGAGGTTGGACACCGCCTCCGCGAGCGCGTCCGCCATGTCGACGTCCACGGTCTGCCCGCTCATCCGGCCGACGCGGGAGAACCCGAGCAGGTCCTGGATCAGGCGCTGCATGCGCTTGGCGCCGTCGACGGCGAACTCGATGTACTGGTCCGCGCGCTCGTCCATCTGCCCGCCGTAGCGCTTCTGGAGCAGCTGGGTGAAGCTCGCCACCTTGCGCAGCGGCTCCTGCAGGTCGTGCGAGGCGACGTAGGCGAACTGCTCGAGGTCGCGGTTGGAGCGCTGGAGCTCCTCGGCCTGCTCGGTGAGCAGGCGGTGGGCACGCCCGAGCTCCGCCGTGGACGACGCCGCCTCGTCGACGTGGCGCACGAGGACCTGCCGCATCGTCTCCACGTCCACGGCGAGGGCCGCGATCTCGCCGGGACCTGTCGAGCGCACCGGGTGCCCGAGGTCGCCGGAGCTGACGTGCCGGGCGTCGGCGGCCAGCGCGGCGAGCGGGCGGGTGACCCAGCGGCCCAGCGTGGTCCACAGCGCCAGCCCGACCACCGCGGCGCCGAGCGCGAGGGCGGCGGTGGCCGCGACGAGGATGGTCGTCCACCGGTGCAGGTCGTCGATCGCGTCGGTGCGCCGCTCGCGGATGTCGTCGAGATAGGTCTCCACCGCGTCGCGGGTGGCGTCGAAGAGCACCCGGCCGCGCTCGATCTGCGCGGGGGTCACCGCCGCGGTTCCGCCGGTCTGCACGGCGGCGGTGGTCGGCTGGGCGAACTCCACGACCCAGCGCCGGGCAGCCTCCACGGCCCGCTCGCGCGAGGCGAAGAGGTCGGCGTCGGCGGCGAGCTCGTCCGCGAGCGCGGCCGTCGACTCCCCGGAGCCGCCCAGCGCCTGCGCGTACGGCTCGAGCGTCACCGGGTCGGCCGTCAGCGCGTACCCGCGGACCGCCGTCTCGGCGTCCAGCATGCGCACGTAGCCGTCGTTCGCCTCGGTGATCGCGTCGTAGTACAGCTCGGTGACGTCGTCCTGCGCGCGCACGACCTGGACGGTCGCCGTCACGGCACACAGCACCAGCACACCGAGCGCGACGGCCGCGGCGAGCAGGGCGCGACGCAGCTGCGAGCGCAGGGTCGCCGGCCGGCGTCCCGCATCCGCTGGCGTGGCGGTCACGGGCGGTCCTCGTCCCAGCCCAGCACGACGGCCGCGGCGTCGTCGGCGAGCTGGCCGCCGTGGCGCCGGCGCACCTGCGCGATGACGTCCTCGACGAGGCAGGGCGTGCCCTCGGCCAGGGCCGCGTCGACCAGCTCCACCAGCCCCGACTTGCCGATCCGCTCGCGGGCGCCGGCGATCGTCGCCTCGATGATCCCGTCGGTGTACATCATCAGCCGCCACCGCGGGCCGAGGTCCAGGTGCTGCGGCTGCCAGGCGCCGGGCACCGGGACGCCGATGGCGCGACCGCGCTGGTCGGGCGGCACCAGCCGGCTCGGCGGCCCGAGCAGCAGGGGGGACGGGTGCCCGGCGTTGTACAGGTCGGCCCCGCGCCGGTCCGGTGCGAGCTCGACCATGCCGGCGGTCGTGAAGATCTCCTCGGCCCACCGTTCGGCGGCCAGCACGCGCTCCACGAGCGGCAGGACGGCGGCGGTCTCGGTGCCGGCCAGCACCAGGGTGCGCCACGCGGTGCGCAGCGTGGCGCCCAGGGCGGCGGCGTCGGGACCGTGGCCGCACACGTCGCCGACGATCGCCAGCACCGACCCGTCCGGACGCTCGACGACGTCGTAGAAGTCCCCGCCGAGCAGGCCGTGGCGCCCCGCGCGGTACCCCACCCCCACCTCCAGCCGCGGGTCGATGACCGCGGGCGTGGGCAGCAGGGCGCGCTCCAGACGCGCGGTCTCCTCCGCGCGGACCTGGCTGCGGTAGAGCTCGCGCTCGGTGGCCTCCGACCGCCTGCGCTGGACGGCGTAGCGCACGGACCGGCCGAGCATGCCGGCGTCGGCCTCGCCCTTGACGAGGTAGTCCTGGGCGCCGGCGGCCAGCGCCTGCAGCCCCAGGTCCGTGCCGCTGAGCCCGGTCAGCACCACGACGGCCGGGGCGCCCGCGGCCAGCAGTCGCTCGAGCGCGTCCAGGCCGACGGCGTCGGGCAGGCCCAGGTCGAGCAGCACGCAGTCGGCGTCCAGCGCGCCGAGGGCCGCGTCGACGGACCGGACGTGCACGAGGTCGACCGCCATCCCGGCGTCGTGGAACAGCTCCTCGACGAGCACCGCGTCGCCCTCGTCGTCCTCGACGAGCAGGACGCGGATCGGGGCACCCCCCGTCACGCTGCTGCTCACGCCCGCCCTCTCGTCCGGTCCCCGGGTCGGAGCATACGGGCGACGCGGCGACGCACGGTCCCGGGTCGACACGCGGACGCCGGATGGACGTGGTGCCGTGCTGGCGGATAATGGACGGCCGCCTTTCCCGGGCGGTCGGTCCTCGGGCCGGGTGCCGGCACCGGAGGGCGGGACGATGGCAGGCCACGAGGCCGAGCTGCGGGGCGAGCAGGACCGGGTCGACGCGCTGTACGCGCGGCTCGACGCCCTGCGCGCGCACCAGCGCGAGCGGCTGCGCGAGGTGCGCCTGGAGGGCCCGTCCGGCTCACCGCAGAACCGCAGCGAGCGCGACGCGTTCGCGACCCTCTACGAGGACCGGGTCGCCCAGCTCGAGGCCGTGGAGGACCGCCTCGCGTTCGGCCGGCTCGACCTGGATGACGGCACCCAGCGGTACATCGGGCGCATCGGCCTCACCGACGAGCAGCAGACCACCATGCTCACCGACTGGCGCGCCCCGGCGGCGCAGGCGTTCTACCGCGCGACCGCCGCCCACCGCGACGACGTCGTGCGCCGCCGCCACCTGGTGACCCGCGGGCGGTCGGTCACCGGCATCGAGGACGAGGTCCTGCACCTCGCCGCGCTCGGCGTCGGGGGGGACGACGACGGCGAGGCGAACGCGGCGCTGTCCGGCCTGACCGGCGAGGGCGCGCTGCTGGCCGCGCTCGCGGCGGGACGCACCGGCCGGATGGGCGACATCGTCGCCACCATCCAGGCGGAGCAGGACGCGATCATCCGCTCGGATCTCGCCGGGGCGCTGGTCGTGCAGGGCGGGCCGGGCACCGGCAAGACCGCCGTCGCCCTGCACCGCGCCGCATACCTGCTGTACGCGCACCGCCGCGTGCTGGAGCGCTCCGGTGTGCTGCTGATCGGGCCGAGCGCGGTGTTCCTGCGCTACATCGACCAGGTGCTGCCGTCCCTCGGCGAGACCGGCGTCGTCACCACGACGATCGGCGACCTGCTGCCCGGCGTCGAGGTGACCGCGACCGAGGACGAGGCCGTCGCCGAGGTCAAGGGCCGGGCCGTCATGGCCGGTGTGGTGGCCCGGGCGGTCCGGCAGCGGCAGCGCGTGCCGGCCGAGGCCCAGGAGGTCAAGGTCGAGGGGCGGGTGGTGGTGATCACGCCCCGCGACGTCCAGGACGCCATGGCCCGCGCCCGGCGCAACCACCGGCCGCACAACGCGGCCCGGGTGACGTTCGTCCGGGAGATGCTCGCGCGGCTGGCCGACCAGTACGTCGAGCAGCTCGGGTATCCGGTGCCGGCCGACGAGCGGGGGGAGATCCTCGAGGAGCTGCGCACGACCCGGGACGTCCGGGTGGCGCTGAACCTGGCCTGGATGCCGCTGACCCCTCAGCGTCTCGTGGAGGACCTGTACGCCAAGCCGCACCGGCTGGCCGCCGCCGCCCCGGAGCTGTCCCGCCGGGACCGCGCGCTGCTGCGGCGCGACCCGGGCTCGCCGTGGACCGCCGCCGACGTGCCGCTGCTGGACGAGGCGGCCGAGCTGCTCGGCGAGGACGACCAGGCGGCGCGGGCCCAGGCGCGCGCGGACGCCGAGCGCCGCAGCGCCGAGGTCGAGTACGCGCGCCGGGTGCTGCAGTCGTCCGGCAACTCCGGGATGGTCTCCGCCGAGCTGCTGGCCGACCGCTTCGCGAGCAGCGGGCCGCGGCTCACGACGGCCGAGCGCGCCGCCGCCGACCGCACCTGGACCTACGGCCACGTGGTCGTCGACGAGGCCCAGGAGCTGTCCGCCATGGCCTGGCGGATGCTGCTGCGCCGGGTGCCGACCCGCTCGATGACGATCGTGGGCGACGTCGCGCAGACCACGGCCCGCGCCGGCGCGCGGTCGTGGCGCGCGATGCTCGACCCCGTGCTGCGCAGCACGTGGCGCCTGTCGGAGCTCACGGTCAACTACCGCACACCGGCCGCCGTCGCGGACGGCGCCCAGCGGGTGGCCCGCGCGGCGGACCTGCCGGTCAGCGCGCTGCGGTCGGCCCGCGAGGTGCCCGACGCACTGGTCGTCCACGAGGTCGCGTCCGCCGACGCGCTGGTGGCCATCGTCGTGCGGGAGGCCGCCACCGCACTCGGCCGGGTCGACGACGTCGCGGACGGCGGCCGGGTCGCCGTGGTCGCCCCCGAGGGGCTGGTGGCCGCGGTGCGCGCGGCCGCCGGGCAGTCGGGTCTGGCGGCCGCGCTCGGGGCGGGGACGTCGGCGCTCGACGCCCCGCTCGTGGTGCTCACGCCGCGCGAGGCCAAGGGCCTGGAGTTCGACGTCGTCGTGCTCGCCGAGCCGGCCGACGTGCTCGCCGCCAGCGCCGGCGACCTGTACGTCGCGATGACCCGGCCCACCCGGCAGCTGCGGGTCGTGCACCACCGGCCACTGCCGGTGGGATGGTCCGACCCCGCCTGAGCCGCGTACGGCGGGCGGTAGGCCGACGCGGGCGGTAGGCCGACGCGGGCGGTAGGCCGGCGCGGGGCAGGCGGGGCAGGCGGGGCGGGGCAGGCGGGGCGGGCCGGGCCGGGCACGGGACGGCAGGGGGCGCGGGTGGGGCGGGGCCGGTGTGCGGCGCGTGCCCGGCCGGGTCGAGCCCGAGCACCCGAGGGGTCGTCGGACCCCTGCCACCGGCCACCTCGCCCAGCGGCGGGCGTCCGAGTGGCGGGACCGCTTTGGTCCGAACCGCGGACACGGCGCACCATAGGCGGGTGCTGCGCGCCCTCCTGCTCGAGAACCTCCATCCACTGGCCGGGTCGATCCTGGCGGCCCAGGGCATCGAGGTGAGCACCCGCACCGGAGCCCTGGACGAGGACGAGCTGGTCGAGGCGCTCGACGGCGTCCACCTGCTGGGCATCCGCTCCAAGACCCAGGTGACCGACAAGGTGGTGGCCCACGCCCCCGACCTGCTCGCCGTCGGCGCCTACTGCATCGGCACCAACCAGATCGACCTGGGGGCGGCCGCGGCGCACGGGGTGGCCGTGTTCAACGCGCCGTTCTCCAACACCCGGTCGGTCGTGGAGATCGCGCTGGCCGAGATCATCGCCCTCACCCGGCGCCTGACGGTCCTCGACCGCGCGATGCACGACGGCGTCTGGGAGAAGTCCGCCACCGGCGCGCACGAGGTGCGCGGCCGCACGCTGGGCATCGTCGGCTACGGCAACATCGGCACCCAGCTGTCGGTGCTCGCCGAGAACCTCGGCATGTCGGTGGTCTTCTACGACACCGCGGAGAAGCTCGCGCTGGGCAACGCCCGACGGATGGACAGCCTGGACGAGCTGCTCGAGGCCGCCGACGTCGTCACGCTGCACGTGGACGGCCGCAGCGGCAACGCGGGGCTGTTCGGGGCCGACCAGTTCGCCGGCATGAAGCGCGGAGCCATCTTCCTCAACCTGTCCCGCGGCTTCGTCGTGGACTACGCCGCGCTGCGCGACGCGGTGCTGTCCGGCCACGTGGCCGGCGCGGCAGTCGACGTCTTCCCGGTCGAGCCCAAGCGGCGCGGGGACGCCTTCGAGTCGGAGCTGCGAGGCCTCCCGAACGTCATCCTCACCCCGCACACCGGCGGCTCGACCGAGGAGGCACAGGAGGCGATCGGCCAGTTCGTGTCGAACAAGCTGCGGGACTACCTGGGCACCGGCACCACGACGCTCAGCGTCAACCTGCCCAACCTGGCGCTCGACCAGGGCACCGGCATCCAGCGCATCGCCCACCTGCACCGCAACACCCCCGGCGTGCTCGCGGCGGTCAACGCGGTGCTCGCCGAGCACGGGGTCAACATCGAGGGCCAGGTGCTGGGCACGCGGGGCGACATCGGCTACGTGGTCACCGACGTGAACTCCGACATCGCCGCGGACGCGGTCGACGCGCTCGCCCGGATGCCGCAGACGGTCCGGCTGCGCGTCCTGTCCTGACCGACGGCTCGGCGACCGTCGGCGGGGGCGGCCTGACCGCCCGCGCCTCGGGCCGGTCAGGCGGAGCCCGCGCGCCCGCGCCTCGCGCCGGTCAGGCGGAGCCGGACCGGCGGCGGAACGTCCGCTGGGCCGGGCCGGTGGTCTCCGACCCGTGCACCGAGCCGGTGTTGCCCGATCCCTGCGCCGACCGGTGGCTGGCCGCCTTCTTGCGGTCCAGCGCCTCGCGGAACCGGGCCTTGGCGTCCTCGCGGCCTGGGGCGTCGTCCTGCCCGGTGGGGCTCCCCGCCGCGTCGTCCTGCCCGGCCGGACTCCCCGCGGCGGGCGTCGGTGCGTCTGCGTCCTTCGTCGTCACGCGTGCCTCCTGGCGGACTGATGCGCGCCGGGTCCGGCGCTGGGCCCAGGGTAGGCGCCGCTCGCGCGGAGCGCGGCGTAGCGTGCCGCGCATGCACCTCGCCGACCCTCAGCGCCACGGCTCGCTCCCCCTGCGCCGGGCTGGTCGCTCCGGTCTGGACCTGCCCGCCGTCTCGCTCGGCCTGTGGCAGAACTTCGGCACCCGCGATCCGGTGGCGCGCCAGCGTGAGATCGTGCTGCACGCGTTCGACCGCGGGATCACGCACCTGGACCTGGCCAACAACTACGGACCACCCCCCGGGGCGGCCGAGGAGGGCGTCGGCCGGCTGCTGGCCCGCGAGCTCGCGCCGTACCGCCACGAGCTCGTGATCTCGACCAAGGCCGGGTACGACATGTGGCCCGGCCCCTACGGGAGCGGCGGCTCGCGCAAGCACCTGCTGGCCTCCCTGGACCAGTCGCTCGGCCGGCTCGGCCTCGACCACGTCGACGTCGTCTACAGCCACCGGTACGACCCCACGACGCCGCTCGAGGAGACGCTCGGCGCACTGCGGACGGCGGTCGACTCCGGCCGCGCGCTGCACGCCGGCATCTCGTCCTACTCCGCGCGCCGCACCGTGCAGGCGCTGGCGGTGGCGGCCGACCTCGGCCTGCCGCTCACCCTGCACCAGCCCTCGTATTCGATGCTCAACCGGTGGATCGAGCGGCCGGACGCCGACGCCGGTGGGCGGTCGTTGCTCGACGTGGTCGACGACGCCGGGATGGGAGCGGTCGTGTTCTCCCCCCTCGCGCAGGGCATGCTGACCGGCAAGTACCTGGACGGCGTCCCCGCGGGATCCCGGGCCGCCGTCGGCACCTCCCTGCGCCGGGAGTTCCTCACCGCCGAGAACCTGGGCCACGTGCGCGCGTTGGCCGGCATCGCGGCGCAGCGCGGCCAGTCCCTCGCGCAGATGGCGATCGCCTGGGCGCTGCGCGACCGGCGGGTCACCTCGGTGCTGCTCGGGGCGAGCAGTGTCGCGCAGCTCGACGAGAACCTCGCGGCGCTCGACCGGGCCGGCTTCGACGACGACGAGCTGGCCGCCATCGAGACCCACGCGGTGGACGCCGGGATCAACATCTGGGCGGCCCGGTCCAGCGACCTGTAGCCGAGGGCACCGGGTCCAGCGGCCCGCACGGGTGACGCCCGCTGCCAACCTACGGTTGCGTAGGTTAGCCTCACGCGGTGCCCGACTCCCTCGCCGACCGTCCCTGGCTCCGTTCCTACCCGCCCGGTGTCCCGGCCGACGTCGACGTCCCGGACGAGCCGCTCACCGCGGCCCTGCACCGGTCGGCGCAGCGGTTCCCGGACCGGGTCGCGGTCGACTTCAGCGGCCGGGCCACGACGTACGCCGAGCTCGACCGCGAGGTCGCGCGCGCGGCCGCGGCGCTGGCCGCGCTCGGTGTCCGCGCCGGTGACCGGGTGGCCGTCGCCCTGCCCAACTGCACCGCCCACGTCGTCGCGTTCTTCGCGGTGCTGCGGCTGGGGGCGGTCGTCGTCGAGCACAACCCCACGTACACCGCCGAGGAGCTCGCGCACCAGCTCGCCGACTCCGGCGCCGTGGTGGCGATCTGCTGGCAGCGCACCGCCGCCGAGGTGGTCCGGGTGCTGGCCCGCACGGACGTCCGCACGGTCGTCGCGGTGGACCTCGCGCGCGACCTGCCGCGCGCCAAGCGGCTGGCGCTGCGGCTGCCCGTCGGGCGCGCGCGCACGCTGCGTGCACAGCTCCGGGCCACGGTCCCCGACGGCTGCCCCGACTGGCACCGGCTGCTGCAGGCCGCCACACCGCTGCGTGACGACGTCCCGGGCCCCCGGGCGGACGACACCGCGCTCCTGCAGTACACCGGTGGCACCACGGGGACCCCGAAGGCGGCGGTGCTCTCCCACCGCAACCTCGTCGCGAACGCCGTGCAGGGCGCGGCGTGGGCGGGGCTGCGCGACGGCGAGGAGACGGTCTACGGGCTGCTGCCGTTCTTCCACGCGTTCGGTCTGACGCTGTGCCTGACGTTCGCGACCCGGATCGGCGCCACCTTGGTCGCCTTCCCGAAGTTCGACCCCGAGGCCGTCGTCGCCGCCCAGCGCCGGCGCCCCGCGACGTTCCTGCCCGGGGTCGCGCCGATGTTCGACCGGATCGCCGCGTCGGCCGAGCGGACCGGGGCCGACCTGACGTCCATCCGGGTCGCCTTCGCCGGGGCGATGCCCGTCCCCGCCGCCACCGCGGCCCGGTGGGAGGCGCTGACCGGGGGGCTGCTCATCGAGGGCTACGGCATGACCGAGACGTCACCGGTCGCGCTGGGCAACCCCTGCTCGCCGGACCGGCGCCCGGGCACGTTGGGCCTGCCGTTTCCCAGCACGGCGATCCGCGTGGTCGACCTCGACGACCCCACCACGGACGTCGGTCCGGGTGAGCGCGGTGAGCTGCTCGTCGCCGGCCCGCAGGTGTTCGTCGGCTACTGGAACCGGCCGCAGGAGACCGCGGCGTCCGTGCTGCCCGGCGGGTGGCTGCGCACCGGCGACATCGTCGTCGTGGACGACGCCGGCTCCGCGACGCTGGTCGACCGCTCCAAGGAGATGATCATCACCGGCGGGTTCAAGGTGTACCCCTCGCAGGTCGAGGAGCACCTGCGCGCCATGCCGGACGTCCAGGACGCCGCGGTGGTCGGGCTCCCGGGCGGCGAGCTCGGCGAGACGGTGGCCGCGGCGGTGGTGCTCTCCCCCGGCGCGTCCGGGGTGGACCTGGCCACCGTGCGCGCCTGGTGCGAGCAGCGGCTCGCGCGGTACGCCGTGCCGCGCCGGGTCGAGATCGTCGCCGACCTGCCGCGCTCCCCGATCGGCAAGGTCCTGCGACGCGTCGTGCGGGACCGGCTGCTGGACCGACCCGGTCCCGACTGAGCGACCGCCTGCCGCGGCTGCGTCAGCGGGCGGGGCTGGGCTCGGACGGCTCGCCCGGACCGACGTCCCCGGCGGCGGCCGTGGGCGGCGCGGCGGCCTCGGGCGCCGCGGACCCCTCGTGCTCCGCGCGCAGCACGGTGATGGCGGCCTCGAAGTCGTCGAGGGAGTCGAACGCCTGGTAGACGCTCGCGAACCGCAGGTAGGCGACCTCGTCGAGGTCCCGCAACGGCCCCAGGATCGTCAGGCCGATCTCGTACGCGTCCAGCTCGGCGCTCCCGGTGCTGCGGATCAGCTCCTCGACCCGCTGCGCCAGCAGCGCCAGGTCGTCCTCGGAGACCGGTCGCCCCTGGCACGCCTTGCGCACCCCGTTGACGATCTTCTCGCGACTGAACGGCTCGGTGGCCCCGGACCGCTTCACGACCGACAGGCTCGCGGTCTCCACCGTGGTGAACCGGCGGCTGCACTGCGGGCACTGCCGCCGGCGGCGGATGGAGGAGCCGTCGTCGGAGGTCCGGGAGTCCACGACGCGCGAGTCGGCATGGCGACAGAACGGGCAGTGCACAGCTCGGCCTCCGGCCCTCGCAGCGGCCGGCCGCGTCGACCGGCGAGGATCGCGGTGCGGTGCCGCGGCCGCTGACACCGACAACAACTGCGCCCAAGGTAGAGGGCGGGCACAGGCGCTGCAAGGCGCCTCGCTCCCGCTGCGCGGCTGCCGCGGCGAGCGGCGGACCACCACGGTCCCCGTACCGGCACCCGCCGGTCCGCGCCGGACGGTCGCCGGCTCCCGTCCCCCTGCTCAGTCGGCGGTCGGCACCAGGATCTGCTGCCCCGCGACGAGCTCGCTCGACGCCATGTTGTTCAGGTCCGCGAGGTCGTCGACGGTGACCCGCACGTCCTCGCCGGGGTCGGTGAATCCGGCCGCGATCGACCACAGGCTCTCGCCCGAGCCCACGGTGTAGGTGTCCACCGGCACCGCGGGCGCCGGGGCCTCGGCGACCGCGCGCCCGCCGGTGAGCAGAGCCCCTCCGGCGAGGAGCACCGCGGCCGTCCACACCACACGGCGTCCACGGGGCGTGAGCCGGAGCTCACCCCTGCTCGACGGCGCCGGTGCCCACGTTGCTGCGCTCATGTCCTTGCTCCCTCCACTGCCCGAGTCGAACGTGCGTTCGTCGAACGTCTGTACGAATGTCTAGCACGCCTGGCCCGGCACGTCGAGACACGATCGAACAGGTGTTTGAAACCCGGTCCCGGCGCTCCTAGGCTGCGAGCACGCGAACAGCGCACCACGAGGCACCCACACGCACGGTGGGCGGCCTCGGTGACGAGGAGGACTTCGGTGGCAGCAGACGGCACGACACCCGGCTCGGGCGACACCACGGCGGGGGCGACGGACCTCGCGTCCGTGCACGTCCTGCCCGACGGCGCCGCCGGTGACGACGGCCTGACGCCGCGCCAGCGCCTCGTCCTGGAGACGATCCGCTCGTCGGTCGAGCAGCGCGGCTACCCGCCCAGCATGCGCGAGATCGGGGAGGCCGTGGGCCTGACCAGCCCGTCCAGCGTCAAGCACCAGCTGACCGCCCTGGAACGCAAGGGCTACCTGCGCCGTGACCCGAACCGGCCGCGTGCCATCGAGGTCGTCCACCCGGACGACTCGCGGTCCATCCCGGCCCTCGCGGGCGATCGGTCCGCCGACCGGTACGGGCAGGACGACCTCGCACCGCAGGACTCCGCGCCAGCTCCGTCCTACGTGCCCGTCGTCGGCCGGATCGCCGCGGGCGGGCCGATCCTCGCCGACCAGGTCGTGGAGGACGTGTTCCCGCTGCCCCGCCAGCTCGTCGGCGACGGCGACCTGTTCCTGCTCAAGGTGGCCGGGGACTCGATGATCGACGCCGCCATCTGCGACGGCGACTGGGTGGTCGTGCGCCGCCAGCCGGTCGCCGAGAACGGGGAGATCGTCGCGGCGATGATCGACGGCGAGGCGACGGTCAAGACCTTCAAGCGCACGGACGGTCACGTGTGGCTGCTCCCGCACAACCCGTCGTACGCCCCCATCCCCGGCGACGCGGCGCAGGTGCTCGGGCGCGTGGTCAGCGTGCTGCGCAGCCTCTGAGACCGGGCCGGCGCGGCCCCCACCGGGGTGCGGGGCCGCGCGCACGGCGGCAGGGTTGAGGCAGGCACGACGAGAGGACGACACGTGGCCGGACCCCTGCGCGACCCCAGCCACCGCGTGCGCGGGCAGCTGCTGCGCGTCGCCGAGGCGCACGCGACCGAGCCCGATGCAGCTCCGCCCGGCGCGCCCGCTCCCGGCGCGACGGCGCCCCGTCGGTCGGCGGCCGGCCGGGACGCCTCGGACACCGACGCCGGCGCCGGCCGTGACGCGGACCACGACGCCCGCCGCGATGCCGGCCGTGGTGCGCGGGCCGACCTCGACGGCGCGGGGCCGCCGGCCACCGCGACCACCTAGCGTCCGCCGGCGGCGCCGCGCGGACCGGCTCGCCGTCGGCCCGCGGCCCCCGTCAGCGCCGGTCGGGGCCGGTCGGTGCCGGTCGGTGCCGGCCGAGCCCGGTCGGCGGCGGCCAGCGCCGGTGGTCCGGGCTCTTCGGGTCCGGCCGTCGCCGGTCAGTGCGGCTCAGGAGCCAGCGAGCGGTCAGGCCCCGGCGATGTACCCCACGACGTCGGCCACGAGGTGCACCGAACCACCGGGCTGGTCGGAGTAGACGTTGATCCGCCCGTCGGGCGGCAGGGCGACCACCACGAGGTTCGGGATGTCGCGCCCTGGGACGTAGTTGATCGCGGAGGCGTCCGGCGGCGGCGTGCGCCCGTCCCCGTCGGCGTCCGGGTACACCCGCAGGTTGCCCCGGGCGGTGGGCCCGACCGCGGTCACGTTGAGGACGACCGCGGTCGCGTCCGGCGGGACCCCGCCGGTTCCCGCGACCGGCACGGAGCGGACCGTGGCCGGACCCAGGTGGCCTGCCACCGGGCCCCGTTGACCCGGTCCGGGTCGGCTGTCGAGCAGCCGCGTGGGCGCCAGCGCCGTGTACGCCGTCCCCGCCTGCGTGTAGCCGACGACGTCGATCACGACGTGGACCGGGCTGTGGTCGGCGGCCGCCGTCGTGTCGGACCAGAACGAGATCCGGCCCGACGCCGGCAGCCCGACGATCGTGCTGTTCGCCTTGGTCTGCCCCGGTGCGAAGTTGACCACCGACGTGTCCGGCACCGGCTGGTCCGCGGGGTACACCCGCAGGTTCCCGCCGGCGGTGGGACCGGTCACCGTGACGTTGACGATGACGGCGGTCGCATCCGCGGGGACGCCGGCACGGCCGGTCACCTGCACCGTCTGGACCGTCCGGGGCGCCACCGGGCCGGCCAGCGGACCGACCCTGAGCGCACCACCTCGGGTGTCGGTCAGCCGACGCGGTGCCTGCATGACCACCCCCGACCCGGGCAGCGTGTACCCGGTGACGTCGAGCAGGACGCCCACCCGGCTCGCCCCGCGGGTCGCGTAGCAGAGCCGGCCGTTGGCGGGCAGCGCGGCGAAGGTGGAGTTGGCGACGTCGGCGCCGAGCTCGAAGTTGACGGTCGAGCCCTCGGGTGGCGGGGTCGCGCCCGTGCCGGACGTGTCGGGGTACACCACGACGTACCCCGGTCCCTGGGGGGCGACGGTCGTGACGTTGAGGATCACGCCCGTGGCACCGGTCGGGACGCCGCCGCGGCCCGCGACCGGCGTGCACCGCACGCGGTCCGGTGCGACCGCGGCATCCGTCAGCACGCGCGCCGGCGTCTGCGTGACCACCGTGGGACCGCCCTGCGGCGACGACCCGGGGGCCGGGACCGACGCCGCGCCGGGGACCACCGGTGCGCTCGGCAGCGAGGACGGACCGGTGCCGGCCGTGTTCATGGCCGCGACGGTGAACGTGTACGCGGTCCCGTTCGCCAGCCCGGTGACCGTCGCCGACGTCGTCGTGGTGGTGACCGCCCGGTCACCGGGCTGCACCGTGAGCGTGTACCCCGTGACGGACGGACCGCCCGCCACGGGCGCCGCCCAGGACACGGCGGCGCGGCCGTCCCCGGGGACGGCCACCACCCCGGTCGGCGCGCCGGGCGGGACGGCCGGGCCGACCGGCCCCTGGACCGTGACGCTGCGCGCACGACCCGGCTGCCCCCACCGGTCCAGCGCACGCACGCGGTACGTGCGTGCCTGCCCGGCCGGCGGAGCGGGGACGACGGCGCCGCCGGTCTGCGCGGTGCGCACGACCGCTCCGTCGACCTGGACGTCGTAGGTGACGTCGCCGGGGTGCTCGTCCCAGGTCAGCAGGACCCGGTCGCGGTCGCGGTCGAGGGCGCCGTGCAGGCCGGTGAGGTCGCCGGGCGGCGCCGTCCGGCCCTCACCGATGGCGACCGCGTTGGAGGCCTGCGCCGTCCGCCCGAGGTCGTCCGCCGCAAGCAGCTGGTACCGGTGCTCACCCGGGGTGGGGGTGGGGACCTGCACCTCGACCCACCTCGGCGTGGTGCTCAGCTGAGCCGAGATGGTGCCCAGCGTCTGGCCGTCGCGGAGCAGGACGTAGCGGCTCGCGCCCGCGCCGTCGACGCTGACCTCGAGTCGCAGCACGGCCCGGGCACCGTCGACCGGGTCGATCCGTCCGGCGTGCAGCCGGACGGGCGCGGGAGCCGCGGGCCCCGGCACCGCGAGCACCGGCAGCCCGCGCGGTCCCGTACCGGGCTGCACGTCGAGCGCCACCTGGGCGCCGTCGGTCAGGCCGGTCAGGCGGGCCGCGGTCCCGGTGACCTGGGCCTGGACGGTCCCGTCGACGCGGACCACGTAGTGGCTCGCGCCGAGCTCCCGTGCCCAGACCAGGTCCACGGTGCCCGGCCCGGTCGCGGTCACGGTGGCGGTCGCCATCCGGTCGGCCGCGGCGATCGCCGCCGGGATGTCGAGGCGACCGGCACCCCACTCCCTGCTCCAGCCCCCGCCGCTGTCGACGCCTGCCTGGAGCGCCGCCTGGACGGCGTCGGGCCCGATGCCCGGGTGGGAGGCGCGTACCAGCGCCGCCGCGCCGGCGACGGCGGGCCCCGAGAAGCTCGTGCCGTTGCCGGAGCCGTACCGGTTGCCGGGCGCGGGCAGGACGACGCCCTCGCCGACCGTGGACAGGTCCAGCTGCCAGCCGTGCACCGACCACGCCGCGGGCGCCCCCGAGGGGTCCGTCGCGCCCACGGCGATGACCCCCGCGTGCGCCGCGGGGTACATCACCGGGTTGCCCTTCTGGCCGTCGTTGCCGGCCGAGGCCACGACCACGATGCCCCGCTCCCGGGCGTACAGCACCGCGCGGGCGGTGATGTCGGAGTAGCCGGGGCCGGACAGCGACAGGTTGATCACGTCGGCGCCGCGGTCGGCGGCCCACAGGATCCCGCGGGCGACCGCGGTGGACGGGCAGCCGAGGTCACCGCACACCCGGACGGGCAGGATGCTCGCCTCCGGCGCGATGCCGGCGCTGCCCAGCCCGTTGTCCGCGCGGGCCGCCACGACGCCTGCGGCGCCCGTGCCGTGGGCGGCGTCGACCGTTCCCGTCACGAGGTCGACGCCGGGCAGGACGGCGCCGACGAGGTCCTCGTGCCCGCCGTCGACCCCCGTGTCGAGGACCGCGACCACCTGGCCGGCCCCGCGCGTGCGCTCCCAGGCCTGGCGGGCGCGCGCGGTCCCGACCGGCCCGTCGTCGTCCCACCGCGGGTCGGGAGCGACGGTGCCGGTCGGCTGGTAGACGACCCGGGCGTCGACCTCGAGGACCTCCGGCCGCGCCTCGAGCGCGAGCTCGGTGGTCACGGCGTCCCGGCTGGGCACGACGACGGACTCGACGGTGGTCGTGCCGTCCACGACGGTCAGGACGTCGAGCGTCGTGGCGGTCGTGGCTGCGGCCGGGGCGAGCGCACCGACCAGGGTGAGTGCCGCCGCCAGCGCCCCGCCGACGGCGGCACGGACAGGTCCGCGCGGCGGGGTGTGCAGGTGCATGCCCGCATCATCGGTCCACGCCGGCCCCCGCTGGAGGCGCATGCGGCGCGATGGCCCGTTCGGCCCTGGCCGGGCGTCCGGTGTGGCCGGTTCCGCACCCTTCGTCCGCCCGGGACGCGAGGGCTGGGAGGTCACCGGTGAGGTCACCGCCCGACGACGTCCGCAGCCGCCGTCGACCTAGAGCCCGAACCGCCGGGCGACCGCCTGCAGCGCCTCGGCCGAGCGGCGCAGGCTGACCAGCTCGTCGTCGGACATGGGGACCTCCAGCCGGCGCTCGGCGCCGCGCCGGCCGACGACGGTCGGCACCGACAGGCAGATGTCGCTGATCCCGTGGTAGCCGTCCAGCAGGCTGGACACCGGCAGCACGCGCCGCTCGTCCTTGAGGACCGCCTCGATGATCCGGGACCCGGCGAGCGCGATGGCGTAGTTGGTCGCGCCCTTGCCCTCGATGATCCGGTACGCGGAGTCGATCACCTCGCGGGTCATCGTGTCGCGCACCTCGGCGGTGAGCGGGCCGGCGCTGCGCGAGCCGCGCCACTCCAGCAGCGGCACGCCGCCGATCGTGGCCGACGTCCACAGCGGGAACTCGGTGTCCCCGTGCTCGCCGGCGATGTAGGCGTGCACGTTCTGCACCGCGACCCCGGTGTGGTGGGCGACGAGGTAGCGCAGGCGTGAGGAGTCCAGCACCGTGCCGGACCCGAACAGCTGCTCGGGCGGCAGCCCGGAGATCTTCCCGGCGGCGTAGGTGACGATGTCGACGGGGTTGGTCACCATGACGAAGATCGCGTGCGGCGCCACCTCGACCAGGGCCGGGAGCATCGTGCGGACCAGCGAGATCGTGTTCTCGGCGAGGTCGATCCGGGTCTGGCCGGGCTTCTGCTTCGCCCCGGCGGTGACGACGACGACGTCGGCGTCCGCGCACACCGCGATGTCGTCGGAGCCGATCACCTCGGCCATCGGCATGAACTGGATGCCGTGGCCCAGGTCGAGGGCCTCCGCGCGCACCTTGGCCGCGTTGACGTCGTAGAGCGCCACCGTGCGCGCCGCTCCCCGCATCAGGGTCGCGTACGCCATCGTCGCGCCGACCGCCCCCGCGCCGACGACCGCGACCTTGGTGGTCCGGCGGGCGGGGGGCAGCGGCGCGGTGCCGTGGGGCTCGGGCTGGGTCGGGCTCTCGGTCACGGGGTCCTCCGCGGGGGTCGGTCGGTGCGCTCCGGCGGGCGCCGGTCCAGGCTAGGTGGGCAGTCGTCCGAGCGCGGCGACGACCCGCGACCGGTCGGTCGTCCGCCAGAAGTCCGGCAGGGACCGGGTCAGGAACTCCCCGTACCGGGCCGTCGCCAAGCGTGGGTCCAGCACCGCCACCACGCCGCGGTCGTCCGTGCCGCGGATGAGCCGTCCGGCCCCCTGGGCGAGCAGCAGCGCGGCATGGGTGGCCGCCACCTGCATGAACCCGTTGCCGCCGGCCGCCACGACGGCCTCTGACCGCGCCGAGCGGACCGGGTCGTCCGGCCGGGGGAACGGGATGCGGTCGATGAGCACGAGCCGGCAGGAGGGTCCGGGGACGTCCACGCCCTGCCACAGCGACAGCGTGCCGAACAGGCACGTGCCCGGGTCGTCGGCGAACCGCCGCACGAGCGTGGGCAGCTGGTCGTCCCCCTGGACCAGGACGGGCACATCGAGGCGCTCACGCATCGCCTCGGCCGCCGCCGTCGCGGCGCGCCGGGACGAGAACAGCCCCAGCGTCCGGCCGCCCGCCGCCGTGACCAGGGTGGCGATCTCGTCGAGCTGGGCGTCGGTGGTGGGCTCGCGTCCCGGGGCCGGCAGCCGCGAGGCGATGTAGAGGATGCCCTGGCGCCGGTAGTCGAACGGGCTGCCCACGTCGACCGCCCGCCAGGGTCGCTCCGCCTCACCCGACGGCCGCCCCGCTGCCGGCGGGCCCGTGGTACCGCCCGCCGTGCCGCCCGCGGCCGGGCCCGCCGTCGCCGTCCCGCCGTCCGTGACGCCCGGGGCCTCCGGCGCGTCCGAGGCGTCGGAGGCTGTCGGGGCGCCGGCGGGCCGGGCGCCGGCACGGGGCTCGGCGTCGGTGGCGGCGTCCGACCGGGCCGGCGTCCCCAGCCCCACGGCACGCGCGAGCGACTCGAACGACCCGCCCAGCGCGAGCGTCGCGGACGTCAGGACGCCCGAGCGCCCGGCGAGCAGGTGGGTCCGGATCAGCCCGTTCACCGCCAGGGGTGCGGCGTGCAGCTTCGACATCCCGCCGCCGCGCCGGCCGCCGGGGACGTCCTCCCCGCGCGAGCACCACAGGACGTCGTGCTGCGGGCGCGCGGGGTCGCCCGCCATCCGGTCGGCGATCTCGAACAGCGCGAGCATCGCGGACGCGGCCATCTTCACCCCGCCCTCGGCCGCGGCCTGCGCGGGGGCGCCGTCGGGCTTGAGCGCGCTCAGCAGGCCGCGCGCGGCGTCCCGGACGGCCGCGACGGCGTCGACCGCGGCCGGCGGCAGCCCGTCGCGGAACCGCCCCTCGGGCAGCTCCACCAGCACCGCACCGAGCGCCACGCTCGCCGCGTCGAGGTCGTCGGTCGGCACCCCGCCGTGGCGTCGGGCCAGCCGCGCGGCGTGCTCGATGCTCGCGACGGACAGGTCGACGGTCGCCTGGGCGGTGACCCGGTCGGTCAGCTCGTGCGCCTCGTCCACGACCAGGACGTCGTGCTCGGGCAGGACGCCAGGCGACCCGGACGCCGCGATCCCCAGCATCGCGTGGTTCGTCACCACGACGTCGGCCTCCTTGGCGAGCCCGCGCGCCCGGTTCGGGAAGCACTCCTCGATCATGGGGCAGCGCGGCCCCAGGCACTCCAGCGAGGTGACCGACACCTGCCGCCACGCGCGGTCGGTCACGCCGGGCACGAGGTCGTCGCGGTCGCCGGTGTCGGTCTCGTCGGCCCACTCGCGCAGCCGCAGCACCTGCGCCCCGAGGTCGCCGACGCGCTCACCCTCGGCCGGCGGGTGGTCGGCCGCGCCGGCGTGCTCGGCACGGGCGTCGACGGGCAGGGTGAACAGGGTGCCGCCGTCCTCGACGGGGTACCCCCCGGACGCCTTGTGCAGGCACAGGTAGTTGTGCCAGCCCTTGAGCAGCGCGACCTGCGGGGCACGCGGCAGGCTCGGCGCGATCGCCTCGGCGACGAGCGGCAGGTCGCGGGTGACGACCTGGCGCTGCAGCGCGAGGGTGGCCGTCGAGACGACGACGCGCTCGTCCTCGCGGACGGCGTGCCGGACCGCCGGGACGAGGTACCCCAGCGACTTTCCGGTGCCGGTGCCCGCCTGGACCAGCAGGTGCTCCCCCCGGTCGATGGCCTCGGCGACCGCCCGCGCCATCGCGTGCTGGCCGTCGCGTCGCCCGCCGCCGAGCCGGTCCACCGCCAGGTCGAGGAGCGCCTCGACCTCGTCCGCGGCCGACCGCGCCGGCGCTTCGCCGGACGACGTGCCCGACGCCACGCCGGAGGACGTGCCCGACGCCGTCGTCGAGGAGGTCGCAGACACCGGCACAGCCTAGTCGCCCGGCCCATGGGGACGGTGCGCGCCGGCCGACTGTGGAGCGCCGCCGGCCCGGCCGGCGGGCCGGGCCGTCCGCCGCCACCGGGCGGCCGCCCGGTCAGGAGGCGGCGACGGCCGCCTGCTCGAGCTCGGCCGCGAGCGCAGCGTCCACCTTGGCGCGCAGCGCGGTGCCGCGCTCGGTGTGCTGCTCGACCTCGATCTCGCCCTCGGTGTGCACCCGGCTGACCAGGTCACCGCGGCCGTAGGGGATCACCACGTCGACGTGCACGCCGGGCCGCGGCAGCTGGTCCGCGATCAGGCTCAGCAGCTCCTCGACGCCCTCGCCGGTGCGCGCGGACACGACGATGGAGTGCACCTCACGCGACCGGAGCCGGGCGACCACGGCCGGGTCGGCGGCGTCGGCCTTGTTCAGCACGATGACCTCGGGTACGTCCATGGCCCCGGGGATGTCGGCGAACACCTGCCGGACCGCGGAGATCTGCCCCTCGGGGTCCGGGTGGGACACGTCCACGACGTGCAGCACGAGGTCGGCCTCGGCGACCTCCTCCAGCGTCGACCGGAACGCCTCGACGAGCTGGTGCGGCAGGTGCCGGACGAACCCGACCGTGTCCGACAGGGTGTACAGCCGCCCGTCCGGCGTCTGGGCCCGGCGCACGGTGGGGTCCAGGGTCGCGAACAGGGCGTTCTCGACCAAGACCCCCGCGCCGGTCAGCCGGTTCAGCAGCGAGGACTTGCCGGCGTTGGTGTATCCCGCGATCGCGACCGACGGGACCCCGTTGCGTCGGCGCGAGGAGCGCATGGTGGCCCGCGCGGGCTCCATCGCGGCGATCTCCCGACGCAGCTTGGCCATCCGGTTGCGGATCCGGCGGCGGTCCAGCTCGATCTTCGTCTCACCGGGTCCGCGCGAGCCCATCCCGGCGCTCGCGCCACCGACCTGGCCACCGGCCTGGCGGGACATCGACTCGCCCCATCCGCGCAGGCGCGGCAGCAGGTACTCCAGCTGCGCCAGCTCGACCTGGGCCTTGCCCTCCCGCGACTTGGCGTGCTGGGCGAAGATGTCCAGGATCAGCGCGGTGCGGTCGATGACCTTGACCTTGACGACGTCCTCGAGCGCTCGGCGCTGGGACGGCGCCAGCTCGTCGTCGACCACGACCGTGTCCGCGCCGGACGAACGCACCAGCTGCCCCAGCTCGGCCGCCTTGCCCGAGCCGAGGTAGGTGCTGGGGTCGGGGTTGCGCCGACGCTGGATCAGCGCGTCGAGCACGACCGAGCCCGCCGTCTCCGCCAGCGCCGCGAGCTCGCGCAGGGAGATCTCGGCCTCCTCGGCGGTGCCCTCCCCGGAGATGCCCACCAGGACGACGCGCTCGAGGCGCAGCTGGCGGTACTCGACCTCGGAGACGTCCTGGAGCTCGGTGGACAGCCCGGCGACCCGGCGCAGCGACGTCCGCTCCTCCAGGTCCAGCTGGTCGCCGTCGTAGGACGTGTGCCCCGTCGGACCGGTCTGCACCGCGGCGCCCGCTCGCGCGAGAACCCGGGCGACGACGTCGCCGGCGACGTCCTGGGGGCTGCGCTCGGCGGTCGTCCCGTCGCCCGCGACGGTGCGGTCGTCGTCGGGTCGCCCGGTCGCGCCGGGGTGTCCGGTGTGGGGATGGGTCACGTGTCCTTCTCTCTGCTCTGGTCTGCGATCCAGCGTGACATGCGCCGTCCACGGTCGCGAGGCAATTCGCTGGCAGCGTGACGCGCCACCCGTCGCGACGTGCGGGCGCGCCGGGCCGGTCCCGCGCCGGTGCCCGGCTCGGGACCGCCGACGGCTCGGGCTAGGCTCGCGGGCGTGCCCGACGACCCCTCCGACGACGTCGCCCACGACCCCGGGGGGCCCGGCACCGCCGGGGAGCACTACTTCACCGCCCGGCCGGCCTCCGCGGACGAGCGCCGCACCCTCAGCGTGCGCCTCGCCGGACGTGACGTCACGGTGGAGACCGCCGGCGGTGTGTTCTCCCCCGGCCGGCTCGACCTGGGGACGGAGGTGCTGCTGCGCAGCGTGCCGCAGCCGCCGTCGACCGGGGACCTGCTCGACCTCGGCTGCGGGTGGGGGCCGGTCGCCCTCACCCTGGCGCTGGAGTCCCCGGACGCGCGGGTCTGGGCCGTGGACGTCAACGAGCGCGCGCTCGACCTCGTGCGGCGCAACGCGGACCGGCTCGGTCTGACCGGGGTCCGCGCCGTCACGCCCGACGCCGTGCCGGACGACGTCGCCCTGGCCGCGCTGTGGTCCAACCCACCCATCCGGGTCGGCAAGCAGGCCCTGCACGCGATGCTGGTCGCCTGGCTGCCCCGGCTGGCACCCGGCGCGCAGGCGCACCTGGTGGTGCAGCGCAACCTCGGTGCCGACTCGCTGCAGCGCTGGCTCGCCGAGGCGCTCGTCGGCGCTGGGCCGGCGACGGACCTCACCGACGAGGTGGGGTCGGCGGCCGGGCCGGGACCCGGCGAGCGCCTCGGCGAGCTGACCGTCGAGCGCGCCGCGAGCGCGAAGGGGTTCCGGGTGCTGCGGGTCAGCCGCGCCTGACCGGTCGGGAGTCGTCCGCCACGGCCGCCGCCCGCGCGACCGCCGCGCGCGCCTGGGCGAGGCTCGGCGCCCCCGAGGCCCGCTGGACCAGGACGCCGTCGCGGTCCAGCACCAGCACCGTGGGCGTGACCGTCACGTCGAGCCGCTCGCCGAGGTCGCCGCGGTCGGCGACGTCCAGCTCGACGTGCGCGACGCCGTGGTCGGTCGCGACCAGTCGCTCCAGGACGCGCCGGGTCGCGCGGCAGGGCGCGCAGAAGGTGGACGAGAACTGCACGAGCGTGGCGCGCGGCCCGAGCGGCCCGCCCAGGTCGTCGGCGGTCAGCCGGAGGTCCGTGGTCACGTGCGGTGGAACGCGTGCCCGTGGTCTCGTGTTCCGCGGTCAGTCGGCCGGCAGCCGGTCGAGCTCGACCTCCCCGGACCCCACCAGCACCGCCGGACCGGCCAGCTCGACGTTCCCCGACGGCAGCAGGCGGACCCGCACGGTGCCACCCGGGACGTCGACCAGCCACACGTCGGGCGCACCGGCGCCGGCCCAGGTGCGCACCGCCAGCGCGGCGGCGCACGCGCCGGTCCCGCACGACCGCGTCTCCCCCACGCCGCGCTCGTGCACCCGCATGCGCACCCGGCCCACCAGGTCCCCGCCGGCGGCGGTGATCTCCCCCAGCGGCACCACGAGCTCGACGTTCGTGCCGTGCGGGGGCACCGGGCGCACGTCCGGGGCGCGAGTCAGGTCGGCGCTGGCGAGCTCGCCCTCGTCGGCCAGCGCGAGCACCGTGTGCGGGTTGCCGAGGTCCAGGCTGAGCGCCGGCCGGACGACGTCCAGACCGACCACCGCCACCTCGGCGTCGAAGCCCGCGACGGCGGCGTCCGGACCGCCCGCGAGCCGCCACGGCCCCATGTCGACCGCGTACAGCCCGCCCGTCTCCCGGTGCACGGAGCGCACCCCGGCCCTCGTCCCGACCGCGAGCGCGCCCATGGGGCGGTCGGCGGTCCGCTCGGGCACCTCGGCGAGCCCGAGCCGCTCGAGGAATGCGGCGAACACCCGCACGCCGTTGCCGCACATCTCCGCGACCGAGCCGTCGGCGTTGCGGTAGTCCATGAACCAGGTCGCCGACGGGTCCTCGGCCAGCAGGGCGGCGCCCTCGGGGACGGCGTCGGTGCGGATCACCCGGATCACGCCGTCGCCGCCGATCCCGGCCCGCCGGTCGGCCAGCCCGCGCACGAGCCGCGGGGTCAGCTGCAGGGCGCCGTCCCGGTCGTCCAGCAGCACGAAGTCGTTCTGGGTGCCGTGCCCCTTGGTGAACCGCAGCGTCGCGGGACCCGCGGGCCGGCCGTCCGGGCTGCCGTCGTCGCCGCCGGCCGTGCCGCCGGCCGTGCCGCCGACCGTGCCGCTCACCGGGGACGGGGCGGTCGCGGACGCGTTCATGAACCCAGCGTACGGCGAGGTCCCGCGTCGCCCGGGTCGACGCCCGGCTGCCCGGCCGGCGCACGGTCGGCGGCCGCGACGACCGCGAGCGCCCGGTCGACCAGGTCGGGGTCGCGGGCGTCCAGCCACTGGACCCGCGGGTCACGCCCGAACCACGTCATCTGCTTGCGGGCGAGCCGGCGGGTCCCGGCGACGACGGCGTCGCGCGCACCGGCCTCGTCCAGCTCACCACGGACCATCGCGAGCACCTCGGCGTAGCCGACGGCGCGGGCGGCCGTCCGCCCCATGCCCCGGGCGAGGAGCTGCAGCGTCTCGGCGACCAGCCCCTGCTCCCACATGCGGTCGACACGAACCTCGACACGCGCATCCAGGACGCCGCGGTCGCAGTCCAGCCCGATCTGCACCGCGGGGACCCGGTAGACCTGCTCGGGGAGGTTGGCGGTGTACGGCCGGCCGGTGATCTCGATGACCTCGAGGGCCCGGACGATCCGGCGGGTGTTGGCCGGCCCGATCGCGATCGCCGCTGCCGGGTCGAGCCGGGCGAGCTCGTCGTGCAGGTGCCGGGTGCCGTGCCGCTCCGCGCGCTCCTCCAGCCGCGCCCGGACGGCGGCGTCGGTGCCGGGGAACTCCAGCTCGTCCAGCAGCGCCCGAACGTACAGTCCCGACCCGCCGACGACGACGGCGCGGTGCCCACGGTCGGCGATCGCCGCGAGGTCGGCGCGGGCCTCGGTCTGGTAGCGGGCCACGGAGGCGTCCTCACTGACGTCGAGGACGTCGAGCTGGTGGTGCGGGACGCCGCGGCGCTCGGCGACGGGGAGCTTCGCGGTGCCGATGTCCATCCCGCGGTACAGCTGGAGCGCGTCGGCGTTGACCACCTCGCCGTCGAGCCGCTCGGCGAGCGCCACCCCGAGGTCGGACTTGCCGGTCGCGGTCGGGCCGACGACGGCGACCACCGGTGGCTGCGTCACCGCGGGCTCCAGGTGACGACCGCGAGGGTCACGCCGTGCGGTGCCGCGACGTGGTGGACCTCCCCGGCGACCTCCGTGCCGCGGCCGATCCCGCCCATCGCCACCTGCCACGGCGCCCACGCGGTCACGGCCAGCTCGGCCGCCAGATCCGGGGCCATGACGGCCAGGCGGCGCCGGGCGTCCGGCCCGGCGTCGGCGAGATCGGCGAGCATGCCGCCGTCCACCGCGACGGCCCGCGGGTCCTCGGCCAGTGCGGCGTCGGGGCCGCGCCGGGCGCTGAGGGATCCGGCGACCAGGACACCGACCCGCTCGGGGCCACCGGTGACGCCGTACCCCAGGGCCGCGAGCTCCGCGGCGCGCCCGGGTGCCCGGGTCACGGCGTCGTGGCCGGGCGGCGCGACCTCGACCAGGGTCACCGGTCCGGCCCAGCCCACCTGGTCCAGCAGGAGCAGCGCGACGGACGCCGGCACGCCGTGCACGACGGTCGGCACGACGGTCGACCGGTCGGTGGGCCGGTCGGTCGGCCGGTCGGCCGGCCGGTCGTTCGACCCAGGCGTGGTCCCTGCGGTGGCAGCGGTGCCCGGCCGGGTGCCCGGCGCACCCCAGCCGAGGCCGGCGTCGTCGATGCCGGCCGCGGCGAGGGAGGGGGTCAGCGGGCCCGGCACCATGCGGTCGGCGTCGCCCGGCGCCACCACGACGACCCGCGCCGGCGCGGCGGCGACCAGCGCCCGGGCGGCGTCGAGCGCGGCGGACCGGACGTCGGGCAGGACGTCCGCGGTGCCGGCTGCGCCGGGCACGAGCAGGGCGGTGTCGGGCACGAGCGTGGCGATGGCGAGCACCCGCCGACGGTAGCCGGTGTGGTGGGGACGGCAGGACGCCGCGGCCCCACGCCGGCCGGGCGGGCGCGCGGGGGCGCGGGGCGGTCGGTGGCTGCGGTGCGAGGTACTGTGCGGCGATGGGCTTCCACTGGGGCGGTCGCCGGGGATGGTGGGCCGGACGCGACCCGGACCGTGACCGCGCCGGCGCCGGTCTCGACGACGACGAGCTCCAGGCCAAGGTCGAGGAGCTCCTGGCGCGCGAGCTCGGCGCGCAGCCGATCGGCGCGCCCCGGGCGGGCGGCTCCGCGGGTGCGCCGTCGTCGCAGGGCGGCCACGACGACGTCCCCGCTCCGCTGAGCGTCGCCCGGATCGTGGAGTGGTTCGAGGACAACGGCTTCAGCTACTTCATCGACAACGACGGCGACCTCGGCGGCCTGTGGCGCGGCCGGCTGTTCTACTTCTTCCTGTTCGGCGACCGGTCCGAGATCCTCCAGATCCGCGGCCAGTGGAACCGCGAGGTCGCCATCGAGCGCCTTGAGGAGGTGCTCGAGGCGTGCAACGAGTGGAACGCGGACCGCATCTGGCCCAAGGCGTACGTACGCGTGCGGGACAACGGGATGGTGCACATCGTCGCGGAGGTGGCGACCGACCTCGAGCACGGCGTCACCGACGCCCAGCTCGCGCAGCTGCTGCACTGCGGGCTGAGCAGCGGCAGCATGCTGTTCGACGCGATCGACGAGATGTACCCCGACCCGGCGGCGGCGGCCCCGTGACCCCCGACGCGCTGCCCGGCTGGATCCAGCGGATGTTCGGCAACGCCCGGCCGAAGCCGCACGAGGCGCTGCCCTCGCGCGAGCGCGCCGCACCGCTGACCCGCGACCGGATCGCCACCTACCTGCTCAGCCGGGGCTACCGCTTCCTGCTGGACGACGACGGCGACCTGACCGGCACCTGGGACGGGAGCCGGTTCTGGTTCCTGCTGCTCGGCGAGCGCGGGGAGATCCTGCAGATCCGTGGCCGCTGGCAGCGGACGCTGCCCACCAGTCGGCGCACGTCGGTGCTGCTGGCCGTCAACGACTGGAACCGTGAGCGGATCTGGCCGAAGGTCTACCTACGTGAGGAGGACGGGGAGCTCGCGCTGTACAGCGAGGTCTCGGTCGACCTGGAGCACGGGGTCACCAGCACCCAGCTCGCCCAGCTGATCGCCTGCGGGCTGGGCACGGGCGTGCAGATGTTCACGGTGCTGGACACGCTGCTGCCGGACGGCCTCGAGGACTGACGGTCCCGCCGGCGGGTGCGGTGCGCGTCGGTGGTCGCCGTTCCGAATCCGTCGCCGGGTCGCAGTGCCGTCGGCGGGGCGATCAGGCCGTGCGGACCGTCGGGAGCCCGAGGACGACCGGCCCGCCGGCCGCCGCCCCGCCACCGTCGTGCCCGCCGTGCCCGTGCCCGTCGTCGCCGATGCCCGCGCGGGCCCGCCCCCGCGCCGCCCAGGCGTCGCCCGCCCGGGTGCGGCGGACCGCGTACGGCCCTCCGGCCAGCGCCGAGTCGGCGACCAGGTGGTGCGGGGCCGCGTGCGTGACCGCCACCGTGACGAGGTCGCCCGGTCGGGGCAGCCGCGGGTCGACGTCGGGCAGCAGGCGCGGGTCCGGCGCGTCGGCGGCGTCGGGCCCGCCGGGCCGCGACCCGGCGGGCGACAGGCCCTGGGGCAGGGCGAAGTGCACGAGACGGTTGTCGGCGGCACGGCCGGACACCCGCAGCGACGCACCGTCCTTGCGGCCGTCGGTGTCGGCGACGAGCACCTCCACGGCCCGGCCGAGCTGCGCCCGGTTCTCCTCGAGTGCGATGCGCTCCTGCAGCGCCTGGAGCCGCTCGTACCGCTCCTGCACCACCGCCTTCGGCAGCTGGTCGGGCAGGTCGGCCGCGGGTGTCCCGGGGCGCGGGGAGTACTGGAAGGTGAACGCCGACGCGAAGCGGGCGGCCTCGACCACCCGCATGGTCGCGGCGAAGTCGTCCTCGGTCTCGCCGGGGAAGCCGACGATGATGTCGGTCGTGATGGCGGCGTCCGGCGTGCGGGCCCGGACCCGCTCCAGGATGCCGAGGAACCGGTCGGACCGGTAGGAGCGGCGCATCGCCCGCAGCACCCGGTCCGAGCCCGACTGCAGCGGCATGTGCAGCTGCGGCATCACGTTCGCCGTCTCGGCCATCGCCTCGATCACGTCGTCGGTGAACGCCGCGGGGTGCGGGCTGGTGAACCGCACCCGCTCCAGGCCGTCGATCGTGCCGCACGCCCGGAGCAGCTTCGCGAACGCGCCACGATCCCCGAACTCCACGCCGTAGCTGTTGACGTTCTGGCCGAGCAGCGTGACCTCGACGGCGCCGGAGTCGACCAGCGCCTGCACCTCGGCGAGCACGTCCCCGGGCCGGCGGTCGCGCTCCTTGCCACGCAGGTGCGGCACGATGCAGAACGTGCACGTGTTGTTGCAGCCCACGCTGATCGACACCCAGCCGGCGTAGACCGACTCGCGCCGGGTGGGCAGCGTGGAGGGGAAGACCTGCAGCGACTCGGCGATCTCGACCTGCGCGGCCTCGTTGTGCCGCGCCCGCTCGAGCAGCACGGGCAGCGCGTCGAGGTTGTGGGTGCCGAAGACGACGTCGACCCACGGCGCGCGGTCGACGATCCCGGCCCGGTCCTTCTGGGCGAGGCAGCCACCGACGGCGATCTGCATGCCGGGGCGGCCGCGCTTGACCGCCGCGAGCTGCCCCAGGTTGCCGTACAGCTTGCCGGCCGCGTTCTCCCGGACGGCGCAGGTGTTGATCACCAGCACGTCGGCGCTGCCGGCGGCGGCCTCCTGCGCGGAGGCCGGCACGTACCCGGCCTGCTCGAGCATGCCGGCCATGTGCTCGGAGTCGTGCACGTTCATCTGGCAGCCGAGCGTGCGGACGGCGTAGGTCTTCACCGCACCGGGTGGGGGCATCCGCGTCGAGGCGGAGGCCGACGTGAGGCTGGACGTCGACGCCGCCGACGCCGGCGCGGGGCGTGCGGGCACGGCGGCCCCCGGACCGCTGTCGGTCGGGGCGTGCGGGGAGGTCGGAGCGATCGTGTCCATCACCCTCCAGGGTAAGCGGCGTGCGTGGGTGCCCGGCACGTTGCGGTTCCGTGACCTGCGCAGGTAGCGACACGCAACCTGCGCCACCTAGGTTCAGCGCATGGTCGACCCCTCCTCCGCTGCCGCCGTGCCCCCGGCCGGCTCCCGTGCCACCGGTGAGCCGCTCGTCGTCCTGGACGGCGTGAACAAGCACTTCGGGGCGCTGCACGTGCTGCAGGACATCGACCTGACCGTCCACCGCGGCGAGGTCGTCGTCGTCATCGGTCCGTCCGGGTCCGGCAAGTCGACGCTGTGCCGGACGATCAACCGGCTGGAGACGATCGACTCCGGGACGATCACCATCGACGGCAAGCCGCTGCCCGCCGAGGGCAAGGCGCTGGCGCGGCTGCGCGCGGACGTCGGCATGGTCTTCCAGTCGTTCAACCTGTTCGCGCACAAGACGGTGCTGGAGAACGTCATGCTCGGGCCGGTCAAGGCCAAGGGCGTCAAGCGCGGCGAGGCCAAGCAGCAGGCGCTCGCGCTGCTCGAGCGGGTCGGGGTCGCCAACCAGGCCGACAAGCTCCCGGCGCAGCTGTCCGGCGGCCAGCAGCAGCGGGTCGCCATCGCCCGGGCTCTGGCGATGAGCCCCAAGGTCATGCTGTTCGACGAGCCGACGTCCGCCCTGGACCCCGAGATGATCAACGAGGTCCTCGACGTCATGGTGTCCCTCGCCCAGGACGGCATGACGATGATCGTGGTCACCCACGAGATGGGGTTCGCCCGCCGGGCCGCGCACCGCGTGGTGTTCATGGACGCGGGGCGGGTCGTCGAGGAGGCGGAGCCGGAGACGTTCTTCACGGCACCCCGCAGCGACCGCGCCCAGGACTTCCTGTCCAAGATCCTCACCCACTGACCATCCGGTCGGGCGCCCGCCGCCCGGCCGCGCCGCCGACAGCGGTCGTCACGCACCCTCGAGACGCCCGCTCGACGAAGGAGACACACCATGAAGATCCGTCACGCCGGGCTGATCGCCCTGCTGTCCGCCGGTGCCCTGACCCTGTCCGCCTGCGGCGGGGACGACGTCGCCGAGCCGGTCCCCGGCGACGCCGGGGGCGAGGAGGTCACGGAGGTCGGCGACTTCCCCGAGGGGTCGACGATGGCCGAGCTCGCCGAGGCCGGGGAGATCACGATCGGGACGAAGTTCGACCAGCCGCTGTTCGGTCTGGTGGGCCCCAACGGCGAGCCCGAGGGCTTCGACGTCGAGATCGGCACGATGATCGCCGCCGAGCTCGGGATCGCCGAGGAGGACATCAACTGGGTCGAGACGATCTCGTCCAACCGCGAGCCGTTCATCGAGTCCGGCCAGGTCGACATCGTTGTGGCCACCTACACGATCAACGACGCACGCAAGGAGATCATCTCCTTCGCGGGCCCGTACTACGAGGCGGGCCAGTCGATCCTCACGCTGGCGAGCAACGAGGACATCCAAGGCCCCGACGACCTCGCGGGCAAGCGGGTGTGCACCGTCTCCGGCTCGACCCCGGAGCAGAACCTGCTGGAGAACTACCCCGAGGTCGAGGTCGTCGCATTCGGCGCCTACTCCGACTGCATCGACCCGCTCAAGAACGGCCAGGTCGACGCCGTCAGCACGGACAACGTCATCCTCGCCGGCTTCGCCGCCGACGACCCCGAGCTCGAGGTCCGCGGCGACCCGTTCACCGAGGAGCCGTACGGCATCGGCCTCGCCAAGGACGACGAGGAGTTCCGGATGTGGATCAACGACGTCCTCGAGGCCAGCTACGAGGACGGCTCCTGGACGCAGGCGTGGGAGGAGACCGCCGGGACGGTGCTGCCGACGCCCGAGCCGCCGGCCGTCGACCGGTACTGACGCGACCCGTGATGCCCGGGGCTGGCCTGCCGCCCCGGGCACCGCAGGTCCGGGGCCCGGCCGGCCCGCGACGACCGCCGACGACGGCGCCCCACCCTGGCGCACCCGACCCGCGCCTTCCCATCCCCCCTGCGCGTGACCCGGAGGACAGCCCGTGGACGTCATCCCCGACAACCTGCCCGCGTACCTGGGCGGGTTCCGGACCACGCTGTCGCTGACCGTCGTCTCCGGACTGATCGCCCTGGCGGTCGGCGTCCTGCTCGCCGGGCTGCGGGTCTCGCCGCTGACCCCGCTGCGCGCCCTCGCGACGACGTACGTCGAGGTGCTGCGCAACACCCCGCTGACGCTGGTGTTCTTCTTCATGGCGTTCGTGGCACCGCAGTTCGGGCTGCTGGCCCCGCTCGGCTACTGGACGGCGGTCATCTGCCTGTCCGCGTACACCGCCGCGTTCGTGTGCGAGGCGGTCCGCTCGGGCATCAACAGCGTGGGGATGGGCCAGTCCGAGGCGGCCCGGGCGATCGGGCTGACGTTCGGCCAGACGCTGGGCCTGGTGGTGCTGCCGCAGGCCGTGCGGTCCGTGATCCCCCCGCTCATCAACGTCCTGATCGCGCTGGCCAAGAACACCTCGGTCGCCGCCGGGTTCGCCGTGGTGGAGCTCACCGCGAGCGGCCGCCGGCTGGCGCTGTCCAACCCGGCGGACACCCTGTGGGCGCTGGCCGGCGTCGCGCTGTTCTACCTGCTGATCACGATCCCGGCCGGTCTGCTCGCCGGGGTCGTCGAGCGAAAGGTGGCGTTCGCCCGATGAGCTCCGTCCTGTACGACGTCCCGGGCCCCGTCGCCCGTCGCCGCGAGCGGATCGGGTCCGTCATCGGCGCGGTCGTCGTCCTCGTGCTGGTCGGGCTGGCGGCGCGCTACGCCGCCGACCGGGGCATCTTCGCCGCCGACCGGTGGAACGTCCTGTACGACCCGCCCAAGGGGCAGACCGCGGCCGACGTGTGGCAGTCCATGATCGTCCGGGGGCTCGGGGCGACGCTGCGGGCCGCGGTCGTCGCGGCCCCGCTGGCGCTCGCGCTCGGCCTGCTGCTGGCGCTGTGGCGCACCGCCCGCGGACGGTGGGTCCGGCTGCCGGCGATCATGCTCATCGAGCTCTTCCGCGGGCTGCCCGTGCTGCTGATGATGCTGTTCGGTCTGCTCGGGTTCGGCTGGGACGCCTTCACCGCGGTCGTGTTCGGCCTGGTCGTCTACAACATGGCGATCATCGCCGAGATCCTGCGGGCCGGGCTGGCGTCGCTGCCCCGCGGGCAGGCCGAGGCCGCCTACGCCGTCGGGCTCACCCGGTCCCAGACGCTGCTGACGATCCTGCTCCCGCAGGCGGTGCGCACGATGCTGCCGAGCCTGATCGCCCAGCTCGTGGTGCTGCTCAAGGACTCCTCGCTCGGGTTCATCGTGGGCTACCCCGAGCTGCTCAAGTCGATCCAGAACAACGCCCAGTACTTCGGCAACGAGACCTACATCGCCCTGTTCGTGGTGGGCGCCGGCATCTACCTCGCGGTCAACCTGTCGTTGACCCGGCTGGCGGTCTGGCTGGAGCGGCGGACGGGCCGGACCTCCGCACCGACCCCGGGGCCCACGGCGGGGACGACGGACGCGGTCGGCTCGGCGCGCGTGGGAGGCACGTTCGGGACCGGCACGGACCGCTGACCCCGGCGTCCGGCCCCTCCCGGGCCGGTCAGCCGGCGGTCGCGCTGGCGCGGATCTCCCGGATGACGGTCACCTTGATCTCGCCGGGGTACGTCAGGTCCGCCTCGATGTGCCGGGCGATCGCGGTGGCCAGGCCCGGCAGGCTGTAGTCGTCGACCACCTCGGGCTGGACGATGACCCGGACCTCGCGGCCGGCCGACATCGCCAGGACCCGGCGGACGCCCTCGTGGTCCGCGACGAGCTTCTCGATGGTGTCCATCCGCTCGACGTACTGGTCCAGCTCGTCCCGGCGGGCGCCGGGCCGTGCGGCCGAGCACGCGTCGGCGGCCTGGACCAGCACCGCCTCGACCGACTCCGGCCGGACCTCGTCGTGGTGCGCGGCGATCGCGTTCACCACGACGTCGCTCTCGCCGCACCGGCGGGCGAGGTCGGCGCCGACCGCCGCGTGCGTCCCGCCCAGCTCACCGGTCAGCGCCTTGCCGACGTCGTGCAGGAACGCCGCCCGGCGGGCGACGTCGACGTCCGCGCCGAGCTCGGCCGCCATGGTCGCGGCGATCTGCGCGGTCTCCACGAGGTGGGCGAGCACGTTCTGCCCGTAGGACGTGCGCAGGCGCAGCCGGCCCATGGTGCGGACCAGCTCGCGGTGCAGCGGTCCGACGCCGGCCTGCTCGGCAGCGAGGTGACCGGCCGCCAGCGTGCGCTCGTCGGCGCCCGCGAGGGCCTCGGCGTACGCGGTCTCGATCCGCTGGGGGTTGATCCGCCCGTCCGCCATGAGGGCCTCCAGGGCGACCTGGGCCACCTCGCGCCGCTCGGCGTCGAAGCACGACAGCGTGACCGCGTCCGGCACGTCGTCGATGATCACGTTCACGCCGGTGAGCGCCTCGAACGCCCGGATGTTGCGGCCCTCCTTGCCGATGATCCGGCCCTTCATCTCCTCCGTGGGCAGACGGAGGTGCACCACCACGCCCTGAGAGCTCGTCGGGCCGGAGAGCCGCTGGACCGCCGTGGCGACGATGCGCCGGGCGCGCTCGTCGGCCTCGGCCTGGATCCGGGCCGCCGCCCGGCGCCCGGCCGCCTCGGCCTCGTGCGTGGCCTGCTCCACGACCTGCCGTTCGATCTCCGCGCGTGCCTGGGCGCGGGTCAGCCCGGCGACGGCCTCGAGCTCGGTGGCCAGTGCCGCGCGGTCGGCGAGAGCCGCCGCACGCTCGCTCCGGGCCGCCTCGTGCTCGCCCGCCGCGGCCGCGCGGTCCGCCGCCACGACGTCACGCTCGGCGGCCACGGCGGCGCGCTCGGCGGCCAGCGCGCGCGTGGTCTGCTGCTCGGACTCGGTGAGGGCCAGCGCCCGGTCGCGCAGCGACTGCGCGAGGTCCGCCGCGGCAGCCCGGTCCTGCGTCAGCGCCTGCTCGCGGGTCGCCACCGCATCGGCCCGGCGGTCGAGCTCGGCCTCGGCCCGCCGCAGCTCCTCGGCGGCCCGGGCCGCGTCGGCCGCCGCACGCCCGCGCAGCGTGGCCGCGGCTCGCCGTGCCGCGAGCACGATGGCCACCGCGACCACCACCGCGATCACGATCGGCCCGACGACGGCCAGCGCCTCACCCGTGGTCATGTGCGTCCCCCCGACGATCCCGGGTGTGACGGTACGGCGTCAGTGGTCCTGCGCGTACACCGGACCGTCGTCGGTCCAGCCGCCGTCGCCCCAGCCGTCGTCGGCCGAGGCGGCGTCGGCACCCGAGGTGCGGTCGGCCTCCTCCTCCGCGAGCAGCTCACGCACGAGCCGGTGCGCGAGGCCGCCGGAGTACCCCTTGCGGCCCAGCATCGCCGTCACCCGACGCACCCGGACCTCGCGAGCGAGCCCGGACGTCGCCGCGAGACGCCGGCGAGCGAGCTCACGCGCGGTCGTCTCCTCCTGCTCGGCGTCCACCGTGCCGAGCGCCTCCGCGGCCAGCTCGTCGTCGATGCCCTTGCGCCGGAGCTCGACACCGAGCGCGCGACGGGCGAGGCCGCGGTCGGCGTGCCGGGATCGGACCAGGATGCGCGCGTACTCGGCGTCGTCGATCAGGCCCACCTCGGTGAACCTGTCCAGCACGCGCTCCGCCACCGGCTCCGGGACGTCCTTGCGGGCCATCGCGGCGGCCAGCTGCGCACGGCTGCGCGGCGCCCCGGTGAGCAGGCGCAGCGCGATCGACCGGGCGACCGACTCGGGGTCCGGCTCGCGGTCGGCCGCGGCCGGCCCGTCGAGCGGCGGCTCCGAGGTGCGCGCCCGGCGCCCGGACCGCGGGCCGGGGCGCCGAGCACCCCGACTCACCGGGTCGTCCCCCGGTCCACGGTCGGCGCCGGGCCGCTGGTCGTGCTGGTCGTCCGCAGCGGCGGCCATCGGACTCAGAAGTCCACCGCGGGGCCGGGGTCGGCCGGGGCGTCCATCTTGGCGCCCACCCCGAGCTTCTCCTTGATCTTCTTCTCGAGCTCGTCGGCCAGGTCGGGGTTGTCCCGCAGGAACCCGCGCGCGTTCTCCTTGCCCTGCCCGAGCTGGTCGCCCTCGTAGGTGAACCACGAGCCCGACTTGCGCACGAAGCCGTGCTCGACCCCCATGTCGATCAGTCCGCCCTCACGGGAGATCCCCACGCCGTACAGGATGTCGAACTCGGCCTGCTTGAACGGCGGGGACATCTTGTTCTTGACGATCTTGACGCGGGTCCGGTTGCCGACCGCGTCGGTGCCCTCCTTGAGGGTCTCGATGCGGCGGATGTCCATGCGGACCGAGGCGTAGAACTTCAGCGCCTTGCCACCCGTGGTGGTCTCCGGGGAGCCGAAGAACACCCCGATCTTCTCGCGCAGCTGGTTGATGAAGATCGCCGTCGTGCCGGAGGCGTTCAGGGCACCGGTGATCTTGCGCAGCGCCTGGGACATCAGCCGCGCCTGCAGGCCGACGTGGCTGTCACCCATCTCGCCCTCGATCTCCGCCTTCGGCACCAGCGCGGCGACGGAGTCGATGACCACGATGTCGATCGCGCCGGAGCGGATCAGCATGTCCATGATCTCCAGCGCCTGCTCGCCGGTGTCCGGCTGGGAGACGAGGAGCGCGTCGGTGTCGACGCCGAGCTTCTTGGCGTACTCGGGGTCGAGGGCGTGCTCGGCGTCGATGAACGCCGCGATGCCGCCGGCGCGCTGGGCGTTGGCCACGGCGTGCAGGGCGACGGTCGTCTTGCCGGAGGACTCCGGGCCGTAGATCTCCACCACGCGCCCACGCGGCAGCCCGCCGATGCCGAGCGCGATGTCGAGCGCGATCGACCCCGTGGGGATCACCTCGACGGGGGCGCGGCCCTCGTCACCGAGGCGCATGATCGAGCCCTTGCCGAACTGACGGTCGATCTGGCCGAGGGCGGCCTCGAGAGCCTTCTCGCGGTCCTGGGGAGCGGGCATGTCACACCTCGTGTCTGAAGGCAGCGGTCGCTGCGCCTGTGGGACTGGTCTGTTGCTTCCCGGCGACGCTATGCCCGACCACCGACATCCGACGCGGCCCCTCCCCGACGTGTGGACGGGCCGCCGCCGTCATCACCTGTGGAGAGCCTAGCCGAACACCTGTTCGATCCGGGGCCGGCGCCCGCGACACGCCGCGGCGTGGTCCGGGGCTCGGTCCGCCACCGCGCCCGGAGACGCCGGCACGGCGCAGGACGCCCTCCCGGTGCTCGCTCAGCCGCGCGGCGGGGCCGGGCGTCGCACGTCCAGGCCCCACCGCTGCTGGTCCGGGACGTCCATCGCGTCGCACAGCACGTGCCACACGGTGCGCGGCTCGACGCCGTCCTCGATGGCCTGCGCGGCGGTCCGGTCGTCGAGCTCCCCGAGCACCTGGTCGGCCGCCAGCGTCCGGCCGTAGCGCTCCCCGAACACCTCGTCGACCAGCTGCCAGAACTCGCGGTTGCGCATGCACCCAGCCTGACACGGGCGACCCGGGGCGCATGTCGGTGGCGACCCGCACAATGGCACCCGTGACCACGGACGGCGGTGCGGGCGGACCCGGCGGCGACGCTGCGTCCGACCCCCTGGCGCGCTTCTCCCCTGCGACCCGGGACTGGTTCACCGGCGCCTTCGCGACCCCGACCACCGCCCAGGCCGGCGCGTGGGACGCGGTCGGCTCCGGCCAGCACGCCCTCGTGGTCGCTCCGACCGGCTCCGGCAAGACCCTGGCCGCGTTCCTGTGGGCGCTCGACGGTCTCCTCGCGCCGCGCGCCGGGGAGCCGGAGCCCGCGTCCGCGGTCGAGCGCTGCCGGGTGCTGTACGTCTCCCCGCTCAAGGCGCTGGCGTCCGACGTCGAGCGCAACCTGCGCTCGCCGCTGGTCGGCATCCGCCAGGCGTCGACGCGGCTGGGGCTCGCCGTCCCCGACGTGACCGTCGGCGTGCGCACCGGCGACACACCACCGGCGGAGCGGCGCGCGTTCGCGACCCGGCCCCCGGACATCCTCATCACGACCCCGGAGTCGCTGTACCTCGTGCTGACATCGGCCGCCCGGGTCGGGCTCTCCGGGGTGCGCACGGTGATCCTCGACGAGATCCACGCCGTCGCCGGCACGAAGCGCGGTGCGCACCTGGCCGTGACGCTCGAGCGGCTGGACGCGCTGCTGCCGGCGCCGGCGCAGCGCATCGGCCTGTCCGCGACCGTCCGCCCCGTCGACGCGGTCGCGTCCTTCCTGGGCGGGTCGCGCACCGCGGCGGACGGCGGACGCGGCGTCGTCGTCGTGCAGCCCGAGTCGCGCAAGCGCATCGAGGTCGACGTCGTCGTGCCGGTCCCTGACCTGTCGGACCTCGCCGGCGCGCCGCTGCCACCCGGTGCGGCGGACCGCGAGCTGCCGCCGCTGCCGGCGGGCGAGGTCGACCTCAGCGGCCCGGCGGCCGGCAACCCGCCGCGGCCCTCGATCTGGCCGCACGTCGAGGAGCGGGTCGTCGACCTGGTGGCGGACCACCGCTCGACCCTCGTGTTCACGAACTCCCGCCGCGGCGCCGAGCGCCTCACCGCCCGGATGAACGAGGTCTGGGCGACCCGCCGCGGCGAGGACGTGCCCGACCCGGGCACCCTGCAGCCCGCCCAGGTGCTCGCGCAGTCGGGGACGGCGGTCGGCGTCGGAGCGGGCCTGCCGCCGTCCGACGACGTGGTGCTCGCCCGGGCGCACCACGGGTCGATGAGCCGCGCGGAGCGGACCCGCACGGAGACCGAGCTGAAGGCCGGGCGGCTGCCCGCGGTGGTGGCGACGTCGTCGCTGGAGCTGGGCATCGACATGGGGGCGGTCGACCTCGTGGTGCAGGTGGGGTCCCCGCCGTCGGTCGCCAGCGGGCTGCAGCGCATCGGCCGTGCCGGTCACCAGGTCGGTGCGGTCTCGCGCGGGGTCCTGTTCCCGACCTTCCGCGGGGAGCTGGTGCCCTCGGCGGTCGTGGCGGGACGGATGCGCCGCGGCGAGATCGAGCACCTGTCCGTGCTGCGCAACCCGCTCGACGTGCTCGCCCAGCAGGTGGTCGCGATGGTCGCCGTCGAGGACTGGACGGTGACCGACCTCGCCGAGGTGGTCCGCCGGTCCGCTCCGTTCGCGGGCCTGGGCGACGGTGCGCTGCGGGCCGTGCTCGACATGCTTGCCGGCCGCTACCCGAGCGAGGACTTCGCCGAGCTGCGCGCCCGGATCGTGTGGGACCGCACCCGGGACCTGCTCTCCGCCCGCCCCGGGGCCCTGCGGCTCGCGGTCACGAGCGGCGGCACGATCCCCGACCGCGGGCTGTACGGCGTCTTCCTGGCGACCGGCTCGTCGCCCACCGCGGGCCCGGCGGCGGGCCTGGACGTGCCGGCCGACGAGGAGCGCGCGGGCGGCGGGCGGCTGCGCGGCGGCAAGCGCGTCGGCGAGCTGGACGAGGAGATGGTCTACGAGTCGCGGGTGGGCGACACCTTCACCCTGGGCTCGAGCACCTGGCGCATCGAGGACATCACCCCCGACCGGGTGCTGGTCACCCCCGCCCCGGGGATCCCGGGCCGGCTGCCGTTCTGGAAGGGCGACTCGCCCGGCCGGCCGGCCGACCTGGGGCGGGCGATCGGTGCGTGGGTCCGCGCCCTGGTGCCGATGGCGCCCGAGGCCGCGCGGGCCGAGGTGGAGGGTGCCGGGCTGGACCCGTGGGCGGCGGACAACCTGCTCGGCTACCTGCGAGAGCAGGGCGAGTCGACCGGGACGGTGCCGGACGACCGCACCCTGGTCGTCGAGCGGTTCCGTGACGAGATCGGCGACTGGCGGATCGTCATCCACTCCCCGTACGGTGCCCACGTGCACGCGCCGTGGGCGCTGGTGATCGGCGCGCGGATGCGCGAGCGGTACGGCGTCGACGCGGCCGCCATGCACGCCGACGACGGGATCGTGCTGCGGCTGCCCGACGTCATCGTCGGGGACGGCGCGGCGAGCTGGGACGACGCCGGACCCGCGCTGGACCCCGCCGACCTGCTCATCGCGCCGGAGGAGGTGGCCGACGCGGTCCGCGAGGAGCTGGGGGGCTCGGCCATGTTCGGCGCCCGGTTCCGGGAGGCTGCCGCGCGCGCCCTGCTGCTCCCCCGCCGCCGGCCGGACCGGCGGCAGCCGCTGTGGCAGCAGCGCCAGCGCTCGGCGCAGCTGCTGAGCGTCGCGGCCCGGTACCCCGACTTCCCGATCCTGCTCGAGGCGGTCCGCGAGTGCCTGCAGGACGACTTCGACGTCGAGGCGCTCACCGAGCTGATGACCGACGCCGCCGCCGGCCGGGTCCGGGTGGTGGAGGTGACGACCCCGACGCCGTCCCCCTTCGCCCAGTCGCTGCTGTTCGGCTACACCGCCCAGTTTCTCTACGACGGCGACGCGCCGCTGGCCGAGCGTCGTGCGGCGGCCCTCACGCTGGACCCCACGCTGCTCGCCGAGCTGCTGGGCCAGGGTGGGGCCTCGCAGCTGGCCGACCTGCTCGACCCGGCGGCGGTGGAGCGCACCGAGGCCGAGCTCATGGGGCTCGCGCCCGAGCGCCTCGCCCGGCACGCCGAGGACCTGGCGGACGTGCTGCGTCGGCACGGTCCGCTGACCACGGCGGAGGCCGAGCTGCGCACCCGGGAGGAGGTGCGCGGGGACGTCGCCGCGTGGCTCACCGAGCTCGAGCGCGCGCGCCGGCTGATCCAGGTCCGCCTCGCGGGTGCAGCGCCGGGACCGGACGGCGCGGACCGCACCCAGCAGTGGGCGGCGGTGGAGGACGCCGGCCGGCTGCGCGACGCCCTCGGTGTCGCCCTGCCCGTGGGCGTGCCCGAGGTGTTCACCAAGCTCGTCCCCGACCCGCTCGGGGACCTGCTGCGACGGCACGCGCGCACGCACGGCCCGTTCCCGGCCACGCAGGTCGCGGCGCGGTTCGGGATCGGCGTCGCGGTCGCGACCGACGTCCTGCGGCGGCTGGAGTCGTCGGGTGTGCTGGTGGCCGGTCGACTCCGGCCCGAGGTGCTCGGCGGCAGCGGCGAGGAGTACTGCGACACCGAGGTGCTGCGCACCCTGCGGCGGCGGTCGCTGGCCGCTCTGCGCGCCGAGGTCGAGCCGGTGGACCAGGGCGCGCTCGGGATCTTCCTGCCGCGGTGGCAGGGGGTCGGCCGGCTGCGCGGCGTGGACGGGCTGGCGCGCGCGATCGAGCAGCTCGCGGGCTCGGTGATGCCGGCGTCCGCGTTGGAGTCCCTGGTGCTGCCGGCCCGGGTGGTCGACTACGTGCCGGCCATGCTGGACGAGCTGACCGCCGCGGGCGAGGTCGTCTGGGCAGGGCACGGAGAGCTGGCCGCGCACGACGGGATGGTGAGCCTGCACCCGGCCGCGACCGCCGACCTGACGCTGCCGCCGATCGCGCCGATCGAGCCCGGCGACGTGCTCGACACGCCCCTGCACCGGGCCGTGCTCGCGGTGCTCGCCGACGGCGGCGCCTGGTTCCTGTCCGGCATGGTGGCGCGGGTCGGCGAGGAGCTGCACGCGGCCGGGGCAGCCGGCGCGGACGGCGCGGATCGAGCGGGCAGGGCGGACGGCGCGGGTGGCGCGGGTAGGGCGCCGACGCGGGGACCGGGCACGCCCGCCGAGGCACCGTGGGTCGCGCCGGGGCTCACGTCGATCGCGGCCGCGCTCTGGGACCTGGTCTGGGCGGGACACGTGACGAACGACGGGCTCGGCCCGTTGCGAGCCAGGCTGGGCGCGGGCGGGCGTCGCGGGTCGGGCACCGCGCACCGCACCCGCGCGCCGGCTCCCCGCACACGCGCGATGGCGCGGGGGGGTCGCCTCGGGCTGCGCCCGGGGCTGTCCCGCCCGGCGGCGTCGATGGCGGAGCTCGCGAATCCCGACGCGGGAGGGCGCTGGTCGCTGCTCCCCGAGCGCGACACCGACCCGACGGTGCGCGCACACGCGCTGGCCGCCCAGCTGCTCGACCGGCACGGCGTGCTCACCCGGGCGGTGGCACCCGCCGAGGGCATCGCCGGCCAGTTCGGCCTGGTGTACCGGGTGCTCGCCGCGCTGGAGTCGGCGGGACAGGTGCGGCGGGGGTACTTCGTCGAGCACCTCGGCGGCTCGCAGTTCGCGCTCCCCGGCGCCGTCGACCAGCTGCGGTCGGACGCCAAGGAGGCGTCAGCCGGCTCGGACGACGAGCTGGTGGGACATGCGCCCGGCGGCCACGGCGGGTGGGACGCGACCGGGCGCGCGCCGGCCGCGGCCGTCGTGCTGGCCGCGACGGACCCGGCCAACCCCTACGGCGCGGCGCTGGCCTGGCCGACGCAGGCCGGCACCGACGGGTCGGTGACGCCCCGTCGCGACGGCGGCCCGCCGACGGGACCGGGCGAGGCGTCGTCCGGCTCCCGCGCTCGTCCCGGCACGGCGGGCGCCGCCGACACGGCGGGGACCACGGTCGCCGTGCCCCCCGCCCCCACCCGCGACGGCGGCGGGACGCGCCACCGGCCGGGCCGCAAGGCCGGCTCGGTGGTGGTGCTCGTGGCGGGCGCACTCGTCCTGTACGTGGAACGAGGGGGCCGCACGGTCCTGTCCTTCACCGACGACGAGGTGGCCCTGGCGGTCGCCGCCACCGGCCTGGCCGACGCCGTGCGCGCCGGTCGGCTCGGACGGAGCGCGATCCAGCGCGCGAACGGCGCCGAGCTGCTCGGCGAGCTCCAGAGCCCCGTGGGTCGCGCTCTCGTCGGCGCGGGCTTCGGCCCGACCCCGAGCGGTCTGCGGCTGCGCGGGCAGGCCTGAGCCGTGCCCGAGGGAGACACCGTCAAGCGCACCGCGCGCACGCTCGACCAGGCGCTGACCGGCCGGGTGCTCGAGCGCGCCGAGCTGCGCTGGCCGTCCGCGGTGGGGACCGACCTGTCCGGGCGCACCGTGCTGGGCACGCGGGCCGTGGGCAAGCACCTGCTCACCCGGGTGGACGACGGCCGCACCCTGCACACGCACCTGCGGATGGAGGGGTCGTGGAAGATCGCCCGGACCGGCTCGTCCGGCGCTCGGGGTCGGGGTCCGTACCTACGGGCGGTGCTGGGCAACGCGCTCTGGACGGCGCTCGGGGACCGGCTGGGCATGCTCGACGTCGTGCCCACCCGGGACGAGGGGACGCTGATCGGTCACCTCGGCCCGGACATCCTCGACGACGCCTTCGGGACCGACGGGCTCGCCGAGGCGCTGCGGCGCGTCGCGGTCCGCGGTTCCACGCCCATCGCCGAGGTGCTGCTCGACCAGACCGTGCTGGCCGGGATCGGCACGATCTGGACGGCGGAGCCGCTGTTCCTGCGCCGGCTGTGGCCGTGGACCCCCGCGGACGAGGTCCCGGACCTCGCCGACCTGCTGCTGACCACCCGCGGCCTCATGGTCCGCTCGGTCGAGTCGACGTCCGGGCCCACGGTGACCGGCGAGGGTGGTCGCGGCCAGGGGGCGTACGTGCACAGCAGGATGGGCCGGCCGTGCCGGCGGTGCGGCACCCCGATCGAGCGTGGCGTCGCGCGCAAGCCGCCCACCGAGCGGCCGATCTTCTACTGCCCGCGGTGCCAGGCCCCGCGCTGAGCGACCGGCTCCGGACGCAGGAATGCCCGCCCCCCGGGGGGCGGGCAGACATGCTGGGTCGGGCTGTGGAGACCTGCCCCGTCCGTCGCGCCGGTCGTGTCCGGATGATGCCTGCGCGCCACCGCGTCAGGCTCCGCCCCACGCCGGCGGGGCTCACCCGGTCGGGGCGAGCTCCCCACGGGCGCGGGCCCAACCGAGGCCGGGCTCGGGCACCGACCGCATCGACGTGGCGAGCTCGACCGGGACCGTGTCCGGGATGAGCAGGCCCTCGGCGACGGCGACCCGGTCGCTGACCTCGCGCAGGACGAGGGACAGCGGGATGTCGAGTGCGTCGCAGATGCTGCCGAGCAGCTCCGAGGACGCCTCCTTCTGACCTCGCTCGACCTCGCTGAGGTAGCCGAGCGACACCCGTGCAGCAGAGGACACCTCACGCAGGGTCCGGCCCTGTCGCTGGCGGGCATCCCGCAGCACGTCACCGATCTCGCGGCGCAGTACCACCATCTGGCGTCCCCCTCCCGTGTCCCGTGCGACCGACGACCGCGGCACTCCCGGTCGGGCCTCCGGCGCTCGTCCGACGACCGCCGCGTTGACCCGTCCCCGTGCGGGGACGTTCCTACCGTACCCCGGTGCATCGAGCCTGCCCTGTGGGCGGGCTGTCACCGGTCCTGTGTTCTGCACATTTCATCCAACGCGCTGCTCCACCCGAGTGTTCCCCTCACCGGCGCCCACCGGCCAGCACGTCGGCCGCGCAGGTCAGCACCGCACGCACGGCCCCGGCACGCACCGCGGCACGGTCCCCGGCGAGCCGCAGGGAACGGACCACGACGGCGTCGGCGGTCGCCACCGCCACGTGCACCTCGCCCGGCGCGTGGCCGTCCTGAGGGTCGGGCCCCGCGACGCCGGTGGTGGCCAGGCCGACGTCGGCCCCCAGCCGGGTCCGCACCCCGCGGGCCATCTGCCGGGCGACGTCGGGATCGACGGCGCCGGCTCGGCGGAGCAGGTCGCGGTCGACGTCGAGCAGCTCGGCCTTCAGCACGGTGGCGTACGAGACGATGCCGCCGCGCAGCGCGCGCGAGGCCCCCGGCACGTCGACGAGCGCGGAGGTGACCGAGCCGCCGGTGAGCGACTCCGCGACGGCCACCGTCAGTCCGCGTCCGACCAGTTCGGCGACGAGCGCCTGCGCCTCGGCCAGGACGGCGCCCGGCGCCGGTGGGGCGGCGGCGTCCCCGTGCGGGCCGGCGTCGGTGCCGGTCATGCGCCCCTCACAGGGCCCGTCACGAGGCCCGTCACGAGGCCCGTCACGTGGCCCGCCACGTGCCGGTCACGTGGCCGCTCGCGCGGTCCGCCACGCGCGGGGTCATGTCTGCGCGGTGTGACGCAGGCGGACCGCCTGGCGGACGTAGTCGACGCCGGTCACCAGGGTCACCGCGACCGCGGCACCCATCGCCACCGCGGCGAGCACGCCGATGAACGACGGGAGGCGGTCGAGGGGCAGCAGGTAGAGCGCGATCGCAACCACCTGCAGCACGGTCTTGAGCTTGCCGCCGCGCGAGGCGGGCATCACCGCGTACCGCAGCACCATGAACCGCATGGCGGTGATCCCCAGCTCGCGCGCCAGGATCACGACCGTCACCCACCACGACAGCTCGCCGAGGACCGACAGTCCGATCAGGCCGGAGCCGATGAGCAGCTTGTCCGCGATGGGGTCGAGCAGCTTGCCCAGGTCCGTCACGAGGTTGTCGCGGCGAGCCAGGTACCCGTCGAGCCGGTCGGTGACCGCGGCGAGCAGGAAGATCCCCGTCGCCGTCAACCGCCAGGCGACCGAGTCGCCCCCGTCCGCGAGCAGCGCGACCACGAAGAAGGGCACCAGCGCGATGCGCGCGAGCGTGACCGCGTTGGCGACGTTCCAACGGGACGGAGCAGCGGTGACCACCCGTCCAGACTAGGGCTCCGGGCAGCGGTCGCCCGTCGGGGACGTCGCCGCGGCGCGGCTGCATGTCGGTCGGCCTCGCTAGGGTCGCCGCGTGAGCCCCGCCGACGCCGCCCGCACCCACCCCGGCACCGTGCGCCGCGCCGTCGTGGTCGGGGTCGTCCTCGTGCTGCTGGCCGTCGTCGCCCTCGGGATCGTCGTCGCCACGGTGTGGCGGACCGACGACGCCGGCGTGCCGGGTCAGGCCGAGGCGCCGCCGTCCGTGACCCGCACGGACACGCCCTCGCCGACGCCGTCGCCCACCCCGACCACTCCGCCGGACGCGACGTTCACGATCGTGGCCGCCGGTGACGTGCTGCCGCACCTGTCGGTGCTGGCGTCCGCCCGCACGGAGCAGGGGTACGACTTCGGTCCGCTGCTGGCCCCGCTCGACGCATGGGTGCAGGCCGCCGACCTCGCGCTGTGCCACCTGGAGGTGCCGGTGGTCCCGGACGGCTCCACGCCGTCCGGCTATCCCGCGTTCGGTGCCCCGCGCGAGCTCACCGGCGACCTCGCACGCCACGGCTGGGACGGGTGCTCCACGGCGTCCAACCACTCCCTGGACCGCGGGCGCGAGGGGCTGGTGACGACCCTGGACGCGCTCGACGCCGCCGGACTGGGTCATGTGGGGACCGCGCGCACGCAGGCCGAGGCGCAGCAGCCGCAGCTGTACCGGCTGGAACGGGCCGGGCACACGCTCACCGTGGCGCACGTCGCCGCGACCTACGGGCTCAACGGCCTGCCGCTGCCGCCGGATGCACCGTGGTCGGTCACCCTGCTCGACCCGCAGGTGCTCGTCGCACAGGCGACCGCCGCCCGCCAGGCCGGTGCTGATCTCGTGATCGCGAGCGTGCACTGCTGCGTGGAGTACGTGACGGCGCCCAGCGGCGAGCAGGTGGAGGTGGCCCAGGCGCTCGCGGACTCCGGCGTGGTCGACCTCGTCCTGGGTCACCACGCCCACGTGCCGCAGCCCGTGGTGCACCTCGAGGGCGGTCCACGCGGCGAGGGCATGTGGGTCTTCCACGGCCTGGGCAACCTCCTGTCGAACCAGGACGGCGAGTGCTGCCCACCCGCGACGTCGTCCGGGCTGCTCGGGTGGGCGGACGTCGTCACGAGCGCGGACGGACCGGCGCGCATCACCGGGGTCGGCTGGACGGGGGTGACGGTCGACCGCGGCACGGACCACCACGTGCACGCGCTCCCGGACGTCCCCGACGGCACGGGCACGCTGGATGCGGCGGAGATCGCGGCGCGGGCGCAGCGGGTCGCGGAGGCGGCCGGCCCTCAGGCGCCGCAGCGCACGCGGCCGCCCGTGCCCACCGGTCCACCACCCGAGGTGGTGGCCCGGGTCGGCTGACCTCCCCGCAGGCGGCGGCGTCGGTTCAGGACGGTGCCGAGGCCGGCTGGGCAGCCCCGAACAGCCAGCCCTGCCCGTAGCGCCAGCCGCCGTCGCGGAGCACCGCGGCCTGCTCCTGGGTCTGGACGCCGGGTGCGATGGTCGCGAGCCCGAGCTCCTGGGCCAGGGCACCGACGGCGCGGGCGACCCGGGCCGCGGCCGGGTCGTCGGTGAGACCGGCGGTGAAGGACACGTCCAGCCGGACACCGTCCAGCGGCAGGTCGCGCAGCGCGGCCAGCGACGCACCGGCTCCGAACCCGTCCAGCACGACCGGCACACCCGCGGCGCGCAGCGCCTCCACCGCCCGCCGGACCCGTCCGCCGTCGTCGGCCCAGGATGCGCCGCTGAGCAGGACGAGGAGCCGCTGCGGGAGCACCCCGGCGGCCGTGAGGTCGTGCACCACCGCGTCGGCCAGCTCGCCGTCGGCCAGCAGGTCCGCGGGGACCTGGACGGCGAGCCTGCCGTCCGGTCCGCCGGCCGAGCCGTCCGGCCGGCCCCCCGGCGCCGGCGTCCGGACCAGCTGGGCGACGGCGAGCGCGAGGACGTGGCGCGTCACCGTGACCCCCAACCCGGCGGCGTCCGCGGCCGGCGCGAAGGAGGCCGGCAGCAGCAGCCCGCGCTCGGGGTGCTGCCAGCGGACGACGGCCTCGTGGCCCACGACCGACCCGTCGCGCAGGTCGACCAGCGGCTGCAGGTGCAGAACGAGCTCACCGCGCTCGATCGCGCCCAGGATCTCGGTCGAGGACGCGACCGGGGCCCCCGCCACCTGCATGCCCGGGTCGTACACCTCGGTGCGGGACCGGCCCGCCGCCTTGGCCCGGTACAGGGCGGCGTCGGCGGCGGCGAGCACGGCCGGGGCCCCGCGCTCGAGCAGGTCGGGCGAGCCGAGCGCGACCCCGATGCTGGCCCGCACGGTCACCGGGTGCCCGTGCAGGCGGACCGGGTCGCGCAGCCCGGCGTGCACGGCGCCGGCCACCTCCTGGACCCGGCGCGGTCCGTCGATCGCGTGCAGCACGATGACGAACTCGTCCCCGCCGAGCCGGGCCACCGTGCCGGAGCCACCGGTAGCCGCGCGCAGCACGCCCGCGACGTGCACGAGCACCTCGTCGCCGGCCGCGTGCCCGTACCGGTCGTTGATGGGCTTGAAGCCGTCCAGGTCGCACGCCAGCACCGCGACGCGCTGGTCGGCGCCGGGCTCCTCGAGCGCGGACTGCAGCACCTCCTGGAGCAGGGCGCGGTTCGCCAGACCCGTCAGCGGGTCGTGCATCGCCCGGTGCGCCATCGCCTCGGAGCGCTCGCGGTACTCGCTCAGGTCCCGGGCCGCCACCAGCAGGGCGTCCGGCCGACCCGCCCCCGGCCGGACCAGCGCGACGTCGACGACGACCCACGCCGGGCGGTCGCCGGGACGCGGGTACCACCGCTCGACCGCGAACCGGGCGTCCCCCGCCTGCAGCCGCGCCACCCCGTCGTGCCACCGGGCGGCGTCGGGCCCGGGACGGCCCGCGAGCGCGTGCCCGACGGCGCCGGCCGGCCCCGTGCCGAGCAGCGCGGCGAAGGCGTCGTTCGCGGTGACGACCGTGCCGTCCAGGTCGGCCACGGCCATGGCGACCGGCATGCCGGCGAGCGTCGCGCGCAGGGTGTCGGGGTCGGTGGCGAGGCCGCCGCGCCGGTCGGTCACGTCCAGCAGCACGGTCACGACCGCGTCGTCGCCGCCGGGCATCGTCCGGCTGCGCACGTGGACCCGCCGGGGCTCGTCGTCGGGCGTCCGGGGTGATGCCACGCCCACGACCGTCCCGGCGGCGTCGTCGGGCCCGCGGGCCCCGGCCGCCGCCCGGCCCAGGACGGCCCCGGGAGCGAGCCGTCGGCCGGCGTCGTCCACGAGCACCGCGGGCAGGTCGCCCACGGCGCGACCGCGGACGTCGTCCGGGGCCAGGCGCAGGACACGCAACGCGCCGTCGCTGACCGACGCCGGCCGACCGTCCCCGGCCTGCACGATGGTGCCCGCACCGGCCAGCTCCTCCAGCGCGTCGGTGCGCGCGCCGGCCGCGCGCAGCCGGGTCTGCAGGTCCGCGGCACGGGCGGCCTCGCGCCGAGCGCGCCGGCCCAGCAGATACGCCACGACGACCGTCACGACCACGAGCCCGACCAGGGCACCGACGACCGGCGCCGGCAGGACGCCGGCAGCGGTCGCGGCGTCGGTCACCGACCGGTCCACCGGTCGGCGTCCTCCTCGTCCGCGCCGTCGTGGTAGTCGGTCGCGACCGGCGGCAGGGAGTCGCCCACCGGGTCGTCAGCCGCCGGCGGCTCACCACGCAGCATCGCCAGCGTGCCCGGCAGGTCGTCCGGCTGCACCAGGACCTCGCGGGCCTTGGAGCCCTCCGACGGCCCGACGATCTCGCGGGACTCGAGCAGGTCCATCAGCCGGCCGGCCTTCGCGAACCCCACCCGCAGCTTGCGCTGCAGCATCGACGTCGATCCGAACTGGGTCGTCACGACCAGCTCGGCGGCCTGCAGCAGCAGGTCCAGGTCGTCGCCGATGTCCTCGTCGACGGCCTTCTTCTCGACCGTGGGGATGACGTCCTTGCGGTACACCGGCTTGAGCTGGGTCTTGACGTGCTCGACGACGGCGTGGATCTCGCTCTCGGACACCCACGCACCCTGGGTGCGCATGGGCTTGGACGCGCCCATCGGCAGGAACAGCGCGTCACCCTGGCCGATGAGCTTCTCCGCGCCCGGCTGGTCCAGCACGACCCGCGAGTCGGTGAGGGAGGACGTCGCGAACGCCAGCCGGGACGGGACGTTCGCCTTGATCAGACCCGTGACGACGTCGACCGAGGGGCGCTGCGTCGCCAGGACGAGGTGGATGCCCGCCGCGCGCGCGAGCTGGGTGATGCGCTGGATCGACGCCTCCACGTCCCGGGGGGCGACCATCATGAGGTCGGCGAGCTCGTCGACGATGACCAGCAGGTACGGGTAGGGGGCGATCTTGCGCTCGCTGCCCGGCAGCGGGTGCACCTTGCCGGCGCGCACCGCGACGTTGAAGTCGTCGATGTGCTTGAAGCCGAACATCGCGAGGTCGTCGTAGCGCGCCTCCATCTCCCGCACCACCCACTCCAGGGCCTCGGCGGCCTTCTTGGGATTGGTGATGATGGGGGTGATCAGGTGCGGGATGCCCTCGTAGATCGTCAGCTCGACGCGCTTGGGGTCCACGAGCACCATGCGCACGTCGTCCGGCGTGGACCGCATGAGGATCGAGACGATCATCGAGTTGACGAAGCTGGACTTGCCCGCCCCGGTCGCGCCCGCGACCAGCAGGTGCGGCATCTTGGCGAGGTTGGCGACCACGTAGCCGCCCTCGACGTCCTTGCCGACGCCGATCACCATGGGGTGCTCGGTACGCCGGGCCGCGGAGGACCGCAGCACGTCCCCGAGGGACACCGTCTCGCGGTCGGTGTTGGGGATCTCGATCCCGATCGCCGACTTGCCCGGGATCGGCGACAGGATCCGGACGTCAGCGCTGGCGACCGCGTAGGCGATGTTCTTGCTCAGCGCGGTGACCCGCTCGACCTTGACCGCCGGGCCCAGCTCGACCTCGTAGCGGGTCACCGTCGGCCCGCGCATGAACCCGGTGACCTGCGCGTCGATCTCGAACTGGTCGAGCACCGTGGTCAGCGCCTCCACGACGCGGTCGTTCGCGGCCGAGCGCACCTTGTGCGGGGCGCCCTTGGCGAGCACCTCGTCCGAGGGCAGCGAGTACACGACGTCGCCCTCCAGCATCGGCTGCTCGCCGCGCGGCACGCCCGACGTCGGCGGCGGCGCGAGGTCCCGGCCATCGGCACCGGACGACGGCACGACGACGGTCGGCGCGGTCGGGGCGGAGTCCGCCGCCGGCGCACCGGCGCGTGCGCCGCGGCCCTGCCCGGCACCCGCGGGCCCCTCAGCGCCGTCGGCGCCGTCGGCGTCGTCGGCCGGCGCCACGAAGGCAGCGCGTTCGAACGCCTCGTCGGCCTCGTACTGGGCGAGCAGCGCGGCGGCTGCCTCGGCCTCGGCCTGCTCGGCCTTCTCCGCACGCTTCTTGCCTCCACCGAGCCGCAGGCCGCGCTTGGCCGGCGGCTCGGTGGGCTCGGGCAGGGCGCTGTGCCCGGCGTTGATGACCAGCGGCGCGTCGTCGTCGGGCTCGCCACCGGCGTGCTCCCCGGCCTCGCGGTGCTCGCCGCCGGTGAGCCTCGTGTACGCGGCCCGCAGGCGAGGGACGACCATGTGCACCGGCGTCGCGGTGACGACCAGGACGCCGAAGAACCCGAGCATGAGCAGCAGCGGCACGGCGACCCAGGCGGTGAGCGCGCTGGCCAGGGGCGTGGCGGTGAGGTAGCCGACGATCCCGCCGGCCTCGCGCAGCACGGCGAAGCCGTCGGACGGGGCGGGCAGACCCGCGGACAGGTGGACCAGCCCGCAGGCGGCGACGCCCAGCGCGCCGATCCCGATGGCGATGCGTGAGTTCGCCTGCCCGTGGTCGGGGTGCCGCAGCAGCCGGACGGCCAGTCCCAGGAGCACCAGCGGGACGACGACCCCGACCCGGCCGAACGTCCCGGCGACGACCGCGTGGATGACGTCGCCGGCGGTGCCCTCCAGGCCCCACCACTCCCGGGCGGCGACGATCACCGCGAGCGCGAGCAGCGTGAACCCGATGCCGTCGCGGCGGTGGGCGGGGTCCAGCTCGCGCGCACCGTGCCCGATCCGGCGGGCCGTACCGCCCACCACGTGCGCGCACCCCATCCAGACCCCGCGCACCATGCGCACCGGCAGCGCGGGTCGGTGCGTCGCGGGGACGGCCGTCGCGCCGCGGCCGGACGGGCGCGGCGAGCCGCTGCCCGTGGAGGCCCGCGGACCGGTGGAGCCGGTCCGCGTCGCCTGGGCGGACCGGCCGGAGGAGGACGTGCGGGTGGCCATGGTGCCCGAAGGTACCCCGGGCCGAGCGGCCGGCCCGCCCGACACCCCGGAGCCGGCCCGGGGCACCCGGTGCACCGGTGCACACCCCGGCGCACGGGTCCCCCGCCGGGCGGCGACGGCCGCGCATCGTGACCCGTCTGTGACCACGGGGGTGGTTGACCCATCCGGCACCTCGATGGTTACATCGTTGTCTACAACGATGTACCTGCTCCGGCAGGACGCCGTGCGCATCGCCGGCGAGGGCGGCCACGCAGGGCACGCCGTCGGCGTCGCGCCACGACGCCGGAGCAGAGCACAGGACCACCGGGCGTCGCCCGGGGCCACAGGATCAAGGAGGATTCGGATGAGGACAACCACACGCCGATCGCCGGCCCGGCGGCGCCTGGGCGTCGCCGCCGGCTTGACGCTGTCCGCGATGGCACTGGCCGCCTGCAGCGGCGGCGGCGATGGCGGCACGGACGTCACCGGTGACGCCGGCGCGGGCGGCGGGGGCGGGGGCGCGAGCAGCGGGTCCTGCACCAACGAGATCGTCAACGACGACGCCGAGCAGGTCAGCGTCTGGGCCTGGTACCCGTCGTTCGAGCTCGTCGTGGACAACTTCAACCAGACGCACGACGACGTGCAGATCTGCTGGACGAACGCCGGCCAGGGCGCCGACGAGTACACCGCGTTCTCCACGGCCATCGAGGCCGGGACGGGCGCCCCGGACGTCATCATGCTCGAGTCCGAGGTCATCCCCACGTTCACGATCCGCGACGCCCTGGTGGACCTCTCGGAGTACGGCGCGGGCGACCTGGAGGACCAGTTCACCGAGGGCGCGTGGAGCGACGTCACGAACGGCGACGCCATCTACGCCATCCCGGTCGACGGCGGCCCGATGGGCATGCTGTACCGACAGGACATCTTCGACCAGTACGGCGTGACGCCCCCCACCACCTGGGAGGAGTTCGCCGCCGCGGCGCAGCAGCTCAAGGACGCCGGGTACGAGGGGTACATCACCAACTTCCCGATCAACGGCAACGCCTTCATCCACGCCCTGCTCGCGCAGAAGGGCTGGGAGCCGTTCACGTACGACGCGGCCAACCCGGCCGAGATCGGCATCGACGTGAGCACCGCCGAGGCGCAGGAGGTCCTGACCTTCTGGGACGACCTGGTCGACCAGGGCCTGGTCGCCACCGACGAGGCCTTCACCGCCGACTACAACACCAGCCTCGTGGACGGCACGTACGCCGTGTACCTGGCCGCGGCCTGGGGACCCGGGTACCTCCAGGGCCTGTCGGACGCCGACGAGGGCGCCGTCTGGCGCGCCGCCCCGATCCCGCAGTGGGAGGGCGAGGAGCCGGTGCAGATCAACTGGGGCGGCTCGACCTTCGCGGTGACCACCCAGGCACGCAACGCCGAGCTGGCCGCACAGGTCGCGAAGGAGGTCTTCGGCACCGAGGAGGCGTGGGACATCGGGATCGAGGAGGCAGCGCTCTTCCCGCTGTGGAAGCCCGTCCTGGAGTCGGACGAGTTCGCCACGCGTGAGTACCCGTTCTTCGACGGTCAGCAGATCCAGGGCGACGTCTTCCTCGACGCGGCGGCCGGCTACAGCGGCTTCACGTTCGCGCCGTTCCAGACCTACGTCTACGACCAGCAGACCGAGGTCCTGCAGTCGATGATCGAGGGCAGCGCCGATCCCCAGGCGGTCCTCGACGACTTCGAGCAGCGCCTGGTGGCCTACGCCAACTCGCAGGGCTTCACCGTCGTCGAGTGACGGTCCCGGGCCGGCCGGACGGCGCATGACGCCGTCCGGCCGGCCCTGTCCCTCCGCTTCTTCCCCCTGGAGACAGTGATGTCCACACAGACGGTCACGGCCGACCCGGCCACGCGCCAGCAGCCGGTGACGCCCCACGGCGGCGCGAACATGGACGCCAAGCGGCAGCGGTGGGGATGGTTCTTCATCGCCCCGTTCGCGCTCGTCTTCCTCGTGTTCCTCGTCGGCCCCCTGGCGTACGCGTTCTGGATGAGCCTGCACACGAGCACCCTCGTGGGCGGCGAGTCCTTCACGGGACTGGCGAACTACGGTCGGGCCTTCACCGACCCGATCTTCCTCGAGGGCTTGCTGCGGGTCGGCAAGTTCGTGGCGGTGATGGTCCCGATCCAGATCGCGGTCGCCCTCGCGGCGGCGCTCGTGCTGGACACGCTGGCCACCCGGCTGTCGAAGTTCTCGCGGCTGATGATCTTCGCCCCGTACGCCATCCCGGGCATGATCGGCGCCCTGATGTGGGGCTTCCTGTACAGCCCCCGGTTCGGCCCGGCCAGCGACCTCTTCGGCCTGTTCGGGGCGACCGCACCGAACTTCCTCTCGGCCAACCTGATCTTCGCCAGCCTGGTGAACATCGTGACGTGGCAGTGGGCCGGCTACTACATGATCATCATCTTCGCCGCCCTGCGCGGCATCGACCCGAGCATCTACGAGGCCGCTCGCATCGACGGCGCCTCGGCCCTGCAGATCGCGATGCGGATCAAGGTGCCGATGATCTCCTCGGCCATGGTGATGGTCGTCATCTTCTCGCTGATCGGGACGCTGCAGTTCTTCACCGAGCCCGCCGTGCTGCGCACCGTGGCGCCCGGCGCGATCCCCGGTGACTACACGCCGAACATGTACGCCTTCACGCTGGCGTTCTCCTTCAGCCAGTTCAACTACGCCTCGACCATCGCCTTCGCCCTGGGGATCGTCGTGTTCATCTTCTCCTTCATCTTCCTGCACCTGACGCGCAAGCAGAGCGGACTCCGGTGATGGCCGAGCTCCAGACGATGGGCGGAACCGCCGCTCCCCAGACGACGAACACCGCACGCCGGCGCCAGCCACGCCGCCAGGCGCAGGGCGGGGCCCGGGTCGGCTCCCACCTGTTCCTGGTCGCCCTGGTGCTCTACTTCATCACGCCGCTGTGGTGGCTGGTGGTCGCGAGCACGAAGACGAACTCCGGCCTGTTCACAGGCTCGGGTGGGCCGCTGTGGTTCAACAGCGAGTTCAACCTCCTCCAGAACCTCGCCGACCTGACCCGGTACCAGGGCGGCATCTACTGGACCTGGCTGGGCAACTCCTTCCTCTACGCGCTGACCGCCGGGGTCGGCGCGACGCTGTTCGCGGTGCTGGCCGGGTACGGGTTCGCGAAGTACAACTTCCGCGGCCGGAACTTCTCGTTCGCGCTGCTGCTGGGCTCGGTGATGGTGCCGCTGACCGCACTGGTGATCCCGACGTTCGTGCTGCTCGCCGAGTTCCAGCTCGTCGACACCCGGTGGGCGATCATCCTGCCCTCGCTGCTGAGCCCGCTGGGGGTCTACCTCATCCGGGTGTACGCCCAGGACGTGGTGCCGAGCGAGCTGCTCGACGCCGGCCGGGTCGACGGCGCCGGTGAGCTGCGGCTGTTCGTCCAGGTCGCCCTGCCGCTGCTGCGGCCGGCGATCGTGACGGTGCTGCTGCTGTCCGTCGTGGCGACGTGGAACAACTTCTTCCTCGCCCTGGCGATGGTGCGCAGCCCGAACCTGCTGCCGGTCACCGTGGGGCTGGACAGCTGGCAGGCGCTGTCGAACGCTGGCGCGGGTGGGGAGCAGGTGTGGAACCTCATCGTCACCGGCGCGCTGGTCTCGATCCTGCCGCTGATCATCGCGTTCCTGTCCCTGCAGCGGTACTGGCAGGGCGGCCTGTCGCTGGGCTCGCTGAAGTAGTCACCGCCCAGCACGCTCGACCCGACCGCCGTGGCCCGGCGTCCCCGTCCGGGACGCCGGGCCGCGGTGCGTGTCGGGGTGGTCCCTGCACCCGGCCGCACCGCTACCCCGCCAGCAGCCCGACCCCCAACGTCACCACACCGGCCGCGAGGACCAGCGCGCCCACCACGAGCAGCCCGATCCATCGGCTGGGGCGGACCCGCCCGGCGCCCATGGCCGAGAAGAAGAAGCCCGCCGGCATGAGGATCGCGGCCACGAGCACGCCGGTCTGCGCGAGCCAGCGAGCCGCGCCGGACAGCGTGGTGGCCTCCGCGAGCAGCAGGCAGACCAGCCCCAGCGTCACCAGCACGCCGGCGTGCGCGTGCCCGGCCCGGTAGAACCGCCGCTGGAAGTCGGTGACCGGGACCCCGCCCGTCACGACCCGGACCATGAACGCCCCGCCGGACTCCACCGCGACGACGGTCAGCAGCACGATCCCGGCGGTCGTGCGTGCCGCCTCGGTGAGCTCGAGCATGGTGCGGCCTCCTCGGTCCCGGGTTCTATAACACTGTTATGGAACACCGCTCCGGAACCTCGGTCAAGCCCTAGACTCGGCCGGTGGCCCGACCCCGTGTCCGTGACGACGCCGTGCGCACCCGCCTGCTCGAGGTGGCGTCCCGGGTGGTCGCCGACGGCGGACCCACCGCGCTGACCGTGCGGGACGTCGCCGCGCGCGCCGGGACCTCGGCATCGGCGGTGTACGACCTGTTCGGTGACCGGTCGGCGCTGCTGGGCGCGGTCGGCGAGGAGGCGCTGCGCCGGTTCGCCGCGCACCTCGCCGCCGCGCCGCGTACGGACGACGCCGAGCGGGACCTGCTCGCGCTCGGGCTCGCCTACCGGGCCAGCGCGCTGGACGACCCGCACTTCTACCGGGTCATGTTCGACACCGCGGGCCTCGGCGCCCGCGGTGCGGCGGCGACCGGGCGGGTCGGCCCACCGGCGGCCGGACCCGCCACCGCACCGGCCACCTCCCCCGCGACCGACCAGCCGACCTTCGCGGTGCTCGCCGACGCGGTGGCCCGGGTGCTGCGTGCACGGGGTGTTGCGGACCGCGCGGCCGCGCCGGCCGCCGTGCCGGCCGCGCTGGCGCTGTGGGGCCTGGTGCACGGACTCGTCGAGCTCGAGCTCGCCGGTCTGCTGCCCGGTGACCGGGACGCCCACGCGGAGCGGTACGCGGCCACCCTGCGCGCGGCGGGCCCGGCCCTCGTCGCGGACCTGAGCCGCCCCTGACGCCCGGGCCGCGCCGACGGACGCCCGGGGCCGCCGGCGCGGCCGGCAGACGGACGCGCCGCCCCGCCGGCACCAGGCCGACGTCAGGCCTCGACCACCACCGGCATGATCATCGGCCGCCGCCGCAGACGACCGCTCACCCACCGCCCCACCACGCGGCGCACCACCTGCTGCAGACCGTGGGTGTCCACACCGCCGGCGTGCGGGGCCTCCTCGAGCGCCCGGGTGATCTCGGGGAGGATGTCGCCGAAGACGGCGTCGTCCTCGGCGAACCCGCGGGCCTGGATGTGCGGTCCGGCGAGCACCTTGCCGCTGGTGGAGTCCACGACGACGAAGATCGAGATGAACCCCTCCTCGCCGAGGATCCTGCGGTCCTTGAGCTCGGCGTCGGTGAGCTCCCCGACGCTCGCGCCGTCCACGTAGACCAGCCCGCACGGCACGGCACCGACGACGGTGGCGCGGCCCTCCACGAGGTCGATCACCACGCCGTCCTCGGCGAGTACGACGTTCTCGGCGGGGACGCCGGTCTGCACCGCGAGCGCGGCGTTGGCCACCAGGTGGCGGACCTCCCCGTGCACGGGCATGACGTTGCGCGGCCGCACGATGTTGTAGCAGTACAGGAGCTCGCCGGCCGACGCGTGCCCGGAGACGTGGACCTTCGCGTTGCCGCCGTGCACCACGCGCGCCCCGAGCCGGGTCAGGCCGTTGATCACCCGGTACACCGCGTTCTCGTTGCCCGGGATGAGCGACGACGCGAGGACCACCGTGTCCCCCGGGCCCACCGCCACCTTGTGGTCGCCGCCCGCGATCCGGGACAGGGCCGCCATCGGTTCCCCCTGCGACCCCGTGCACATCAGGACCAGCTCGTCGTCGGGCAGGGTGTCGATCGCCTTGGCGTCGACCAGCACGCCGTCGGGCACGGACAGGTAGCCCAGGTCGGCCGCGATGGTCATGTTGCGCACCATCGACCGGCCCACGAGCGCGACCCGGCGGCCGTGCGCGACGGCGGCGTCGAGCACCTGCTGGACGCGGTGGACGTGGGAGGCGAACGACGCCACGACGATGCGCCGGTCGGCGGCGGCGAACACGGAGTCCAGCACGGGGCCGATCTCGCGCTCGTGCGTGGTGAACCCCGGGACCTCGGCGTTGGTCGAGTCGACCATGAACAGGTCGACCCCCGCCTCACCGAGCCGGGCGAACGCGCGGAGGTCGGTGATCCGGCCGTCCAGCGGCAGCTGGTCCATCTTGAAGTCGCCGGTGTGCAGGACAGTCCCGGCCGGGGTGTGCACGGCGACGGCCAGCGCGTCGGGGATGGAGTGGTTGACGGCGACGAACTCGCACCCGAAGGCGCCGAGCTGCTCGGTCTGCCCCTCCCGGACGGCCAGGGTCAGCGGGGCGATCCGGTGCTCGCGGAGCTTGGCCTCCACGAACGCCAGGGTCAGCTGCGAGCCGACCAGCGGGATGTCGCGGCGCATGCGCAGCAGGTACGGGACCGCGCCGATGTGGTCCTCGTGGCCGTGCGTCAGGACGATGGCCTCGATGTCGTCCAGCCGGTCGGCGATGTGCCCGAAGTCCGGCAGGATCAGGTCCACCCCGGGCTGGTGGTCCTCGGGGAACAGCACGCCGCAGTCGATGACCAGCAACCGGCCGCCGTACTCCAGGACGGCCATGTTGCGGCCGATCTCCCCCAGCCCGCCGAGCGCGACGACGCGCAGCGTGCCGTCGGCCAGCGGCGGTGGAGGTGCGAGCTCGGGCGCGGGCTGGGACATCGGACCTCCGGGTCGGTCGGCGTCGGGCGCCGTGGTGCGGGTCAGTCGGCGTCGAGCAGGCCGGCGGCGACCATCGCCGCGCGGACCGCCGCGACCTCGTCGTCCCCGGCGGTCGCCTGGGGCAGGCGCATGGTGCGGTCGGGGATGAGGCCGAGCAGCTCGAGCGCGACCTTCGCCCGCAGGGCGCCGTTCCCGGAGCCGCAGATGATGTCGATGGCCGGCAGCATGGCCACCAGGGTGGCGCGGGCGGCGGCCAGGTCGCCGGCGTCGACGGCCCGGACCAGGGCCGCGAGCGCGTCGCCCGCGACATGGCCGACCATGCTGACCACGCCGGCGGCGCCGTGGCTCAGGAACGCCAGGTTCAGCGGGTCGTCCCCGGAGTAGTACGCGAGGCCGGTGCGCTGCATGACGCGCAGGGCGGCGAACACGTCGCCGGTCGCGTCCTTGACCGCGACGACGCGGTCGTGGGCGGCGAGGCGGTCGAGCGTCTCGGGGGCGTAGCGCACGACGGTGCGTCCCGGCACGTCGTAGAGCATCACCGGCAGGTCGGTCGCGTCGGCGACCGCGACGGTGTGCAGGTACACGCCCTCCTGCGAGGGGCGTGAGTAGTACGGACTGACCACGAGCAGGCCGTGCGCACCGGCCTCGGCCGCCTGCTCCGCCATGCGGACGGCGTGCACCGTGTCGTTCGACCCGGCCCCGGCGACGACGACGGCGCGGTCGCCGACGGCGTCGACCACGGCGGCGATGAGGTCGGCCTTCTCGGGGGCGTGCGTGGTGGGCGACTCCCCGGTGGTGCCGTTGAGCACGAGGCCGTCGTGACCGTGGTCGGCCAGGTGCCGGGCGAGCGCGGCGGCGGCGTCGAGGTCGACCTCGCCGGCCCGGTCCATGGGCGTGACCATCGCGGTCAGCACCGCGCCGAACGGCCGTGCCGGGGTCATCAGGCTCGTGGGGGCGGGCATGGCTCCAAACTACCGTCCTGCACGGGTCGGCCACCCTCCGGGCTCCGCGCGCGACCCGGTCGTGGAGATCCGGCGAACATCCGGCAAACCTTTCCCGGGTCGCGCCCGCGGAACTTCTCCTCGCCGTGGGTGCCTGATGGGATCGATGACGGCCGGCACTCCCCGGCCCGGGGTCCGTCGCCGACCGGACCGTCGTCCCGCACCGACCCGGAGGCACTCACGTGCACCGCACCACCGACCCGCTCGTCATCGCCCACCGCGGCGACTCGCAGTCGTTCCGCGAGAACACCGTCGCGGCGGTCGAGGCGGCCGTCATCGCCGGCGCCGACGCCATCGAGGTCGACGTCCAGCTCGCCGCGGACGGCACCCTCGTGGCCGTGCACGACGACACCTTCGAGCGGCTGTGGGGGGACCCGCGCCCGGTGGCGGCCATGACGTGGGACGACATCTCGCGGCTGGGCGCCGGCGAGCAGCGGGTGCCCCGGCTGGCGGAGCTGCTCGAGGTCTCCCGCTCGAGCGGCATCCCCCTGGTGCTCGACCAGAAGCACCCGGTCGCGGCGATGGCCGCGGCCCGCCTGGTGGACCGGATGCACATGCCGTCCACCGCCTTCTGCGGGTCGACCGAGGGACTCGTCGCGATCCGCTCCGCACGCCCGGACGCGACCATCTACCTCAACGACGCCTCGCTCCAGCCGCCGGACATCCGGCTGCTGGCCGCCGTCCGGCCCCAGTTCTACAACCCGATGTGGACGCTGCTCTCGGCCGGGACGGTGCACGCGATGCGCACCTTCGACATCGGGCTGTGCTGCTGGACCCCGAACGACGACGCCGAGCTCGCCCTCGTGCTCGACCTGGGGGTCGACGCCGTGATGACCGACCGGCCGCACCGGCTGCGCACGATGCTCGAGGAGCGCCGTGCGGTGCCCGCGAGCGGGGCGCGGACCGGTGCGCCGGCCGCCGCGGCGCGCCGCGGCGACCTCACCGTGGCGGCCGGCGCACGCGTCTGACCGCGGGAGCGGGCCCGCGCCGTCGGGCGCGCCCGGCCGTGCGACCCCGCACGGCGCTGGCCCCGCGTCCCACGGCGATCAGCGCCGGACGAAGCTCGTGAAGCGGTAGCGGACGCCGGACGACGACGTCCGCCACCCGTCGCGGTCGGCGTCTGCGCCGTCCGCCGAAGCGGCGGGCACGGCCTGCCACCGCACCGCGTCGACCGGGGGCGCGACCGCGTCACCGGCCACGTCCAGGTCGACCTCGGTGACCTCCAGCCGGTCGGCCCGGTCCAGGAACGCGGTGTAGACCTGCCCCCCGCCGATCACCCAGGCGTCCCGGTCGCCGAGCACGCGGACGGCGTCGGGCACGCCAGTCGCCACGACGGCGCCGCGCGCGCTCCAGCCGGGCGACCGGGTCAGCACGACGTTCTCACGCCCCGGCAGGGGGCGGAACCGCGCGGGCAGGGACTCCCAGGTGGCCCGGCCCATGACCACCGGGTGCCCGGTCGTCAGCCGCCGGAAGCGGGCCAGGTCCTCCGGGACGTGCCACGGGATCCCGCCGTCGGCGCCGATGATCCCGGCCGGAGTCTGCGCCCAGACCAGGCCCAGCGTCATCGGTGTCTCACACCGCCACCGGCGCCTTGATGGCCGGGTGGTGCCGGTAGTCCAGGACCTCGACGTCGTCGGGGGTGTAGTCGAGCAGAGACGGCGCGCGGCGCAGCCGCAGGGTCGGCAGCGGGTAGGGCTCGCGGGTGAGCTGCTCGGTGACCTGCTCCACGTGGTTGTCGTAGATGTGGCAGTCCCCGCCGGTCCAGATGAACTCGCCGACCTCGAGGTCGACCTGCTGGGCGACCATGTGGGTCAGCAGGGCGTAGCTGGCGATGTTGAACGGCACGCCCAGGAACAGGTCGGCGCTGCGCTGGTACAGCTGGCAGCTCAGCCGCCCGTCGGCGACGTAGAACTGGAACAGCGCGTGGCACGGCGCGAGCGCCATCGCGTCCAGGTCGGCGACGTTCCACGCCGAGACGATGATCCGGCGCGAGTCGGGGTCCGAGCGCAGCTGGTCCAGGACCCGGGCGATCTGGTCGATGTGGCGGCCGTCCGGGGCCGGCCACGACCGCCACTGCACCCCGTAGACCGGGCCGAGCTCGCCCTCGAGGTCGGCCCACTCGTCCCAGATGGTCACGCCCTGCTCGCGCAGCCAGGCGACGTTGGACTCCCCCCGCAGGAACCACAGCAGCTCACCGACGACGGACCGCAGGTGCACGCGCTTGGTGGTGACGAGCGGGAACCCGTCGCCGAGGTCGAACCGCATCTGGTGCCCGAAGACGCTGCGCGTGCCGGTCCCGGTCCGGTCGGCCTTGGGCGTGCCGGTCCGCAGCACCAGCCGCAGCAGGTCCTCGTACGGGGTGGCGACCGAGGGGTCGGCGGCAGTCATGACGCCATCGTAGGTCCGTGCGCCCACCCGCCCACGCCGGCCGGCGGCCGGTGCCCGTGCCGCCGGTGACCGGCGGCGGGATACTCGCCCCATGTCCGCCGCGCACGCCCTCCCCCGTCACCTCGCCGACGCGGTCCCCACGGGCCTGCTGGTCGACGGCGAGTGGCGCCCCGCCGCCGGCGGGGCGACCTTCGCCGTCGAGGATCCCGCGACCGGCCAGGTCCTCGCCGAGGTCGCCGACGCGGGCCCGGCGGACGGGCTGGACGCCCTCGCCGCCGCCCACGCGGCCCAGCCCGCGTGGCGCACCGTCGCCCCCCGCGAGCGCGCGGAGCTGCTTCGGGCCGTGTTCGAGACGCTCGTCGCGCGCACCGAGGACCTCGCGGCGCTCATCACCGCGGAGGGCGGCAAGCCCATCGCCGAGTCGCGCGCCGAGGTGGCCTACGCCGCGGAGTTCGTGCGCTGGTACTCCGAGCAGGCCGTGCGGATCAACGGGCTGACCCGGACCGCCCCGTCGGGGACGAACCGGCAGATCGTGCTGCGCCGACCGGTCGGCCCGGCGTTCCTCATCACGCCCTGGAACTTCCCCATCGCGATGATCACCCGCAAGGTCGCGCCGGCCCTGGCGGCCGGGTGCGCGGTGGTGGTCAAGCCGTCCGAGCTGACGCCGCTGACCACCGGGGTGTTCGCCGAGATCGTGCGGGCCGAGCTCGAGCGCCGCGAGCTGCCGACCGGCGTGGTCAACGTGGTGCCGACGTCGGCGGCGGGCGCGCTGACCGAGCCGCTGCTCGCCGACCCGCGCCTGCGCAAGCTGTCGTTCACCGGGTCGACGGAGGTCGGCCGGGTCCTGCTGCGCGGCGCCGCGCAGAACGTGCTGCGCACCTCGATGGAGCTCGGCGGCAACGCCCCGTTCCTGGTGTTCGACGACGCCGACGTGCCCGCGGCCGTGGAGGGTGCCGTCGCGGCCAAGATGCGCAACTCCGGCCAGACCTGCGTCGCCGCGAACCGCTTCCTGGTCCACGAGCGGGTCGCCGCGGAGTTCACCGCAGGCCTGACCGAGGCCTTCGGCCGGCTCGTCGTCGGCCCCGGCGCGGACCCGGCGACAACCGTCGGACCGCTCATCGAGGAGCGGGCGGCCGCCCGGGTCGCCGAGGTGGTGCAGCAGGCCGTCGACGGCGGCGCCCGCGTGACCGTGGGCGGGGACCGGCCCTCGGGTCCCGGCTCCTTCTACCGGCCCACCGTGCTGACCGGGGTGGACCCCGGCGCCCGCGCGGTCCGGGAGGAGATCTTCGGGCCGGTCGCCCCGGTGGTCACCTTCGGCTCGGAGGACGAAGGCCTGGACCTGGCGAACTCGACCGACTTCGGCCTGGTCGCGTACGCGTACACGCGCGACGTCGACCGCGCCTTCCGGGTCGCCGAGCGGGTGGACGCCGGCATGGTGGGGCTGAACCGCGGCATGGTCTCCGACGCCAGTGCGCCGTTCGGCGGGGTCAAGCAGTCCGGGATCGGCCGGGAGGGCGGCGAGGCCGGCATCGAGGAGTACCTGGAGAGCGTGTACGTCGCGCTCTGAGCGGGGGCGCACGGGGTGCGGCGGCGGCGCGCGACTAGGGTGTCCGCCGTGCCTCGCCGGTCCCGCAGCCCCGAGGACGGCGCCGCCGTCCGGCAGGCGGTCAGCGTCTCGGTGGCCACGGGGCTGTACGGCATCTCGTTCGGTGCGCTGTCGGTGGCCGCGGGTCTGGACGTGCTCCAGACCATGGCGTTGAGCCTGCTGATGTTCTCCGGCGGGTCGCAGTTCGCGTTCATCGGCGTGATCGGTGCCGGCGGGGCCCCGTTGGCGGCCGTGACGACGGCCGGCCTGCTGGGTGCCCGCAACGGGCTGTACGGCGTCCAGGTCGCCCCCCTGCTCGGTGCCCGCGGCTGGCGCCGGCCTCTCGCGGCGCACCTGACCATCGACGAGTCGACCGCGGTCGGCACCGCCCAGACCACGCCCACGGCGGTCCGCACCGGGTTCTGGTGGGCCGGTGCGGGCGTCTTCGCGCTCTGGAACGCGTTCACCCTGCTGGGCGCGCTGCTTGGTGACGCGCTGGGTGACCCCAGCCGGTACGGCCTCGACGCCGCCGCCGCGGCGGCCTTCCTCGCCCTGCTGTGGCCCCGGCTCGGCACGGGCGCCGCGAGGCTCACCGCAGCGTCGGCCCTGGGGGTCGCGCTCGCCCTCACCCCGCTCGTGCCCGCCGGGCTCCCGGTCCTCGCGGCGGCAGCGGTGGCCGTCGTCGTGGGCTGGCGCTCCCCGTCGCGGCCGCTCCCGCGGCCAGGCACGGCAGCGGGTGCCGCTCCCGGTGCGCCGGGGGCCCGGTCGGCGTCATCCCCGGAGAACCGCGCATGAGCGCCGACCTGACCGTGTGGCTGGCGGTCCTCGCGGCGTCGGCGGCGTGCTTCGGGATCAAGCTCGTCGGTCACGTCGTGCCCGAGCACTGGCTGGCCGAGCCACGGGTCGCCCGGACCGCGTCACTGGTGACCGTGGCGCTGCTCGCGGCGCTGGTCGGGGTGCAGACCGTGACCACCGGTCAGCACGTCACCCTCGACGCGCGCCTGCCCGCTCTGGCGGTCGCGGCCGTGGCGCTGGCGCTGCGGGCGCCGTTCGTCGTGGTCGTCCTGCTGGCCGCGGCGACGGCGGCGGGGCTGCGCGCGCTGGCCTGACCCCGCCGCCGACCTCAGACGTCGTCGGCGGACGGCGCCTGCCACAGGACCCGCTGGGGGAACGGGATCGTCATGCCCGCGCCGTCGAGGGCAGCCTTGACCGCGATGGCGACGTCGTTGCGCACCCGCCAGCGGCTGGCGATGTCGGACGCGTGCCAGTACCGCACGACGAGGTCGACGGACGACTCGCCGAACGCGTGCACCCAGACGTCGGGAGCGGGCGCGAGCTCGACCCCCGGGCTCCTGCGGCAGGCCTCGAGCAGCACCTCGCGCGCCCGGGTGAGGTCGGTGTCGTAGGCGACGCCCACCCCGAGGTCGGTGCGGTTGAGCGGCGTGCGGGTGTAGTTGACGATCGGTGTCGTGAGCACCTCGGCGTTGGGGACGAACACCGTCACGCCGTCGTAGGTGTCCAGCACCACCGTGCGCAGGTTGACGTCGCGGACGACGCCCTCGTAGTCCCCCGTGCTGATCTGCTCACCCACCCGCAGCGGACGGCGGATCTGGAGCAGCACCCCGGCGATGAGGTTCTGCAGGATGTCCTGGGCGGCGAACGCGATGGCGATGCCACCGACGCCGAGCGCGCCGAGCAGCGGCGCGATCCGCACCCCGAGCACGTCCAGTGCGTACACCGCGCCGACACCGACCACGACCAGCCCGAGGAAGCGGCCGACCAGCCGACCGGTGTGCCGGTCGGCGTCGCCCCGGTCGATGGTGTGCACCAGCAGGCGTTGCAGCACCACGGCCAGCAGGATGGCGCCGGCCAGCACGGCCAGCGCCCCGGCGACGTCGGGCACCGTGATCTCGTCGGTGAGCACCTCCTCCGCGGGCTCGACGGCGGCCGTCAGCCAACCATGCGGTGCCACCAGCGTCTCCTCGCCCGCGGGCGGGCGCCCACGTCCCGACCAGCCAAACACGCGACCCCGCGGGATGCACCCGGGCCGTTGTTAGCCTCGGGGCACCGTCCGCCGGACCGTCCACCCGACCGAGGAGCACCCCGTGAGCGCACCGACCCCGCACCATCGCGTCACCGGGCGTGGGCGCTGATGTCCCTGTTCCGGGAGCAGGCCGACGTCTCCGTGCGCCCGGCGGTGGCCGACGACGCGGACGCCGTCGCGGACGTGCAGCTGGGCGCCTGGCGAGTCACCCACGCCGACACCGTCGGGGCCGACGTGCTGACCGGGCTGGACCGGGACGCCGTGCAGGCGCAGTGGGCGGCCGCGATCACCCGACCTCCCGGCCCCGGGTACCGCGTCCTGGTGGCGTGCGAGGGCGCGACCGTGGTGGGCCTCGCGGCGGTCGCCCCGCTGCCGGCCTCGCCGCAGGCACCGCTGGACGCTCCCGGTGGTGAGCTCGTCGCGCTGGAGGTGTCGCCGTCGTCGCGCCGGTCCGGGCACGGCTCGCGGCTGCTGACCGCCGTCGTCGACGGCCTGCGCCAGGACGGAGCCGGCTACCTCACGGCCTGGGTGCTCGACGGCGACAGCGCGCGGGCGCAGTTCCTGCGGTCCGCGGGCCTCGGTCCGGACGGCACCGTCCGTGAGCTGGCGACCGGACCGGTGGCCGACCCGGGGGCGCCGGACGGCTCTCCAGCCGTCGAACGGACGGTCGCCGAGCACCGGTGGACCGCGGCGATCTGACGGCGCGGCGCCGGTGACCGGAGGTCCGCCGCCGCGCAGGGCGCGGCCGGACGTCGCTCGGCTGCTTCACGCACCGTTCCCGGAGCCGGCGGGAGAGCTCATCAGCTCGTGCATCCCCGCCACCCCGGCCGCGCCCAGGGCGAGCACCACCAGCAGCCAGATCGCCGCGGCACCGACGCCCCGACCGCGCGCCCCGGCTGCCCGCGCGGCCGGCGAGCCGGCCCCGAGCACGACCGCCAGCAGCGCGCCGATGACGCAGAAGAGCACGGCGTTGCCGGGGTAGCGCAGGATCAGCCCGTACTGGACGACGCCCTCGGCGAGGAAGACGCCGCCGAGCAGCGCGGCGCCCAGTGCGCCGGCCCGCACGGTCGTCGCGCGGCGCCAGCACCACCCGGCCGCCCCGAAGACCGTCCCGCCGACCAGGCCGGCGCACGCCCACACCGCGACCATCGACGGGTTGACGCCGAAGCCACGCGCCGCGGAGACGAGGTAGTACCCGGCGACCTCACCGGAGCACGCGAGGACGCCGGCGGCGACGGCGACCCACGGGCGCCGGCTCAGCGCGCCGACCACGAAGGCGGGCACGACCCAGGGACCGACCGCATTGGCCAGCCCGGAGGTCGGCAGCAGCGTCTGCAGCCCCGAGGTCGCCGCGCCCCAGGCCAGGCCGATCACCAGGCCCAGGGCGAGCACCACCGGCGCACGCCGGCCGGGGTCCCCCACCGGAGCCGGCGCAGGGTGCCGGCGGACGGTGTCGCCGGGTCCACCGCTGCGACGGACCGTCCCCGACCACGGTGCGCGGGGTGATCGGGGCGTGGCGGAGGTCGACGTGTCCATGGGTCGACCCTGGCCCAGGACCCGTCGGCGGGTCATCACCCCACGGGCGTGGACGCGGTCATCCCGGGGGCTGACGTCGGCCGGTCCGGTCCGGACCCGCAGGCCCGGCGCGCCGCACCGGGGACAGCCGCTACGCGGCCTCGCGTCGCAGCCGGGCCGCGAGCCGGAGCGTGGCTCGGGCACGGCGCCGGTCGCCGGCGGCGTCGTAGGCGAACGCGAGCCGGTACCGCGCCGCCCAGTCCTCCGGGTGGGCCTCTGCCTCGGCGCGTGCCTCCTCGAAGGCGGCGCGCGCGGCCGTGCGGTCGATGCGGCCGCCCGGCGACCGGGGCAGGGTGTCCACCGGCAGCTCCCCGCGCGCGGCGAGCTCGTCGGCCATGCGCTGCACGGCCGCACCGAGCATCCACTCCCGCGCCACGAGCGCGACCGCGAGGACCGGGAGCAGCAGCACCCCGAGGCCGAGCCCGATGCCCACCGGCTCACCCGACGCGATCAGCGCGATGCCGCGCAGGGCGACCACCACGACGTAGATCGCGAGCAGCGCCGTGAGCGCGAGCGCCCCGAGGACCGACCGCGTCCTCATACCGCCCCCGGCCGGCGGCTCGTCCCGGCGGTCACCGTGCGCTCACCGGGACTCAGGACCGGCACCGTCGAGGCCGAGCAGCGCCTCCAGCCCGACCGTGAGCCCCGGTCGGCGTCCGACCTCGCGGACCGCGAGCAGCACACCGGGCATGAACGAGGCCCGGTCGAAGGAGTCGTGCCGGATGGTCAGCTGCTCCCCCGCGTTGCCCAGCAGGATCTCCTCGTGGGCGACGAGCCCTCGCAGCCGGACGCTGTGCACCCGCACGCCGTCCACGTCGGCGCCGCGGGCACCGTCCAGGCCCGTCGCCGTGGCGTCCGGCATGGCGGGCATTCCCGCGGCCGTGCGGGCCGCCGCGATCGCCGCGGCCGTGTGCCGCGCCGTGCCGGACGGTGCGTCGACCTTGTCCGGGTGGTGCAGCTCGACGACCTCGGCGGACTCGAACCAGCGCGCCGCCTGCGCCGCGAAGTGCATCGCGAGCACCGCGCCGAGCGCGAAGTTCGGCGCGACCAGGACGCCGACGCCGGGCGCCTGTGCCAGGTGCTCCGCGACCCGCCCGAGGGACGCCCCGGTCCAGCCGGTCGCCCCGACCACGACGTGCACGCCGTCGTCGATCAGGGCGTGCACGTTGGCCTCGGTCGCCGCCGGGACGGTGAAGTCCACGGCCACCGCGGCACCGGCCGCTGCCGCCCCCGCGGGCGCATCGCCCCGGTGCAGCGCGGCGGCGAGGTCGAGGTCACCGGCGGCCCGGACGGCGTCGCACACGTGCGACCCCATCCGCCCGCCGGCGCCCAGCACCGCCACCGGGATGCGGCCGGCAGCGCTCACGCGGCCGCCCCGGCACCCGAGCCCGCGCCGCCCGACCCCACCGGCCCGACCAGCACGCTGGAGCGCGGCATCGCGGCCAGCTCACCGGCGAGCACCCGGACCTCCTCCGCCGTGACCGCACGGATGCGCTCCAGCGACTCGTCCAGGCCCAGCAGCTCGCCGTGCACCAGCTCGGACTTGCCGAGCCGGCTCATCCGCGAGCCGGTGTCCTCCATGCCCAGCACCAGGCCGCCGGAGAGCTGGCCGATGCTGCGCTCGAGCTCACCCGGGGCCAGACCGTCCTGGGCGAGCCGGTCCCACTCCTGCGCCAGCAGGGCCGTGACCTCGTCGACCTTGGCCGGCGTGCAGCCCGCGTACAGGCCGAACACGCCGGTGTCGGCGTGCCCCGAGGAGAACGAGTACGTCGAGTACGCCAACCCGCGCTTCTCCCGGATCTCCTGGAACAGCCGCGACGACATCCCGCCGCCGAGCGCGGCGTTCAGGACCGACAGCACGAACCGCCGCGGGTCGGTCGCGGTGAGCCCGGGCCCGCCGAGGATGACGTTCGCCTGCTCGGTGGGCCGGTGCACGACGACGTCGGTGCCGGTCCGCGGCGCCCACGACGACGTCGCAGCGTCCACGCCCCGGCGCGGCAGCGGTGCGCTGCCGGACGCCGTGTCCCAGCCGCCGCTGCGCAGGGCGGTCAGCACCTGCTCGCACAGCATGTCGTGGTCGACTCCGCCGGCGGCGGTGACCACGAGCGTGCGCGGCCCGTAGTGCTCGCGGTAGTGGTCCCAGACAGCCTCGCGCGGGACCGCCATGATCGTCTCGGGCGTGCCCCCGATCGGCCGCCCGAGCGGGTGCTCGCCGAGCACCGCCGTCGCGAACTGCTCGTGGGCGACGTCCGACGGGTCGTCGTCGTTCATCGCGAGCTCTTCGAGGATGACCCCGCGCTCGGTCTCGAGCTCACCCGCGTCCAGCCGGGCCGAGGTCACCATGTCGCCGATCACGTCGACCGCCATCGGCAGGTCGAGGTCGAGCACCCGGGCGTAGTAGCAGGTGTGCTCCTTGCCGGTGGCGGCGTTCGCCTCACCGCCGACGGCGTCGAACGCCTCGGCGATGTCGAGCGCAGACCGCTTCTGCGTGCCCTTGAACAGCAGGTGCTCGAGGAAGTGGGTCGAGCCGTGGTGGCCGTCGCGCTCGTCGCGCGACCCCACCCCGACCCAGGCACCCACGGTCGCCGAGCGGAGCCCGGGCATCCGCTCGGTCAGGACCCGCACACCGCCGGGCAGGACGGAACGGCGCACGGTGGCGCCGCCGTCCTGCCCGGCGGAGAGCTCGCTGCCCGGGTCACCGGGGGACGCGAGCGGGAGTGCGAGCGGCACGTCAGGCGTCAGCGCCCACCGCGGGCGCCGGGGCGGCGTCCGCAGCTGCGCCGTCGGCCGACTCCTCGACCACCGCGTGCAGCGAGAGCTTGCCGCGCGGGTCGATCTCGCCGATCTCGACCTGGACCTTCTGGCCGACCCCGAGGACGTCCTCGACGTTCTCCACGCGCTTGCCGCCGACGAGCTTGCGGATCTGGGAGATGTGCAGCAGGCCGTCCTTGCCCGGGGACAGGGACACGAACGCGCCGAAGGTCGTGGTCTTGACGACCGTGCCGACGAAGCGCTCGCCCACCTCGGGCATGTGCGGGTTGGCGATCGCGTTGATCGCCGCCCGCGCGGCCTCCGCCGACGGACCGTCGGTGGCGCCGATGTAGACCGTGCCGTCGTCCTCGATCGAGATGTCGGCGCCGGTCTCCTCCTGGATCTGGTTGATCATCTTGCCCTTCGGCCCGATGACCTCGCCGATCTTGTCCACCGGCACCTTGACCGCGATGACCCGCGGGGCGTTCGGCGACATCTCGTCCGGGACGTCGATGGCCTCGGCCATGACGTCCAGGATCGCCAGCCGCGCGTCGCGGGCCTGGGTCAGCGCGCCGGCCAGCACCGACGCGGGGATGCCGTCGAGCTTGGTGTCGAGCTGGATGGCGGTGATGAACTGCTTGGTCCCGGCGACCTTGAAGTCCATGTCACCGAACGCGTCCTCCGCGCCGAGGATGTCGGTCAGCGCCGCGTAGCGCGGCTGGCCGTCGACCTCGTCGGAGATGAGGCCCATCGCGATGCCGGCGACCGGCGCACGCAGCGGCACACCGGCGTTGAGCAGCGACAGGGTGGACGCGCAGACCGAGCCCATCGAGGTGGACCCGTTGGAGCCCAGCGCCTCGGAGACCTGGCGGATCGCGTAGGGGAACTCCTCGCGGCTCGGCAGCACCGGCACCAGCGCGCGCTCGGCGAGCGCACCGTGGCCGATCTCGCGGCGCTTGGGCGAACCCACGCGGCCGGTCTCACCGGTCGAGTACGGCGGGAAGTTGTAGTTGTGCATGTAGCGCTTGCGGGTCTCGGGCGCGAGGGTGTCCAGCTGCTGCTCCATGCGGAGCATGTTCAGCGTCGTGACCCCGAGGATCTGGGTCTCGCCACGCTCGAACAGGGCCGAGCCGTGCACCCGGGGCAGCACCTCCACCTCGGCGGACAGGGTGCGGATGTCCGCGAGCCCACGGCCGTCGATCCGCACGCCGTCGGTCAGCACGCGCTTGCGGATGAGGGACTTCTGCACCGAGCGGTACGCCGCGGACAGCTCCTTCTCGCGACCCTCGAACTGGGCGCCGAGCGACTCGACCATCCCGGCCTTGATCTCGTCGATCCGGCTCTCGCGCTCCTGCTTGCCGGCGATCGCCAGCGCCGAGGTGAGGTCGGTGGCGACCGCGGCCTCGACCGCCGCGTACGCGTCGTCCTGGTAGTCCAGGAACCGGGGGAAGTCCTGCACCGGCTTCGCGGCGCGGCGGGCGAGGTCGGCCTGCGCCTCGCACAGCGCCCGCAGGAACGGCTTCGCCGCCTCCAGGCCCTGCGCCACCACGTCCTCCGTGGGTGCCGAAGCACCCTCCGAGATCAGGTGCCAGGAGCCCTCGGTGGCCTCGGCCTCGACCATCATGATCGCGACGTCGTCCCCGACGACCCGGCCGGCGACGACCATGTCGAAGACGGCGCGCTCCTTGTCGGAGTGCTTGGGGAACGCGACCCACTGGCCGTCCACGAGCGCGATCCGCACCCCGGCGATCGGGCCGGAGAACGGCAGGCCCGACAGCTGCGTGGACAGCGACGCGGCGTTGATCGCGAGCGTGTCGTAGGCGTCGTCCGGGTGCAGCGCCATGACGGTGATGACGACCTGGACCTCGTTGCGCAGACCCTTGGCGAACGTGGGACGCAGCGGGCGGTCGATCAGGCGGCAGGCCAGGATCGCCTCGGTCGACGGGCGGCCCTCGCGGCGGAAGAACGAGCCGGGGATGCGGCCTGCGGCGTACATCCGCTCCTCGACGTCGACCGTGAGCGGGAAGAAGTCGAACTGGTCCTTCGGGTGCTTGCCGGCCGTGGTGGCCGACAGCAGCATCGTCTCGCCGTCCAGGTAGGCGGCGGCGGAGCCGGCGGCCTGGCGCGCGAGACGGCCGGTCTCGAAGCGCACCGTGCGGGTGCCGAACTTCCCGTTGTCGATGACGGCTTCGCTGAACTCGATCTCGGGACCCTCCATGGGTGCCCTCCTCTGTCGTGAGGCGCCGCCCCGGCACCGGCGCGATCAACGGTCGACGTGCGCGGAGCGGGTGCTCTGCGGACCTCGGCCGGCGACCGCACGCGGCGGGCGGCGCGCGGGTGGTGCTCTTCGGTGGTGCTCTTCGGTGGTGCTGCGCGGGTCACGCGAGCCCCATGCGACACAGCCCGGACCTGCAGGCAGGTCCGGGCTGGGTCGGTGAGGTGCTAGCGGCGCAGGCCGAGGCGCTCGATCAGGCTCCGGTAGCGGTTGATGTCAACCTTCTGCAGGTAGCCGAGGAGGCGCCGGCGCTGGCCGACGAGGAGCAGCAGACCACGACGGCTGTGGTGGTCGTGCTTGTGCTCCTTGAGGTGCTCGGTGAGGTCCTTGATGCGCTGCGACAGCATCGCGATCTGGACCTCGGGGGAACCGGTGTCGCCCTCGTGCGTGGCGTACTCGGTCATGATCGACTTCTTGGTGGCTGCGTCGAGGGGCACGGCTCTCCTGGTGGTGTCTCGCTGCGCGGTGCTCCGGGGCATGTCCACCCGGGCGCTCTGGGTCCGCGGCCGATCTGACGGCTGCATGAGTTTACCAGGTGCGCGTGCGGGCCTGGCGCCTAGGACGGCGCCGCGGTGGCGGTGAGCGCGGCGCGGACCCGTTCGACGTCGCCGTCCATGGTCGCGACCAGCTCGTCCACCGACTCGAACCGCAGCGTGGGGCGGATCCGGGCGACGAACTCCACGACCACCTCGCGATCGTACAGGTCCAGGTCGGTGCGGTCCAGCACGTACGCCTCGACCCGGCGCGCGACGCCGTCGAAGGTCGGGTTGGTGCCCACGGAGATGGCCGCCGGCCACCGGTCGGGCTCGGCGCGACGGGCAGCGGCCTCGTCGGCGGCCCTGACCGCGTCGACCTCGGGGGTGCACTCGGTGAAGCCCTGCACGGGTCGGCGGGTGACCCGCAGCCAGCCGGCGTAGACGCCGTCGGCGGGGACCATGCCGGCCGACCGCGGGTCGAGGTTCGCGGTCGGGTAGCCGAGCTCGCGGCCGCGCGCGTCGCCGTGCACGACCTCCCCGCGCATGCGGTGCGGGCGGCCCAAGATCTCGGCGGCCTCCGCGACGCGGCCCGCGGCGAGCAGCTCGCGCACCCAGGTCGAGGACCAGCGGCGGTGCAGGGGCTCGGCGACCTGCCGCAGCCGGGCCACCTCGGCGCGGGCCACGTCGTCGTCCTCGTCCGGGCCGCCGTCGTCGCCGGTGGCACCGTCCGGCTCGGCCGCCTGGTCGTCGATGACCTCGACGGCGAAGCCGTACTGCTCGCCGAGAGCCGTCATGGTCGCGAGGTCGCCCCGGTTCTCCCAGCCGAAGCGCACGTCCCGGCCGACCACCACGGTCCGGGCCCCGAGCGCCTCCACCAGGTACCGCCGCACGAAGCCCTCGGGCGACTGGCGGGCGAACTCCAGCGTGTACTCGACCAGGAGCACCGCGTCGAGGCCGGTCTCGGCCAGCAGCTCCAGCCGGTCCTCGACGCCGGTCAGCAGCGGCGGGGCGTCCTGCGGGTGGTGGACCTGCGCCGGGTGCGGCGCGAAGGTGACCACCACGGCGCGGGCGTCGGCGGCCCGGGCGTCGGCGACCATCCGCGCGAGGACGGTCCGGTGGCCGCGGTGCACGCCGTCGAAGTTGCCCAGCGTGACCACCGACGGGCCGAAGCCTGCCGGGACCTGGGCCAGATCCGTCCAGCGGTGCACCTGTGCTCCTGTTCAGCGGGCGGGGGACGTCGCGGTCGGGCGTCGTGGGTGGGGCGGCGGTCGCGGCGCGCCTGGGCAAGCCTGCCACGCGGGGACGGCAGGCCACGACCGGCGCCCCCGGCTGGGTGGCGCGGGCGCTGCTACGCCGGTGCGAACACGATCACCGGCTTGGCCTGCGGCCCGGCGCTCTGCAGCAGGGCGACCAGGGTGCCGTCCGGCGCGATGGCCGCGACCGGCTCCGTCGGCGTCGGGGCCCCCGGGGCGATGCGGTGCCCGAACGACAGGGAGCGGGCCTCCGCGTCCGTCAGGTCGCGCACCGGGAAGGTCGCCCGGGCGGCGTCGGCGAGCGTGGTGACGGTCAGCGGACGGTCGGCCGGGGTCCGCTCCAGCTCCTCGAGCGTGCGGGCCTCCGCGAGCCGGTACCCGCCGACCCTCGTGCGCCGCAGCGCGGTGAGGTGCCCGCCGACCCCGAGGGCGGCGCCCAGGTCGCGGGCCAGCGCGCGGATGTACGTCCCGGACGAGCAGACGACCGTGACGTCGACGTCGACCGCCGCCGGCCCGTCCGGGCCGTCCCGTCTGTCCGCGTCGTCGGGACCGGCGGCATGCACCGGGCGCACGGCGTGGACGTCGAACCGCGACACCGTCACCGGGCGGGACTCGAGCTCCACGGACTCCCCCGCCCGGACCCGGGCGTAGGCGCGGCGGCCGTCGACCTTGATCGCGCTGACGGAGCTGGGGACCTGGCGGATGTCCCCCGTGAGCGGCCCGACCCCGGCGCGCACCGCCTGCTCGCTGACCGCGGCGGCGTCCGTGCGCGCCAGCGTCTCGCCCTCGGCGTCGTCGGTGGTCGTGGTCACGCCGAGCCGGATCGTCGCGGTGTACTCCTTGTCCGCCCCCACCACGTAGGTGAGCAGCCGGGTCGCCCGGCCGATGCCGACCACGAGCACGCCGGTCGCCATCGGGTCCAGGGTGCCCGCGTGGCCGACCTTGCGCGTGCCCGCCAGCCGCCGCATGCGCGACACGACGTCGTGGCTGGTCCAGCCGGCGGGCTTGTCGACGACGACGAGCCCGTCCGGGGCGGTCGGCCGGCGCGCGGGCCGTTCGGTGCCGTCGTGCGCAGAGCTGTCGGCCATGAGGCCGAGCGTATCGGCGCGGTGCCCGGCGCCGGACGCGACGATGCCCGGGCGGGTGGCCCGCCCGGGCATCGTGGTGGTCGCGGTGGATCAGTCGGTGATGTACCCGACGAGGTCGATCGCGACGTCGGCGGTGCCGGCACCGGCCTGGTCGGAGTACAGGCTGATCAGCCCGTCCTCTGGAAGGTCGACCACGACGAGGTTCGCCACGTCGCGGCCCGGGATGTAGTTGACCGACGACGCGTTCGGCGGCTCACCCTCGCCCGGGTACACCCGCAGGTTGCCCCGCTCGCTCGGCGCGATCGCGGTGACGTTGAGCACCACCGCCGTCGCCTCCGCCGGGACGACGTCGGCGCCCATCTCGAGCGTGTACACGGTGTCCGACTCGAGCGGGCCCCCCTCGTCCTCGCGGGTGTCGATCACCCGGGTCGGCGTGACGCCCACGTGGCTGGACCCGGCCTGCGTGTACCCCAGCACGTCGACGATCACGTCGAGCGGCCGGTCGGCGTCCGCGTACAGCGAGATCGAGCCGTCGTCAGCCAGGTCGACCACCGTCGTGTTCGCCTTCTCCACGCCCGGCGCCAGGTTGAGCAGCGAGCTGTTCGGCACCTCACCGCCGCCGAACACCCGCAGGTTCCCCAGGCTCGAGACGTTCGCCACCGTCACGTTCACCACGACCGACTCCGCGTCGGCCGGGACGCCCTGCAGGATGCCGGCGACCTGCAGGGTCGTCGGGGTGCGCGGGGCGAGCGGCTCGCTCAGGCCCCCTCGCCACGGCGTCCGGGTGTCGGCGAGGCGGTCCGGCGCGGTCAGGGTGATGCCCGAGTCGGCCGTCACGTAGCCCGACACATCGATCAGCAGCGCCCGGGCCGGGCCACCCTGCGTCGCGTAGCACAGGTCCCCGTTCGGCCCGAGCTGCGTGAACGTCGCCGTCGAGACGTCCTGACCGGTCTCGAAGTTCACCGTCGACGTGGTCGGCATCGGAGTCGTCCCGTCGCCCTCGGTGTCCGGGAACACGACCACGTAGCCCGCGCTCGCCGCCGCGACGGCCGTCACGTTGATCACCACGCCGGTCGCGTCCGCCGGGATGCCGCTCTCCCCTGCCACCGACAGGCACCGCACGGTGTCGCCGAACGGCAGCGAGACGTCGACGAGGATCCGCTGCGGCGCCATCGTCACCAGGCTCGCAGGAACCGCGTCACCCGCCGGCGGCTGCTCCGCCGCCCACGCCGGCGCGGCCAGTGCACCCGCGAGCAGCATCGCCGTCGCCGCGCCGCCGACACCGACCGTCCTCAGTCGTGATCTGGTCAAAGAAATCACCGTGCCCCCCGTTGCGTGGAGGCGCTCCCTCGGAGGCGGGCGCCGATGCCACGAGACGCGAAGGTAACGGCGCACCCCGGCCTCGGCAAGGGAAAGCAAAAATCGGCCGGTCGCCGCCCGGCGCGGTTCCCCGTCCGGCCGAACGACGACCGGCCCCGCTGCGGACGCGACGATGCCCGGGCGGGGGCCCGCCCGGGCATCGTCGTCCTCGGGGTCAATCAGCGGGTGACGTACCCGACCACGTCGATCGCGACGTCGACGGTGCCTGCGCCGGCCTGGTCGGAGTACAGGCTGATCAGCCCGTCCACCGGCAGGTCGACCACGACCAGGTTGGCCACGTCACGCCCGGTGATGTAGTTCACCGACGAGGCGTTCGGCGGCGCCCCGGCTCCCGGGTACACCCGCAGGTTGCCCCGCTCGCTCGGCGCGATCGCGGTGACGTTGAGCACCACCGCCGTCGCGTTCACGGGCACGACGTCGCCGCGGACCGGCACCGTGTACACGGTGTCCGCCGCGAGCGGACCCTCCTCACTCTCGCGCGTGTCGAGCACGCGGGTCGGAGTCACCCCGACGTGGTCGGTGCCCGCCCGGGTGTACCCCAGGACGTCGACGATCACGTCCAGCCGCCGGTCGGCGTCCGCGTACAGCGAGATGGTGCCGTCGTCGGCCAGCTCGACCACCGTGGTGTTGGCCTTCTCCACGCCCGGCGCGAGGTTCAGCAGCGAGCTGTTCGGCACCTCACCGCCGCCGAACAGCCGCAGGTTGCCCAGGCTCGACACGTTCGCCACCGTCACGTTGACCACGACCGACTCCGCGTCGGCCGGGACGCCGAGCCGGCCGGCGACCTGCAGGGTCGTCACGGTCCGCGGGGCGAGCGGCTCGGTGAGCCCCCCACGCCACGGGGTCCGGCTGTCGGCCAGTCGGGCCGGCGCCGTCAGCGTGATGCCCGAGTCGGGAGTCACGTAGCCGGACACGTCCACGAGCAGCGCCCGGGCCGGCCCGCCCTGCGTCGCGTAGCACAGGTCCCCGTTCGGCCCGAGCCGCGTGAAGGTGGCCGTGGACACGTCCTGGCCGGGCTCGAAGTTGACCGTCGACGTCCTCGGCATGCGGGTCGTCCCGTCACCGTTCGTGTCGGGGAACACCACCGCGTAGCCGGGGCTGCCCGGTGCCACGGCGGTCACGTTGACGACCACACCGGTCGCGTCCGCCGGGATGCCGTTCTCCCCCGCCACCGACCAGCACCGCACGGTGTCGCCGAACGGCAGCGAGTCGTCGACGAGGATCCGCGTCGGCGCCATGGTCACCAGGCCGCTGGGGGCGGCGTCGCCTGCGTCGCCCTGGTCGGCCGCGAAGGACGCGACCCAGGACAGCACCGAGTTCCAGTTGACCGTGATCTCGTTGGTCGCCCAGGACTGGATGTGGTCGATGTAGCACAGCTGCGGCATGCACATGTGCTCCGGTCCGTACAGGCCCGAGATCGTCGGGTCCCAGGTGCCGGTGTTGGAGTTCGGGCCACCGGCCAGCGACCCGGGGGGCGGGGTCGGCAGGCTCGGGTCCAGGGAGTTGGCGAACCACCGGCTGTGCTGGTTGTGCGAGCTCACCTCGCCGTACCCGGTGACGTAGGACTGGTTGAGCGCGTTACGGCCCAGCAGGTAGTCCATGCCCTCCAGGACGGCGTCCCGGAACACCGGGTCGCCGGTGAGGTCGAACGCGGTACCCAGCACGACCTGGTTGTTGGCGACCATGCTGTTCGAGCCCCACTCGTAGTCCCCGTCGAGGCCGGGGTAGGTGGTGCCGAACGGCTGCTCGGACTGCCAGGCCAGGTACGTCAGCGCACCGTCGACAACCGACTCCTGGACCGCGATCCGGTTCGGGAGGTCGCTGGGGACCGTCGCCAGGTCGAGGCGGCCGAGGCCGGCCGTGGCGCCCCAGGTGATGCCGCTGGGGCCCCAGATGTCCGCGGTGTGCAGCGGGTTGGCCAGGACGTCGGCGAGGTAGCCGTCCTCGCCCGTGGTGAGGAAGAGCTCGGCGGCGGCCCAGTAGAACTCGTCACCGACCTCGTCGTCGTCGTACGCCCCGCCACCGAAGTTGCCCGCGGCGGCCGGTGCGTACAGGTCCGGGGTTGCAAGGGCCGCGGCGTACGCGGTCTCGGCGGCCTCGAGCAGCCGGTCGGCGTAGCCGGGGTACTCCTCCTCGTAGTCGTCGAAGAGCCGGGCGCCCTGCGCCGCCGCGGCGGCCAGGTTCAGCGTCGCCGCCGTCGACGGCCGGTGCAGGCGACGCTCCTGCGGGTCCTGCGCCGGCAGCAGCGGCAGGCCGGTCCAGCCCACGTCGTGGATCTTGTGGTGGACCATGCCGGCCAGCCTCTCGTTGGCCGGCACCTGCATGCTGAGCATGAAGTCGAGCTCCCAGGCGGCCTCGTCCAGCACGTCCGGGACCCCGTTGCCGGTCTCCGGCAGGTTCAGCGTCGAGTCACCCAGCGCGCCGGCGTCGGCGGTCGGGGCGGTCAGGGTGCGCTCGTAGGTGCTGAGCAGCTGGGCGGTGGAGATGCCGCCGTTGACGACGTACTTGCCGTGGTCCCCGGCGTCGTACCAGCCGCCGACGACGTCCAGCGCGTACCCGTCGCTGCAGGTCCAGTCCCCGTACGCCCAGTTCGCGCCCTCGTCCTCCGCTGTCACGCAGGGCACGTCGAGGTCACCCTTGTTGGGGCTGTCCTCGACGAGCGTGCTGGCCGGGTTCTCCAGGTGGCCCGCCTGCCGGGCGTACTCCTCGCCGACGATCCCGGCCTCGATGTCGATGCCGCTGCGGGCGAGGTAGAAGTAGTTCAGCGCGTCGTAGCGCAGGTCCTGGTAGAGGTCGGCGTCGATCGCGAACGGGTGGCTGACCTCGTCGCCCACCGCGAGCGTGTACGCCTCGCCGGGCGTGGTGAACCCGCTGAAGTCGATCACCTGCACGGCGAGGCCCGACGTCGGGTCGACGCCGGCCGGGACCGCGGTCCCGGACGCCACGACGGTCGCGCCGTCGCGCAGCTGCCACGCCTGGCCGGCGATCTCAGCGCCGGTCACGACGGTGGCGCGCTTGGGCCCCTCGGGCAGGTAGCCGACCTGGTTGACCCGCACCGCCGGGCCGGTCTCCGGCTCGTACGGTGGCGGCGGGGTGGTGCTCTCGACGAGCGAGACGTCGTCCAGGCACAGCGTCCACTCCTCGCCGCGACCGCCCACCTGGAAGGCGAGCTGGCCCTCGAACGGGCCGCCAGGCGTGGTGACCGCGGGGTACGACGCGGTCGCGGTGAAGGTCTGGGAGTACTCGGCCATCTCGGGACCGAGCTGCGCCGTCTCGTCGAGCACGGTGCCGAAGGCGCCGCCGTTCTCACCGACCAGCGTGCGGATCGTCCGCGGCGACGACGCGCTGGCCCGGTAGCTCAGCGTGTAGGTGGTGCCCTCCTCGATCGCCAGCCCGTTGAAGCCGACCCCCTGGAACTGGGTCGACGTGGCCGGGACGACGACGCACAGGCCGCCGCTGGAGAAGTCGGGCGTGCCGACGGCGGAGAACCACGGGTCCAGCTGCCCGCTGGCGAAGTCGCCGTTCGGGACGAGGTTCGCCCCGGCGCCGGCCTCGTCGAACGAGGCGCCGGCGACGCAGAACGTGTACGGCTCGGTCGAGCCGACGCCCTCGGTGGCGGTGTGGCCCAGCTGGAAGGCGACCTGACCCCCGGCGTCACCGCCCGGGACGGCCTCGGTCGCGGTGAACGTCAGCTCGTGCGCCGACATCTCGGTGCCCAGGTCGGCGGTGGTCGCGGCGACGGTCGGGTACGGCGCGGCGTTCACCCCGACCTGGGCGTGCACCGTGACGTCCGCGCTGGCCGAGGCCTCGAAGGCGAGGGTGTACTCGACGCCGGCCTGCAGCTCCACGCCGTTGTAGCCGAGGATCGCGTCCCACCGGTTGGCGGTACCGCCCGGGACATCGACGCACAGGGCGCCGTCCGTCTCGGTCCGGTCGGTCAGGTTCCCGGTCGCGAACCACGAGTCCCACTCCGACGGCAGCTGCTCCACCGCCTGCGCGGGCGCCACCACGACGCCGGCGAGCATCACGCCGGCGGCCAGACCGCCGACAGCAGCCGATCGGCTGCGAGATCTGATCAAGAGAACCACCTTGTCCCCGTCGCGTGGGAGCGCTCCCTCCGATGCGAGCGCTCTGCCACGAGAGGCGAAGGTAACCGCAGGCCCGGGCCAGGGCAAGGCGGTCGCGGCGCGGGTGGTCGCGCTCCCATCCGCCGGCGCCCGGTGCCGGACGCGCGGCGTGTCTCAGTGCCGGCCCTGGGCGGTGCGCTCGGCCGTCCCGGCCTGCGCGGCCTGGCCGGCGAGGTACTGGTGCAGCAGGTGCACCCCGAGCGCACCCTCCCCGACGGCGGACGCCACGCGCTTGATCGAGTTGCGCCGCACGTCGCCGACCGCGAACACGCCCGGGACGCTCGTCTCGAGCAGCGCGGGCGGTCGGCGCAGCGGCCAGCGCGGGGTGACGTCGTCGGCGGCGAGGTCGTCGCCGGTGACGATCGACCCCCACCGATCGCGCGCGACGACACCCTCGAGCCAGTCGGTCTTCGGCGCGGAGCCGATCAGCACGAAGAGGAACCCGGGCACCGACGTCTCCTCGCCGGTGTCGAGGTCGCGCAGCCGGACGGACTCCAGGAACTCCTCGCCCGTACCGCCGACGACGGCGGTCCGGTAGCGGACGTCGATGGTGGGGTCGGACTCGATCTGCTGGACGAGGTAGTCCGACATGGTCTCGGCGAGGGTGGCGCGCCGGACCAGGACGGTCACGCGCTGCGCGTACCGCGCCAGGTGGATCGCGGCCTGCCCCGCCGAGTTGGCGCCGCCGGCCACGAGCACGTGCCGTCCGCGCATCGCGGGCGCCTCGGTGACGGCCGCGCCGTAGAACACCCCGCGCCCCTGCAGCCGCTCGAGCTCGGGCACGTCCAGCCGCCGGTAGCTGACCCCGGTCGCGACGATGACGGCGCGCGCGGACACCGACGTGCCGTCCGACAGCTCCACCACGCGCCGGTCGCCCTCGACCCGCAGCCCCTGCGCCGAGCGGGCGAAGTGGAACACCGCACCGAAGGTCCACGCCTGCCGGTAGGCGCTCTCGGCCAGCCGGTTGCCGCTGATGCCGGTCGGGAAGCCGAGGTAGTTGCGGATCAGCGAGCTCGTGCCGGCCTGACCGCCGACGGCCACGGGCTCCACGACCAGGGTCCGGAGCCCCTCGGACGCGGCGTACACCGCCGCGCCCAGCCCCGAGGGGCCCCCGCCGACGATCACGACGTCGAACTGCGCATCCGACGGCAGCGGTGTCGTCAGGCCGAACGCCTCGGCGATCTGCACCGGCGTGGGGCTCTCCAGCACGAGGTGGTCGGGGCGGAACCGCAGCACCACCACCGGGAGCCGGGGCTCGTGGTCGAGGTGCAGGGCGGCCAGGGCGCGCTCGCCGTCCGGCGAGCCGACGTCGTGGAAACCGATCGGGATCCGGTTGCGCCCGAACATGTCCCGCAGCCACTGCGACTGCGGGTCCCAGCCCTGACCGATCACCCGGACGGCCTCGAAGCCGCCGCCCTCCCGGGCGGTCCACTCCTCGAGCGCCTCGGTCACCGCCCGGTGGAAGTCCTCGTCGGGGCGGGCCTCGGGCCGGTAGGTCCAGCGGTCCAGACGGCCGACCGTGAGCGCCTGGAACAAAGGGCCGGCGGTGGAGAAGTCCCCCCAGCGCACCACGGCGAACCGCATGGACCCGGGCGCGAGGTGGCACAGCGACGTCATGACGTCGAGCCCGTCCGGGTCCGACCCGCCGTACCCGGCCATGAACAGCGCGACGGGCGTGCCCGACCCGTGCAGCCGGGCGAGCAGCGCGTCGGCCTGCTCCGGCGCCTCCCCGGCCACGAGGTAGTCACGGGCGTACCGCCGCCCGAGCTCGTCGACGAGAAGGGTGCGCACCTGCGGGTCCCGCGACACCACGACGATCGCGGCGAGCGGCCCGTCGGCCGAGGGCTCGTGCTCGACGCCGGACGGCGTCGCCTCCTGCAGCGGCATGAGACCTCTGTGTACGCCCGCCCCGGGGGGTGGTCAAGGGGTTCTCGCGGAGGCGGTCGCGGTGCTGGAATGGTCCCGCGTCCGCCCGGGCGCACCCGCGCCCCACCCGGCCGACCCACCGACCCGTCCCACCCCTCTCGCCCCTCTCACCCCCGGGAGCGTGTGGTGCCCGCCCTCCGCTTCGTGTCCTCCTGGCACCTGCCCGGGACCGCGCAGGACGCGTGGGACGCCGTCGTCGAGCACCCCGAGCAGTGGCCGTCCTGGTGGCCCGCGGTGCAGAGCGCGCAGGTCGTGGAGACCGGGGACGACGACGGCGTGGGGCGCCGGTCCCGCTACCGGCTGCGGGCCCCGCTGGGCTACCGGCTCGCGGTGTGGACCCGCATCACGCAGGCGGAGCCGCCCCGGCTGGTCGTGGTCGACGTCGCCGGCCAGCTCGCCGGGACCGGACGGTGGGAGCTCGTCCCCGAGCCGGGCGGTGTCCGCGTCGACCAGGAGTGGGAGGTGGCGCCGACGCGGCGGTGGATGCGGCTGCTGGCACCGGTCGCCACGCCGGCGTTCCGCTGGAGCCACGACCGCGCCGCGCGCCGCGGCGAGCAGGGTCTCGCCCGGTGGCTGGCCGCCGGGCCGCGCCGAGGCTGACCGGGTCGCACCGTCGCCGGCGCGTGGGCGACCGGTCAGGACCGCCGCCCGCGCGCACCGGCCGCGGCGCCGCGGCCGCCCAGCGCCCAGCCGACCGCGCCCGTCACGACCACGGCGACCAGCATCGCGACGAGCACCCACGCCGGGGCCCGGGCCCACTCCACCGTGCCCCGGAACCGGACCAGGGTCACCAGCTGGAACGCCCCGAACGCGGTGTAGGCGACGGTGGCGACGCGCAGCCGCCGGAGGTCGCCGTCGGCGACGGCGAGGGCGACGGCGACCGCGAAGGCCAGCAACCAGGCGGCCACGACCCGGGCCGTGAACGGGGTCAGCGTCCACGGCCACAGCACCTCGGCGGACGCCGGGACGACGAACAGCGCAGCACCGACGAGGAGCAGCACGGCCCCCTGGACGACGAGCGCCGCCGTCAGCGGCCGCGGCGTCGTCACCGCGGGCGGGCGGGCGGCACGGCGGCTGCCCTGCCGGGTGAGCAGCACGGCCATGCCGACCGGGATCGCGACGTACACCACCAGCCACAGCCAGGCGGCCGGCTCGGCGACCGGCCCGCTGCCGGGTGCGCGCATGTGCAGGCGGTCCAGGTGCACGAACGTCGCCGCCGCGGTGAGCCAGGTGAACACGAGCACGGTGACGAAGGGGACCCGCACGACGGCCCAGTCGTCCGCGCGCAAGGACAGCGCGCTCAGCACCAGACCGGCGGCGTAGCCCGACCCGAGGAAGGCCGCGGTGACCGGCGGCTCGATGGTCCACGCGAAGGTCTCGTCGGTGCGGGCGGCGAGCCCGACCAGCGAGACCACCGCGGCGGCCGTCAGGCAGCAGAACGCCAGCAGCAGCACCCGGACGCCCGGGGTGGGGCGTCGCGTGAAGGCGACGGGCTCGACCATGCACGGCTCCCGGTGACGGCGCCGCGGGCGCGCGCGCCCGGCGGCGGCCCCCCGCGGGGACATTCCACCACCGGCCCGCCCCGACCGGAAGCGGCCGGACGCGGGTGGGGGCGCGCCGGTCGGCGGCCGGTCAGGCCGGCTCGTCGTCCGCGGGCTCGGGCTTGCGGTACGGGTCGGCCTCGCCCGCGTACGCCGCGCGGGCGGCGAGTGCCGCGACCTCGGCGTCCCGGCGGGCCGCCTCCTGGAGGGCGGCGTCGAGCTGTGCGGCGGTCTCCGGGACGGCGTCGAGGAAGAAGTCCAGCGACGGGGTCAGGCGGATGCCGGTCTGCTTGCCGACCTCCGACCGCAGCAGCCCCTTGGCGCTCTCGAGCGCCGCGGCGGTGCCGGCGCGGGCCTCCTCGTCCCCCAGGACGGTGTAGAAGACCGACGCGTGCTGCAGGTCGCCGGTGACCTTGACGTCGGTGATGGTCACGAAGCCCAGCCGCGGGTCCTTGACCCGGGTGTCGAGCAGGTGCGCGACGATCTGCTGGATCCGGTCGGCGAGCTTCCGGGCGCGTGCGGGATCCGCCATGGCGGGCTCCTCTCCTGTGTCCCCGCCGACGCGGGGCGTCGCGGGGGCCTGGCGCGTCCGGTGCGGGTGGCGCGGGCGCGGGTGGGTGGGACGGCGGCGGGGCCGAGGGCGACGTCCGCCCTCGGCCCCGCCGGACGGCCGGCCGCGCGCCCCACCCGGGTGCACGACCGACCGGTCGATCTGATCAGCTGCGGGGCTTGACCCGCATCTCGAACGTCTCGATGACGTCGCCGATCTCGACGTTGTTGAACGACCCCAGGCCGATACCGCACTCGTAGCCCTCGCGGACCTCGGTGGCGTCGTCCTTGAACCGCTTGAGCGACTCCACCGTGAGGTTGTCCCCGATGACGGCGCCGTTGCGCAGCACCCGCGCCTTGCTGTTGCGGGTGATCGTCCCGGACCGCACCAGCGACCCGGCGATGTTGCCGAACTTGGAGGAGCGGAACACCTCGCGCACCTCGGCGGTGCCGAGCTGGGCCTCCTCGTACTCCGGCTTGAGCATCCCCTTGAGCGCCGCCTCGACCTCGTCGATGGCCTGGTAGATGACCGAGTAGAACCGGACGTCCACACCCTCACGCTCGGCGAGCGCCTCGACCCGCTCGGCGTACTTGACGTTGAACCCGATGATGATCGCGTTGTCGACCGTCGCCAGGTTGACGTCGTTCTGCGTGATCGCACCCACGCCGCGGTGGATGACGCGCAGGTCCACCTCGTCGCCGACGTCGATCTTGAGCAGCGCGTCCTCGAGCGCCTCGACGGCACCGGACACGTCGCCCTTGAGGACCAGGTTGAGGGTCTCGACCTTGCCCTGCTGCAGCGCCTGGGTGAAGTCCTCGAGGCTGATCCGCTTGCGACGCTTGGCCAGCAGCGCGGCCCGCTCGGCGGCCTCGCGCTTCTCGGCGATCTGCCGCGCGGTCCGCTCGTCGGGGGCCACCAGGAAGGTGTCACCCGCGCTCGGCACCGACGCCAGGCCGAGCACCAGCACCGGACGGGCCGGTCCCGCCTCGGTGACGTTGTTGCCGTGCTCGTCGAACATCGCCCGGACCCGACCGTGGGCCGTGCCGGCCACGATCGCGTCGCCGACCCGCAGCGTCCCGGACTGGACCAGGACGGTCGCGACCGCGCCGCGGCCCTTGTCCAGGTTGGCCTCGACGGCGACGCCGCGGGCGTCCTTGTCGGGGTTGGCACGCAGGTCGAGCGCCGCGTCTGCGGTGAGCAGGACGGCCTCGAGCAGGTCGTCGATGCCCATGCGCTTGAGCGCGGAGATGTCGACGAACATCGTCTCGCCGCCGTACTCCTCGGCCACCAGGTTGTACTCGGTGAGCTGCTGGCGGATCTTGGCGGGGTTGGCCCCCTCCTTGTCCACCTTGTTGACCGCGACCACGATCGGCACACCGGCCGCCTGGGCGTGGTTGAGCGCCTCCACGGTCTGCGGCATCACGCCGTCGTCGGCCGCGACCACGAGGATCGCGATGTCGGTGACCTGGGCACCACGGGCACGCATGGCGGTGAACGCCTCGTGACCCGGGGTGTCGATGAACGTCACCGCACGGTCCTGACCCTCGTGGGTCGTGTGGACCTGGTAGGCACCGATGTGCTGGGTGATGCCACCGGCCTCGCCGGCGACGACGTCGGTGCTCCGGATCGCGTCGAGCAGCTTGGTCTTCCCGTGGTCGACGTGACCCATGACGGTCACGACCGGCGGACGCGCCGCCAGCTGGGAGTCGTCCTCGTCCGCGAGCTCGGCATCCAGGTCGATGTCGAAGGCCCCGAGCAGCTCGCGGTCCTCCTCCTCGGCCGAGACCATCTCGATGCGGTAGCCCAGCTCGCTCGCGAGCGTGCCGAACGTGTCCTCGTCGAGCGACTGGGTCGCGGTCGCCATCTCACCGAGGTGGAACAGCACCGTGACCAGGCTGGCGGGGTTCGCGTCGATCTTGTCGGCGAAGTCGTTCAGGGACGAGCCGTGCCGCAGCCGCACGATCGTCGTGCCGTCCCCACGGGGGACCTGCACGCCGCCGAGCGACGGCGCCTGCATCTGCTCGAACTCCTGGCGCTTCGCCCGCTTGGACTTGCGTCCCCGGACCGGGCGACCACCGGCACGACCGAAGGCGCCCTGGGTGGAGCCGCGACCGGCGCCACCGGGTCGGCCGCCGCCGCCCGGTCGGCCGGCGAAGCCGCCGCCACCGCCGGGTGCGCCGCCGGGGCCACCACCGGGACGGCCGCCGAAGCCACCGCCGCCGGGACGCCCGCCGGGGCCACCGCGGCCGGGTGCGGCCGGACGCTCACCGGGACGGCCGACACCGCTCGAGGAGCGGCCCGGCATCATGCCGGGGTTGGGACGCGGCGCACCGGGACGAGGACCGCCGGGGCGGGGGCCGCCCGGGCGCTCACCCGCGCCGGCCGGGGCTCCGGCCGACGCCGCCGCCGCGGGGTCGGCGGCGCGACGGTCACCGGGCCGGGGCATGCCCTGGCTCGGCGCGAACGGGTTGTTGCCGGGACGGGGGCCGCCGGGACGGGGGCCACCGGCCGTACCCGAGCCCGCACCGGCGCCGGGACGGGGGTTGGCGCCGCCGCCGCGCGGCATGCCCTGGCTGGGTGCGAACGGGTTGTTGCCCGGACGCGAGGACCGAGCCGCCGGGGCGGCCGGGGCAGGCGCCGCCGGACGCGGGGCCGCCGGACGGGGCGCTGCGGGCGCGGGGGTGCCGGCCGACGCGGCGGGAGCCGGCGAGGCGGCCGGGGTCGTCGCAGGCGCCGCAGCCGCCGGGGCCTGCGGTGCCGCGGCGGCAGGTGCCTGCGGTGCCGGGGCGGCCGGAGCAGCGGGGGCGGCGGCGGCCGGGGCCGACGGAGCAGCGGGGGCGGGCGTCGCCGGGGCGGACGGCGCCGCGGTCGGCTTGGGGGCCGCCTGCGCCGGTGCGGACGTGCCGTTCGAGCCACCGCCGGCGGGGTACAGGTCGCGCAGCTTGCGCACGACGGGCGGCTCGATGGTCGAGGACGCCGAGCGGACGAACTCACCGAGCTCGGTCAGCTTGCCCATGATGGTCTTGCTTTCCACACCGAGCTCTTTCGCGAGCTCGTAGACGCGGACCTTGGCCACAACTCTCCCTGTCTCGGCCCGCCCGGACAGGGTCGGACCGTGGTTAGTGCTGGGTACTCATCGCTGGGTACTCATCGGTCAGTGCTCATCGGGCAGCCATCGGCTCTCAGACCCGCTTCCCATGTCGCAGTTGACGTGCCTCACGGCCCGGGACCTGACCCAGGTCGTGCTCCTGCCCCGACTCCTCGAGGTGGTCGGACACCGCACGGAGATCCACCGGTCCCGGCACACGCAGGGACCTGGGGAACGCTCGTCGGCGTTCGGCCAGCTCGAGACATCGTCGGTCGGGGTGCAACCAGGCACCCCTGCCCGGCATGCTGCGCGCCGTGTCGACCACCAGCACGGACTCCGTGGAGCCGTCCCGGGTCGCCACCACGCGGAGCAGGTCGGACCTGTTCCCGGTGCCCCGGCACCCGACGCACGTCCGCACCGGACCTGTGTCGAGGCCCGGGGTGCGTGATCGGGGTTGCCGGGCGCCTGGCCCAGATGACTCCACTCTACCGCCCCCGGCCACCGGGCGTTACCCCTGGTGACCAGCGCCACCCCGGGAGGGTCCCCGGTCGGGCCGGCCCGCCCGGTCGGCTCCGCCGTCGGTCGCGGTCTCCGGGGCGGCGTCGGAGCGGATGTCGATCCGCCAGCCCGTGAGCTTGGCGGCGAGCCGGGCGTTCTGCCCCTCCTTGCCGATCGCCAGGGACAGCTGGAAGTCGGGCACGACGACGCGGGCGGCGCGGGCCTCGGCGTCCACGACCTCCACCGACAGCACCCGCGACGGCGACAGCGCGTGCGCCACCATCTCGGCGGGGTCGTCGCTGTGGTCGACGATGTCGATCTTCTCCCCGTGCAGCTCGGCCATGACGGCGCGCACGCGGGCCCCCATCGGGCCGATGCAGGCGCCCTTGGGGTTCAGCCCGGGCACCTTGGCACGCACTGCCATCTTGGTGCGGTGCCCGGCCTCGCGGGCGATCGCGGTGATCTCGACCGACCCGTCGGCGATCTCGGGGACCTCCATCGCGAACAGCTTGCGCACGAGGTGCGGGTGGGTGCGGGACAGCACGATCGACGGCCCCTTGGGGCCGCGGGTGACCTCGAGCACGTACGCGCGCAGACGCTCGCCGTGCACGTACTTCTCGGTGGGCACCTGCTCGTGCGCGGGCAGCACGGCCTCCGTCCCGCCGACGTCGACCAGCACGACCCGCGGGTCGCGCCCCTGCTGGATGACGCCGCCGAGGATCTCGCCTTCCTTGCCGCGGAACGCTCCCAGGATCTGGTCGTCCTCGGCGTCGCGCAGGCGCTGGACGATGACCTGCCGGGCGGTCGCGGTGGCGATCCGGCCGAACCCCTCGGGGGTGTCGTCGTACTCCGGGCCCGGGTCCCCGGCGACGCCGTCGGCGTCGACCACGGGCGGGTCGGTCGCCCACACCGTGACGTGGCCGGTCCTGCGGTCCACCTCGACGCGGGCCTTGGCCCGGGCGCCCGGTGTGCGGTGGTAGGCGGACAGCAGCGCCTGCTCGATCGCGGAGACCAGGACGTCGAGGCTGAGGTCGCGCTCACGCTCCAGCAGCCGCAGCGTCGTCATGTCGATGTCCATGTCAGGCCTCTTCGTCGATGTCGTCGTCGTTCGTCACCCGGGACAGCTCGACCTCGACGAGGCCACGCGCCACGTCGGCGAGCGCGACCCGGGTCGGCTCCCCCGTGGTGTCCCGGCCACGAGCGGGGTCCACCGGGGTCAGCACCAGGGTGTCGCCGTCGACCTCGTGCAGGCGGCCGAACGCGGCGCCGCCGTCGCGCAGGGTCAGCCGCACCAGACGCGTGCGGGCGCGCTTGAAGTGCCGTCGCTCGGTCAGCGGGCGGGACGTGCCTGGGGTGGACACCTCGAGGGTGTACTCGCCGGCGACGGCGTCGGTCTCGTCCAGCGCGCTGCCGACGTCGCGGGAGACGTCGGCGAGGCTGTCCAGGTCGAGGCTGCCGACGGCGTCCTCGTCGAGGTCGACCACCAGCCGCACCACCGAGCGCTTGCCGGCGCGGCCCACCTCGACGTCCTCCAGGACCAGGCCCGCCGAGCTCACCACGGGCTCGGCAGCATCCCGGACCCGCTGCGTACTGGCTGACGCCACCATCGATCACTCCTGTCGTCCCCGGTACGGACACCGCACAGCACCGCGGTGCGAGATCGACGCTGTGGTGTTGTGGGACCACAGCCTATCGAGGTCGCAGGGAGCCGGACGCATGGCAGGATCACCGGCGATGAGCCACCCCCGCACGCCGACCGCGCATGCCCGCCGGGCGCCGGGCGCGGTGCTGCTGGTGCTCGTGCTGGCGCTGGTGTCCGGCTGCGGCCTGCGCCTCGAGACGCCGCCGCCCGCGGCACCGACCCCCGATGCCCGCGAGGCCGCGCGGCAGCGGGCGTCGGCGGACGCGGTGGCGATCGACGTCCTCGCCGCGGCCGGTGCACCCGCCGGTGACCCCGCGGCCGCCCCGCCGTCCGATCCTGCGGGCGAGGCGGTGGCGGCGGCACGCGCCGCGGCGGCGTCCGACGCGCAGGTGCACCTGGACGCGCTGGGCGCCCTGGACCAGCCCGAGGGGGCCACGACCGGTGACGACGCCGACCCCGGCGCGGGCTCCGACGCCGCGGCGACCGACGGGACCACCGACGGAACACCGCCCGCGCCGGACGCCGTCACCCCCGCCCCCGAGCCCACGGCCGCTGCGCCGGAGGTGCTCGCGAACCGCCTCACCGAGGCCGCGGCGACGGCTCGTGCCGACGCCGCCACGATCGGCGACGGCCCGCTCGCCCGGCTGCTCGGGTCGATCGCGGTGAACCGGCTGCTGTCCGCCGCTCGGCTGGCGGACGCCGCCGGGCTGAAAGCCCCACCCGTACCGGCGGTGGTCCTGCCCGAGTCGGTGCCCGACGGCGTCGGTGCGGCCGACCTCGAGGCGCTGATCGCCAGCGAGGACGCGGCCGGCTACGCGCTCGAGGTGGTGGCGGCCAAGCACGACGGCGACCTGCGGAGCCGCGCGGGCGACCGCGCCGCGGTGCACCGGGACCGGGCGCAGACCTGGGCGGAGCTCGCCGACGTCGACGGCACCGGACTGGACCCGCGGCGGGTCGCCTACGCACTGCCGGACGGCCTGGACGACGCCGCGACGGCGGCGGACCTGGCGCAGAGCCTCGAGACCGCGCTCGCGGACCACTACGCCGGCCTGGTGGCCGCCGCCGGACCGGACGCCCGGGTCGCGTTCGTGGACGCCGTCGCGGAGGCGACCGCGCAGGCGGTCGCCTGGGGCGCGCCGCTGCCCGCACTGCCGGGCCTGCCGGAGCGCGGGCAGGGCTGACCCGGCCGCTGCCCCGGCGACCGACCCGGGGCCTGCTCAGGCCTGCTCAGGCCTGCTCAGGACCGCTCAGGCCTGCTCAGACCCACCGGAGCCGGCGAGCAGCGCGTCGACGAGCTCGCCGACGCGGTCGGCGGCCCGCTCGACGGGGACCTGCTCCGCGCCGGTCCCCGCCTGCCCCGCACGCCGCGGGCGCACCTCGACGACGCCGTCGGCCAGGCCTCGCCCGACGACCACGAGCAGCGGCACGCCGAGCAGCTCGGCGTCGGCGAACTTGACCCCCGGGGAGACCTTGGGCCGGTCGTCGTAGAGCACCGCGGTGCCGCGACCCGCCAGGGTGGTCGCGATCGACTCCGCCGCGGCGAACACCGCCGGGTCCTTGCCGGTGGCGACCACGTGCACGTGCGCGGGGGCCACCTGGGCCGGCCAGGCGAGCCCGGCGTCGTCGTGGTTGGCCTCGGCCAGCGCCGCCATGACCCGGCTCACGCCGATCCCGTAGGAGCCCATCGTCACCACGACGGACTTGCCGTTGCGGTCCAGCACGGTCAGCCCGAGGGCGTCGGCGTACTTGCGGCCCAGGGCGAAGATGTGGCCGATCTCGATGCCGCGCGCGAGCTCGAGCGGACCGGAGCCGTCGGGCGCCGGGTCACCGGCGCGCACCTCGGCGGCCTCGACGGTGTTCTCGGCGCCGTCCTGCCCGGCGGCGATGAAGTCCCGTCCGGCGACGAGGTCGAACACGTGCCGGCCGGGGACGTCGGCGCCGGTGATCCACCGCGTGCCGGGGACCACGCGCGGGTCCAGCAGGTAGCGCACGCCGAGCGGGGCGCCGTCGGCGTCGACCCCGCGGTTCGCGCCGAGCACGCCCGGGCCGATGTAGCCCCGGACGAGCTCGGGGTGCCGGGCGAAGTCGGCCTCGGTGGCCGTCTCGACCTCGGCGGGTGCGACGGCGGCCTCGAGGCGCTTGAGGTCCACCTCGCGGTCGCCGGGCAGCCCCACGACGAGCAGCTCGCGCTCCCCGGTCGGGCTCACCAGGGCCAGCACGACGTTCTTGAGCGTGTCCGCGGCGGTCCACTCGCGGTCGGGCCGGGCGAAGCGCGCGTTCGCGACCGCGACGAGGCTGTCGATGGTCGGGGTGTCGGGGGTGTCCTCGACGTGCGCGGCCGGGGCGTCGTCCCAGGGCACGGCGGGCGGGACCACGGTCGTGACCGCCTCGACGTTGGCGGCGTAGCCACCGGCCGACCGGACGAAGGTGTCCTCGCCGATCTGCGTGGGGTTGAGGAACTCCTCGCTGCGTGAGCCGCCCATGGCGCCCGAGGTCGCGGCGACGACGACGTACTCCAGCCCGAGGCGCTGGAAGACCCGCTGGTAGGCGGCCCGCTGGTTCGCGTACGAGGCGTCCAGGCCCTCGTCGTCGACGTCGAAGGAGTACGCGTCCTTCATCACGAACTCGCGGCCGCGGATGAGCCCCGCGCGCGGCCGGGCCTCGTCGCGGTACTTGGTCTGGATCTGGAACAGGGTCAGCGGCAGGTCCTTGTACGAGGAGTACAGGTCCTTGACGAGCAGCGTGAACAGCTCCTCGTGGGTGGGGGCCAGCAGGAGGTCGGCGCCCTTGCGGTCCCGCAGCCGGAACAGGTTGGGGCCGTACTCGGTCCACCGGCCGGTCGCCTCGTAGGGCTCCTTGGGCAGCAGTGCCGGGAAGTGGACCTCCTGCGCGCCGGCGGCCTCCATCTCCTCGCGGACGACGGCCTCGACCTTGCGCAGCACGCGCAGGCCCAGCGGCAGCCACGTGTAGATGCCCGGCGCGGCCCGGCGGATGTAGCCCGCGCGCACCAGCAGGCGGTGGCTCGCCACCTCGGCGTCCGCCGGGTCCTCTCGCAGGGTCCGCACGAACAGGGACGACATCCGCAGCAGCATGCGCGCCAGCCTAGTGGCCGCCCTGGGCGTGCCCGGTCCGGCCAGGACCGGCCACGTGCGCCACCATGGGCCCATGCCCGAGCTGCCGGAGGTCGAAGCGCTGGCCCGGTTTTTGCGGGAACGGACCGTGGGGGTCGCGATCAGCGGGGTCGAGGTGGGTGCGATCAGCGCCCTCAAGACGTTCGCGCCCGCGCCGGCGGACCTCGCCGGCCGGGTGGTCGCCGACGTCGTCCGGCACGGCAAGTGGCTGGACGTGGTCACCGTGCCCGACGGCGGCCCGGTGCACCTGGTGTTCCACCTGGCCCGGGCGGGCTGGCTGCGGTGGTACGACAAGGTCCCGGCCACGGCGGTGCGTCCGGGCAAGTCCCCGATCGCCCTGCGGGTACGGCTCGCGGACGGGGCGGGGTTCGACCTGACGGAGGCCGGCACGCGCAAGCGGCTCGCGGTCCACGTCGTGACGGACCCGGTGCAGGTGCAGGCCATCGCGACCCTCGGGATCGAGCCGCTGTCCGCGGAGTTCACCGCCGAGCGCTTCGCCGCGCTGCTGGCCGCGCGCAACAAGCAGATCAAGGGCGTGCTGCGCGACCAGGGCACGATCGCCGGGATCGGCAACGCCTACTCCGACGAGATCCTGCACGCCGCCCGCACCAGCCCGTTCGCGCTGACCCGCTCGTTCGACACCGTGGGCGCAGGCGTCCTGCACGCGGCGATCCTGCGGGTGCTGCGCGAGGCGGTGGACGCGGCCGGCGGCAAGCCGGCCGCCGAGCTCAAGGACGCCAAGCGGCGCGGCATGCGCGTGCACGGGCGCACCGGGCTGCCGTGCCCGGGCTGGGACGGGGTGCCGTGCGGCGACACGGTGCACGAGGTGTCGTTCGCGGACTCCTCGTTGCAGTACTGCCCGACCTGCCAGACGGGCGGCCAGCCGCTCGCGGACCGGCGGATGTCCCGGCTGCTGCGCTGAGCGGGCTCCGGGGTCAGAACAGCACGGTGGCGTAGGTCCCGACCTGCCGGAAGCCGACCCGGCGGTACGCGGCCAGCGCGCGCACGTTGTAGTCGTTGACGTACAGCGAGACGGTCGGCGCGACCTCGCGCCGGGTGAGCTCCACGACGGCGGCCATCCCGGTCTCGGACAGCCCGCGCCCGCGCTGCCCGGGCGCGACCCACACCCCCTGGACCTGCGCCACACCACCGGCCAGCGCACCGAGCTCGGCCTTGAACTCCACCTCGGCGCCGATCGGGCCGCGCCGGAGGCGCACGAACGACCGTCCCTCCGCGATCAGGGTCCGCACCCGCTGCTCGTACGGGCCGTGCGGGCCGGACGCCGGCGAGTAGCCGACCTCCTCGGCGAACATCTCGATGCAGGCGGGCAGCACGACCGGGTACTCCTGCGGCACGGACCGCCGCACCACGGGGTCGGGCTTGACCAGCGGGTCGTGGTCGATCACCAGCGACGGCTGGTTCGCCCGGATCTCGCGGGGGGCGGGCCAGATGTCGCGCAGCCGCTCCCACAGGCCCAGGGCGGCGTCGGCCTGCCCCACGATCGACGACGACCGGCGCCCCTGCTCCCGGGCCAGCCGGGCGAACACGTCCAGCGCGCGCGGGTCGCCGTCGGGCACGACCGGGACGACGTTCGCGCCGGCCCAGCACACGGCCACGAGCTCCCCCTCGCGCTCGTACCCCCACAGCTGCCCGCCGGCGGACGTCAGGCCGGACCGCGCGGCCACCGCGATGCGGCTGGCGGCCAGGACCGAGTCCACGGGGACGCGTGCGCAGACCGCCTCGGCGGCCTCGATGTCGGCGTCCTGGAGCACGCGGCCCTCAGCCGCTCTGCCGCTCAGGGTGGCGCCGTGCCAGCGTCCCATGGGGTGAATTGTGCACCACCCCGGGGGGCCCCGCCCGCGCGGCAGGCCGGGCCTGTGGAGCCGCCTGCGGGGCTCGCAGCACAGCCGGCTGCGGCGACCCCGGCGGGCCGGCGTGCGGGCGGCCCGCGCACGGTGGCGCGGGCCGTGCCGTCACCGGACGGTGACGACCGGAGCGGCGTCCTCGACCGGCTCCATCCCGTCGGCGATCCGCATGGCCTCCTCGATCAGCGTCTCGACGATCTGCGACTCGGGGACGGTCTTGACCACCTGCCCCTTGACGAAGATCTGGCCCTTGCCGTTGCCGGACGCGACCCCGAGGTCGGCCTCCCGGGCCTCACCCGGACCGTTCACGACGCAGCCCATGACCGCCACCCGCAGCGGGACCTCCAGGCCCTCCAGGCCGGCCGTCACCTTCTCGGCGAGCGTGTAGACGTCGACCTGCGCGCGGCCGCACGACGGGCACGAGACGATCTCCAGCTTGCGCGGCCGCAGGTTCAACGACTGCAGGATCTGGATGCCCACCTTGACCTCCTCGACCGGCGGCGCGGACAGCGAGACCCGGATGGTGTCCCCGATGCCCTTGCTCAGCAGCGCGCCGAACGCGGTCGCGGACTTGATGGTGCCCTGGAACGCCGGGCCCGCCTCCGTCACGCCCAGGTGCAGCGGCCAGTCCCCCGCCTCCGAGAGCAGCTCGTAGGCGCGCACCATGACCACCGGGTCGTTGTGCTTGACCGAGATCTTGAAGTCGTGGAAGCCGTGCTCCTCGAACAGCGACGCCTCCCACACGGCGGACTCCACGAGCGCCTCGGGCGTCGCCTTGCCGTACTTGGCCAGCAGGCGCGGGTCCAGGGAGCCGGCGTTGACGCCGATCCGGAGCGACACGCCGGCGTCGGACGCCGCCTTGGCGATCTGCTTGACCTGGTCGTCGAACTTGCGGATGTTGCCGGGGTTGACCCGCACGGCGGCGCAGCCGGCGTCGATCGCGGCGAACACGTACTTCGGCTGGAAGTGGATGTCGGCGATGACCGGGATCTGCGACTTGCGCGCGATCACGGGCAGCGCGTCGGCGTCGTCCTGGGTCGGGACGGCGACGCGGACGATGTCACAGCCGGACGCGGTCAGCTCGGCGATCTGCTGCAGGGTCGCGTTGATGTCCGTCGTCGGCGTGGTGCACATCGACTGGACGCTCACCGGCGCGTCCCCACCGACGGCGACCTTGCCGACCTGGATCTTGCGCGTGGGGCGCCGGGGGGCCAGCACGGGGGGCGGCGCCTCGGGCATGCCAAGGCTGATCGGGATGCTCACCCGACCAGTATCGCCCCGCGGCGCGCCGGCACGGCCGCCGGGGGGCTGTGATCCCCGTTTCACCCACAGCTCTCACGCGGTGCGCACATCCTGGGTCACCCCGGCAGGGTCACCGGCCGGACGAGGTCGGCGTACACCAGCAGGGCACCCAGGCCGAGGAAGACGACGGCCATCCCCAGGGTGAGCGGCGCCATCCGGGCGATGTCCGCGGGCCGCGGCCGCGGCAGCCCGCGCACGCGCGCGAGCTGCCGGCGGGCGCCCTCGTAGAGGGCACCGGCGATGTGGCCGCCGTCCAGCGGCAGGATCGGGATGAGGTTGAACACGAACAGCGCGATGTTGAGCGAGGCGACCAGCGACAGCAGGTCGAACGCCTCCCCCGCGAGACCGAAGACCCCCTCGTCGGCGGCCGTGACCTCGCCGGCCACCCGGCTGACCCCGACGACGCCGATCAGGCCCTCGGGGTCGCGCGGCGCGGTGCCGAAGGCGGCCTGGGCGACGTCGGCGATACGGCTGGGCAGGTTCGCGACCACACCGACGGTGCGCACGACGTACGTGCCCAGCAGGGCCGGGACCTCGGTCACCGGCTGGCTGATCAGCTCGGGCGTGGGTCCGACGCCGAGGAAGCCCACCGGCTCGGTGGTGATCCGGCCGTCCGCGTCCAGCACCGGACCGTCGTCGGGACCGATCACCGGCCGCTCGGTGACCAGCGGCGTGATGCTCAGGGTGAGCTGCTCGCCGTCGCGGTCGACGACCAGCGGGACCGGCTCGGCGCCGGTCCCGCGGATGGCGTCCTGCAACGCCGCCCAGGAGGTGACCGGCTCGCCGCGGAACGCGACCAGCCGGTCACCCACCTGCACGCCCGCCGCCGCTGCCGGGGCGACCGGGTCGTCCGCGCCGCACTCGCGGGCCTCGGAGTCGGCGGGCACGACGCAGTCCGACACCGAGCCGACGGTGGTGCTCCAGCCCGGCACGCCGATGCCCACCAGCACGACGGTGAGCAGGACCGCGGCGATCACCAGGTTCATCACCGGGCCGCCCAGCATCACGACGAGCTTCTTCGGGGTCGAGAGCCGGTAGAAGGCGCGGTGGTCCTCGCCCGGGCGGATCTCCTGCGCGCTCTGCTCGCGCGCGTCCTGGATCATCTGGCCGGCCCACCCGCGCACCGGGGGGTTGCCCACGGCGTCCGGCGGCGGGTACATCCCGACCAGTCGGACGTACCCGCCCAGCGGGATGGCCTTGATGCCGTACTCGGTCTCGCCGCGGGTCCGTGACCACAGCGTCGGCCCGAAGCCGACCATGTACTGGCTCACCCGGACGCCGAACCGCTTGGCGGGGACCATGTGGCCGACCTCGTGCAGCGCGATCGAGACGAGGATGCCGACCACCATCACCAGCACGCCGACCCCGTAGTCCATCACCGCTCCGTCTCACGCCGGTGCGCGACCGGGCCGCGCGACACGGGGTCCATTCTGCCCCCGCCGTCCGGTCCGCCGTACCGCCACCCGGGTCGGACGGCGGGTCGTCACCGAGCTGTCACCCGGCTGTCACACCTGTGTCGGTGGCGCGTGCCAGGCCGGTCGCCGGCGCACCGGTGAGCCGACCCGCAGCGGGGTGCCGCTCGGATCGACGAGCGCGAACTCGCGCCTGCCGGACGCGGTGCCGGGCGGCCACGAGCCGGCTGCCGGTCGCGGCCGGGAGGATCGGCACCGTGCGCTCGGCGTGCTCGGCCTTGCCGCGACGCACGCCTCGTCGCGGGCCGCCCCGCACCCTCGACCGGCGTCTGCCGTCAGCGGCGGGACAGGACCTCGTTGGCGCGGGCGCGAGCCCACGTCTCGGCCTCGAGCACGCCGTCCAGGGTGAGCGCCGACGCGGCGACGCCGTCGTGCTCGTCCAGCACGGCCGCGACCGTGTCGACGATCTCGAGGAACCCGACGCGGCCGGCCAGGAACGCCGCCACGCACTCCTCGTTCGCGGCGTTGAGCACGGCGGGGTGGGTCGCGGAGGCCGCGACCGCGGCACGGGCCAGCGCGACCGCGGGGAACGCGACCTCGTCCAGCGGCTCGAACGTCCAGCTCGTCGCCGTGCTCCAGTCGCACGCCGGGGCGACGTCGGTGAGGCGCTCCGGCCAGGACAGGCCCAGCGCGATCGGCAGCCGCATGTCCGGCGGCGACGCCTGCGCGATCGTCGAGCCGTCGACGAACTCGACCATGGAGTGCACGACCGACTGGGGGTGCACCACGACCGTGATGTCGTCGGTGGGCAGCCCGAACAGCAGGTGGGCCTCGATCAGCTCCAGGCCCTTGTTGACCAGGGTCGCGGAGTTGATCGTGACGACCGGACCCATCGACCAGGTGGGGTGCGCGAGCGCCTGCTCGGGGGTGATGGTCGTCAGGTCGTCGCGCGACCGGCCGCGGAACGGCCCGCCCGACGCGGTGAGCAGGAGACGTCGGACCTCGGAGCGGGGCCCGCCGTGACGTCCGGACCGCAGCGCCTGGGCGATGGCCGAGTGCTCGGAGTCGACGGGGACGATCTGGTCCGGCCGCTGCAGCTCCGCGGCGACCAGGGCGCCCCCGACGACGAGCGACTCCTTGTTCGCCAGGGCCAGCGTGCTGCCCGCCCGCAGCGCGGCAAGGGTCGGGCCCAGGCCGACCGACCCGGTGATGCCGTTGAGGACCACGTCGGCGCCCCGGGCGGCGAGCTGGCTGGCGGCGTCGGGGCCGGTGAGCAGCTCGACGCCCGCGAAGGGCCGACCGGAGGAGAAGGCGGCGTCGGCGACGGCGGCGAACACCGGTCCCGCGGCGTCGGCGTCCGCGACGGCGATCGTCTGCGCACCGAGCTCGACGGCCTGCCGGGCCAGCGCGACCGGGTCGGCGCCGCCGGCGCTGATCCCGGTGACGCGGAACCGCTCGGGGTGGCGCCGCAGGACGTCGACGGCCTGGGTGCCGATCGAGCCGGTCGAGCCGAGCAGGACCACGCTGCGGGGCTCGGCGGAGGGTCCGGCGGTGGGCTCGGGCAGGACGTCGGGGACCTGAGTCACGTCACTCCACCCCCATGAGGACCTCGACGGCACGGGCGAGGAACGCGTCCACCGGCGCCTCGGCGTACCCGGCCGCGCCGCGTCGGCGGCCGAACGTGGCGGACCGGATGTCCTGGGCGCTGAGCTGCTCTCCGTGGTCGAAGTAGGCCACGAGACGGCGGCACAGGGCGTCGACGTCGTCCCGGTCGTACGCCGCCTCACCACGGCCCGCCGGCGCGAAACGCTCGCCGCCGGGCCGGGTCAGGCGCCCGTAGAGGGTGCGAGCCCCGTCGGCGAGCTGCGTCATCCACGCCGCCTGGCCGTGCTCGGCGATGTACTGCTCCCGCGCGCGCGACGCGAACGCGGCCTCGAGCCGGTCCAGCGCGGCGTCGACCGCACCGGTGACGTAGCCGCCGCGGACGAGGTCGAAGGCGGTGCCTCGCACGTCCCGCCCCGTGAGCACGTCCGAGACCCTGCCCTCGTACACCTGCCGGGCGTGGTCGAAGAACGTGTCGACCTCGGCGGGGTCGTACCCCGCGTGCAGCCGCGACACCGTGCGGAACATCCCCTGGTTCATGCCGACGGGTCCTCCTCCGCGGCGAGCTGGCCGCACGCCCCGTCGATGTCGCTGCCCCGGGTGTCACGGATCGTCGTCGGGATGCCGTGCGCGCGCAGCCGGCGGACGAACTCGTCCTCGACCTCGGGCTCGCTCGCCGTCCACTTGGAGCCCGGCGTGGGGTTCAGCGGGATCGGGTTGCAGTGCACCCAGCCCTTGCCGCGCGCGGCCAGCTTCTCGCCCAGCAGGTCGGCCCGCCACGCGTGGTCGTTCATGTCCTTGATCAGCGCGTACTCGATCGACACGCGGCGACCGGTGACGTCGAAGTAGCGGCGTGCGGCGTCCAGGGTCTCGTCGACGCTCCAGCGCGTGTTGATCGGCACCAGCTCGTCGCGCAGCTCGTCGTCGGGGGCGTGCAGCGACACGGCGAGCGTGACCGGGATGCCCTCCTTGGTCAGCTTCTCGATGGCCGGCACGAGGCCCACCGTGGAGACGGTGATGTTGCGCGCCGACATGCCCAGGCCGTCCGGGTTCGGGGCCACCAGGGTCCGCACGGTCTCCATGACGGCCCGGTAGTTGGCCAGCGGCTCGCCCATGCCCATGAACACGAGGTTGGACAGCCGGGTGGGACCGCCGGGCACGTCACCGTCGGCCAGCGCCTTGGCCGCGCAGCGCACCTGCTCGACGATCTCGGCGGTGGACAGGTTGCGGGTCAGCCCGAGCTGACCGGTGGCGCAGAACGGGCACGCCATCCCGCAGCCGGCCTGACTCGAGACGCACAGCGTCGAGCGGTTCGGGTAGCGCATCAGCACGGACTCGACCTTGGCGCCGTCGAACAGGTGCCACAGGGTCTTGACCGTGGTGCCGCCGTCGGCCTGCATCGTGCGCACCGGCGTGAGCAGCTGCGGGAACAGCCCTCGGACGAGCGTGTCGCGGCTCGCCTCGGGCAGGTCCGTCATGGCGGCCGGGCTCGGGTCCAGGTGCGTGAAGTAGTGCGTCGCGAGCTGCTTGGCCCGGAACGGCTTCTCCCCCAGCTCGGTCACCGCCGCGACCCGCTCCTGCGGCGTGAGGTCGACGAAGTGTCGCGGCGGCTTGCCGCGCTTGCCGCGGGTGGTCGGCGGGGCGAGGTTCAGCGGGATCGGCGTCGCCGGGCGCGGCGACACCTGGACCTGACCGGCTCGGTCGGGCCCGGTCGAGGTCGGGGTCACGGTCGGGGTGGTGGCGGTCATCGTGAGGTCTTCCATCCGTCAGTCACCCACCGGCAGAGCAGCCAGCAGGACGAGGTACACGACCGGAGCGGTCAGCAGCATGGAGTCCAGCCGGTCCAGGACCCCACCGTGCCCGGGCAGCAGGCTGCCCATGTCCTTGAGCTCGAGGTCGCGCTTGATCAAGGACTCCGCGAGATCACCCAGGGTCGCGGTGGCGACGGTCGCCAGGCCGAGTCCCACACCGATCAGCGGGTCACCGCCGAGCAGCCAGGTGATCCCTGCCGCCCCGACGAGGCAGGACAGCAGGACGGATCCGCCGAGCCCCTCCCACGTCTTCTTGGGACTGACGGAGGGCGCCAGCGGGTGGCGCCCCACCAGCACGCCGGCGACGTAGCCGCCGACGTCGCTGGCCACGGCCAGCAGGACGAACAGCAGGGCCCGGCGGGCCCCGTCGGGCATCGCCAGCATGAGCATCACGAAGCCGCCGAGGAACGGCAGCCAGGCCGCGGCGAGGACGCCGGCGGTGCTGTCACGCAGCGCAGACACACCGGTCCCGTCGATCACCCGCCAGACGACCACGCCGCCCGCGGTGAGCATGAACGAGACCAGCAGCGCCTCCTCGCCCGCGACGTACGCCGAGACGAGGATGCCCCCTGCACCCACCAGCAACGGCAGCAGCGGCAGGTTGATTCCCCGGCGTGAGAACGCCTGCGCGAGCTCCCACAGCGACAGGCACACCGCGACCAGCGCGACGAGGACGAAGCCCTCCTTGACCACGAACAGGGACGCCCACACCACCGCGAGCAGCGCGAGGCCCACGGCGATCGCGACCGGGAGGTTGCGACCGGCGCGGGGCGCCTTCTCGGCGGTGTCGGCGGCGAGCTCAGTCATCAGACCGCCAGCAGCTCGCTCTCCTTGGCGGCCAGCACGGTGTCGATCGCGTCGATCCGCTTGCGGGTGAGGGCCTCGAGCTCCTTCTCCGCCCGGGCGACCTCGTCCTCGCCCGCCTCGCCGTCCTTGGCGATGCGGTCCAGCTCCTCCTTGGCGCGCCGGCGGATGTTGCGGACCGAGATGCGCGCGTCCTCCGCCTTGGTCTTGGCGAGCTTGACGTACTCCTTGCGGCGCTCCTGCGTCAGCACCGGCAGGTTGATCCGGATGACGTTGCCGTCGTTGGACGGGTTCACCCCGAGGTCGGAGTCGCGCAGGGTCCGCTCGATGGTCCCCAGGGACGACTTGTCGAACGGCGAGATGAGGATGGTGCGCGCCTCGGGCGTGGTGAAGGAGGCCAGCTGCTGCAGCGGCGTGGGGCTGCCGTAGTACTCCACGGTGATCTTGGAGAACATCGCCGGGTTCGCGCGACCCGTGCGGATCGTGGCGAAGTCCTCCTTGGCGACCTCGATCGCCTTGTCCATCTTCTCCTCGGCCTCGAAGAGGGTCTCGTCGATCACCGGTGCTCCTTCGTCAGTGGTGCCGCCCGCGGACGGGGCCGCGGGCGTCGGTCGTGTGCGTCGGTGGTGCCCGTCGCGGCCCGCGTCAGGCGGACGTGACGAGCGTGCCGATCTTCTCACCCTGCAGCGCCCGGGTGACGTTGCCGGCCTCGTTCATGCCGAACACCCGCATCGTCACGTCGTTGTCGCGGCACAGGCTCATCGCCGTGGCGTCCATGACGGTCAGGTCCTGCACGAGGGCGTCGGTGTAGGTGAGGTGGTCCAGCCGGACGGCGCTCGGGTCGGTGCGCGGGTCGGCGGTGTAGACGCCGTCGACGCCGTTCTTGCCCATCAGCACCTCCTGGCAGTGCGTCTCCAGGGCGCGCTGCGCGGCGACCGTGTCGGTCGAGAAGTACGGCATGCCGGCGCCGGCGCCGAAGATGACGACGCGGCCCTTCTCCAGGTGCCGGATGGCGCGCAGCGGGATGTACGGCTCGGCGACCTGGCCCATCGTGATGGCGGTCTGCACCCGGGTGTCGACGTCGGCCTGCTCGAGGAAGTCCTGCAGGGCCAGGCAGTTCATGACCGTGCCCAGCATGCCCATGTAGTCGGCGCGGGCCCGGTCCAGGCCGCGCTGGGAGAGCTCGGCGCCGCGGAAGAAGTTGCCGCCGCCGACGACGATCGCGACCTGCACGCCGCTGCGCACGGCCACCGCGATCTCCGCCGCGACGCGCTGCACGACGTCGGGCGCCAAGCCCACCGAGCCACCGCCGAACGTCTCACCGGAGAGCTTGAGCAGCACGCGGCGTGCTCCGTCGCGGTCGACGCCGCGCACCCTGCCGGTGCGGGCGACCGTCCCTGCCTCGAGCCCGTGCGTCACGTGTCCTCCAGTTGCCGGTCCTGCGGGTGCGGTGCTGCGTGGGTGCGGTGCAGCTCACGCGCGGGGCTGATCAGGCGCGGTGCTGCGGTGTGCTGCTGGACGTGCCCGCCTGCGCAGGTGGCCCCGGTCCTGCCGGACCGGGGCCACCTGCGTCAGTGCTGGGTCAGGCGCCGACGCGGAACCGGGCGAACCCGGTCACCGTGCCGCCGGCCTCGGTCAGCACCTGGCCGACCGTCTTCTTCGGGTCCTTCGCGAAGGCCTGCTCGACGAGCACGTTCTCCTTGAAGAAGCCGTTGAGGCGACCCTCGATGATCTTCGGCAGCGCGGCCTCCGGCTTGCCCTCGTTGCGGGAGGTCTCCTCGGCGATGTGACGCTCCGAGGCGACGACGTCGGCGGGGACGTCCTCGCGCGTGAGGTAGGTCGGGGAGTACGCCGCGATGTGCATCGCGATGTCCTTGGCCACGCCGGCCGCCTTGGCGTCCGAGGCGACGAGGACCCCGACCTGCGGGGGCAGGTCCTTGTTCACCTTGTGCAGGTACGTCGCGACGTTCTCGCCGGTGACGCGGGCCACCCGGCGCACGACGATCTTCTCGCCGAGCGTCGCGGCGGTCTCGTCCACGACCGACTGCAGCGTGCCGCCGTCGACCGCGGCGGCGGCGAGCTCGGCGGCGTCGGCCGCGCCCGTCGCGACGGCTGCGCCCAGGACCTTGTCCGCCAGCGCCAGGAACGTGTCGTTCTTGGCCACGAAGTCGGTCTCGGAGTTGATCTCCACCAGGACGCCGACCTGGCCGTCGCCGGACGCCGAGACGTCGGCGGCGACGAGGCCGTCGGAGGCCGCACGGCCCTCGCGCTTGCTCACGCCCTTGAGGCCCTTGACGCGGATGATCTCCAGCGCCTTGGCGGAGTCGCCCTCGGCCTCGTCGAGCGCCTTCTTGACGTCGAGCATCCCGGCACCGGTGCGCTCGCGGAGCGCCTTGATGTCAGCGGCGGTGTAGTTCGCCATAGGTCCGTGTCCTTACGTCGTCAGATGAGTTGGGCAGGCGGTGTCTCAGGCCTGCTCGGGGGCGTCCGTGCTCTGCGCGGCGGCGATCTCCGGCTCCGCGGCGGCGGCCGCGGCGTCGACGGCGGGGGCCGCGTCCTGACCCGGGGTGGTGGCGACCTCGGCCGGACCCGGCTGGCCGGGCTGGGTCTCGGTCAGGTCGTCGACGACCGCCGGCTCCGGGGTCTGGGTGGCGTTGACGACGGACTCGGCGGAGTCGGTGCCCGGGTTGGTGTCGACCGGCGCCTCGACGGCGGACGGCGAGGACAGCTCGGCCTCGGAGCCGGCGAGCAGCTCGCGCTCCCACTCGGCGAGCGGCTCCGCAGCGGCGTCCGCACCGGCGGACTTGCCGGAGTGACGCTGCATGAGGCCCTCGGCGACGGCGTCGGCGATCACCCGGGTCAGCAGGGTGACGGCGCGGATCGCGTCGTCGTTGCCCGGGATCTTGTAGTCGACGACGTCCGGGTCGCAGTTCGTGTCGAGGATCGCGACGATCGGGATGTTGAGCTTGCGCGCCTCGTCGACGGCGAGGTGCTCCTTGTTCGTGTCGACGATCCACACGGCGGAGGGCACGCGGCCCATGTCGCGGATGCCGCCCAGGGTCTTGGCGAGCTTGTCACGCTCGCGCCGCATGATCAGCAGCTCCTTCTTGGTGAAGGAGGAGCCCGCGACGTCGTCGAAGTCGATCTGCTCGAGCTCCTTGAGACGCTGGAGCCGCTTGTTGACCGTGGTGAAGTTGGTGAGCATCCCACCGAGCCAGCGCTGGTTCACGTACGGCATGCCGACGCGGGCGGCCTGCTCGGCGACCGGCTCCTGCGCCTGCTTCTTCGTGCCGACGAAGAGGATGGTGCCGCCGTGGGCGACCGTCTCCTTGACGAAGTTGTACGCGTTGTCGATGTACGACAGCGACTGCTGCAGGTCGACGATGTAGATGCCGTTGCGCTCGGTGAAGATGAAGCGCTTCATCTTGGGGTTCCAGCGACGGGTCTGGTGCCCGAAGTGGACACCGCTCTCGAGCAGCTGGCGCATGGTCACGACGGCCATGGCACGTCCTCTCGGCGCACGCAGTGGCGTGCGCACACAGTGCAGGCGGGTCCGGCGGACCCGCATCTCGGTTGTCGGCGCCGGCCGGGTGGTCGGCGCCCCTGGCGCCCATCCGTGCTGACGCCGGCACGGGGCCGGACCGCTGTCAGCGCGGCGTCCCGTCGCTCCTCGGACACCGGTCCGGGGATGCTGCGACAGGAGAAGGGCGCGCGAAGTCGACCGGCGCAGGCCGGTCGCGTCCCCCACTGTACCCGACCCCCGCGGTCGTCCCGCTGCCCGGCCGACCTCCGGCACCGTGACGTCCGCCCGCGTCCACAGGGTCCGCGGCCCGAGGTCCCGGACCGGCCTCGCCGCGGCGGACGGTGGGCGTCGTGATGCGGGCAGCAGCGGTCGTGGCGGCGGTGGCGGTGGGCGTCTCGGTGAGCGCGGTCGGCCTGGTGGCCGGGCCCAGGTCCGGCGCACCGCCGGGCGGCGTCGTCGCTGCGCGAGGCGCGACGACGCCCGAGGGTGCGGGATCGGCGGACGACGGCAGCCTTCCGGGGGCACCGGGCGCCGTTCCTGCCCGCGCATACGCGCCCCCGCTCGACGCACCGCTCGTGGTGGTGCGCGACTTCGACGGTCCGCCGCAGCCGTGGGCCGCCGGCCACCGGGGCGTGGACCTGGCAGCCGACCCGGGGCAGACGGTCCGGGCACCGCAGGGCGGGGTCGTCACCTTCGCCGGGACGGTCGTGGACCGCGGGGTGGTCACGGTGACCCACGACGACGGCCTGCGGTCCAGCCTCGAGCCGGTGCGCTGGAGCGTGGGGCTCGGCCAACGGGTCGTGCAGGGTCAGGTGGTGGGCTCGGTGAGCCAGGCCGCGGGGCACTGCGCGCCGGCCACGTGCCTGCACTGGGGTCTGCGGCGAGGCGAGTCGTACCTCGACCCGATGCGGTGGGTGACCGGCCGTGGGCCGATCGTGCTGCTGCCCGAGCGCTGACGGGCGGGACGGCGCGGCCTCGGCGTCCGGGGCGCGGGACGTGCAGCACGTCAGCCGGTCAGTCGCGCTCGGAGGCTGCGAGGGTGGCGCGCAGCCGGAGCATGGCGGTGCTGTGCAGCTGGGAGATGCGCGACTCGGTGACCCCGAGCACCCGGCCGATCTCGCCGAGGGTCATGTTCTCGTAGTAGTACAGGACGAGCACGATCTTCTCCCGCTCGCCGAGCTGCTCGATCGCCCGGGCCAGCAGGTGCTTGGTCTCCCGCGTCTCGAACGAGCCGGCCGGATCCGGGGTGCGCTCGTCCTGCAGGGTGTCGCCGAGGGAGAGCGAGTCCCCCCGCTCCCCGCCGAGCAGCTCGTCGAGTGCGGCGACGTTGACGGTCGCGATCTGCGCGAACACCGACCGCAGCTCACCGGTGCCCATGCCCAGCCGGCCCGCGACCTCGCCCTCGGTCGGCGTCCGGCGCAGCTCGGCCTCGAGCTCCGCGTACGCCCGGTCGACGGCGCGGGCCTTGCTCCGCACGGAGCGCGGGATCCAGTCGGTGGAGCGCAGCTCGTCGATGATGGCGCCGCGGATCCGGGCGCCGGCGTAGGTCTGGAACCGGACCGCTCGACCCGGCTCGTACTTCTCGATGGCGTCGATGAGGCCGAACATGCCGGACGACACCAGGTCGGCGTGCTCCACGCTGCTCGGCAGCCGCATGCCGACGCGACCGGCGACCGCCGTCACCAGCGGCGCGTAGTGCAGGATCAGCCGGTCACGCTGGGAGCGGTCCCCGGTGCGCTTGTAGACGTCCCACGTGGTGCTGATCAGGTCCGCCACGGGCGAGACGGACAGGTCCAGGTCGACGTCGAGGTCGTCGTCGACGTGCTCGATGACCGCCTCCACCTCGGCGACCACGTCCGCGACGATCTCGTCGTCCTCGAACACGATCGTGTGCTGCGGTGGGCGTGGTTCGGGCAGCCCGGTCCCACCCTGCGCGGGTCCGCCGACCGACGGCGGGTGGGAGGGCGCAGCGGACGCGGGGGCGCCACCACCTGGGCCGTGCGGTCTTTCCGTGGTGCTCATGCGCGAGGGTGCGCCTGGCGGAACGAGTCGCGCAGCCGGTCGGCGGACACGTGCGTGTAGCGCTGGGTGGTCGCCAGGCTGGCGTGACCGAGCACCTCCTGCACGCTGCGCAGGTCGGACCCGCCGCCGAGGAGATGGGTCGCCGCGCTGTGCCGCAGCGCGTGCGGCGCGACGTCGGTCACGCCGGCCAGCCGTGCCACGGCGTGCGAGGCCTCGCGCAGCTGGCGCTGGTCCACCCGCCGGCCCCGCCGGCCGAGGTAGAGCGCCGACCCGGAGCCGTCGACCGCGAGCGCCGGGCGGCCCGTGCCCAGCCAGGCGGCGAGCGCCCGGGCCGCCGGGACGCCGAACGGCACCACCCGCTCCTTGCCCCCCTTGCCCATCACCCGCAGTGTCCGCTGCACCAGGTCGGCGTCGTCCACGTCGGCGCCGGCCACCTCGCCCACCCGGGCCCCGGTCGCGTACAGCAGCTCCAGCGCCGACCAGTCGCGCAGGTGCAGGGGGTCGCCGTCGTCGGCGCGGACCCGGGCGACCTCGAGCATCCGGGCGACCGGCTCGACGTCGAGCACGGTGGGCAGGGCGGCCGGGATCCGGGCGGAGGCCAGGCGCAGGGCCGGGTCGTGGGTGACCCGGCCGGTGCGCAGCGCCCAGGCGAAGAACGCCCGGACCGCTGCGGCCCGCCGGGCCAGCGTCGCCCGGCTGAGGTCGGCGGCGACCATCGCCGCGAGCCACTCCCGCAGCATCGGCAGGTCGACGTCGTCGACGCCCCGACGGCCGTGCGCCGCGGCGAACTGCAGCAGGTGGCCCACGTCCCCCACGTAGGCCCGGACGGTGTGCGCCGACAGCCCGCGCTGCAGGGCGAGGTGCCCGGCGAACGCGTCGAGGCTGTCCCCGTGGGCGCTCGGCGCGTCGACGGCCGGTCCGGTCGTCGGCCCCGTGGCGTGCCCGGCCGACGGCGCGTCCCCGGGGGGGTCCTCGGACGGCCTCGCGGCGGCGCCTGCCCGTCGCTCCCCCGGCCCACCCGCAGGGGTGCCCGCCGGTCGCTCCCCCGACTCGCCCACGGAGAGGTTCGCCGACGGGCCCACGGGGACGTCCACCGCCGCATGGGTCGCCGGGGCACCAGCTGCCTGCGCCGCTCGGCGCATCTGCATCCCCCGTCCCCCGTGTGTGACGCCCGTCGTGACGAACGTCACCGTACGTCGCGACCACCACGCGGTCGAACCGGCCCGCCGCCCGGGCCCCACCGACCCCTCGCCGAGCGGCGGCGCCCCCGCCGGGAAGACTCGTCGGCGGGCCCCGCCCGGCGCCGAGCCGCTCAGGGCCCGCCCCCTGCCGCGCGGCGCACGCGACGCCACCCACCCGCCTCGCGCGTCGCCAGCCCCTCCAGCTCGAGCAGACCCAGCGCACCCCGCACGTCGTGCTCGCCCAGACCCGCCGCACGGGCGACCGACGCCACGGGTGCCGGTCGGGTGACGGGCAGCGCGTCGAGGACACGGCGGGCCTCGGCCCCCAGGCCGTCGACGTCCGCGCTGGGTCCCGGGCGTGGCGGCGCGAGGTCCGCGCCCAGCTCCCCCGCGAGCTCCGCGACCTCGGCGGCGTCCGTCACGCACACCGCCGAGCCGTCGCGCAGCAGCCGGTGGCACCCCGCGGACGCCATCGACGTCACCGGGCCGGGCACCGCGCCGACCGGACGCAGCATGGTGACGGCATGGCCCGCGGTGCTGAGCGCTCCCGATCGCCACGCGGCCTCCACCACGACCGTGGCGCGGCTCGCGGCCGCGATCAGCCGGTTGCGCAGCAGGAACCGGGTGCGGCTCGGGACGCTTCCGGGCGGCACCTCGCTCACCACCGCGCCGCCGGCCCCGACCACCGCTCTCAGGAGCCCCGCGTTGCCGGCCGGGTACGGACGGTCGACCCCTCCGGCGAGCAGCACGACCGTCGGTGCACGGGCCACGACCGACCCCCGGTGGGCCGCGGCGTCGATCCCGTAGGCGCCGCCCGAGACGACCGTGAAGCGACGGTCGGCCAGCCCGACGGCGAGCTCGGTGGCGACGTGGTCGCCGTACGCGGTCGACGCCCGGGCGCCCACCAGGGCGACGGAGCGGTGCACCAGCGACCCGAGCTGTCCGTTCCCCCGGACCCACAGGCACGGCGGCGCGGCCGGGCCGAGGTCGTCGACACCGGTCGGCCAGGCGGGCACGCCCGGGTGCAGGAGGGTGCCGCCCAACGCGTCCAGGGCGTCCAGGTCCCGGCGCGGGTCCAGGCCCGGCCAGCGCACCGCCCACCGCACCACCGCGGCGGCCAGCCGGCGTCGGGCAGCCGCGTCCAGCGGGCCGCACCTGCTGGCCAGAGGGGCGAGATGCCGACCGGGCAGGTCGGGCACCGCGGTCGCGGCCCCGGGGTACGGCGCACGGCCGTGCGCCGCTGCCCGTGTCCCGCCACCGCCCGCGACGCCGTTGCCCGCGACGCCGTTGCCCGCGACGCCGTCCGCGACGACGTCCGCGACCCACGCCAGCGCGTCGCCGGCGCCCAGCAGCCCGATCAGGGTGCCGGCCGCGGTGTCGCCGGGCTCGGCGAGCCTGCTCCACGCCGCGCGAGCGCATCGCTCGTCGTGCAGCCAGGACGCAGCCGCGGGCGCCGCGCTCATGCTCCCGCCTGCCCACGGGTGCGCAGCAGAAGCCCCTGCCCGATGTCGGCGCGCCCGGGAGCCGCGCGGCCGGCCAGGTCCGCGAGCGTCCAGGCGACGCGGAGCACCCGGTCGACGCCGCGCAGGCTCAGCACACCGCGGTCCAGCGCCCGGTCGAGCTCGGTGAACAGCGACGGGTCACCGCGCAGGGCGGCACGCATCCAGTGGCCGGGGACCTCGGCGTTGGTGCGCCACGGCGTGCCGGCGAGCCGGTCCGCCTGGCGGCGACGCGCCGCGAGCACCCGGGCCGCCACGGCCGCCGTGCTCTCGCCCTGCGGCGCACCGTCCAGCTGGGCCCGTGAGGCGGCGTGCACCTCGACCTGGAGGTCCACCCGGTCGAGCAACGGGCCGGACAGCCGCGACCAGTACCGGCGCCGGGTGATCGGCGGGCACACGCAGTCCAGCCCCTTGCCGACGGCCTTGCCGCACGGGCACGGGTTGGCGGCCAGGACGAGCTGGAACCGGGCGGGGTAGCGCGCGGACCCGCCCGCGCGCTGGATGACGAGCTCGCCGTGCTCGAGCGGCTGCCGCAGGGTCTGCAGCACGCCCGGGGAGAACTCGGGGGCCTCGTCCATGAACAGCACCCCGCGGTGCGCGCGTGACGCGGCCCCGGGTCGCGGCACGCCGGACCCGCCGCCGATCACGGCGGCCGCCGTCGCCGTGTGGTGCGGGTCCTCGAAGGGTGGGCGGCGCAGCAGCCCGCCGGCCGGGTCGAACGTGCCCGCGACGGAGTGCACCGCGGTCACCTCCACGGCCTCCTCCTCGTCGAGGTCGGGCAGCAGGCCCGGCAGCCGCGCCGCGAGCATGGTCTTGCCGGCACCGGGTGGTCCCACCATGAGCAGGTGGTGCCCACCCGCCGCGGCGACCTCCAGCGCGGCGCGCGCCTCGTGCTGGCCGAGCACGTCGCTCAGGTCCGGCGGCGCCGCCCGCGGCGCCGGGACGGCGGGCGCGAGCGTGGGCACGACGGCGGCCGGCTCGGGGATGTCGGCGCCGAGCCGCCAGGCGACCTCGGCCAGGTTCTCGGCGGCGAGGACCTGCGCGCCGGGTACCAGCCGGGCCTCGGCCGCGTTGGCCGCCGGGACCACCACCCGGACGTGGCCGGTGGCGACGGCGGCGGCGACCGCCGGGAGCACACCCCGGACCGCCCGCAGCCGACCGTCGAGGCCGAGCTCGCCGAGGTGGACGACCGGGGCGGCCCGCGCGGGGTCGAGCACCCCGGCACCGGCGAGCATCGCGACCGCGATCGCGAGGTCGAACCCCGATCCCGCCTTGGGCAGGGACGCCGGGGAGAGGTTCACCGTGATGCGCCGCTGCGGCCAGCCCAGACCCGACGAGGTCACCGCGGCCCGCACCCGGTCCCGCGACTCGGCCAGGGCGGTGTCCGGCAGGCCCACCAGGGTGAAGCCCGGCACGGACGCGGCCAGGTGGGCCTCGACCTCGACGAGATGGCCGGACATCCCCAGCAGGCTGACCGCGAGGGTCCGTCCGAGCCCCGTCACAGGATCCCGACCAGGTGCTCGACCTGGGCCGCACCGCTGCGCGGCACCAGGACGGCGATCACGTCGATGCGGATCGAGCGCGGCCGCACCTCGTGCGTCGCGACCCACTGCGCGGTCAGCCGCCGCAGCCGGGCGACCTTGCGATCGGTGACCGCCTCGGCCGGGTGCCCGAACCCGACGCCACGGCGGGTCTTGACCTCGACGGTGACCAGCGCCGTGCCGTCGAGCGCGACGATGTCGAGCTCGCCGCCGGTCCCGCGCCAGTTGCGGTCCAGGACCTGCCACCCGGCGTCCTGCACGAACCGCGTCGCGACGTTCTCGCCGTAGCGCCCCACTGCGTCCTTCGCCCGCACGTGACCACCTCCGCCCACAGCGTGGGTCGGAGCCCGCCGGGCGTGCGGGCGTCGCGGTGCGCGGTGTGGACGGCCGGGCCCGTCACAGGGCCGGGGGTGCGGCCGCTGCCGGACGCCGCCGGCTCGGACCTCGTGCCGGGACGGTGGTCCCGTCAGCCGCGGAACGCGCTCCCGCCGGACAGGTCCAGCTCGGCCTTGGCGAGCTCCTCGACGTTGACGTCCTTGAAGGTGACGACCCGCACCGACTTCACGAAGCGCGCCGACCGGTACACGTCCCACACCCAGGCGTCGCCCAGCCGCAGCTCGAAGTAGACCTCGCCCGCGGCGGACCGCACCTGCAGGTCGACCTGGTTGGCGAGGTAGAACCGCCGCTCGGTCTCCACGACGTACGCGAACAGGCCGACCACGTCGCGGTACTCGCGGTAGAGCGCGAGCTCCATGTCGGTCTCGTAGTTCTCGAGGTCCTCGGCGCTCACCGGACCATCATGGACCATCGGCGCCGGCCGACGGTCACCGACCGTCGGCCGCGTCCCGACCACCACCGGCGCCCCGTGCGACGTCCAGCCCCATGCCCCGGCCCACGCCCGGCTCGGCCACCGGCTCGGCATCCAGGTCGGCGTCGGCAACCGGGTCCGCAGTCGGGTCGGTCGGCCCCACCTTCGCTACCGCGCCGCCCGCGAGGTCCGGGACGACGGGACGCGTCCCGTCGTCCCACAGCCCGTCGCAGTCCGGCGTCGCCAGCTCGGGCAGCCGCCAGCTCTGCCGGTGGTGGACGCACGGGCCCAGCCGGCGCAGCGCCTCGACGTGCCCGGCGGTGGAGTACCCCTTGTTCTCCTCCCACCCGTACCCGGGGTGCTGGCCCGCGAGCCGCACCATGAGGGCGTCGCGCTCGGTCTTGGCCAGCACGCTCGCGGCCGCGACCGACGCGCACTGCAGGTCGGCCTTGATCATGGTGGCCACGCGGGGCGGCGCCGGCTCGGCGAGCGGGGTGCCGTCGAACAGCGTGGGCCGGCGTGGGCTGGACAGCCAGTCGTGGTTGCCGTCGAGCAGGACGACGTCGGGCCGGGCCGGCAGGGCGGCCAGCGCCCGGTGCCCGGCCATCCGCAGCCCCGCGATGATGCCGTGCTCGTCGATCTCCTCGGCGGTCGCGTGCCCGACGGCGTGCCCGACCACCCACCGCCGGATGCGCGGCACGAGCGCGACCCGCGCCGCGGGCGTGAGCAGCTTGCTGTCCCGCACGCCGGCCAGCGGACGCTGGACGCTGGCGTCCACCAGCACGATGCCCACGGTCACCGGACCCCCCAGGGCGCCGCGGCCCACCTCGTCGCACGCGCCGAGCAGGGTGTGCCCGGATCGCAGCAGCCGCTTCTCGACCCGCAGGCCGGGGACCGTGGACCGTCCCGGCGGGGTGCGCGTGGCGGGCGTGGCGCGCTGCTGCCCGGCCCGGTCCGACGTGGCACGCCGGGCTCGCGCGGTCCCCGTCGTCACGGTCACCCGGCGTCGGGGACGGCCTCGAAGGTCGCCCCGGGGTTGCGCAGGAGGGTGGCCCGGTCCAGCGGCCAGACCGTCGTGAAGGCGACGCCGACGACGTTGTCCATCGGCACGGCGCCACCGCCCGGGTCCCCCAGGTGGTAGCGCGAGTCCTGGGAGTTCTGCCGGTTGTCGCCCATCACCCATACGGCGCCCTCGGGCACGACGACTTCGAACGGCACCTCGCTGGGGACCGACGACGGACGCAGGTACGGCTCGTCGATCGGGACGCCGTTGACGGTGACCGGACCACCCTCGCCGTCGGACGCCACCCGGTCACCGGGAAGGCCGATGACGCGCTTGATCAGGTGCTCACCGGAGTCCTGCGGCAGCAGCCCGACGTAGGTCAGCACCGAGGTCACCCGGTCCCGCAGAGCGGACTGCTCCGTCGGCACGACCGGCGGCAGCCAGCCGCCCGGGTCCTTGAACACCACGATGTCGCCGCGGCTGACGTCGAACGGCCCCGGCGCGAGCTTGGTGACGAGCACCCGGTCCCCCTCGATGAGGGTGTCGCGCATCGACGCGCTCGGGATGAAGAACGCCTGGAAGAGGAACGTCTTGATGATCAGGGACAGCACCAGGGCGCTGACCAGGATGATCACGGTCTCCTTGAGCAGCGCGACACCCGACGCGTACCCGTCCCGGGCGCCGCGTGCACCCTCGCCCCGGTCCGCCACCACGGCGCCGTCGACGTCGTCGGGGTCCGCGGCCACGGTGGCCCCGGGGGGGCCGGCCACGCTCACGCCGTCGGCGGAGGGCTCCGGCGAGGTGCGCGCACCGACGCCGTCACGGCCCGCCGGTGCGTCGGGGACGACCACGTCACCGGGGTCGGTGGGCTCGTCCCGGCTGGTGTCCGGCACGGGCGGCGGCTGGTCCCTCACCCCCTCACTGTGCCATCGACGTGCGGTGGTGGCCTAACCGCCCACCGGCGGCACCGCCCGGCGAGCCCGGCGAGCCGAGCGGCGAGCCGATCGGCGAGGGCCGACGTGCCGGGACGCCGACGGGCGGCCACCCCCGCAGGGGTGACCGCCCGTCGTGGAGCGCGCGCGGCTGGCGACTACTTGCCGGCCGGGACGTTGTCGCGCTTCTCCTTGATCTTGGCCTTCTTGCCGCGCAGCTTGCGCAGGTAGTACAGCTTCGCGCGGCGCACGTCACCGCGGGTCAGGACCTCGATGGACTCCAGCGTCGGGGAGTGCACGGGGAAGGTGCGCTCGACGCCGACGCCGAAGCTGACCTTGCGGACGGTGAACGTCTCGCGGACGCCCCCGCCAGTGCGCGAGATGACGGCGCCCTGGAAGACCTGGATGCGGGACCGGTTGCCCTCGACGACCTTGACGTTGACCTTGAGCGTGTCCCCGGGGCGGAACGCCGGGATGTCGGTGCGCAGCGATGCTGCGTCGACGGAGTCGAGCGTGTGCATGGGATGTGTCGCTTCCTCGCGCTGCCACAGGTCAGCCGCGTTGTCGATGGGCGCCGCGCGGCGCCCATGGGCGGTGGTTCGGGTGTGTGCGCCCCGCGGCCCTGTCGTCCCCCCTGTGGCAGGGACGTCGGCCGGCGCACACCGACCGACCAGTCTGCCACACCGGGGGCCCGGCACCGGCCCGCACCGGCGGCGGCCGGTATGAGCCCGGTCACCAGCGGGCCACCCGCCGATCAGCCCTGCCGGTGGACCCCGGTGGCGTCCACGACCCAGCCGAGCTCGGCGAGCAGGGCGACGTCGTGCCGGTCCAGGCCCTCGGGCGCGAGCGCGGCGACCAGGTCGGGGCGGCGGGCGGACGTCCGGCGCAGGGCCTGGTCCCGGCGCCACCGCTCGACCCGGGCATGGTGGCCGGACGTCAGCACCTCGGGGACGTCGAGCCCCGCCCACGTCGGCGGCTTGGTGTACACCGGGTACTCGAGCAGCCCCGCCGCCCCGTGCGACTCCTCGACCAGCGAGTGCGGGTTCCCGACGACCCCCGGCAGCAGCCGGGCGACGGCCTCGACGACGACCAGCGCCGCGACCTCGCCGCCGTTGAGCACGTAGTCCCCCAGCGACAGCTCGGTGACCCGCAGGTCCTCGCGCGCGCGGTAGTGCTCGACCACGCGCGCGTCGATGCCCTCGTACCGGCCGCACGCCACGACGAGGTGCTGCTCGCCCGCGAGCGCCTCGGCCGTGCGCTGGGTCAGCGGCGCGCCGGACGGCGTCGGCACCAGCAGGTGCGCACCCGGGTCGAGCACCTCGTCCAGCGCGGCGCCCCACACGTCGGGTCGCATGACCATCCCGGCGCCGCCGCCGAAGGGCGTGTCGTCGACCGTACGGTGCCGGTCCGTGGTCCAGCCCCGCAGGTCGTGCACCCGCACGTCCAGCAGCCCCGAGGCCCGCGCCTTGCCCACCAGGGACAGCTCGAGCGGCGCCAGGTAGTCGGGGAAGATCGTCAGGACGTCGATGCGCACGTCAGTCCCGACCGCCGGCGCTCGCTGGACCGCCCCCGTGCTCGTCCCCGTCCGGGTCGTCGGACACGTCGGCGCCCCCGGTCTCCGGGGAGACGACGAGGTTCTCCACGTCGGACGCCAGCAGGCCGCCGGGCGGGTCGAGGACGACCCGCCCACCGGGCACGTCCACGACCGGCACGATGGCCCGCACGAACGGCACGAGCGTCCGGGCACCGGAGCCGGCCTCGACGAGCACCAGGACGTCGTGCGCGGGCAGGTGCTCCAGTCCGTCGATCCGGCCCACGACCGTGCCGTCGGCGAGCTCCGCGCGCAGCCCGGCCAGCTCGTGCGGGTACCAGGCGTCCTCGTCGTCGTCGGCGTCCGCGTCCACCACCAGCTCGACGCCCTGCAGCGCCTCGGCGGCGGTCCGGTCCCGCGCCTCGGCGAAGCTCGCGAACCAGCGCCCGTGCTGGGACCGGGTTCCAGCGACGGTCAGCGGTCCGGCGGCTGCCGGCTCGGTCGCCAGCACCTGTCCGACGGCGAGCCGCTCCTCAGGGCTGTCGGTGCGCAGGTCGAGTGCGACCTCGCCGCGCAGCCCGTGGGCGCGGCCGATCCGGGCGACGGTCAGCTGCATGGTGGCTTCCTCCGGGACGGGTCTGGGGTGGACGACCTCAGGCCCGGCCCCCGCATCGGGGGCCGGGCCTGGAGGAGGTGCAGAGCGGGTCAGCGCCGGTCGACGTCGACGACGTCGACGCGCACGGTGCCGTCCGTGGACAGCGCGCCGACCACCGTGCGCAGCGCGCGCGCGGTGCGCCCGCCGCGACCGATGACGCGCCCGAGGTCCTCGGGGTGCACCCGGACCTCGAGCACCTCACCGCGGCGCAGCGACTTCGTGCTCACCTGGACGTCGTCCGGGTGGTCCACGATGCCGCGCACCAGGTGCTCGAGCGCGTCGGCGAGCATCAGGCCTGCTCGTCCGCGGTGTCGCTCTCGGGCTCGGCGGCCGGGGCCGCGGCCTTCTTCTCGGCCGCGCGCGCCTTGACCTTCTCGGCGTCGGCGGCGGCGGCCTCGATGGCCGCGGCCGGGTCGACCTTCTCGCCCTTGACCCGCAGGGTGCCCTCGGCGCCCGGCAGGCCCTTGAACTTCTGCCAGTCCCCGGTCACCTTGAGCAGGGCCATGACCTGCTCGGTCGGCTGCGCCCCGACGCCGAGCCAGTACTGCGCGCGCTCGGAGTTGATGTCGATGAGGGACGGCTCCTCGGTGGGGTGGTACTTGCCGATCTCCTCGATGGCGCGACCGTCCCGCTTGGTGCGGGAGTCGGCGACGACGACGCGGTAGTAGGGCTGACGGATCTTGCCCATGCGCTTCAGACGGATCTTGGTGGCCACGGTGTGGTCTTCTCCTGGATGTGAGCTGAGGTGGCCGAGGGTGCGTTCCCGTGGGGGCAGGTCGCAGCCCGGCCGAGGGACTCCGAGCGCGGCTAGAGGGTCCGCGCACCGAGTACAGCCCGCCATTGTGCCAGACGGACGCCGGGCTCCCAACACGGCGTGCGTCACGCCGCCGCGACCGGCCGGCCTGCTACCGGCCGCCCACGACGGCGCCGCGCAGGACGACGGCGAGCGGGTCGGCGAGCACGCGCGCGTCGACCCGTGGGTCCGCCCCGTACACGACGAGGTCGGCGCTGGCGCCCTCCGCGAGCCCGGGCGCGCCCAGCCAGTCCCGGGTGCGCCAGCTCGCGGCGGCGACGACGTCGGCGTCGGGGATGCCGGCTCGCACGAGCTCGGCGACCTCGGCGGCGATGCGGCCGTGCTCGATGGTGCCGCCGGCGTCGGTGCCCACGAGCACGCGCACGCCGGCGTCGTGCAGGTCGCGCACGTGCTGGTAGCGGCGGGCGTGCATCCGGCGCATCCGGTCGGCGTAGACCGGGTAGCGGTGCGCGGCGTCGGCGATCGCGTCGAACTGCCCGACCTGCAGCAGCGTGGCGGTGACCGGGATGCCGCGGCGGGCGACCTCCTCGATGCCCTCGGGGGTGAGCCCGGTCCCGTGCTCGAGGCAGTCGACCCCCGCGGCGAGCAGCCCGGGGACGGCCTCGGCGGCGAAGGTGTGCGCGGTGACCCGTGCGCCGTGATGGTGCGCGACGGCGACCGCCTCGACCAGCACGTCGTCGGGCCACAGCGGGCGCAGGTCGCCGTCGGGGCCGAGGTCGCGGTCGATCCAGTCCGCGACGATCTTGACCCAGCCGTCGCCGCGCTCGGCCTCCTCGGCGACCGCGGCGGGCAGGTCGGCCGGGTCGGCCAGCTCGCGGCCGTAGTGGCGCAGGTACCGCTTGGGCCGGGCCAGGTGGCGCCCGGACCGGATGAGCCGGGGCAGGTCGTCGCGGTCGTGCACCCAGGAGGTGTCCGCGGGCGACCCCGCGTCGCGGACCAGCAGCGTCCCGGCGTCGCGGTCGGCGACCGCCTGGGCCCGCGCGGTGTCCCGGTCCACCGGGCCGTCGGCACCCAGGCCGATGTGGCAGTGCACGTCGACCAGCCCGGGCACCGCCCAGCCGTCGACCACGACGACGTCGTCGGCGGTGCGGGGGCGCTCGAACGTCACCCGGCCGTCCACCGCCCACAGCTCGCCGACCTCGCGGTCGTCGTCGAGCACGACGGTGCCCCGCACGTGGATGACCGGGCTCATCGTCGTCGGCCTGTGTCGGGCGGCGGGGTCAGCGACCGAGGAACTTCTCGAGCCCGGCCGGCAACTCGAGCGACGACGGGTCGGCGTCCTGGGCGGCCGGCAGGCCGAACGCGGACCCCTGCGCGGCGCGCTGGCCGGCCACTGCGCGCTCCGCGGCGAGTCGCTCCTGCTCCGCCCGCTTGGCCGGGTTGCCGGACTTGCCCTTCTTGCCGCGCGGCGGCGGGGCGGACTTGCCGCGGGACTTCTTGCCGCCCATGCCCACCCCGGGCATGCCCGGCATCCCGGGCATGCCGCCGCCCTTGCTCATCTGCGCCATCATCTTCTGCGCGGCGCCGAACCGCTCCAGCAGACCGTTGACGTCGGTGGCCGTGGTGCCCGACCCCTTGGCGATCCGGGCGCGTCGGGACCCGTTGATGATCTTCGGGGTGCGGCGCTCGGCCGGGGTCATGGAGCGGATGATCGCCTCGATGCGGTCGACCTCGCGCTCGTCGAAGTTGTCCAGCGCCTCACGCATCTGACCCATGCCCGGCAGCATGCCGAGCATCTTCTTCATCGAGCCCATCTGCTTGATCTGCTGCATCTGGACGAGGAAGTCCTCGAGCGTGAACCCCTCCCCCGAGGCGAGCTTGGAGGCCATCGCCTCGGTCTGCTCGGCGTCGAACGCCCGCTCGGCCTGCTCGATGAGCGTCAGGACGTCGCCCATGTCGAGGATGCGGGACGCCATCCGGTCGGGGTGGAACACCTCGAAGTCGGTGAGCTTCTCACCGGTCGAGGCGAACAGGATCGGCCGCCCGGTGACCGAGGCGACCGACAGCGCCGCGCCACCGCGCGCGTCACCGTCGAGCTTGGACAGCACCACGCCGGTGAACCCGACGCCGTCGGCGAAGGCCTGGGCGGTCGCGACGGCGTCCTGGCCGATCATCGCGTCGATCACGAAGACGGTCTCGTCCGGCTGCACGGCGTCGCGGATGTCTGCGGCCTGCTGCATCAGCTCGGCGTCGACGCCGAGGCGGCCGGCGGTGTCGACGATGACGACGTCGTGGTGGCGGGCCCGGGCGGTCGCCACGCCCTCGCGGGCCACCCAGACCGGGTCCCCGGTGGGCACCTCGTCCTCGCCCGCGACGCCGGGGTGCGGCGCGAACACGGGCACGCCCGCCCGCTCGGCGACGACCGCGAGCTGGGTCACGGCGTTGGGCCGCTGCAGGTCCGCGGCGACCAGCAGCGGCGTGTGGCCCTGCGAGCGCAGGTGCAGCGCGAGCTTGCCGGCCAGGGTCGTCTTCCCGGCGCCCTGCAGGCCGGCCAGCATGATGACCGTCGGCGGGTTCTTGGCCAGGTGCAGCTGGCGGGTGTTGCCGCCGAGGATCGCGACGAGCTCGTCGTTGACGATCTTGACGACCTGCTGGGCGGGGTTCAGCGCGCCGGAGACCTCCGCGGACAGCGCCCGCTCGCGCACCCGCCCGGTGAACGCGCGGACCACGGTGACCGCGACGTCGGCGTCCAGCAGGGCGCGGCGGATCTCCCGCACGGTGGCGTCGATGTCCGCCTCGGACAGCCGCCCCTTGGTGCGCAGGTTCTTGAAGGTCGACGTCAGTCGGTCGGACAGGCTCGCGAACACCGCAGGATCCTCACGTTCGCTGGTCGGTCGGGAACGTCCAGCCTACCCGTGCCGGTCCGCCGGTCCCTCGGCGAGGGCGTGCTCCGCGCGCGCGGTGAGGTCGTCGACCAGCCGCGCCCGCCACGCGGTCCACGCGGTCGGCCCGGCCGCCGACGCGTCGGCCTCGGTCAGCGCGCGCAGCAGACGCAGCACGTCGGCGCGGTGGTCGACGGCGTCCAGCAGCTCGGCCAGGGTGGCGTCGTCGTCCGGGTCCTGCGTGGTGGCCAGCCGGGCCAGGGTCAGGTGGTGGCGCACCAGTCGGACCACGTCCGCGGCGTCGTGGGCGCCGACCCCCATCCGGGCCAGGACGGGACCGGCGAGCCGGGCGCCCTCGACCGAGTGGTCCCGCGACCCCGCACGCTTGCCGATGTCGTGCAGCAGGGCGGCGAGCAGCAGCACGTCGGGCCGCTCGACGTCGCGGCGCAGCCGGCCGGCGCGGGCGGCGGTCTCCACGAGGTGCCGGTCGACGGTGTGCCGGTGGATGACGGCGCGCTGGGGCCGGTTGCGCACCCCCGCCCACTCCGGGATCCAGGTCGTAACCACGCCGGCGAGGTCCAGCGCCTCCCACACCGGGATCTGCGCGCGCCCGGTGGACAGCAGCTGGAGGAACGACTCGCGCGCGGCGGCGGGCCAGGGCTCGGGCAGCGGCGGGGTGCGGGTCAGGCTGGCCACGGTCACCGGCGACAGCGTCAGCCCGGTGCGGGCCGCCGTCGCCGCGGCTCGCAGCGACACCAGCGGGTCGGTGGCCGGCCGCGCCTCGACCCCGAGCAGCAGCTCGCCGTCGTGCTCGACGAGGTCCTCGCCGACCGAGCGCAGGCGCGGTGCCCCCCGGCGTCCCCGGACGAGCACGGGGCGACGCGTGGTCAGCGGCCGCTGCAGGGCCTGGCGGGCGTTGCGGGCGGTGGTGTCCAGCGCGTACGAGATCACCCGTCCGGCCTCGGCGACCCCGGCGAGCAGGTCGTCGGCGTCCCCGGCGCCGCACAGCTCGGCCACCTCGTCCTGGTCGGCCAGCAGCAGCCGGTTGGTGTGCCGCCGGGTCACCACCTGCAGCGCGTCGCGCACGTCCAGCAGGTGCTCCAGGGCGTGGTCGACCGAGCCGTGCGGCCGGTCGGTCAGCCAGGTGGCCGCGAGCGCGGAGAGCACCACCGCGTCCCGGATGCCTCCGCGGGCCTCCTTGAGGTCGGGCTCGATGAGGTACGCGAGCTCGCCGTGGCGCTCGGCCCGGTGCTTGGTCGAGGACAGCAGCTCGGGCAGCCGTCGCCGGGCGGCGGCCCGCCAGTCGGTCAGCAGCGCCGACTTCGCCCGGTGCACCACGACGGCGTCGCCGGCCACCGGGCGCAGATCGAGCAGCCCGACCGCGGCCGGCAGGTCCTTGGAGGCCACCTGGCGGCACTGCGCGAGCGAGCGGAGCGAGTGGTCCAGGTCCAGGCCGGCGTCCCAGATGGGGTACCAGAGCCGTTCGGCCAGCCCGGCCAGGTCCTGCGGGCTGCGGCCGCGGCCGTCGTGCACGAGCAGCAGGTCCAGGTCGCTGCACGGGCTCGGGTCGCACCGGCCCACGCTGCCGACCGCGCCCAGCGCGAGCCCGTCGGTGCTGGGCAGGTCGGCGGTCGCCGCGTCCCACAGCTCCGCGAGCCGCGCCGTGACCAGGTCGGCGACCGCGGCGCGCCGGTCGGCGCCCCGGGTGTCGGTCCGGCTCAGCCCCGTGGCCAGGTCGAGCCGCTCGGACCGGAGGTCCCGCACCCCGATGCCGGGCTGCGGGACCTCCTGGTCGATGTCGGTCGCGTCCGCCGTGCCCCCCGAGGGCAGCCGCTCCGGGTCCATGGGCTACAGCGCGTCCGTCCCGTGCTCGCCGGTGCGGACGCGGGCGACGTCGTCCACCGGGACGGTCCACACCTTGCCGTCGCCGATCTTGCCGGTCTGCGCGGCCTTGACGATCACCTGGGTGATCAGGTGGGCGTCGACGTCCTCCACGAGGACCTCCACGCGCACCTTGGGCACCAGGTCCACCGTGTACTCCGCACCGCGGTACACCTCGGTGTGGCCGCGCTGGCGGCCGTAGCCGCTGGCCTCGCTGACCGTCATGCCCCGCACGCCGGCCGCCTCGAGGGCCGACTTCACGTCGTCCAGCCGGTGCGGCTGGATGATCCCCGTCACGAGCTTCGTCATCGCTTCGCCTCCGTCGTCACCCGGGCGTCGCCCAGTCCGTCGTGCCCGGTCTCGTACGCGGTCTCGCCGCGCCCCGTCATGTCCACACCCGTCCGGCGGGCGCCGGCCCCCAGCGTCTCGTACGCGGTCTCGCCGTGGATGGCGAGGTCGACGCCGCTGACCTCGACCTCGTCGGTGACCCGCAGGCCGATGGTGGCCTTGAGGATCATCGCGATGACGTAGGTCACCACGGCCGAGAAGATCATCGCGACGACGGCCACGACCACCTGCGTGACGAGCTGCGTCGGTCCGCCCCCGTAGAAGAGCCCGTTCACCGCGCCGTCGGGGTACCAGGCGTTGTTCGCGTCCGTGGCGAACAGGCCGATCAGCACGGTTCCGGTCAGCCCACCCACGAGGTGGACGCCGACGACGTCGAGCGAGTCGTCGTAGCCCAGCTTGTACTTCAGGCCGACGGCGAGGGCGCACAGCACGCCCGCGACCGCACCGACCGCGATCGCGCCGAAGGTGTCCACCGCGGCCGCGGCGGGGGTGATCGCCACCAGACCGGCGACGACGCCGGACGCGGCGCCGAGCGAGGTCGCGTGACCGTCGCGAAACTTCTCGGTGACGAGCCAGGCGAGCATCGCCGCGCACGTCGCCACGAGCGTGTTCAGCCAGGCCCGGCCGGCGACGTCGTCCGCCGCGAACTCCGAGCCGGCGTTGAAGCCGAACCAGCCGAACCACAGCAGCGCGGCACCGAGCATGACGAACGGCAGGTTGTGCGGGCGCATCGGCTCGCGACCGAAGCCGCGGCGCTTGCCGATCACCAGGGCGAGCACGAGCCCGGCGATGCCGGCGTTGATGTGCACGACGGTGCCGCCGGCGAAGTCGATCGGGGTCGACAGGCCGCTGGTGATGCCGTCGGCACCGAGCAGGCCGCCACCCCAGACCATGTGCGCGATCGGCACGTAGACGACCGTGACCCAGATCGTCACGAAGACGAGCCACGACCCGAACCGGGTGCGGTCGGCGATGGCACCGCTGATCAGGGCGACGGTGATGATCGCGAACGTCGCCTGGAAGCCGACGGCGACCAGGGCCGGCACACCGGACCCCGCCATGAGGCTCGCGTCGTCGGTCAGGCCCGCCAGGCCGAAGTACTCCACCGGGTTGCCGATGAAGCCGCCGATGTCGCTGCCGAAGGTGCCGGAGTACCCCCACAGCACCCAGACGAGACCCACGACGCCGATCGCGCCGAAGCTCATCATCATCATGTTGAGGACCGACTTGCCGCGCACCATGCCGCCGTAGAAGAACGCCAGGCCCGGCGTCATCAGGAGCACGAGCGAGGACGCCATCAGTATCCACGCGGTGTTACCGGTGTCGAGCGCGAAATCTTCCATACTGGTCACCTTCCCCTCGTCGGCCTGGTGGCCGGATCGGGAACAGGCTGGTGCACCGCAGTTTCGGGAAGAGGCGCCCGGGCGTTACGGCGACGTGACGACTGCCCGCCCGAGGTAAACATCGTGTTTCGCCGCGGGCGGTTGCAGCGTGGTCGTGCTCAGCCGAGCAGTGCGTCGACGAAGTCGTCCGGGACGAACGGCGCCAGGTCGTCGGGACCCTCCCCCAGGCCGACGAGCTTGACCGGCACCCCGAGCTCGCGCTGCACCGCCACGACGATGCCGCCCTTGGCGGTGCCGTCCAGCTTCGTCAGCACGATGCCGGTGACGCCGGCGACCTCGGCGAACACGCGGGCCTGGTTCAGCCCGTTCTGCCCGGTGGTCGCGTCGAGCACGAGGAGCACCTCGCTGAGCGGGGCCTCCTTGGTGATGACCCGGCGGATCTTGCCGAGCTCGTCCATGAGCCCGGCCTTGTTCTGCAGCCGCCCGGCGGTGTCGACCAGGACGACGTCGGCTCCGGTCTCACGCCCCTGACGGACGGCGTCGAAGGCGACGGCAGCCGGATCGGCGCCGTCGCGGTCGGAGCGGACCGTGGGCACGCCGACCCGCGCGCCCCAGGTGGTCAGCTGGTCGGCCGCCGCCGCGCGGAAGGTGTCGGCCGCGCCGAGCACGACGGAGCTGCCCTCGGCGACCAGCACGCGGGCGAGCTTGCCGACCGTGGTGGTCTTGCCGGTGCCGTTGACCCCGACGACGAGCACGACGGCGGGCACCTGGTGATCGCCGTCCTCGGACAGCGTGGGCACCGTGTTCAGCGAGCGGTCCAGGGTCGGGTCGACGAGCTCGATGAGCTGTTCGCGCAGGATCAGGCGGACCTCGAGCGGGTCGCGCACGCCCTCGACGCGCACCCGCGTCCGCAGGGCGTCGACCAGCTCACCGGTCGGGCCTGCGCCGACGTCGGCGAGCAGCAAGGTCTCCTCGATCTCGTCCCAGTCGTCCTCGGTGAGGTGGTCACGCGACAGGACCGACAGCAACCGGGTGCCGAACGGCGACCCCGAGCGGGCGAGGCGGCTCCGCAGCCGGCTCAGGCGCCCGAGGACCGGTTCGGGGACGTCGAGCTGGGGGGCGCGCGGACGGTGCTCGTCGACCGTGGGCTCGACGGCTGCGGTCGGCACGGCGTCGTCGGTGTCGACGTCACCGGACGCCGGCGGCCGGGTCGCGGTGACGGCGTGGCCGGTCGGGCGGTCGGCGGGGCGCTCACCGCGCGAGCGCCGGCGCAGCAGGACGCCGGCCGACGTCCCCACGACCGCGAGCGCCGGCAGGCCGAAGGTCAGGATGAGTTCGAGGGTCTCGTTCACACCCGGCATTGTCGCAGCCGTGGCCGCGTCGTCGGCCGGAGCCGGTCAGGACGAGACGGCTGACGAGAGACCGGCGGTACGAAGGCGACCGGCGGCGCAGCCTGCAGTCAGCCCGCAGTCAGCCCGCAGTCAGCCCGCAGTCAGCGCGGAGTCAGCGCGGTGTCAGCGGCGCGAGAGCCCGTGCACGCCTCGGGCGGCACGCTCGCGGGCGCGGGCCAGGGTGTCCGTCAGGTCCTCGACGGCGACGTACGCGGGCGCCTGGACCTCGGTCGCGGCGAAGAAGTCCTCCAGGGTCGACTCCGCTGCGCCCTCGTCCGCGGCACGACGCGCCTGCCGTGCTCCTCGGCCGTGCTGACCGCGCTCACCCCGCAGCGTGCGGACCCCGGCGCGCAGGTCCTGCAGGTACCCGCGGACGCCGGTGCGCCCGTCCCCGGTGGGCGTCTCGGCCACGCTCGCGATGACGAGCACGAGGGCGGCCGCGGCGAGCGCGACCAACGTCCAGACGACCATCGTGACCATGGTGCCAGTATCGCCGACCGGTGCCCGGTCCGGCTGCCCGAACCGCTCGACAGCCCGGGTGTGTCCACTCTCACGTCGGTCGGTCGGGCGACGACGTCGGTCACGCGCTGACGTCGTCGCGCATGCGCTGGCTGACCACCGTGGTGACGCCGTCGCCGCGCATGGTCACGCCGTAGAGCACGTCGGCGATCTCCATGGTGCGCTTCTGGTGGGTGACGACGATGAGCTGGCTGTCGTCCTGCAGCTCGCGGAAGATCTCCAGCAGCCGGCCGAGGTTGGCGTCGTCGAGCGCCGCCTCGACCTCGTCCATGACGTAGAACGGGCTGGGTCGCGCCTTGAAGATCGACACCAGCAGCGCGACCGCGGTCAGCGAGCGCTCCCCGCCGGAGAGCAGCGACAGCCGCTTGACCTTCTTGCCGGCGGGACGGGCCTCCACCTCGATGCCCGTGGTGAGCATGTCGCCGGGTTCGGTGAGCACCAGGCGTCCCTCGCCGCCGGGGAACAGCCGCGGGAACACCCGGTCGAACTGGGCGGCGGTGTCCCGGTAGGCGTCGGCGAAGACCTGCTCGACGCGGGCGTCGATCTCCTTGACGATGTCCAGCAGGTCGCTGCGGGACTTGCGCAGGTCGGCCAGCTGGTCGGTGAGGAACTTGTGCCGCTCCTCGAGGGCGGCGAACTCCTCCAGCGCGAGCGGGTTGACCCGGCCCATCTGCGCCAGGGTCCGTTCGGCGGACCGCAGACGCTTCTCCTGCTCGGCGCGCACGTACGGCACCTCGGGCGGCGGGTCGTCGGCGGCAGCGGCGGCGTCGGCGTCGGCGACGGGAACGCCCCGGTGCGGCCCGAACTCCTCCATGAGGACCGCCGGGTCGAGCCCGAGCTCCTCGACGGCTCGGGTCTGCAGGCCCTCCAGCCGCAGCAGCTGCTGGGCGCGGGCCACCTCGTCGCGGTGCGCGACGTCGGTCAGCTCGGCCAGGCGCGCCGCGAGCCCGTCGACCTCCGTGCGCAGCGCCGCCAGGGTTCGCTCACGCTCGGCCCGTGCCGTCTCGGCGGCCTCCCGCTCGGCGCCCGCAGCGCGCAGCGACACCTCCAGGGCGCCCAGCGCCAGGTCGGCGCCGACCCGGACCGACTCGGCCCGGCGCGCCTGACGCGCCCGGGCGGCCTCGCGGCGGGCGGCGCGCTCGCGGGCCTCACGCTCCGCGGCGGCTGCCCGCTGCAGGGACTGCGCGCGCCCGGCGAGCGCACGTGCACGCTCCTCGCTGGTGCGCAGGGTCAGGCGCGCCTCGGTCTCCCGTGCGCGCGCGGCTGTCGCGAGCCCGGCGAGCCGGTCCCGGTCCGCGGTGCCGTCGGCGATCGCCGCCTCGGACTCCTCGGGTGCGGAGTCGGCGGCGGCGAGCCGCGCGGCGAGGTCGGCCAGCTCGGCCTGGTCGACGGCGAGCGACTCGGTGGCCGCCGCGAGGGACCGCTGGACGCGCTCGGCCTCCGCCCGGGCGGCCCGGGCCGTGGCGCCCAGGTGCCCCAGCTGCTCGGCGACCGCGGCGAGCGCCGCATCGGACTGGTTGAGCCGGTCGAGCGTGTCGGCGTACGCGGCCTCGGCCTCGGCCAGTGCCTGGGTGGCGGTGGTCAGCTCGAACTGGGCCCGCTCCCCGCGCGCGACGGCGTCGGCGCGAGCCGCGACCGCTTCCTCCAGCGCGGCCTGCAGGTGCAGCACGCTCGGGGCGGTCGCCGACCCCCCGGACGCGCGGACGCCGGACAGCAGGTCGCCGCCCGTCGTGACCACGGTGACGCGTGGCTCGCCGGCCACGACGGCACGCGCCGCGGCGAGGTCGTCGACCACGAGCACGTTCACGAGCAGCGCGTCGACCGCGCTGCGGGCGCTGTCGGGCGCCCGGACCAGGTCGCGAGCCCGGTGGGCGCCGGCCGGGACGTCGGCCAGGTCGGTGGGGACGGCCGCGGGGGCGCCGACCACCAGGGCGGCGCGTCCCGCGTCGTCGGTGCGCAGCCACCGGATCGCGTCCACGGCGGCGTCGACGGACTCCACGACGACCGCGTCGGCGACCGCACCGAGCGCCGCGGCGATGGCGTCCTCGAACCCGGGCTCGATGCTCAGCAGGGCGGCGAGCGAGCCGACGGTGCCGACCAGGTCGTCCGCCCCGAGCAGGGCACCGGCTCCGTCCTTGCGGTCCAGGCTCAGCTCGAGGGTCTCGATCCGGGACGCGACCGCAGCGCGGTCACGGTCCGCCGCGGCCAGCCGCTCGCGGATCGCGGCGACCGCGCCCGTGGCCTGCTCGACGGCGTCGGCGGCGGCCTCGTGCTCGGCGTCCAGGCCCTCCTCGCCCTCCTCCACGCCGGCGACCTGCGTCTCCAGGGCGGCGAAGTCGCTGGTGGCCTGCGCGCCACGACGCTCCGCCTCGGCCAGGGACTCGCGCAGGCGGCCGATCTCGCTCTCGGTCGCCTCCACCCGGCTGCGCCGGGCGGCGACCTGGCCGGCGAGCCGGGCCAGCCCCTCGCGCCGGTCGGCGGCCCCGCGCAGCGCCGTCGCCAGCGTCCGCTCGGCGGCCTGCGCGGCCGCCTCGGCCTCCTCCCGCTCGGTCACCGCCGCCGCGAGCGCGGTACGGGCGACGTCGACCTCGGCCGCGAGCTCGGCCTCCGCGGCGCGGACCCGTTCGGCCTGCGCCTCGAGGTCCTGCGGGTCGCGGCCCGGGTCGGTGGCGGGGCCGGACGACCCGAGGAGCCGCAGCCGCTCGGCGGCCAGGGTCGACGTCGACCGCAGCCGCTCGCGCAGCGACGACAGGGCGTACCAGACCTCGTTGGCCGCCGAGAGTGCGGGGGCGGACTCGGCCGCCTCGCGCTCGAGGTCCCCGAGGCGGCGTCGGGCAGCGGTGAGCGCGGCCTCGGCCTCGTCGCGGGCCGCGCGCAGCAGCGACTCGTCGGCCAGCTCCTGGTCGAGGGTGGAGGTCAGCTGGACCAGGTCGTCGGCGAGCAGGCGCGAGCGGGCGTCGCGCAGGTCGGTCTGGACGACCTGTGCCCGGCGGGCCACCTCGGCCTGCCTGCCGAGCGGCCCGAGCTGTCGGCGGATCTCGGTGGTCAGGTCGGCGAGCCGCGTGAGGTTGGCCTGCATCGCGTCGAGCTTGCGCAGCGCGCGCTCCTTGCGCTTGCGGTGCTTGAGGACCCCGGCGGCCTCCTCGATGAAGCCGCGCCGCTCCTCGGGCGTCGCACGCAGGACGGCGTCGAGCTGGCCCTGCCCGACGATGACGTGCATCTCCCGGCCGAGGCCCGAGTCGGAGAGCAGGTCCTGGATGTCCAGCAGCCGGCACGAGCTGCCGTTGATGGCGTACTCCGAGCCGCCGTTGCGGAACAGGGTCCGCGAGATGGTCACCTCGGTGTACTCGATCGGCAGGGCGCCGTCGGAGTTGTCGATGGTCAGGGCGACCTCGGCCCGGCCGAGCGGGGCGCGCCCCGACGTGCCGGCGAAGATGACGTCCTCCATCTTGCCGCCTCGCAGGGACTTGGCTCCCTGCTCACCCATCACCCAGGCGAGGGCGTCGACGACGTTGGACTTGCCCGAGCCGTTCGGACCGACGACGCACGTCACCCCGGGCTCGAAGCTCAGCGTCGTCGCCGAGGCGAACGACTTGAACCCGCGCAGGGTGAGGGTCTTCAGGTGCACGGGTGCAGCCTAGGAGTTCACGCCGCGCGGCCGGTCGAGGCGCGTGCGCGCCGGGCCCGTCTCCGCGGGCACGGCGGGCCTCAGAGCGCGGGGAACCAGAGCGAGATCTCGCGCGCGGCCGACTCGGGGGAGTCCGAGCCGTGCACCAGGTTCTGCTGGACCTTCAGCCCCCAGTCGCGCCCCAGGTCACCGCGGATCGTCCCGGGCGCGGCGGTGGTCGGGTCCGTCGTGCCGGCCAGCGAGCGGAACCCCTCGACGACCCGCTGCCCCTCGGCGACGACGGCGAGGACCGGTCCGGACTTCATGAACTCCACGAGCGGGGCGTAGAACGGCTTGCCCTCGTGCTCGGCGTAGTGGGCCGCCAGGACGTCGTCGTCGGCGGTGCGCAGCTCGACCGCGACGAGGGCGTACCCCTTCGCCTCGATGCGGCGCAGCACCTCCCCCGAGAGCCCACGACGGACGCCGTCGGGCTTGACGAGGACGAGGGTGCGTTCGACGGCGGCGTGGGTGTCGGTCATGGGCACGACCCTACCGAGGGTCCCGGGACGGGGACGCCAGGCTTCAGCCGTCGGCGTGGGCGGCATCCCACTCCGCACGCTCACGGTCGATGCGTCCCCCGACCCGCAGGGAGACCACCCACAGCAGCGCGAACAGGCCCGCCACCACGAAGACGATCGTGGCCGCGAACCCCGACCCGGTCACCGGCGACAGCAGCAGCACCACACCGCAGCCGATGACGGGGATCTGCACGAGGGAACCGGCGAGGTACCCGCCCGGCGAGCGCAGCATCCCCGACAGCAGGAGCAGGACCAGCGCCAGCCCACCCCCGGCGGCCCACAGCGCGCCGGCCGGGGCGACCCGCAGCCCCAGGGCCACGAGCGTGACGAACAGGACCACGAACGCCTCGGTGGCCAGGGTCGTCGCGGCGAACTGGCGCCGTGCCGACCGGCGCCGCCGGGGGGCCGTCGCGCCCGGTGCGGGCGCTCCCGGGCTCGCGGGCACGTCGGGGCCGGGGGACGCGGTCATCACCCCAGGCTACCGGCGCGGCCGGGCTCCGCCGTGCCCCCTGTGCCGCCCTGGTCACCCGGACCGCCCGCGTCGCCCGGGTCCCCGTGGGGCGAGGCGCCGGCCTGCGGCCCAGCCGTCGTGGGCGACAGCGCACCGGCCGCGGCGGTGCCCACCGGCACGGCGCCGTCACCGGTCACGGTGGCCGTCGACTCCACCGCGGCGCCGACCGGCACCGCGGAGCTCGTCACCGGTGCGGCGACCGCCTCACCGCGCGCCACCATGCCGGCGACGTCGGACAGCGCGACCTCGCGCAGGAACAGCGTGAGGACGAAGCCGGCAGCGAGCAGCGGGACGAGGTACCAGAACGCCGGCGCCAGTGCGTCGGCGAATGCGTCGACCACGCCCTCGCGCAGGGCGTCCGGCAGCGCGTCGACGACGGCGGGGGTCAGCGAGGACACGCCCTCCCCTGCGGCGTCCGGCACCGGCGCGCCGGCGAACACCGCCTCGAGCCGGTCGGAGAGCCGACCGGTGAAGATCGTGCTGAACAGCGCGACGCCGACGGCGGCGCCGATCTCGCGGAAGAAGTTGTTCGAGCTCGTGGCGGTGCCCAGCTCGCGCGGGTCGACCGAGTTCTGCACCGCCAGGACGATCGTCTGCATGACCAGGCCCAGGCCGGCACCGAGGACGAAGATCATCGCGCTGAACAGGAGCATCGAGACGTCGCCGTCGAGCTGCGTCATCCACACCAGGCCCAGCGTCGCGATCGCCATCCCCGCGATCGGGTACCTGCGGTACCGGCCGGTCCGGGTGATCGCGATCCCGGAGCCGATGGACGTCAGCATCACGCCGGCCATCATCGGCAGCATGAGGAACCCGGACTGGGTCACGCCCGCGCCCGTGGCCATCTGCAGGAATGTCGGCAGGAACGTCAGGGCCGCGAACATGCCCATGCCGATGACCAGACCGACCAGGGTGGCGATCGCGAAGGTGGGATTCCTGAACAGGTGCAGCGGCAGCAGCGGCTCCTCGGCACGGCGCTCCACCGCGACGAACGCGACGGCGGCGGCGACCGTCACGAGCACCAGGGCGATCAGGCGCAGGTCGGACCAGTCGTAGCCCGCCCCGCCGCTGAACGACTCCCAGCTCGTGGTGAGGATGAGACCGGACGTGGCCAGCACCATCAGGACGATCCCGGCGACGTCGATGCTGCGCCCGGACCGGTGACTGGGAAGCCGCAGCGTCACCCACGCGACCGCGAACGCCGCGAGGCCGATCGGCACGTTGATCCAGAACGCCCAGCGCCAGGTCAGGTGGTCGGTGAACAGACCACCGAGGAGCGGGCCGATCACGGCCGAGATCCCGAACAGGGCACCCATCGGCCCCATGTACTTCCCGCGCTCCTTGGCGGGCACGACGTCGGCGATGATCGCCTGCGACAGGATCATCAGTCCCCCGCCGCCCAGCCCCTGCACGGCGCGCCAGGCGACGAGCGCACCGAAGCTCTGCGCCATCCCGGCGCCGACGGACGCGACCGTGAACAGGCCGATGGCGAACAGGAACGGGTACCGGCGGCCCCACAGGTCGCCGAACTTGCCGTACAGGGGCATCACGATCGCGATGGCCAGGATGTAGGCGGTCATCAACCACCCCTGGTGCTCGAGCCCGTTCAGCTCGCCCACGATCGTGGGCATCGCGGTACCGAGGATCGACTGGTCGAGCGAGGACATGAACATGCTCGCCATGAGCGCGCCGAAGATCAGCCACACCGTGCGCTGGGTCAGCACGACGAGGGGTGCGCCCTCGGCGGGCGGCGCGCCGGAGGTGGAGGTGGCGACGGATGACATGCGGGGGACCTCGTTCATCGGTGCTGTGCGGTGGTGGCTCGGTGCTCGACCCGTGACTGGCGGCGAGCGCCGGCCGGGCGGTGCGCCCGCGCAGACGGCGCGGACAGAGGTGACGGCCGGTGGGGCGTGGCTGCCGCAGCGGTGAACGGCGCTCAGGTCGTGCCAGGACGCGGCGCGTCCGCCGACGACCCAGGGGGCGGCGCGCCGAGGAGTCGCAGCAGGTCGGCCGACACGGGCGTCAGGTGGTCCGCCACCGCGCCGCGCGCCCCGTGCACCTCCCATCGCGACATCGCGCCGCGGACCAGCATCATCAGGGTCATCCCGGCGAGCTCGACGAGGTGCTCCTCCGCACCGCCCTCGAGTCGGCGGCGCAGCAGTCCGTCCAGCTCCGTGCGGTACTGCTCGAGCCATGCCACGTGACGGACCAGCAGGCGGGGCTCGCGGTGGGCCAGCGCAACGGCCGCCGCCATCCGGCCCCGGTCCAGCAGCGGGCCGGCGACGATGGAGCCGGCCAGTGCGCGCAGGTCCGCGGGCAGGACGCCGCTGGGACCGCCCTGTGCGAAGGCCTCCGCGACCGCCGGGTCCAGCCGCACCGGCTCCATCCCGAGCACGGCGTCGTCCTTGGACTCGAAGTAGTTGAAGAACGTCCGCGTCGACACGCCGGCCTCGGCGCAGATCGCCTCGACGGTCACCGCGTCCAGTCCCTCACGCTCGACGAGGCCGTGCGCGGCATCGATCAGAGCCTCACGGCGGGCGCGCTTCTGACGCTCCCGAAGCCCCGCCGGATCCCCCGTCTGACCACTCACCACACAACAACCTTACACTCACTGCAAGTTTGCGTCGACTGCACCATCATCCGCCCCCAGCTCCCGGTGGCACAGGCTCGCGGGCGGCCGCCAGCAGCCGGGCCAGCCAGCACGTCGGGGGCCGCACCTCGTCCGGCCCGCTCGCGGTTCAGTCACGCCGGATTCGGGTGTGTCGTTGTGGACCGTTCACGCCCCACGAGTGGTCCACAACGTCGCACTCGGCGCAGAGAGTCGGTCGAGTGTGACGTTGTGGCCCGTTCACGGCCGTGGATGGGTCCACATCGTCGCAGTCGGCCACGGGTGGGGTGGGGACCGGCGGTGCGGGTGGCTGCCGACGGCGGCATGGGTGGCGTCGGCGGGTGCGTGCCGTCGGCGAAAGGGCGGCTCGGGGGCGCGGTGTGCGCGCTCCGGTCACGAAGGCCGCACGCGCCCGGGGCAAAAGAAAAGAGCCACCCCGGGTGGGGTGGCTCTTTTCGTGAATGGTTGTCCGGCGACGACCTACTCTCCCACACAGTCTCCCGTGCAGTACCATCGGCGCTGAGGGGCTTAGCTTCCGGGTTCGGAATGGGAC
>NZ_CANLTL010000008.1 GCF_947494015.1 uncultured Cellulomonas sp. | reverse complement strand
GTCACCAACACCACCAACACCTTCACCGACGGCACCGGCGTCACCATCTCCCGCGGCTGGTGACCACCCCGCCACCGGCCCGTCGGGTCGACCGCACCGGTCGACCCGACGGGCCGGTGCCGTGTCCGCCCGGCGACGCACCCCGACCGGCCGGCCGGCCGGGCAGCGGGCGGCCGGGCAGGCCGCGGCCGTAGCTGCGCGCCCGTCCATAATGAGTCCCGCGTCCCCCGGTCCGGGGGGGGGGCGACCCGCCCGAACGGCGTGGACCGACGGCGGGGGGACCGCACCATGGCGACGCTGACCGCGTACCTGAACGAGCGCATCAGCCGGATCAAGGGTGCGGAGTACCGCATCGACCCCCGGATCGACGCCGGGTACCTCACCTCGGTGGTGCTCGAGCGGGGACTGATGCGGGTGCGTGGCCGCCTGCGGTTCCCCCTGCGCGCGCAGCCCCCGTTCGTCGGCGCGGGCGTCCGGGTCCGGTGCCGTCGGCGACTGCGCCTCGGCGCCGGCGTGACGCTGGGGCACGGGAGCCTCATCGACGCCCTGTCGACGCACGGGGTGACCCTCGGTGACAACACGTCGGTCGGGCGCAACACCCGGATCGAGTGCACCGGCAGCCTGCGGTCGATCGGGAAGGGGCTGCGGGTCGGGCGCGACGTCGGTCTGGGCACCGACAGCCTGTACGGGTGCGCGGGCGGCATCTCGATCGGTGACGACACGATCATCGGGAACTTCGTGTCGTTCCACTCCGAGAACCACCGGATCGACGACCGGCGCACGCCCATCCGGCTCCAGGGGGTGACCCATGCCGGGATCACCGTCGGCTCGGACTGCTGGATCGGCGCCCGGGTCACCGTGCTCGACGGGGCCCACATCGGCGACGGCTGCGTGATCGCCGCCGGCACGGTGGTCACGGCGGGGGAGTACCCGTCCGGCGGCATCTACGGCGGTGTGCCGGCCAGGCTGCTGAAGAACCGGGACTGACCGCGGCGGCCCCGGTCCCCCGGGAGTCTCAGCCCAGCGCCCGCATCTGCCCGTACCAGTTGCGGGCGGCGGCCAGCAGGATGCCGACGTTGACCACCGCGAGCGCGGTGTACGCGACGACGAAGACGGGGTGGGCACCGAGCAGGACGAACAGCACGCACAGCAAGCCGTAGTCCGCGGGCAGCACGACCACCGAGCGCAGCGCCGGGGCCGTCTCGGTGACGGGCCGCGGCGGGGGGCGCACGCCGGCCGCCTTGCGCAGCTGCTCGGTGAGGATGACGGCGAAGAAGAACACCGACGTCTGCACCGCGAACAGCAGCGGGACCAGCAGCAGCCGCTCGTCCGGCAGGTCGAACCAGCGGTACCAGGACACCAGGACCGCCAGGTGGATGCTGGCGGACTTGGTGCAGTCCACGACGTGGTCGAGCCACTCGCCGGCCGGGCTGCCCCCGCCCCGCAGGCGGGCGAGCTGCCCGTCGGCGGCGTCGAAGGCGTAACCGGCCATCAGCAGGGCGGCGACGAGGACGCCCGTCGGCACGGTCGCCGGGAGGACGGCGACGAGCAGGACGCCGCTGAACGTCAGCGCCGCGCTGACGGCGGTGACCTGGTTGGGCGTCCGTCCGAGGCGGTACGCCACCGCCGCCAGCAGCCGGCCGGCCGGGCGGTTCACCCAGCGGGAGTAGGCGGGGGCCCCGCGGTTGCTCTTCTGCGCCCGCGCGAGACGCGCCACGATCTCGCTCAGCGGCTCGGTCGACGGGGACTGCTGGACGGGAGAGTTCACTGCGGGGCACCTTCTCGTGCGGTCGCGGCCGAACCGGGGGCGGCTCGGGACGTGCGGGGACGCACCGGCCGGCCGGCCAGTGCGCGGACGGCGATCGCCAGCCCGGCGAGGGATCCGCGGACGACCGCACCGACCGGCGCGACCGGGTGCAGCAGCTGCCGACGGCCACCGCGGAGCAGGACGGCGCGCGCATAGGGGATGGTGCGTACCGACCACCGCAGCAGGTCACGGCGGGACAGGTGCTGGGCGGCGAAGAGCAGCCGGTTGCGGGTGTTCCAGTAGTAGTAGGTCGGGGACTTGCCCGTCGCCGCCTGGGTGCCCCCGACGCTGTGCACCGCCCGGACGTCGGACCGGACCGCGAGCCGACCTCCCGCCGTCCGGCAGCGCCAGGACAGGTCGATGTCCTCCCAGTACAGGAAGTAGTCGTCGTCGAAGCCGCCCACCGCGTCCCACAGGTCGGCGTGGACCACGAGGCACGTCCCGGCCAGCCACGCGTCGTCCGGGTGGTCCGCGACGCCCTCGCTGAGCCGGGTGCGCCCGTGCGGGACGTCGACCCAGGCGCCCCGGAACCACGGCGAGCCGTCCGGGTGCGTGATGGTCGGTGTCACCAGCGTCAGGGGCTCGCGGCGGACGTCGTCGACCAGCGTCGCCAGCCCGGCGACGGGGATCGACGCGTCGGGGTTGAGCAGCAGGAAGACGTCGTGGCCGGCGTCGCGCGCGCGAGCCACCCCGGCGTTCATGCCGGCCCCGAAGCCCACGTTGCGGTCCATCTCGACCACCGTCCAGCCGTGGGTGCCGGCCAGCGCACGGAGCCGGACCCGCTCGTCGGGCGTCGTGACGTTGTCGACGACGACCACCGGGACGCCGGAGGCGCCGAGGTCGGTGCCGGCGAGGTTCTCGGCCAGCAGGTGGCTGGAGCCGTAGTTGACCACCACGACCGCCGTCCCCGCGAGGTCAGGTCGCATCTGCGGTGCCGTGCTCATCGTCCCCTCCGGTGGCGTGCGGAGCCGAGCACGCGGACGACGTCGAGCACGTCGCGCCGCACGGCGGGCACGGCGGTCGCGACCGCGTAGACGGCGACGGCGGTCCCGGCGGCGGCGGCGACCTCCGCGACCGGTGCCAGGTCCAGGGCCGCCGTGACCACGCCCACGGCGACGCCCGAGAGCACACCGACGAGCAGGACGCGGATCGCGCCCAGGCCGAGCGCCCGGGTCGGCAGCGGGGTCCGGCGCGACAGCCACCACAGCGACAGCGGCCACTCCAGCGACGCCGAGAGCGCGATGCCGCCGGCCACGCCCACGGGACCCCAGGTGCTGCCGGCGACGATGCAGGTGATCTTCAGCACCGCGGTCGCCACCGAGTAGCGCAGCAGGTCGCCCGTCAGACCCCGCGCGAGGTACACCCAGTAGCCCACGTAGGCGAGCGTCTGCATGCCGCTGGCGACCGCCAGCAGCTGGAGGATGGGCACGACCGGGAGCCACTGCGCCCCGAGCGCGAGCCGGACCACGGGCTCGGCCGCGCCGACGGCGACGCTCATCGCGGCGACCAGCGTGTACCCGAGCACCACCTGTCCCCGCCGGACGTAGTCCCCGAACCGGTGGACGTCGTCCTGCAGGGTCGACAGCACCGGCAGGGCGACGGTCGTCATGGGCGCTCGGAGCTGGGTGACCGTGGTGGTGAGCAGCTGGTACGCCCGGTTGTAGTACCCCAGCGGCCCGCTGCCGAACCGGGTGCCGATGATGAGCGAGTCGACGTTGTTCGCGACGTAGCCCACCAGGCCCGTCGCCACGAGGTTGCCGCCGAACCGCAGGAACGGCCGCATCGGCGCGTGACGGTCGGGGCGCCCGGGCAGCCACCCCGCGCTGACCCCCAGCACGACGAGCAGCACGACCGCCTGGGTGACCTGCTGCCCGACCAGGGCCCAGTACCCGGCGCCGCCGGCCGCCAGCGCGATGCCGACGCCCAGCGCGACGGCGGGGGCGCTCACGTCCGCCGCCGCCAGACGGGTGAACCGCAGCGACCGCACGAGGTCGGCGCGGTACTGCGTCGCCATCCCGTTGAGCAGGAAGGTCACCGCCAGGGCGCGGGTCATCGGCGCGAGGTCCGGCTCGTCGTACACCGCCGCCACCAGCGGGGCGCCCAGGAACGTGATCAGGGCGAGGCCGGCGCCGATCCCGGAGTTGATCCAGGCCAGGTTCGTGCGCTGCCCGCGCGTGAGCTGCTTGCTCTGGATCGCGGCGGACGACAGCCCGAAGTCGCGCAGGATCTCGCCGACCCCGATCACGGCCAGCACCATGGCCAGCAGCCCGTAGTCGTGCGGCGTCAGCAGCCGGGCGAGCAGCACGACGGACAGGACCTGCACGCCGATGCGGGTCACCTGGCCGGCCATGGTCACCACGCCACCGCGCACGGCGCGTCGACCGAGGCCCGGGGCGCCGCGGTCGGCGCCCGGCTCCTGGCCGGTCCTCGGGTCGATCGCCGGACCCCGGTTCACGAGGGACGGTGCCGACGGGGTGCCGACGCGCGGGCGTCCGGTCGGGTTCCGGCTGGGGTCGGCATGGGGCTCCGTGGGGTGGTGGCGTGCGGTCACCGATGCCCGACGGCGCGCTGGGGCACGTCGGGGGGGCCGCACCGTGCGCGAGGACGGCGGTCCGCAGACCTCGGCACCGGTCCAGGCGAGGATAGTGGGCAGGACGGGCGGGCCCGGCAGGAGCAGTCGGGTGAATTGGCCTGTGCCCGGCCCTGTGCCGGTGCGGGGTCCGTACTGTTGACCGTGCCGGGCGGCTCCGACAGCCGACGAGGGGTCGTGCGACCCCCGGCGACGGCGGAAGGACAGCACCAGTGAGCGAGCGCAGCGGGGCGATGAGCATCGCCCTCGCGGGCACGCGCGGCGTGCCGGCGAGGTACGGCGGCTTCGAGACCTGCGTCGAGGAGGTCGGGCGGCGACTGGTCGACCGTGGCCACGACGTCGTCGTCTACTGCCGCTCGTCCGCCGGTGAGGGTGACCGGCCGTCCACCTACCTGGGCATGCGCCTCGTGCACCTGCCCGCCGCTCGCCGGCGCTCGCTGGAGACCCTGACCCACACCGGCCTCTCGGTCGGCCACCTCGCGGCGAACCGTGTCGACGCGGCGATCGTCTTCAACGCGGCGAACTCGCCGTGGCTGCCGGTGCTCCGCGCGGCACGGATCCCGGTCGCGACCCACGTCGACGGGCTGGAGTGGCGGCGTGCGAAGTGGGGCCCGGTGGGTCGCCGCTACTACCGGTTCGCCGAGAGTGCCGCCGTGCGCTGGTCCGACGCCCTGATCGCGGACGCCCAGGGCATCGCGTCGTACTACACCAGCGCTTTCGGGGTCCCCACCTCGCTGATCACCTACGGCGCGCCGCTGCTCGACGACGCAGGTCACGACCGTCTCGACGGCGTGGCGCTGGAGCCCGGCCGCTACCACCTCGTCGTGGCTCGCTTCGAGCCGGAGAACCACGTCCACCTGATCGTCGAGGGCTACGCCAGGAGTGCCTCCACCCTGCCGCTGGTCGTGGTCGGGACCGCTCCCTACGCCGACGAGTACACCCACCGCGTGCACGCCCTGGCGGACCAGCGGGTGCGGTTCTTCGGCGGGGTCTGGGACCAGACGCTGCTCAACCAGCTCTACGCCAACGCCCGGACCTACCTGCACGGGCACTCCGTCGGCGGGACCAACCCGTCGCTGCTGCGCGCCATCGGCGCCGGCACGGCGGTGTCCGCGTACGACGTCGGCTTCAACCGTGAGGTGCTGGGCGCCGACGGCCGCTACTTCCGGACGCCGGACGACGTCGCGGCCGCGGTCGACGCGTCGGACGCCGACCTCGAGGGGACCGAGCTGCGCGCCAAGGCGCTGCGGCGACGGGCCGAGGACTACGACTGGGACGTCGTGACCGACCAGTACGAGGAGCTCTGCCGCGAGCTGCGGGCTCGACGCACGCCGGGCCCGCAGTCGCACCGGCGGCGTGCCGACGGCGACGCCTGGGAGACCGCCGCGCTGCCTCACGTCGAGCGGACCGCGGGGTGAGCCACACCGACCCCGAGGTGGCCGCCCGCCCGTCGCGGACCCGTGCGCTGCTCATCGCCCTCGCCGCTGTGGTCCTGGTGGTGGCCGTCGCCCTGACCGTGTGGCGGGCGACCGCGTCGCCGGACGCGGCCCCCGGTGCCGCACCGGACCCGTCGTCGTCGGCGACGACGGAGGCGACGCCGTCCCCGACCGGCGCGCCGACGCCGTCCCCGACCGGTCCGCCGGCCGGGTCGCCGGCCCCGGAGGCATCAGCAGGGGCAGGGGCGGTCGACCCGGCCGCGCCCGCAGCGCCGGCCGACGGGCAGGTCCCGGCGTTCGCGGACCCCGTGCCGAGCGAGATCGAGAGCCCGGTGGACGTGACCGAGGGCGTCGCGGTCACCGTGTCCGCCCTGGAGGCCGTCGACGGCGACGGCGTCGGGCCCGGCGAGATCGACGGTCCCGCCGTGCGGTTCACCGTGAGCGTGGTCAACAGCACCTCGCAGGAGGTGTCCTTGACCTCGGCCGCCGTCAACGCGTACTTCGGCGAGTCCCTGACGCCGGGCATCCAGCTGAGCGGCTCCGGGGCCCGCGCCCTGCCGGCCGCCGTGCCCCCGGGCGGGACGGTCGACGGCGTGTACGTCTTCCTGCTGCCCGAGGACCGCACGCCCACCCGGGTCGAGGTCTTCTCCGTCCCCCAGGCCGCGGTCGTGGTGGCGCAGGCACCGACCCCCGCGGGCTGACCGGGCCGCAACCGCGCTCAGCCCAGCCGACTTCACCCGGTGCGGGGTCCGTTTCACCCCGAGCGGCTCTGCTCCACCGAGGACGGCGTCCTTATCATCATTCCTGGACCGCTGCACGCGGATTCGCTCGTCACTCGGACAGGAACCCCATGCGTCAGCACCGTCCCCTTCGTCGACGGCTCGCAGCCACCGTGACCGCCGTGGCCCTCGGCGCCCTCTGCGCCCTCGTGGCCCCGGTGGCGGCGTCCGCCGACACCGCGCCCTCGGACCCGGCGCTGCCGGCGACCGTCGCCGCCGACGCCCTGCCGACCGTGCAGATCGACGGCGTGGTGTGGGACCAGGAGATCGTCGGCAACCGGGTCTACGCCGTGGGGAACTTCACCACGGCCCGTCCGGCGGGCGCAGCCCCCGGCACGCAGACCGTCACCCGGACCCACATGCTGGCCTACGACCTGACGACCGGTGCGCTGATCACCTCGTTCGCGCCGTACTTCAACGCGCAGGTCCGCAGCGTGTCGGTCTCTCCGGACGGGCGACGGGTGTACGTCGGCGGGGAGTTCACGCAGGTCCGCCGCAGCCAGAGCACCGCCGACCCGCTGGTGACCCGGGAGCGGGTCGCCGCCTTCGACGCGGTGACCGGCGAGCTGCTCGCGTTCGCTCCCCGGGTCAACGCCCGCGTCGCGGTCGTCGAGGCGACGAACGACACCCTCTACGTCGGCGGGATCTTCTCCGCCGTGGGACCGGTGGCGCGCGTCCGGGTGGCTGCGCTGAACACGACGGTCACGGCCGGCACGCCCCGGCCGTTCACCGCGACGCCCGGTGACGGCCAGGTGAACGCGATGGCGCTGTCGCCGACCGGGGCCAGCATCGTCATCGGCGGGAGCTTCACCACCGTCAACGGCACCGGGGCGCCCGGGTACGGGCTGGCGAAGCTGCGCACGTCCGACGGTGCGCCCGAGGCGCTGCCGGTCAACAGCCTGGTGCGCAACGGCGGGCCCAACTCGTCCATCTACAACCTCTACGGCGACGCGACCGGCTTCTACGGGGTCGGCTACGTGTTCGGGTCGGGAGGCAACCTCGAGGGCGCCTTCTCCGCCGACTGGGACGGGACGCTGCGCTGGCTCGAGGACTGCCACGGGGACTCCTACGACATCTACACGTCCGGTCCGGCGACCTACACCGTGGGCCACCCGCACTTCTGCTCGACGTTGGGCGGGTACCCGCAGACGGAGCCGTGGACCTCCTACAACACGAACACCTTCACGAACTTCGAGACCCGCAAGCTGGGCCGCAACCCGTACAGCGGCTACTTCAACTTCCAGGGACAGCCCGGCCCGTCGCTGCTCAACTTCTTCCCCACGTTCACGGCCGGTGCCGCGACGGGCGCCTCCCAGGCGACGTGGACCGTCACCGGGAACGGCCGCTACGTGGTCTACGGCGGCGAGTTCACCAAGGTCAACGGGACCGGGCAGCAGGGCCTGGTGCGGATGGCTGTCGACACCGTCGCGCCCAACGCGCAGGGTCCGCGCGTGTCCGGCGCGGCGTTCAACCCGCGCCTGCAGGCGACGAGCTCGGGCTCGGTCCGGGTCGTGTGGCCGGGCAACTGGGACCGGGACAACCGGACCCTCGTCTACCGGCTGTACCGGGACGGGAACACCTCGGTGCCGGTCTTCGAGCGCACGGTCACCGCCGCGTTCTGGGAGGTCCCGCAGCAGACCTTCACCGACACCGGGCACGCACCCGGCTCCACGCACACGTACCGCATCACCGCGACCGACCCCAAGGGGAACGTCGCCCGGTCGCAGTGGGTGCCGGTCACGACCCCGGCGGCGGGCAGCGGGCAGCCGTACCTCGCCCGGGTGCTCGACGACGGCGCCACGTCCGTGTGGCGCCTGGGCGAGGCAGCGGGGACGGTGGTCTCGGACTCGGCCGGCTTCCTCGACGGGCAGGCCGGCGCCGGGGTGACCCGCGGGCAGCCGGGCGCGGTGGTGAACGACACGGACACCGCATCGACCTTCAGCGGCACGAGCACCGGCACCACGTCGACCCAGACGTCGGTGCAGGGGCCGGACACCTTCACGCTGGAGGCGTGGGTCTCCACGACCACGGCGTCGGGCGGCAAGATCATCGGCCTCGGCAACCGCTCCACCGGCCTGTCCACCGGCTACGACCGCAACCTGTACATGGACAACCTGGGCCGCATCTTCTTCGGGGCCAACCAGGGCGGCGCCCGCACCGTGAACAGCCCCCTGCGGTACAACGACGGCGGCTGGCACCACGTCGTGGGAACCGTCGGTCCGACCGGGATGACGCTCTACGTCGACGGCTCACCGGTCGCCCAGCGCGCCGACACGACCGGCGGTCAGTGGCTCAACGGCTTCTGGAGGATCGGCGGCGACAACCTCAACGGCTGGCCCAGCCGTCCCAGCAGCAGCTACTTCCGGGGCCAGATCGACGAGGTCGCGGTCTACCCGACCGCGCTGAGCGCCGCACAGGTCCTCGACCACTACACGGTGGCGACGTCGCGGACGGCGCCGAACCAGGCACCGGTCGCATCGTTCGCGACCCAGGCGGCCGATCTGACCCTGGCGGTGGACGGGTCCGCGTCGTTCGACCCGGACGGGGCCGTCGCACGGTCCGTGTGGGACTTCGGCGACGGCACCGGTGCCACCGGTGCGACCGCGTCGCACACCTACGCGGCGGCGGGGACGTACACGGTCCGGCTGACCGTCACGGACGGCCAGGGAGCCACCGGCACGACCACCCGCTCGGTGACCGTGACCGCGCCGCCGGCCGGCGGTGAGCTCGTGATCGACGACTTCGAGCGGTCGCTGACCGCCGGGTGGGGCACCGCCTCGCGGGGCGGACCGTGGACCGCGTCGCCCGGCAGTGCGGTCGTCGGCGGGCAGGGGAGTCACGTCCTCGGCAAGCCGGGCGTCCTGATGACGTCGTACCTCGGTCAGGTGTCGTCGACCAGCGCCGACGTCCAGCTGACGGTGGGGGCCGACAAGGACGCCGGCGCCGGCACCCAGATCCTGTCCGTCGTCGGCCGCCGGGTCGGTACCGCGGAGTACCGGGCCCGCGTGCGCCTGGGTGCGGGCGGCGCGGTGAGCCTGCAGGTCGAGCGGGACGCCACCGCGCTCCAGGCCGTGTCCGCCGGGACCTATGCGCCGGGGGAGCGGCTCCGCGTGCGCCTGCAGGTCACCGGCACGTCGCCGACCACGCTGCGGGCGAAGGTGTGGAAGGCCACGGCCGCCGAGCCGGCCGGCTGGCAGGTCAGCGCGACCGACGCGACGGCGGCGCTCCAGGCCGGCGGCAGCGTCGGTGTGACGAGCTACCTGTCGGGCAGCGCGACGAACGCCCCGGTCGCCGTCACGTGGGACGACCTGCGCGTGACACCCGCCGACTGACACCTCCGGACACCTCCGGGGCGGCGGACGCACCGGACCGGACCGGACGGACCTCCATGGCCAGGTGACCTCGTGACGAACGAGGTGACCTGGCCATGGTCGTCCGACCGCTGTGCCGACGCAGGAGCTACCCGGATGGCCGGGGGGCACCCGTCTGGCTCAACGGTCGTCCTTTCACCCGGACCGACCCCTAAGAAGCCGGATGCCCCGAGTTACCCTCGACGTGCGCCGCTCGCCCGTGGCGCTCCCCCCGTGCTCGGAGAACGGAACACACATGCGCGCGCACTCTTCGCCGGGCCGGCGACTCGCCGCGGGGCTGGCCGCCGCCGCCATCACCCTGGTCTCGGTGCTGGTCGCGCCGGCGGCCGTCGCCGACACGGCGCCCCTCGACGCCGCCGAGCCGGAGACGGTGGCCGCGGACGCGCTCCCGACCGTGCAGATCGACGGCGTCGTGTGGGACCAGGAGATCGTCGGCAACCGCGTGTACGTGGTCGGCAACTTCCAGACCGCTCGCCCGGCCGGCGCGGCGCCCGGTACGCAGACGGTGGCCCGCCGCCACATGCTCGCGTACGACCTGACGACCGGGGCGCTCATCACCTCCTTCGCCCCCGCCTTCAACGCCCAGGTCCGCAGCGTCTCGGCGTCCCCGGACGGGCGACGGGTCTACGTCGGTGGCGAGTTCACGCAGGTGGACGGCCAGACCCGGTACCGGGTGGCGGCGTTCGACGCGGCGACCGGCGCTCTGCAGTCGTTCGCACCCGTGCTGAACGCCCGCGTCGCGGCGGTCGAGGCGACGGACACCACGGTGTACGTCGGCGGCATCTTCTCCGCGGTGGGCAGCGCGTCCCGCACGCGGGTGGCGGCCATCGACGCGACGACGGGGGCGGCCCTGCCCTTCTCGGTGACGCCGGACAACGGTCAGGTCAACGCCCTGGCGCTCTCGCCGGACCAGTCCGTCCTGGTGATGGGTGGGAACTTCTCCTCGGTCAACGGGTCGTCGGCGCCCGGCTACGGCCTGGCCCGGGTGGACGCCACCACGGGGGCCGTGCTCCCGTTCACCACCAACAACCTGGTCCGCAACGCCGGGACCCAGGCGTCGATCTACAACCTCTACGGCGACGAGCGCGGCGTCTACGGCGTCGGGTACGTCTTCGGCTCGGGCGGGAACCTCGAGGGGGCCTTCTCCGCCGACTGGGACGGCGAGCTGCGCTGGGTGGAGGACTGCCACGGCGACTCCTACGACGTGTACACCTCCGGCGACGTGACGTACACCGTCGGCCACCCGCACTACTGCAGCACGGTCGGTGGCTACCCGCAGACCGAGCCCTGGACGTCCTACTACGCCAACGCGTACACGAACTTCGTCACCGGCCCGCTCGGCCGCAACGAGTACAGCAACTACTACAACTGGGAAGGCATGCCCGGTCCGTCGCTGCTCAACTACTTCCCGACCTTCACCCCGGCGAACTTCACCGGGGCCAACCAGGCGACGTGGACGGTGACCGGCAACGGCGACTACGTCGTGTACGGCGGCGAGTTCACGCACGTCAACGGCACCCGGCAGCAGGGTCTGGTGCGGATGGCGGTCAAGGAGGTCGCGCCGAACAAGCAGGGTCCGCGCCTCGCCGGCGCCGCCTTCAACCCGCGCCTGCTCAGCGTCCGGCCCGGTGAGGTCCGGATCAGCTGGCCGGGCAACTACGACCGCGACAACGAGACGCTGACGTACCGGCTGTACCGGGGCTCCATCACGACGCCGCCCATCTTCGAGGAGACGGTCAGCGCCCCGTTCTGGCAGGTGCGGGACGGCCACTTCGTGGACACCGGCCTCACGCCCGGCGCGACGCAGCGGTACCGCCTGACGGCGACCGACCCGTTCGGCAACGTCGCGGCTTCCGAGACCGTCTCGGTGACGGTCGCCGACGAGGCGGTGAGCCCGTACGCGAACGCCGTCCTGGACAACGGGGCCTCCTCGTACTGGCGACTGGGTGAGGCCTCCGGCGCCACCGCGCTGGACTGGGCGGGCTTCCACGACGCGGCCGTGGGCACCGGCGTCACCCGCGGTGCCACCGGCGCGATCGATGGCGACGCGGACGCAGCGTCGTCGTTCGACGGCACGAGCGCCGGCATCGCCAGCACGCAGACCGCCGAGCCGGCCCCGGACACCTTCACCGTCGAGGCGTGGGTGCGGACCACGTCCACCTCGGGCGGCAAGATCATCGGCTACGGGTCGGCCAAGACCGGCACGTCCTCGTCGTACGACCGCCACGTCTACATGGACAACAGCGGCCGGATCTTCTTCGGCGTCTACCCGGGCTCGGTGCGCAGCGTCAACAGCACCCAGTCCTACAACGACGGCCAGTGGCACCACGTCGCCGCCTCGCTCGGCGCCAACGGGATGGCCCTGTACGTCGACGGCCGCCGCGTCGCCCAGCGCACCGACACCACGTCCGCTCAGGGCCTCACCGGCTACTGGCGGATCGGCGGCGACAGCGTGGGCGGCAGCTGGCCCAGCCGCCCGTCGAGCGCGTACCTCAACGGTCAGATCGACGAGGTCGCCGTCTACCCCACGGCCCTGTCGCGCGACGCCGTCATCGAGCACTTCGTGGCGTCGGGGCGCCCGTCCCCGGTCCCGCCCGTCCCGGCCGACGCCTACGGCGCCGCGGTCCGCGAGGCGAAGCCGGACCTGTACTGGCGCCTCGGTGAGGCGTCCGGCACGACGGCGCGGGACACCGGCACCGACGAGGCGACCGGCACCTACCGCGGTGGCGTGGCGCTCGGCGCGCCCGGGGCCCCGGTGGGCGTCCCGGACACCGCCGCGGTGTTCGACGGCCGCACGGGGTTCGTCTCCGCAGACGCCTCGGTGACCAACCCGCTGACGTACTCCGAGGAGCTGTGGTTCAGCACCACCACCACCAGGGGTGGCAAGCTCATCGGCCTCGGGTCGAGCCGGACCGGCACGTCGGGCAGCTACGACCGCCACGTCTACATGGAGAACGACGGTCGGCTGACCTTCGGCACCTGGACCGGTCAGGCGAACACGATCACGTCGCCGCGCTCCTACAACGACGGCGGCTGGCACCACATGGTGGCCACCCAGTCCGCCGGCGGCATGCGGCTCTACGTGGACGGTGAGCTGGTCGGTCAGAACGCCCAGACCGGCGCCCAGAGCTACACCGGCTACTGGCGGGTCGGCGGGGACACGACCTGGGGTCCGCAGCCGTGGTTCGCGGGCGCCATCGACGAGGTGGCCGTCTACTCCACCGCCCTGACCCCGGCGACGGTCGCCCAGCACCACGCCCTCGGCTCGGGGACCGAGCCGGTCAACCTGCCCCCGAGCGCCGACTTCACCACGGTCACGGACCGGCTGGAGCTGTCCGTCAACGGCGCCACCTCCACGGACGTGGACGGCAGCGTGCAGGCGTGGGCGTGGGACTTCGGCGACGGCAGCACGGCGACCGGGGCCTCGGCGAGCCACACCTACACGGGCGCCGGGGACTACACCGTCCGCCTGACCGTGACCGACGACGACGGCGCGACCGCGACGTCCGAGCACACCGTCCGTGCGGTGGCACCCGAGCGGCCGGCGCCGGCGGACGTGTACGGCGCGGCGGTCCGCTCCGCCGAGCCGTCGCTGTACTGGCGCCTGGGCGAGGTCACCGGACCGACCGCGCACGACAGCGGCACGGCCGGGGAGAGCGGCACGTACCGCACCGGCGGCGTCACGCTGGGAGCGTCCGGCGTGCTCGACGGCGTCGCCGACACCGCAGCGGTGTTCGACGGCTCGAGCGGGCTCGTGTCGAGCGACCTCAGCACGGTCAACCCGACCGCCTTCTCCGAGGAGCTGTGGTTCAGCACGACGACCACCGCCGGCGGCAAGCTCATCGGCTTCGGCGACCGTCAGACCGGGACGTCGACGACCTACGACCGGCACGTCTACATGGAGACCGACGGCCGGCTGACGTTCGGCGTCTACACCGGCCAGACCGTCACCGTGACGTCGACCGAGTCGTACAACGACGGCCGGTGGCACCACGTGGTCGCCACGCAGTCGGCGGCGGGCATGCGGCTGTACGTCGACGGCGACGTCGTCGGCCAGAGCCCCGAGACGCAGGCCCAGGCCTACACCGGGTACTGGCGGGTGGGTGGTGACACCACCTGGGGGCCCCAGCCGTGGTTCGCCGGGACCATCGACGAGGTCGCGGTCTACCCGACCGCGCTGAGCGCCGCCACGGTCGCCGACCACCACTCGCTCGGCACCGCGATCCAGCCGCGCAACCAGGCGCCGACGGCGTCCTTCACGGCGTCGCCCACCGACCTCACGCTCGACGTGGACGGGTCCGGCTCGACCGACGTGGACGGCACGGTCGACGCGTACGCGTGGGACTTCGGCGACGGCGCCAGCGCGGAGGGCGCCACGGCGACCCACCGGTACCAGACCGCGGGCACCTACACGGTGACGCTCACCGTCACGGACGACCTCGGGCTGACCGGGTCCACGACGCGGTCCGTCACGGTGACCGCGCCGCCGGTCAACCAGGCGCCGAGCGCCTCGTTCACCACCTCGGTGTCCGACCTCGTGCTGAGCCTCGACGCGGCCGCGTCGGCGGACAGCGACGGGACCGTCGCCGGGTACGCCTGGGACTTCGGTGACGGCCAGACCGGCACCGGGGTCGCGACCTCGCACACCTACGCCGCCGCCGGCTCGTACGCCGTCCGCCTCACGGTGACGGACGACGACGGCGCCACGGGCACGGTCACCCAGACCGTCACCGTCACGGCGCCCGAGCAGCCGGTCAACCAGGTCCCGGTCGCCGACTTCACGGCCACGGCCGCCGAGCTGGTGCTGTCCGTCGACGCGTCCGGCTCCTCGGACCCGGACGGCTCCGTCGCCGCCTACGCCTGGGACTTCGGTGACGGCGGTACCGCGACCGGCGCGACCGCATCGCACACCTACGCCGCCGCAGGCACCTACACGGTGCGCCTGACGGTGACCGACGACGACGGCGCCTCCGCGACGCTCACGCGATCGGTCGTCGTCACGACGCCGCCGCCGGCCGGCGGCACGGCGCTCGCCACGGACGCGTTCGACCGCACCGTGGCCTCCGGCTGGGGCTCCGCCCCGGAGGGCGGCGCGTGGTCGTCGTCGGGGTCGGGCATCTCGGTGTCCGGCGGTCAGGGTCGGCACACGGTCTCGCGCCCCGGGATGACGCTGTCGTCCTTCCTCGGCTCGGTGCGCTCCACCGACACCGACGTCTCGGCCGTCGTCTCGGTCGCGGAGGCACCGACCGGGGGCGGGTACTACCTGTCGGTGGTCGGACGCCGGGTCGGCGCCGAGGACTACCGCGGGCGGGTCAAGATCGAGGCGTCCGGCAACGTGATCATGCAGGTCAACCGGGTCGGGACGGCTCTGCAGGCGCGATCCGTCCCGGGCCTGACGTACGCGCCCGGTGACCGTCTCAACGTCCGCGTCCAGGTCACCGGCACGTCCCCGACGACGATCCAGGCCCGGACCTGGAAGGTCGGCACGCCCGAGCCCACGACGTGGCAGGTCTCGGCGACCGACTCGACCGCCGTCCTCCAGTCGGCCGGTGACATCGGCATCACGACGTACCTGTCCGGGAGCGCCACGAACGCCCCGGTGACGGTCTCGTGGGACGACCTGCGCGCCACCTCGGCCTCGGCCGGACCGGTGGAGCCGCCGGCGAACGTGGCTCCGACCGCGGTGATCGCGGCGACCACGGCCGACCTGACGGCGTCGGTGGACGGGTCGGGCTCCTCCGACCCGGACGGGACGATCGCGTCCTACGCGTGGGAGTTCGGCGACGGCGCGACGGCGACCGGGGCGACGGTGTCGCACCCGTACGCGGCGGCCGGGACCTACACCGTGCGTCTGACCGTGACGGACGCGGCCGGGGCGACCGGGACGGCGACCCGCCAGGTCACCGTGACCGCACCCACCACCCCGCCGCCGGCGAACGTGGCTCCGACCGCGGTGATCGCGGCGACCACGGCCGACCTGACGGCGTCGGTGGACGGGTCGGGCTCCTCCGACCCGGACGGGACGATCGCGTCCTACGCGTGGGAGTTCGGCGACGGCGCGACGGCGACCGGGGCGACGGTGTCGCACCCGTACGCAGCGGCCGGGACCTACACCGTGCGTCTGACCGTGACGGACGCGGCCGGGGCGACCGGGACGGCGACCCGCCAGGTCACCGTGACCGCACCCACCCCGCCGCCCGCCGGCGGTGACGAGCTCGTCGCGGACGCGTTCGACCGGTCGGTGACGTCGGGCTGGGGCACCGCCCCGACCGGCGGGGAGTGGTCGTCGTCCGGTACCGGGATCTCCGTGGCCGACGGCGTCGGTCGGCACACCCTCGGCCGACCCGGGACGCTGCTCACCTCGACGCTGGACTCGGTGTCGTCGACGAGCACCGACCTGACGACGACGCTGTCGGTGGACAAGCCGGCGACCGGGGGCGGGATGTACCTGACGGTGATGGGCCGACGCGTGGGCACGACCGACTACCGTGCCCGGGTCAAGCTCGACTCCTCCGGTCGTGCCACCCTTCAGCTCGGGCGCGGCGACACGGTCCTGCGGTCCCAGACCCTGACCGGCCTCGAGGTGGTGCCCGGCGAGGCGCTGCGGCTGCGGCTGCAGGTGACCGGGACGTCGCCGACCACCGTGCGGGCCACGGTGTGGGCGGACGGCAGCGCGGAGCCGGCCGACTGGCAGCTGTCCATGACCGACGCGACCGCGGCGCTGCAGGCTCCCGGCGGCATCGGGGTCATGAGCTACCTCTCGGGCAGCACGACCAACTCCCCGGTGACGGTCGCCTGGGACGACCTGGTCGCCCGGCCGGTCGGGTGAGCCCGGGACACCACGCGGGCCCGCCGGTCGGGACCGCCTCGCGGGCGCAGCGCGAGGCGGCCCGTCCGGTGGCACCGCAGGACCTGCGAGTCACGGTGGCGGTGCTCACGTACCGGCGGCCCGCCGATCTCGCGGTCGCCCTGCCGATGCTCGTCGAGCAGGCCCTGGCGGTGGGCCGGCTCGCCCAGGTGCTGGTGGTCGACAACGACCCCGACGCCGGGGCGCGGTCCTTCGTCGAGGCGCACGGCGGTCCGGTCCGGTACGTGCACGAGCCGCGGCCCGGCATCGCCGCCGGACGCAACCGCGCACTGGACGAGGCGGCGTCGTCGGACGTCGTCGTCTTCGTGGACGACGACGAACGGCCCTGTGCGGGCTGGTTGCGGCTGCTGCTCGAGCAGTACGTGGTCGACCGCCCCCTGGCGGTCGTCGGTCCGGTGGTCTCGACCTACGACGTCCCGCCGGACGCCTGGGTCGCCGCCGGCCGCTTCTTCGACCGACGCCGGCTGCCCACCGGGACCGAGGTCACCCTGGCCGCGACGAACAACCTCCTGCTGGACGTCGAGCTGGTCCGGGCCCTGGAGCTGCGGTTCGACGAGCGGTTCGGCATCTCCGGCGGCTCCGACTCGCTGTTCACCCGTCAGGCGGCGGCGCGGGGTGGCCGCATGGTGTGGTGCGACGAGGCCCTGGTGACCGATGTCGTGCCCGCCTCGCGGGTCACCCGTCGGTGGGTGCTGCGCCGCGCCTTCCGCGCCGGCAACACCTGGTCGAGGACCGTGGTGGACGTCGCCCCCTCCGCCGGGGCGCGCACGCGCGCGCGGGCCCGGCTGGCCGCGCTCGGTGCGGTCCGCACCGTGGGCGGCGCCGCTCGGTACGTCCTGGGGGTGGCCACCCGGTCGCTGACCCACCAGGCCCGCGGCGCCCGCACGGCCGCGCGCGGCGCCGGCGTGCTGGCCGGTCTGACCGGTGCGGTCTACGCCGAGTACCGCCGTGACCCCCGTCCCCGTGCCGGCTGAGCCGGCCGGCGCGCCCGGCGTGCCGGGCGTCGTGGTGGCGATCCCGACGTACCGGCGCCCGGAGAGCCTGGCCCGACTCGTGCGGGCGGTCCTGGCGCAGGCCACCGAGGTGGACGCCGACGTCCGCGTGCTCGTGATCGACAACGATCCGGGTGGCAGCGCACGCGACGTGGTGCACGCGGTGGCGGGGTCCGCGCTCGGGTACCGCCACGAGCCGCGACCCGGCCTCGCGGCGGTCCGGAACCGGGCGCTGGACGAGAGCGCGGACGCGGACGCCCTCGTGTTCATCGACGATGACGAGACGCCCGCCGCCGGCTGGCTCGCCGCCCTGCTGGACGTGTGGACCACACGTCGCTGCGACGCCGTGGCCGGGCCCGCGGTGAAGCAGCTGCCCGACGACGTCGACGGCTGGGTGCGCGGGTCCGGGCACTTCGCGGACCGTCGGCGACCGAGCGGGACGGTGGTGGCGGGCGCGGCGACGAACAACCTGCTGCTGGACCGGCGCGCGGTGGACCGGTTCGGGGTGCGCTTCGACGAGCGGTTCGGCCTCAGTGGCGGCGAGGACACGCTGTTCACCCGGACCCTGGTGCGACGCGGTGGCACCGTCGTGTGGTGCGACGAGGCGGTCGTCGAGGACCCGGTGCCCGCGGACCGTGCCACCCGCCGGTGGGTTCTGCGCCGCAGCTTCCGCACCGGCACCACCTGGAGCCGGGTGCACGTCACCCTCGCCGGTACGCGCCGGGCACGGTGGCGCCAGCGCGCCGAGCTCACCGCGCGCGGCGCGTGGTCGGTGCTGCGCGGGGCGGCCGGGGCGGTGCGGGGCGCGGTGACGGGCTCCCTGCCGCGGCGGGCCGGCGGTGAGCGGGACCTCGCCAGCGGGCTCGGCGTCCTGCTCGGCGTCGCCGGGCTCACCTTCAGGGAGTACGGACGCCCGACCCGGCGGTGAGCCGCGCTGCGGCGTCGGTGTCCCGCCGGACCAGCACGAGCCCCAGCGTCGTCAGCAGCGCGGCCGCCGACCCGTACAGCGGCCCGAAGAAGGCGTTCCACGCCGTCAGGCACGTCAGCCACAGGACGACGCCGCTCGCGGCGCGCACCGACAGGGCGCTCGCCAGCGCGGCGACCAGGACGACGAGGACGGCGACGGCGAGCACGAGCCCGGCGATGCCGAAGTAGGCCCACAGCTCACCCGTCACCGAGTGCAGCCGGATCTGGCTGCCGAACAGGAACCGCTCGACGTACCCGTTGCCGGTGTCGTAGCCGATCGACTCCATCCCGGTCTTCGCGACGACGACGTCCGTGGGGGTCGCGATGGTCCCGGGGCCGAACCCCTCGGGCCGGGCCCGCATGAGCGCCGCGGTCGCCGCGAGCTCGGGGCGACCGCCGAGCAGCAGCGACCCGGACTGCTGGATCTGCTGCTCCGAGCGCTGCTGGGCGGCCGACCCGAGGCTGCCCTCGAGCAGCAGGGCGGTGCCGGCGTTGTAGACGGCGCCGGCGACCAGGGCGAGCAGGACCATGACGCGCACGTCCCTGAGCACGGAGTGCCGACGGGTGGAGACCGGCACCGGGACGATCTGCCACAGGATCAACGTCGCGGTCAGCGCGAAGATGGCGAACGCCGACCGGGAGTCCTGGAGGATCGAGACGACACCCAGCGCGAGGAGCATCCCCATCTCGACGACCCGTTGCCGGGTCATCCGGGCCAGCGAGAGCACGAGCAGGGCCACGGGGACGACGAATGCGAACTTCCACGGGTTCGTGCCCCACTGCCCTCGTTGGAACAGCTCCCCGCCCGCGAGCCCGGCAGCGAGCCACACGCCGACCCATGCGTCGGACAGGTGCAGGCGCGCCCAGAGCAGGACCCCGGCGCCGCCGACGATGCCGGCGAGCAGCATCGTGTTGCCGGTCGCGAGACCGAGCACGACGCGGTGGTCCGCCGCGGACCACTCGTGCAGCCACCACCCGTTGAGGACGGCGGCGACGGACAGCGCGACGAGCAGGCGCGCCCCGCGGTAGTGCCGCAGGGCGGGAAGCCACACCGGAGCGAGCAGGACGGCGACCACCAGCCCCGGGACGACGCCCTGGGGGAGGGGCACGCGCAGCCCGGTGAGTCCGACGGTGGCCACGGCGACGGTCCGGGTCAGCAGCGCCGCGCGCGGCGAGTCGCCCCCGTCGGGGGAGTGCCGCGTGGCGCCCGGCGCCACCGGCGCCCGCGGCACCGGCACCGTGCCGGCTCTCACGGGACCGAGGTGCCGCGCCGCGTCGTGACGCGGGGAGCACCCTTCCTCGAGCGGCTCCGGCCGGAGGTGCTGCCGGCCGACTGCCGGCCCGGACCGGCCGCGGGCGGCGTCGTGCGCGGCTGCCCCGAGCTGCCCGCGGCAGCGTCCGTGCCCGCCGGACCGTCGTGGCCGCGCGGCGGGCGCCGCCGGGCCGGCGACGAGCGCTGCTCGTAGGTGTACGCCCCGGCGCCGTCGGTCCGCTTCAGCCGGTTGAGGACCACCCCGTGGATCCGGCCCCCGGACGACTCCAGCGCGCGCAGGGCGTCGGCGAGCTGGTGGCGGCGCAGGCGGCGGACCCCCGCGACGACCAGGGCCCCGTCGGTGAGGCGCGAGACGATCGCGGGGTCCGCGACCGGCAGCACCGGGGCGCAGTCGACGACGACCAGGTCGTACCGGTCCACGAGGGAGTCCAGCAGGCTCTTCATGGCGTTCGACGACAGCAGCTGGCTGGGGTTCGGCGGCAACGCGCCGGCCGTGATGACGTCGAGGTTCGCCGAGCCCCACGGCTGGATCACCGCGTCGACGTCCGCCGAGCCGATGAGGACGGTGGTCAGGCCCGCCGCCTCCTCCAGGCCGGTGTACCGCGCGACGGCGGGACGACGCAGGTCGGCGTCGATCAGCAGGACCCTGCCGGTGCCCTCGGCGACCGCCAGAGCCAGGTTGAGGGCGGTGGTGGACTTGCCCTCGCCGGCGACCGCGGAGGTCACCACGACCGAGCGCAGCCGCCCTTCGACGCCCAGGAACTGCAGGTTGGTCCGCAGCCGGCGGTAGCTCTCGGCGCTCGGGCCGTGCGGGTCCTCGAGCATGACGATCGAGTCCCGCCGGCGGCGCGGTGTGGTCGTGATGGAGCCGAGGACGGCCGCGCCGGTGATCCGCTCGACGTCCCGGACGGCCCTGACGCGGGTGTCCATGGCCTCCCGCAGCAGCGCGTACGCGAGCCCGAGCAGGACACCCAGCGCGAGGCCGGTGGCTGCACCGAGCCGGGTGTTGGGGGCGAAGCGCTGCAGCGGCACGGGCGCCTGCGCGACGGTGCTGAGCTGGACCGCGTCACGCCCGCCCGGCCCCGTGGGGGACACCGCGCTCACGGCGGTGCCGAGGCTGTCCACGACGGCGTTGGCCACGTCGCTGGCCTGCGCCGGCGAGGTGTTCACCGCGGAGACCTCGATGATGACCGTGCCGAGAGGGGCTTCCGCGGTGACGGACCGCGCCAGCGCGCGCGGTGTGGTCTCCAGACCGAGACGGTCGATCACCGGCTCGAGGACGACGGGCATCGTCGCCAGCTGCACGTAGGACTCCACCAGGCTCTGGGTGTACGCGGACCCCTGCACCAGCTCCGACACGGTCTCGCCCTGCTCGAGCGAGACGAACACCTTGGCGGTCGCGCGGTACTGGTCGGGCTGGGACGCCGCGAGCCCGTAGCCGCCCGTCGCGCCGAGCACCGCGAGGACGGCGATCACCCACGCTCGCCTGCGGATGGTCGCGAGGTACTCGCTCAGTTCCACGGTGCTCCCTGCTGATGGTGCTCGTCACGAGGCACGGGTCGCGCCGCGGTCACGTGCTGCCCCACATTCTCGCTCACCGTCCGTGGAGAGCGCGTGCGCGCATCGGGGGAACCGGGTGCGGGCGAGCGGGCGAATTCCGGGGATCACCCGCCGGCGACGCCCTGGGGCCGTGGTGCTCGCCACTAGGGTCGGTGCTGACGGCACGGACCGCGCCGACGAGCGTGCGGTGCACCGGTGCTCGTCGCGCGCGGTCGTCCCGTCAGGCGTCGACCGGCGTCGGACACACCCAGGTGGAGGGGCGCAGGATGGCAACGACCGACGGTCCGCGGGACGAGGGGACCGCCACGGGGGCGGGGGTCCTCGTCGTCATCCCGACGTACGACGAGCGGGAGAACATCGACGCCGTCGTCGGCCGGGTCCGCGCCGCGACCCCCCACGCGCACGTCCTGGTGGTCGACGACAACTCACCCGACGGCACCGGCGACCTCGCCGACGCCCTCGCCGCGTCGGACCCGCAGGTGTTCGTGCTCCACCGCGCCGGCAAGGAGGGTCTCGGTGCGGCCTACCTGGCCGGGTTCGCCTGGGCGTTCGAGCGCGACTACGCGGCCGTCGTCGAGATGGACGCCGACGGCTCCCACCTCCCCGAGCAGCTCCCCGACCTGCTCGCCGCGGTCGGCGCCCGGGCCGCCGACGTCGTCCTCGGGTCGCGCTGGGTGCCGGGGGGCTCGGTGGTCAACTGGCCGGTGCACCGCAAGCTGCTCTCGCGCGCCGGCAGCCTGTACGCCCGCCTGATGTGCGGCCTGCACGTCGCCGACGCGACCGGTGGGTACCGGGTGTACCGCAGCGAGCAGCTGCGCGAGCTCGTGGCCGACGGTGTCGACAGCCAGGGCTACTGCTTCCAGATCGACCTGGTCCGCCGGTCCGTCCAGGCCGGCCTGCGGGTCGTGGAGGTGCCGATCACCTTCGTGGAGCGCGAGCGCGGCCAGTCGAAGATGAACCGGTCGATCGTGCTCGAGGCCGTGGTCCGGGTGACCCGCTGGGGTCTGGAGCGGATGGCTCCGGCACGCCGGCACGGGGACAGCCCCGTCCCCGCGCGCGCCGGGGGATGACCGCCCCGGTCGTCGCGCCACCGGTCGACGGGCGGACGAGCGCTGCGTCGGCGGGGGCGGCCGCTCCGCTGGCGGTCGGTGCGGGCGCCGCGCTGCTCGGCGCGCTGGGGTCCTGGGTGCCGTCGGTGTGGGCGGACGAGGCCGCGACGATCTCCGCGACGACCCGGCCCTGGGGCGCGCTGGGCCGGCTGGTCGAGAACATCGACGCCGTGCACGCCGTGTACTACGCCGTGGTCCACGTCTGGTTCGGCGTCGTGGGCACGTCGGTCCTGACGCTGCGACTGCTGAGCGCGATCGCCGTGGGCGTCGCCGCCGCGGGGGTCGTCGTCCTGGGCCGCACGCTCGCCGGTCCCGCGGTCGGGATGGCGGCGGGGGTCGTGTTCGCGGTCCTCCCGCGGGTGACGTGGATGGCCACCGAAGGGCGGTCGTCCGCGCTCGCTGCCGCGGCCGCCGTCTGGCTGACGGTGCTGCTCGTGGCCGCCGTCCGCCGGGGCGGGGCCGGGTGGTGGGTCGCCTACGCCGTCGCTGCCGGCCTGGCGGTGGACCTGTGGATGTTCCTCGGATTCCTGGTCGCCGCGCACGGCGCTGCCGTGCTGTGGGCCCGGGTCGGGGCGCGCCGCGTGCTCGCCTTCGCGGCGGCTGCCGCGGTCGCGGTCGGCCTCGCCGCCCCGGTGGTGCTGCGCGCGGCCGGGCAGGCCGGGCAGGTGAGCTGGATCCCGCCCGTGGGCCTGCGGACCCTCCGCTCCGTGGCGGTCGACCAGTGGTTCGGGACCGACGGCGTGCTCTCCCTGCCGCTCGCGCTGGTGTGCTGGGCGGCCGTCCTGGTCGCGGTCGTCCGCGGTGCCCGTCGCCCGCAGGAACGGCCGGGCCCGCTGGGGCAGCGGTCGCTGCTCGTGGTCGCCCTGCCGTGGCTCGTGCTGCCGACCGCGGGCGTGGTGGCCTACTCGCTGGTGGCCGCGCCCATGTACGCCGGCAAGTACCTGGCGTTCTCCGTCCCTGCGCTCGCGCTCCTGGTCGGCGCCGCCGTCGCCGCCGTGCGTCCGGTGTCCCGGCGGGTGCTCGTGCTTGCCGTCGTGGCGCTCCTCGCCGTGCCGTCCTACCTCAGCGAGCGCGTGGTCACCGCGAAGGACGCCTCCGACTGGCGGCTGGTGGCCGAGCACGTGGACCGGGTCAGCCGTCCCGGCGACGCGGTCGTCTTCACCGACGTCCTCGACGCCGAGGGCGCCTCCCGCTTCCCCGGGCGCATCGTCGCCGCCGCGTACCCCGACGTCTTCGCGCCGCTGGACGACCCCACCCGTGCGGGCAGCGCCTGGCGGGACGGCACCCTGTGGGACCGCACCGTCCCGCTCGACGCGGCGGCCGACGGTCTGCGTGCCGCTGACCGAGTCCTGCTGGTCGCCGACCTCGCCCGGAGCGGGGACGGCCCGGAGCTCCGGACGCTTCAGGGCCTGGGCCTGCGCGTCGTGGACGTCTGGGAGGGCACCCAGACGGCCGTCCTGGTGCTGGAGCCGGGCCGCGCCTGACGACTCAGCGACCGGTGAAGACGACCGTCCGGTAGGCGACGTAGCGCAGCAGGGTCCCCAGGGCCAGGCCGACCACGTTGGCCGAGATGTTGTCGGCCAGCGGCGAGGTGAGGCCCAGGACGTAGTGCGACACGGCGAGGCACGCGACGGCGACGAACATGCCGATCACGTTGACCAGGCCGAACGCCACGAGCTCCCGGATCGGGCTCGCGGTCCGCTTGCCGGCGAAGGCCCAGTACCGGTTGCCCAGCCACGCCACCATGGTGGCGACCGCGACGGCGACGACCTTCGCCGTGATCGGCTTGTCCGCGAGCAGGTCGCCCGGCCCGAAGCGCAGCAGGTTGAACACGCCCACGTCCACGACGAAGGCGACGCCACCCACCGAGCCGAACCGGGCGAGCTCGGCCACCCGCTGCGTCGTACGCACGCGCAGGCTCGGCCCCGAGGTGGCGGAGGAGGCAGCCGCGTCCGCCGCGGTCGTCGTGGTCATGGTCGGCAGGCTAGGCGCTCGCGCGGGCGGATCACCAGGACGGACGGCCGTTCGAGGCGGTGAGCGGACCGATTTCATCCGGTGGCGCGCCACCGCCGGGGTCGCTGGCCGCCGTCGGGGTGGTCGCAGGCTGCGCCCCGACGCCCCGGCCCCGCGCGTGGCGACGTCAGCGACGGCGAGCCACGGCCCCCTCGGACCGGGAGCGCTCGGCGTGCTCGAGGAAGCGGACGGCGTCGGTGGCTGCCGGCCTCGGCTCCTCAGGGACCCGCGCCGTGCCCTGACGGGGGCGGCTCGACCGCGGCTCGTCGGTGGGCGAGGTGCCGGGCGTCGGGTCGGGTTCGGACTCCGCCGTGGCCGGGGTCGACGATCCCGCGCGCCGTCCCCGCCGGTGCGAGGACCGGGCGCCGCGCGGTCGCTGCGACGTCATCGCGTCGGGCGCGTACCCGTAGTAGCCGTCGGAGTCACGCTGCATCACCCGGTTGAGCACGACGCCGAGGCAGACCGCCCCGACCGCGTCCAGGCTGCCGATGGCCTCCGAGAGCTGGTGACGACGCGTCTTGCGGGCGGCCGCCACCACGAGCGCTCCGTCGGCGAGCCGAGCCAGGATGGCCGAGTCGGTGACCGGCAGCAACGGCGGGGAGTCGAGGACGACGACGTCGTAGGACGTCTCCATCTGCGCGAGCAGCTCGACCATCGCCGGCGAGCTGAGCAGCTGGGTGGGGTTCGGTGGCACGGCTCCGGACGGCAGGACGTCGAGGTTCCCCTCGCCGTACGGCTGGGTCACCTCGTGCAGGTCCGCGCCCCCGATGAGCACGGTCGTCAGCCCGACCGAGCCCTCCATGCCGCAGTAGCCGGCGACCGACGGGCGACGCAGGTCGGCGTCGACCAGCAGGACGCGCGACGGTCCCTCCGCGAGGGCGAGGGCGAGGTTGATCGCGGACGTGCTCTTGCCGTCGGCCGGCAGCGGCGAGGTGACCACGACCGAGCGCAGCGGACCGGCGAAGTCCAGGAACTTCAGGTTGGTCCGCAGGCGACGGTAGGCCTCCGCGGTCGGGCTGTGCGGCTCGGCGAGCATGACCGGCGCGCCCGAGCGCGCACGGCTGCGCGACCCGATCGAGCCGAGCACGGCAGCGTCCGTCACCCGGGCGACGTCCTTGGTGTCGCGCACCTTGGTGTCCAGCAGCTCGCGCACCAGGGCGAAGACGACGCCCAGGGCGAGACCCAGGAGCAGGCCGGTGCCGACGAGGAACCGGGTGTTCGGCGCGATCGGTGCCGCCGGGACGTCGGCCGGGGCCACGGTCCGCATGGACACCGCCTCGCTGCGCCCACCGGTCGAGGACAGGTCCGCCACGGCGACGGCGAGCTGTGCGGCCACCGCGTCGGCGACCTCGGCCGCCTCGGCGGGCTCGCTGCTGGTGGCCGAGATCTCGACGATCACGGTATCCAGCGGCGTCTCGGCCGTGACCGAGCGCGCGAGCGCGCGCGCCGACGTGTCGAGGTCGAGGTCGTCGATCACGGGGTCCAGGACGACCGGCATGGTGGCGAGGGCCACGTAGGACTGCACCAGGTTCTGGGTGAACGTCGACCCCTGCACCAGCTCGCTGACCGTCTCGCCTCCCTGCAGCGAGACGAACACCTTGCTCGTGGCCCGGTAGACGGGCGTGGTGGTCGTGGCGAGCGCGACACCGGCGGCGGCCCCGAGCACGGACAGGACGAGGATGACCAGCCAGCGCTTGCGGAGCGCCCGGACGTAGTCGCTCGGATCCATGGGTGTTCCCTTTCCGTCACCGGCAAGGTCTCCCAGCCGTCCTTGCCGTGTTGTCGCCAAGGCCACCGTAGGACCGCGGCGACGAGCCCGCCGGAGGGGCGCGTGCCGACGGCACGGGCGGGCCTGGGCGCCGGGCTCAGGCTCGTGCGCGGGCCTGCGGGCACGTCGGGCCGGCCGTGTGCGCGCCGGCACCGCCATCGTAGGTCGGCCCGGCGCAGCCGCCCGCCCCGGCGAGGGTGAAGCGCGCGCTTCACCCGGTCGGCCCTGCCCGCCCACGACGAGGCGCTGGCTACCATGGACCCCGCGGCCCAGGGGCGGACCGCATCCCCCGGTGCTGTGGGCCCTGAGACGTTTCGCGCCCTGACGCACCACGAGGAGGATCGATGCCCAAGATCGTCGGCTACGCGCCGGGCGCGTACGACATGTTCCACGTCGGGCACCTGAACATCCTGCGCCAGGCGAAGCAGCACTGCGACCACCTCGTCGCCGGGGTCGTGTCGGACGAGATGTGCGAGCTGACCAAGGGCAAGACGCCGGTCGTCCCGCTGGCCGAGCGGATGGAGATCGTCAGCCACATCTCGTTCGTCGACGAGGTCGTCGCCGAGGTCGTGCCGGACAAGGTCGAGACCTGGAAGACGGTCCGCTTCGACGTCCTGTTCAAGGGCGACGACTGGCGAGGCACGCCCAAGGGGATCAAGCTCGAGCGCGACTTCGCCGCGCTCGGGGTGGAGATCGTCTACTTCCCGTACACGATCCACACCTCGAGCACGCTGCTGCGCAAGGCCCTGGACGGCATGGTGGCCGAGCGCCCCGACGCCACGGCCGCCCGCGCCTGAGGCGGGTCAGCGCTCGAGCAGCACGCCGTCGGGCGTCTCGTCGTACCGGGCGCCGGTCTGCGGGCACCGCCACGACCCCGGCTCGTCGCCCGGCTCGAGCGGCACGCCGGCGCGGCCCACCCAGCGCAGCCGGCGTGCCGGCACGCCGGCCACCAGGGCGAAGTCGGGGACGTCCCGGGTGACCACCGCGCCGGCGGCCACGGTCGCCCACCGGCCGATGGTGACGGGCGCGATGCAGACCGCCCGGGCGCCGATGGAGGCCCCCTCGTGCACGACGACGCCGACCGCGTGCCAGTCGTCCGCCCTCTTCAGCGCGCCGGACGGCGTGACCGCCCGGGGGAAGGTGTCGTTGGTGAGCACCGCGGCCGGCCCCACGAAGACGCCGTCCGCCAGGACGGCGGGCTCGTACACCAGGGCGTAGTTCTGCAGCTTGCACCGGCTGCCGAGCCGGACGCCCGGTCCGACGTACGCCCCGCGTCCGATGACGCACTCCTCGCCGACGACGGCGTCCTCCCGGACCTGCGCGAGGTGCCACACCATGGTGCCCGCGCCCACCCGGGCTCGCGGATCGACGTCGGCGGTGGGGGCGACGCGGCCGAGGGGCGGGGTGGTCATGGGGCTCCTCCGCGGGGATCGGCGTCCGGGGCGCGCGCCACCGCCTCGAGGCGACGGGTGCGCGTGTGCGGCGCCCTGGTCCGGACGACACCGCGAGCGTAGCGACGCCTACCGCGACGCCGGGGCGACCGCCCGCCGAGACCGGGTGAAATGACACGAATCGCCCCATCTCACCGCACGTGATGGCCACACTGATCCCGAGACCGAGGGGGTCCGATGGAACGAGCGCTGAGCGTCGCGGTGGTCGGTGCCGGGTACTGGGGGCCGAACCTGGCACGGAACTTCCGCAGCAGCCCGGACTGGGACCTCGTCGCGGTCTGCGACCTGGACGAGGCCCGGGCGCGGCGCGTGGTCGGGCCGCGGAGCACGGTGGACGTGATGACCTCGCTGACCGATGTCCTGGCCCGCGACGACGTCGACGCGATCGCGATCGCCACCCCGGCCCGGACCCACGCGCCCATCGCGCTCGCCGCCATCGAGGCCGGCAAGCACGTCCTGGTGGAGAAGCCGGTCGCCGACACGAGCGCGACGGGACGCCAGATGGTCGCGCGGGCCGAGCAGGCCGGCCTGGTGCTGATGGTGGACCACACGTTCTGCTACACGCCGGCGGTGGTGAAGATCCGCGAGCTCATCGCGGACGGCTCGCTGGGGGACATCCACTTCGTGGACTCGGTGCGGATCAACCTCGGCCTGGTGCAGCCGGACGTCAACGTCTTCTGGGACCTGGCGCCGCACGACCTGTCCATCCTCGACTTCGTGCTCCCCGGTGGGCTGGTCCCGACCGGCGTCGCGGCTCAGGGCGCCGACCCGCTCAGGACCGGGCAGGCGTGCGTCGGGTACCTCACCCTTCCGCTGGCCGACGGCGCCATCGCCCACGTCCACGTCAACTGGCTGAGCCCGACCAAGATCCGGCAGGTCGTCATCGGGGGCAGCAAGCGGACCCTGGTCTGGGACGACCTGAGCCCGCAGCAGCGGCTGACCGTCCACGACCGCGGCGTGACCCTCGCCGGCGCCCGGGGCACGGACCGCGAGGCGACGCAGGTGTCCTACCGGCTCGGTGACGCGTGGTCGCCCGCCCTGCCGGAGAAGGAGGCGCTGGCCTCGATGGTCGCCGAGTTCGCGGCCAGCATCCGCGAGGGCCGGGCGCCCCGGACCGACGGTGCTGCCGGGTTGCGCGTGCTCGACGTCCTCGAGGCGTCCACCGTCAGCCTGGCCCACGAGGGCCGTCTGGTGCGCGTCACCGCCGGTGCGGGTCTGGAGCCGGTCGCGTGAGCGCGCTCGAGGGGGCCGCCGTCCTGGTGACCGGGGGCGCGGGGACCATCGGCTCCACGATCGTCGACCAGCTGGTCGACGCCGGTGCCGCCCACGTCGACGTGCTGGACAACCTCGTGCGCGGCCGACGGCAGAACCTCGAGGCCGCGCTGGCCTCCGGTCGCGTGGACCTCGTCGAGGGCGACCTGCGCGACCGTGATCTGGTCCACGACCTGACGCGCGGCAAGGACCTCGTGTTCCACCAGGCCGCCATCCGGATCACCCAGTGCGCGGAGGAGCCGCGGCTGGCGTTGGAGGTCCTCGTCGACGGCACCTTCAACGTGCTCGAGGCGGCCGCGGAGCACCGGGTCGGCAAGGTGGTCGCGGCGTCCAGCGCGTCGGTCTACGGCCTCGCCGAGCAGTTCCCGACCGGGGAACGCCACCACCACCACAACAACGACACCTTCTACGGCGCGGCGAAGTCCTTCAACGAGGGCATGGTCCGCAGCTTTCGGGCGATGTACGGACTCGACTACGTCCTGCTCCGGTACTTCAACGTCTACGGGCCCCGGATGGACGTGCACGGCCTGTACACCGAGGTGCTCGTGCGGTGGATGGAGCGGATCGCCGACGGGCTCCCGCCGCTCATCTTCGGTGACGGCCGCCAGACCATGGACTTCGTGGTCACCTCCGACATCGCGCGGGCCAACCTGCTGGCCGCGCGCAGCGACGTCGTCGACGGCGTCTACAACATCGCCAGCGGGACCGAGACGAGCCTGCTCGAGCTCGCGCGGGCGCTGCTGCGGGCGATGGACTCCGACCTCGAGGTGGAGCACGGCCCGGACCGCGCGGTCAACGGCGTCACCCGACGACTGGCGGACATCTCCGCCGCGCGCCGGGACCTCGGATGGGAGCCGACCGTCGGCCTCGAGGACGGCCTACGGCAGCTCGTGACCTGGTGGCGGCCCCAGCGTGAGGCGATCGCGGCCGGACGCCGGTCGGTGGTGGCACCGCGATGAGCCGGATCAACGTGATGCAGCCCTGGCTGGGCGCCGAGGAGATCGCGGCGGTCACCGAGGTCATCCGCTCCGGCTGGGTGGCGCAGGGACCCCGGGTCGCTGCCTTCGAGCAGGAGTTCGCCCGTGTGCAGCAGGCCGACCACGCGGTCGCGGTGTCCAGCTGCACGACGGCTCTGCACCTGGCGCTCGTGGTGGCCGGCATCGGCCCCGGTGACGACGTCGTCGTGCCGTCGTTCTCCTTCATCGCCACCGCCAACGCCGTCGTGTACGTCGGGGCCCGGCCGGTCTTCGCCGACGTCGACCCCGTCACCGGCAACCTGACCGCCGACACCGTCGCGGCAGCGATGACGCCGGGCACCCGCGCGGTCATCGTGGTGGACCAGGGTGGTGTCCCGGTCGACCTCGGCGCGGTCCGCGGGCTGTGCGACCCGCTCGGGGTCGTCGTCGTGGAGGACGCCGCCTGTGGTGCCGGCTCGACCTACCGCGGCCGCCCGGTGGGAGTGGGTGCGGACGTCGCCGCCTGGTCGTTCCACCCGCGCAAGATCGTCACCACCGGGGAGGGGGGCATGGTGACGACGTCCCGCCCGGAGTGGGCGGACCGCGCGCGCCGGCTGCGCGAGCACGCGATGAGCGTCTCGGCCGCCGAACGGCATGCGAGCGTGCTGGCGCCCGCCGAGCAGTACCTCGAGGTCGGGTTCAACTACCGGATGACCGACCTGCAGGCGGCAGTGGGGATCGTCCAGCTCGGCCGGCTGCCGGAGGTCGTCGCCCGCCGGCGTGAGATCGCCGCCGTCTACACCGACCAGCTCGCCGAGGTCCCCGGACTGCGCCCGGTGGCCGACCCGCCGTGGGGGACCTGCAACTTCCAGTCGTTCTGGGTCGAGGTCGGACCGGACTTCCCGCTGGACCGCGACGCCCTTCTCGCGCACCTCGCCGCCGCCGAGGTCTCAGCCCGGCGCGGGATCATGGCCACCCACCGGCAGCCGGCCTACGCCGGGCGCGACGCCGGCTCCCAGCCGCTGCCCGTGACCGAGCACCTCACCGACAGCACGTTGATCCTGCCGGTCTTCCACCAGATGTCCGGCGCACAGATCGAGCAGGTGGCCGACGCACTACGGTCCGCCGCCGCGGTCAGGATCTGACCGCCGTGCCGCGGCCGACGCCGCTGCTGCTCCTCGCCGCGAGCGGACTCGCCCGCGAGGTGCTGGCGGTGACCCGGCTGACGGCGGCGACCGAGGTCCTCGGCGTGCTCGACGACGACGTCGACCTGCGCGGGACGACGCTGGACGGCGTGCCGGTGCTCGGCGGCGTCGAGGAGGTCAAGCGGTACCCGACTGCGTCCCTCCTGCTCTGCATGGGACGAGGAAGCGGTCGCGAGCGCCTCGCGGAGCGGTTGTCGACCGTCGGGGTGGACGACGACCGCTACTTCACGCTGGTGCATCCCGACGTGAGGGTGTCGCCGGGATGCATGGTCGGCACCGGCTCGATCCTGCTCGCCGGCGTGGTGCTGACCGCCGGTGTCCGCGTGGGCCGGCACGTCGTCGTCATGCCGAACGCCACCCTCACCCACGACGACGTCGTGGAGGACTTCGTGACACTCGCCTCCGGCGTCAGCCTCGGCGGGGGCGTCCGTGTGGGCCGTGCCGCCTACGTCGGGATGAACGCGAGCGTCCGCGAGCGCGTCATGGTGGGCGTTCGCGCGACCCTCGGCATGGGCGCGGCCCTGCTGACCGACCTGCCGGACGGAGAGACGTGGGCGGGCGTCCCGGCCCGGCCGCTCGACCAACGACCGACCCGGCCCGGAGAGGTGTGAACGACGTGAGGATCCCCCTGGTCGACCTGGCCGCGCAGCAGACCGAGATCGCGGACGAGGTGCGGGTGGGCCTCGACGAGGTGTTCGCCACGACCGCGTTCGTGGGCGGTCCAGCCGTCGGGCGTTTCGAGCGCGCCTACGCCGCCTTCACCGAGGTCGAGCACTGCGTCGGCGTCGGCAACGGCACGGACGCCCTCGAGCTCGCGCTGCGGGCCGTCGGCGTGACGTCCGGCGGCGAGGTGATCGTGCCGGCGAACACCTTCATCGCCACGGCGGAGGCGGTGTCGAGGATCGGCGCCGTCCCCGTGCTGGTCGACGTCGACGACGAGCACCTGCTGATGGACCCCGCGGCCGCGCGGGCAGCGGTGACCTCACGCACCGAGGCGATCGTGCCGGTGCACCTCTTCGGTCAGGTGGCGCCGATGGAGGAGCTGCTCAAGGTCGCGGCCGATGCCGGCGTGCCGCTGGTCGAGGATGCCGCGCAGTCCCAGGGCGCCCGCCGCAACGGCCGGTTCGCGGGCGGCTTCGGCCTGGCGGCGGGCACGAGCTTCTACCCTGGCAAGAACCTGGGCGCCGCCGGCGACGCGGGCGCGGTGACGACCGACGACGCCGACGTCGCCCGCAGGATCCGGGTGCTGTCCGCGCACGGCAGCGAGCGGAAGTACGACCACGAGATCGTCGGGATGAACTCCCGCCTCGACACGGTCCAGGCCGTCGTGCTGGAGACGAAGCTGAGGCGCCTGCAGGGGTGGAACGACCGTCGTCGTGCGGCCGCCCGGTACTACGGCGAGCTGCTCGCCGACGTCGAGGTCGCGCGCACGCCGCTCAGCGCTCACGGGAACGAGGACGTCTGGCACCTCTACGTCGTGCGGGTGGCCGAGCGGGACCGGGTGCTGCGCGAGCTCAACGACGCCGGCATCGGGGCCGGGATCCACTACCCCACGCCGGTCCATCTCACCGGTGCCTACGCACACCTCGGGCTCGGCCGCGGTGCCTTCCCCGTCGCCGAGAAGGCAGCCGACGAGATCCTGTCCCTGCCGATGTACCCGCACCTGACCAGCGCGCAGCAGGAGCAGGTGGTCGAGACACTGAGGGAGTCGGGGCGATGACGGGCCAGGCCCCGTGACGCCGTCGGCGGCGACGAGGGGCAGACGGCCAGGCCGTGCGGGTGCAGCCGCGGCCCCGGCCAAGGCGCACAAGGCCTTGGCGTGGAGCGTCGCGAACACTGCTGCGGCGAAGCTTGGCACGCTCGCGATCGGGGTCGTGCTTGCGCGGGTGCTGGGACCGGAAGCCTTCGGCACGTACGCGATCGCCTACGTCGCGCTCGTCGCCGTGCTGAGCTTCAACGAGCTCGGCGTGAGCCTGGCGATCGTGCGGTGGCCGGGGGACGCCCGCGAGATCGCGCCGACGGTGTCCACGGTTTCACTGGCCTCCAGCGTGCTCGTCACTGCTGGTGCCTTCGCGGTCGCGCCGGCCTTCGCGACGACGATGGGGGACCCGTCGGCCGCCAATCTCGTGCGGGTCCTCGCGTTGTGCGTCGTCATCAACGGCGCGGTCGCGGCGCCAGCCGCGCTGATGCAGCGGGCGTTCCGTCAGGACCAGCGAATGCTCGTGGACCAGGTGAACACCTGGCTCGGAGCCGGCGTATCGGTCGCTTTGGCGCTGGTGGGTGTGGGTGCCTGGGCGCTTGTGATCGGGCGCCTCGCAGGCGCGGTCGTCTCGGCCGTTCTCTTCGTGGCCCTGTCCCCGGAGCCGTACAGGCTGGCGCTCGACCGATCCCGGCTGCGGCCGCTGCTGGCGTTCGGACTCCCGCTCGCCGGTGCCAGCGTCGTCGTTTTCGCCGCTAGCTACGTCGACCAGCTCGTCGTCGGACGCGTGCTGGGGCCGGTCGCGCTGGGGTTCTACGTCCTGGCTTTCAACCTGTCCAGCTGGCCCGTCACGGTGCTGTCCCAGCCGCTGCGCTCCGTAGCTCCTGCTCTGTTCGCGCGGCTGCAGGACAACCCGGCTCAAATGCGTCGTACGTTCACCCGGGTGCTGCGCCCGCTGGCAGCCGTCACTCTGCCCATGTGCGTCGTGCTGTCCGCCGTGGCGGAGGACGTCGTGCACCTCGTGTACGGAGAGGCGTGGGCGCCAGCCGCCGAGCCGTTGCGCTGGCTGGCGCTGCTGGCCGCGGCGCGCATCCTGATCGAGCTCGCCTACGACTACCTTGTCGTGCTCGGGCGTTCTCGGAGGCTTTTCGCCGTGCAGGCCCTCTGGTTGGTGATGCTGGTGCCCGCGACGTCTCTGGGCGCCGCCGGGTGGGGAACGCAAGGTGTGGCCGTCGCGCAGGTGGTGGTAGCAGCCTTGGTCGTCGTGCCTGTGTACCTCGTCCTGCTCCGGCGTGAGCTCGTGGGCCTGCGACACGTGGTGCGCCAGGTCGCGGTTCCGCTCGGCGGGTCCCTCGCGCTGGGGGCGGTGGTCGCCTGGTCGGCGTGGCAAGTCAGCTCGCCACTGGGGACCCTCGCCGGCGCCGCTGTGGCCGGGCTCTCAACGGTCGTAGCCCTCGGCTGGCGCTCGCGGGACGACCTACGTGCGCTGCGGGACACCTCCTCGGGGCTGGGCTCGTGAGCGCAGGGCGGCCGCTGCGGGTCGTCGTGTGCCCGCATGCGATGGAATTGGGCGGTAGCCAGCTCAATGCTGTCGAGCTGGCGGGAGCTGTGCGCGACCGTGGGCACGAGGTCGCGGTGTACGCCGACGAGGGCGTTCTGGTCGACGAATTGCATTCGCGCGGCCTCCGGTACGAGCCGGCGGTCAGGTCGCGGATGCGTCCGGGCCCCGCTCGGGCCGTCGGACTCGCGCGATTGGCCCGAGCTGTGCGTGCCGACGTCGTGCACGGGTACGAGTGGCCCCCCGCCCTGGAGGCGTGGGCCGCCACGGCCACGGCCCCACGGACCGCGGCTGTGGTCACGGTCATGTCGATGGCCGTGGCGCCGTTCCTGCCGTCCTCCATGCCGCTCGTGGTGGGGACCGCGCGTATCCAACGCGCGGTCGCCTCGACGCGGTCGGGTCGTACGGATGTCATCGAACCGCCTGTGGACACGGTCGCGAACCGGTCCGGCCCGTACGCGGACGAGTTCCGACAGACGTACGGACTGGACCCTGGGATCCCGACGGTCGTGGTCGTCTCCCGGCTGGCTCCCGAGCTCAAGCTCGAAGGAATCCTCACGGCGGTGCGCGCCGTCGGGCGTCTTGCCAGCAGCCGACCCCTGCGGCTGGTGATCGTGGGGGATGGACCCGCGCGTGACCGGGTCGCGATCGCCGCCTCGGCGGCCAACGCGCAGTCCGGATACCGGGCCGTCGTCATGACCGGGTCCCTCTCGGACCCCCGCGGCGCCTACGACGCCGCAGACGTCGCACTAGGGATGGGTGGTTCGGCACTGCGGGCGCTTGCGTTCGCCAAGCCGCTGGTGGTGCAAGGCGAGGGCGGCTTCTTCGACGTGCTGACCGAGGGGACCGTCGGCACCTTCCTGCGAGACGGCTGGTACGGCGTGGGGTCCGATACCGAGCCGGCCGCCGCTGAAGCGCAATTTGTTCGGGCGCTGGAACCGCTCCTGGACGACGTGGCACTGCGGCGCCGGCTAGGCGCGTACGGTCGGGCGCTCGTCGAGAGTCGCTTCAGCCTGGCGGCGGCGGCCGAGCAGCTCGAAGGCGTCTACCGAGAGGCGTGGGCCGCGCGGCCGACAGTGCCGCGCCGTCTCGCCGACGGAGTCACCGCCGGGGCTGGGCTCGTCGCGTACAAGGTGCAGCGGCGGAGACAGCGGCGGTCCGGCACGGTGGCCCTGGACGACTTCAACGCGCGTCCTGTGTGATGTCTGCGCTGCTTGACGCCGGGCTCGACCCGCCAGCGTCCGGCAGGCCCATGGCAGCAAGGAGCTGCTGCGCGCGGACCGCCCACGAGTGCTGCGCCGCAAAGTCCAGCCGCGCCCGCACGAGCTCCGGCGGCGATCCTTCGGCGAGAGCCGCTCGTACCGCGGACACGAACTCGTCCGGGCTCGCGCCCGTTCGGACGAAGGCGCTGGCTAGAGTGTCCACCGCCGGCAGAGGGGTGGACACCACGGGCAGCCCTGCCGCCAGGTACTCCAGCGTCTTGAGCGGGAAGCTGGCACGGTTGAACTCGCTGTTCGCGTACGGCGTGAGGCCCACGTCGATTGCCCGGAGGTAAGACGGCAGGACATCGAACGGCTTGGCGCCCACCCATCGGACGTTCGGCCGGTGCAGCAGCGCACGCACCCTTGAAGGCTCGAAAGTCGTCTGGAGCGGCCCGACGAGCAGGAGTGACACGCCGGCGCCGGCGACGGCTTCCAGAAGTCCCAGATCCAACCGAGCCGAGAGTTGCCCGACTACGCCCGCCACCGGGCCTGCGAGGTCGACGTCCGTCGGGCGGGGAGCGCTCTGGCTGTCGGCGAAGTGCGTCGTGTCGCACCCGTTGGGCAGCACGACGGTCCGCCGCCCGGCCGCGGTCCACCGGCGCGTCAGTTCCGACGTGATCCCGACGACAAGTTCGGCACCGGCTAGCTGGGACGCCTCGTCACGGAGGAGGCGCGCCCGATCGACCCCCATGAGCTCGGCGCCGGCCACGAAGTCGTCCGTCGCGTAGTAGACGTGCAGGGCCTCGGGCAGTGCGCTGAAGCGAGGCCCCGCGCAGGAGACGATCATGGCTGCGGCGGGACGGCCGAGCGCACGGACCGCGCGCCGGATGCTTGCCTGCATCACGGCGGTCGTGATCACGCGGAACCCGCGTCGCTCGGGAAACGGCGGCGCCGGTGTCGTCAGCCGCAGCACCCGGTGGTGCACCGGCTCCAGCCGGCGTGGCGACAGGATTCCGGTCTTGGTTCGTAGCGGCTCGACGACCGACAGTGGTGGGTCCACCCAAAGCACGTCCACGTGCCGCGCGAGGTGGACAGCCATGTGCTGGTCGGTACCCCGTAAACCGTCCCAGCGGACGCCCGCGCAGTAGACGACCAGCGGGCGGCTGCCGGAGGCACGGGCGCTGTGCGTGGCCTGGTCCAGGGGGGTGATCCCGCCAGGCCGGTCGCACGGCACGGCAGCAGCGAGCCGGGCGACACGCGCGGCCTCGACCTCCGGTCCCTCGGACACGGTTTTGTGGTACCACACCGTCGCCGCGTCCGGAGCGGATCAACGCTCCGGCGTCGCCTTCATCGAGCGCGTCCGTCGTGGCCGGATGGAGGTGCTTCACGCCACGGCCTCGTCCGAGCGGGCTTTCCCGTGACCGAGGCTGTCGGGTCACGGTGGCCCTGTGGTCCCGGCGACCGTCCGGCGTGAAGTCCGCCGTCGTTGGTGCACCTGGGCCAGCATGCCGTCCGCGGCACATGCCGACGGATGGCACGGCTGCCACCACGGAGCCCGAGTGTGAGGCGACTCATGTTCCCGAGCTCCGGAGCAGGTCAGGGGGCTGGGCCGAAGGGTCGGGGACGGAACGGGGGCGCCGCCCGCGGGAGCCGCTTCGGAGGCAGCCCTGAGCGTCTGTTACAAAAGTCGTCACGATTCGGTAACGGTCACTCGATCCGAGGCCGTCCGCGCCGACCTGGTATCCGAGTTGCGCTTCCGGCGCGCTCGACCAGGACCAGGCCCTCCTAACGAAAGTTCTCACTCTCATGAAGCACGCCTCCGTCGCGGCAGCGGCGCGACCTGCCTTCACCAGACGGTCCCGGTCGACCCTCACCGCGCTCCTGGCCCTGGCGATCGGACTGCTCGGTATCGGCACCGTGCCGGACCGTGCGAGCGCCGCCGAGACGCAGACGCTGTGGGGTACGGCCACCCCGGTCGGTGCCCAGGTGGACGCAGACCGCGCCTCCGTCGAGCTCGGCACCGCCTTCACCGTCAAGACCGCTGGGTTCGTCCGCGGGGTCCGCTACTGGAAGACTGCCGAGAACACCGGCACCCACGTCGGCAATCTGTGGAGCAGCAGCGGTGCCCGGCTCGCGACGGCGACCTTCACCGGGGAGAGCAGAAGCGGGTGGCAGACCGTCACCTTCGCGAACCCGGTCGCGGTCGAGGCAGGTCGGCGCTACGTCGTGTCGTATCTCGCGCCGAACGGCCGGTACTCGGCGACGCAGCGGTTCAGTCGGCCTTCCTCGTCGCCCGACCTGGCGGTCGACTCCGGTCGGAGCGGCGTGTACGCCTATGGCCGGAGGAGCACGTTCCCGACGGCGTCCTGGAACGGTGCCCAGTACTGGGTCGACGTCGTATTCAGCGCCGCGGGTTCCCGCGCGCCGAGCGCGCCGGTGCCCGCTCCGGCTCCGGCTCCGGCGCCGGCTCCTGCTCCTGCGCCGGTGCCCGCTCCGGCTCCTGCGCCGGCCCCGGCTCCGTCGGTCAAGGGGTGGAGCCTCACCGCGGACAACACCGGCCTGCGGCGCCTCGGGTTGCGCTGCGACCAGCTCCCCGTCTACACCGGTGGCTCCAAGGTGCCGGCCGGGACCGTGATCTCGCGCAAGCGGATCACCACCCCGCTGATCCTGAACAATGGCGTGGTCATCGAGGAGAGCTGCGTCCAGCCCACCTCCATGTGGCGAGGACTGCCCTTGCTGAGCACGACCGACAACGACACCGGAGCCATCGTCACCGCGGAGGTGACCATCCGGAACTCGGAGATCGACGGGTCCCTGCTGAGCGCGCAGAACGTGGCGTTCGCCGACGGCTTCCGTGGGGTGGCGAACCTTCGTGGCAACTACATCCACCACGTCGGCAGCGGCATCGCGCTGTACAACACAGGGTCCCGGCTGAGCGCCGTCGTCGAGGGCAACTACGTCGACGATCTCGTCGCCTGGGGTGACGGCGCCACCACCGGCAATCACAGCGATGCATTCACGATCCGTGACTTCGACGCCTCCAGCAACTCTGCGCGGACGCTGACCGTGAGGAACAACCGGTTCGTGGCCGATGGGGGCAACGACACAGGTGCCCTCTTCATCCAGACCTACGGCGGCGACATCGACAACGTCGTCATCGACGGCAACTTGCTGGAGGGCAACGGCTACCAGCTGGGGCTGGAGGCCGCCTACGGGAGCACCTACAGCAACTTGGTCGCGACCGACAACCGCTTCAGCGGGACCGGGTGGGGGGCCACGTACGCAAGCGGCGGTCCGGGTTGGAGCACGTGGCAGGACAATCACATCAGCAACGCGTCCGACGCGGTCAATTTCCGGGGCCGCGTCGTCCCGGAGCCGTGACCGTGGCGCGCCCGCTGCTCCCACCGGCTGAGCCGGCGCCTGCAGCGGGCGCGCCGCGCTCGCACGGCCTGCTCATGGGCCGCTGCGGTGCCCGGGGGAAACCGAGCCCGCCGATCGTCCGAGAGTGCGGGCCGGCGAGTCGCCAGCCGGTGACTCGTCCTCTCCCAGCACGTTGCGAGCGGCACCGCACATCCCGATCAGGAGGAACAGGATCCCGACCGCCATCGGGAACATGAAGGCGTCGAAGAAGGCGAAGAGCGCCGCCACCGACGTGGTCGACGCCACGAGCGCAACGGCCACCTCCCGATCGTGCGGTAGCGCCGCAAACCGGCGCGCCCTCACGGCACACGCGGTCGCGGTGGCGATGAGTGCGAGCAACGCGGCCAACCCGATCAGGCCGATCTCGATGAGCGTCTGAAGGTACTGGTTGTCCAGAATGCGATAAGCGGGGAGGAAGGTCCCGAAGCCGCGGCCGAACCACACGTGACGGCCGGCGATCTCGACGGCCAGGTCGTAGCTGCTGGTCCGTGAGATGGTGCTGGGGTCTGAGCGCGCACCGACGAAGAGGTTCCGCAGGGTCCCGATCATCCCCGGCACGGTGACGTACACCACGCCCAGAAGGAGCGCGGCTGAGACGGCAGCGCGTCGCCGGACTCGACGAGACCACGTGGGCAGCAGCACGAGAGCGCCGACCGCCACGCCAAGCGGGGCCGAGCGCGAGACCGACAGAACGGTGGCCGTCGCGATCGCGACCACCGGCAGCCAGCGCCGCACCCGCCCTCGGACGGTCCCGTGGATGGCCGCCGTCACAGCGATCGGGAATGCCGCAGCCAGGACGGCGGCGTACTCCAGAGGATGCGTCGCCGTTCCGCTCGGCCGGATGAAGCCGCTCCGGCTCTGCAGACTCGCCAGGTCCACGTCGCTGCTGAATCCCGGCAGCTCGATGGAGGCGATCCATGACTGGCCGGTGAAGAACTGAGCAATCCCGAGCGCTGCCATGAGGCCACCTGCCAGAGCCACGCGATGCATCAGGGCCGCAAGTCTCTCGCGGGTGTCCACCCCGTCGTTCGCGACGAGCAACACCCCGGCGAGCGACATCAGCCGGAGGAGTCCCGTGTCGGCCGGGCTGGCCTCGTCGGCGGGCAACCCGCGGACTTGGGCGAGCGCGTAGCTCACCAGGGTTACGGCGCAGAGGACAGCGAGCGCGATGCGCACCGGCTGCCGTGGTCGCCCAGATGCGGCGGGCCGCTGCGCCTGGTGGCAGAGCCACCACAGTGTGCACCCCAGTCCCCAGAGCGCGGCCGGACGTCCTACGGACCCCAGTGCAGTCACCGTCAGGCTTGAGGGCACCGCACACAGGAGAACGAGATACACGGTCAGCGCGGTCGTCCCGTCGGCGCCCCGCCGTCCGGCGGGACGGGTGTCCGGGTCAAGTGCTGCCGGCGGAGGGACGGTCATCGGGCGTCAGCGGTTGTTGCGGACCGGCGGGGAGGAGCGGCTCATGAGTGTTGACCCGCGCGGGTGAATGGTCTCTCGGACGCCGGTGGTCGAGACGGCGGGCGCCGTACCGGTGCGATCGATACCGCCTTGCTCGCGCTCGCGTTCCCGCCTGCGGGCCGAGCGCGCGAGCAGCAGGCCGTCGATCGTCGCGGTGACGAACAGCGTGAGACCCACGCCGACCGCGAGTGCTGTTCCCACCGCGCGCATCTGGGTCTTCCGGACGACGGTCGGTTCGAAGTCTCTCGCGAGCATGAGCGCGCTCATCCTGCTCGTCTCCGGGACCGCGACCTCGTCCTGAAGGTGTCTCAGCTCGGTGGACACGGTCGTCATCATGTCAGCCATCGCCACAGTGGCAGCCTGCTCGGACGCCGCAGACACCGAGACGGTGATGAGCGGCCCGCTCGAACTTCCGTCCGGGAGCACGTCGATCGTGGTGCCGGGGTGCACGTCCGAGAACGAGCGCATGACCTCGTCGGCCTCAACGGATTTGACCAGTACGTCGCGGGCCTGGGTCAGGCCACCGAGGTAGAGCAGCGGATTACCGTTCTCCACGATGGTCGCGGGGCCGGGCACGAGCGCCATGCTCGCGCTCGACTCGTACGTCGGACCGATGAGAGTTGCCGTCAGCCCGCACAGGGCGCCGGTGCCGAGCAGTCCGAGAACGACCAGGTACCAGCGACGGGCGAGAACGGTTCGCATCTCCGAGAGGTCCACGGTGGCTCGCTCCGATGATCTAGTGGAGTCGTCTGGTCGATTCTGACATCGCAGCTTGTGCGCGGAAGGCTCCCGGCGGGTGAAGCGGTGCCGTCAGGCCCTGGTCCGAGCGGATGCCCGCGAGCGGCGCAGCCGGTCCACGCCTTCACGACCGAGCAGAGTCGTCACCAGCCGTTTGGCAACGGCACGCACCGCTTCCCTGACGGCGCGACGCGGCACGTGCAGCAACGTGTCCACGACGATGTCCCCGACAGAGGGTGCCTCGACGTCGTCCAGCAGCTGGCCGAAGAGCCTCGCGTAGGGGGCGGGTGGGACGCGGCGGCCGCGCACCCGGTTGCTCACGTTCGAACCGTGCACCACCTGAAGCCAAGCGGGAGCACCGTCTGCTTCAACGGTGGGCATCTGCAGGTGCAGGCGGTTGTGCCACTCCGACCAACACGTGACGGCACTCTCCCAAGGCTCCCGGACGGAGACGAAGGCGTTGTGCCGGTCGGTCCGCAGGTACAGCCCGCCGCCTGCCCATATCAGTCCACGCGTCATGTAAACGGCAGTCCTGCCCGAGACGGTGGTCTGAGCCTGGACCCGGGCGACGAAGTCCACGGCGAGTCCGTCGTCGTTGTCGAGGTTGGTGGTGATCAACGTTTCCGGCTCGCAGCCGGCCACCCGTCGGATGTCCTGCATCAGTAGGTCCCGGGGCACCTGCGCCCGTGGTACCGCGTGGAACGTGCCATCGGCCGTGGCGCCCTCGACCCACTGCATGAACCACTCGGGGCTCCGCGGGTCGATGTACACGATCCAGTGGAAGCGGCGCTCCGTCTGCGCCCGGACACTCGGCAGACAGAACTGCTCGAACAGTTGCACCCGCTCGCGAAGCCAGCCGTCCTGCTCTCGGATGAGCTGCTCCGCTCCTGGAGAGGGCAGGTTGAAACGGGTGAGAAGGATATGCTCGAGACGCCTGGTCATCGTGGGTTCACCGATGAGTAGTTGATGGAGACGTCGTGGACGAGGAGGGCTCGAGCGTGAGCCTCGACGAGCTCATCCGGACAGCGGCGCGGCGCTGGTACGTCGTCCTGCCGGCGCTGGCGCTCGCGCTGTTGTGGTCCGGCGCACTGTTGCGTCCGCAGCCGACCTACCACGCTCAGATGGATCTCGTCATGGTCCTGCCGGGCGCGGCTGCGACCGATGGGATCAGCGACGCGCGCCGCGAGAGTCTGGTCGCGTTCGCAGGGGTCGTGGAGCGCGAGATGAACGACGGTGCACCCGTGACTCGGCTCTCCTCGGCGAGCGCATCCCTCTTTGGTGCCGGGGTACGGCAGGGATCGTCCGTCTCCGTACCCAATGTCGGCGGGCAGTGGACGAACAGCTTCACCCGGCCGGTGCTGTCCGTCGAGGCGGTCGACTCGACGCCAGAGCAGGTCACCGCACGCCTGGCAGTCGCTGAGGCACGCGTCGAGACACTCGTCGAGTCGCTGCAGGCCGAGCAGGGAGCGGCCCCCGCCGATCGCATACAGGTGGTCCGTGTGCCGCAGGAGCCGCCCGTCTCGTACGTCGGCGCGACGAAGTCCGGACTTGTCCGAGCTGGGCTCGCTCTCGGCTTGCTCTCTGTAGGTGCGGCGCTCCTGCTCGCGGTCACTGTCGATCGCCGGATCGACCGCAGGGTCCGCAGCACGGTGGACTTCAGCGGCCCGGCCGGTGCGGTGTGAGCCGCCGCTGAGGCGACGGTGATCCTTCACGGCGTCCACCTCGTCATCGCGGAGGAGGCGCGGGCCGATGTCGTGAAGAAGGTCTCGTGCCAGACCTCGAGGCACAGGAGGGTCCAGATCCGGTTCGCCTCGTCGAAGCGACCGGTCTCGTGCCGGTCGATCAGCCCGCGGACCCGCGTCCGATCGAGAGTCTCCGCCACGAACGAGCCCTCCCCGGTCAGCCGGTCCCGCACGGAGTCGCGCAGCGCACCGCGGAACCACGCGTCCAGAGGCACCCGGAACCCGACTTTGCGGCGGTCGACGACCTCCTGCGGGAGGTAGCGCCGAGCGACCTCCTTGAGCACCCACTTGGTGGTGCCTCCGCGTAGCTTGACCGAGGACGGCAGTCGGAAAGCGAGCTCGACCAACCGGTGGTCGAGCAGCGGCGGACGCAGCTCGAGGGACGTGGCCATAGACATCCGGTCGCCGCGCTCCAGCAGGTTGTCCGGGAGCCAGGTGGCCAGATCGGCAGCGAGCATCCTGGCGATGACGTCCCGCCGGGGCCCGTCCGACGCCCCCTCGCCGTCCCGCCTCAAGGTGCCCGGCAGCAGGGCCGCCCGCTCCTCCGGGGTGAAGGGCGCGAACCACATGGCGAACCGCTCCTCCTCGGAAGCCGCGCCGGCGGCCCGGACAACGATCCGAGCACGTGCCGCGCGCGACCCCAGTCGGCGCTCCACCAACGATGTCGCTGCCTTGCGCACGGGCACGGGAAGCGCGTCCACCAGCCCCACCGGGCGGGCCCAGCGGTACTTCGGGTACCCCGCGAAGAGCTCGTCGCCGCCCTCCCCGGACAGCACGACGCGGACGTGTCGGCGAGCGAGCTCCGCCAGCCGGAAGACGGCGATGTCGGCGGGCTCGGACACCGGTGCGTCACGGTGCCAGGTGAGCCGGGGCCACAGGTGCTCGAAGTCGTCCGGACGCACGTGGACCTCGTGGTGCTCGGTCCCGAGGTGCTCGCTGACCAGTCGCGCCCAGGGCAGCTCGTCGTGCCGTGGGTCGCCGAAGCCGGCCGCGAAGGTCTGGACGCCCGCGGATCCGCGGAGGGCGGCCATCACTGCGACGATGAGGCTGCTGTCCACCCCACCGCTGAGGTAGCTGCCGACGGGGACGTCGGCGACCAGGGAAGCGCGGACGGCGTCCCGGACCGCTTCGTCGACGGCCTCGACCGCAGTCGCGGGTGACCACGTGCTCGGCTCGTCCTGCTCGGGGAGGCTCCAGTAGCGGCTCACCCGCACCGATCCGTCCGGTCGGACCTCGGCGCGGTGCCCTGGCGGGACCTTCTTGATTCCGGCGAACAGCGTGTGAGGTGCCGGGACCGCCCGGCGAGCCAGGTAGGCGTCCAGGCTCTCGAGGTCGACGTCCGGCGTCGACGGGAGGACGGCGAGGATGGCCTTCACCTCGGACGCGGCGACCAGGCGCGACCGCCTCAGGGTGTAGTGCAGCGGCAGGATGCCGAGGCGGTCGCGGACCAGGTGCGTGATGCCCGTCAGACGATCGTGAGCGATGAACGCGAACTGGCCGCGGAGCAGGTGCACGACGTCGATGCCCTCGCACCGCAGGCCGGCGAGCAGCACCTCGGTGTCCCCGCTCGTCCGGTACGGGTAGTCGAAGCGGTCCCGCAGCTCCCGGTAGTTGAAGATCTCGCCGTTGAAGACCAGGTGCCAGCGCCCGTCCACACTCGACATGGGCTGGTGGGAGGCCGCGAGGTCGATGATCGAGAGCCGGGTGTGCGCCAGACCGATCGGCCCGTCGACCCAGTGCCCGGCCTCGTCGGGCCCGCGGTGGCGCAGCGTGGCAGCCATGGCCGCCAGGTCGTCGGGGACCACGACCGAGGCGTCCAGGTGCCGGATCAGCCCGATCCCGCACATCAGCGGGCTCGCACGGACGTGGCGATGTCCACCAGGACGCGCGCCCGGGTGCTCCACGCGCAGTCGAGCACGGACGAGCGCCTCAGCCGCGGATCCCCGGGTTCGGCCAGAGCAGCGCGTACGCGGTCCACGAACTCGGCCCGGTCACGGGCGACCGCGATCCGGTCACGGTAGGAGTCCACCTCCGGGTACTCGGTCGTCACCACCGGCAGGCCGAGAGCCAGGTACTCCTTGAGCTTGACCGGGTTCGCGAACCGGATCCACTCGTTGTCCAGCCAAGGCATCAGAGCGACGTCGAAGCCACGCCCGAGGGCGGGGATCTGCTCGTAGGGCCGGTGACCCAGCCAGTGGACGTTCGGCAGGCTGGTCAGCTCGTCCAGGTCGCACGTCGCGTCCCCGATGAGGACGAGCTGCGCCTCCGGGACGCCGCGGGCCGTCTCCACGAGCAGCTTGAGGTCCACGACGTAGTCGTCGATGCCGCCGAAGAAGCCCATCCGCGGCCGCGGGATGCCCGCCATCTCCGGCTCGTCGCGCGACCGCGGGTCCCAGGTGAAGCGCGCGAGATCGACCCCGTGGTCGAGGAACACGCCGCGGTCGCCGACGACGGCGCGGTCGAGCGCCATGAGCTCGTGGCTCACGTAGAGCACGCGGTCCGAGTCCGCCAGCAGCGCTCGTTCGAGCCCTGCCACCCAGGACCCGTCGGCCTCGGGGAAGGCGGAGTGGAGGTCGGACCGGTTGAACAGGAGCGCCGAGCGCCCCATCCGGCGCACGACCGGCCACGCGGTCGGGATGGTCACGCCGACGTACGGGTGCCGGCCGGCGCCGATCCACCGGGCCACCAGAGCGACCTGTCGACGGACGAGCCACGCGCTGAACCGGGCGCCAGCGGTCTCACCGTAGAAGGGCAGGAAGAGCGGCGTCATGACGTGGAAGCGGGGCAGCTCCGGGAGAGGCCGACGCACGAGCTTGGTCATGCTGCGGGCCTTGCGGGCGATGCGTCGCCAGGGCTGGGTGCTGACGCCCTTGCGCGGCAACCGCAGCCCCAGCGAGTTCACCACGAGGACCGGCCGGTCGAGCGCCACCTCGCGCATGAGCTGGAAGTCGGAGTGCGCCTGGTTGTGGTACCACCAGTCCTGCGCGACGAACCACACGAAGCCCGGCTCCTCAGGCCGGGCGTCGGCTCGCCTCCGCGCGGTGACGGCGGCGCGCACGCCGGCTCGGGCGGAGGCCCGCACCGGCAGTCGCAGGACCTCGCCGAGGGCCACGCCGGCAGTGAACGCCGCTGTCCGTGTCGGCCCGTGGTGGCGGCCGTAGTGACGGACCCGGTTCCGGACGAGGTGCGCCCACAGCCGGGCGTCCGCCCCGTAGGGTCCGCCGACGTGCTCGGCGACCGCTCGGGGCTCGTATCTCACCCGGTACCCGGCCGCCCGGGCCCGCTGGCAGTAGTCGACCTCCTCGGAGTAGAGGAAGAAGGTCTCGTCCCACGCCCCGACGGCCGAACGGCACGCGCGGGAGATCGCCAGCACGGCGCCGGTCGCCCAGTCGACGTCGCGGGCCGCCGAGTACGACGACTGGTCCGTCAGGACCTCGCCAGCTCCATGTCGTCCCGCGACCGTGCCGCCGAGGATGGCCTCGGCCCACGCACTGGCCACGGAGGGGTCACGGCGAAGCGACAGCGCGACGACGTCGTGCGCGTCGCGCAGCTGTGGCGCGGCGATGCCGACGCTCGGTTCGGCGAGTGCCGACAGCAGGTGGTGGCCGCACCCCGCGCGCAGCCGCACGTCGGGGTTGAGGACGAGGACAGCTCCGTCCAGTGTGGCGGCTGCGACGCCGGCGTTGATCCCGGCGGCATACCCGGCGTTGCACCCCATCCGGACGACGAGCGCGTCGGCGCACGTTCTCTCGACCAGCTCAGGGGTCCCGTCGGTGGAGTCGTTGTCGACCACGACGACCTCCCACGACGGCACCCCGTCGAGCCCGGTCGCCAGCGAGTCGAGCAGGCCGGTGATGACCGATGCGCTGTTGTACGTCACCACCACGACGCTCAGCGGCTCGGTGTCGAGGAGCGGGTCGTCCCTGGTCATGCCATCTCCTCGAGGTGCGTCGGGGCTGGCGTGGCGCTCAGCGTGCCCTCCCCGACGCCGCGCCTGAGCTGGGGCTCTCGGCGGCCGCGGTCTCCGCCGGGCGGCGGAGCGGTCTGGCGCCGAGCGCCCGCTCGTACGCCCGGAGCAGGTGCGGGACGGAGTGCTCCCAGGAGAGCTCCCGCTCGAACCGCTCCCGCCCCGTCGCCCCCATGCGGGCGCGCCTGGCCGGGTCGTCCAGCAGCTCGACGATGCTCTCGGCGAAGGAGAGCGGGTCGTTCCGACGGGCGTAGAGGCTGGCGTCGCCTGCCGAGCGGCGACCTTCACGCAGGTCGAACTGCACGATCGGCTTACCGAGCGCCATGTACTCGAGGACCTTGTTCATGGTGGAGATGTCGTTCATCTCGTTCCACTCGTCGGGGTTCACGCAGACGTCCGCCGTCGCGAGCAGCTCGGCCAGCTCCTCCTCGCTGACCCGGCCGAGGAGGGCGACGTTGTCCTTCAGCCCCATCTGCGCGACACGCTCGACCAGGCGGGGGAACTCCGGACCCGACCCCGCGAGCGAGAACTGCACGTCTGTCCGGCCCCACCGGTTGACGACGATGTCGGCGGCGTCGAGCAGGTAGTCGATCCCCTCCTGGATGCCCATCACCCCGACGTACGCCACCAGGTGCCGCTTGCCGCGTCGCGCGGCCGGCTCCTCCCTGGCGGCGCCGAACCGACCGAGGTCCGGGCCCGAGCGGACCACGAAGACGTCGTCGGCCAGCATCCGGCCCCGTTCCAGCGCGATGCGCCGGTAGCTCTCGTTCGTAGCCATGGAGACGCATGCCGTCGCGAAGGTCAGGCGCTCGAGGAGCTCCAGGAGCCGCACCAGGCGGCTGTCCCGTGACCGCCCCTTGGCCACGAGCAGCTCCGGGCAGGCGTCGTGGTGGTCGAACACGAACTGCGTGCCGACCAGCCGGAACGGCAACGCCACCAGGAACAGCAGGTCCGGCGGGTTGCACGCCTGGATGACGTCGATCCGGCGGGACAGGTGCACCTTGAGCGCCAGAGCCAGCTGCCACGCGAGGGCCCACGGGTACTCCATCAGGTATCCAGCCGTGCCACGCGCCTCGTACGGGCTCGGGTACCGATGGATCCGCACCCCGTCACGCACCTCGGTGGCGGCGGGATCCTGCGCCGACCTCGGGCAGATCACGTCGACGTCGTACCCGGCGGACGTCAGGGTCCGGGCCTCCTGCCACACCCGGCGGTCGAAGGGCACGGAGAGGTTCTCGACCAGGATCAGCACGTGAGGTCGGCGGCGTGAGCCGGCCGCGTCCGCAGCGGTCACCACGTCAGGCCCACGTAGTTGGGTGCCTCATGCCCGTCGCGGGCGATGCCGCAGAGGTCCAGGACCGTCTGCTCCGGCTTCGCGTCGGTGACCACGGAGGCATAGGCGGGATTGCACTGCGTCACGACGATGGCCTCGGCGCCGTCGAGCACGGCGGGCAGGTCGTCGGAGAGGTGCTGCGCGACGTGGGGCAGAACTCGGAGCACGTACTCCCGGTTCGCGCCGATGAGGTGGGCGAGGTTCACGTGCTCGTCGTGGATGGTGACGTCGTACCCCTTGCCGAGCAGCCGCTCCGCCAGCTCCAGCGCCGGACTCTCCCGCAGGTCGTCCGTGCCGTACTTAAACGCGAGGCCCAGGAGCGCGATCTTCCGTGCGCCCACCGACCGGATCTTCTCGAGCGCGAGCTCGAGGTGTGCGACGTTGCTGGGCAGGATCGACTCGAGAAGGGGCACCTTCGCCCCGCTGCGGTGCGCCCGGTAGGTGAGCGTCCGAAGGTCTTTGGGGAGGCAGGACCCGCCGAAGGCGAAGCCCGGCGTGAGGTAGTTCCGGGAGATGTTGAGTCGGGTATCCGACATGAAGATTCGCATGACGGCGTGGCTGTCGACCCCCTCCGCATCCGCGACCCGGCCGATCTCGTTCGCGAAGGCCACCTTGAGGGCGTGCCAGGCGTTGTCCGTGAACTTGACGAGCTCGGCGACTCCGATGGACGTCCTGGTCACGGAGCACTCGATCGACTCGTACAGACCGCACGCCGTGGCATAGGACCGGTCGTCGTCCGCGCCCACCACGCACTTGGGAGGGTGGAGGAAGTCGGCCACGGCCGTGCCCTCCCGGAGGAACTCGGGCGAGAACGCGACCCCGAAGTCCTGGCGCCACCGCTTGCCCGACGTGCGCTCGAGGATGGGGATGAGCTCGGAGTGGACGGTCCCCGGCGGCACGGTCGACGTGACGAGGACGAGTCGCCATCCCTCCGCCCGGCCGAGCGCGTGGCCGATCTCCTGCATGACCTTGTGGACATCGAGGAGGTGGACGTCGCCGTTGCGCCCCGACGGCGTCCCTACGCAGACCAGCACGATGTCGGACTCCACCACCGCGGCTGCGAGGTCGTCGGTGGCGCGCAGGCGACCGTCACGGACGTTCGTCTCGACGAGCTGGTCCAGCCCGGCCTCGCTCACCGGGCTGATGCCGTCGAGCAGCTGGGCGGTCTTGATGGGGTTCACGTCCACCCCGATCACGCTGTGGCCTGCTTCGGCCAGGCACGCGCTGGTCACCGTTCCGACGTACCCGAGGCCCACAACGGCGATGTCCATGGTCCCACCTCCCTCGACGGCGATTCCTGGTGCCGTACCAGTGTGGCGCCGATCTCACCCGAAATGTCCAAATTTGCCCGATGTAGTTCTGCCCAAGTTGCGCGGAGGTGCGAGATGTGGCATAGCCGTCGGTCCGTCGAACCCGCGTCGGTCCCGCGCAGGCTCGTGCAGGCCCGTGCAGCGCGAGCTCGCACACGACGTGCCGGGCGATCTCGAGCGCCGTCGTGGCGGCCGGGGATGATGCGTTGAGGACGTGCGCACCCGCCGAGGACCGGACGCCGCCATGGGTCGTCGGCCAGCCCGCCCCGGCGTACCGCCCGGGCGCACGCGGCCGGTGCCGGCAGCGGGTCCTCCACCCGGACCTGCGAGACGAGCCGGACCAGTGACCGGGCGAACAGCCCGCCGAACGCACTCCGGGCGACCCGTGCCGCACCGGTCACGGCCGCCCGGCGGCCATGACCACGGTCCCGGCCACGACGTCAGGGGTCCGCGAGGCTTCTGAGGCTGCGCCGCGCCGGGCACCCTCGCCGGTGAGCGCGGGGCTTTCGCGGGGACCGGCGTGGACCCCGCCGGAGTATCCCCACCTGCTCAGCGCGAGGTCCGCCGCCTCCACGACCGGGACGTCGTCGTGCGCCGTCGGCCGGCAAGCGGTTGGGACCCATGACGCCGCGGCCGACCACACCGAGGCGAGGCACAGGCGCCGTGGCCCATGGGTGGCTGGCGTGGGCGCGAACATGCGACGTGCGAGGAGCGGCGCGTGGCCGCGGCCGCGGTGACTCCTCGGGCGGCGCCGGACGTCCGCCGTAAGATAGGTCTGCACCCCGGATCCGCACGGATCTGGGTCGTTCCTGCTGCGCCGGGACGTCCGGCGCCCCCCTCGCTTCCCCAGAGACAGTGGTCCCACGCGCATGAACCTCTCCGGTCTGCTCCCCGCCCTCCTCGCCGACCCGGCCGCCGCCGAGGCGGTCTCGCTGGTCGGTGCCCGCGGCCTGGTCGACGTCGTCGCGCCCGCCGGCGCCCGCCCGCCGCTGCTGGCCGCGATGGCCGGCGCCCAGTCGCACGCGGGGGACGCGCCGCCGTCGGGCACAGCGACGTCGAGCACGCCGGCCCGTCCGCTCGTGGTGGTCACCGCGACCGGGCGGGACGCCGACGACCTGGCCGGCTCGCTGCGCTGCTACCTGCCCGAGGACGACGTCGCGGTGCTGCCGGCGTGGGAGACGCTGCCGCACGAGCGGCTGTCCCCGCGCAGCGACACCGTGGCCCGGCGGCTCGCGGTGTTCCGGCGCCTGGCCCACCCTGCCGAGACCGCGGGGCACACGGGGCCCATCCGTGTGCTCGTCATGCCGGTGCGGGCGCTGCTGCAGCCGGTCGTCGCGGGCCTGGGCGAGCTGGAGCCGGTCGAGCTCAACGTGGGTGACACGGCGGACCTCGAGGCGGTCGCCGAGCGCCTGTCCGCCGCCGCCTACGCGCGGGTGGACATGGTCGAGCGGCGCGGGGAGTTCGCGGTCCGCGGCGGGATCCTCGACGTGTTCCCGCCCACCGAGGACCACCCGCTGCGGGTGGAGTTCTGGGGCGACCAGGTCGAGGAGGTGCGCTGGTTCGCCGTCGCCGACCAGCGCTCCCTCGAGGTCGCCAACCACGGCGTGTGGGCGCCGCCGTGCCGGGAGATCCTGCTCACCGAGGCCGTGCGTGCCCGCGCCGCCGAGCTCGCCGAGCAGCTGCCCGGCGCCGCGGAGATGCTCGACCGCCTGGCCCAGGGCATCGCCGTGGAGGGCATGGAGTCCCTCGCCCCGGCGCTGGTCGACTCGATGGTGCCGGTCCTGGAGCTCGTCCGCGCGGACGCGCTCCTGGTCGTCGCGGACCCCGAGCGCGTCCGCCGCCGTGCCCACGACCTGGTCGCGACCACCGAGGAGTTCCTCGCCGCGGCCTGGACCTCGGCCGCAGCGGGCGGCCAGACCCCGCTGGACCTGCGGGCCGCCTCGTTTGCGACCTTCGCCGACGTCCGGCACATCGCCGCCCGGCGCGGGCTGGGCTGGTGGACGCTGAGCGCGTTCGGCATGGCGCCGTCCGACGCCGACGACGACGCGACCGGCACCGTCGGCGACGCCCGGCACACCGACGACGACGAGGCGACGACCCTCACGCTCGCCGCGCGCGACGTCGAGGGCTACCGCGGCGACGTCGAGCGCGCCGTCACCGACGTGCGCGCTCTGCAGCGCGACGGGTGGCGGCTGGTGCTGACCACCGAGGGTCACGGGCCCGCCCGGCGGATGGTCGAGCAGCTCGTCGCCGCCGACGTCCCGGCCCGGCTGGTCGGCGAGATCGGCGCCGAGCCCGACGGCGGCGTGGTGCTGGTGACCCCGGCCCCGGTCGGGCCGGGGTTCGTCTCGCCGGACCTGCGCCTGGCGGTGTTCTCCGAGTCGGACCTGACCGGCCGCGCGGGCGCCTCCACGAAGGACATGCGCCGGATGCCGTCGCGGCGCCGCAACGTCGTCGACCCGCTGCAGCTGCGCACCGGGGACTTCGTCGTGCACGAGCAGCACGGCGTCGGCAAGTTCGTCGAGCTGGTCCAGCGCACCCTGGGCGCCGGGGCCAACGCCGCCACTCGCGAGTACATGGTCATCGAGTACGCGTCGTCCAAGCGCGGGCAGCCGGGCGACCGGCTGTTCGTGCCGACCGACCAGCTCGACCAGGTCACCAAGTACTCCGGAGGCGAGTCGCCGTCGCTGAACAAGATGGGCGGCGGGGACTGGGCCAAGACCAAGGGCCGCGCCCGCAAGGCGATCAAGGAGATCGCCGGTGAGCTCATCCGGCTGTACTCCGCGCGGATGGCCACGGCCGGGCACGCCTTCGGCCCCGACACCCCGTGGCAGCGCGAGCTCGAGGACGCCTTCGCCTACGTCGAGACGCCCGACCAGCTCGCCACCATCGAGGAGGTCAAGGCGGACATGGAGAAGTCGGTCCCGATGGACCGGCTCGTGTGCGGCGACGTCGGCTACGGCAAGACGGAGATCGCGATCCGTGCCGCCTTCAAGGCGGTTCAGGACGGCAAGCAGGTCGCCGTCCTGGTCCCGACGACGCTGCTGGTCCAGCAGCACCTGGACACGTTCACCGAGCGGTACGCGCCGTTCCCGGTGACGGTCCGCTCGCTGTCCCGCTTCCAGACCGACGCCGAGGCCAAGGAGGTCGTCGCCGGTCTCGCCGACGGCAGCGTCGACGTCGTCATCGGCACCCACCGGCTGATCACCGGCGAGGTGCGGTTCAAGGACCTCGGCCTGGTGATCGTCGACGAGGAGCAGCGCTTCGGCGTCGAGCACAAGGAGACGCTCAAGCAGCTGCGGACCAACGTCGACGTGCTCGCGATGAGCGCGACGCCGATCCCGCGCACCCTGGAGATGGCCGTCACCGGCATCCGGGAGATGTCCACCCTGGCCACCCCGCCGGAGGAGCGCCACCCCGTCCTGACGTTCGTCGGCGCGTACGACGAGAAGCAGATCACCGCCGCGGTCCGGCGCGAGCTCCTGCGCGAGGGCCAGGTCTTCTACGTCCACAACAAGGTGGAGTCCATCGAGCGCACCGCGGCCCGGCTGCACGAGCTCGTGCCCGAGGCCCGGGTCGCCGTCGCGCACGGGAAGATGAACGAGCACACGCTCGAGCAGGTCATCGCGGACTTCTGGGAGAAGAAGTTCGACGTCCTCGTCTGCACGACGATCGTCGAGACCGGCCTGGACATCTCCAACGCCAACACCCTCATCCTCGAGCGCGCCGACGTGCTGGGCCTGTCCCAGCTGCACCAGCTGCGCGGTCGGGTCGGGCGCGGGCGTGAGCGGGCGTACGCCTACTTCCTGTACCCGCCCGAGCGACCGCTCACCGAGACCGCGCACGACCGGCTCGCGACCATGGCGGCGCACACCGACCTGGGGTCCGGCATCCAGATCGCCATGAAGGACCTCGAGATCCGCGGCGCCGGGAACCTGCTGGGCGGTGAGCAGTCCGGGCACATCGCCGGGGTCGGGTTCGACCTCTACATCCGGATGGTCGGCGAGGCGGTCGCCTCGTTCCGTGGTGACAGCGAGCCCGAGGCGCCCGAGGTCACCATCGAGCTGCCGGTCGACGCGCACATCCCGCACGACTACATCGCGCACGAGCGGCTGCGCCTGGAGGCGTACCGCAAGATCGCGGGAGCGGGTTCCGCGGACGACATCGCGGGCGTCCGGGCCGAGCTCGTCGACCGGTACGGCCCCGTGCCGGAGGTCGTGGAGAACCTGTTCGCGGTCGCCGGGTTCCGCAACGCCGCACGCGCGGCAGGCCTGACCGACGTCACCGCGCAGGGCAAGTTCGTCCGGCTGGCCCCGGTGGAGCTGCCGGAGTCCGCCCAGCTGCGGCTCAAGCGCCTGTACCCGGGCACCGTCCAGAAGCCGGCGCTGCGCACCATCCTGGTCCCGTTCCCGACGACGGCGCGGATCGGCGGCAAGCCCCTGCACGGCGCGGACGTGCTCGCGTGGGCCCGTCAGCTGGTCGACGCGGTGATCGTCGGCGACGTCGCGACCGCGGCGGCGGTGGGGACCGCAGCGGCCGCGCGCTGACCCGCGGCCGGGGCGGCGCCACCGCCTCGACCGCCGGTGGCCACGGTCACGTTCCGTCGGGTACCGGCACGGCCCCGTCGGTGCCGTCGGCGCACGCCGCGCCGGTGCGCCGCGCGGCCCGGCCCGTCGTCGGCCCCGTGCGGCCTAGCATGTGCAGCGGTCGACGACGACGCGATGGCGAGCACGTGGAGGTCTGCGGTGACGGTGCGCCCGGCAGTGACGGTGCGGTCTTCGGTACGGCGGCGCGCAGCCGCGGGCGTGGTGGCCCTCGCGGCGCTGGTGGCCGGCGGGTGCACCCAGCAGAGCGGTGCCGCCGCCCTGGTGGAGGGTCGAACCATCCCGGTCGCCGAGCTGGACGCCGCGACCGCCGAGCTCGGGCCGTACCTGCAGGACGCCACCCCGGCCGCGATCCTGGTCATCCTCGTCGCCGAGCCGACCTTCGAGCGGGTCGCCGCCCAGAGCGGCATCACGGTCTCCGACCAGCAGGCCCGCGAGGTCCTCGACAACCTCTCCCGGGGTGCCCAGGCCGGCCAGGGGACGGACGGCGCCGCCCCGGGCGACTTCAGTGACGGCGCGCTGTCGGTGGCGCGGTTCACCCTGCTCCAGCAGCAGCTGCAGCAGCTCCCGGACGCCGAGCGGGTCGTGGCCCAGCTCAACGACGAGCTCCTCGACCTCGACGTCGAGGTCAACCCGCGGTACGGCCGGCTGGACTTCGCCGAGGGCGGGATACTGCCGGCCGACCGTCCGTGGCTCGTCGCTCCCGACCCGGCGTGACGCCCGACGCGGTCGGTCCCCAGGTGGCCGCTGCCGGTGCGGCCGGTGACGGCGCGGGGGTGCGCCGGCTGGTCGAGGTCATGGACACCCTCCGATCGCCGGGCGGTTGCCCCTGGGACGCCCGGCAGTCGCACCGCTCGCTGGTGCCGTACCTGCTCGAGGAGTCGCACGAGCTCGCCGAGGCGATCGAGAACGACGACCGGGTCGAGATGCGCGAGGAGCTCGGCGACGTCCTGCTGCAGGTCGTCTTCCACGCCCGCGTCGCCCAGGAGCACCCGACCGACCCGTTCGACCTGGACGACGTCGCCGACGGGCTGACCGCCAAGCTCGTCCGGCGCCACCCGCACGTGTTCGCCGCCGACAGCGCCGCCGACGACACCCACGGGGCCGGCGGCGAGGACGCCGGCGGGGACCTGCACGTCCGCTGGGACCGGATCAAGAAGGCGGAGAAGGCCCGGACCTCCGTGCTCGACGGCGTCCCGCTCGCCCAGGGCGCGCTGTCGCGCGCCGCCAAGGTGCTCGCGCGCGCCGAGCGCGCCGGTCTGGTGGTCGACGTCGACCGGGTCGCCGACCAGCACACCGCCCGGTCGGCGGACGGGCCGGCCGGCGAGGCCGCGGCGGCTCGGATCGGTGCCCGGCTGCTGCGGCTGGTGGCCGAGGCGGGGGCTGCGGGGGTCGACGCGGAGGCTGCCCTGCGCGCCGCGTCACGCACGGCGGAGGCCACGATCCGGGCGCTCGAGACGGGCTGACCCTCATCGGGCGCCCGCACCGGCCGATGGGGAGCGCAACCGCGGCCCTGACCCGCGGGGGAGCGGCAGGACGGGGGGCCGAGCATGTTCCGGGCCGACCCCGCGGGCCTCGCGTACGCGTGCGCCGCCGTCGTCTTCGCGGTCGTCGCCACGGTGACCTGGCGTCGACGCGCCAGCAACCCCGCGGTCGCCGCGGCACTGGTGGCCGCCATGCTCGGGGCCTGCTGGTGGTCGCTGGCCGATGCCGTCGGCGTCGCCGCCGTCGACGAGACGGTCTCGGCCGTCGGGTGGCTCGCCGTCTTCCCCGGCCTCGGCGTGGCCGTGATCGCGTTCGCGTGCCTGGCCGGCTGCCTGGCCCGGCCACCGTGGGCGCCGTCGCGGCGCCTCGTGCTCGCGCTCGCGGCCGAGCCCGCCGTCGTGTCGCTGCTCGCAGCCACCAACCCCGCGCACCAGCTCGTGTACCGGGGGGCCGGAGCGGCCGAGCTCACCGGCTCCGCCGGCTGGACGTACGGGCCGTTCTTCTGGGTGCACTCCGCCTACAGCTACACCGTGATGCTCGTGGGCATCGTCATGGTCGCGCATGCCTGGTGGACGGCGCCGGCGCCGTTCCGAGCGCAGCGGCTCAGCATGCTCGTCGCGGTGCTCGTCCCGGCCGCGGCCAACATCGTCAACCTGTTCGACGGGCTGCCGCTGGACGTCGACCCCACGCCGATCGGCCTGTCCGTCACCGGCGTCATCATCGCCTGGTCGGTGTTCCGGCAGGACCTCATCACGTTCACCCCGGTCGCCCGCGGGCTCATCCTCGAGCACATCAGCGACGCGATCATCGCCGTCGGCCCCGCGGGTCGGGTGATCGACGCCAACCCGGCCGGCGTCCGGCTCGTGCGGCGGCTGCACCCCGGGCGCGACGTTGACCTCGTCGGTGCGGTGGCGCGCGACCTGGTCGGCGCCATGTCCACGACCGACGACGGCGCCACGGAGGTCCGGGTCACCCTGGACGGTCGGCCCGCGGAGCTGCACGTGCGCAGCTCCGCACTCGTCGGCCGCAAGGGACGCCCACTGGGCAGCGTGCTGGTGATCCGGGACGTGACGGAGGTCAAGGCGCAGAGCCGGCGCCTGGAGGAGGCCAACGCCCAGCTCACCCAGCAGCTCGCGACCATCGAGCGGCTGCGTGCCGACCTCGAGGAGCAGGCGTCGCGGGACAGCCTGACCGGGCTGCACAACCGCCGGTACATGGTCCAGCGGCTGGAGGTCCTGCTCGCCCGGGCCCGGGACGCCGCCCGGCCGTTGAGCGTCGTGCTGCTCGACATCGACCGGTTCAAGCGCATCAACGACCACCACGGCCACCTGGCCGGCGACGCCGTCCTGGTCGAGGCGGCCGGCCGCATCGCCGCCGCCGCCCCGCCCGGGGCGCTCGTGGCGCGCTGGGGCGGTGAGGAGTTCTTCGTCGCCCTGCCGGGCGCCGACCTCGCCGCCGGGCTCGCGTTCGCCGAGCAGGTGCGCCGGGACGTCGAGGACCGCGGGATCGCCGTGGGGGACGCCGTCGTGCCGTGCACCGTCAGCGGCGGGGTGGCGACCTACCCGGCGTCGGGGGCCACCGCGGCGCAGCTGTTCCACGCCGCGGACCTGTCGCTGTACGAGGCCAAGGCCACCGGCCGCAACCGCGTGCTCGCCCAGCACCCGACGGTGCCCGCGCCGAGGCGGCCGTCGGGCGGCGAGCAGGCGCCCGGGCTGGCGGCGGCGCAGCCGACGGGGTCCGGCGCGGGCCGGACGTCCCCGGACCGGGTCGCCGATCAGCACTAGTCTGAGGTGGCATACCCCCCAGACGCCCGAAGGAGCTTTCATGGCCAGCATCGAGGCCGTAGGCGCCCGCGAGATCCTCGACTCGCGCGGCAACCCCACCGTGGAGGTCGAGGTCGCCCTCGACGACGGCACCATCGCCCGAGCAGCGGTCCCGTCCGGCGCGTCCACGGGCGCGTTCGAGGCCGTCGAGCGCCGGGACGGCGACAAGTCCCGGTACCTCGGCAAGGGGGTCGAGGACGCGGTCAACGCCGTCATCGACGACATCGCGCCCGAGCTGATCGGCTTCGAGGCGACCGAGCAGCGCCTCGTCGACGCCGCGCTCATCGACCTCGACGGCACGCCGAACAAGGCCAAGCTCGGCGCCAACGCGATCCTCGGCGTGTCGCTGGCCGTGGCCAAGGCCGCGGCCGACTCGGCCGACCTGCCGCTGTTCCGCTACGTCGGCGGGCCCAACGCGCACGTGCTGCCGGTGCCGATGATGAACATCCTCAACGGTGGGTCGCACGCCGACTCCAACGTCGACATCCAGGAGTTCATGGTCGCCCCGATCGGCGCCACGTCCTTCCGCGAGGCGCTGCGCACCGGCGCGGAGATCTACCACTCGCTGAAGTCGGTGCTGAAGTCCGAGGGCCTGGCCACCGGCCTGGGCGACGAGGGCGGCTTCGCGCCCAACCTGTCCAGCAACCGCGCCGCGCTCGACCTCATCCTGGTCGCCATCGAGAAGGCCGGCTTCACCCCCGGCCAGGACGTCGGCCTGGCGCTCGACGTCGCCGCGACCGAGTTCTTCGCCGACGGCGCCTACCGGTTCGAGGGCAAGGCGACCTCGCCGGACGAGATGCTCGCCTACTACGAGCAGCTGGTCAGCGACTACCCGCTGATCTCCATCGAGGACCCGCTCTCCGAGGACGAGTGGGACAGCTGGAGCCAGCTCGTGGCCACGATCGGCGGCCGCGTGCAGATCGTCGGCGACGACCTGTTCGTCACCAACCCGACCCGCCTGGCCAAGGGCATCGAGTCCAAGGCGGCGAACTCGCTGCTGGTCAAGCTGAACCAGATCGGCACGCTGACCGAGACGCTCGACGCGGTGACCCTCGCCCAGCGCAACGGGTTCACCGCGATGGTGTCGCACCGCTCCGGCGAGACCGAGGACGTCACGATCGCGGACCTGTCCGTCGCGACGAACGCGGGCCAGATCAAGACCGGCGCGCCGGCCCGTGGCGAGCGCATCAACAAGTACAACCAGCTGCTGCGCATCGAGGAGGAGCTGGACGACGCCGGCCGCTACGCCGGGCGCAGCGCGTTCCCGCGCCACGGCGCCTGATCGGGCCCGGCGCCTGATCGGGCCTGGCGCCTGAGCGGGCCGGGCGCCTGAGCGGGCCCGGCGCCTGACCGACCGCGGCCCGTCCGCGTGTGGCCCACCCGAGCCCGGCGATCCGTGGGGTCGCCGGGCTCGGGCGTGCCGGCGGTCGAGCCCGGCGGCGGGCAGGACACGTCGAAGACCGGGGGCTGCGGCCCGAACCGCCCGACGGAAGGCAGAATCGACCCCATGTCCCCCCGCCGCCCGAGCTCACCGCACGCGGGCGCCCGGGAGCAGACCTCGGGGACGACGGCGGCGGCCCGTGGGGTGCCGACCCCGCGCGGCGGCCGGCCGGTCACCGGCCGGGCGTCGTCCGGTCGGCCCGGCGCGCGTCCGTCGCGGGGCGCGGCGGGGCGATCGGGTGGCCGTGCCGCCTCGACCGGCCCGGCCTCGCGGGGGTCGGCCGGTGCGCCGGTCCGCGGCGTCGCCGGCGCCGCCCACGAGCCGGCCAGCCGGCTGCCGCGGATGTTCACGGTCCGCGCGATGGTGCTCTTCGTCGTGCTGCTGCTGGCGTTCGTGCTGCTCTTCCCGACCGTGCGCGCGCACCTGGCCCAGCAGGCCGAGAACCGCCAGCTCGCATCGGAGCTGGCCACGGCACGCGACCGGACCGAGGAGCTGCGGGCGGAGCTCGAGCGATGGGACGACCCCGCCTACGTCGCGGCCCAGGCGCGCGGCAGGCTGGCCTTCGTCCGGCCGGGGGAGACGTCCTACCGCGTCGTGGACCCCCAGGTCGTCCCCGACCCGACGGCGCCCGCGGTGCCGGAGGCGGGGGTCGGTCCGGCGCTCGTCCCCGAGGGCACCACGACGCCCTGGTACACCACCATCTGGGAGTCGGTCCGGATGGCGGGTGAGGCGCAGGTCGCGGAGGACGGGTCCGGCGTCGACCCCGCGGTGGAGCCCACGACCGGCACCCCGGCGGACCTGCCGGCACCCTGACCCCGTCGGTCGCCCCACCGGGCCTCCGACGACGCGCACCGGCGCCCCCCCGCAGGGGTGACGACCGGCGCGCAGCACCACCACCACGCCCGCCCTCGGGGCGGGCCCACGACGGACGGATTCCCGTGATCGACCCCCCACAGCCGTACGCGACGGGCGAGACCGTCGTCCAGCGCGACCTGGACACCCTGACCGAGCAGCTCGGCCGGGTCCCGCGCGGCGTCGTCGGCATCGCCGCGCGCTGCGTGTGCGGCCGCCCGCTGGTGGTGCGCACCGCGCCACGCCTGGACGACGGCACCCCGTTCCCCACGACGTACTACCTCACCGCTCCCGGCGCGGTCGCCGCCGTGAGCACGCTCGAGGCCGGCGGCCTGATGAAGGAGTGGACCGCCCGCCTGGCCGACGACGCCGAGCTCGCGGCCCGCTACGCGCGCGCGCACGAGCACTACCTCGCCCAGCGTGAGCAGCTCGGTCACGTCGAGGAGATCGCCGGCATCTCCGCCGGGGGGATGCCGACCCGGGTGAAGTGCCTGCACGTGCTGGTCGGCCACGCGCTTGCGGCCGGCCCCGGGGTGAACCCGCTGGGCGACGAGGCGCTCGCGCTCATCCGCGACACCTGGCGCCCCGACCGCTGCAGCTGCTGACCGTGCCGGATGGCAGGCTGGCGTCATGACACGCGTGGCTGCCATCGACTGCGGGACCAACTCCATCCGCCTCCTGGTCGCGGACGTCGACCCCGGCGCCGGGACGCTGACGGACCTGGACCGCCGGATGGAGGTCGTCCGGCTCGGGCAGGGCGTGGACCGCACCGGTCGGCTGGCCCCCGAGGCGCTCGAGCGGACGCTGGCCGCCACCCGGGACTACGCCGACACCTGCGAGCGCCTCGGCGTCGAGCGGGTCCGGTTCGTCGCCACCTCGGCCTCGCGTGACGCGGAGAACCGGGCCGACTTCGTCGACGGCGTGCGTGCGATCCTCGGCATCGAGCCCGAGGTGGTCGGTGGCCACGAGGAGGCGTCGCTGTCGTTCCGCGGCGCCACCAGCGTGCTGGCGGGCCGGCACCCGGGACCGTTCCTGGTGGTCGACATCGGCGGCGGGTCCACCGAGCTCGTCCTGGGCAGCTCCTCGCCGGACTCGATGGTCTCGATGGACGTCGGGTGCGTCCGCCTGACCGAGCGCCATCTGCACGACGACCCGCCGTCGCCCGCGCAGGCCGCCGCCGCCACCGCCGACGTCCGGGCGGCGCTGGACGCCGCGGCCGCCGAGGTGCCGCTCGGCCGCACCGCGACCCTGATCGGGGTGGCCGGCTCGGTCACCACGGTGACCGCCCACGCGCAGCGGCTGCCCGGCTACGACCCGGGACGGATCCACGGGGCGGTGCTCGGTGTCGACACCGTGCTGACCGCGTGCGCGGACCTGCTCGGCCGCACGCGCGCCGAGCGGGCCGCGCTGCCGTTCATGCACCCCGGCCGGGTCGACGTCATCGGCGCCGGCGCGCTGGTGTGGTCCGACGTCATCGCGCGCGTGCAGGGCGAGGTCGCGAAGGCCGGCGGCCGGCTCACCGAGGTGGTCACGTCCGAGCACGACATCCTCGACGGCATCGCGCTCAGCGCGGCGGACGCCGCCGGGCGCCAGGTGGACGGCTAGGGCCGGACCGACCCGGGGGTGTGGCCGGTATCACCGGTACCGGGATGAAGGTCCTACGCGGGCAGGCTACCGTTCGGGGTATGACCACGACTGTCTCCACCCCGGGTGACGCTGCCTCGAAGAGCGCGACGGGTCCCCGGCCTCGCAAGGTCCCGCGCATCGTCATCCTCGGTGGCGGCACGGTCGGCCTGTACTCCGCGCGGCGCCTGCGCAAGCGGCTGGGCAAGCAGGACGCGGCGATCGTCGTCGTCGACCCGCGGCCGTACATGACGTACGCCCCGTTCCTGCCCGAGACGGCGGCCGGGTCGATCGACCCGCGCAACGTCGTCGCCCCGCACCGCCGGGCGCTCAAGGGCGTCGACGTGCTGCAGGGCCACGTCTCGGAGATCAAGCACGCCGAGCGCACCGTGCAGATCACGCCCGAGGAGGGCGACCCGTACTGGATCACCTACGACCACCTCATCGTCGGCCTGGGCTCGGTGGCCCGGACCCTGCCGATCCCGGGGCTGGCGGAGGAGGCGATCGGCTTCAAGAACGTCGAGGAAGCCGTCGCGGTCCGCAACCACGTGCTCAACCGGATCGACGTCGCGTCGTCGACGTGGGACCCCGAGACCCGCAAGCGGCTGCTGACCTTCACCTTCGTCGGGGGCGGGTTCGCCGGCGTCGAGGCGCTCGCCGAGCTCGAGGACATGGCCCGTGCCGCCGTCGGCTACTACGACTCGATCGCGCCGGAGGACCTGCGGTTCGTGCTCGTCGAGGGCTCGCCGCGCATCCTGCCGGAGGTCAGCGAGGAGCTCGGCGGGTACACGCTCGAGCAGCTGCGCAAGCGCAACATCGAGGTGCACCTGTCGACGTTCCTCAACTCCTGCACCGGGGGCCACGTCGTCCTGTCGGACAAGACGGAGTTCGACTCGGACACGATCATCTGGACCGCGGGCGTCAAGGCGAACCCGGTGCTGAAGAACTCGGACCTGCCGCTGGACAAGATGGGTCGGGTCATCTGCCTGCCCACCCTGCAGATCGCCGAGGAGGACGGGACGATCGTCCCCGACGCCTGGGCCGCCGGGGACTGCGCCGCGGTCCCCGACCTGGTCAACCCGGGCAAGTTCTGCCCACCGAACGCCCAGCACGCGCTGCGCGAGGGCAATCACATCGGCGACAACCTCGCCAAGGTGCTGCGCAGCTCGACGCCGACCGACTACAAGCACAAGAACATCGGAGCCGTGGCGTCCCTGGGCATGTACAAGGGCGTCGCGCAGATGTTCGGCACGATCAAGGTCCGCGGCTTCCCGGCGTGGGTGCTGCACCGCAGCTACCACGTGATGGCCATGCCGACGCTCAACCGCAAGGTGCGCATCGCGGCCGGCTGGACCGGCTCCCTGCTGTTCCGCCGCGAGGTCGTCGCGCTCGGGTCGCTGCACGATCCGCGGGCGGAGTTCCGCAGCGCCTCCGAGCCGCCCAAGGTCAAGCCCGAGCAGGCCGAGGCCGCCCCACCCACCGCCAAGGACCAGGGCACCGCGCCGGACGTCTCCGTCGAGCAGGGCAAGGCCCCGTCCAAGGACGCCAGCAACTGGGACAAGTGACCCGTCGGCGCAGCTCCGTGAGGAGTCGCGCCCAGCTGTGACCCGAGGCCCCGCCGGTCCACCGGCGGGGCCTCGCGCATGCCCGCCGCACGACGACCCGGGGGACGCCGCGCCCACCCGGTGGACGCGGCGCCCACGCCGACGGGCGGGGCGGGCTGGCACGATGGGGCCCTGCCCGCGGGGCAGGCCCCCGTAGCCCAATCGGCAGAGGCAGCCGGCTTAAACCCGGCCCAGTGCAGGTTCGAACCCTGTCGGGGGCACCGGCGCGGGCGGCGACGGTCGACGTCGTCGACGGCGGTCCGAACACCCTCCGGTGTCCCGGCGAGCCCACGCCCACGCCCGGCTCGGGGGTGAAATCTGCGCGCCGGTCGGGTGACGTCCCGGCGGACGCCGCGGGAACGCCCGCGGCGCGTGGCAGCCTGATCCGGCTCGAGGCCCGGGAGCAGTCCGGTCCGCTCTGCCCGGAGGAAACCCATGGACCCGCAGTCCCCCGCCCCGACCCGCGCCCAGGCCGTGCCGTCGCCACCCCGGCGGGAGATCGTGGTGGCCCCCACGCTGACCGGGCGGCTGGCGCGCCTGTTCGTCGTGGTCCTGGCGGTGCTGGCGGCGGGCCACCTGGTCGCGATGCTGTGGTCCGACGTGGTCGGGCACCTGAGCGTGCTCAGCCTGGTCCAGGAGACCAGCGTCGGCACCTGGGTCACGTCGATGGTGCACGCGCTGTGCGCGATCCTCGCCACGATCGGCGCGCGGCTCGCGCGCCGGGAGGGCAGCCGGTGGGCACCGAACTGGTACGGGCTCGCGGCCCTGTTCGCGCTCATGTCGCTCGACGAGGTCGCCGCCATCCACGAGCGCTTCTCCACCCCGGTCCGGCAGGTGCTGGGGACCGGCGGGGGGCCGCTCTACTACGCCTGGGTCATCCCCGCGCTGCTGTTCGGGCTCGTGTTCCTCCTGGTCCAGGTCGGCTTCCTGCGCAGCCTGGACACCCGCACCCGGCGCAACCTGATCCTGGCGGGTCTGCTGTTCGTCGCGGGCGCCGCCGGGCTGGAGATGGTCGAGGCCGTCCTGGAGACGCAGGGGCTGCAGCACGGCGTCGCGTACCTGTCCCTGGTGCTGGTGGAGGAGCTCCTCGAGCTCGGCGCCATCATGTGGGTCGCCTGCACCCTCGTGGGCGACCTCCTGCGCCGGGTCGGCCAGGTCCGTCTCCAGCTCGGGCCACCGTCCGCCGGGTGACCCGCCGGCTCCGGCGCCGGCGCCTCGGGCGGGACGACTTGGTCGAGGTCGGGGCGGTCTCGCTGGTCGCGCGGCGGATCTCGCACACGGTCGACGTGCCGGCGCTGGGTCGCGAGAGGGCGATCGGCCTCGGGGTGGACCACCAGCGCCGGGTGCAGACCGTCGTCGTCGTCGCGGTGCTGGTGTCGGTGTCCACCGCCCTGGTCGGGCCGGTGACCTTCTTCGGGCTGCTGGTGGCGAACCTCGCGCACCTGCTGGTGCGCACGCACCGCCACCGCGCGGTGCTGCCCGCCGCGGTGCTGCTCGGTGTGCTGTGCCTGGTCGGCGGTCAGGTGGTCCTCGAGCGTGTGCTCGGGCTGGACTCGAGCACCGGCGTGGTCGTGGAGTTCCTCGGCGGCATCGCGTTCCTCGTGCTGCTGCTGCGCGGGGCGGGGCGATGATCGAGGTCTCGGGTGCGACCAAGCGGTACGGGCCCGCCACCGGCGTCGACGGCGTCGACCTGCGCCTGCCCCGCGGTGGGGTCACCTCGATCATCGGGCCCAACGGCGCCGGCAAGTCGCCGCTGCTGTCACTGGTGAGCCGCCTGCCTCCGCTCGACGCCGGCACGGTGACGGTCGACGGGCTCGACGTGACCCGGACCCCCGGCGACCTGCTGGCCCGGCGGTTGTCCGTCCTGCGGCAGGACAACCACCTGGGCTCTCGGCTGACCGTGCACGACCTGGTGTCGTTCGGCCGCTACCCCGACAGCAAGGGCCGGCCGACCTCCGCCGACCTCGAGCACGTCGCCCGCGCCCTGGCGTACCTGGACCTGGAGCCGACGTCCGGCCGGTTGCTCGACGAGCTGTCCGGCGGCCAGCGGCAGCTGCCTTCGTGGCGATGGTGCTGTGCCAGGACACCGGCTACGTCCTGCTCGACGAGCCGCTGAGCAACCTGGACATCAAGCACGCGGTCGCGATGATGCGGCTCATGCGACGTACCGCCGACGAGCTCGGCGAGACCGTCGTGCTGGTGCTGCACGACATCAACGTCGCGGCGTGCTACTCCGACCACGTGGTCGCGATGCGCGACGGCGTCGTCGTCCACCAGGGTGCTCCGGGGGCGATCATGACGGCCGAGGTGATGCGCGACGTGTACGACATCGACGTCGCCGTGCACCGGATCGACGGCCGTCCGATCGGCGTGTACTACACCCAGGCCTCTCGCGCGAGGCAGACGCCGCGGCCGAGACCGACCGGCCACACGGCCGCCACCTGCGGTTTTCCTCCGGTTGCGGGACCTGCCCGGTTCCATATGCTCAAAACAGGTCGAGCCACGGCTCACCGTCCGGACCGCAGATCCGGGTAGGCGTCACCGAGCGAGGAGCCGGCACCCCGGGGCATGGTGCGGGCGTCGATGCGATCGGGGAGGCCGACCGGAGCGATGCGGACGGCGGTCGTGGCAGCGCCCTTCCCCGCATGCCACGCGGGGGAGAACTCGAACAGGAAGGTGTCTGCGATGGCAACCGGCGAGACCGGATTCGACGACGTCAGCTTCGACCTGATCTCTCTGCAGTACCACTCGCTCAAGGCGGGCCACGACTACGGCCAGTACGTCCGCGACGCCCGCACCGCGGGACATGAGGACATCGCGGCCTTCTTCGAGCAGGTGATGGCTCAGGACTCCGAGCGCGCGCAGAAGTGCCACGAGTTCCTGCGCGGGCTGTCCGGGTCGGGGGACTCGGGGCCGGCTCTCACCTGAGCCCCCGCGGCCCAGGCCGCACCCCCTCCCCACCCGCCGCACGTCACGACGCCGACCGCGTCGGGCGGTGCACCCAGACGGCTGCCAGCAGACCAGCACTCCACCGAAGGGCAAGAACATGACCGACAGCTACGACAACCCGTCCACCCGCCCCCCGGGGACCGTCCCGACTACGGGCGACCTCGACGACACGATGCCGCCGTCGTACCCGGCCGGCTCGGGCACCTACGAGACCGGCACGCTCGGCACGACGACCTACCAGGGCCAGCACGTCGCCGACGACTCCGGCAGCGACTCCGCCGCCAAGGAGAAGGTCGGCCAGGCCAAGGAGAAGGCCGGTCAGGTCAAGGACCAGGTCCAGGGCGAGGCCCAGGGTGTGAAGCAGACCGCCGCCGAGGCCGGCGGCCGGGTCGCCGGCACCGCCAAGCAGGAGGCCGCGCACGTCGCCGACGAGGCGCGCAAGCAGGCCAAGGACGTGCTCCAGCAGGCGCGCAGCCAGCTCACCTCCCAGGCCGGGAGCCAGAAGTCCAACGTCGCCAACGCGATCCGGTCGGTCAGCAGCGAGCTGAGCGCGATGGCCGAGTCGTCCGAGAACAAGGGCGTCGCGGCGAACGTCGCGAACCAGGCCGCCGGCGCGGTGGACTCCGTCGCCTCCTGGTTCGAGGACAAGGAGCCGGCCGAGCTGCTCTCGGAGGTCACCGACTTCGCCCGCCGCAAGCCGGGTCTGTTCCTGGCGATCGCGGCCGGCACCGGCCTGGTCGTGGGTCGCCTCGCGCGCAGCCTCAGGGACGACGCCTCCGACGACGCCGGCACCGCGGACCAGGGGTCGGGCGGCTACGCCGGTGCAGGCACCGCCGGGTACACCACCGGCACGTACGCCACCGCGACGACCGACACCTACAGCGCCCCGACGACGGACGCGTACAGCGCGCCGACCACGGACACCTACACGGCTCCCGCCACGTCGGCGTACGGGACCGGCACCTCGGACGTGGGCACGCCCGACGCGCCGCGCACGACCGGTGGATTCGGGGGGACGGCATGACGACCCCCGACCCCTACGGCACCGGCGGTGCCACCGCCATGGGCACGCCCTCTGCGAGCAGCGGCTCCGGCCACAGCTCGGGCGGCGGCGAGCCCTCGATCGGCGAGCTCTTCGGCGAGGTCAGCAAGGACCTGTCGACGCTGATGCGCCAGGAGGTCGCGCTGGCCAAGGCCGAGGCGACGCAGTCCGCCAAGGCGGCGGGCAAGGGCGCGGGCATGTTCGCCGGCGCCGGGTACGCCGGCCACCTGACCGTGCTGTTCCTGTCCTTCGCGCTCTGGTGGGCGCTGGGCTACTGGTTCGACAACCTCGCGTGGGCCGCGCTCGTCGTGGCGGCGCTGTGGGGCATCGTCGCCGCGATCCTGGCGCTGCGGGGCAAGAAGGAGATGAAGGAAGTCGGGGGCATGCCGAAGACGGCGGACACCGTCAAGAAGATCCCGGACGCCGTGAAGGGCAATGAGGAGGCAGCACGATGAGCAGCAACGACCCGGAGCAGATCCGTCAGGAGATCGAGCGCACGCGCAGCGAGCTGAGCAGCGACGTGGACGCGCTGACCGACAGGGTGAACCCGAGCAACGTCGCCCACCGCCAGGTGGACAAGGCCAAGGGAGTCGTGGGCAGCGTGCGTGACAAGGTCATGGGCACCGTGTCGGACGTCAAGGACTCCGCGGCCTCGGCCGGCGAGTCCCTGCACGACAAGGTGTCGTCCGCGGGGCACTCCGCGCACGGCTCGGCGTCGTCGGGCGGCTCCGCGCTGCACGACAAGGCGTCGTCGGCCGGCGACGCGGTGCACGGCAAGGCGTCGTCGGCGGGGTCGGCGCTGTCGGGCGCCCTGCACTCCGCGACGGACAAGGCGCACTCGGCCGGCGGCGCGGCCGCCGGTGCTCCGGCCGCCGTGCGACGTCAGGCGGAGGGCAACCCGCTCGCCGCCGGCCTCGTGGCCTTCGGGCTCGGGCTGATCGGTGCCGCGCTGCTGCCCTCGACCAAGCGTGAGCGCGACGCCGCCCATGCGGTCAAGGACAAGGCCGAACCGCTCGGTGACCTGGCCAAGGGCAAGGCCCAGGGCTTGGTCCAGGAGCTCAAGGAGCCGGCCCAGGAGGCCGTCCAGCACCTCAAGGAGACCGCCACCGAGGCCGCGCAGACGGTCAAGGAGGAGGGCACCGACGCCGCCCAGGAGGTGCGTGGCGAGGCCACGGACGCCGCCCAGCGGGTCAAGTCCGAGCAGCAGGGCTGATCCACCGACGCCGCGGGACCGGGACCACGTCCCGGTCCCGCGGCGCTTCACTGCCGCCCCCGGCGGCGCTCGACCACCACCACGCAGGAGAACCCGATGGCCGGCAAGACGGACGAGCACAAGGCCCAGGCGCCGCACCCCGACGACTCACGCAAGCCCGACGACCTGTCAGACCTGACGAAGCCGTCATGGAAGTACATCCTGCGCAAGACGCTGCGCGAGTTCCTCGGTGATCAGTGCACCGACCTGGCCGCCGCCCTGACCTACTACGGCGTGCTCGCCCTGTTCCCCGCGCTGCTGGCGGTGATCTCGCTGGTCGGGCTCGTGGGCGACCCGCAGGAGACCACGGATGCGCTGCTCGGGGTCGCGGAGGACCTCGGTCTGGAGGTCACCGAGACGATCCGCACGACGGTGGAGAACCTGGCCACCGCGCCGGCCGCCGGCCTCGGTCTGGTCACCGGTCTGCTGGGTGCCCTGTGGTCGGCGTCGGGCTACGTCACGGCGTTCAGCCGGGCCATGAACCGCATGTACGAGGTCCAGGAGGGGCGCCCGTTCTGGAAGCTGCGCCCGATCATGCTGCTGGTGACGCTGGTCTCGGTCGTGATCATCGCGGTCGTCGCGCTGGCGCTGGTGGTCAGCGGCCCGCTCGCGGAGGCGATCGGCAACGCCATCGGCCTCGGCGACGTGGCCCTCACGGTGTGGCAGATCGCCAAGTGGCCGGTGCTGGCCGTCCTGGTCGCGCTGGTGATCGCGATCCTGTACTACGCGACGCCGAACGTGCAGCAGCCGAAGTTCCGGTGGATGAGCGTAGGCGCGTTCGTCGCCATCATCGTCGCGGTGATCGCCTCGCTCGGGTTCGGCTTCTACGTCGCCAACTTCAGCAGCTACAGCGCGACCTACGGGGCGCTGGCCGGCGTGATCATCTTCCTGCTGTGGCTGTGGATCATGAACAACGCGCTGCTGTTCGGTGCCGAGCTGGACGCCGAGCTCGAGCGTGGCCGCGAGCTGCAGGCCGGCATGGAGGCGGAGGAGACCATCCAGCTCCCGCCCCGCGACACCAGCAAGATCGAGAAGGACAAGGAGAAGGAGGCCGAGGACATCAAGCGCGGGCGCGCGCTGCGACTCTCGGCCGGCCGGCACCAGGGTGAGGGCGAGAGCGAGTCGAGCCGCACGAAGGATCGCTGACCTCCGGGCCCCCGACCGGCACCACCACGGGTCCGGACCGGTACCACCACGGCCGCCGCCGCCCCCCTCCCGGGGGCCGGCGGCGGTCGTCCGTCCGGCGGAGGCCGACGAGATGGCGCGCGCCGGGCGACCGTGCGCGGTGCCGCGGGCTCAGCGCAGGCCGGCTGCCGCCTCGCGCTCGTCGATCTCGCGCGTCCACTCACGCTTGCGTGCCCGCCAGCCCTCGTCGTCGGTGCCCAGCCGCCAGTAGCCCGAGATCGACAGGTGCTCGCGCGGCATGGACCGCTCCTGGCGAAGGTGACCGCGCAGCTCCTTGACGAAGCCCGCCTCGCCGTGGACGAAGGCGTGCGGCATCCCGGCCGGCCAGTCCAGGGCGCGGACCGACTCGACGAGCGCCTGCCCGACCGGGCGGCCCGCGCGGTGCACCCAGCGCACGTCGACGTCCCGGCGACCCGCCCGGCGATCCCCCGGGCGGTCCGCGGGGCCGTCGATCGGCACCTGGTCGCCGGGTCCCTCGACCTCGAGCAGCGCAACCGCGCGCGCCCCCGCCGGCAGCCGTTCGAGCGCGACGGCGACCGCCGGCAGCGCGCTCTCGTCCGCGACGAGCAGGTGCCACGCCGCGTCGTCGGGGGGTGACCAGGCGCCGCCCGGACCGAGCAGCAGCAGCTCGTCGCCGGGCCGCGCGCTGGCCGCCCACGGCCCGGCCAGGCCCTGGTCGCCGTGCACCACGAAGTCCAGCGTCAGCTCACCCGCCGCGGCGTCCCAGGCTCGAACGGTGTAGCTGCGCAGGCGGACCGGCTGGTCGGCGGGCAGCAGCGCGCCGAGCGCCTCGAGGTCCACCCGCCCCTGCGCGTCCAGCGGTCGCTCGGCGGGCGAGCCGGCCGGGGGGAACACGAGCTTGACGTAGGAGTCGGCGCACGGCGACGGCTGGAATCCGGCCAGCCCCGCACCGCCCACCACGACGCGGACCATGGACGGCGCCAGGGGCTGGGTGCGGACCACGGTGGCGATCATGGCGGCGCGCGGTCGACGAGCGGGGGGCTCGGTCACGGGTCTCCTCGGGACGGCGGTGCGAGCGGTGCAGGTGAGGCGACGCTAACCCGTCGCACGACCCGCCCCCGCGGCGGTCCAGCCACGGACCGGGCGTCAGCCGGGACGGACCAGCCCGGTCGTGTAGGCGAGCACGACCGCCTGCACCCGGTCGCGCAGCGCGAGCTTGGCCAGGATCCGCCCGACGTGCGTCTTGACCGTCGCCTCGGACAGCACCAGTCGCTCGGCGATCTCCGCGTTGGACAGTCCCTCGGCGATCGCCCCGAACACCTCGAGCTCGCGAGCCGTCAGCGACTGCAGCCGCACGTCCAGCCCGCCCGGCTGCGTGGCGGCACCGTCGGCCGGCAGGTGGCCGGCGAACATCTCGAGCATCCGCCGGGTCACCCGGGGGGAGACGACGGCGTCCCCGCACGCGACCGTGCGGATCGCCGCCACGAGCTCGGCGGGGCGGGCGTCCTTGAGCAGGAAGCCGCTCGCCCCCGCTCGCAGCGCCGCGAACGCGTACTCGTCGAGGTCGAAGGTGGTCAGGATGACCACGCGGCACCCGGGCAGCTCCGCGACGAGCCGTTCGGTGGCGGCGATGCCGTTCATCCCGGGCATGCGCACGTCCATCAGCACCACGTCGGGTCGCAGCGCGAGCGCCTGCGCGACGGCGGCCTCGCCGTCACCCGCCTCGCCCACGACGACGAGGTCGTCCTCGCCCTCGAGGACGAGCCGGAAGCCCATCCGCAGCAGCGCCTGGTCGTCGACCAGCAGCACCCGGACCGGCGTGGGCGCCCGACCGGGGCCGCCGGCGCCGGTGCCGTGCTGGATGGTGCCGGGGTGGTCCTCGGTCATGGTGTCCTCTCGTCCCAGCGCAGCACGGCGTGCACCCGCCAGCCGCCGTCGTGCGGGCCGGCGTCGACCCGGCCCCCGAGCACGGCGGCGCGCTCGCGCATGCCCACCACCCCGCGACCGGTCCCGACCGTGCCCGGTGCCGCGGCCGTCCCGGACGCCGCGGCGGACCGGGGCGAGCCGCCGCCCCGCGCCCCGCCGCCGTCCGTCACCGTGATGTCGACCCCGTGGTCGGTGCGGTCGAGCCGGAGGTCGACCCACGCGGTCCCGGGCGCGTGGCGCAGCACGTTGGTCAGCGACTCCTGGACGATCCGGTAGACGGCCAGCTCCAGGCCGGCGTCGGGCGGCAGCGGCGGTCCGGTGCTGGTCCAGCGCACGGGCAGCCCGGCGGCCCGGAACCGGTCGACGAGGTGGTCGAGGTCGCCCGCCCCGGGCTGAGGGTCGAACGGGGCGTCCGGGTCGCGCAGCGCCCCGAGCACGCGGCGCATGTCGGTCAGCGCCGCGCGGCCGGTGTCCGACAGCTCGCCGAGCGCGGCCCGGGCTCGCTCGGGGGACCGGTCGAGCGCCGCGGCCGCCCCATCGCCCAGGGCGATCATCACCGACAGGCTGTGCGCGACGACGTCGTGCATCTCGCGCGCGATCCGGGTGCGCTCGGCGGCGGCGGCGAGCTGGGCCTGCTGGTCGCGCTCGACGGTGAGCGCGTTCGCGCGGTCCACCAGCGCGGCCACGTGCAGCCGGCGGTTGCGGACGCTGCTGCCCACCGCGATCGCGACCAGGGAGAACATGACGAGCGTCGTGATCGAGGCGGCCCGCAGGTCGGTGACGGTGTCCGTCGCGCCGTCGGGGCCCTCGGTGGCGACCGTGACGTTCGGGCCGTCGATGACCATGGGCTGCTCCCGGAGCAGGATGGCGACCGAGGTGGTCACGCACAGCCCGGCCAGGGTCAGCCAGGCGGTGCGCGGGCGGGACGAGGCCGCGACGGCGTACAGCGCCAGCGCGATGGCGAGGTCGTACCCGTTGGAGCCGCCGGTGACGGCGATCGTCGCCACCGACAGGACGCCGACGGCGATCGCCGTCCGCACCGGTGCGCGACGGCGGCCAAACAGCGCCGCCGCGCCGAGCAGGGTCGCCACCAGGAGCAGCACCGGTGGTCCCGTGGGGTCGATCAGCGCGCCGAGGGTCGCCGGGACGGCGAACCACGCGACGACCACGAGGTCCATCACGACCGGGTGCCGCAGGAAGTACCGGCGCACCGGGCCGAGCCGGCGCGCGGTGAGCTCGGTGAACAGCGGGTCGGCGGTGCTGCCGGTCCGGCCGGCAGCACGGGCTGCCGGCGGCGCGGGGCTCGGGGGACCGGCGGTCGGGGGCACGGACGGCCGCACCGCCGGCACGGCGGTCCCGGACGCCGTGCCCGCGGTCGCGGTCGCCGGCACGGCGGACGGCGACGCCGGACCGCGGGTGGCCCGGTCCGGCGTCGTCGTCCGGCGCAGCATCGTCAGGCGTCCCGCCGGCGCAGCAGGACCGCCGCGATCGCCAGCACGACCGCCACCCACGCGAGCATCACGCCGTAACCCTGCCACGGCCCCAGCGCGGCCTCGCCACCCAGGGCGGCGTTGAACTCGTCGGGCATCATCACGCGGCTGCCCGCGGTGGAGGGCAGGTACGGGCTGACCTCGCGGAAGAAGGCCAGCGGGATGTTCCCGAACAGCGGCTCGACCACCAGCAGAAGTCCCAGCACCGCGGCCAGCGCGCCGGCGGAGTGGCGGATGAGGGCGCCGAACGCGAACGCGAGCAGGGCGACCGCGGTCAGGTACAGGGCGGTGCCGACCAGGATGCGCAGCGACTCCGGCTCGCCCAGGTCGATCTCCAGGCCGGTGCCGGCGAGCAGCGGCAGGGTCGCGAGGTAGGCGAGCGCGACGCTGACCAGCCCGACGACGAGGATCGTCGCGGTCAGCACCAGCGCCTTGGCGGCCAGGGCCGGCAGCCGGGTCGGGACGGCCGCGAACGTGGACCGCACCATGCCGGTCGTGTACTCGCCGGTGATGATCAGCACGCCGAGCACGGCGATGGACATCTGGGCCACGTTGGACCCCACCGTCGTGGCGAAGGCGCCGGCGGCCGACCCGCCGCCGTCCTCGGCGGCCTGGGTGAAGCCCCAGGCGGCGAGCAGGGCGACGCCGACCATGAGCGCGACGGTCACCACCAGCGTCCACACGGTCGAGCGCAGGGTGCGCAGCTTGATCCACTCGGAGGCGACGACGCGGGGGAAGGTCAGCCCGCTGCCGCCGGGTGCGGGGCGGCCGGTGCTGGCCGGCCGTCGGGTGTCGGTCAGGGCGGTGGTCATGGTCAGGACCTCTCGGTGAGGGCGGGTGCGAGCGCGGGGCCGGAGGTCGAGTGGTACTCGACCTCGTCGGCGGTCAGGGACATGTAGGCGTCCTCGAGGGAGCGGGCCACGGGTGTCAGCTCGTGCAGGACGACGCCCGCTGCGGCGGCGGCCTCGCCGACCTCCTCGGCACTGGTCCCGGACACCTCGAGCGTGTCCGGGCCGGTCGACGTGACCTCGACCCCGCCGCGGGCGAGCGCCTGCGACAGGCGGCCGGCCTGGGGGGTCCGGACCCGGACGCGGACCGCGCCGGCGCGGCCGATGATCTCGGCGACCGGTGCGTCGGCCACCACCCGGCCGCGTCCCACGACGACGAGGTGGTCGGCCGTCAGCGCCATCTCGCTCATGAGGTGCGACGACAGGAACACGGTGCGGCCCTCGGCGGCCAGGTGCCGCACCAGGGTGCGCACCCACAGCACCCCCTCGGGATCCAGCCCGTTGACCGGCTCGTCCAGCAGCAGGGTGTGCGGGTCGCCGAGCAGGGCCGAGGCGATGCCCAGCCGCTGGCCCATCCCGAGCGAGAACCCGCCGACTCGCTTGCGGGCGACCGACTCCAGGCCGGTCATCGCGATCACCTCGTGGACCCGGGCCGCGCCGATGCCGTGGGTGGCCGCCATCGCCTGCAGGTGGTGCAGGGCGGACCGGCCGGTGTGCACGGCCTTGGCGTCGAGGAGTGCCCCCACCTCGTGCAGGGGCGAGCGGTGCTGGGCGTAGGGCCGGCCGTTGACGGTGACCGTCCCGTGCGTGGGGCGGTCGAGCCCGACGACCATCCGCATGGTCGTCGACTTCCCGGCGCCGTTGGGGCCGAGGAACCCGGTCACCTGCCCGGGCCGGACGGTGAACGTCACGTCGTCCACCGCCGTCTTCGAGCCGTATCGCTTGGTCAGGCCACGGGCCTCGATCATGTCCTCGTCCTCCGGTCGGTGCGCTGGTGCTTCGGTGCGGTGCTGCGTCGGTGCGGTGCTGGTCGGTGCGCTGCTGGGTCGCGCCGGGCGGGCCGACCCGCTTGGGCCGGGGCCTGGGCCGGTGCCACGACCTCGACGCTAGGGCGGCGGCCGCTGCGGCCGGGACCCACCGCAGGGCGATGTCGCACCGACGCGGCGGTACGCCGGAAGGAGGACACGTGCGACCCGGGGATGAGCGCCGCCCGGCGGGCCTCGGCGGGAACGCGGGCGGCCCCACCGGCGTTGCGTAGGGTAGGTGGCGGCCAGCGACCACCCGCCGGTCCCAGGACGGGACCACCGGCCGCCGTGACCAGGAGGAACGCATGAGCAATCCCGTCTTCGAGAACACCGCGGTGTTCCGTGACCCGCAGCGGTCGCGGCAGCAGCGCGGCCGGGGCGCGCGTCCCGGTGCGACCACCCAGTACGGGCCGACGGCGACCGCCGGCTACGACGCCGCGACCCTCGACCAGATGTACAACGCGCCGGCGGCGACCAACGCCCAGGCCGGCCGCATGACCTACGACGACGTCATCGTCAAGACCGCCGGCCTGCTGGCCGTCGTGGCGGCGACGGCCGCGTTCGCGTGGTTCGTCGTCCCGGACACGCTGCGCATGCCGGTCGCGATCGCCGGTGCGCTCGTTGGCTTCGTCCTGGGGCTGGTGAACGCGTTCAAGAAGAGCCCCAGCCCGGCGCTCATCGTCCTGTACGCGGCGGCCGAGGGCCTGTTCCTCGGCGGCATCTCCTGGTACATCGAGGTCGCGGCGAACCTGCCCGGCATCGTGATGCAGGCGGTGCTGGCCACGATGGCCACCTTCGCGGCGTGCCTGGTGCTGTTCCGCTCCGGCAAGGTCCGGGTGACCCCGAAGTTCACCCGCTGGCTGCTGGTGGCGATGGGTGGCTACCTGGTCTTCTCGCTGATCAACCTGGGCATGGCCCTGTTCGGTGCCGGTGGTGACGGCATGTTCGGCCCGCTGCGCAGCGGCGGCCTGGGGATGGTCGTCGGTCTGTTCGCCGTCGGCCTGGCCGCGGCGATGCTGATCGTGGACTTCGACTCGATCAAGCGTGGCGTCGAGGGCGGCGCGCCGGCCAAGCTCGCGTGGACGGCGGCGTTCGGCCTGGTCGTGACGCTGGTGTGGATGTACCTGGAGTTCCTGCGCCTGATCGCGATCCTGCGCGGCGGCGACTGACGCACGCCGGTACGCAACGCACGACGAGGGGTGGCCGCGCACGCGGCCACCCCTCGTCGCGTCGGGCGGCCCGTCGTCGGCGTCCGGCCACCCCTCGTCGCGTCCGGCGGCCCCGTCCGGCGACCGCGCGCGGCGGGCCCGTCCGGCGACCGCGCGCGGCGGGCCCGTACGATGGACCGCCGCCCCGGCGTCCGGCGCACACCCGCCGGACCCGCGGCGCCGTCGTCCCCGCCCTCACCGAAAGCGACCGTCCGCTGATGAAGTACGCCCAGCACATCTCCGAGCTCGTCGGGAACACCCCGCTCGTCCGGCTCACCTCGGTCACCCGGGGCCTGTCCGCGACGGTGCTGGCCAAGGTCGAGTACCTCAACCCGGGCGGGTCGGTGAAGGACCGCATCGCGCTGAAGATGGTGGAGGCGGCCGAGGCCAGCGGTGAGCTGAAGCCGGGCGGCACCATCGTCGAGCCGACCAGCGGCAACACCGGCGTGGGCCTCGCGCTGGTCGCGCAGAACCGGGGCTACGACTGCGTGTTCGTGTGCCCGGACAAGGTCGGCAAGGACAAGATCGACGTCCTGGAGGCCTACGGCGCGCGCGTCGTGGTGACCCCGACGGCCGTCGCGCCGGACAGTCCCGAGTCGTACTACTCGGTGTCCGACCGCCTGGTCCGGGAGATCCCGGGTGCCTGGAAGCCGAACCAGTACGCCAACGTCAACGGTCCGGCCAGCCACTACGAGAGCACCGGGCCGGAGATCTGGGCCGACACCGACGGCCGGGTGACCCACTTCGTGACCGGTGTCGGCACCGGCGGGACGATCACCGGCACCGGCCGCTTCCTGCACGACGCGTCCGCGGACCGCGCGAGCGGCCGGGTGCACGTCGTCGGCGCCGACCCCGCCGGGTCGGTGTACTCCGGCGGCGACGGGCGCCCGTACCTGGTCGAGGGCGTCGGCGAGGACTTCTGGCCGGCCGCGTACGACCCCACCGTGGCCGACGAGATCATCGCCGTGTCCGACGCCGAGTCGTTCGCGATGACCCGGCGCCTGGCCCGCGAGGAGGGGCTGCTGGTCGGCGGCTCGTGCGGGATGGCGGTCGTCGCCGCGCTGCGCCTCGCCGAGCGGCTCGAGGCCGAGGACCCGGCCGCCGCTGCCGAGGCCGTGATCGTGGTCCTGCTGCCCGACGGCGGCCGTGGCTACATGGCCAAGATCTTCAACGACGCCTGGATGCGCTCGTACGGCTTCCTCGAGCCCGACGCGGGCGTCACCGCGGCGGACGTGCTGCGCACCAAGTCCGGCCAGCTGCCGTCGCTGGTGCACACCCACCCGACCGAGACCGTGCGCGACGCGATCGAGATCCTGCACGAGTACGGCGTCTCCCAGATGCCGGTGGTCGGCGCCGAGCCGCCGGTCAAGATCGGCGAGGTCGCGGGCTCGCTGACCGAGCGCGACCTGCTCGACGCCGTCTTCGCCGGCACCGCGTCGCTGTCCGACCCCGTCTCGGCGCACATGCAGCCGCCGCTGCCGCTGATCGGCTCGGGGGAGGGCCTGGACGCCGTCCGCAAGGCCCTGCACGACGGCGACGCCCTCATGGTGGTCGACGACGGCCGCCCGGTCGGCGTGCTGACCCGGCACGACCTGCTGGGCTTCCTCGCGCACTGACCCGCCCGGTCGGGGCAGGATGGTTCGGTGGTGCCGGACGGCACCACCGAACCGATGCCCGAGGAGACCGTTCCATGACCGCACAGCTGCCCGAGGCCTCCGGATCGTTCGGCGACAAGCCGCAGCTGACCTTCCCGGCCGGACCTGCCCCCGAGGAGCTCGAGGTCGTCGTGCTGTCGCGCGGCGACGGCCCGCTGGTCGAGGCCGGTGACGACCTCGTCGTCAACTACCTCGGTCAGGTCTGGGGCGGCCAGATCTTCGACAACTCCTACGACCGCGGCTCGTCGATCAACTTCCCGATCGGCGTGGGCGCCGTCATCGGCGGGTGGGACCAGGGGCTGGTCGGCCAGCAGGTCGGCTCCCGGGTCCTGCTGTCGATCCCGCCGCACCAGGGCTACGGCTCGCGCGGGATGCCGCAGGCCGGGATCAAGGGCACCGACACCCTGGTGTTCGTCGTCGACGTCGTCGGCGTCAACTGACCCGACCCCGCCCGCGGCGCCCCTGCCCCGCCCTCGCGCCCGCGAGCCCCCGCCGCCCCGCCCGGGAGCCCCTGCGCCCCCCGCCCCCGCGCCCCCGCCGAGTGCGACGAAATCCACCGCTCCCGACCCGGGAACGGTGGATTTCGTCGCACTCGGCGAGGGGGGGTGGGGGTGCGGGAGGGGCTAGACGCCGGTGAGGCCGACGGGGCAGTCCACGCCCGTGCCGCCCAGGCCGCAGTACCCGTTCGGGTTCTTGTCCAGGTACTGCTGGTGGTACGCCTCGGCGTAGTAGAACGGGCCGGCCTCGGACGCCGGCCGGACCTCGGTCGTGATCGGCCCGAGGCCCGCCTTGGCCAGCTCGGCGGAGTACGCCTCGCGCGAGGCGACCGTCGCGGCCTCCTGCTCGGGCGTGGTGACGTACACGGCCGACCGGTACTGGGTGCCCCGGTCGTTGCCCTGGCGGTAGCCCTGGGTCGGGTCGTGCGACGTCCAGAACGCCCGCAGCAGCGCCTCGTGCGTGAGGACCTGCGGGTCGTAGGCGACCATGACCGCCTCGGTGTGCCCGGTCATCCCGGTGCAGGTCTCCTCGTAGCTCGGGTACGGCGTGTACCCGCCCTGGTAGCCGACGGCGGTCGTCACGACGCCGGGCAGCTGCCACATCGCGCGCTCGGCGCCCCAGAAGCAGCCCATCGCGACGTACAGCTGGGCGGTGCCGGCCGGCCACGGCCCCTGCAGGGGGGTGCCGAGCACGGTGTGCGACGCCGGGATCGGGTAGGCGTAGCCGTCGCGCCCCCTCAGGGCCCGCTCGGGGTCGACCATCGAGGTCCGCAGCAACGATCCGAACATGTCGGGCTCCCTCTCGTGTGGCGTGCGCCCGCAGCGACGACGTCCGCCGGCGGGCCTGTGGGTCCAACGCGTCGCGCCCCGACGTGTGTTCCCGCCGTCCCGCCGTAGCCTGAGCACGTGAGCACGACACCCCAGACGCCCCACGACCCGCAGCCCGACCACGAGTGGACCGACGCGGGGTTCGCGACCCGCGCCATCCACGCCGGACAGGACGCCGACGCGGCCACCGGCGCGGTCGTGACGCCCATCTACCAGGTCTCGACCTACAAGCAGGACGGCGTCGGCGGACTGCGTGGCGGGTACGAGTACTCCCGCTCGGGCAACCCGACCCGGACCGCGCTCGAGGCCGCGCTGGCCTCGGTCGAGGGCGGGTCGCACGGCTTCGCGTTCTCCTCCGGCCTGGCCGCGGAGGACACGCTGCTGCGCGCGGTGCTGCGCCCCGGCGACCACATCGTCGTGCCCGACGACGCCTACGGCGGCACCTACCGGCTGATCGCCCGGGTGTTCGGGCCGTGGGGGATCGAGCACACACCGGTCAACCTGTCCGACACCGACGAGGTGCTCGCGGCCATCCAGCCCGGCCGCACCAAGGTCGTCTGGGTCGAGACACCCACCAACCCGCTGCTCGGGATCGCCGACATCGCGGCGATCGCCGGGCACGCGCAGGCTGCGGGCGCCGTCCTGGTGGTGGACAACACGTTCGCCACGCCGTACCTGCAGCGCCCGCTCGAGCTTGGCGCCGACGTCGTCGTGCACTCCACCACGAAGTACATCGGTGGTCACAGCGACGTCGTCGGCGGCGCGGTGGTCGTGGGAGCCGGTGCTCAGCTGCCCGCCGGGATGCAGGGGCCGACCGGGACGACGTCGCTGTCGGACGCCGTCGGCTTCCACCAGAACGCGTCCGGTGCGGTCGCCGGGCCGTTCGACTCCTGGCTCACGCTGCGCGGGCTGAAGACGCTGGGCGTGCGGATGGACCGGCACTGCGCCAACGCGCAGGCGATCGCCGAGTTCCTCGAGGGCCACGACAAGGTCACCCAGGTGATCTACCCGGGCCTGGCCTCGCACGAGCAGCACGACGTCGCGGCGCGCCAGATGAGCGGCTTCGGCGGGATGATCTCGTTCCGCACCGGCAGCGTCGACAGCGCCCTCGCGGTCTGCGACCGGACCCGCGTCTTCACCCTCGCGGAGTCGCTCGGCGGCGTCGAGTCGCTGGTCGAGCACCCCGCCAAGATGACGCACGGCTCGGTCGCGGGGACCGCCCTGGAGGTGCCGGACGACCTGGTGCGCCTGTCGGTCGGCATCGAGGACCTGGCCGACCTGGTCGCGGACCTCACGCAGGCGCTGCGGTGAACGACCCCGGTGCCGACGCCGTCCCGGTGTCGGTCCGGGTGGCCGCCGCGTGGTCGTGGCGGCTGGTGGCGATCGCGGCCGGGCTGGCGCTGCTGTTCTGGCTGCTCGCGTACTTCAAGGTGCTCGTGGTCTCGGTCGCCATCGCCCTGCTGCTGGCCGTGCTGCTGGCCCCGCTGGTGCGCCTGCTCGTCGAGGTGGGCCGGTTCCCGCGGGCGCTCGCGGTCGCGATCGCCGTGCTGGGCCTGGTGGCGTTCGTCGTCGGCCTGGTCACCGTGGCCGGCACCTCGATCGCGGAGGGCTTCGGCGAGCTGCGCGCGCAGACGCTGGCCGGCTTCGACGAGCTCGTCGACTGGCTGTCCGAGGGGCCGCTGGCCCTGACCGCGGTGCAGCTCGACGACTACGCCGCGCAGCTGTCGGACTGGGCGAGCACCAACTCCAGCACGCTCGTCTCTGGTGCGCTGTCGGTGACCACCACGGTCGGGCACGTCGCGGCGGGGGCGCTCATCGCGCTGTTCTGCACGTTCTTCTTCCTGCACGACGGCGGGCGGATCTGGTCCTGGCTCGTGGCGCTGCTGCCGCGCGCGGCGCGCCGTCCCGCGCACCAGGCCGGTCGCCGCGGGCTGGTGACGCTCGGCGCGTACACGCGCACGCAGATCCTGGTCGCGTTCGTCGACGCGGTCGGCATCGGGATCGGTGCGCTGCTGCTCCAGGTGCCGCTCGCGCTGCCGCTGGCCGCGCTGGTGTTCGTCGGCGCGTTCATCCCGATCGTCGGCGCCGTCCTGACCGGGGTGGTCGCGATCCTCGTCGCGCTGGTCGCCCAGGGGCCCGTGGTCGCGCTGCTCATGCTCGGCGTCGTGCTGCTCGTCCAGCAGATCGAGGGGCACATCCTGCAGCCGCTGCTCATGGGCCACGCCGTGTCGCTGCACCCGGTCGGCGTCCTGCTCGCGGTCGCGGCCGGCTCGTTCGCCGCCGGCATCGTCGGGGCGCTGTTCGCGGTCCCGCTGGCGGCGGTGCTCAACACCGTGATCCTGTACCTGCACGGGCACGACAAGTTCCCGGCGCTGGGCGCCGACGACCACTTCGAGCTGCGCGCGCCGGCGGTGGACGCCGGCCCCGAGCGCGTCGCGACGTGACCCGGGCGCGCGCGTGACGGGCCGCCCGCCCGTGTCCGTCGACGACGTGCGGGCCGCCGCGGCGCTGCTGCGCGGCGTGGCGAGCGTGACCCCGGTCGAGGAGAGCCGGGCGCTGACGGCGATCGCGGGCACCCCCGTGCTGCTCAAGTGCGAGAACCTGCAGCGCGCCGGCTCGTTCAAGCTTCGCGGGGCGTACGTCCGGATGGCCCGGCTGTCGGCCGCGGAGCGTGCCCGCGGGGTGGTCGCGGCCAGCGCCGGCAACCACGCGCAGGGCGTCGCGCTGGCGGCCCGCCTGCTCGGTGTGGACGCCGTCGTCTACATGCCGGTCGACGCGGCGCTGCCCAAGATCGCCGCGACCCGCGAGTACGGCGCGCAGGTCCGCCTGCACGGGTCCTCGGTCGACGAGGCGCTCGTGGCCGCCGTCGCCGAGGCGAACCGCACCGGCGCCGTGCTCATCCACCCCTTCGACCACCCCGACGTGGTCGCCGGGCAGGGCACGCTCGGCCTGGAGGTGCTCGAGCAGGTGCCCGAGGTGCGGACCGTGGTCGTGCCGGTCGGCGGCGGCGGGCTGGCGGCCGGGGTGGTGACTGCGGTCGGTGCGCTGCGCCCCGACGTGCGGGTGATCGGTGTGCAGGCCGCCGGCGCGGCGGCCTATCCACGGTCCCTCGCCGCCGGCGAGCCGCTGCCGGCCGCGGGCATGATCACCATGGCCGACGGCATCGCCGTGGGCACGCCGGGCCTCGTGCCGTTCACCGTGCTCCAGGACGCGGGCACCGAGGTGCGTACGGTCACCGAGGACGAGCTGTCCCGCGCGCTGCTGCTGGTGGCCGAGCGGGCGAAGCTGCTCGTCGAGCCGTCCGGTGCGGCCGCCGTCGCCGCGATCATGGCCGATCCGGGCGCGTTCGACGGACCGGTCGTGGCCGTGCTCTCCGGGGGCAACATCGATCCGTTGGTGCTGCTGCGCGTCGTCCGGCACGGACTGGCGTCCGCGGGGCGCTACCTGCAGCTGCGGCTGCGGGTCGACGACACCCCGGGATCGCTCGCCGGGCTGCTGGCCCAGCTGGCGGCGAGCGGCGGCAACGTCATGCACGTGTCCCACCTGCGGACCGGCGTCGACCTGCCGCTGAACCAGGTGGAGGTCGACGTGCAGCTCGAGACCAAGGGCCCCGAGCACTGCGAGCAGGTGGTCCGCGAGCTGCGGGCCTCCGGGTACGGCGTCGCGGGCGGCTGACGACCAGCCCGCCGCCGCCCCCGCCGGTGGGCCGCGGGCGGCCGCTGCGGTGGCGGCGATCCCGGGTGGAGAGCTGCGGCCCCGGCCGGAGAGCCCGCGCGAAGGGTCAGCCGGTGAAGGGCGTCGCGTCGACGATCTCGACCGCGATCTCGCGCCCGTTGGGCGCGGCGTAGGTCACCTTGTCGCCGGCGGCGCGCCCGATGATCGCGGCGCCCATCGGGGACGTCGGCGAGTACACGTCGATGTCGGCGTCGCCGGCGATCTCGCGCGAGCCGAGCAGGAAGCGCATCTCGTCACCGGCCACGACCGCGGTCACGACCATGCCCGGCTCGACGACGCCGTCGTCGGCGGGTGTGCCGATCTGCACGTTGCGCAGCTTCTCGGTCAGCTCGCGGATGCGTGCCTCGAGCTTGCCCTGCTCCTCGCGTGCGGCGTGGTAGCCGCCGTTCTCCTTCAGGTCGCCCTCGTCGCGGGCCGCGGCGATGCGGCTGGCGATCTCCGCACGGCGGGGGCCGGACATCTCCTCGAGCTCGGCCTTCAGCCGGTCGTAGGCGTCCTGGGTGAGCCAGGTGACGGCAGTCGTCTCGGTCATGGTCGCTCCTGTCTCGATGCGCATCGGTCGGTCGGCACGGTCCGGCGCGGCGTGGTCCGGCCGGCCCGGCTCGCACGGCGGCGGGCACCGCCCCGCCCGGAGCGGTGCGACGGCGCGTCGGTGGTCGCCGCGGAGGAGGGTGTCGAGCCGGTCGGGCCTGGGTCCGTGCTGGTCGCGGTCGGTGGTGAATCGGCCAGTCTAGCAACGCCGCCGTGCCCCACCGCCCCGCGCGGTGCCCGGACCCGCTCCGAGGCCGCGTCGAGGCAGCGTCTCAGCGGTCACGGGTCGAGGACCTCGCACCGGTCCACGATCCCGGTCACGGCCAGCTCCTGGGTGGCGACCGGCACCGTCTGCTCCACCACGCGCCCCTGCGACGGACCCACCTCGACCGTCGTGACGCCCACCTGGGCGTAGGAGGAGCTCAGCGCGGTCAGCGTGCAGGACGCGGTCGCGCCGGGCTCCTTGACCACCCGGAACGTGATGTCCACCACCTCCGGCCCGCGCACGGTGTAGCCGACGTCGTCCCAGGTCACCTCGGGGCTGCCGGCGCCCAGGCCGACCCACACCGAGAACGCCAGTGCCGCCGCCCCCAGCGCGACCATCCCGGCCCGCGCCCACCGCCGGCGCCGCGGGTCGGGGGCCGGTCCGTAGCGGCCCGCCGGCGTGCGGGGGGCGGTGGTCTCGCTCACGGCTCGTCCTCCTGTGCGCCTGCTCCTCGCCGGCCGGGGCGGGCGAGGCGGCCGTGATCGGCCGGTCGGCCCGGCGGCCTCGGGGTGAGGGCGGCCGCCGGGATGCGCGACCATTGTCCCCGACGGGCCGCCACCCTCAGCCGGCGGCCGTGCCAGGACGTGCACGGAGGAGTGGTGAACGAGTGGTGACTGCAGGACAGCGGCGACTCATGGCGGTGCACGCGCACCCCGACGACGAGTCGAGCAAGGGTGCGGCCACCACCGCCCGGTACGCCGCCGAGGGTGCCGAGGTGCTCGTGGTCTCGTGCACCGGCGGTGAGCGTGGTGACCTCCTCAACCCGCACTACCCGCCGGTCGACCCGGGGCTGGAGGTCATGCGCGAGGTGCGGCGGCACGAGATGGCCGCGGCCGCGGCGGCGCTCGGCGTCAGCCACCACTGGCTGGGCTTCGTGGACTCCGGGCTGCCCGAGGGCGACCCGCTGCCCCCCCTGCCGGACGGCTGCTTCGCGGCGCAGCCGCTGGAGGTCGCGGCGGCGCCGCTCGTGGCGCTGGTCCGGCGGTTCCGGCCGCACGTCCTCACCACGTACGACCCGTCAGGGGGCTACCCGCACCCGGACCACATCATGTGCCACCGCGTCGCCTTCGAGGCCTTCCACGCCGCCGGCGACCCCGAGCGCTACCGCGACCAGGGCGACCCGTGGCAGCCGCTCAAGCTCTACTACAACCACGGCTTCTCGATGGTCCGGATGCGCGCGGTGCACGAGGCGATGCTCGAGCGTGGCCTGGAGTCGCCGTTCGGGGACTGGATCGAGTCGCGCGCGGCCCGCGACATGCCCGAGCGGGAGACGACCACGTCGATCCGCTGCGCGGAGTTCTTCCCGCAGCGCGACGACGCGCTGCGGGCGCACGCGACCCAGATCGACCCGGGGGGATTCTTCTTCGCCGTCCCGCGCGACCTGGAGGCGCAGACGTGGCCGACCGAGGAGTACGAGCTCGCCGAGTCCCGCGTGCCCACCACCCTGCCGGAGGACGACCTGTTCGCCGGCATCGACACCGATGAGGTCCCGTGACCGCGGCGTCCGCCTACACCGTGCTGCCCGTCGGTCCGGCGGAGGGGACGGTCGTGGCGGCGGTCGGCCAGCCGTCGCCGTCCCCGACGACGCCCACGACGTTCGAGCCCACCGAGGTCTCACCGGGTCTGCAGGGGTTCATCCCGGTGTTCCTCATCGCGGTCGCGAGCCTGGCGCTGTTCCTGTCGCTGACCCGCCACCTGCGCCGGGTCACCGTGCGGCAGGCCGCCGTCGACGCGCGCGAGGCCGAGGAGGCCCGGGGCGTGGTCGACGGCGGGCCCGGGGACGGCGCGGAGCCGGGTGGGGGTCCCGCGCCGGACGCCGCCCGCCCCGACGACCACGGCCGACCGCCGGCGTCGTGACCCGGCGACGACGGCACCCCGCGCCGGCCGTGACCGGGCGTCCGCCGTCGGACCCCCCGGGCGCCGGCGTACCGGCCGGTGCACCGGCCGGCGGCGGCGCTGCGACGGCCCGGGTGACCCTCGCCCAGCTCGTGGTCGGCGCGGACCACGACGCGGCGCGCACGGCCGCGTGCGAGGTGCTCGACGCCGCCCGGGACGCCGGTGCGGCGCTCGTCGTGCTCCCCGAGTACGCGTCCGGGTTCGACCCGCGCGGCGTGGGACACGAGCACGCCGAGCCGCTCGACGGCCCGTTCGTCACGGCGCTGCGCGACCGCGCCCGGGCGACCGGTGTCGCCGTGCTGGCCGGCGTGACGCTGCCCGGTTCCACCCCGGACCGGGCCGTGAACGCCGTCGTCGCCGTCGCGGCGGACGGCGCGCTGGTGGGTCACTACCGCAAGGTGCACCTGTACGACGCCTTCGGGCACCGCGAGTCCGACCGGCTCGAGCCCGGCCCCGCCGGCGCCCCGCCGCTCGTGCTCGACGTCGCGGGGCTGCGGGTCGGCGTGATGACGTGCTACGACCTGCGGTTCCCCGAGTCCGCGCGGCGGCTGGTGGACGCGGGCGCCGACGTCCTGACGGTCCCGGCGGCCTGGGTGGCCGGCCCGGGCAAGGCGGCGCAGTGGGAGGCGCTCGCCGTCGCCCGCGCGATCGAGAACACCTGCGCGGTGCTCGCCGTCGGGCAGGCCGGCCGTGGCGTCACGGGGACGTCCCTCGCGGTGGGCGCCGACGGTCGCGTGCTCGAGCGGCTGGGCACCGCACCCGGGCTGCTCACGGTCGACGTGCACGGCGACGCCATCGCCGCGGTCCGGGCGCAGAACCCCTCGCTGGTCAACCGGCGGTACACCGTGGTCCCGCGCGGCTGACGTCGCACCGGCGCGACCGGCGTCCGGCCGCCGTCCGCGAGCGCGCCGCGGCGGACCGCCCGCCGCGCCCGGAGCGGCCGGCGGTCACGCGGTGGTCACTCGGAGCGGACGGCCGCGAGCCAGACCGCGGCCCAGTGGCACCCGAACCCGACCACGGTCAGCAGGTGGAACACCTCGTGGAAGCCGAACCACCGCGGGCTGGGGTTCGGCCGCTTGGTGCCGTACACCACCGCGCCGGCGATGTACGCGACGCCGCCGGCGACGACGAGCGCGACGACGTCCGTGCCGCCGCTGCGGGAGAACTGCGGCAGGAAGCCCAGGGCGACGGACCCCAGCGCCACGTAGATCGGCGTGTAGAGCCAGCGGGGCGCCCCGAGCCACAGCACCCGGCCGGTGAGTCCGAGCACCGCGCCGACCCACACCGTCCACAGCAGGACGCGCGCGGTCGACGGCGGCAGCAGCAGCACCGCGAGCGGCGTGTACGTGCCGGCGATGATCAGGAAGATGTTGGAGTGGTCCAGCCGGCGCAGCACCCCGGCCACCCGCGGCGACCAGGTGCCGCGGTGGTAGACCGCGCTGGTGCCGAAGAGCATCACGGACGTCAGCGCGAAGACCGCCGTCGTCCACCGGGCCGGCGACGTGGGGGCGAGTGCGACCAGCACCGCGCCCGCGAGCACCGCCACGGGTGTCATGCCGAGGTGGATCCAGCCCCGCAGGCGTGGCTTGACGGCCTCGGCGAGGTCGGCGACGCCGTCGAGCAGGTCGTCGCCGAGCGAGCCGTCGGGCCGGTCGGGCGATGGTGGGGCCATGGTGCGTCGTCCTCCGTCCCTCCGGCCGCGGCGCGGCCGCTCGCCGCAGACCGACGGCACCGTAGGTTACCGAACCGTAGGTTGTGCCGGAGCGCGCGCTGCACCCGCGGTGCGTCCGGCGCCCGGGCGCCCGGGGTCGACGGCGGGCGCCGCGCGCTCCGCCGTGCCGTGGGGGACGCGGGCGGTAGCGTGGGCAGGTCCCGCCGACCCAGGAGGCCTGCACGTGCGTCTGCCCCGCCCGGTGTACGGCCTGTACGAGCGCCGGCTCGCGGCCTCCCTGCCGCGCGAGGCGGTGCCCCGGCACGTGGGCGTGATCCTGGACGGCAACCGCCGCTGGGCGCGGTCGTTCGGCGAGCCGGCGTCCACGGGCCACCGCCGGGGGGCCGACAAGATCTCCGACCTGCTGGTGTGGTCGCAGGAGGTCGGGGTCGAGGTGGTGACGCTGTGGATGCTGTCCACCGACAACCTCAAGCGGCCAGCCGCGGAGCTGCGCGAGCTCGTGCAGATCATCACCGACGCGGTGTGCGACCTGGCCACCAGCGGACGCTGGCGCATCCAGGTGATGGGGGACCTCGACCTGCTCGACGCCGACGCCGCGGCCAAGCTGCGCGACGCCGAGGAGCGGACCGACGGGATCGGCGGCCTGCACGTCAACGTGGCCATCGGGTACGGCGGCCGGCACGAGATCGTCGACGCCGTCCGGTCGTTGCTGCTCGACCACGCCCGGCGCGGGACGTCGCTGGAGCAGCTCGCCGAGTCCGTCGACGTCGAGCACATCGCCGAGAACCTCTACACCCGCGGGCAGCCCGACCCGGAGCTGGTGATCCGCACCTCGGGCGAGCAGCGGCTGGGCGGCTTCCTGCTGTGGCAGAGCGCCCACTCGGAGTTCTACTTCTGCGAGGCGTACTGGCCCGACTTCCGCCGGGTGGACTTCCTGCGGGCGCTGCGCTCGTACGCGGAGCGGGAGCGCCGGCTCGGGCGCTGAGCGGGCGCCGCGCTGTCGCGGTGTGCCGGTGTCACGGTGTGCCGGCGTCGCGACGTGGCCGTGCCGGGCGACGCCCGGTGACCCCCGGGTGAACTGTCGACCCCGCCGGGGGGAGTGTCGCGCGTGTCGCGCTGCCGTGGGGGTGGCCCGGCGTAGCGTCCACGGCAACGGACGGCACCTGCCGTCCCTCGGGAGGCCAGCCCATGGAGCACGTGCTCCGGGAGGTGGGCCGGTCCCGGCCCGCCGGCCGGTCGACCGTCCCCCACCCCAGCCGCCGCCCGCCGGTCCGTGACCGGTGGGGGCAGCCAGAGCGGCGCTGAGCCAGCGCCGGAGGGAGCCCGCCGTGGTCCGTCAGACCGTCCTCCAGGACACCGACCAGGCAGCCGTCACCGCGCCCGACGGGGGGCACGTGACCTACGTGCTCGACACGTCCGTGCTGCTGTCGGACCCCAAGGCCCTGTTCCGCTTCGCCGAGCACGACGTCGTGCTGCCCGTGCAGGTGATCAGCGAGCTGGAGGCCAAGCGCGACCACCCCGAGCTCGGGTACTTCGCCCGCTCCGCGCTGCGCATGCTCGACGACCTGCGGGTCGAGCACGGCGGGCTCGACCGTCCGCTGCCGGTGGGTGACGTGGGCGGCACGCTGCGGGTCGAGCTCGGCCACACCGACGCCGGCGCGCTGCCCACCGGCTTCCGGCTCGGCGACGGCGACACGCGCATCCTGGCGGTCGCGGCGAACCTCGCCCGCGACGGGCGCGACGTCACGGTGGTGTCCAAGGATCTGCCGATGCGGGTCAAGGCCTCCGCGGTCGGGCTGCGGGCCGAGGAGTACCGGGCCGAGCTGGCGGTCGACTCCGGGTGGACCGGGATGGACGCCCTGGACCTCACCGAACGCCAGATGGCCGACCTGTGGGAGCACGAGAGCGTCGACCTGGTCGAGGTGGACGGTGCCGCCGAGCGAGGCCTGCGCTGCCACACGGGCCTCGTGCTGCACTCGCCGCGCGGGTCCGCCCTGGGCCGGGTGACTGCGGACAAGCAGGTGCGGCTCGTGCGCGGGGACCGGGACGCCTTCGGGGTGCACGGCCGCAGCGCCGAGCAGCGCATCGCGATCGACCTGCTGCTCGACCCGTCGGTGGGGATCGTGTCCCTCGGCGGCCGCGCGGGCACCGGCAAGTCCGCGCTCGCGCTGTGCGCCGGCCTCGAGGCCGTGCTCGAGCGCAACGAGCACCGCAAGGTCATGGTGTTCCGGCCGCTGTACGCCGTCGGCGGCCAGGACCTCGGCTACCTGCCCGGGGGCGAGGCGGAGAAGATGAACCCGTGGGCCCAGGCCGTCTTCGACACCCTGGGGGCGCTGGTGTCCCAGGAGGTGGTCGAGGAGGTGATGGACCGCGACCTGCTCGAGGTGCTCCCGCTGACCCACATCCGCGGCCGGTCCCTGCACGACGCGTTCGTCATCGTCGACGAGGCGCAGTCGCTCGAGCGCAACGTGCTGCTGACCGTGCTGTCCCGGATCGGGCAGAGCTCACGCGTGGTCCTCACCCACGACGTCGCCCAGCGCGACAACCTGCGGGTGGGCCGGCACGACGGGGTCGCGGCGGTCATCGAGGCGCTCAAGGGACACCCGCTGTTCGCCCACGTCACCCTCACCCGCTCCGAGCGCTCACCGGTGGCGGCGCTGGTCACCGAGATGCTCGAGTCGCTCGAGGTCTAGGCGCACCGCGGTGGGCGGGCGTGCCCGCCCACCGCGGTGCGAGCCCCCAGCGTCCCCACCCCCCCGGGAGCCCCCGTGACGTCCGACCCCGTCCCGCCGCCCGACGCGACCGGGTCGCTCGTGCGCCCGCTGGTCCGCGGTCCCGAGCCGGACCTGGACCCCGTGGGGGAGGAGCAGCTCGACGCCATCACGGCCGACGCGCTGCGCGCGGCCGGGAGCCTGAAGTGGTCGACCCCCGACACGCTGGGCGCATTCGTCGCCGAGATGGACTTCCCGGCGGCCGAGCCGGTGGTGCGTGCCCTGCACGCCGCCGTGGCGGAGGGCGCGTTCGGCTACCTGCCGCCCGCGGCGTGGACGAACCTCGCCGAGGCCGCCGCGACGTGGCACCGCGACAGCTACGGCTGGGACGTCCCGCCGGAGGCGGTGCACGCGCTGCCCGACGTCCTCGCCGGGTTCATGGTGGCCGTCGAGCACTTCTCCCGTGCCGGCTCCCCGGTGGTGCTGCCCACCCCGGCCTACATGCCGTTCCTCACGGTGCCGGCCACGCTGGGTCGTGAGGTCGTGGAGGTCCCTGCGGTCGAGGTGGGCGGCGTCCGGACCCTGGACCTGGAGGCGATCGACCGTGCGCTGGCCCCGGCGGGCGGCCTGGTGGTGCTGTGCAACCCGCACAACCCGCTGGGTCGCGTGCTGCGGCGCGAGGAGCTGCTGGCCCTGTGCGAGGTGGTCGAGCGCCGCGGCGGCCGGGTGTTCTCCGACGAGATCCACGCGCCGCTGGTCTACCCCGGCGCCCTGCACGTCCCGTACGCCTCGATCTCGCCGGAGGCCGCCGCGCACACCGTGACGGCGACGTCGGCGTCCAAGGCGTGGAACATCCCGGGCCTCAAGTGCGCCCAGATGATCCTCAGCAACCCCGCCGACGCCGCCGTCTGGCAGCGCATCGGGGACCTGGCCGGGCACGGCACGAGCACGCTCGGCGTGGTCGCCGCCACCGCCGCCTACCGGCTCGGACGGCCCTGGCTCGACTCGGTCCTGGGCTACCTCGACGGCACCCGGTTCCTGCTCGCCGACCTGCTCGCCGAGCACCTGCCCGAGGTGCGCTACACCCCGCCGCACGGCACCTACCTGGCGTGGCTGGACTGCCGCGCCCTGGACCTGCCGACCAGCCCCGGCGTCTTCTTCCGGCAGCAGGCGGGCGTCGCACTGACCGACGGCGCGGCGTGCGGCCGGGCGGGCGAGGGGTTCGCCCGGTACACCTTCGCGACACCGCGACCCCTGGTCGTGCAGGCGGTCGAGGCGATGGGGCAGGCGGTCCGCCGGCGCTGACCGGCCGCGACCTCTCGCCGCGGTGCCCGCGGTGCCGATAGGGCGCCGTGGCGCGCTCGGGCGCGCCGACCCGTCACCCCCTGTCAGGAGCACGCCATGTCTCACCCCCGCGGACTGCGCAGCAGCCTGCGTGCCCAGCTCGTCGCCATGGGCGCCGGAGCCGTCGTCCTCACGGCGCTGCTCCTCACCGTCGTCGGCGGATGGCAGACCGGCGTCCTGGCCCGGCAGGCCGGCGACGACGTCCGCCGGCTCAACGACGCCGCCGTGCGCGCCACCTCCGAGCAGGCCCTCGGCCTGGTCACCACGCAGGTCACCACGGTCACCGAGCGGATGGAGTCCGCGATCCGGGTGGCCGAGCAGGTGATGGCCTCCCGCGGCGCCGTGACCTTCGACGGTGCCGTGCCGTGGACCATGACGAACCAGGTCACCAAGGAGCAGACGCCGGTGACGCTGCCGCGGATGTCGGTCGGCGGGCAGTGGCTGGGCCAGAACGCCGACCTCGGCATGACCACGCCGGTCGTCGACGAGATCGAGGCGCTGCTCGGGACGCCCACGACGATCTTCCAGCGCACCGCCGACGACGCCATGCTGCGGGTCGCGACGAGCGTCCCGACCGACGCCGGCGCGCGGGCGATCGGCACCGCGATCGCGGCCCAGAGCCCCGACGGCACACCGAACCCCGTGGTGGCCACGCTGCTCGCGGGGCAGACCTACTTCGGCACGGCGACCGTGGTCGGTCAGCCGTACGTGACGGCGTACGCGCCGGTCGTCGCCGACGGGCAGGTCGTCGGCGCGCTCTTCGTCGGGCTGCCGCAGACCACCGTCGACGCGCCCCTGCGGGCAGCGCTCGCCGACGTCCGGGTCGGCAACCGGGGATACCTCACCGTGCTCGACGCCGCCGGTGGCTGGGTCGTGCCCCCGCCCGGCGGCACCGAGGGTGCCTCGGCGCTCGAGGACGTCGACGCCACCGGTGCGCCGTACGCGCAGCGTCTGCTCGACGCGGCCGCCGCCGTCGACCCGTCGCGGGCCACCGACGTCCGGGTGGACACGGTCGCCGGCGGACCGGCCACGGTGCACCTGACCCGCTTCGGCCCGTGGGGCTGGACGCTGGCCGCGTGGAGCCTGGATTCCGACCTGCAGGCCGTCCCGGATCGGCTGGAGGCGGGCTCCGCGACCCTGGTGCGCAACCTCCTGCTCGCCGGTCTGGCCGTCACCCTGGTGGCCGGCACGGGCGTCGTCGTCGTCTCCGGACGCGTGGTCGCGCGCATCGGCCGGCTCACCGACGCGCTGCGCCGGGTTGCCCGGCGTGACCTGTCGGTCCGGGTCGAGCCGGAGGGGCACGACGAGGTCGGGGTGATGGGTGCGGCCCTGGGTGAGGCCATCGACGCCATGCGCGGCGCGGTCGAGAGGATGCAGACCAGCGCGGACTCGGTGCGCTCGACCGCGGGCGCGCTCGAGGGGTCCAGCGGCCTGCTGGACGAGGTCGCCGGGTCCGCGACGGCTCGCGCCGGCAGCGCGGCGCGCAGCGCCTCGGTGGTCAGCTCGGAGGTGCAGTCCGTGACGGCCGCCATGAGCCAGATGCGGGCCTCGATCGGCTCCGTCGCCGAGGGCGTCGTCGCGGCGTCCGGCCAGGCCGCGGCGGCGGTGGGGATGACGTCCGACGCCGCCGGTGCCGCGGGGCGGCTGGCGTCGTCGTCGTCGCAGATCGCGGCGGTCCTGACCACGGTGACCCAGATCGCCGGGCAGACCAACCTGCTCGCGCTGAACGCGACGATCGAGGCGGCACGCGCCGGCGAGGCCGGTCGCGGGTTCGCCGTGGTGGCCGGGGAGGTCAAGGACCTCGCGCAGCAGACAGCCACGGCGATCGACACCATCGCGCCGGTCCTGGCTGCGGTGTCCGAGGACGCCGCGGACGTGCGTGCCGCGATCGAGCGGATCTCCGCGTCGATCGCACTCGTGGACGAGCAGCAGTCGTCGATGGCGGCCGTCGTCGAGGAGCAGACGATGACGACGTCGGAGATCGAGCGCAACCTCGTCACCGCGGCGGACAGCTCCGCCGACGTCGCCTCCACGATCACGCTCGTGGCGCAGGACACCGACCGCACCTCCGACGGGATCGGCGACGTCCGTCAGGCCGTGGCCGACCTGGGGCGGGTGGTCGCTCAGCTCAACGCCGGTGTCGAGGAGTTCCGGCTGGTCAGGGCCTGACCGGCCACGACGCGGCCGCGTCGGGCACCGCTGGACGGTGCCCGACGCGGCCGCACGTGCTCACGCCGTCGGCGGCCGGGTCATCGCCATGACGTCCAGGGCCGTGTCGAGCTGGGCGTCGGTGACCTCGCCGCGCTCCACGAAGCCCAGCGCGACGACCGCCTCACGGACCGTGATCCCGTGGGCGACGGCGTGCTTGGCCACCTTCGCCGCCGCCTCGTAGCCGATCACCCGGTTGAGTGGCGTGACGATCGACGGTGACGACTCCGCCAGCGCCCGCGCGCGCTCGACGTTGGCCTGGATGCCGGCCACGGTCTTGTCCGCGAGCACCACCGAGGCGTTGCCGAGCAGCCGCACGGACTCCAGGACGCCCAGCGCGATGACCGGGATCTGCACGTTGAGCTCGAACGACCCGGTCGCGCCGGCCCAGGCCACCGTGGCGTCGTTGCCGATCACCCGCGCGGCGACCATGAGCACCGCCTCGGGGATCACGGGGTTGACCTTGCCCGGCATGATCGACGAGCCCGGCTGCAGGTCCGGGATGGCGATCTCGCCCAGCCCCGTGTTGGGACCCGACCCCATCCACCGCAGGTCGTTGCAGATCTTGGTCAGGCTCACCGCGATCGTGCGCAGCGCGCCGGACAGCTCCACGAGACCGTCCCGGTTGCTCTGCGCCTCGAAGTGGTCGCGCGCCTCGGTCAGCGGCAGGCCGGTGTCCTCCACGAGCAGCGCGATGACGCGCTGGGGGAAGCCCGCCGGGGTGTTGATGCCCGTGCCGACAGCGGTGCCGCCGAGCGGCACCTCGGCGGCGCGGGGGAGCGCGGCCTGCAGCCGCTCGATCCCGTAGCGGACCGCCGCCGCGTAGCCGCCGAACTCCTGACCCAGGGTGACCGGGGTGGCGTCCATGAGGTGGGTGCGTCCGGACTTGACCACCTCGGCGAACTCGGTCGCCTTGGCCTCGAGCGCCTCGGCGAGGTGCTCGAGCGCCGGCACGAGCTCGCGCACGACGCCCGAGGTCGCGGCGAGGTGCACCGACGTCGGGAAGACGTCGTTGGACGACTGCGAGGCGTTGACGTGGTCGTTCGGGTGCACGTCACGGCCGAGGTGCCGGGTCGCGAGCGTCGCGAGCACCTCGTTGGTGTTCATGTTCGACGACGTGCCCGAGCCGGTCTGGAAGATGTCGATCGGGAAGTGGTCGTCGTGGTCCCCGCGGGCGACCTCGTCCGCCGCGGCCACGATCGCACCGGCGACCTCCGCGTCCAGCACGCCGAGCTCGGCGTTGGCCTGCGCCGCGGCCTTCTTGATCCGGGCCAGCGCCTCGATGTGGCTCCGCTCGAGCCGGGTGCCGGAGATCGGGAAGTTCTCCACTGCCCGCTGCGTCTGGGCGCGGTAGAGCGCCTGGGCCGGCACGCGGACCTCGCCCATCGTGTCGTGCTCGATGCGGAAGTCGGGGCCGGCGGGGGACTGGGTGGCGGCGTCGTCGCTCATGGCGATCATCGTGCCGCGATGGCGGGCGGCGCGGAAATCGGACGTCCGCGGCGGGGGTGCGCGTTCGTGCCGGCCCGCCGACGACTCCGGCCGGGACCGTTCAGGCCGGGTCCTCGGGTCGGGACCTCTCCGGCCGGGACGCCTCAGGCCGAGACGGTGCGGGACTCCCCGGGCTCGCCGATGTCCCCGACCCACTCCACGAGCGAGATCCGCCCGTCGGCGAGGGTGTACTCGGCGCCGACGATGGCGCAGCGTCCCTGGGCGACCGCCTCCGCCAGGCCGGCGGAGTAGCTCTGCAGCATCTGCACGGTGTGGCGGGTGTGCTCGCGCCCGAGGGTCGCCGCGTCGAGGGACTTCAGCCCGGCCGGCCCCCGGTCGCTGAGCCCCACGATGCTCGGGATGACCCGGTCGACGATGGCGCGGACGAATCCGCGCGGCAGCTCGCCGGTGGTCAGGGCGCGGGTGGCCGCGGCCACCGCTCCGCAGCGGTCGTGGGCCAGCACCACCACGAGCGGTGTCGAGAGCACGTCCACCCCGAACTCGATGGACCCGACCACGGTGGTGTCGAGCACGTGCCCGGCGGTCCGGACGACGAACAGGTCGCCCAGGCCCTGGTCGAAGATGATCTCGGCGGCGACGCGGGAGTCGGCGCAGCCGAAGATGACCGCGAACGGGGTCTGCTCCAGGGCGACCTCGGCCCGGCGGTCGGCGCTCTGCGACGGGTGCTCCATGTCGCCGGCGACGAACCGGGCGTTGCCCGCCTTGAGGGTGGCCCAGGCTTCCGCGGGAGTCATGGTGGGAGACATGGCGGCATCCTGACAGGTCCGACGGGCGTGTCGCGCCCCCGCCCGCGACGCGGCGCCTCAGGCCGTGACCGGGTCGCCCGTGTCGTCGTCCAGCTCGTCGGCGCGGGGCGGGTTCGCCCCGGGACGCGACACCGTGATCGCCGCGATCCGCGCGCACCGCTCGAGCACGGGCCCGAGCACCTCGCTGCCCGCGCCGCCGAGGGCGATGCGGTGCGAGGCGCCGAGCAGCCCCGCCGACCACAACCCGTCCAGCAGCCCTGACATGAACGAGTCCCCGGCCCCCACGGTGTCGGCGACCTGCACCCGTGGCGCCGTCACCGTGAGCTCGACGCCGCCGGCGGTCACCGCGAGCGCGCCCTCGCCGCCACGGGTCACCACCACCAGCGCCGGACCGCGCGACGCCCAACGCAGCGCCACGTCGCGCGGCTCGACCCCGGGCGCGAGCCACGCGAGGTCCTCGTCGCTGACCTTCACGACATCGGCGAGCACGACGAGCCGCTCGACGAGGTCGCGCGCCGCCTGCGGGTCGCCGAGCAGGTCCGGGCGGATGTTCGGGTCGTAGGTGATGGTCGCGTCGACCCGTGCCTCGGCCAGCAGCCGCAGGACGTCGGTACCCCCCGGCTCCAGGGCGGCCCCGATCGTGCTGCTGTGCACCGCCACGACGTCCCCGAGGTCGACGGCGTGGTCGCTGGGGACCTGCCAGTCCAGGTCGAAGGTGTAGGTGGCCGCGCCGTCCCCGTCCAGGGTCGCGGTAGCGACCGACGTCGCGCGCGCGCCGTCGCTGCCCGGGGACAGCCGCACCCCGGCGGACTCCAGGTGCTCACGGACCGCGCGACCCCGGTCGTCGGTGCCCACCCAGGTGAGCAGCTCCACCGGTCGGCCCAGCCGCGCCAGCCCCAGCGCGACGTTGGCGGGGCTGCCGCCCGGGTGCTCGTCGACGGTGCCGTCGGTGCGGCGCACCACGTCGACCAGCGCCTCGCCCACCACGAGCGCGCGGGGACCGGTGCGGTCCCGGGCGCCCACGTCCGTGGACGTGCCGGTGCCGGTGGCCAGGCCGGTGGTCGTGCCGGCGGACGTGCCCGCGCGCGTGGCCGGGTCGGCGCCGCTCACGCGTCGGCCTGCCGGTCGCCGGAGGGCGTCAGGTCCGCGGACTGGGCGGCGGCGAGCCGCTCGCGTGCACCGTCGAGCCACTGCTGGCAGCGGCGGGCCAGGGCCTCGCCGCGCTCCCACAGGGCGAGCGACTCCTCAAGGGTCGCGCCGCCCGCCTCCAGGCGGGCGACCACGGCCACGAGGTCGTCGCGGGCCTGCTCGTAGCTCAGGGCGGACACGTCCGGCCCCGCGTCGGTGCTCGGGGGTGGCGTGGGGGTGGAGGGCACGGAGCCAGTATCCACCGCGGCCGCGCGCGCACCGGGCACCGGCGGTGCGGTGCGTTCTGCGCCCCGGTCAGGCCCGCAGCGCCCGGACGGTCAGCTCACCGCGGGCGACACGCACGCGCAGCCGCTCGCCGTCGGCCACCTCGCTCGCGTCGCGCACCACCGCGCCGCCGGGCCGCTGCACGACGGCGTAGCCACGCTCGAGCGTGGCTGCGGGGGACAGTGCTCGCACCTGAGCGGCCAGCCGCTGCGTCTCGGCGGCGCCGCGGGCCAGGACGACGTCCAGCGCCCGGCGCCCGGCGTCACGGCGGGCGCGGACGTCCAGCGCGCGGGCCTCCACGACCGTCTGCGGGTCGGCGAGCACCGGGCGGGACCGCAGCGCCTCCAGAGCGGACTGCTCGCGCGCGACCCGGTGCGTCACCGCGGCCTGCATGCGCCGCCGGGCTTGAGCCAGGCGCGAGCGCTCCTCGGTGACGTCCGGCACGATCCGCTTCGCCGCGTCGGTGGGGGTCGACGCGCGGTAGTCGGCGACCAGGTCGAGCAGCGGGGTGTCGGTCTCGTGCCCGATCGCGCTGACCAGCGGTGTGCGGCAGGCGGCGGCGGCGCGCACCAGCATCTCGTTGCTGAACGGCAGCAGGTCCTCCACCGCGCCGCCGCCCCGCGCCACCACGATCACCTCGACCCGCGGGTCGGCGTCCAGCTCGGCGATCGCGGCGCTCACCTGCGGCACCGCCGCGGTGCCCTGCACCGCGACCTCCCGGATCTCGAACCGCACCTCCGGCCAGCGCTCGCGGGCGTTGACGACGACGTCGTGCTCCGCCTTGGAGCCGCGTCCGCAGACCAGCCCGACGACGTGCGGCAGGAACGGCAGCGGGACCCGGCGGTCGGCGTCGAACAGCCCCTCGGACGCCAGCACGCGCTTGAGGTGCTCGATGCGGGCCAGCAGCTCGCCGACGCCCACCGGGCGCAGGTCCTCGGCCTGCAGGGAGAAGGACCCGCGCTTGGTCCAGTACGTCGGACGTGCACGCACGACGACGTGGGCGCCCTCCCGCAGCGGCACCGCCAGCGAGGCCAGGAGCTGGGCGCGCACCGAGACCGGCAACGACATGTCGGCGTCGGTGTCGCGCAGCACGAGGAACGCGGTGGCGGCATCGGCACGTCGGTTGAGCTGGACGACCTGACCCTCGACCCACACCGGCGCCATCTTGGCGATGTAGTCCGCGATCTTCACCGACAGCAGCCGCACCGGCCACGGCCGCTCTGCGGTCGTCTCCAGGGCCCGCGCGGGCAGCGGCAGCGGGCGGTCGTCCTCGGCGGTCACCCGGCCAGCGTGCCACGGACCACACCCGCCGCCCGGGTGGTGCGCCGGCATCGCCCCGTACCATGGCCGGGTGACCGAGCAGCGCAAGAGAGTCCTGTTGGCGGCCCCACGCGGGTACTGCGCCGGGGTCGACCGCGCCGTCGTGGCGGTGGAGAAGGCGCTCGAGCACTACGGCGCACCGGTGTACGTCCGCAAGGAGATCGTCCACAACAAGTACGTCGTGGAGACCCTGACCGAGCGCGGGGCGGTCTTCGTCGAGGAGACCGACGAGGTCCCCGAGGGCGCCCGGGTGGTGTTCTCCGCCCACGGCGTCTCGCCCGCCGTGCACGCCGCGGCGGCGGCCCGGTCGCTCAAGACGATCGACGCGACCTGCCCGCTGGTCACCAAGGTCCACAAGGAGGCCGTCCGGTTCGCGGCCGACGACTACGACATCCTCCTGATCGGCCACGACGGTCACGAGGAGGTCGAGGGCACCGCCGGCGAGGCGCCCGAGCACGTCCAGGTGGTCAACTCGCCGCAGGAGGTCGACGCGGTGACGGTCCGCGATCCCGACAAGGTGGTGTGGATCTCGCAGACGACCCTGTCGGTCGACGAGACCATGGAGACGGTGCGCCGCCTGCGTGAGCGCTTCCCGACCCTGCAGGACCCGCCCAGCGACGACATCTGCTACGCGACCCAGAACCGCCAGGTGGCGGTCAAGAAGCTCGCGCCGCACTGCGACGTGGTCGTGACCGTGGGGTCGGCCAACTCGTCGAACTCGGTCCGCCTCGTCGAGGTCGCGCTGGACGCCGGTGCGCGGGCGTCGTACCGGGTCGACCGGGCCAGCGAGATCGACCCGGCCTGGTTCGACGGCGCGACGACCGTGGGAGTCACCTCGGGGGCGTCCGTCCCGGAGATCCTCGTGCGGGACGTGCTCGAGCTGCTGGCCGGCCTCGGGTTCGACGACGTCGAGGAGGTCCGCACCGCCACCGAGGACCTCATGTTCTCCCTGCCGCGTGAGCTCCGCACGGACCTCAAGAGCGCCGGCAGCCCGGTCGCCACCCCGCGCCGCGGCGCGCGCCGCGAGCTAACCGTCGAGCCGGTCTGACGGCGGGGGTCCGACCGCGCCGGTGTCACCGCGCAGGTGTGACGCGGCACGTCTGACCGGCCGACGGTCGAGCTCCGTCGCCGATAGCACCCGGCGCCCGGCCGCTCGGTCAGCCGGCTGCTCGGTCAGCCGGTCAGACCCTCCCGGGCCTCGTCGGGCCCGCCGGTCGCCGAGTCGGGCAGCGTCGCCGCCGCCGACCCACGATGCTGCGGCCCCGAGCCGTCGACCCGCGGCGCGGTCCGGAGCTCGGGATGGGTGTGGCGGTCGATCGGCACCACGCCGACCGGCGCGGGCGGCTCGTCGTCGGCGCCCAGCAGCTCGGGCGCACTGAGCGCCGACAGTCGCGGGTCTGCCGGGGGTGGTGTGGCCAGGTCCGTCCCGGTGACATCGAGGTCCTTGAACCGCCGGGCGCTGACCAGCACGCGCGTCTCCAGGCTGGCGACCGTGCCGTTGTACGCGGCGGCGGCGCCGTCCAGCGCCCGGCCCAGCCGGGTCAGGTGGCCACCCAGGGTGGCGATCCGGGAGTGCAGCTCCTTGCCCAGGGTGAGCACCTGTTGGGCGTTCTCGGCGAGCGCGTCCTGGCGCCAGGCGTAGGCCACCGTGCGGAGCAGTGCCAGCAGCGTCGTGGGCGTCGCGATCACCACGTTGCGCTCGAAGGCGTACTCGAACAGCGTGCCGTCCTGGTCGAGGGCGGCGTGGAAGAACGCCTCCGCCGGCACGAACATCACGACGAACTCGGGTGAGGGGGCGAACTGGTCCCAGTACCGCTTGCCGGCGAGGTCGTCGACGTGCCGCCGTACGTGCCGCGCGTGGGCGGCGAGGCGGGTGGCGCGCACCGACTCGTCGGTCGCCTGGGTGGCCTCCAGGTAGCCGAGGAAGGCCACCTTCGCGTCGACGACGATGCTCTTGCCGCCCGCCAGCCGCACCACCAGGTCCGGGCGCTGCGGGCCGTCGTCGGTGCGGACGTGGTGCTGCTCGACGAAGTCGACGTGCTCGAGCATGCCGGCGGACTCGACCACCCGGCGCAGCTGCAGCTCACCCCACCGGCCGCGCACGTGCGACGAGCGCAGTGCCGTGACCAGGCGCCCCGTCTCCGAACGCAGCATCTCCGACGACTCACGCATGGCCCGGACCTGCTCCGACAGCGCCGACTGCCCCGTCAGCCGCTCCTTCTCCGCGGTGCCGAGCTCCGTGCGGACCTGCTCCAGCGTCCGGTGCAGCGGCTGCACGAGCTGGCGCACCGCCTCCTCGCGCTGGGCGACCTCGACCGCGTGGGTCTGCTGGCTCGCCCGCAGACGCTGGTCGGCCAGGGCGAGGAACTGCTCGTTGTTGAGCGCCAGCGCGTCCGCGGCCAGGGCGCGGAACCGGTCGGTGAGCTGCTCCTGGTCCGCCTGCAGCGATCGGACGCGCTCCTCGGTGCTGCGGCGCTCGGCCGCCAGCTCGGCCTGGGTTCGAGCCGACGTCAGCCGCGCGGCCTGCACGGCGCCGGACATCCGGCGCGCGGCGAGCAGTGCGCCGAGAGCGCCCCCCAGCACGAGGGCTGCGACAAGGATGAGGACGGTCATCGGCTCCATGGGTGGAGCGTCCCAGCCGCCACCCACACGCCGACGTCCCGCGGCGGCAGGTCGCGCCCCGGGTGCTCGGCGCGGGCCGGCCTGGCTGTGGGTGGCGGTGGCTACCCTGGCCGCATGTCGACGCCTCCGAGCCCTCCGCCGGACCCGGCCGAGCGTCGCTCGGACGGCGCCGCGCTCTCGACCGGTGCGGCGTCGGCGTCCACCCCCGCAGGTCGGGCCGCGCCCGCCCTGGCGCTGCGCGGACTGTGGAAGCGGTTCGGGGACAACGTCGCCGTCGCCGGGGTGGACCTGGACGTGCCGGCCGGGTCGTTCTTCGGGCTGGTCGGGCCGAACGGCGCGGGCAAGACCACCACGCTGTCCATGGCGACCGGGTTGCTGCGCCCGGACGCCGGCGCGGTGTGGGTGCACGGGCGGCCGCTGTGGGCGGACCCGACCGCCGCGAAGCGGATGCTCGGTGTGCTCCCGGACGGCGTCCGGCTCTTCGACCGGCTGACCGGTGCCCAGCTCATCACCTACGCCGGGCTGCTGCGGGGGATGGACCGCGCCACCGTCACCGAGCGCACCCAGGACCTCCTGCGTGCCCTGGACCTCGCCGCCGACGCCGACAAGCTCGTCGTGGACTACTCGGCCGGCATGACCAAGAAGGTCGCGCTGGCCTCCGCGCTGATCCACGCGCCGCGCCTGCTCGTGCTGGACGAGCCGTTCGAGGCGGTCGACCCCGTGTCGGCGACCAACATCCGCAGCATCCTGCACTCCTACGTCGCGACGGGCGGCACGGTCATCGTCTCCTCGCACGTCATGGACCTCGTCGAGCGGATGTGCGACCACGTCGCCGTGGTCGCGCAGGGGCGTGTCCTCGCGGCGGGCACGGTGGCGGACGTCCGCGGCGGCCTCTCGCTCGAGGACCGCTTCGTCGAGCTGGTCGGCGGTCGCGGTACGGGGGAGGGGCTGGCGTGGTTGCGCACCTGATCCGGCTCAAGCTGGCCCTGCTGCGCAACGGGCTGCGGCGCAGTCCCTGGCAGGTCGTCGGTCTGGCGTTCGCCGCGCTGTACGGCCTGGGGATCGTGGTGATCGCCTGCGCGGGGCTGATCGCGCTGGCGTTCGTCCCGGTCGCGGAGGTCACGGTCGCGCTGACGCTCGCCGGTGCGGCCGCCGTCGTGGGCTGGTGGGTGGTGCCGCTGGTCGCGTCCGGGGTGGACGCCACCCTGGACCCCCGGCGCTTCGTGACCTTCGCCGTCCCGCGCCGCCAGCTGCTCCTCGGACTCGGGCTCGCCGGCGTGGTGGGCGTCCCCGGCGCGGTGACCACGCTGCTCGCCCTGGGCACCGTGGTGAGCTGGTTCCGGGGGCCCGCGACGGTGCTTGCGGCGCTGGTCGGGGCGCTGCTCGGGGTGGCCACCTGCGTGGTGGGTGCGCGTGCGTGGACCACGCTGCTGGCCGGGCTGGTCGGCTCGCGGCGCTTCCGGGAGGGCGCCGGCGTCCTGCTCGTGATCCCGTTGATGCTGCTCGGACCGCTGCTCAGCGGCATCGCAGCGGTCGTCGCCGACGGCGCGCAGGCGCTGCCCGGCATCGCCCGGACGCTGGCCTGGACCCCCCTGGGCGCACCGTGGGCCATCCCCGGCGACGTGGCGACCGGCGCCTGGGGGTCCGCGCTGGTCCGGACGCTGCTGGCCGCCGCCACGGTCGGTGGGCTCGCGGTGGTGTGGTCGTTCGCGCTGACGCGGTCCCTCGAGTCCCCGCCGGCGACCCGGGGCGCCGCCGCACGGACCCGCGGCCTGGGGCTCATCGGTCGGCTGCCGGGGACGCCGACCGGAGCCGTGGCGGCCCGGTGCCTCGTGTACTGGGTCCGCGACCCGCGGTACGCGGCCTCACTGGTGATCGTTCCGTTGCTGCCGGTCCTGCTCCACTTCGTCGGGTCGCCCGGGGGTGCGGTCATGCTCGCCGTCGCGCCGCTCAGCGCCTTCCTGATGGGCTGGTCCATCTCCGCCGACGTCGCCTACGACGGCACGGCGTTCTGGCTGCAGGTCTCCAGCGCCGTCTCGGGGCGCGCCGACCGCGCCGGGCGGGTGGTGGCCGCGGCGGTGATCTCCGTGCCGCTCACCCTCGCCCTGGCTGTCGGATCGGTGTGGTGGACCGACCGGTGGGATGCGCTGCTCGCCGTGCTCGGCATGTCGATCGGCATCCTGCTCACGGCGCTCGGCCTGTCGAGCGTGGTCAGCGCGCGGTTCCTGTACCCGGTCCCGCAGTCGGGGCAGAGCCCGTTCTCGTCGTCGACCGGGGGCAGCGGGGTGAACCTCCTCACGCAGCTGGTCGGGTGGACGGTGCTCACGCTCCTCGTGCTGCCCGAGCTGGTGGTGGGGGTGCTGGCGATCGTGCGCGGCGACGCCGGGCTCGGACTGGCCACGCTCGCCGTCGGTCTGGTGCTGGGGGCGGTGCTGCTCGTGGCGGGCGTCCTGCTCGGTGCTCGGCTGTTCGACCGTCGCGGTCCCGAGCTCATGCAGCAGGTCGTCGCCATGGCGTGACCGGCCCGTAGACTCGGCGCCCGTGGCACTCACCATCGGCATCGTCGGCCTGCCCAACGTCGGCAAGTCCACCCTCTTCAACGCCCTGACCCGTGCGCAGGTGCTGGCCGCGAACTACCCGTTCGCGACCATCGAGCCGAACGTGGGCGTGGTCCCGCTGCCGGACCCCCGGCTCGGGCGCCTCGCGGAGGTGTTCGGCAGCGAGCGGGTGGTGCCGGCGACGGTGTCGTTCGTCGACATCGCGGGCATCGTCCGGGGCGCGAGCGAGGGCGAGGGGCTGGGCAACAAGTTCCTGGCGAACATCCGCGAGGCAGACGCGATCTGCCAGGTGACCCGCGCCTTCGCCGATCCCGATGTCGTGCACGTCGACGGCCGCGTCTCGCCCAAGGACGACATCGAGACGATCAACACCGAGCTGGTCCTGGCCGACCTGCAGACGTTGGAGAAGGCGGTCCCGCGGCTGGAGAAGGAGGTCCGCGGCAAGAAGGCGGACCAGGCGCTGCTCGACGCCGCCGTCGGCGCGCAGCGGGTCCTCGAGACCGGCACGACCCTGTTCCAGGGGGCCGCCGCGGCTGGCCTGGACCCCGAGCGCGTCGCCGAGCTGCAGCTCATGACGTCCAAGCCGTTCATCTACGTCTTCAACACCGACGACGCCGGCCTGGCCGACACCGCGATGCAGGAGGAGCTGCGCGCCTTCGTCGCACCGGCGGACGCGATCTTCCTCGACGCCAAGTTCGAGTCCGAGCTCGTCGAGCTCGAGCCCGACGAGGCCGCGGAGATGCTCGCCGAGTCCGGGCAGCCCGAGGCCGGTCTCGACCAGCTCGCGCGCGTGGGGTTCCACACCCTGGGCCTGCAGACCTACCTGACGGCCGGCCCCAAGGAGGCCCGGGCCTGGACCATCGGGCAGGGCTGGACGGCGCCGCAGGCCGCCGGCGTCATCCACACCGACTTCCAGCGCGGGTTCATCAAGGCCGAGGTGATCGGCTTCGAGGACCTCGTCGCGGCCGGATCGGTCGCCGCGGCGCGCGCAGCGGGCAAGGCCCGGGTGGAGGGCAAGGACTACGTGATGGCCGACGGCGACGTCGTCGAGTTCCGGTTCAACGTGTAGCCCCGCCGTCCGGACGACGGCCGGGGTCGGCCCCGGCGGCCGCACCCGGTCCGGCGCCGCCGGGCAGCCGCCCCCGCCAGCCCGCCAGCCCGGTCGGCCGCGCCCGCCACCGGGTCGACGCGCGGGCGCCCCGCGGCCCGCTCGCCGAGCTGTTTCGAATGGGTAACAAAACGGGTCACGCTCTGTTGCGTGTCCGAGATGTCCGATTCGGCGCCTGTACGCTCCCAGCCATCCATAGGTGGATGCCGCCTGCGCTCGGCGTCGCCGACCAGCGGTCGGCCGTGCGGTGCAGTCCACCGAATCCTTGTAGGAGGAACATTGAGGTCTACACGCAGGTCCGCGCTCGTCGCGACCCTCGCAGCGAGCGCCCTGGTGCTCACCGCGTGCTCGGGTGAAACCGGGGAGGGTGACACCCCGGAGGACGACAACGCCGGGATCAACACCGAGTCCGCCGTCAACATCGCCTGGAACCAGCCGTTCTACTCGTACAACACCGAGAGCATCACGGGTAACGCGACGGCGAACAGCGTCATCACGTACCTGATGAAGAGCGGGTTCAACTACTACGACGAGGATCTCAACCTCGTCCAGGACGAGTCGTTCGGCACGTACGAGGTCGTCTCCGAGGACCCGCTGCAGATCGAGTACACGCTCGCGGACACCGCCATGTGGTCCGACGGCGTCCCGGTCACCCCGGCCGACCTCCTGCTGGAGTGGGCCGCCCAGAGCGGCACGTTCAACAACGTGGAGCCCGAGTTCGACGAGGAGGGCAACGTCACCAACCAGGACGCCATCGACGCCGGCATCTACTTCGACGCCGCCAGCCCGTCGGTCGCGCTCATCGAGGAGACGCCGGAGATCGACGGCGACTCCCTGTCGGTGACCTACTCCAAGCCCTTCGCCGACTGGGAGGTGGCGTTCGACGTCAACCTGCCGGCGCACGTCGTCGCCCAGCGCGCCCTCGACATCGAGGACCCCGAGGAGGCCACCCAGGCCCTCGTGGACGCGATCAACGACGAGGACACCGAGGCGCTCGCCGCGATCTCGAAGGTGTGGAGCGAGGACTTCAACTACACCGAGCTCCCCGAGGACGAGGGTCTGTACCTGTCCAACGGCGCGTACGTGATGACCGAGATGGTGGCCGACCAGTTCGTCACCCTCAAGGCCAACCCCGACTACGAGGGCGACCGCCCGGCGTCGATCGAGGAGGTCACGGTCCGCTGGAACGGCGACCCCATGGGTCAGGTCCAGGCGCTGCAGAACGGTGAGGTCGACCTCATCAGCCCGCAGGCGACCGCCGACGTGCTCACCGCGCTCGAGGGCATGGACGGCATCGAGGTGCTCAGCGCCGACGAGGGCACCTACGAGCACGTCGACCTGCAGTTCGCCAACGGTGGGCCGTTCGACCCCGCCACCTACGGCGGCGACGCGGAGAAGGCCAAGGCCGTGCGCCAGGCGTTCCTCAAGACGATCCCGCGCCAGCAGATCGTCGACCGTCTGATCACGCCGCTCAACCCGAACGCCGAGCTGCGCAACTCCTACACGGTCGTGCCGGGGTCGCCGATGTACGACGCCATCTCGGCCGAGAACGGCATGACGGAGCAGTACGGCCAGCCCGACACCGCGGCCGCCGCGGCCCTGCTGGCCGAGGCCGGCGTCGCCGGCCCGGTCAACGTCCGCCTGCTGTTCGACCCGAACAACCCGCGTCGTCAGAACGAGTACGAGCTGATCGCGGCGTCGGCACGTGAGGCCGGCTTCGAGGTCGTCCCGTACCAGGTGCAGACGGACTGGGGCACCGACCTCGGCAGCGCCACCAGCTTCTACGACGCGGCGCTGTTCGGCTGGCAGTCGGAGTCGACCGCGGTGACGGAGTCGGACGCCAACTACCGCACGGGCGCGACGAACAACTTCTACGGGTACAGCAACCCGGAGGTCGACGCGCTCTTCGACGAGCTCCAGGTCACCACGGACGAGGCTCGCCAGGAGGAGATCCTGGCCGACGTCGAGGCCCACCTGGTCGAGGACGCCTTCGGCGTCACCATCTTCCAGTTCCCCGGCGTGACGGCGTGGAACCCGTCGGCCATCACCAACGTCTCGAAGATCCCGATCAACCCGACGATCTTCTACGGCTACTGGGACTGGGAGCCGGGCACCGACGCGACCGAGTGACCCAGGGTCGACACACCGGTCCGGGCCGGTGGACGGTGCCTGAGCACCGTCCACCGGCCGGCTGACCGCCCGCTTGGCAAGGGCGCCGGGACGAGTCGTCCCGGCGCCCTTCGCGTGCCGCCGTCCGACGTCGCCGCCGGAGTCGCCCCCGCCGGCCGCCACCAGCCGCGGCCACCAGCCGCCGTGCACGGTCCCCGGACGGCGTCGCCCGGCCCGGACCTCCCGCGTGACGGGCGGTGGCGTCGTCGCCGCCGCGAGCGTCGCGGCGACGTTGCGCCCTTCCCGGCGGGGCTAGGATCACCCGCTGACCGCCAGTCCTTTCGCCGACCGCAAGGAATCCCCGGTGCTGACCTTTCTGACCCGCCGCGTGCTGGCGGGCCTCGTCACGCTCTTCGTGGCGCTCTTCCTGATGTACCTGCTCGTCGACGCCGCCATGGACCCGCTCGCGGACCTGCGCCAGAGCACGGCGCCCAACAAGGCGCAGCTGATCGACCAGCGCATCGAGCAGCTCCAGCTCGACGTCAACCCGGTGGTGCGCTTTTTCGGCTGGCTGGGCAACGCGGTCACCGGTGACTTCGGTGTGGCCTGGCGTACCGGCCAGGCCGTCACCGTGCTGATCTCCCGCGCGATCGGATCGACCCTCGAGCTGGTCACTGCCGCGACGCTGCTGTCGCTGGTGCTCGGTGTCGCGGTCGGCATCGTCAGCGCGCTGCGTCAGTACGCGGCCTTCGACTACATCATCATCTTCGTGTCGTTCCTGCTGTACTCCCTGCCGTCCTTCTGGGTCGCCGTCCTGCTCAAGCAGTGGGGCGCCATCGGCTTCAACGACTTCCTCGGCGACCCGGTGATCTCCTGGGTGGTCATCGCGGCGATCGCCCTGCTCAGCGGGCTGCTGTGGATGCTCGCCGTCGGCGGCGGCGGTCGGCGCCGGGTGCAGACGCTGGTGGTGGCCGCGGCGGCCACGTTCGCGATGTTCGCGTTCCTCCAGCTCACCAACTGGTGGCTGCAGCCACGAGTGGGACCCGTCCTGCTGGCCGTGCTCGGGGTCGCCGCAGCGCTGGCGATCGTGGCGATCATCGCGGGCCTGCAGAACCGGCGCGCGCTCTACGCCTCGCTCACGACGGTCGCGCTCGGGGTCGTGCTCTTCTTCCCCATGCAGCAGGTCTTCGACGCTCTGCCGCTGTCCAACTGGCTGCTCGCCGGTCTGGGCCTGGTCACGATCGCGGTCGGCCTCCTGATCGGCTACCTGTTCGGCGGGCCGGACCGCGGGGTCTCGGCCCGCGCGGCGGCGCTGACGGCCTTCGTCGTGGGCGTCCTCATCGTGGCCGACCAGGTCATGCAGGTGTGGCCGCCGTACTACGACGCACTGCGCAGCCGTCCGATCCCCACCTTCGGTGACCGGACCCCCAACCTCGGCGGCAACTTCTGGGTGGGCATCCTCGACTCGCTGACCCACCTGCTGCTGCCCACCCTGACCCTCATCCTCATCGCCTTCGCCGCGTACACGCGGTACTCGCGCTCGAGCATGCTCGAGGTGATGAACCAGGACTACATCCGCACCGCACGCGCGAAGGGGCTCCCGGAGCGGGTCGTGGTCGTGCGGCACGGGTTCCGCAACACCCTCATCCCGCTCGCGACGATCGTCCCCATCGACGTCATCACCCTCATCGGCGGCGCGGTGATCACCGAGACGGTCTTCGCCCGACCGGGGATGGGCCTGCTGTTCGTCGAGTCCCTCCGCAACGCGGAGATCGAGCCCGTGATGGCCTACCTCATGATCACGGCCGCCCTGGCCATCATCGCCAACATCGTCGCGGACATCGTCTACGCGGTCGTCGACCCCCGAATCAGGTTGGACGCATGAGCACCTCCATGAACGCCACCCCGCCGGACGACAAGCTCGAGAACGCGATCGAGCTGCGGGACGTCGCCGGCCTGTCGCAGGGCCAGATCGTCCGACGGCGCTTCTTCCGTCACAAGGGTGCGCTCGTCGGCCTGGCCACCCTGCTGGCGATCATCGTGCTCGCCTTCAGCTCCATGGGCGTCGGTCCGATCCCCGGCTGGTGGACGCAGACCGGAGCCCCGGGTCCGGTCGTGAACCCGCAGGGCGGGCCCACCGCGAGCCTGCCCACGTGGCTCGGCGGGGACGGCTTCGCGTGGGGCGAGCACCCGTTCGGCCAGGACGAGATCGGGCGCGACATCTTCGCCCTGGTGATGCTCGGGACGCAGACCTCGCTGCGCATCATGGCGATCATCAGCATCGTCGCATGCGTCATCGGCGTGGCGGTCGGCTCGCTGTCGGGCTTCTTCCGCGGTCGCCTGGACACGCTGCTCATGCGCGGCACGGACCTGGTCATCACCATCCCGACGATCGTCATCGGCGCCGTCATCGGCCGGATCTTCGCCGGCATCAGCCCGACCCTGTTCGCGATCTTCCTGGGCGTCATCCTGTGGCCGAGCCTCGCTCGCCTCGTGCGCGGGGAGTTCCTCACGCTGCGCGAGCGGGAGTTCGTCGACGCCGCCCGTGTCGCGGGGGCGAGCAGCTCGCGCATCATCTTCAAGCACATCCTGCCCAACGCGGTCGGCGTCATCATCGTGAGCACGACCCTGCTCATGAGCACCGCGATCCTGCTGGAGACGGCGCTGTCCTTCCTGCAGTTCGGCATCCAGCCGCCGGACGTCTCGCTGGGTCGTCTGATCAGCGAGTACCAGAGCGCGTTCTCCACGCGGCCCTGGCTGTTCTGGTGGCCCGGTCTGTTCATCGTGCTCATCGCGCTGAGCGTCAACTTCATCGGCGACGGCCTGCGGGACGCCTTCGACCCGCGGCAGAAGCGCATCCCGTCGCGACGCAAGATGGAGCGCGCGCAGCGCCTGGACCGGGCCGAGACGCCCGGCGTGCTCGACGCGAGCTCGGGCCGCGCCGCGGCGCCGGATGCGCGCGACGGGGACCTCGGCGGCGCCGGCGGGCCGCGGAGCGGGCGCTGAGCGTGCGCCGGTCAGATCACGCGCGTGGCCACCGCCACGGCGACCAGCGCCGCGGCGGACGCCAGCGTGCCGGTGTGCCACCGCACGCCGGGCGTGATGCCGTGCGCGGCGGCCAGGCGCTGCGCGTCGTCGAGGTGGCCGGCCGCACGCAGGCTCGCCAGCCGCTCGTCGATCTCCGCGGCGACGACCTGCGCGGTCGCGGGGCGGCGTCGGCCGGCGCCGGACCGTTCGTCGTCGCGCACGCCACGCCGCGGGCCCCGGACCGCGGTGCTGCCGCGCGGTGCGGCCCACGCCGTCCACCGGCCGTGCGTCGACCGCACCACGAGGGACCAGCCGACCTCCACGCCGACCACGGTCGGCCACGGCAGCGTCACGGTGCGCGTCACGTTGCGCAGGACCACCGTGCCGTCGGACACCTCCACGCACGGCCGGCCCAGCGTCGCCCAGACCCCGAGCACGGCCAGGGCGGCCAGGCTGGCGGCGAGCACCAGGTCGCGGGGCCCGACGTCGGGCGCCAGCGCGGCGACCAGCGCCACCGCGGCGACCGCCGTGGCGGCCGTCAGCACGCGGCCGGGTGTCGATCCGTACACGTCCGTCGGGGCCACCGCCTCATGCTCGCAGAACCCACCACGCCCGCCGTACCGACCCCGCTGGCAGCGGTGCGCGTCCCGAGAGGATCCTGATCATCGTGACCCCCGACACCTCCCACACCGCGGGCGCCGAGCCCGTCCTGACGGTCCGCGACCTGGCGGTCGACTTCTTCGTCGACGGCCAGTGGTTCCCCGCGGCCGTCGGCATGACGTACGACGTGCACCCGGGTGAGGTCCTGGCGATCGTGGGCGAGTCCGGGTCGGGCAAGACCCAGTCGTCGATGTCCCTGCTCGGGCTGCTGCCGCCCAACGGCCGCGCCACCGGCAGCGCGAAGCTGGGCGACCGCGAGCTCATCGGGATGTCCGCGGGCCGTCTGCGCCGCATCCGCGGCAAGGAGGTCGCGGTCATCTTCCAGGAGCCGATGACCGCCCTGAACCCCGTCTACACGGTCGGCTTCCAGATCGTGGAGACGCTGCGGACCCACTTCGAGATGGGCCCGGCGGACGCCAAGGCCCGCGCGATCGAGCTGCTCAGCCTGGTGGAGATCCCCGAGCCCGAGCGCCGGTTCGACTCCTACCCGCACCAGCTGTCCGGCGGCCAGCGGCAGCGCGCCATGATCGCCCAGGCCATCGCGTGCGAACCGCGCCTGCTGATCGCGGACGAGCCGACCACGGCTCTGGACGTGACGGTCCAGGCGGAGATCCTCAAGCTGCTGCACGACCTGCGCACCCGGATCAACTCCGGGATCGTCCTGATCACCCACGACATGGGCGTCGTCGCCGACATGGCCGACCGGATCATCGTGATGAAGGACGGCCGGATCGTCGAGGAGGGCTCGGCGCACGACATCTTCGCCTCGCCGCAGCACGACTACACCAAGACGCTCCTGGCGTCGGTCCCGCACCTCGGGCGCACCGCCACCGGCCGCACGGAGCCGACGACGTCCGGCGTCACCGGGGCGACGGCCCCGGTGACCGCGCCCGCCGCCACGACCGCGACCGGGGCGACCGCCCTGGGTGCCGGTGCCTCGACCCCGGACGGTCGGGACGTGGTGCTGCGGGCCCGGGACATGGTCGTGGAGTACCCCGGGCGGGGCCGCACGCCTGCCTTCCGGGCCGTGGACGGCGTCGACCTGACCATCCACCAGGGCGAGGTCGTCGGCCTGGTGGGCGAGTCCGGGTCGGGCAAGACCACCATCGGCCGCGCCGTCGTCGGGCTGCTCGAGGTGACCGGCGGTGAGCTGTCCATCGTCGGCACGAACATGGTCGGGGCGTCCCGCAAGGACCTGCAGCCGCTGCGCAGCCAGGTCGGCATCGTCTTCCAGGACCCGGGCTCGTCGCTCAACCCGCGGCTGCCGATCGGTGAGTCCATCGCCGAGCCGATGATGCTGCACCAGGGCATCAAGGGGGCCGAGCTCAGCCGCCAGGTCGAGAAGCTGCTCGATCAGGTCCACCTGGACCGGGCGATGCGCAACCGCTACCCGCACGAGCTCTCCGGCGGCCAGCGCCAGCGCGTCGGGATCGCCCGCGCCCTCGCGCTGTCGCCCAAGCTGCTCGTCGCGGACGAGCCGACCTCAGCGCTGGACGTCTCCGTGCAGGCCAAGGTGCTGGACCTGTTCCAGGAGCTGCAGCAGGAGTACGGCTTCGCGTGCCTGTTCATCAGCCACGACCTGGCCGTGGTGGAGATCGTGTCCAGCCGGATCGCCGTCATGCACAAGGGCAAGCTCGTGGAGCAGGGGGAGCGGGACCAGATCCTGCGCGACCCGCAGCACGACTACACGCGCCGGCTGCTCGCCGCGGTCCCCGTGCCGGACCCCGACGAGCAGCGCCTGCGCCGCGAGACGCGCGACCGGCTGCTCGCCGAGGAGGCCGCCCGCGCGTCCTGACGGCGCCGACGTCCGACGCCCGCCGCCCCCGCCGTGCGCACCACCCGGCCGGGGCGGCGTCGTGCTGCCCCGGCGTGACCCACGTCATCGCGGCCGCGCAGGGGCGCCGGGTACGATCGATGGCAGTGCGCCCTCACCTGACGCGGCGCGGCCTGCCTCCCTCACACGAAATGAGCCCTTCCATGCCCCTGCGCTCCGACCTGCGCAACGTGGCGATCGTCGCCCACGTCGACCACGGCAAGACCACCCTGGTCGACGCGATGCTGCACCAGTCCGGTGCCTTCGGCGCCCACTCGCACGTCGACGAGCGGGCGATGGACTCCGGTGACCTCGAGCGCGAGAAGGGCATCACCATCCTCGCGAAGAACACCGCGGTGCACTACGCCGGCCCAGCGGCCGCCGCGGCCGGGCACCCCGAGGGGATCACGATCAACGTGATCGACACCCCCGGCCACGCCGACTTCGGCGGTGAGGTCGAGCGCGGGCTGTCCATGGTCGACGGCGTCGTGCTGCTGGTCGACGCGAGCGAGGGCCCGCTGCCGCAGACCCGCTTCGTGCTGCGCAAGGCGCTCGTCGCCAAGCTGCCCGTCATCCTCGTGGTGAACAAGGTGGACCGCCCCGACTCGCGGATCGAGGAGGTCGTCGCCGAGTCGACCGACCTGCTGCTGGGTCTGGCGAGCGACCTGCACGAGGACGTCCCGGACCTCGACCTCGACGCGATCCTCGACGTCCCCGTCGTGTACGCCGCCGCGAAGGCCGGACGCGCCTCGGTCAACCAGCCGGCCGACGGCGGGCTGCCGGACAGCGACAACCTCGAGCCGCTGTTCGCCACGATCCTGGAGAAGATCCCCGCGCCGACCTACGAGGAGGGTGCGCCGCTGCAGGCGCACGTCACCAACCTCGACGCCTCGCCGTTCCTGGGCCGGCTGGCGCTGCTGCGCGTGTTCAACGGCACGATCCGCAAGGGGCAGATGGTGGCGTGGGCCCGCGCCGACGGCACGCTCTCGACCGTCAAGGTCACCGAGCTCCTGGAGACCAAGGCGCTCGACCGCGTCCCCACCGAGTCCGCCGGCCCGGGCGACATCGTCGCGGTCGCCGGCTTCGCCGACATCACGATCGGCGAGACCCTGACCGACCCGGACGACCCCCGCCCGCTGCCGCTGATCACCGTCGACGACCCGGCGATCTCCATGACGATCGGGATCAACACCTCCCCGCTGGCCGGCAAGGGCGGCAAGGGCCACAAGGTCACCGCCCGCCAGGTCAAGGACCGCCTCGACAAGGAGCTCATCGGCAACGTGTCGCTGCGCGTCCTGCCGACCGAGCGTCCCGACGCCTGGGAGGTCCAGGGGCGTGGCGAGCTGGCTCTGGCCATCCTCGTGGAGCAGATGCGCCGCGAGGGCTTCGAGCTGACCGTCGGCAAGCCGCAGGTCGTCACCCGGACGATCGACGGCAAGACGCACGAGCCGATGGAGCGGATGACCATCGACGTGCCCGAGGAGTACCTCGGCGCCGTGACGCAGCTGCTCGCGCAGCGCAAGGGCCGCATGGAGACCATGTCCAACCACGGCACCGGCTGGGTCCGGATGGAGTTCATGGTCCCGGCGCGCGGCCTGATCGGCTTCCGCACCCGGTTCCTGACCGACACCCGCGGCACCGGCATCGCGTCCTCGATCGCCGAGGGCTACGAGCCGTGGGCCGGCGCGATCGAGACCCGGGTCAACGGGTCGCTGGTGGCCGACCGGGCCGGCGTCGTGACGCCGTTCGCCATGATCAACCTGCAGGAGCGCGGCTCGTTCTTCGTCGACCCCACCCAGGAGGTCTACGAGGGGATGATCGTCGGCGAGAACTCCCGCAACGAGGACATGGACGTCAACATCACCAAGGAGAAGAAGCTCACGAACATGCGCGCTGCCTCCAGCGACACGTTCGAGAACCTCGTCCCGCCGCGGCACCTGACCCTGGAGGAGTCCCTCGAGTTCGCCCGCGAGGACGAGTGCGTCGAGGTCACCCCCGAGGTCGTGCGCATCCGCAAGGTCATCCTCGACCAGTCCGAGCGCGCCCGGGTGTTCGCCCGGGCCAAGCGCGCCTGACCCTGCGCCGGTGGTCCGCCACCGGCAGACTGCGATGGCAGTCGGTCCCCCGACCGGCTGCCATCGCCATGTCCAGCCCTGACCACGGTCCGCCCGGACCCGTCCCCAAGGAATCGATGAGTCACTCGACACCCGCACCCCTGACCGACCGCCCGCCCGCACCCGCGCGCGGCCAGCGCCGCGGCATCGCGCCGCGCGTGTTCTGGCCCTCCGTTGCCATCGTGGGCGTCCTCGCCCTGCTGGCGGTGGTGTTCCCCACCCGTGCCTCGGACCTGATCGGCGCGCTGCAGACCAACGCCATCGGGGCGTTCGGCTGGTACTACGTGCTGATCGTCGCGGGCTTCGTGCTCTTCTCGCTCTACGTGGGTCTGAGCCGGTTCGGTGACATCACCCTCGGCCCGGACGACGAGGCGCCGCGCTACTCCACCGGGAGCTGGTTCGCCATGCTGTTCTCGGCCGGGATGGGGATCGGCCTGGTCTTCTGGGGGGTCGCCGAGCCGCTGACGCACTTCGCGCAGCCCAAGCCCGGCGTCGTCGGTGCACCGGAGCGGGTCGCCGAGCAGGCGATGGCGCAGACGTACGTCCACTGGGGCGTGCACGCCTGGGCGATCTACGTGGTGGTCGGCCTGGCGCTCGCCTACGCGATCCACCGCAAGGGACGGCCCGTCTCGGTGCGCTGGGCGCTCGAGCCGCTGCTGGGTGCCCGGCGCGCCGGCGGACCGATCGGTGACGTGGTCGACGTGGCCGCCGTCGTCGGCACCGTGTTCGGGGTGGCCACCTCGCTCGGCTTCGGCGTGCTGCAGATCTCCTCGGGGCTGGAGCACCTGGGGCTGCTGGAGAACTCCGTCACGGTGCAGGTCGTGCTGATCCTCGGGATCACCGCGGTCGCGACCCTCTCGGTCCTGTCGGGACTGGATCGCGGTGTGAAGTGGCTGTCGAACGCGAACGTCGTCCTGGCAGGCCTGCTGATGCTGTCCGTGCTGGTGCTCGGCCCGACGCTGTTCCTGCTGCGCGAGTTCGTCCAGTCCATCGGGGTGTACCTCGCCAACGTCGTGCCGATGACCTTCAACGTCAGCGCGTTCGCCGGCTCGGAGGGCGAGATCTGGCAGTCGGCGTGGACCACGTTCTACTGGGGCTGGTGGATCTCGTGGGCGCCCTTCGTCGGCGTCTTCATCGCGCGCATCTCGCGCGGCCGCACCGTGCGTGAGTTCGTGCTGGGTGTGCTCGGCGTCCCCGTGCTGGTCACCTTCCTGTGGTTCTCCGTGCTCGGCGGCACCGCGCTGTACCGCGAGCTGTTCGGCGCCGGCGGCCTGGTGGCCGACGACGGCTCGGTCACGACCGTCAACGCGCTGTTCGACCTGCTCGAGGCGCTGCCGGCCGGGTCCGCGCTGGCCGCCGGGGCCATCGTGCTGATCGCGCTGTTCTTCATCACCAGTGCCGACTCCGGCTCGCTCGTGGTGGCCATGCTCACCGGTGGCGGCGAGCTGGACCCGCCGGTGTGGTCGCGGATGACGTGGGCGGTCGCGAGCGGCCTGCTCGCCGCGGCGCTGCTCGTGGCGGGTGGTCTGGCCGCCCTGCAGACGGCGGCGATCCTCATCGCGCTGCCGTTCAGCGTGGTGATGATCGCGATGTGCGCCTCCACCTGGCGGGCGTTGAGCAGCGAGCACCGGGCGTTCCTGCAGGCCGAGCGCAGCCTCATGCGCGACCGGCTGACCGCGCACGTGACGTCCCAGGTCAACCAGCAGCTCCCCGAGCAGGTCGGCCAGCTCGTCTCCCAGCGCACCGTCCCCGGTGACCGCGCCGGGACGGACGACGGGCTGCCGTCGCTCCCCGGGCAGGACGGCCCGCGGTCCCCGGACCTCCCGCGCCGCCCGTCCGACCGCCGGTAGCGTCCGGCGCGACGCGGACCGGACCCGGGGACGACAGGCAGACCATGGACAGGCGACGGGCAGGCGACGGACCGCCGACGAGCAGTCGAGGAGCAGCACAGTGAGCGCAGCGGCGCGGAGGTCCTCCGGCCTCGGACGCTGGGCGGCCGTGGTGGCTCTCGGTGTCGTCGTCGGTGTCGGGGGCACGGTGCTGCACCGGGCCGTGCCGCCGTGGGGCATGGCGGTGTGCCTCGCGCTGGTCCTGAGCGCGACCGTGGTGACGCGTGCCTGGGCCGGGCTGCTGCCGGTCGTCGGCTACGCCGTCGGCTGGCTCGCCGTGGTGCAGGTGCTGTCGCTCTCCGGCCCCGGCGGGGACGTGCTGGTCCCCGCCGGCGACGCCCTGGGGTACGTGTGGGGGATCGGCGGGATGGTGGCGATCGGGATCGGCTGCTTCCTGCCCGGCCGCTGGTTCAGCGACGTCCCGGTGCGTCCGTGACGACCCCGGACGGGCCCGGTCCGCTCGCCGATCCGGACACCTTCCGGGCCGCGATCGGCCGGCTGCCCGCGGGGGTCGCGGTGGTGGCCCTGCGCTGGCGCGACGTCGACCACGCGATGACCGCGAGCGCCGTCGCGTCGGTGTCGCTCGACCCGCCGATGCTGCTGTTCTGCGTGCACGAGGACGCCCGCTTCCGGGAGGCGCTCGACGCCGTCGAGACCTGGGGGCTGAGCGTGCTGGCGGACTCGGCCGGCCCGGTCGCGGACTGGCTCGCGTCGCCGGGCCGGCCCGCCGTCGGGCAGCTCGCCCGGGTGCCGCACACCACCGGGACCCGGACCGGTGCCCCGCTGGTGGCCGACGCGGCGGCCTGGTTCGAGTGCCGGACGGCGGCGGTCCACCGCGCGGGCGACCACGACATCGTCGTGGGTGAGGTGCTCAGCGCGGTCCAGGGCCGCTCGACCGCGGGCGGCCTGGTCCACCTGCGCGGCCGCACGCGTCCGGTGCGCTGAGGGCGCCGACCTGCGGCGGGGCCGGCGGAGGGGCCGTGTGGGCCCCACGCCGTAGAATCGGTCCGGCGGTGGTGCCGCCGGCGACGAGGGGACTTCTGCATGGCCGACACGACCCGGCACGACGACGTCCATGCGGCGGCTCGTGCCGAGCGGGTGGACGGCGCCCCGGAGGCCGCCCCCGTGGCCGGCCCGGACGCGTCGCGTGACGACCGGCGCGACGACTCGCTGCTCGGCTTCCCCACCGACCCCCGGCCACGCCGGTGGCCGCGGGTGCTGCTCACCGTCGTGGGCGTCCTGATCGTGCTCGCCGGCGGGTACGTCGCCGCGGCGTGGCTGCTGGCCGACCGCGTGCCGCGTGGGACGACGGTGGCCGACGTCGAGATCGGCGGCCTCACCGCCGACCGGGCGGTCGCCGCCGTGGACACCGGCCTGGCCGACGTCGTCGCCGAGCCGGTCCGGGTGACCGCGGACGGCCGCGCCGCGTCCCTCGACCCCGCCGAGGCGGGGCTCGCGCTGGACAGCGAGGCCACCGTCGCCCGGCTGACCGGGTTCAGCCTGCAGCCGGCCCGGCTGTGGCACCACGTCGTCGGCGGTGGCGCCCAGCCGCCTGTCAGCGACGTCGACGAGGCGGCGCTCACCGAGGCGCTCGACGGCGTCGCGGACTCCCTGACCACCGAACCGGTCGACGCCGGCGTCGTCTTCGCCGACGGCGCCGCCCACGTGACCGACGCGGCGCCCGGCTCCCGGGTCGACGCCGACCGCGCCGCCGAGCTGCTGCGCAGCCGGTGGCTGACCACCGCGGAGCCGGTGGAGCTGCCGACCGAGGCCGCCGAGCCGGAGATCACCCAGGCCGAGGCGCAGACCGCGCTGCGCACCGTCGCCGAGCCGTTCGCGGCCGCCCCGGTCGTGGTGGCGGTCGCCGACCGCTCCGTCGAGCTGCCCGCCGACGTGCTGACGTCCCTGGCGTCGTTCACCGCGGTGGACTCCGACCTGGAGCTGACGCTCGACGGACCGCGCCTGGTCGAGGAGGTGCTGGCGCGCACGGACGGGCTGCTCACCCCGGCCGCGGACGCGCACTTCGAGTTCGTCGACGGCGCGCCGGTCGTGGTGCCCGGGACCCCGGGGACCACGCTGGAGCCCCAGGTGCTCGCCGACGCCGTCGCCGCGGCGGGCACGGGGGAGGACCGCACCGCCCGGGTCGACCTCGTCGCGAGCGACCCCGAGCTGACGACCGAGAGCCTGCAGGCCCTGGGCGTGACCGAGGTCGTCTCGGAGTTCTCCACGCCCCTGACGAACGAGCCGGTGCGCACCGAGAACCTGCGCGTGGGTGCCGCCAAGATCGACGGCACGCTGGTGCGGCCGGGGGAGACCTTCAGCCTCACCGAGGCGCTGGGGCCGATCACCGCGGCCGCCGGCTTCCGCGACGCGACCGTCATCGTCGACGGCGAGCACGTCCCCGGGATGGGCGGCGGGCTGTCGCAGATCTCCACGACCACCTACAACGCGGCGTTCCTGGCCGGCTTCGAGGACGTCGAGCACCAGCCGCACTCGGAGTGGTTCGCGCGCTACCCCGAGGGCCGCGAGTCGACGCTCTACACCGGCGTCATCGACATGAAGTTCAAGAACACCACTCCCTACGGCGCGCTCGTGCAGGCCTGGGTGGCCGACGGCCGCGTCCACGTGCGGATGTGGGGGACGAGGTACTGGACCGTGGAGTCGTCCACCAGCCCGCGCTCGAACATCGTGCGGCCGACCACGGTCACCTCGTCGTCCGACACCTGCACGCCGCAGCGGGCCGGCAACCCCGGCTTCACCGTGACGGTCACGCGTCGGCTGCTGCTGGACGGCGAGGAGCAGGAGACGACGTCGGACACCTGGCGGTACAAGCCGCAGAACGCGGTGGTCTGCGAGCCCGAGGGCTGATCTCCGCCGACCGGCGCGGTGAGCGGACCGGGCGGTCAGGGCTGCGCGTCGCCCGCCACGCCTCGGTCACCGACCGCGCGAGGACCGCGCCGCGGCGGCGGTGGCGGCACCGGCTTGCCGAGCACCACGTCGGCGCCGGCCACGCGCACCGGACCGCGGCGGGTGGCGATCATCAGGCCGGCGTCGTCCACCTCGGCCAGCTCGCCGAGGGCGTCGGTCAGCCGACCGTCCGGCAGCCGGTGGCGGACCACCACGCGCGTCCCGACGGCCCACCGTCGCCACGCCGGGATGCCCTCGGCCGTGTCGTGGGTCACGCTGGTGCTGCTCGGGTCATCGCCCACGAGGTGGATACTAGAGCGGGCGTCGTCAGCGGCGCCGGAGACCGTCGTACGGGCCCTGGAGGACTGACCGTGACCTATGTGATCGCCCAGCCTTGTGTGGACGTCAAGGACAAGGCGTGCATCGAGGAGTGCCCCGTCGACTGCATCTACGAGGGCAAGCGGTCGCTGTACATCCACCCCGACGAGTGCGTCGACTGCGGTGCCTGCGAGCCGGTCTGCCCCGTCGAGGCCATCTACTACGAGGACGACGTCCCCGAGCAGTGGAGCGAGTACTACAAGGCCAACGTCGAGTTCTTCGACGACCTCGGCTCGCCGGGCGGTGCGGCCAAGATGGGGGAGATCCCCAAGGACCACCCGATCATCGCCACGCTGCCGCTGCAGGTCGTCACCGACTGACGCCGCCGGCAGCCGACCGGCCGAGACCGGACCTCGCCGCCCCATGGGCCTGCTGACCCGCACCCTGCCGGACTTCCCCTGGGACACGCTCGCACCGTTCGCCGCGCGTGCCCGTGCCCACGCCGACGGCATCGTCGACCTGTCCGTCGGGACCCCGGTCGACCCGACGCCCGACCTCGTCCGCGACGCCCTCGCCGCCGCGTCCGACGCGCACGGCTACCCGCTGACCCACGGCACCCCGGCGCTGCGCCGGGCCGTCGTCGACTGGTTCGCCCGGCGGCGCGGCGTCCCGGACCTCGATCCCGACGCCGTCCTGCCGACCGTGGGCTCCAAGGAGCTCGTCGCGCTGCTGCCCTCGCTGCTGGGTCTGGGCGCCGGGGACGTCGTCGTGCACCCGGCGACCGCCTACCCGACCTACGACGTGGGCGCACGGCTGGCGGGGGCGACGCCCGTGCCCGCCGACGACGTCGCCGACTGGGGTGCGGGCCCGGTGCGCCTGGTGTGGGTCAACTCGCCGGGCAACCCGGACGGAACCGTGCGGTCGGTCGAGCAGCTGCGGGCGGTGGTCGACGCCGCCCGGGCGGTGGGCGCGGTGGTCGCGTCCGACGAGTGCTACGCCGAGCTGGCGTGGGACGAGCCGTGGTCCGGCAGTGGGGTGCCCAGCATCCTGGACCCGCGGGTCAGCGGCGGCGACCCCACCGGCCTGCTCGCGGTCTACTCGCTGTCCAAGCAGTCCAACCTCGCCGGCTACCGGGCCGCCTTCGTCGCCGGTGACCCGCGCCTGGTCGCCGACCTGCTCGAGGTCCGCAAGCACGCGGGGATGATCGTGCCGGCGCCGGTGCAGGCGGCGATGACCGTCGCGCTCGGTGACGACGCCCACGTCGCCGTGCAGCGCGAGCGCTACCGGGCCCGGCGGGCCCTGCTGCGGCCCGCGCTCGAGGCAGCCGGCCTGACCGTCGACGGCTCGGCCGCGGGCCTGTACCTGTGGGCGCGCCCCGCCGAGGACCCCGCCGACTGCTGGGCGACCGTCGGCCGGCTGGCCGACCACGGCGTGCTCGTCGCGCCGGGTGCGTTCTACGGTGCGGCCGCGGCCGGCCACGTCCGGGTCGCCCTCACCGCGACCGACGAGCGGGTCGCCGAGGCGGCCCGTCGCCTGACCGGATCGCCGGGCCGGTCGCCCGGCCCGTCGACCGGCTGATCCGCCGGCCGGTTGACCCGAGCGACCGTCCGATTCGTCACGGGCCCGGAGCCGCGGGTACCGTGAGCGCGGGCCGACGACGACCGCCCGGGCCGACCTCCACGGTCACCGCAGGCGCCGCGCCGAGCCTCGGCCGCGACACGAGGGTGCGCGTGCCTCGCCAGGAGGGAACCACATGACCGACCCCGTCACGCTCACCGTCGCAGGACAGACCCTCGACCTGCCCGTCATGGGCGCCACGCAGGGCAACGACGGGATCGTCGTCTCCTCGCTGCTCAAGGAGACCGGGCTGGTCACGGTCGACCCTGGCTTCATGAACACCGCGGCCTGCGAGTCCGAGATCACCTACATCGACGGCGACGCGGGGATCCTGCGCTACCGCGGGTACCCCATCGAGCAGCTCGCCGAGAAGTCGAGCTTCCTCGAGGTGGCCTACCTCCTCATCCACGGCGAGCTGCCGTCGCCGTCCGAGCTGGACGCCTTCGTCGAGCGGGTCAACCGGCACACCCTCGTGCACGAGGACTTCCGCACCTTCATGGGGACGTTCCCGCGCAACGCCCACCCGATGGCCGTGATGTCCTCGGCGGTGAACGCGCTGGCGACCTTCTACCCCGAGTCGCTGGACCCGTTCGACCCCGAGACGGTCGAGCTGGCGACGGTGCTGATCCTGGCCAAGACCCGCACCATCACGTCCTACCTGCACCGGCGTCGCGTCGGCGAGCCGCTGCTGTACCCGGACTACTCCCGCGGTTACGTCGACGACTTCCTGCGGATGACGTTCGCCGCGCCGTACTCCCAGTACGAGGCCGACCCCACGATCGTCGAGGCCCTGGACCGGCTGCTCATCCTGCACGCCGACCACGAGCAGAACTGCTCCACCTCCACGGTGCGGATCGTCGGCTCGAGCCACGCGAACCTGTACGCGTCCGTCGCGGCCGGCATCAACGCGCTGTCCGGCCCGCTGCACGGCGGCGCCAACGAGTCCGTGCTGAAGATGCTCACCGAGATCCAGGCCAGCGGCGGCGACGCGACCGAGTTCATGACGAAGGTCAAGAACAAGGAGCAGGGTGTCCGGCTGATGGGCTTCGGGCACCGGGTCTACAAGAACTACGACCCGCGTGCGGCCATCGTGAAGAAGGACGCCGACGCCGTCCTGCAGCAGCTGGGCAAGAGCGACGAGCTGCTGGACATCGCGCGGAACCTCGAGGACATCGCGCTCAACGACGACTACTTCATCGAGCGCAAGCTGTACCCGAACGTCGACTTCTACACGGGCCTGATCTACAAGGCCATGGGCTTCGACGAGGCCATGTTCACGCCCATCTTCGCCCTCGGCCGCATGCCCGGCTGGATCGCCCAGTGGCGCGAGATGATGAGCGACCCCGCGACCAAGATCGGCCGGCCGCGCCAGGTCTACACCGGTGCGGTCGAGCGCGACTACGTCGAGGTCGACGCGCGCTGACCCTGTGCCCCACAGCCGAGTGCGACGCCGTGGACCCTTGACGCGACCTGAACGGTCCAGGACGTCGCACTCGGCGGGGTGGGGAGGGCCGGCGGTCAGCCGGCGAGCGTGACGCGGACCTGACCCGCCGGCAGCGCCGGCGTGCCGGACGGCTCCCAGCCGCCGCCGTCGCGCTCCCAGGTCCGGTCGGCGACCGCCACGCCGGTCACCCGCTGCGGTGACGCGACGGCGACGGCCCACTGGGCCACCGCCCAGCCGAGCCGGCCGGCGTCGGAGCCACCGGGCAGCGCGGTGGCGTCCAGCACGACCGCCCCGTCCTCGGCGACGCTGCTCGGCACCGTCCCCAGGTCCCGGGCGGCGCGGGCCAGCAGCTCGTCGGCGGAGCCGGGACCCTCGGGCTCACGCAGCTCGCAGGTCAGCGTCGCGGGGGAGTAGCCGGACAGCGACGACGCCCACGCCCGGGCCCGGGTCTCGTGCTGGGCGTACGCATCGGGGAACCCCGAGCGCTGCACGCGCTGGGCGGCGTCGGTGATCTCCAGCGCCTCGTAGCCCTCCACCTCGACCAGCACGTCGAGGAAGGCGTCGGTCGAGTACAGCGGGTCCATGATCTGGTCGACGGTGCCCCAGCCCTGGGACGGCCGCTGCTGGAACAGGCCGACCGAGTCACGGTCGCCGTAGTCGATGTTGACCAGCTTGGACTCCTGCAGGGCGGTCGCGATGCCGATCGTCGCGGCCCGTGCGGGCAGCCCGCGCCGGACGGTGGCGCCGACCACCAGCGCGGCGTTGTCGCTCTGGGTCGGGCTCAGGGCGTAGGTCGTGCCGTCCAGCTCCGCGGTGCAGCGCTCGCCGACCACCGTCCCGCCGTCGAGCGCGTCGAGCGCGACGACGACGCCAGCGACCGCGACCCCCAGCGCGCCGAGCAGCGCGAGCGGGGCCGTCCAGGCACGACGACGTCGTCGGGTCACGGCTCGCGCGTCAGTTGGTGTGCAGCGCGGAGTTCAGCCGGACGCCCGCGCCGGACCGGGCCACCGCCTCGACCGCGCCGGTCTGCGAATTGCGGCGGAACAGCACGCCGTCGACGCCGGACAGCTCGCGCGCCTTGACCACCCGGCCGTCCGCGGCGGCGCCGTCGGGCCCGGTCGCGCCGACGAGCGTGACCTTGGTGCCCGCCGTCAGGTACAGGCCGGCCTCGACGACGCAGTCGTCCCCGAGCGTGACGCCCAGGCCGGCGTTCGCGCCGAGCAGCGACCGCCGGCCGACGGAGACGACCTCCCGGCCCCCGCCGGACAGGGTGCCCATGATCGACGCGCCACCGCCGACGTCGCTGCCGTCCCCGACGACGACCCCGGCCGAGATGCGGCCCTCGACCATCGAGGCGCCGAGCGTGCCGGCGTTGTAGTTGACGAAGCCCTCGTGCATGACGGTCGTGCCCGGGGCCAGGTGCGCGCCGAGCCGGACCCGGTCGGCGTCGGCGACCCGGACCCCGGAGGGCAGCACGTAGTCGACCATCCGCGGGAACTTGTCGACGCCGTGCACCGTCACCGGCGCGCCGGTCGCCGCGCGCATCCGCAGCCGGGTCGCCTCGAAGTCCTCCACCGGGCACGGTCCCCGGTCGGTCCACACCACGTTCGCCAGCACGCCGAAGACGCCGTCGAGGTTGGCGCCGTGCGGGGCGACGAGCCGGTGGGACAGCAGGTGCAGGCGCAGGTAGGCGTCGGGGGCGTCCGACGGGGGCGCGTCGAGGTCGGCCACGGTGAGCACGACGACGGTGCGCACGCCGCGCACCGGGTCCTCGCCGGCGAGCGCGGCCAGCTGGCCCGCGAGGGCGGCGTCGGCGTCGCCGGGGGTGTGCGCCGGCGGGGCCTGGCCCAGCGCGGGGGACGGGTACCAGGCGTCGAGGGTGGTGCCGTCGGCGGCGATCGTGGCCAGGCCGACGCCCCAGGCGCTGCGCGTGCTCATGCCACCAGGGTAGAGGGCGACCGGCACGGGACCGGGCGCCGGGGCGCCGGGGCGCCGGGCGCCGAGGTGCCGTGGCGGCGGCGTCCACGCCGCCGCCACGCCGCCGGCTGGGGGCGGTCCGGCCGCGGGCGCGGGGCGCGCCGGTCGGTAGGGTCGCCCGGTGACCACCTGGACGCCGGCCCTGGACCCCACCGCCGACCTGCTGACCCTGACCCGCGCGGTCTGCGACATCCCCTCGGTCAGCGGGGACGAGACCGCGCTCGCGGACGCCATCGAGGCCGCCCTGCGCCGCTGCGACCACCTGGAGGTGCTGCGCGACGGCGACGCGGTGGTCGCGCGCACCCGCACCGGGCGCGCGTCGCGGGTCGTGGTCGCCGGGCACATCGACACCGTCCCGATCGCCGGCAACATGCCCAGCCGGGTCGAGGGCACCGGCGAGGACGCCCAGCTGTGGGGCCGCGGCACGGTCGACATGAAGGGCGGGGTCGCGATCCAGCTCGCGCTCGCCGCCTCGCTGACCGCGCCCACGCGCGACGTCACGTGGGTCTTCTACGACCACGAGGAGGTCGAGTCGTCGCTGAACGGCCTGGGCCGGGTGGCCCGGGCGCACCCCGACTGGCTCGCGTGCGACTTCGCCGTCCTGGGCGAGCCCACCTCGGCCGGGCTCGAGGGCGGGTGCAACGGGACGCTGCGCGCCGAGGTGCGGGTGCCGGGCGTGGCGGCGCACTCGGCCCGCTCCTGGATGGGCACCAACGCGATCCACGGCGCCGGCGAGGTGCTGCGACGGCTCCAGGACTACGTGGCCGCCGACGTCGAGGTGGACGGGCTGGTGTACCGCGAGGGGCTGAACGCCGTCGGGATCCGCGGCGGGGTCGCCGGCAACGTCGTGCCCGACGAGTGCGTCGTGACCGTGAACTACCGGTTCGCCCCGGCGCGGTCGGTCGAGCAGGCCGAGGCGCACGTGCGCGAGGTGTTCGACGGGTACGCCGTGACGGTCACCGACGCGGCCGGTGGTGCGCGGCCCGGGCTCGACGCGCCGGCAGCGGCCGACTTCGCCGCGGCGACCCTCGCCGTCACCGGCGGGGCACCCGCGGCCAAGCTCGGCTGGACCGACGTCGCCCGGTTCGCCGAGCTCGGCGTCCCGGCGGTCAACTTCGGCCCCGGGGACCCGGTGCTCGCCCACAAGGACGACGAGCACTGCCCGGTCGCCCAGCTCACGCTGTGCCACGACGCGCTCCGTGCCTGGCTGACCTCCTAGAGTCGGGCCATGACGAGCGACGACGGCGTGCCCGCCCCCGGGCACGGATACCGCAAGGGCCCGGTCCTGCTCCGGCGCGGTCAGGTGCCCGCCACCACGACCGACCAGCACCTGCTGGCCGGCCCCGGGAACACCGACTGGCTCCACGGCGACCCGTGGCGGGTCATGCGGATCCAGAGCGAGTTCGTGGAGGGCTTCGGCGCGCTCGCCGAGGTCGGCCCCGCGGTCAGCGTGTTCGGGTCCGCGCGCACCAAGCCGGACCACCCCGACTACGCCATGGCCGTCGAGGTGGGCCGCGGGCTCGTGGAGGCCGGCTACGCCGTGATCACCGGCGGCGGGCCGGGGATCATGGAGGCCGCCAACAAGGGCGCGAGCGAGGCCGGGGGGCTGTCCGTGGGCCTCGGCATCGAGCTGCCGTTCGAGCAGGGCATGAACCCCTACGTCGACCTCGGCGTGAACTTCCGCTACTTCTTCGCCCGCAAGACCATGTTCGTCAAGTACGCCGAGGGCTTCGTGGTGCTGCCGGGCGGGTTCGGCACCTTCGACGAGCTGTTCGAGGCCCTCACGCTCGTGCAGACGCACAAGGTCACCGGGTTCCCGCTGGTGCTGGTCGGCCGGGACTACTGGACCGGGCTGCTCGACTGGCTGCGCAGCGCGGTCCTGGGCCGCGGCATGATCGGCGAGATCGACCTCGAGCTCATCACCCTCGTCGACGACCCACGGGACGCCGTCGCGCACGTCGTGGAGCGCAGCGCGGCGCTGCGGGCCGAGCAGGAGGCCGTCCGCGAGGAGGCCGAGGCCGAGACGGCCGCCGCGGACGCCGGGTCCGGCCGGACCCGGCCGGACGCGCCCCCCACCCCCGCGTGACGCCGCCGGTGCCGCCCGGCGTCCCGGCCGGCGGGGCGCCGCTGCGGCTGCGTGGACGCACGTTCGGTCCGGGCCGCCCGGTGGTGATGGCGATCGTCAACCGCACCACGGACTCCTTCTACCCCGGCGCCCGGCACGACGACGACGCCGGGGCCCTCGACGCCGTCGCGCGCGCGGTCGACGAGGGCGCCGACATCGTGGACATCGGCGGCGTCCGAGCCGGCCGCGGCGAGCCCGTCGACGTCGCCGAGGAGGTGCGCCGGGTGGTGCCGCTGGTCGAGCGGGTGCGCAGCCGCCACCCCGAGCTGCTGGTCAGCGTCGACACCTGGCGCGCCCCGGTCGCGCGGGCGGCGGTCGCCGCCGGCGCGGACCTGCTCAACGACACCTGGGCCGGCCACGACCCGGACCTGGTCGGGGTGGCCGCCGCCGGCGGCGTCGGCGTCGTCTGCTCGCACACCGGCGGCGCCATCCCGCGGACCGACCCGTTCCGGGTCGCCTACGCGTCGGCGGACCCCGGCCGTCGGCCCGCCCTCGACGCCTCCGGCACCGACGCCTTCGGCACCGACGCGTCCCGCGCCGGCACGGCCGCCCGCCCCGATCCCCGCGACGGGGTGCTGACCGACGTCCTGGCGACCCTCGGCGTCGCTGCGGCCCGCGCCGTCGACCTCGGCGTGGACCCCGCCTCGGTGCTGGTCGACCCGACGCACGACTTCGGCAAGAACACCTGGCACTCCCTGCACCTGCTGCGGCGCACCGAGGCGCTCGTCGCGCTGGGGTACCCGGTGCTGCTCGCGCTGTCCCGCAAGGACTTCGTCGGGGAGACGCTCGGGCTGCCGGTCGACGATCGGCTCGAGGGCACGCTCGCGGCGACCGCCGTCGCGGCCTGGCTGGGGGCACGGGTTTTCCGCACGCACGACGTGCGGGCCACCCGGCGGACGCTGGACATGGTGGCCGCGGTGCGCGGCGACGCCGCGCCCGCCCGGGCCGTCCGCGGCCTGGCGTGAGCCGTGCGCGGGCGCCGGTGAGCGCCGACCCCCGGCGGTGGCCGTGGTGGGGGCAGACCCTCGCGGTGTACGCGCTCGCCCGCGCCTGGAGCGCGCTGGTGCTCCTCGCCGTCGCCCGCCACCAGGTCCAGACCCTGTGGGTGCCCGCCTCGCCGTCGTACGTGCAGTACACGGGCCTGATGTGGGACTCGGGCTGGTACCGCGACATCGCCGAGCACGGCTACCCGCCGACCCTGCCCACCGGCCCCGACGGCGTGGTGCAGCAGAACCCGTGGGCGTTCTTCCCGCTGTTCCCGCTGCTCGCGCGCGGACTGATCGCGGTCACCGGAGCACCGTGGGCGCTCGTCGCGCCGACCCTCGCGCTGGTCCTCGGTGCGGCGGCGGTGCTGCTGGTGCACGTCGCGGTCCGGGAGGGCGCACCCCGGGCCGTGGCCGCCCGGCCCGGGCTGCCGCTCGCGACCGCCGCGGTGGTCGCTTCGGCGCCGGCCGCGCCGGTCCTGCAGAGCGCCTACACCGAGTCCCTCGCACTGCTGCTCGTGGCGGCCACGCTGGTCGGGCTGCTGCGCCGGCAGTACGGGCTCGCGGCGGTCACGGTGCTGGCGCTGGGACTGACCCGCGCCGTCGCGCTGCCCATGGCGCTGGTCGTCGTGGTGCACGGTCTCGTGCGGCTGCGGGCCGCGCGCCGCGGTGCGGACCACCTCGGCCGCCGCGACGTGCTGGGTCTGGCCGCGCTGCTCGTGGCGGCCGGCGCCTCCGGGGTGGCGTGGCCGCTGGTCACGGCCGCGGCCACCGGGGTGCCGGATGCGTACCTGCTCACGCAGGCCGCCTGGCGCGGGCGGCCCGACGTCGTCCCGGTGCTGCCGTGGCTCGACGTGGCCCGGTGGCTGTGGGGCGACGCCCTCGGCCCGGTGCTTCTGCTCGGGCTGCTCGCGGTCGCCGTCGCGCTCGCGCTGAGCCCACCGGCCCGCCGCCTGGGCCCCGAGCTGTGGGCCTGGTGCGCCGGGTACGGCGTCTACCTGGTCGGCGTCGTCGAGCCTGGCACGAGCCTGGTGCGGTTCGGACTGCTCGCCTTCCCCGTCGCCGCGGTGGTGGTGGGAGCGGTACGTGGCCCGGCCCGTGCCCGCCGGATCTGGCTCGTCCTGGTGCTCATCACCTGCGCCGCCCTGCAGGTCGCCTGGACGTGGTCCCTGTGGCGGTTGATCCCCCCGTCCGGGTGGCCGCCGTGACGTGCGTCGCGGTCCGGCCCACCGCAGCCACTAGACTGCACAACGGACATTCCGACCAGACCCAGCCCCGCGAGCAGGTTCGTCCAGGCGCGCCGGGGCCCGGGCCAGGCACGAACGAAGGAGAGCCGCCCATGGCTGCCATGAAGCCGCGCACCGGTGACGGTCCGCTCGAGGTCACCAAGGAGGGCCGCGGCATCGTCATGCGGGTTCCGCTCGAGGGCGGAGGCCGGCTCGTGGTCGAGCTCAACGCCACCGAGGCGCGTGAGCTCGGCGAGGCGCTCAGCTCCGTCGTCAGCTGACCGCTCATGGCCGGCCGTGGTCCCAGGACGCCGGGCGTGGTCCCGGCGTCGACGCGTGCTCTCCCCGAGGTCGTCGTCGAGCGCGGCACCCTGACGCCGACCGCCCTCGAGGGCACGACGGCGCTCGCGGTGCCGGTCGCACCGCCCGTGGAGGGCGAGACCGAGCTCCAGCCCCGCTCCGGAACCGCTGACGCCGCCGCCCTGTACGGGGTGGACCTCGCGGAGGTCGCCGAGCGTGCCGGGGCGACGGGGGTCGCCGGCGACACCTGGACGCTGCACCTGCCGCGCCGCCTGGTCGCGACGGCGTCCGCGTTCCCGTGGGAGTCGCTGCCGGAGCGGCTCGTGCTCGTCGGGGTGGGCGACGGGTCGCCGGGCGACCTGCGCCGCGCCGGTGCGGCGCTGGCGCGCGCGACCCGCGGCGTCGGCCGCGTGGTGACCACGCTCGGCTCCCCGGGCGGTCCGCACGGTCACGAGGGGGCCCGTGCGCTCGTCGAGGGCTACCTGCTCGGGTCCTACCGCATCCCGACGTTCGCGACGGGTGGCGCGGGCAAGGACCCGGCCGGGACGCTCGTGCTCCTCGGTCGGCACACCGACCGCTCGGCCGCGGCGGTCCGGGACGCGCAGGTCGCCGCGCGGGCGACCTGGCTGGTCCGGGACCTGGCGAACACGCCGTCGAGCACCAAGGACCCCGCCTGGATGGCCGAGCGCGCCGGTGAGCTGGCCGCCGAGGCCGGCCTGGTGACGCAGGTGTTCGACCCGGAGGCGCTCGAGGCGGAGGGCTTCGGCGGCATCCTGGCCGTCGGCGCCGGCTCGGCGCGCACCCCGCGCCTGGTCACCGTGTCCTACACGCCCACCGACGGGCGCACCGGGCGGCACGTCGTCGTGGTGGGCAAGGGCATCACCTTCGACACCGGCGGGCTGTCCATCAAGCCGCGCGAGCCGATGGTCGCGATGAAGACCGACATGGCCGGCGCGGCGGTGGCGCTGGCCACCGTGCTCGCCGCCGCCGAGGCCGGCGTCGGGCACCGGGTGACCGCGGTCCTGCCGCTCGCCGAGAACCACGTGGGCGCGTCGTCCTACCGGCCCGGTGACGTGCTCACCGTGCGCGGCGGCCGGACCGTCGAGGTGGCCAACACCGACGCGGAGGGCCGCCTGGTGCTGGCCGACGCGCTCGCCTACGCCGACGAGGTGCTCGACCCCGACGTGCTGATCGACGTGGCGACCCTCACCGGGGCCGCCACGCTGGGCCTGGGCCAGGGGCACGCCGCGCTGTACTGCGCCGACCCCGCCCTGCTCGGCGCTCTGGAGGCCGCGGGCACCACGACGGGCGAGCGGGTGTGGCACATGCCGCTCGTCGAGGAGTACCTGCCGGCCGTCCGGTCGCCCATCGCCGACCTGCGGCACGTCCCCGCGCAGTCGCCCGGCGGCGGCTCGATCACCGCCGCGCTGTTCCTGCGCGAGTTCACCGGCTCACGCACGTGGGCGCACCTGGACATCGCCGGGCCGGCGCGGTCCGGCAAGGACCGGCACGAGGTCACCGAGGGCGCCACCGGCTTCGGTGCCCGGCTGCTGCTGGAGTACCTGCAGACGCTGGCGTGAGCGCCGGCCCGGTCAGCGGCGGACGGCCACCAGCAGGCCGTCGCCGGTGGGCAGCATCGCGCTCAGCACCCGCTCGTCGTCCCGCAGGCTCCGCCCGACCTCGCGGATGACCGTCGTGGTCTCGTCGCGCCGGGCGGGGTCGGCGACCCGGTCGTGCCACAGCGCGTTGTCGACGGCGAGCACACCCCCGGGCCGCAGCAGCCGCAGCGCCTGCTCGACGTACCCCGGGTAGCCCTCCTTGTCGGCGTCGACGAAGACCATGTCGTAGGCGCCGTCGGTCAGCCGGGGCAGCACGTCGGCCGCCCGGCCGGAGATGGCGCGGGTGCGCGTGGGGCGCAGGCCGGCCTCCGCGAACGCCTGCTTGGCCGCCCGCTGGTGCTCAACCTCGACGTCGATGGTGGTCAGCACGCCGTCCACGGGCATCCCGCGCAGCAGGTACAGCGAGCCGACCCCCGCGCCGGTGCCCACCTCGACCACCGCGCGCGCCCGCAGGCTCGCCGTCAGCACGGACAGGACGGCCCCGCTGCCGGGCAGCACCGGGGTGCAGCCCAGCTGGCCGGCGCGCTCGCGGGCCCGCAGCAGCACGTCGTCCTCGGCCCGGAACTCCTCGGCGTAGACCCAGCTCTGCGTCTTGTCGGTGGAGATGGCGGCCTCCCGGCGGCTCGTGGGTGGGGCGGACGCCCGGTGGGCACGAGCGGTGCCCGGCGTCCCGCGCCGATGCTACTGCCGGCGGTGACGGGCCGTGGGGGGGGTGGGCACGCCGCGCCCGGGTCGACGCGCCGGGAGGACGCCGGGTGGATGCTCCGGGTCGACGCCCCGGCGGCCGCCGGGAAGGTGCGGACGGCCCGCGGTGTTAGGACGGTCGTGGGGCCGGTGCCCGCCTGGGACACTGGGAGGACCGACGGCGCTCGCCGTCGACAGAGGGGACAGGCGCGGATGGCCATGGGGACGCACGGCACGGACGGGGCCGCCGCACGGGCGGCCGGCCGGGTGGTGCCCGCGGAGCCGTGGACGGCGCCGTCGTGGGAGCAGATCGTCCAGGACCACTCCGCCCGCGTGTACCGGCTCGCCTACCGCCTGACCGGCAACAAGCACGACGCCGAGGACCTCACCCAGGAGGTGTTCGTCCGGGTGTTCCGGTCCCTGTCGACGTACACGCCCGGCACCTTCGAGGGCTGGCTGCACCGCATCACCACCAACCTGTTCCTGGACGGCGTGCGCCGCCGGCAGCGGATCCGGATCGACGCGATCGGCGACGACGCCGAGCGCCACCCCGCGACCGGGGAGCTGCAGGACCCGGTGCGCGGCTTCGAGCACGCGAACCTCGACCTGGACGTGCAGCGCGCGCTCGGTGACCTGTCGCCCGAGTACCGCGCCGCGGTCGTCCTGTGCGACATCGAGGGCCTGTCCTACGAGGAGATCGCGGTCACGCTGGGGATCAAGCTCGGCACCGTCCGCTCGCGCATCCACCGGGCACGCGCCCAGCTGCGCCGCGCGCTCGCGCACCGGGCGCCGGCCGCGCTGCTCGCGGCGGCCCCGGTCGCCGACCCCCTCGCCGAGCTGCGGGTGGTCCACCCGTGAGCCACCTCGGGACCTGGGTGAGCGCGCTGGTCGACGGGCAGCTGTCCCCGGCAGCCGCCGAGCGTGCCCTCGCGCACGTCGCGGCGTGCCCGGCGTGCGCCGACGAGGTGGCAGCGGCGCGCCAGGCGCGCCGCGCGCTGTCGGTCACCGGCGACGTGGCACCCGACCCCGAGCTGACCGCGCGCCTGCTGGCCCTCGCCGGGGATCTGCCGCCCGCGTCCGGGCACCCCGTGCGCCGCGACCCGCACCGTCCCGTCGTGCCGCTGGGGGAGTCGGCGTACGCGGTCCCGGCCCGGGCGCTCAGCGGTGAGCTGGGTCGGCGCCGGACCCCCGCACGGGTCCTGACCGGGGCGATCGTGGGCGCGGGCGTCGTCGTCGGCGGGCTGCTGGTGGTCGGGGAGCGTCCGCCGGTGGTGCCCGCGACCCACCCGGCCGCCGCGCTGACCGCGCTCGGTCAGGCACCCCAGGGGGCACCGGTGCACCAGGGCGTCGCGGAGCGCCAGCTCATGGCCACCATCGCCACGACGTCGGGCGGGGACGCCGGCACGGCCGCGGCCCGCCCCACCCCGGCCACGGTGCTGGCGTGGATGGACGAGCAGGGCTGGACCTGCCCGGACGCGCTGCCCGCCGGGTACGACGTCACGGCGGTCCGCCTGAGCGGGCCGGACCGCGAGGTGCTCGAGGTGGACCTGGCCGGTCCGCAGGGGCGGGTCGTGCTGACCGAGCAGCGCGGCCGGCTGGACGTCGCCTCGCTCGGACCGGTGGAACAGCGCACAATCGGCGGTCGGACCCTGTACGTCCTGTCCCACCACCCGTGGCACGCCGTGTGGCAGTCCGACGACACGGTGGTGTCCGTCGTCTCCGAGGCCCCGGCCGAGGAGGCGACCCAGATCGTGCATCACTTCCCCGCAACGGGGTACGACGACTCCGTCCCCGGCCGGCTGGGCCGGGGCTGGGACACGGTGACAGGAGCCTTGGCCGACCGATGACAGTCCACGAGCCGCAGGAGCCCGGCGCCTGGCCGCGCCCCGACCCGTTCGCCCCGCCGTCCCCCACGCGCGCCGGCGCCCCGGCGCCGGAGCACCGCTCCGCGCCGTCGGACGCCGGCGGCTACGCCCCGCCCCGAGACGGCGGCTACGCCCCGCCGCAGCCCACCGGCCACCCGGCCCCGGCGCACGGTGGGTGGCCCGCACCCGAGCAGCCCGCCCGGACCGGCCTCGGGCAGCCGTCCTCCCTCGGCACCGCGCCCTGGGGCCAGGCGGCGCACGACGTGCCCGCGTGGAGCGCAGGCGGACCCGGTGACCCGGCCGACCCCACGGCCCGGCCGCCCGAGCGGCGGCGGCGGTCGGTGGGTCTGCTGTGGCTCGTGCCGATGCTCCTGGTCTCGCTGCTGGCCGGGGCGGCCGGCGGCGTGCTCGCCACCCAGGCAGCCGACGACGGGCGCCTGGCCGACGCCGGGCTGCCGGTCGAGGTCGGCCCCGCCGACGAGGCCCGACCGGCGTCCAGCGTGGCCGGGATCGCCGGTGCGGTGCTGCCCAGCGTCGTCTCGATCGAGGTGACCACGGGCCAGGGCCGGGCGACCGGCTCCGGGTTCGTGCTGCGCCAGGACGGCTACCTGCTGACCAACAACCACGTCGTGGCCGGCGGCGCCGAGGACGGCTCGCAGATCCAGGTGCTGTTCTCCGACGGCACCGAGGAGCCCGCGACCATCGTCGGACGCACGAGCGACTACGACCTCGCCGTGCTCAAGGTCGAGCGCGACGGCCTCGAGCCGCTGCTGCTCGCGGACTCCGACGCCGTCGTGGTCGGCGACCCGGTGATCGCCATCGGCGCACCGCTCGGCCTGGAGGGCACGGTCACCACGGGCATCGTCAGCGCCCTGAACCGACCGGTCGAGGCCGGCGGCTCCGGCGAGCGCGCCTTCATCAACGCGATCCAGACCGACGCCGCGATCAACCCCGGGAACTCCGGCGGGCCGCTCGTGGACAGCGCCGGCCACGTCGTCGGCATCAACTCCGCGATCGCCCAGCCGCCCGGCGGCCAGGTGGCGTCGGGCAGCATCGGGCTCGGGTTCGCGATCCCGGCCAACCAGGCGCGGCGCACCGCCGAGGAGCTCATCGAGAGCGGCATCGCGACCTACCCGATCATCGGCGTGCTGCTCGACGAGACCTACTCGGGCGAGGGCGTCCAGGTGGCGACGAGCCAGCAGGGTGGCCAGCCGCCGGTCAGCGCCGGCGGACCGGCCGCGGACGCCGGCATCCGGCCGGGTGACGTCATCGTGGCCATCGACGGTCGTCCGGTGACCGAGCCGGACGAGCTCATCGTGTCCATCCGGGCGAGGGCCCCGGGGGACCCGGTGGTGCTGCGGGTGCGGACCGGGTCGGACGAGCGCGACGTCCGTGTGGTCCTCGACACGGCCACCAGCGACTGATCCGCTCGTTAGGGTTGCCCCGTGCTGGGCATCAACGGCGGGGAGTTCCTCCTGCTGATCGTCGTCGCCGTCGTGGTCGTGGGACCCGAGCGGCTGCCGCGCTATGCCGAGCAGCTGGCCGTGTGGGTGCGCACCGCACGGCGGTACGCGCTCAGCGCCAAGGACCGGGTCAGCGAGGAGCTCGGTGACGACGTGGGCGACGTCGACTGGGCGGCGCTGGACCCTCGGCGCTACGACCCGCGGCGGATCGTGCGCGAGGCCCTGCTCGACGACCTGCCGGGGCCGTCCCGGGCGGGCCGTCCAGCGGGTCCCCGGATGCCGGGCGCACCGGGCGCACCGACCGGGCCGGTCGCCCGCGGCTCGACGGCGATGGGGGCCGCCGCTGCGGCCGGTGGGGCCGGTGCCGCGGACGGCGCGGTCAGCGGCTCCGCGGCCGCCGGTGCGACGTCGCCGGTCGCCCCGTTCGACGACGAGGCGACCTGACCGCCGCACGTCGTCGGCCAGCGGCCGGACCTGCGAGAATGGTGCGATGTCCTCCCCGGTGACCGTGACCGACCAGGCCCTGCCCGTACGCCCCCGGATCTTCTCCGGGATGCAGCCCACCTCGGACTCGCTGCACCTGGGCAACCTGCTGGGCGCGCTCACCCAGTGGGTCGCCCTGCAGGACGACCACGACGCGATCTACTGCGTCGTCGACCTGCACGCGATGACGGTCAACCCCGACCCGGCCCTGCTGCGCGAGCGGACCCGCCGGACCGCGGCGCAGTACCTGGCGGCGGGCGTCGACCCGGCGCGGGCGCTGCTCTTCGTGCAGTCGCACGTGCCCGAGCACGCCGAGCTGGCGTGGGTGCTGTCCTGCCAGACGGGCTTCGGCGAGGCCGGCCGGATGACCCAGTTCAAGGACAAGTCCTCCAGGCAGGGCGCCGACGGCACGACGGTCGGCCTGTTCACCTACCCGGTGCTGATGGCCGCGGACATCCTGCTGTACGACACGCAGGTGGTGCCCGTGGGGGAGGACCAGCGCCAGCACCTGGAGCTGTCCCGCAACCTCGCCCAGCGGCTCAACGCGCGGTTCGGCGCGGGCACCGTCGTGGTCCCCGAGCCGCACATCGTCAAGGCGACCGCCAAGATCTACGACCTGCAGGACCCGACGGCGAAGATGAGCAAGTCGTCGTCGGCCCCGGCCGGGATCGTCGAGCTGCTCGACGACCCCAAGGTCGTCGCCAAGCGGATCCGGTCCGCGGTGACCGACACCGGTCGGGAGATCCGCTTCGACCCGGTCGACAAGCCGGGGGTGTCCAACCTGCTCACGATCCACTCCGCCTTCAGCGGACGGTCGGTCCAGCAGCTCGAGGACGACTACGCCGGCAAGGGCTACGGCGACCTCAAGGTCGACGTGGCCGACATCGTGGTCGAGGCCCTGCGGCCGTTCGGCGAGCGGTTCGCGCAGTACGTCGCAGACCCCGCGGCGCTGGACGACGTGCTCGCCGAGGGGGCCGAGCGGGCCCGGGCGATCGCCGGGGTCACCCTGGACCGCGTGTACGACCGGGTCGGGCTGCTGGGTGCGCGCGGCCGCCGGGGCGGGCGCGCGTGAGGCTGCCCGAGCGCTCGGGCGACCAGGTGCGGATCGGGGTCGCGATCGGCGTGCCGGCCCCGATCGGACCGGTGCTGCAGGACGCCCGCGCCCGGTTCGGCGACCCGCTCGCGCAGGCGATCCCGCCGCACATCACCCTGCTCGGCCCCACCGTGGTCGAGCCGGACGAGCTCGGGGTCGTCTCGGCGCACCTGGAGGACGTGGCCCGGAGCGCGCAGACGTTCACCGTGCACCTGAGGGGCACCGGGTCGTTCCGCCCGGTGTCGCCGGTCGTGTTCGTCCAGGTGGTCCAGGGCATCGCCCAGTGCGAGCGCCTGGAGCGCGCGGTGCGGTCCGGACCCCTCGCCCAGGACCTGCGCTTCCACTACCACCCGCACGTCACCGTCGCCCACGAGGTGCCCGACGACGCCCTGGACCGCGCCTTCGCCGAGCTCGCGCCGTTCGAGGCACGGTTCGCGGTGGACGCCATCTCGGTCTACGAGCACGGCGACGACGGGGTCTGGCGGCCGGTGCGCGACTACCCGCTGGCCCGGGATGCCCGCCCGGAGCCGCGCTCGTAGGGTCGCGGCATGGTGACGGCCGGCACGAGGGCGACAGCGGGCACGCCGGCGCCCGACGGCGGCCGACGACGCCGCACCGGCGCCGTGCGTGCCGAACTGTCGCCCGGCGCCGGCGCCGGCGGGCCCGGCCCGGTCGGGCGGCTGACGGCACGGCTCGCCGCACTGTGGACGTGGTGGCTGCAGACCCGTCCCGCACGCGCCGTGGCCCGGTTCGGCGCCGCCGGTGGCGGCGTGCTGACCGGCGGGATCGCCTACAGCGCGCTGTTCTCGGTGTCCGCGGCCCTCGCGCTGGGGTACACGATCTTCATGGCGGTCCTGGGCGACAACGCCGCGCTGCGCGAGGACGTGCTGACCACGGTCGACGCGACCCTGCCCGGGCTGGTCGACCTCGGCGACGGCGGACTGCTGCAGCCCGACGACCTGGTGCTCAGCGCCGGTCTGAACCTGGCGGGCGTCGCCGCCGTCGCCGTCCTGCTGTTCAGCGCGTCGCTGTCCATGGCGGCCCTGCGGACGGCCGTCCGCGCCGTGCTCGGCGTCCCCACCGCGGCCCAGAACCTGCTGCTCGGCAAGCTGCGCGAGGTCGGTGCGGTCTTCGCCGTCGCGGTCGCGATCCTCGTCTCCACGGTGCTGACCCTCGCGGTGACCTGGCTCGCCGGCTGGCTGCTGACGCTGCTCACCCTGGACGAGGCGGTCCGGGTCGTCGCGCGGGTGCTCGGCGTGGTGGTCGCCTTCGTCATGGACGCGGTGGTCTTCGTGCTCGTCGTCCGGGCGCTGGCGAACGTCCGCCCGCCGCGCCGCGACCTGGTCGGCGGGGCGCTCATCGCGGCGACCGGCATCGGCGCGGTGCGGCTGCTGGGCACCAGCATCGTCGCCGGCAGCGCGGACCGCAGCGCGCTGGTGGCGTCCTTCACCGTGCTGCTGACGCTGCTGGTGTGGATCAACCTGCTCGCTCGCATCGTCCTGCTCGCCGCGGCGTGGACCGCCGACCCGCCGCGACCCGAGGACGACGACGACGCGGTCGCGCAGGCCACGCCCGTCCCGGTGCGCACCACCGACTGACGCACCGACGGCCCGGCCCCCGCGGTGGGGGACCGGGCCGTCGTCGGGCGGCGTGGAGCGGGCCGACCTCTAGAAGGCGCGGGTGATCATCGCCCGCTTGACCTCCTGGATGGCCTTGGTGATCTGGATGCCGCGCGGGCACGCCTCGGTGCAGTTGAAGATCGTGCGGCAGCGCCACACGCCCTCCTTGTCGTTGAGGATCTCCAGGCGCTGCGCGGCGCCGTCGTCCCGGCTGTCGAAGATGAACCGGTGCGCGTTGACGATCGCGGCCGGGCCGAAGTACTGCCCGTCGGTCCAGAACACCGGGCACGAGGACGTGCAGGCCGCGCACAGGATGCACTTGGTGGTGTCGTCGAAGCGTTCCCGCTGCTCCGCCGACTGCAGCCGCTCGCGGGTCGGCTCGTTCCCGCCGGTGACCAGGAACGGCATGATCTCGCGGTAGGAGGCGAAGAACGGCTCCATGTCGACGATGAGGTCCTTCATCACCGGCAGGCCCTTGAGCGGCTCGACGGTGATGGGCTTGTCCGGGTTGAGGTCCTTGAGCAGGACCTTGCACGCGAGCCGGTTGCGACCGTTGATCCGCATCGCGTCCGAGCCGCACACGCCGTGCGCGCACGAGCGGCGGAACGACAGCGAGCCGTCGACGTCCCACTTGACCTTGTGCAGGGCGTCCAGGAGGCGGTCGGTGCCGTAGGCGGTGACCGTGAACTCCTCCCAGTACGCCTCGTCGCCGTGCGTCTCGACGTTGTACCGGCGGATGCGCAGGGTGACGTCGAAGCTGGGGACCGCCCCGACCTCGCCGCCCGCCGAGCTCTGCGTGCTCTCGGTGGCGGCCGGGGACTGCATGGTGGTGGACATCAGTACTTACGCTCCATCGGCTCGTACCGCGTCATGATGACGGGCTTGTAGTCCAGGACGATGTCGAAGGTCCCGGGTGCGGACGTGCCGGGGCCCGACGGGGCCTCGGAATGGGGTCGGTCGCCGGACGCCGCGGGACGCCGGTAGGCCATCGTGTGCTTCATGTAGCCGGCGTCGTCGCGCTGGGGGAAGTCCTCCCGGAAGTGCCCGCCGCGCGACTCCTGCCGGTTGAGGGCCCCGACGACGACGACCTCGGCGATGTCGAGCAGGAAGCCCAGCTCGAGGGCCTCGAGCAGGTCGGTGTTGAAGACCTTGCCCTTGTCCTGCACGCTCACGTGCCGGTACCGCTCCTGCAGGGCCGCGATGTCGGCCAGCGCCTGGCGCAGCGACTCCTCGGTGCGGAACACCTGGGCGTTGGCGTCCATGGTGTTCTGCAGGTCGCGGCGCACGTGCGCGACCCGCTCGCCCGACGGCAGCGTCCGCATCCGCTCGAGCTCGGCGACGACGCCGCCCTCGGGGTCCTGCGGCGTCTCGACCCAGTCCGCGCCCACCGCGTACTCGGCCGCCGCGATCCCGGCCCGCTTGCCGAAGACGTTGATGTCCAGCAGCGAGTTGGTGCCCAGCCGGTTGGAGCCGTGCACGGACACACAGGCGACCTCACCGGCCGCGTACAGCCCGCGGACGGTGTCGGAGTTGTTGCGCAGCACCTCGCCGAGGATGTTCGTCGGGACCCCGCCCATCGCGTAGTGCGCGGTCGGGTAGACCGGCACCGGCTCGGTGTACGGCTCGATGCCCAGGTACGTGCGGGCGAACTCGGTGATGTCCGGCAGCTTGGCGTCGATGTGCGCCGGCTCCAGGTGGGTCAGGTCCAGCAGGACGTAGTCCTTGTTGGGCCCGGCGCCGCGGCCCTCGCGGACCTCGTTCGCCATCGACCGGGCGACGATGTCACGCGGGGCGAGGTCCTTGATGGTGGGCGCGTAGCGCTCCATGAACCGCTCGCCGTCGCTGTTGCGCAGGATGCCGCCCTCACCGCGCGCGGCCTCCGACAGCAGGATGCCCAGGCCCGCCAGACCGGTCGGGTGGAACTGGAAGAACTCCATGTCCTCCAGCGGGATCCCGCGGCGGAACGCCAGCGCCATGCCGTCACCGGTGAGCGTCTGGGCGTTGGACGTCGTCTTGTAGATCTTGCCGGCCCCACCGGTCGCGAAGACGACCGACTTGGCCTTGAACAGGTGGATCTCGCCGGTCGCGAGCTCGTAGGCGACGACGCCGGAGACCGCGACCTCCTCGCCGTCCGCGACCTCGCCGGTGGTGAGGTCGTGGCTCAGCAGCACGTCCAGGACGTAGAACTCGTTGAAGAACTCGACGTCGTTCTTCACGCACTGCTGGTAGAGGGTCTGCAGGATCATGTGGCCGGTGCGGTCGGCGGCGTAGCACGACCGGCGCACGGCGGCCTCGCCGTGGTTGCGGGTGTGCCCACCGAAGCGGCGCTGGTCGATCTTGCCCTCGGGCGTGCGGTTGAACGGCAGGCCCATCTTCTCCAGGTCGAGGACGGCGTCGATGGCCTCCTTGGCCATCACCTCGGCGGCGTCCTGGTCGACGAGGTAGTCACCGCCCTTGACCGTGTCGAAGGTGTGCCACTCCCAGTTGTCCTCCTCGACGTTCGCCAGGGCGGCGCACATGCCGCCCTGCGCGGCGCCCGTGTGCGAGCGCGTCGGGTAGAGCTTGGAGATCACGGCCGTGCGGGTGCGCTTGGAGGACTCGAGCGCCGCGCGCATCCCGGCGCCGCCGGCACCGACGATGACGACGTCGTACTGATGGGTCTGCATCGGGTGCAGTGCCTTTCGATGGGACGAACGGTGGCGCACAGCGCCCGGGGCGACGACGCGGACCGCGCGTCAGGTGGTGCAGAAGGACGGCAGCAGGTCGGCCGCCGCGCCCGGGGGGCACGGGTCGAAGGTGAAGATGACCAGCGTGCCGAGGGTGACCACCACGACGAACGCCGTGTAGAGCGCGATCTTCAGCCACATGCGCAGCCCGTCGCGCTCGGCGTAGTCGTTGATGATCGTCCGCACGCCGTTGGTGCCGTGCAGCATCGCGAGCCACAGCATGACCAGGTCCCACACCTGCCAGAACGGGGACGCCCACTTGCCGGCGACGAAGCCGAAGTCGATCGCGCTGATCCCCTCGCCCGCCACGAGGTTGACGAACAGGTGCGCGAAGATCAGCACCAGCAGCACCACGCCGGACGCCCGCATGAACACCCAGCCGTACAGCTCGAAGTTGCCGCGGGTGGTCTTGCGCCGCTGGTACGCCTGACCGGGGTTCTCGATCGGCAGCCGGGCGGCTGCCTGCGTCGTCGTCGTCATCACTCGCCTCCGAAGACGTGCATGAGGTGCCGCGGCAGGAAGCCGGCCATGGTCACCACGAACAGGCCCATCACGACCCAGAGCATCACGCGCTGGTACCGGGTGCCCTTGGACCAGAAGTCGACCAGCATGATCCGGATGCCGTTGAAGGCGTGGAACACGACGGCGGCGACCAGCCCGGCCTCGCCCAGCCCCATGACGGGGTTCTTGTAGGTGCCGATCACGGCGTCGTACGCCTCGGGGGACACCCGGACGAGGGACGTGTCGAGCACGTGGACGAGCAGGAAGAAGAAGATGGCGACGCCGGTCACGCGGTGCGCGACCCAGGACCACATGCCTTCACGGCCGCGGTAGAGCGTGCCTGCGGGGGCGCTGGGCACTTCGGCCTCCAGGCTGACGTGTGCGGATGACGAGTGCGGATGACGTGAGGGACGACGCCGTCCGGTGACCGGACCACTGTAATGACACCGCGTCGGCACGCGCGTCGCGCCAGGGGCCGTCAGGGGCCCGTCACAGCCCTTTGTGACCAAGTGCACAGGCGGGCGGCCCCGGCGCGGTCACTACCGTGACCGCATGACGACCACACCCGACGGACCTCTGCCCGGCTTCCACGCGGTGATCCCGGCCGGGGGCGCGGGCACCCGGCTGTGGCCGCTGTCGCGGTCCGGGGCGCCGAAGTTCCTGCACGACCTGACCGGCAGCGGGCGCAGCCTGCTGCAGGCGACGGTGGACCGGCTCGAGCCGCTCACCGGTGCGGGCTGCGTGCTGGTGGTCACCGGCGAGCGCCACGTCGACGCCGTCCGCGGCCAGCTGCCCGCGCTGGCGGCCGACCAGGTGCTCGCCGAGCCGTCGCCGCGGGACTCCATGGCCGCGATCGGGCTGGCCGCCGCGGTGCTCGCGCAGCGGCACGGCGACGTCGTGCTCGGCTCGTTCGCCGCCGACCAGGTGATCCAGGGGACCCGCGCGTTCGAGCAGGCCGTCCGGGAGGGGGTCGAGGCCGCCCGCGCGGGGTACGTGGTGACCGTCGGGATCGCGGCGTCGCACGCGTCGACCGCCTTCGGGTACGTCCGGTCCGGGGCGGGCCTCGGCCTGCCGGCGGCGCCCACCGCGCTGCACGCGGTGGGGTTCACCGAGAAGCCGGACGTCGCCACCGCGACCGCCTACCTCGCCACGGGCGAGTACCGGTGGAACGCCGGCATGTTCCTGGTCCGCACGACCGTGCTGCTCGACCACCTCGCCGAGCAGCGCCCCGCGCTGCACGCGGGCCTGCGCACGCTGGCCGCGGCGTGGGACACCCCCGACCGCGCCCGCGTGCTCGCGGACGTGTGGCCCGGGCTGGAGCGCATCGCGATCGACCACGCGATCGCCGAGCCGGTCGCCGCCGCGGGGGGCGTGGCCGTGGTCCCGGGTGACTTCGGCTGGGACGACGTCGGCGACTTCGCCTCGCTGTCCACGCTGCTGCCGCCGGTGGGTGACGGCGCGGACGGCGCCCGCGTCCTGGGGGACGACGACGCCGTGGTGCGGCTGGACTCGCTCGGCTCGCTCGTGGTGGCCGGGTCCGACCGGCTGGTGGCGGTGCTCGGCATCGACGACGTCGTGGTCGTCGACACCCCCGACGCCCTGCTGGTGACCACCCGGGCGCGCGCCCAGCAGGTCAAGGACGTCGTCGAGGCGGTCCGCGCCCGGGGGGTCGACCGCCTGCTCTGAGCTGCGTTCCCACCGTGCACCCCCGGGTCGGTGCGGGTGCGTGCCGGTCGCTGCGGGGTGGGGTCCCGGGGGGGCCGGTGCGCCCGCCGGCCGATCGCGTCGTTAGGCTCGGGCCGTGCCCATCGACGTCGCCACCTCCGTGGACAGCCTGGTCGAGTCGCTCGTCCCCGAGCTCATCGAGATCCGGCGCGACCTGCACGCGCACCCCGAGCTGGGCCGGACCGAGCAGCGGAGCACGTCGGTCGTGGCGGACCGGCTGCGCGCCGCGGGCCTCGAGCCGCGGCTGCTCCCCGGCAGCGGCCTGGTGTGCGACATCGGTCCCGGCCCTGCGGTGACCGGGCGGCGCCGGGTCGTGCTGCGGGCCGACCTCGACGCGCTGCCGCTGGCCGACACGTGCGAGGAGCCCTGGCACTCGCAGGTCAGCGGCGTCGCGCACGCGTGCGGGCACGACGTGCACACCGCCGTCGTCCTCGGCGCGGGGCTGGCTCTCGCGCAGGTCGCGCAGGCAGGGGGACTGCCGACCGGCGTGCGGCTGGTGTTCCAGGCCGCGGAGGAGGTCCAGCCCGGCGGCGCGCTCGACGCGATGGCCGCGGGCGTGCTCGACGGGGTCTCGCACCTGTTCGCCGTGCACTGCGACCCGCACCTGGACGTGGGACGCATCGGCACCCGCATCGGGCCCATCACGTCCGCGTCGGACGAGGTGACGGTCGTGGTCAGCGGTGGCGGCGGGCACACCTCGCGCCCGCACCTGACCGGCGACGTCGTCTTCGCGCTCGGCCAGGTGATCACCCAGGTGCCCGCGGTCCTCGGACGACGGCTCGACCCCCGCTCGGGGGTGAACCTGACCTGGGGCGCGGTCCAGGCTGGGTCGGCGCACAACGCGATCCCGTCCTCGGGCTCGGTCCGCGGCACGCTGCGGTGCCTCGACGTGCGCGCGTGGGAGCGGACGTCGCAGGTGTTCCACCAGGCGGTGGAGCAGGTGCTCGCGCCGTTCGGGGTGGACGTGGACATCCGGCACGCGCGCGGCGTCCCGCCGGTCGAGAACGACGCCTGGTCGACCGGCGTCCTGGAGCGGGCCGCCCGGGACGTCCTGGCCGAGGGGGCGGTGACCCTGACCGAGCAGTCCCTCGGCGGGGAGGACTTCGCGTGGTACCTGACGAAGGTCCCCGGCGCGATGGCGCGGCTGGGCACCCGCACCCCCGGGGGGCGGACCTACGACATCCATCAGGGTGATTTCCGGGTCGACGAGCGCGCGGTCGGCGTCGGGGCCCGGTTGCTCGCCCGCGCGGCCGTCCTCGCAGGCAGCGAGCACGGCGGGGCCGCGACGGACGGCGTCGGCAAGGTCGCGAATCCGTAACGAACCCCCCGGCGTACCCACCGGTAACCAGGGCGTGCGCACGGCATGGGTAGGGTGCGCTGCACACCCAGCCGACCGGCCCCGCCGAGCGGGAGGCGACGCCTGACGTGGTGGTCGCAGCCCATCGGACGCCCGCGGCGTCCAGACCCCAGGAGTAGACGTGAACACTGTGATGCGAGTCGGTGGCCTGGCCGCCGCGACCGCCCTGGTGCTGACCGCATGTGCGGCCGCGCCGGAGGAGACCGAGGAGACCGCCGGCGGCGGCTCGACCGCCGACGCCGCCACGGACTTCACCGCCTGCATCGTCTCGGACGCCGGCGGCTTCGACGACCGCAGCTTCAACCAGCTGAGCTTCGAGGGGGCGCAGCGCGCCGCCGAGGAGCTGGGCGCGGACTTCCGCGACGTCCAGTCCGACTCCGCCTCGGACTACCAGGGCAACATCGAGTCGCTGGTCTCCGAGGGCTGCAACTCCATCGTCGCCGTCGGGTTCGCGCTGTCCGCCGCCACGGTCGAGTCGGCCACCGCCAACCCCGACATCGACTACATCCTGGTCGACGACGCCGCGGACAACGACTTCGACGGCGAGAAGGACGCCGAGAACGTCAAGCCGCTGCTCTACAACACCGCCGAGGCCGCGTTCCTCGCCGGCTACCTCGCCGCGGGCTACTCCGAGGCCGGCAAGGTCGGCACCTTCGGCGGCCAGCCGTTCCCGACCGTGACCATCTTCATGGACGGCTTCAAGCAGGGCGTCGAGTACTACAACGAGGTCAAGGGCACCTCGGTCGAGGTGGTCGGCTACCAGGGCGGCGAGCAGGGCTCCTTCACCGGTGGCTTCGAGGCCAACGACACCGCCAAGGGCGTCGCCGCGGGCATCATCGACCAGGGTGTCGACGTGCTGCTGCCGGTCGGCGGGCCGATCTACCAGTCGGCCATGGACGCGATCGCCGACTCCGGCCGCGAGATCGCCCTCGTCGGGGTGGACGCCGACTTCTACGAGAGCGACCCGAGCACGCAGGACCTCGTGCTGACCTCCATCCTCAAGGGCATGGACGTCTCCACGTACGAGGCCGTCATGGCCGCCGGCGAGGGGGAGTTCGACCCCGAGGCGTACGTCGGCACGCTCGAGAACGGCGGCGTCGGGCTGGCCCCGCTGCACAACTTCGAGGACGACGTCGACCCGGCCCTGATGGCCGAGGTCGAGGAGCTGCAGCAGGCCATCATCGACGGTGAGGTCCAGGTCGAGTCGTACCTCGGCTGACACCGACTCTGCCGGGGAGGTCGCACCGCGGCCTCCCCGGCAGCGTGCCGTCACCCCGCCGGCACACCACGGCACGCGCCGGCACGTCCCCGCCCGTGGCAGCACGCGCGGACCCTCATCCCCCGGACCCGCAAGGAGCGCGCAGTGACGCTCGAGCTTCGCGGCATCACCAAGCGCTTCGGCGCGCTGGTGGCCAACGACCACATCGACCTCACCGTCCGGGCGGGGGAGATCCACTGCCTGCTCGGCGAGAACGGCGCCGGCAAGTCGACGCTGATGAACGTCCTGTACGGCCTGTACACGGCCGACGAGGGCGAGGTGCTCATCGACGGCGAGGTGCAGCGGTTCTCCGGGCCGGGCGACGCCATGGCGGCCGGCATCGGCATGGTGCACCAGCACTTCATGCTCATCCCCGTGTTCACGGTCGCCGAGAACGTCATGCTGGGCCACGAGCAGACCCGGTCGGGCGGCCGGCTGGACCTCGAGGCCGCCCGGGAGACGGTGCGCGACATCGCGGCCCGCTTCGGGTTCCACGTCGACCCCGACGCCGTCGTCGAGGACCTGCCGGTGGGCGTCCAGCAGCGGGTGGAGATCATCAAGGCGCTCTCGCGGGACGCGAAGGTGCTCGTGTTCGACGAGCCCACCGCGGTCCTCACGCCGCAGGAGACCGACGAGCTGATGGCGATCATGCGCCAGCTGCGCGAGTCCGGCGCGGCGATCGTGTTCATCACGCACAAGCTGCGCGAGGTGCGTGAGGTCGCCGACCGGATCACCGTCGTGCGGCGCGGGGCCGTGGTGGGGGAGGCCGACCCGGGCGCGACCGACGCCGAGCTCGCCGCCCTGATGGTCGGCCGCCCGGTCGAGCTCACCGTGCACAAGGACGCCCCGGTCCCCACCGGCGCGGGCCTGGAGGTGTCCGGGCTGACCATCACCGACCCGCGCGGGACGGTCGTCGTCGACGACGTGAGCTTCACGGTCGACGGCGGCGAGGTGCTCGTCATCGCGGGCGTGCAGGGCAACGGCCAGACCGAGCTCGCGGAGGCGCTCGTCGGGCTGCAGCGGGCGCAGTCCGGGAGCATCCGGCTGGACGGTCGCGAGCTGCTCGGCCGGTCCGTGCGACGCATCCTGGACGCCGGCGTCGGATTCGTCCCGGAGGACCGCAACGTCGACGGTCTTGTCGGCGACTTCACGGTCGCCGAGAACCTCGTCCTGAACCGCACCGACGGGCCGCCGTTCGCGCGCGCCGGCGTGCTGCAGCTCGGGGCCCGCGACGACTTCGCGCGGGCCAAGGTCGACGAGTTCGACATCCGCACGCAGGGCATCGACTCGCCGGTGGGGCGGCTGTCCGGCGGCAACCAGCAGAAGGTCGTGCTGGCCCGCGAGCTGTCGCGTGACCTGCGGCTGCTCGTCGCCGCCCAGCCGACCCGCGGGGTGGACGTCGGGTCCATCGAGTTCATCCACAAGCGCATCGTCGAGACGCGCACGGCCGGCGTCCCCGTCGTCGTGCTGTCCACCGAGCTGGACGAGGCCGTCTCGCTCGGCGACCGGATCCTGGTGATGTACCGCGGACGCGCGGTCGGCATCGTGCCGGCGACCACGCCGCGGGACGTCCTCGGCCTGATGATGGCCGGCATCGCGCCCACGACGACTGGAGCGGCATGAGCACCACCGGCCCCGACGACCGACGCACCGGCCGACCGGCCGACCCGCCGCAGCCGCCGCAGGACGCGGCCGGTGAGGTCGAGGTCGACGCCGCCACCCCGGGGACCGAGCGCGCGCGCGGCCTCGAGCGTGCCTCGCAGGGTCCGGCCGACCCGCGCTGGCCCGACGCGTTCGCCCGGATGGTCTCGGGCAGCTGGGCGGTGTCCATCGGCGCCGTCGTGCTCGCCGTCCTGGGCGGGTCGATCATGATCGCGCTCACCGACGAGGCCGTGCGTGAGGCGTCCGCCTACTTCTTCTCCCGTCCCGGTGACACGCTCGGGGCGATCGGCAGCGCCGTCGGCGGCGCGTACGCCGCACTGTTCCGCGGCGCGGTGTGGGACGTCCGCGCCGACGACGCCGCCACCGCGATCCGGCCGCTGATGAACTCGCTGACCTACGCCACCCCGCTGATCGCGGCCGGCCTGGGCGTCGCCCTGGCGTTCCGGGCGGGGCTGTTCAACATCGGCGGGCAAGGGCAGATCCTGGTCGCCGCCGCCGCCGCGGGCTGGGTCGGGTTCGGGGTGGACGCCCCGTGGCCGCTGCACATGCTGCTGGCGATGGTCGCCGGGATCGCGGCCGGGGCGCTGTGGGCCGGGATCGCCGGTCTGCTCAAGGCCACCACCGGGGCGCACGAGGTGATCGTCACGATCATGCTCAACTACATCGCGTTCTACGGGCTGTCCTACCTGCTCGCGACGCCCGGTCTGCTGCAGGCGCCGGGGTCGGCGAACCCGCGGACCCCCGCCATGCAGGACTCCGCGATCATGCCGGACCTGCTCGGCCCGCGGTACAACCTGCACCTGGGCTTCGTGTTCGTGCTGATCGCGGTGGCCTTCGTGTGGTGGCTGCTCAACCGCTCGACGCTCGGATTCACCTTCCGTGCGGTGGGGGAGAACCCCGCCGCCGCCCGGGTCGCCGGCATGGACGTCCCGCGGGCCACGGTCTCGGTGATGCTCGTCGCCGGCGGGCTGCTCGGTCTGGCGGGCACCACCCAGGTGCTGGGCCAGGTGACCACCGGGTTCGGGTCGGACATCGACGCCGGCATCGGGTTCGACGCGATCACCGTGGCCCTGCTCGGCCGCTCCGCGCCGCTCGGCGTGCTCGCGGCGGCGATCCTGTTCGGCGCCTTCAAGGCCGGCGGCTCGGTGATGCAGGCCTCGGAGGGTGTCCCGATCGAGATCGTGCTGGTCGTGCAGTCGCTCATCGTCCTCTTCATCGCCGCGCCGCCCCTCGTGCGCGCCGTGTTCCGCCTGCCGCAGCCCGGGCCGCGTCAGTCGGGCCGCGGTGCCGGGGGCCGAGCGCGCCGCACCCGGAAGGAGGTGTCGGCATGAGCACGGTCGCCACCGTCCCCGCCGGCGCACCCGCGGACGCCGCCCGCCACGTGCGGGTGGTCAGCCGCAAGGCGCCTGTCGCGTTCGCCGTCGTGACCGGCCTGTTCGCGCTGCTGCTGCTGCTCGCCCCGCGCGAGGGCGACACGCTGTTCCGGTTCTCCTCCGGCACCGAGGTGCTGTCCCTGCCGGACGCCGCCGTGCCCGGCATGGTCACGGCGTGGGTGTGCACGGCGATCGCCGCGGCCGTCACCGCCGCGGCGTTCACGCTGCTGGCCGCCGGTCGGCGGGTCCCGCTGGTGCTCACGCTGGCGCTGGCGCTGGCGCTGCTGGTCGGATTCCTCGCCTGGGCCGGCGCGGGCAGCAGCCGCGACTTCTCGGTGGCCCGGCTCGTGGGCGGGTCGATCCTGCTCGCCGTCCCGATCGTCTTCGGCGCCCTCGGTGGCGTGATCGGCGAGCGCGTGGGCGTGGTGAACATCGCCATCGAGGGCCAGCTCCTCGCGGGCGCCTTCTGCGCCGCCGTGGCCAGCTCGCTGACGAACAGCCCGGTGGTCGGGGTCGTCGCGGCGGTCCTGGCCGGGGCGCTGGTCGCGCTGGTGCTCGGCCTGTTCACCATCACCTACCGGGTCAACCAGGTCATCGTGGGTGTGGTGCTCAACGTCCTGGTGATCGGCCTGACGAGCTTCCTGTACACCCAGGTGCTCGTGCCGGGCGCGGCGGAGCTGAACCAGACCGAGCGCTTCGGTCCGGTGGCGATCCCGGTGCTGTCGGCCGTCCCCGTGCTGGGGCCGGCGCTGTTCGAGCAGTCGGTCCTGGTCTACCTCATGTACCTCGCGGTGCCGGCGGTGTGGTTCGCGATGTTCCGCACCCGGTGGGGGCTGCGACTGCGCGCCGTCGGCGAGCACCCCAAGGCCGCGGACACCGTCGGGATCAAGGTGCCGCGCACGCGGTACCGCACGCTGCTGATCGCCGGCGGCATCGTCGGGATCGGCGGCGCCTTCTACACGGTCGTGTCCGTCTCCTCGTTCGGTGAGGAGATGACGGCCGGCGCCGGCTTCATCGCGCTCGCCGCGGTGATCTTCGGCAAGTGGGACCCGGTCCGGGCCGCGCTCGCGGCGCTGCTCTTCGGCTTCGCCTCGAACCTCGAGGGCGCCCTGAGCGTCGTCGGGGCCCCGGTGCCCAGCCAGTTCATGCTCATGCTGCCGTACGTGGTGACGATCCTCGCGGTCGCCGGCCTCGTGGGGCGCTCGCGGCCGCCGGCGGCGTCCGGCGAGCCGTACACCAAGGAGTGACCGTGGCCGATCACCTGCTCGACCCGCCCGCCGGGCTGCCCGACGGCGGCTCCGCCCTGCCGACGATCGACTGGGACGCGCTGCGCGCCGCCGCCACCGAGGTCATGCACCGCGCCTACGTCCCGTACTCGGGGTTCCCGGTCGGCGTCGCCGCGCTGGTCGACGACGGCCGGGTCGTGACCGGCTGCAACGTGGAGAACGCCTCGTACGGGCTGACCCTGTGCGCCGAGTGCGCGCTGGTGTCCGGCCTGCACGTGTCCGGCGGCGGCCGGCTGGTCGCGTTCGCGTGCGTGGACGCCCAGGGGAACGCACTGATGCCCTGCGGCCGCTGCCGCCAGCTGCTGTGGGAGCACGGCGGCGCGGACCTGCTGGTGGACACGGTCAGCGGGATCCGGCCGATGCGCGAGGTGCTGCCGGACGCGTTCGGCCCCGACGACCTGATCGAGCGGAAGGCGTGACCGTGAGCTCCACCCCGCACACCCCCGAGGCGTTCGACGCCGTGGACGTCATCCGCGCCAAGCGCGACCGGCACCGGCTCGGCGACGCCCAGATCGACTGGGTGATCGACGCCTACACCCGCGGCGCCGTCGCCGAGGAGCAGATGGCGGCGCTGAACATGGCCATCCTGCTCAACGGCATGGACCGCGCCGAGATCTCGCGCTGGACGGCCGCGATGATCGCGTCCGGCGAGCGGATGGACTTCTCCGGGCTGTCCCGGCCGACGTCGGACAAGCACTCCACCGGCGGCGTCGGGGACAAGATCACCCTGCCGCTCGCCCCGCTCGTCGCGGTGTTCGGCGTCGCGGTGCCGCAGCTGTCCGGGCGCGGGCTGGGCCACACCGGCGGCACCCTGGACAAGCTCGAGTCCATCCCGGGCTGGCGCGCGGCGCTGAGCAACGACGAGATGCTCGCCCAGCTCGAGGACGTCGGCGCCGTCATCTGCCAGGCGGGCTCCGGCCTCGCGCCGGCCGACCGCAAGCTGTACGCCCTGCGCGACGTCACCGGGACGGTCGAGGCGATCCCGCTGATCGCGTCGTCGATCATGAGCAAGAAGATCGCCGAGGGCACCGGCTCGCTCGTGCTGGACGTCAAGGTGGGGTCCGGGGCGTTCATGAAGGACGTCGACCAGGCGCGCGAGCTCGCCCGCACGATGGTGGACCTGGGCACCGACGCCGGGGTGCGGACGGTCGCGCTGCTCACCGACATGTCCACGCCGCTCGGCCTGACCGCCGGCAACGCGCTCGAGGTCCGCGAGTCCGTCGACGTGCTCGCCGGCGGCGGGCCGGCCGACGTCGTCGAGCTCACGGTCGCCCTCGCCCGGGAGATGCTCGCCGCGGCGGGCGTCACCGGCGTCGACCCGGCCGATGCGCTGGCCGACGGGCGCGCGATGGACGTGTGGAACCGGATGATCGCCGCCCAGGGCGGCGACCCCCACGCGGAGCTCCCCGTGGCCCGCGAGACCCAGGACGTCGTGGCGCCGACCGACGGCGTGGTGACCGCCGTGGACGCGCTCGCGGTGGGCGTGGCGGCGTGGCGGCTGGGCGCCGGCCGGGCCCGCAGGGAGGACTCGGTCCAGGCCGGGGCGGGCGTCGTCCTGCACGCCAAGCCGGGGGACACCGTGCGGGCGGGGCAGCCGCTGCTGACCCTGCACACCGACACCCCGGAGCGGTTCGGGCGGGCCACCGAGGCGCTGACCGGTGCCGTGGTCGTCTCGGCCGACGGTGCCGGGGAGCGGGCGCCGCTGCTGATCGACCGCATCGCCGCGGGCTGACCCGTGGCCGGGGCGGCGCGGGGCGGCTGGCGAGGGCTCCAGGCCACCACGGTCGCGCACCGGGTCGTCCCCCGGGGGGCCGACCCGACGGCGCGACCCGGCACCCGGCAGCGTCCCGGGACGGTCCATGGCACGCCGTCACCCCCCGTGGCGGCCGCGGCGGCACGGGCACGGGACGGGCTCGGCCCCGCCGACCGCGGCCGCTACGACGCGCTGTGCGCGCTCGCCGCGCAGGGCGGCCCCGCGGTCGCCGGTGTCCCGGTCCGCGCGCTGGCCGCCGGGGCGCCGCTGCGTGCCATCGAGGCGCTCGCCGCCCGGTGGCCGTCCCTGAGCCCGCGCGACCGCGCCCAGGTCGGTGCCCCGCTGGGCGGGGGGCGGCCGGGCCCGCTGCACCTCGCCGGGGCCCCGGTCCGGCAGACCGACGCCACCACGTGCGGCTCGGCCGTGCTCGGCGCCCTGGCCGCCGCCGGCAACCCGCTGCTCGCGCTGTGGCTGGTCACCGGCGACCTGGCCGGCGGCCACCGGCCACCCGAGCTGCGCCATGCGCCCCCCGCCGCCCTCGCGTCCGGCGACGCCGCAGCCCGGTTCGCCACGCTGCAGCGGGCGCTCCAGGGAGCGTCCACCCGGCGGGCCCTGGGGCCGGTGGGCTGGCCGCGGGCGCTGGGGACGCCGCCGTGGGGAGCGGCGCGGGTGGCCCGCTGGCCCGGCGTGCGGTTCCGCGCCCACCTGCTGGACGACACCGACGGACCGCACCTGGATGCCGCGCTCGACCGGGCGGACGCCGCCCTGGCCGCCGGTGTCCCGGTCCCGCTGTTCACCGGCGGCGACCTCGGCACGGGCCTGACGACCGCCGTCCCGCGCCACGTCGTGCTGCTCGTCCCCGGCGTCCGGCCGACCGACGACGGCACGCACCCCGGCTACGCCGTGCTCGAGCCCGGGCAGGGCCGCGTGCACCGGGTCGGCCGGGACCGGCTCGCGGCGCCCGGCGGCCCGCACCCGGCCCTGGGCGGCTGGTCCCACGTGTGCTGGGTGCTGCTGCCCGCCTGAGCGGGTGCGCGGCGTCCCGTGCGACCTCGACGCACCCGGGCCTGCCCCGGCCGGCCCGGCCTGCCGGCCTGACGGCCTGCCGGGCCCCTGCCTGCCTGGCGGGACCCGGCGACCCGCAGCACGATGGACGGGCCCGAGCAGACCCGCGAGCAGCACCAGGAGGAGCGATGAGCACCCTTCCCGGATCCGAGACCTGGCGCGACGCCGGCCTGGACCAGGTCGATCCCGGCGGCGACGTCGAGATCGCGCCGGACCCGTCGGCGCCGCCCGCCGCCGAGCCCGGCGAGTACGCGCCGGACGTCCCGGCACCCGACGACGTCGTCGAGGCGAACCCGGCGGACGTCGAGGAGCAGGCGCAGGCGGTGCCGCCGGACGAGCGCGAGGAGTACCCCTGACGGAGGCCGGCGGGTTCGGTCCGCCGGGGGAGCGGCGGATAGGTTGGGCCCATGACGATCGACGAGTCCGCGATCCGGGCCCTGCCCAAGGTGGTGCTGCACGACCACCTCGACGGCGGCCTGCGCGCGGCGACCATCGTGGAGCTGGCCGCTGAGGTCGACCACCCGCTGCCCACCACCGACCCCACCGAGCTCGCCGCCTGGTTCCTGCAGGCGGCGAGCTCGGGCACGCTCGAGCTCTACCTCGAGACGTTCGACCACACGATCGCGGTGATGCAGACCGCGGAGGGGCTGCGCCGGGTCGCCCGCGAGTCCGCCCTGGACCTGGCCGCCGACGGCGTCGTGTACGCCGAGCAGCGCTACGCCCCCGAGCAGCACCTGCAGCGCGGCCTGAGCCTGCAGGAGGTCGTCGACGCCGTGCAGGCCGGCTTCGCCGAGGGCGTCGCCGAGGCGGCCACGCAAGGCCGGTCCATCCGCATCGGCACGCTGATCACCGCGATGCGGCACGCCGACCGCGGTGACGAGATCGCCGCCCTCGCGCTCGCCAACCGGGGCGACGGGGTGGTCGGGTTCGACATCGCCGGCGCCGAGGCGGGCTTCCCGCCCTCCCGCCAGGCGTCGGCGTTCCGCACGCTGCGCACCGCGAGCTTCCCCGCCACGGTGCACGCCGGCGAGGCGGCGGGGCTGGACTCCATCGCCGAGGCGCTGCACGTCGCGGGGGCGACCCGGCTGGGCCACGGCGTCCGCATCGCGGACGACATCGAGATCCTTCCCGGCGACGGCGACGGCCCCCGGGCCCGGCTCGGCGAGCTGGCCCACTGGGTGCGCGACCAGCAGGTCCCGCTCGAGCTGTGCCCCAGCTCCAACGTGCAGACCGGCGCCGCCGCGTCCATCGCCGAGCACCCGATCACGCTGCTCAAGGAGCTGGGCTTCGCGGTGACCGTCAACACCGACAACCGGCTGCAGTCCGGCACCACGCTGACCCGCGAGATGACGCTCCTGGTGCAGGAGGCCGGCTGGACGCTGGAGGACCTGCGCGACGTCACGCTGACCGCCGCGTGGAACGCGTTCATCCACCACGACGAGCGGGAGGCGCTCGTCGAGGAGCTCATCGCGCCGGGGTTCGCCGGCCGTGGCAACGGACGGCACCGGGCATGAGCGACGTCGACCTCGACCGGGCGGGGCTGGCCCGCCTCGTCGACCACACGCTGCTCAAGCCCGAGGCCACGCCCGACGACGTCGCCGCGCTGGTCGCCGAGGGCGCCCGGCTCGGGGTGTTCTCGGTGTGCGTGTCGCCGTCGATGCTCCCCTTGGACGCGCACGGGCTCGCCGTCGCCACCGTCTGCGGGTTCCCGTCCGGCAAGCACCACAGCGACATCAAGGCGGCCGAGGCGGCCCGTGCGGTGGCCGACGGCGCCGACGAGGTCGACATGGTCATCGACGTGGGTGCGGCCCGGGCCGGCCGGATCGCCGACGTGGAGTCCGACATCGCGGCGGTGCGGGCGGCGGTGCCGGCCCCGCGGGTGCTCAAGGTGATCATCGAGTCGGCCGCCCTCGACGACGCCCAGATCGTCGCCGTGTGCCAGGCGGCCGAGCGGGCCGGCGCGGACTTCGTCAAGACGTCCACCGGCTTCCACCCCGCCGGCGGCGCCACCGTGCACGCCGTCGAGCTCATGGCCCGCACCGTGGGCGGCCGCCTCGGCGTCAAGGCCTCCGGCGGCATCCGCACGACCGACGACGCGCTGGCCATGGTCCGGGCAGGCGCGACCCGTCTGGGGCTGTCCGGCACCGCGGGGGTGCTCGCCGGGCTGGACGACGCCGACGGGGCCCCGGCGGCGCCTGCGGCCGGCGACGGGTACTGACCGCCGCACCACCCACCAGCACCACGCACCAGCACCACGCACTGCGCCGTCCGGCGTGACGAGGGGCGGCTGCCGACCGGAGTCCGGTCGTCAGCCGCCCCTCGTGGCGCAGGGCCCGTCGTGGCCCCTGAGGCAGGCCCGGGTGGGCCGGTGCCGACCCGGGTGACGCGTCAGGCGCCGTCCAGCCCCAGCGCGGCGCGCAGGTCCGCGCGCACCGCGCCCAGCCGCTGCCGGGCGGCGTCACGCGCCGCGCCCACCGCGGCGTCGTCGGCCGTCGACGAGACGGGGACGACCACCTCGAGGTAGCACTTGACCTTCGGCTCGGTCCCGCTCGGCCGGACCACCACGCGGGTGTCGTCCGCCGCGAGCAGCCTCAGCCCGTCGGTCGGCGGCAGGCCGTCCACGCCGTCCGCCAGGTCGACCACCTCGGTGACCGGCGAGCCGCCCAGCGTCGACGGCGGGGACTGCCGCAGCCGCGCCATGGTCGCGCCGATCTGGGCGAGGTCGGTGAACCGCGCCGAGAGCTGGTCGGTCAGGTGCAGGCCGTGCTCACGGGCCAGGTCGTCCAGCGCGCCCAGCAGGGTGCGTCCGGCGCCGTGCAGCCCCGCCGCCAGCTCGGCCACGAGCAGGGCGGCGCTGAGCCCGTCCTTGTCCCGCACCCGCCCCGGGTCCACGCAGTAGCCCAGCGCCTCCTCGTAGCCGTAGACCAGGCCGTCCGTCCGGGCGATCCACTTGAACCCGGTCAGCGTGGCCGCGTGCCGCATGCCGTGCGCCTGCGCGATCCGCCCCAGCAGCCGGGAGGACACGATCGAGCTGGCGAGCGTCGCCGGAGCGGCCGTGCCGGCACCGGTCGTGCTGCCCCGGTGCCGGTCGGCGAGGTACGCGCCGAGCAGCGCGCCCACCTCGTCGCCGTGCAGCGGGCGCCAGCCCTCCGCGGCGGCCGTGTCCGGGCCGTGGTGGGTCCGGGCGCGCGGGTCGCGGACCGCGACCGCGCAACGGTCGGCGTCCGGGTCGTTGGCGATCACGAGGTCGGCCCGGACGGTCTGGGCCAGGCCCAGGGCCAGGTCCAGCGCCCCCGGCTCCTCGGGGTTGGGGAACGAGACCGTCGGGAAGTCCGGGTCCGGGTCGGCCTGCTCGGCGACGACGTGCAGGTCGGTGAAGCCTGCGCCGCGCAGGATGCGCTCGGCGAGCCGGCCACCCACGCCGTGCAGGGACGTCAGCACGATCCGCAGGTCCCGCGGACCGCCGGGCGTGGCGAGGGCCGTGACGCCCGCGACGTACTCGTCGACGACCGTGGTCGGCAGCACCGTCCAGCCGGCGTCGGCCCGCGGCACCGACGCGACGGACGGCACCGCGGCGATGCGGGCGGCGATCTCGGCGTCGGCGGGCGGGACGATCTGGACGCCCTGCCCGGAGCCGGTGGCGGCCCGGCCGCCGAGGTAGACCTTGTAGCCGTTGTCGCGCGCGGGGTTGTGGCTGGCGGTCACCATGACGCCCGCGTCGGCGTCCAGGTGGCGCACCGCGAAGGCCAGCACCGGCGTCGGCAGCGGGCCGGGCAGCAGCAGCGCCTCCACGCCGGCGGCGACCATCACCGCCGCGGTGTCCCGCGCGAACGCCGCCGAGTTGTGCCGGGCATCGTGGCCGACGACCACTCGCGGCACCGTACCCGTGCGGGCGCCGGTGCCCGTGCCGGCGCCGGTGCTGCCGACGGTGTCCTGCAGGTACCGGGCCAGGCCGGCCGCGGCGCGGATCACGACGGCGCGGTTCATCCGGTTCGGTCCGGCGCCGAGTGCGCCACGCAGGCCGGCGGTGCCGAACTGCAGCGTCCCGTCGAAGCGGTCGGCGAGGTCGCGCCGGGCCTCGAGGACGTCCATCCGCTCGACCCGCGACGGCAGGTCGTCACCCTCCGGTGCGCTCCGCTCCGCGGCGGCGAGCAGCGTCCGCAGCTCCTGGGCGGTCGCCGGGTCGGGGTCGTCGGCGATCCAGCTACGGGCCTGGTCCGTGAGCGCCTGCTCGGAGACGTGGTGGGCGACCATGGTCAGATCCTCCGCGTGATCTCGGCGAGCAGGGCGCTGATCCGGGGACCGGCGGCCCGGCCGGCCTCCAGCACCTCCTCGTGGGACAGCGGCGTCGGGCTGATGCCCGCGGCCAGGTTGGTGACCAGCGAGATCCCGAGGACCTCCAGGCCTGCGTGCCGCGCCGCGATCGCCTCGAGCGTGGTCGACATGCCGACGAGGTCGCCACCGAGGCGGGCCGCCATCCGCACCTCCGCGGGCGTCTCGTAGTGCGGGCCGCGGAACTGGACGTACACGCCCTCGTCGAGGCCGGCGTCGACCTCGCGGGCCACGGCACGCAGCCGCGGGGAGTACAGGTCGGTCAGGTCGACGAAGGTCGCCCCCTCGAGCGGCGAGGTCGCGGTGAGGTTCAGGTGGTCGCTGATCAGGACCGGGGTGCCGGGGCCCCAGGCGGGGTCCAGGCCCCCGCACCCGTTGGTCAGCACCACGCTGCGCGCGCCGGCGGCCGCCGCGGTGCGCACGCCGTGCACGACGCGGCGCACGCCCTTGCCCTCGTACAGGTGGGTGCGCGAGCCGAGCACGAGCGCGTGGGCGTCGGTCCCGCTCACCCGCACCGAGCGGGTGGTGCCCACGTGACCGGCCACGGCCGGGGCGGAGAAGCCGGGGATCTCGTGGCTGGGGACCTCGGCGACCGTCTCGCCGAGCAGGTCGGCGGCGCCACCCCAGCCGGAGCCCAGCACGAGCGCGACGTCGTGGCGCTCGATGCCGGTCACCTCCGCCAGGTACCGGGCAGCCGCGCGGGCCACGTCGAAGGGGTCGGTGGCCGGGTCGTCGAGGTCGCCGGCGGGCTGGTCGGTCGTCGTACTCATGCGCCCGAGGCTATCGGCCGGCGGCCGCGCCGCCGGGCAGGCGGCCCACGGCGGCCACCGGCCCGTCGGGGGCGGGGGGGCGGGGAGGACCGGGCGGTCACGTGCGGTCACGTGCGGTCACGTGGCGGTGCGACGGCTCGCGCGCACCCTGGCACCATGGAGGCCGTGAGCACCCAGTCCCAGGACCTGCAGAGCACCCGCGTCGTCATCATCGGGGGTGGCCCGGGCGGCTACGAGGCGGCGCTGGTCGCCAAGCGGTTCGGTGCCGAGGTCACCGTGGTGGAGCAGCAGGGGCTCGGCGGATCCGCCGTGCTGACCGACGTCGTCCCCTCCAAGACGCTGATCGCGACCGCGGACTGGATGACCCGGATGGACGCCGCGGACGAGCTCGGCATCCGCGCGCACGGCCAGACGTTGCGGGACGTCGACACCGCCGACGACGCCGCGCCGTACTACGTGGACCTGGAGGCGGTGAACACCCGGGTCCGGGCGCTCGCGGCTGCCCAGTCCGCCGACATCCGGGCGCGGGTGGAGAAGGAGGGCGCCCGGGTCGTCATCGGCTCCGGCCGCCTGGACGGGCCGCAGCGGGTGCTGGTGCGCACCGCGGGCGCGGACGACGACGCCCCGCCCGAGGTCCTGGACGCCGACGTCGTGCTGGTCGCGACCGGCGCCACCCCGCGCGAGCTGCCCGAGGCCAAGGCCGACGGCGAGCGCATCCTCACCTGGACCCAGCTGTACGGGCTGCACGCGATGCCCGAGCGGCTCATCGTCGTCGGCTCCGGGGTGACCGGGGCCGAGTTCGCCGGGGCCTACAACGCCCTCGGCGGCGAGGTGGTGCTGGTCTCCAGCCGAGACCGGGTGCTGCCCGGCGAGGACCCGGACGCCGCCGAGGTCATCGAGCAGGTGTTCAAGGGCCGCGGCATGACGGTGATGTCCCGCTCGCGCGCGCAGTCGGCCGTCCGGACCGCCGACGGCGTGCTGGTGACCCTCGCCGACGGCCGCACGGTCGAGGGGTCGCACGTGCTGCTCGCGGTGGGGGCCGTCCCGCGGACCGCGGGGCTCGGGCTCGAGGAGGCCGGCGTCCGGCTCGGCCCCGGCGGCCACGTCGTCGTGGACCGGGTGTCGCGGACGTCCGCGCGCGGGGTGTACGCCGCGGGGGACTGCACCGGGGTGCTCGCGCTCGCGTCGGTGGCGGCCACCCAGGGACGGATCGCGATGGCGCACGCGCTCGGGGACGCCGTCGCGCCGCTCGACCTGGACCACGTCTCGGCCAACATCTTCACCGCGCCGGAGATCGCCACCGTCGGCTACGACGAGGCCCGGCTCAAGGAGATCGGGACGGCGTACGTCGTCAGCACGCTGCCGTTGCGCCGCAACCCCCGGGCCAAGATGACCGGTCTGCGGGAGGGGTTCATCAAGCTCTACGCGCACTCGGTCACGGGCATCGTGCTGGGCGGCGTGGTCGTCGCTCCGCGGGCCAGCGAGCTGATCTTCCCGATCACGCTGGCCATCTCCAACCGGCTCACCGTCGACCAGATCGCCGAGACCTCGACGGTGTACCCGTCGATGTCCGGCTCGATGGCCGAGGTCGCCCGGCTGCTGCACCAGCACCGCAGCTGACGCGTCCGTCGGGCGACGTGTCTGCGGTGGGCGGCAGCCGGCGCGCGGCAGCGCTGCGCGGCGTGTGGCCGAGCGCGCCCAGGACGGGCAGGCTGGGCTCATGCGTGAGAGCGAGAGCAAGGACCTGCGCGACGTCGACCGCGCGCACTTCAGCGTGATGCTGGACGCCCAGAACCAGCGGCACCGCGGCGAGATGATCCTCTACGGCGCGGGGCAGCCGATCCTGTACGCCCCGCTGGGCCCGGCGGTCTGGGACCACGTGTTCCACGACCCCAACGTGTGGCACGAGCGCGACGACCTCATGCGGCTGATCGCGTCGTTCGAGCTCGAGGTCCTCGGGCTGATGCTGACCGGGCGGGCCGACGAGGAGCGGTTCATCCCGGCCGACGGCGGCGGCCCGCTGCTGTACAGCAGCACGGTCGAGCGCGCCTGGACCTGACCGTCGCCGGGGGGCACGTGGTGGCGCCCCGGTGGTGTCCCCGGTGCTCGCCGGCCCTCGGCAGGTGCGCGGAGCGCGTCCTCATGTCCTCGCGGCACACCCGCGCGGCCGGCCGGCCGCGATAGCGTCCGTCCATGGGCACCGGCGGCGGAGGTCGATCGCGCGAGCTCCCACCCACGCGGATGGCTGTGGCCGTCGGCAGCCTCCTGGTGCCGGTGCTCGCCGGGTGCTCGTCGGGTGCCCCGGAGGTGGACATGAGTCCGGCTGCCGGCGCGATCGGCGTCTGCCTCACCGCCGCTGAGGAGCAGCTCGACTTCCCGGTCGAGGGCGGGTCACGGGTGGACGTCAGCGTCGAGGTCGACGACAAGGGCTGGTGGGCGGTGAACGCGACCACCGGCGGTGGCGACACGACTCGGACGTTGACGTGCACCGCTGTACCGGACCCCGGGCCGCTCGGGGCGCGGGCCGCCTCGTTCTCCGTCTCCCACGGCTGATCGCCGACGCGGCCGGCTCGGCGTCGGATCATCAGCCTGTACGCCACCGCGTCACAGCGCAGCGCCGGAGCCGTGCTGTCGGCGCGGTCGCGGGCGACGTCCGCAGCCCTGCACCACGTGCGTGCGCGTGGCCGTGACCTGAGCCGGTCAGAGCACCTTGCGGGCCGCCGCGTCGACCTGCAGGACGCCGTCGACCAGTGCGACGCCGGTGAGCACGAGCCCCGGCACGCGCTTGTCGAGGACCCGCTGCACGTCCACGACCAGCCGGGGCTCCCCGCCCGGTCCGCGCTCGACGTCGAGCAGGCCGGTGGGCAGGCCGCGCGCACGCAGCGCGGAGTTCGCCAGCCCGGTCAGCAGCCCCAGCACGCGGTGCACCGGCACCGGGCCGGCCTGCACCGTGAGGTCGGCGGTGACCTTGCCGTGCGCGAAGCCGACGAGCGTGCCACCGAGGCGGACCACGGGCACGGCGCGTGCCACCATCGCGAGCGCCTTCGGCGCGTTCGCCGGGACCGCGGCGGCGGCCAGCTCGCGCAGGTCGAGGGCGGCGTGCACGGTGGAGCCCGTGCACCCCACGTCGCGGACCATGAGCGGCAACGGCTTGCCACGCAGCGCGACGTCGAGCATCTCGGTGAACGGCAGGGTCAGGTGCACGGGCTCTCCCCGGGTGTGGTCGGGCGGGTCGGTGCGGACTCCAGGCGGGCCCGCAGCCGCGGCCACGCCTCGCCGAACGCCGTGAGCAGGGGCAGGTCGGTGACGTCGTCGGCGGCCACCCAGCGGACCTCGATGCTCTCGGCGTCCGTCGCGGCCGGCTCGAACGGGTGCAGCACCTCGGCCAGCACGGTGGTGTAGCTCCAGGTCCCGTGGTCGAGCACCACCTCCTCGAGCACGCGCACCGCCTCACCGGGGATGCCGGCCTCCTCGGCGGACTCGCGCAGCGCGCCCAGCGCGGCCGACTCCTCGGGGGCCAGGGCGCCGCCCGGGACGCCCCAGGTGCCGCCCTGGTCGCTCCACAGCGCCCGGTGCTGCAGGACGACAGCGTCGACGGCGCCATCCGGCGTGCGACGGGCCAGCAGCAGCCCCGCGGCGCCGTTCAGCCCCCAGTGCCGAGTGCCGCACGCGCAGTCGACCCACCCGTCGCCGGGGTGCCGGTGCGGGCCGGGGCCGGGCCGGGAGGCGCGCGCGCCGGCCGCGGGGCCGTGCGCTGACGAGGAGGGCGTGCCGGGGGCGGCGGGGCCGGACGTCACCCGACGATCTCGCAGATGGCGGTCCCGGCGCTCACGCTCGCGCCCACGTCGGCCGCGAGGCCGGTGATCCGGCCGGCGCGGTGGGCGACCAGGGGCTGCTCCATCTTCATGGCCTCGAGGACGACGACGAGGTCGCCCTCGGCGACCTCGGCGCCGTCGGCCACGGCGACCTTGACGATCGTGCCCTGCATGGGGGAGGCCAGGGTCGTGCCGGACGTCGACGTGGCGGTGCGAGCCGGCATGCGCCGCGCCGGCCGGCGCGCGCCGCTGCGCGAGCGGCCACCCGCGAGCGTGAAGCCGGCCGGCAGCACCACCTCGAGCCGCTTGCCGCCGACCTCCACCACGACCCGCTCGGCCGGGGACGGCTCGGCCGGCTCCTCGGTCGCCGGCGGCGGCGTGGGTGAGCCCAGCGACGTGAGCCGGCCGGCGAAGGACGTCTCGATCCAGCGGGTGTGCACGGTGAACGGCTCGGCGGGGTCGGCCGGGACGAAGGCCGGGTCCTCCAGGACCGCGCGGTGGAACGGCACGACCGTGGGGATGCCGGTGATCTCCAGCTCGGCGAGCGCGCGGCGGGCGCGCTCGACCGCCTGGGTCCGGGTCGCGCCGGTCACGATGAGCTTGGCGAGCATGGAGTCGAACGCACCGGAGACGGTGTCGCCGGCGACGACGCCGGAGTCCACGCGGACGCCCGGGCCACCGGGCAGGCGCAGGGTCGCGATGCGGCCCGGGGCGGGCAGGAAGCCGGCGGCCGGGTCCTCGCCGTTGATCCGGAACTCCAGCGAGTGCCCGCGCGTGGCGACCTCGGTGTAGCCCAGCGGCTCGCCGGCGGCCACCCGCAGCTGCTCGCGGACCAGGTCGATCCCGGTGACCTCCTCGGTGACCGGGTGCTCCACCTGCAGCCGCGTGTTGACCTCCAGGAAGGAGATGGTGCCGTCGAGGCCGACGAGAAACTCGCAGGTGCCCGCCCCGACGTAGCCGGCCTCGCGCAGGATGGCCTGCGAGGCGCTGACCAGCTGGGCGTTCTGCGCGTCGGAGAGGAACGGCGCGGGCGCCTCCTCCACCAGCTTCTGGTGGCGGCGCTGGAGCGAGCAGTCCCGGGTGCTCACCACGACCACGGTGCCGTGGGAGTCCGCCAGGCACTGCGTCTCGACGTGCCGCGGGTCGTCGAGGTAGCGCTCCACGAAGCACTCCCCGCGGCCGAAGGCGGCGACCGCCTCCCGCACCGCGGAGTCGAACATCTCGTCGATCTCGTCCACGGTCCGGGCGACCTTCAGCCCGCGCCCGCCGCCGCCGAAAGCGGCCTTGATGGCCACCGGCAGCCCGTGCTCCGCGGCGAAGGCGTGCACCTCGGCGGAGCCGGCCACCGGGTCCGGGGTACCGGCTACCAGCGGCGCCCCGGCGCGCTGGGCGATGTGCCGCGCGCTGACCTTGTCCCCGAGCGCGTCGATGGCCGACGGCGGCGGGCCCACCCAGGTCAGGCCGGCCTCGATCACCGCGCGCGCGAAGTCGGCGTTCTCGGCGAGGAAGCCGTACCCGGGGTGCACGGCGTCGGCACCGGACCGGCGGGCGACGTCGATGATCTTGCCCGCGTCGAGGTACGTCTCGGCCGCACGGGCCCCACCGAGCGCGAACGCCTCGTCGGCGAGGGTGACGTGCAGGGCCTCCCGGTCGGTGTCGGCGTAGACGGCGACGGAGGCGATCGAGGCGTCCCGGCAGGCCCGGACGATGCGGACGGCGATCTCGCCACGGTTGGCGACCAGGACCTTGGTGATGGCGGGCACGGCTCACCGTAACGCTCACCGTCCGACGCGCTCACCCGGCACGCAGCCACCGGCCAGTTTTGCCGGATGCCACCAAGGGCGGCGCGGCGGTTTTGTGGCCTGTCGCCGATGACCACCGACGACCGAGGGACCGCTCGGCGCGCGCCCCGGGGCCCGTTGTGCTCAGTCCACAACAGGCCACAGGTCGGGGACGGTCAGCCCCACCTGGGCGAGCAGCTCGCGGACCAGCGGGAGGCTGACGCCGACCACACCGTGGTGGTCGCCCTCGATCCCGGTCACGAACGCGCCGCCGCGCCCGTCCACGGTGAACGCGCCGGCGACCTGCAGCGGTTCGCCGGTCGCCACGTAGGCGTCGATCTCGGCGTCGGTGAGATCGGCGAAGTGCACCACGGTCGACGACGTCGCCCCGAGGGTGCCGCCGGTGCCGCCGCGCTCGGGGTCCCGCTCGTCGACCAGCCAGTGCCCGGTGTGCAGGACGCCGGACCGCCCCCGCATGGCGCGCCACCGGGCGGTGGCCTGTGCGGCGTCGGCGGGCTTGCCGTGGATCTCGCCGTCGAGCTCGAGCATCGAGTCGCACCCGAGCACGAGCAGGTTGCCGGCCGCGTCGGACGTCTCGTCGAGGTCGTCGCCGTCGAGCGACTCGGCGACGGCCTGCGCCTTCGCCTGCGCCAGCACGAGCACCGCGTCGGCGGGCTCCAGGGTGCCGAAGCGCTCGCGGGCCGCGGCGAGGGCGGCGTCCTCGTCGACGCCCGAGACCCGCACGAGAGGGTCCACGCCGAGGGAGCGGAGGGTCGCCCGGCGGGCCGGGGAGGCCGAGGCGAGCAGCAGCCGGATCACAGCAGGGCCTCGCGCAGCACGTCGAGCCCCACCGACCCGAGCCCGAGCGCGCGCGAGTGGAACGCCCGCAGGTCGAGCTCCTCACCGGCGTCGCGCGCGGAGGCGGCGAGGCTGTCGCGGGTCTCCTCCCACAGCCGCTGGCCGACCTTGTACGACGGCGCCTGCCCCGGCCAGCCGAGGTAGCGGTTGAGCTCGAACCGCAGGAACGCCTCGGGCATGTTGACGTTCGCGAGCAGGAACCGCCACGCCGTGTCGGCGTCCCAGGTTTCCCCGCCCCACTCCTGCGGGGCGGTCAGGCCCAGGTGCACGCCCAGGTCGACGACCACGCGGGCCGCGCGCATCCGCTGGCCGTCGAGCATGCCCAGCCGGTCGCCCGGGTCGTCGAGGAAGCCCAGGTCCGCCATCAGCCGCTCGGCGTACAGCGCCCAGCCCTCACCGTGACCGGAGACCCAGCAGGCGAGCCGGCGCCAGCGGTTGAGGGTCGCGCGGTTGTACACCGCCTGCCCGATCTGCAGGTGATGCCCCGGGACGCCCTCGTGGTAGACGGTCGTCTTCTCGCGCCAGGTGTTGAACTCGGTGACCGACGGCGGCACCGACCACCACATCCGGCCCGGGCGGGAGAAGTCGTCGCTCGGCGCGGTGTAGTAGATGCCGCCGGACTGCGTCGGGGCGATGCAGCACTCCAGGCGGAGCATGGGCTCGGGGACCTCGAAGTGGACCCCGGCCAGGGCGTCGACGGCGGCGTCGGACGTCGCCTGCATCCACTCGCGCAGGGCCTGCGTGCCGTGCAGCGTCCGCTCGGGGTCGCGGTCGAGCGCGGCGACCGCCTGCCGGACGAGGTCCTCGCCCTCGACGACGGCGTCGCCGAGGATCTCGCGCGCGACCGCCTCCTGCTCGGCCACCACGCGGGCCAGCTCCTGCACGCCCCAGGCGTAGGTCTCGTCCAGGTCGACCTCGGCGCCCAGGAAGTACCGCGACCACAGCGCGTACCGCTCGCGACCGACGGCGTCCTGCTCGGGCGCCTGCGGGGCGAGCTCCTCGCGGAGGAAGCGCGCGAGCTCGGCGTACGCGTCCCGGGCGGCGGCCGCGCCGGTCTCGAGCTCGCGGCGCACCAGCGAGCACGCGGTCGAGTCGTCGAGCACCGCGTCGACGGCCGGTCCGCTGACCAGCCGCGAGAAGAACGAACGGGCGGGGTCGGCGAGCTCCGCGGCCTGCGCGACGTTCTCCGTGACCTGCCGTGCCGCGGGGACCAGCCCGCGGCCGGCCGCCAGCCGCAGCGACTCGGCGTAGCCGGCCGCCGCCTGCGGGATCGCGTGCAGCCGTGCGGCGATGTTCTCCCACGCCTCGGGCGAGTCGGTCGGCATCGAGTCGAACACCTCGCGCATCGCCTGCAGCGGTGACGCGATCACGTTGAGGGAGGCGAGCAGCTCGCCTGCCTCGTGCAGCTCGAGCTCCAGGCCGATCCGCTCGCGCATCGCGGCCAGCGTGACCCGGTCGACGTCGTCGACGGGCTCCTGCGCGGCCAGCTCGTCCAGCACGGCACGCGCCGCGGCGGCACGTGCGTCGTGCCCGGCGGGGGAGAAGTCGGTCATCCGGTCGTCGTAGCCGGGCAGTCCCATCGCCGTCGCCGCGATCGGGTCGAGCTCGGCGAGCGTGTCGACGTACCGATCGGCGATCGCGTCGATGGCGGTGGGGGTGCGGTCGGGCTGCTGCGTGGTCGACGCGGGCGGGGTGCTCATGGCGCAGAACTTTACTGTCGGACGGCGGCCGGGCCGGGCCGCGCGGCCTCCCACCCGGTCCACCCGGCGTCGTCGAGTCGGCGGCGCGCGATGCGTGTCGGAGCTCGGCCCGCCACGTCTTCCTGCGCCCGCGGGGGCGTGCTGTGCCATCGTCCGTCCATGGGCGTCCATCTCCTGGCTGTCACGTTCGACGCGCACGACCCTGGTTCTGCGGCGTCCTTCTGGGCTCGGCTGCTGGGGCGGGAGGTCGTCGGGGACCGTGACGAGCTGCTCGTGCCGGGGGCAGGGACCCAGATCACCCTGCAGTTCGTCCGGGGTCGGGCCATGAAGGTCGCCAAGAACCGGGTCCACCTGCACCTGACGAGCACCGACCTCGACGAGCAGAGCCGGACCGTCGCGGCCGCGATCGAGCTCGGCGCCCGTCCGGTCGACGTCGGCCAGCGCCCGGAGGAGACGCACGTGGTGCTGGCCGATCCCGACGGCAACGAGTTCTGCGTCATCGAGCCGGGCAACGCGTTCCTGGCCGGGTGCGGCGTCCTCGGCGAGGTGGCGTGCGACGGCACGCGGGAGGTCGGCCGGTTCTGGAGCGAGGCGCTCGGCTGGCCGCTCGTGTGGGACCAGGATCAGGAGACCGCGGTCCAGTCGCCTCACGGTGGCACGAAGGTGTCGTGGGGTGGCGAGCGCCCTCCCGCCCGTCTGCCCGACCATCGCCAGCGCCTCGACCTCGTCGTCGACGGCGGTGACCTCGACTCCGAGGTCGAGCGCCTGGTGCGGCTCGGCGCGACCCGGCTGGCGGACGGCGGGGGTACACACGTCAGCCTCGCCGACCCGGACGGCAACGACGTCCGTCTCCGCGCCTGAGCGGGGACTGCTGCTCCTCGCCGGGCGGCTCCTCGTCCTGCTCGTCCGCCGCACCGAGGGTGACGGCCCGATCAGCGTCAGCGCGCGATGCCGGCACCGGGCGGTCAGTCGCTGACAGCCCCGGACGCGGCAGCCAGCGCTGACAGCAGTCCCAGCACCACGGCCCAGACGAAGGCTTCCGAGCGCACCACCGCGGCGACACGGCCACGGATGGAACGCCGGACGTCGCTGCTCACGTGAGCACCGTAGGCCGGGCGCGGTGGCGACGGAAGTGGTCGGCGCGCCGCCTGCGGCATGGCCGGATGCCGGTCCCCGCGTGCCGGACGCCCCGATGGCTGCCGCCCATCAGCGCGGCCTGCGGACATGGACCGACACGCACGGCCGGCCGCTGAGCGGCAGTGCGCGGTGCTCAGCCCCGCAGGCTCCATCGCCACGCGTCGGGACCGGCCGCCGGGGTCGCCGGCCGCCCGCGCATCACGCGGGACCGGTCCGACCATGCGCCCCGCGCCGGCTCGGGCTCGGCGTCGTCCGGTGCGGCGACCGCGGCCAGGCCGGCGACCAGGGCCGCGAGCTCGACGTCGTCCGGCGTCCCGCGCACCACGTGGACGTGCGCAGCCTCGCCCTGCGGCTCGAAGGTCACTCGTCCTCCTCCTCGTCGTCGTCGCCGAAGCCCTCGAAGTCCGCGGGCTCACCGCGCGAGGTCGCCCACTCCACGACGTCGAACCCCGCCTCGACGAGCCGCGCGACCAGCTCCTCCCCGCCGCTGTCGATCAGGTCGAGCACCGAGTCCATCGAGTGGTCGCTGGGACCCGTGGGCGGTCCCACCACGAAGCCCAGGTGGAACGCCTCGGCCGCGGTCGGCACGTCGTCGTCGGCGTCGGTCGGGTCCTCGTCGTGGGCGCCCGTGCCGTCCCACGCGAGCGTGGTCAGGTCCGCGTGCATGCCGAGGGTGTCGTGCACGCGGTCGTACAGCTCGGCGTTCAGCGTGCCCAGCCGCCCCTCGAGGGCCAGCACCCGGGGGTCCTCGTCCGCCTCGTGGGCGCCGAACTCCGAGCGGACCCCCACGGCCGTGTCGACGTACTCGTGCAGCGCCGCGGCGAGGCGGTCGACGGCGTCGTGCAGGGCCGTCGCGTCCACCGGCCCGAGCGGGCGGTCGGAGTGCGGCGGGTGGGAGGAGTCGCTCACAGCGGGATGTTCCCGTGCTTCTTGGGCGGCAGGCTCGCGCGCTTGGTGCGCAGCAGGCGCAGGGCCTTGGAGATCTGCAGGCGGGTCTGCGACGGCTCGATCACCGCATCGACGTACCCCCGCTCGGCGGCGTCCCAGGGGTTGACGATCGCCTCCTCGTACTCGCGCGTCAGCCGGGCGCGCTCGGCGTCGACGTCCCCACCCGCGTCGGCGACCTTCTTCAACGCGCCCCGCTGGAGGATGTTGACGGCGCCGCCGGCGCCCATGACGGCGATCTGCGCCGTCGGCCAGGCGAGGTTGACGTCCGCGCCGAGCTGCTTGGAGCCCATGACGATGTACGCGCCGCCGTAGGCCTTGCGGGTGATCACCGTGACCAGCGGGACGGTCGCCTCGGCGTAGGCGTAGATGAGCTTGGCGCCGCGGCGGATGATGCCGTTCCACTCCTGGTCGGTGCCGGGCAGGAAGCCCGGCACGTCGACGAACGTCAGCACCGGGATGTTGAACGCGTCGCAGGTCCGCACGAAGCGGGCGGCCTTCTCGGCGGCGTTGATGTCCAGCGTGCCGGCCATCTGCAGCGGCTGGTTCGCGACCACCCCGACCGGGTGCCCCTCGACGTGCCCGAACCCGATCAGCACGTTGCGGGCGTACAGCGGCTGCACCTCGAGCAGGACGCCGTCGTCCAGCACGTGCTCGACGACGGTGCGCATGTCGTAGGGCTGGTTGTCGGAGTCCGGGACGAGGGAGTCCAGCGCCCCGTCCGCGTCGGTCAGCTCCAGCGGCAGCGGGTCGCCGTGGTGGTACGCCGGGGGGTCGGTGAGGTTGTTGGCCGGCAGGTAGGACAGCAGCTGGCGGACGTAGTCGATCGCGTCGTCCTCGTCAGCGGCGAGGTAGTGCGCGACGCCGGACCGCTCGTTGTGCGTCTGCGCCCCGCCGAGCTCCTCGAAGCCGACCTCCTCGCCGGTGACCGCGCGGATGACGTCCGGACCGGTGATGAACATGTTGGACGTCTTGTCCGCCATGACGATGAAGTCGGTGAGCGCGGGGGAGTACACCGCACCGCCCGCGCTCGGGCCGAGGATGAGCGAGACCTGCGGGATCACGCCGGACGCCGCCACGTTGCGGCGGAAGATCTCGGCGAACTGGGTGAGTCCGGCGACGCCCTCCTGGATCCGGGCACCGCCGCCGTCGGAGATCCCCACCAGCGGGACGCCCGTGCGCAGCGCCAGGTCCATGACCTTGGTGATCTTCTGCCCGTGCACCTCGCCCAGCGACCCGCCGAACACCGTGAAGTCCTGGGAGTACACCGCGACCGGGCGGCCGTCGACCGTCCCGTGCCCGACGACGACGCCGTCGCCGTCGATGCGCTTCTTCTCCAGGCCGAAGTTCACCGACCGGTGCCGGGCGAAGGCGTCGAGCTCGACGAACGAGCCCTCGTCCAGCAGGGCGTCGATGCGCTCGCGGGCCGTCTTCTTGCCGCGGGCGTGCTGCTTCTCGGCGGCCACCGACTCCGGGGCGACCGTGGCCGCGTCGATCCGGGACCGCAGGTCGGCGACCTTGTCCGCGGTCGTGGTGGCCGGCGCCGTCGCCGGGTGCGGGGCGACGTCCGGCGTCGGTCCCGGGGAGGCGCCGGCGGGGGCTGAGGCTGCGTGGGTCACCGGTCGAGACTAGTTCCGCGCACGCCGGACGGTGGCTGGAGGGCGCGGACCGAGTTGCCCGCCGCCGCTCGTGGGGACCCGACAACACCGCGGGGGGTGCGGCGGTCCGCACCCGGTCCGCCCCCGGCCCCACCCGGGCCTGGGCCCGGGCGTCATGATGGCGCCATGACCACCGACGCGCCCGCCACCGACGACGTCCCCGACCCGCGCCGGCCGCTGCGGGTCGACGTCCTGCGCCGCCGCCTGCTCGTGCCGACCGGCCCCGTGGACCGGCTGGAGGTCACCGACCGCACCGGCTCGACCAATACCGACCTGGCCGACGCGGTGCGCGCCGGGGGCGAGGGGTGGGACGGGGTCACGGTCCTGGTCACCGAGCACCAGGTCGACGGCCGCGGCCGGTCCGGGCGCGCCTGGCAGACGCCCGCGGCTGCCGCGCTGACCTTCTCGGTCGCCCTACGACCCACCGCGCCGACCGCGACCTGGGGCTGGCTGCCGTTGCTGGTCGGCCTCGCGGCGGTCACCGCCCTGCGGTCGACGTCGGGCGTGCCGGCGACCCTCAAGTGGCCGAACGACCTCATGGTGGACGTCCCCGGCGCCCCGGACCTCGACGGGTGGGGCACGCAGCGCAAGCTCGGCGGGATCCTGGTCGAGCTCGCGCGCGGCGCGGCGGGGCCGGTCGCCGTGGCGGGTGTCGGGATCAACGTCTCCCAGACCGCCGCCGAGCTGCCCGTGCCCACCGCCCGGTCGCTGCGGGGCGCCGGGGCCCGGGACCTGGACCGCGAGGCACTGCTGGTCACGCTCCTGGAGTCGTTGGGGGCGGTGTGCCGGCGCTGGCAGGACGCGGCCGGCGACGCCGGCCGGGCCGGGCTCGCCGAGGAGGTCGCCGCGGCGTGCAGCACCCTGGGCCGTCCGGTCCGGGTCGAGCTGCCCGGGGGCGGGGTGCTCGCCGGGACGGCCACGGGCCTGGGGCAGGACGGGGCGCTCCTGCTGCGGGACGCCGGCGGCGCGACCCACGCCGTGCGTGCGGGCGACGTCCGGCACGTGCGGGAGGCTCGGTGACCTCCGGTCCGCCCGGCGCTCACCCTGCGCCCACCCGGCGTCGACCCGGTGGCGCCCGGTGCCGACCCGGCCGGGCGGTGCCGCCGCTGACTCGTGAACTAGCCTGACCGGGTGCCAGACGACGCCGCCCAGGACACCGCACAGCCGCGCCCCACGGGTCCGTCGACCGTGCAGGGGCTCGAGGCGTCGCTGCTCGGTGGCGACCGCACGCTGACCCTGCGCGACCTGGTCGACCGGGCGGGACCGGGTGTCCGGCCCGAGGACGTCCAGCTGTTCTGGCGCACGCTCGGGCTGCCGCACGCCGACACCGACGCCCCGCTGTTCACCGAGGACGACGCCGCCGCGGTCCGGCGGATCGCCGACCTCGAGCGGTCCGGCGAGATCGAGCGGCGCACGTCGGTGACCCTGACCCGGGCGCTCGGTCACCAGTGCGAGCGGCTCGTGCTGTGGCAGGTCGAGGCGCTCGTCGAGGACATCGCGCAGCGCCGCGAGCTCGACGACACCAGCGCCCGCCTCGTCGTCCTGGACCGGCTCGCGGACCTCGCGCCGGTGCTCGAGGAGCAGCTCGTGCACTCCTGGCGGCGGCACCTGGCTGCGATCGCCGGGCGGTTCGCGGCCGAGTTCGGGGAGGCCCGCAGCACCGGCGCGACCGACCCGTCGGCGCTGCCGCTGGCCCGCGCAGTGGGCTTCGCGGACATGGTCTCGTTCACCCGCCGGACCGCCGGCCTGGGCTCCACGGACCTGTCCGCCTTCGTCCAGCGCTTCGAGACCGCGGCGCGGGACATCGTCGCCGCCGAGGGGGGCCGGGTGGTCAAGACGATCGGCGACGCCGTGCTCTTCGTGGCCGACGACGTCGTCAGCGGCGCCCGGGTCGCGCTCGGGCTGGCCCGTGAGCTCGGTGGTGACCTCGGTGTGGACGCGGTCCGCGAGCAGGCCGGCCTGGCCGAGGGTGCCCGCGGCGTCACGCCGGTGCGGGTGGGCTTCGTCCAGGGCCGGGTGCTGTCCCGGTTCGGGGACGTCTTCGGGGCCTCGGTCAACGTGGCCGCGCGGCTGACGGACATCGCCCAGCCCAGCACGGTCCTCACCGACGAGGTGACTGCGGGCCTGCTGGCCGGCGACGGGCGGTTCGTGCTGGAGCCGCAGCCCGCGCGCGAGCTGGCGGGCCTGGGGACCATCGCGCCGGTGCTGGTCCGGCACGCCTGACGCGGAGCCCACCGGCCGGAGGTCGGCTCAGGCGAGGTCGACGGGCTCGATGAGCTGGGGCCCGTCGTTGCGGACCGCGTTCACCTGGGTGGAGACGGGCGTCGCCGCGAGCTCCGGGACGGGGGTCGACAGCAGCCGCGCCGCGCCGTCGGCGTCCACGGCCGGGTCCAGCCAGGCGTCCCACGCGTCGGGGAGCAGCATGATCGGCTGCCGGTCGTGGATGTGTCCCATCGCGTCGACCGCGGTGGTGGTGATCACCGTCGTGGTGACCAGCCACCGGTCGGGGTCGTCGTCGGCCTTGGTGGGGTCCTTCCAGAACTCGTAGAGCCCCGCCATGGCCAGCGGTGACCCGTCGACCGCGTGCAGGTAGTACGGCTGCTTGGTCGTGCGCGCCGCGCCCTCGGGGGCCGGCTGCCACTCGTAGTAGCCGTCCGCGGGGATCAGCGCGCGCCGCACCGCCATCGCGCGGGCGAAGGCGGGCTTGCTGGTCACCGTCTCGGCGCGCGCGTTGATCATCCGTGAGCCGATGGACGGGTCCTTCGCCCAGGACGGGACCAGACCCCAGCGCGCGAGCCGCAGGGTGCGCTCGATCGCCCCGGCGGAGCCGTCCTCGAGCCGCTCGGGCCGTTCGACGACCATCCGCACGCCGTCGGTCGGGGCGACGTTCCACGACGGGGGGAGCTCGCGGACGTCGTCGGCCACCGACTCCAGGGCGAAGTGGTCGGCGAGGTCCTGGGCGTCCCGGAAGGAGGCGTAGCGACCGCACATGCGCCCAGCGTGCCACCGGAGGCCCCCGGCCGGCACCGGAGTGGCCAGCCTCACGGTCGTATCGATTCGACCCGATGCCGGACCGGTGGGACGATGGAGCCGATGAGTACCGCCGTCGCCCCCCGCACCGAGTTCCGCCCCGACGCCCGCTACATCCTGCTGCTCGGGACGATGACGGCCCTGCCCGCCGTCGCGACGGACATCTACCTGCCGTCCCTGCCGGAGGTGGCCCGCGACCTGGGCACCACCGCGACCGCGGTGCAGCTGACCATGACCGCGACCCTGATCGGCGGCGCCTTCGGTCAGCTCGTCGTCGGCCCCCTGTCGGACAAGCTCGGCCGACGCGCACCGGTGCTGATCGGCGTGACCCTGCACATCGTCACGTCGCTGCTGTGCGCGGTCGCGCCCGGGATCGGGTCGCTCATCGCGCTGCGGGCGCTGCAGGGCTTCTTCAACGCGTCCGCGACCGTGGTCGCCATGGCGGTCATCCGTGACCGTTTCGTCGGCGCGGACGCCTCCCGCCTGATCTCCCGGCTCATGCTCGTGATCGGCGTCGCGCCGCTGTTCGCACCGTCGGTCGGTGGGCTGATCGCCGGGCAGTTCGGCTGGCGGGCGGTCTTCGTGGCGCTCGCGGTGTACGGCGCCGTGCTGTGGGTGGTGGTGTTCCTGCGTCTGCCCGAGACGCTGCCGCCCGAGCGCCGGCGCACCGGCGGGCTGCGGTCGGCACTGGGCGGCTACCGGTCGCTGCTGCGCGACGGCCACTTCGTCGCCCTCGCGGTGCTGCCGGGGCTCGGGATGGCGGTGCTGTTCGCCTACGTGGTGGGGTCCCCGTTCGTGCTGCGCCAGGAGTACGGGCTCACCGCCCACCAGTTCGCGCTGCTGTTCGCCGTCAACGGCATCGGACTGGTCGCCGGCGCCCAGGTGAACGCGGCCCTGGTCCAGCGCGTGGCGCCCATCCGGATCCTGCGGGTCGCGCTGCCGGCGGTGCTGGTCCTCGCCCTGGTGCTGGTCGCCGTCGTCGCGACCGGGCTCGGCGGCCTCGCCGGGGTGCTGGTGGTCCTGTTCGCGCTGCTGTCGCTGATCAACCTGATCGCGCCGAACGCCTCGGCGCTCGCGCTGAGCCGGCACGGGGAGATGGCCGGCACCGCCGCCGCGTTCATCGGCTGCCTCCAGGCCGGTGTCGCCGGCGGGGTCAGCCCGCTGGTCGGCGTGTTCGGCGGTGACGCCCGCGGCATGTCGGTCGTGATGGCCGGTGCCGCTGCCGTCGCGGTCGCGGTCCTCGCGGTGGCCACCCCCGCCTACCGGCGCGGGGGATGGCACCACAGCGGCCGGCGCTCGGGCGAGCCGGCGCTCGCGCGCGGGTAGTCGGACGGCGTCAGCCGAGGCCGGCGGCGCCGGCCAGCCCGCCGGCCGCGAGCAGCACGAGGGACGCCCACGCGCCGACCACCCACCACGAGGGGGTCTGGTGCGGGCGCCGCTGCGACCCCGGGTGGTGCGTCATGACTCCACCATCGGCCGTCGGGCCGCCGCCGTGGAGACCCGCAGCGGGTGAGACGTGCGGGCAGACGGGTGAAACCGCGGTCAGCCGCCGCTCTGACGCAGCCGCGCGGCGAGGTCGTCGACGGCCCGGGCGAGCTCCTCGAGGCCGGACGCGGCCGCGCCGTCGACCGAGCCCGCGGCCTCGTCCAGGCGGGCGCGCGCGTCGTCCAGCCGGGTGCGGGCGTCGGCGAGGGCCTGCTCCGCCTCGGCGCGTGCGGCCTCCGCATCGGCCGGGGTCGCCTCGTCGAGGGCGCGGGTCGCGTCCTCGAGCGCCTGGGACGAGGAGTCGACGGCGTCCTGCACGGCGCTCCGGGCCTCGGGGGCGACGTCGTCGAGCCAGTCCGCGGCGCCGTCGAGCGCCGACCGGGCCTCCTCCGCGGCGGCGCGGGCCTGGTCGGCGGCCGCGCGGGCGTCGTCGACCGCGGACCCGACGGACTGGCGGACGCCGTCCACGTCGGGGGTGTCGACGGAGCAGCCGGCCAGCACCGTCAGGGCGGCGAGTCCTGCGGCGGCGATGGTGGGCGTCGTGCGGTGGGTGCGCATGGGGTCCTCCCGTCTCGGTCGGACCACCATCATCCCCCCTCGATGCCGGGAGCGGCCGGGTTAGATCCGGTGCGCCAGCGGCGGCGCGGGCGCATCCTCCAGGCGGACGCCGGCGACGGGGGTCCGGGCGTGGCCGCGACGGGCGCGGCGCTCCAGCACCTCCGCGACCAGGCCGGCGAGCACGAGCACGGTCCAGAACACGTCCGCGAGCGAGATGGACTCCATGCCGACAGGTGTACCGAGCCGGGGCGAACGCCCGGTGAACGGGCGTGCGCGGCCGGGTGAAAGCTCTCCACCCGGCCGCTGGGTCCCCGCCTGCGCGCGCCCGTGCCCGCCCGTGCTCGCCCGTGCCGGTCCGTGCCCGCCCGCCCGGGCCTACGCCGCCTACACGCGGACGGAGTCGACCCCGTCGGCCGTCGGACGCCCACCCGTCGACCCCGTCACGGCGTCGCCGCCCGTGGCACCGTCGACGTGCGGGTGCCGCCGCTCCAGGGCCGCGCCCTCGACGTCGACGTCCGGCAGGAGGCGGTCCAGCCAGCGCGGCAGCCACCACGCGCCGTCGCCCACCAGGTGCATGAGCGCCGGGATGAGGAACATCCGGACCACGAACGCGTCGACGAGGACGCCGAAGGCGAGCGCGAACCCGATCGGCCGGATCATCGCCAGGTGCGAGAAGACGAAGCCGCCGAAGACGGCGATCATGATCGTCGCGGCCGCGGTGACGACCGCGCGTCCGGCCCGCACGCCCTGCGCGACGGCGAGCCGCGACGGCGCGCCGTGCGCGTACGCCTCACGCATGCCCGAGCCGAGGAAGAGCATGTAGTCCATCGCGAGGCCGAACAGGATGCCGACGAGGATGGTCGGCAGGAAGTTCAGCACCGGGCCGGGGCTCTCGACGCCGAACACGCCGCCGAACCAGCCCCACTGGTAGATCGCCACCACGCCGCCGAGCGCGGCGAAGAAGGACAGGATGAACCCGAGGGTGGCGACCACCGGCACGAAGACGGACCGGAACACCAGGACGAGGATGATCAGCGACAGGCCGACCACGACGGCCAGGTAGACCGGCAGTGCCGCGGCCAGCTTGTCGGAGATGTCGATGTTTCCGCTGGCCTGCCCGGCGACGCCGATCGGGTACTCGCCCTCGAGCGGCGACAGGTCGCGCAGCCGGTGGACGAGCTGCTCGGTCGACTCGGTGGTCGGGCCCTGCGCCGGCAGCACCTGGAACGCGGCGAGCGTGCGGTCCGGGGACGTGCCGATCGGCGCGACGGCGACGACGTCGTCCTGTGCGAACAGCGCCTCGGCGACCTGCACCTGCAGGTCGAGCGCCTCGTCCTGGGTGGGGTTGCCCGGCAGGTCCGCCACGACGAGCAGGGTGCCGTTCTGGCCCTCGCCGAACTTCTCGGCGATGGTCGAGTACGCGCGGTACTGGGTCGAGGAGTGCGGCTCCGACGAGCCGTCCGGCAGCCCCAGGCGCAGGTCCAGGGCCGGCACGGCGATCACCAGCAGCGCCCCGATGCCGACCAGCACCCGCACGACCGCGCTGCCCGTGGACATCGGGCGCGGGGTGGTGCTCGCCCGCGCGACATGGGCGCCGTGCGCCGAGGTCCCGGCCGCGGCCGGGCCGCCGATCGCGGCCCGCTCGCGGCGGCTGAGGATGCGGGGGCCGACCAGGCGCAGCAGCGCGGGGGTGAAGGTCACGGCGATGAGCACGGCGATCGCGACGCACAGGGCACCGACCGTGCCCATCAGGCCGAGGAACGGGATGCCGGTGATGTTCAGCGCGAGCAGCGCGATCAGCACGGTCGCGCCGGCGAAGACGACGGCGTTGCCGGACGTGCCGTTGGCCAGGGCGATCGACTCCTCGACCTCCAGGCCGGCCTTGAGCTGGCGGCGGTGCCGGTTGACGATGAACAGCGAGTAGTCGATGCCCACGGCCAGGCCGAGCATGACCCCCAGGATCGGCGTCACGGACGCCATCTCGACGACGCCGGACAGCGCCAGCGCACCCAGCGCCCCGATGCCGACGCCGATGACGGCGGTCAGGATGGGCAGGCCCGCGCCGAGCAGGGTGCCGAGCATGACGACCAGGACGACGGCCGCCACGGCCAGCCCGATCAACTCGCCGGCGCCGAGCAGCCCGGAGACGTCGGTGACCAGGTCGGCAGAGAAGTCGACCTGGACCCCGGGGATCGTCTGGCTGCTGAACGCGGCCACGACGGCGTCCTTGGTCTCCTGCTCGATCTCCATCTGCGGCGCGGTGAACGAGATGGTCACCACCGCGGTGCTCCCGTCGGCGGAGACCAGGCGGATCTCGGACGCCATCCGCAGCAGGGCGGCGCCGCGCTCGAGCTGGTCGGCCTGCGCCTGGAGCTGCGCCGTGCCCTCGTCGATGGTGGCCTGCTGCGCGTCGAGCTGGGCCTGCACCTGGGCCAGGGCCCCCGCCTCCTCCGCCTGTGCGCGCGCCGCGTCGAGCTGGGCCTGGCCCGCGGACAGCTCGGCCCGGGCCGCCTGGAGCTGCTCGCGGCCGGACTCGACCTCCTCCTGCTGCGCGGCGCGGTCCGCCTCGGTCGCGAAGGGGTCCACGCCGCCCTCGACACCGTCCACGTCGGTGACGTCGGCGATCAGCGCGCTGATCTCGGCCTGCTGCTCGGCCGTGAACGCGGTGCCGTCCTCGGTGCTGAGCACGACCGTCCCGGTGCCGCCGGACGCCTCGGGCAGCGCGGACCGGAGCTGGTCGGTGACCTGCGTCGTCGGCGTCCCCGGGATGGCGAAACCGCTGGTCAGCGTGCCGGCGCCGACGGCGTAGGCGCCCCCGGCCAGGACGAGGACGGCGATCCAGACGGCGATCACGGTCCGTGCGTGGCGCGCGGACGCGCGTCCGAGGCGGTGGAGGAGCTCAGCCATGGTGGTCCTTCGAGGGTGAGGCGGGATGGTGGTGCGTCGGTGTGCCGGTGGACCGGCGGGTCAGTGGACGGCGCGCAACGAGGGGTCGGCGCCGTACCCGGCTCGGATGGTCGCCAGCAGGCGGTCGAGGAGGGCCGACCAGACCCGGCGCGAGCGCTCGTCGTCGGCCGCCCCGGTCGCCTCCTGCCAGTGCCGGTGGATCACCACCAGGCCACTCATCACGGAGCCGACCAGGAGGTGGACCTGCAACGGGTCGGCGTCGGGGTGCCGGCGCATCACCACGCCGGTGAGCGCCTCGCCGACCTCCGTCGACGCGCGCAGGAGCATGGCCGCAACCCGCGGCGAGGGGCCGTCGTCCCCGCCGAGCACGCGGCTGAGGTACCGCATGGTGGCCACCAGGTCCGTGCTCACCAGTGCCGTGGACAGCTCGTCGACGAGGGTGGTGGCGGGCGCGTCGCCGACGGGCATGGACGCTGCGCGCTGCTCGAGGCTGACGACGATCGCCCCGAGCACGTCGCTGCACACGGCGGTGACGATGTCGTCCATCGAGGGGAAGTGGTTGAAGACGGTCCGCCGGGACACGTCGGCGCGGGCCGCGAGCTCGTCGACCGTGAACCCGGCCCCGCCGGTCTGGTCCATGAGCTCGGCCGCGGCGGCGAGGATCGCCGTGTGGTGGCGCTCGCGCACGGCGGAGCGCCGGTCGCCGGCCCGGGGCGCGAAGGTCATGTACTTACACTAAGTGCATCGGTGCACTGCGTGCACGGATGGTGGCGCGGCTCACGTCGTGGTCGCCCGGGTGGCCGACGGCGCTCGCGGGCCGACGGGCGCTCGAGGGGCGGCTGGGGGAGTCGCGTGGTCGACTGGTCGCCGCCCCGGCGCGGCGCGGCGCCGACGCGTGCCCGGCTCGTGTGCGCCGGCCGACCACCGTGCGGCCCCGTCCCCAGCCCGAGGAGCGGCAGTGTCCCCGAGTCCCGCCGTCACCGACGCCCAGATCGCCCGTGCGCTCGGCGTCTACGCCGGAATGGTCCAGCACGTCCTGACCGACCCGGAGCGCTGGCTCGGTCTGGACGACGACCCGCCGCCCACCGCGGGCTTCCCGGGCCCGGGCGCTGGATGCGCTGCGCGATCGCGCCCTGGGCGACGTCACGCCCGCCTCCCTCCGGTGGGGCGAGGTGCCCGTCCAGCGGCGCGTCGACTGGTGGGTGACCCGGATCGGCGTCAGTGCCGGCCTCGCCGCCGCTGCTCCCCGCCTCGCCGGGGCGCTGTCCGACCGGGTCCCGCTGCAGGCTGCGCTCGGTGCCTCCGCCGCTGGGCTCGCCGTGTGCGCCACGGCGCGGGAGTACGGGCGCACCACGCCCGGGGACTGGGTGCCGTTGCTGGCCCAGGTGCTGTTCGGTCGCGACCTGGACGCGGACGACGCCGCGGTCCCGGCCTCCGACGCCACCGAGCGCGAGCTGACCACGGACGACGGCGAGGACGACCCGCGCGAGGGTGGGCCGGGCGAGGGCGGGGCGGACGAGGGGGAGCCCGACGGGGGCGGGGCGGACGAGGGGGAGCCCGACGGGGGCGACCGTGCCACGCTCGCGGGCGGCGCCCGTCGGGCGGCCCGCACGGTGTGGCGCCTCGCGCGCACGCTGTTCGGGCTGTCCGACCTCTTCGACGAGCGGCCACGGGGCAACCTGCTCACGCGTGCCATCGGCAAGCTCCCGGTGGTCGGGATCGCCGGCGGCTGGCTCGACGAGCGCGCGGGCATCCGCAAGGCGGCCCGCCGCACGGCGACCCTGGTGGGGTAGCGAGCGCCGCCCCTGCGGCGATGGTGCTCGCGTCGCGTCGCGTGTGGGTGGCCGGGGGCATGGTCTGACCGACGGAAGAGTCCCAGGTCGGCCACGGAGGTCACCCATGTCGCAGCATCTGATGTGCACCGACCGTGCGGTGATCGCCGCCTACGGCGTGGCGGAGGACGCCTACGTCACCTGGCTGGACGAGGTCGCCGAGCACGTCCGCAGCCTCGGGGGCGATCCGTCCTCGGTCCGGGCGCTCTACTCCCACGACGGCTACACGACCGTCGAGCCGCCGGCGCTCGATCCGGTGCCGGCGGGATGGTCGGTGCACGGTGCCGGCGGTGCGCTGTGCCCGGTCCCCGGCCCGGACGGTGAGCGGGCACGCGAGTGGCTGTGCGGGTGGGGCACACGTCCGGAGCCCATCCGGGTCCTGGTGGCCCGCGGGCTGCCGGCGACGGCCTTCACCCCCGGTAGGTCCGGCGCACCGGGAGCCTTCAGTCGTCCCGTCGAGCACGTGTTCGACGACGTCGTCGTGGTGACCACCGGGGGCGCGGATCGGTTCGTCGGTCCGGTCGGTCCCCGGTGGAGCCGGATCCCGGGCGCCCTGTTCGACGCCGTCCTGCGCGAGCACGGCGTCCGGCCGGATGTCGCCGCATGACGCGACGTGCCGCGATCGCGGCGGGGGACGTGAGTGGACCTGGGTGCCCGCGAAAGGACTCGAACCTTCGACCTTCTGCTCCGGAGGCAGACGCTCTATCCACTGAGCTACGCGGGCGGGCACCGCATCGCGGCACGGCCCCAGACACTACCGCACCCGGGCGCCGCCCGGTGCGAGGCGGCACGACCACGTCCCGAGCGGGCCCGCCCGGCGTGGCCGCGGTGCACGGCGAGCCCGCGACCAGCGCAGAATGGTCCCTCGTGTCCACGCCCACCCCTCCCGCGCCCTGGCGCGGACGCTGGGTGGTGCTCGCCGGGATCGTGCTCGTCGCGCTCAACCTGCGCATCGCCGTCGCCGCCGTGTCGCCGATCCTCGACGCGGTGCGCGCCGACGTCGACCTGACCGAGACGCTCGCCGGTGTGCTCGGCGCCGTGCCGCTGGCCTCCTTCGCGCTGTTCGGCTCGGTGGCGCCGATCGTCGCCCGGCGGGCCGGGCTGGAGCCCACCCTCGTGGCGGCCATGGCGATGTCCGGGGTGGGTGAGGTCGCCCGCTCGCTGGTGAGCACGCCGACGCCGTTCCTGGGCTGGTCGGTGATCGCGCTCGCGGGCATGGGGATGGGCAACGTGCTGCTCCCGCCGCTGGTCAAGCGCTACTTCCCGGACCGGATCGGCCCGGTGACCGCCGTCTACTCGATGGCCATGGCGGTGAGCACGTCGGTGCCCGCGGTGCTCGCGGCGCCCATCGCCCGGCAGGCGGGGTGGCGGGTGTCCATCGCGACCTGGGCGGTCATCGGCTTCCTCGCCGTGGTCCCGTGGTGCGTGGTCATCGCGCGGTCCAGCGCGGCCCGGGCGAGCCTGCGCGGCATCCTGGCCCGGTCCCCGGCGAGGGGTGCCGGCCCGGCGTCGCGGCACCGCTCCGGCGGGCGGGTGTGGCGGACGTCGCTCGCCTGGGCCATGGCGGTGACGTTCGGGCTGAACTCGCTCAACACCTACGTGATCTTCGCCTGGCTGCCGCAGATGCTGGCCGACGCCGGGCTGGACCCGTCGGTCGGCGGACGCTGGCTCGGCCTGTTCGCGATCCTCGGGCTGCCGCTGTCGTTCGCCGGCCCGATGCTCGCCGCGCGGATGCGCAACCCGTACCCGGTCGTCCTGGTGCTCGCCGGGCTGTTCGTGGCCGGGTACGCCGGCCTGCTGCTCGCGCCGGCGCACGGCACGGCCGCCTGGATGCTCATGCTGGGCCTGGCGCCGGGCACGTTCCCGATGCTGCTCGCGCTGATCAACCTGCGCACGCGCACGTCTGCCGGGGCGACGTCGCTGTCGGGCTTCGTGCAGGGCATCGGGTACACGCTGTCCGTCCCGGGGCCGGTCCTCGCCGGCGTGCTGCACGAGCGCACCGGCTCCTGGACGCCGGTCTTCGGCATCCTCATCGGGACGGTCCTGCTCATGGCGGTGGTCGCGGCCGCCGCCTGCCGGCCGTCGATGCTCGAGGACCGGTGGGGCGCCGTGCCCGACGTCGACCCCCGACCCGGTCGGTAACCTTGAGGCCGTGACCCCTGCCGAGCTCTCCGAGGCTCTCCGCGCTGCCCTGACCGCCGCCGTCGACGACGGCACCTTCGCCCTGGACGCGTCGGCGATCCCCGCCGTCGTGCACGTGGAGCGTCCGCGGCAGCGCGAGCACGGCGACTGGGCCACCAACATCGCGATGCAGCTCGGCAAGCGGGCCGGCACCACCCCGCGCGCGTTCGCCGAGGAGCTCGCGCGTCGCCTGTCCGGCGTCGCGGGCGTCGGTGCGGTCGACGTCGCCGGCCCCGGCTTCCTCAACATCACCCTGGACACCGCCGCCGCCGGTGGGCTGGCCCGCTCCGTCGTCGAGGCCGGGGCCGCCTTCGGCCGCTCGCAGACGCTCGCCGGCCTGCGGATCAACCTTGAGTTCGTCTCGGCGAACCCGACCGGACCCATCCACATCGGCGGGGTGCGCTGGGCCGCCGTCGGCGACTCCCTCGCCCGGGTGCTCGGTGCGGCCGGGGCGGAGGTCACCCGGGAGTACTACTTCAACGACCACGGCTCCCAGATCGACCGGTTCGCGCGGTCGCTGCTCGCCCGGGCCAAGGGCGAGCCGGCTCCCGAGGACGGGTACGGCGGCCAGTACATCTCCGACATCGCCGACGCCGTGCTCGCGAGCCGCCGCGCGGCGGGGGAGCCCGACCCCCTGACGCTGCCCGACGACGACGCCCAGGAGGTCTTCCGCGCGGTCGGCGTCGACCTCATGTTCACCGAGATCAAGGCGAAGCTGCACGACTTCCGGGTCGACTTCGACGTCTACTTCCACGAGGACCACCTGCACGAGTCGGGGGCCGTCGACCGCGCGGTCGCCCGCCTGCGGGACCTGGGCCACATCTTCGAGGCCGACGGCGCCACCTGGCTGCGGACCACGGACTTCGGGGACGACAAGGACCGGGTCATCATCAAGTCCGACGGGCAGGCGGCCTACATCTCCGGCGACCTGGCCTACTACCTCGACAAGCGCGAGCGCGGCTTCGACCGCGTGATCATCATGCTCGGCGCCGACCACCACGGGTACATCGGCCGGATGATGGCCATGTGCGCCGCGTTCGGGGACACGCCCGGCGTGAACCTCGAGATCCTCATCGGGCAGATGGTCAACCTGGTCAAGGACGGCGAGCCGGTCCGCATGTCCAAGCGCGCCGGCACGATCGTCACCATCGACGACCTGGTCGACGCCGTCGGGGTGGACGCCGCCCGGTACGCCCTGGCCCGCTCGGCGGCGAACTCCACCCTCGACATCGACCTGGACCTGCTGACGACGGCGACCAACGAGAACCCGGTGTTCTACGTCCAGTACGCGCACGCCCGGACGGTCAACGTCGCGCGCAACGCCGCCGACTCCGGTGTCCACCGCGGTGACGGGTTCGACCCCGCGCTGCTCGACCACCCCAGCGAGACCGTGCTCCTCGGGTCCCTCGCCGAGTTCCCCCGCGTCGTGGCGCAGGCGGCGGACCTGCGTGAGCCGCACCGGGTCGCCCGGTACCTCGAGGAGCTCGCCTCCAGCTACCACAAGTGGTACGACCAGCGCCGCGTCACCCCGTTCGGCGACGAGGACGTCTCGGACGTCCACCGCACCCGGCTGTGGCTCAACGACGCCACGCGCCAGGTCCTGGCCAACGGGCTGGACCTCCTGGGCGTCAGCGCCCCGGAGCGCATGTGACGCCCGCCGCCGACGTCGGCCGCCAGGACGTGTCCGGCGGCGTCGCGGTCAGCGTGCCGACGGGCGTCGCCCCCGGCCAGGGGGTGGACCTGGACCCGCAGGTGTGGGCGTCCGGTGTGCGCCGCGGGGACGACGGCGCGCTGACCGTGGCCGGCGTCGACGTCCGGGACCTCGCGCGCGAGCACGGGACGCCCGCCTACGTGCTGGACGAGGCGGACTTCCGCACCCGCGCCCGCGCCTACCGCGATGCGTTCACCGCGGCGTTCGAGCCGCTCGACGTCGGCGTGGACGTGTACTACGCCGGCAAGGCGTTCCTGTCGGTCGCCGTGGCGCGATGGGCGCACGAGGAGGGCCTGCGGGTCGACACCGCGACCGGCGGGGAGCTCGCGGTCGCCCTGCGGGCCGGTGTCCCCGGGGCGGACATCGGCCTGCACGGCAACAACAAGTCCGACGCGGAGATCGAGCGGGCGCTCGCGGCCGGCGTGGGACGGCTGATCGTGGACTCCCTCACCGAGGTGGACCGGATCGCCGACGTCGCCGCGCGGACCGGCCTGCGGGCACCGGTCATGGTCCGGGTCACCACCGGCGTGCACGCCGGCGGGCACGAGTACATCTCGACCGCGCACGAGGACCAGAAGTTCGGGCTGTCGGTGGCCGGCGGCCAGGCGATGGCCGCGCTGCGCGCGGTGCTGGACCGTCCCGAGCTCACCCTGCTCGGCATCCACTCCCACATCGGGTCGCAGATCCTGGACCCCGCCGGCTTCGAGGAGGCCGCCCGCACGCTGCTGCGGCTGCGGGCCGACCTGCACGCGGCCAGCGGCTACCTCGCCGACGAGGTCGACCTCGGCGGCGGGTACGGCGTCGCCTACCTGCCGGGGGAGACGGCGCTGGACCCCGCGACGGTGGCCGGCCGGCTGGCCGCGACCGTCGGTGCGGTGTGCGCCGAGCTCGGCACCCCGGTCCCGCGCATCTCGATCGAGCCCGGCCGCGCGATCGTGGGACCCACGACCTTCACGCTCTACACGGCGGGCACCGTCAAGCCGGTGACCGTCGACGGCGACGACGGACCGTTCACGCGCACGTACGTCTCGGTCGACGGCGGCATGAGCGACAACCTGCGGCCCGCGCTGTACGGCGCGCAGTACACCGCCACGGTCGCCTCGCGGGTCGCGTCCGCGCAGACGGCGTGCTCGCGCGTCGTCGGCAAGCACTGCGAGAGCGGCGACATCGTCGTGCACGACGTCGCCCTGCCCGCGGACGTCGCCCCGGGCGACCTCCTGGCGGTGCCGGTCACCGGCGCGTACGGCCGGTCCATGGCGTCCAACTACAACCACCTGCCGCGTCCGCCGGTCCTCGCGGTGCGCGACGGCGTCGTGCGGGTGCTCGTGCGGCGCGAGACCGAGGAGGACCTGCTGGCCCTCGACCAGGGGTGACGCGGGGTCGTGGCTCGGGCTCGTGGCTCGTGGCTCGTCCACAGGTTGGGGCCGGGCGATACGCGTGCCGGCGCTCGTCGCTGGACTTCGAACAGATGTTCGAAACGGCTGGAGTGGTCCGGGTGGCGGGCACCGAGCCGCTTCACGTCGCCGACGCGCGGCCCGTCGAGGGGCCGTTGCAGGCGTCGTCGTCCGCGGACGCCGCACTCGCCCAGGCCGATGCTCTCGGTGCCGCGACCGTGCGGCTGGCCGCACTGGTCACCGAGGCTCGCAGCTGGTCCGAGGCCGATCGACGGACCGTGCTGGGCCGGCTGGATCGGGCGCTGGACCGGCTGGCGGCTGCCCGTGCCACGGTCCTCGTCGCCGAGCGAGAGTGCGGGCGGTCTGGCTGCGTCCGGCCTGGCTGACGCCCCCGAGTCCGACTGCCCGCGGTCTGCCGCGGTGCAGGGGTACCCGCTCGCGACGCTGGCGGACGGGACCCCCGTCCCGGCGAGCGAGGTCGCGGCCGTCATGGGTGACTGCACGATCACCCGGATCGCCGTCGACGCGACCGGTGTCCCGCTGGACGTCGGGCGTACGCAGCGTCTCTTCTCGGGGGAGCAGCGGCGGGCGGTCATCGCGCGTGACCGCGAGTGCGCCTGGCCGGAGTGCCACACGCGCGCTCCGTGGTACCAGATCCACCACATCGACTGGTGGGAACGCGACACCGGGTCGACGAGCGTCGACAACGGCGTCCTGCTGTGCAGCTTCCACCACCACGAGGGCCACCGCCGCGACCTCGCGATCACCCGCTCGGCCTCGCCGCCGCGCGGTGACGAGCCGCGGACCGGTCGCCCGCGGCTTGGGACCCGTGCACCCGCACGCGGCCCGGCGTCCGGAGCCCGTGGTCGCGGCCTCACGTCGGTGACCTGCACCTTCCGTGAACGGTCGAGGCGCGTGCTCGATCGGTCGGGGCCCGTTCTCCCGGGAGTGCAGCCCGTGCCGGCTCGTGCCCCGTGAGCGGGCACGGGGCGCGAGGGGCACCGCCCGCCTGCGCTCGGCGGGGCGCGAGGGGCACCGCCCGCCCGCCGAGCGCAGTCGGCAACGCCCGTCCGCGCGCGGCAACGCCCGTCCGCCGCGCCGAACCGATGGCGGACCACCCGTATGGTGAGACGCCGGGTCGGGGAGTCGGCCAAGCCGGGAGGATCGCCTCGGCGCCGGACGTCCCCGCGGGCGTGCCCGCCGGACGAATTCGACAACGACCGACCACGACCCTGGAGGTGCTTCACCGTGCCAGCCCCGGCTCTGCGCATCGCCCTGCTGGGCTGTGGCGTGGTGGGTACCCAGGTCGCGCGGCTCCTGCGGGAGCAGGCCGAGGACCTCGCCGCCCGCGTAGGCGCCCCGCTGGAGCTGACCGGCATCGCGGTCCGCGACGTCACGGCACCGCGCGACGGCGTCGACCCGGCGCTGCTCACCACGGACGCCGACTCGCTCGTCGAGCAGGCGGACATCGTCGTGGAGGTCATCGGCGGCCTTGAGCCGGCGCGCACCCTGCTGCTGCGGGCGATCGCCGCCGGGGCCTCGGTGGTGACCGCGAACAAGGCGCTGCTCGCCGCGGACGGTCCCACCCTGTACGCCGCGGCGGACGCGGCCGGCGTGGACGTGTACTTCGAGGCGGCCGTGGCCGGCGCCATCCCGATCGTCCGGCCGGTGCGGGAGTCCCTCGCCGGCGACCGCGTGCAGCGCATCGTCGGGATCGTCAACGGCACCACCAACTACGTGCTCGACCAGATGGCCACGGGCGGGCTCGACCTCGCCGCCGCGGTGCGGCAGGCGCAGGAGCTGGGCTACGCCGAGGCGGACCCGACGGCCGACGTCGAGGGCTTCGACGCCGCCGCCAAGGCCGCGATCCTCGCCTCGCTCGCCTTCCACATCCGCGTCCCGCTCGAGGACGTGCACCGCGAGGGCATCACGGCCGTCACCGCCGACGACGTCGCCTGGGCGGCCAGCACCGGCCACGTCGTCAAGCTGCTCGCGATCGCCGAGCGCACCGACGACGGCGTCTCGGTGCGCGTGCACCCCGCGCTGGTGCCCGTCGAGCACCCGCTGGCCGGGGTGCGCGGGGCGTTCAACGCGGTGTTCGTCCAGGCCGAGTCCGCCGGTGAGCTCATGTTCTACGGCCGCGGTGCGGGTGGGACGCCCACGGCCTCCGCGGTGCTCGGCGACGTCGTGTCGGCCGCCCGCAACCGCGTGCTGGGTGGCCGGGGACCGGTGGAGTCGAGCTACGCGGACCTGCCCGTGCTGCCTGCCTCAGCGGCCCTGACCCGCTACAGCGTGCGGATCGACGTCGTCGACCGGCCGGGCGTGCTCGCCCAGGTGGCGGCCGCGCTGGCCGACCACGGGGTGTCGATCGAGGCCGTCCGGCAGTCGCAGGCCGCGGGCGGCGCGACCACGAGCGGCGTCGCCCACCTGATCATCACCACGCACTCGGCGACCGACGCCGCGCTCGCCGCCACGGTGCAGGCCGTCGCCGAGCTCGACGCGGTCCTGGCCGTGCGCTCCGTCCTACGAGTCGAGGGAAGCTGATGGCCCACCAGTGGCGCGGCGTCATCGCCGAGTACGCCGACCGACTGCCTGCGCACCTGACCGACACGGTCATCACGCTGGGGGAGGGCGGCACGCCGCTCGTCCCGGCGCGCGCGCTGTCCGAGCGGACCGGCGCCGACGTCCATCTCAAGGTCGAGGGCATGAACCCGACCGGGTCGTTCAAGGACCGCGGCATGACCACCGCGATCTCCGCCGCGGCGGGCCGCGGCGCCCGGGTGGTGGTGTGCGCGTCGACCGGGAACACCTCGGCGTCCGCGGCGGCCTACGCGACCGCGGCCGGCATGCTGTGCGCCGTCCTGGTCCCGGACGGCAAGATCGCGATGGGCAAGCTCAGCCAGGCCGTCGCGCACGGTGCCCGCCTGCTCCAGGTGGACGGCAACTTCGACGACTGCCTCGTGGCTGCCCGCAAGCTCGCCGACGCGTACGGCGTCGAGCTCGTCAACTCGGTCAACCCCGACCGCATCGAGGGCCAGAAGACCGGTGCGTTCGAGGTGGTCGACGCCCTCGGTGACGCCCCGGACGTGCACGTGCTGCCGGTCGGCAACGCGGGCAACATCACCGCGTACTGGAAGGGCTACACCGAGTACGCGGCCGACGGTCCGGCCACCCGGGCCCCCACCATGTGGGGCTTCCAGGCCGCCGGCGCCGCGCCGATCGTGGCCGGGCACCCGGTGACCCACCCCGAGACGATCGCGACGGCCATCCGGATCGGCAACCCCGCGTCGTGGAAGCAGGCCGAGACGGCGCGCGACACCTCCGGCGGGCTCATCGAGGCGGTCACCGACGACCAGATCCTCGCCGCGCACCGGGTGCTGTCCAACGAGTGCGGCGTGTTCGTCGAGCCCGCGTCCGCCGCGGGCGTCGCCGGCATCCTCATGCTGGCCGAGCAGGGCCGGGTGCCGGCCGGTGCGCGGATCGTCGTCACGGTGACCGGGCACGGTCTGAAGGACCCGCAGTGGGCCCTGCGCACGGCCGACGGCGGCGAGATCGTCCCCGTGCGGGTGAGCCCGGACGTGGTGTCGATCGCCGACGCCCTCGACCTGTCCTGACCCGTGACGGGACGGCTGCGGTGAGGCTCGGGACCGACCACGTCCGGGTCCGGGTGCCGGCGACGAGCGCGAACCTCGGACCCGGTTTCGACGCCCTCGGACTGGCGCTCGCGGTGCACGACGAGGTCGAGGTGCGCGCGCTCGGCACCCCGGGTGTGGTCGTCGACGTCCGCGGCGAAGGGGCGGGCGAGGTGCCCGACGACGACTCGCACCTGGTCGTGCGTGCGCTGCGCCTCGCGCTCGACCACGTCGGTGCACCCCAGACCGGCCTGCACCTGGTCTGCACGAACCGCATCCCGCACGGGCGCGGGCTGGGCTCCTCCGCCGCGGCGGTCGTCGCCGGACTGCTCGCGGCACGCGGCCTCATCGCCGACCCCGACGCGCTCGACGACGACACGGTCCTGCGGCTGGCCACCGACGTGGAGGGCCACCCGGACAACGCCGCGCCCGCGCTGCTCGGCGGCGCGACCGTCGCGTGGTGCGAACCGGGTGGCGCCCGGGCCGTGCAGGTGGACACGCACGCCGACGTCGCGCCCGTCATCCTGGTGCCGGGCGTGCGCCTGGCCACGTCGACCGCGCGCGGGCTGCTGCCGGCGACCGTGCCGCACCGCGACGCCGCCTTCGCGGTCGGCCGTGCCGCGCTGCTGGTGCACGCGCTCGGGCGCCGGCCCGACCTGCTGCTCGCGGCCACCGAGGACCGGCTGCACCAGTCCTACCGGGCACCGGCAATGCGCGAGAGCGTCGCCCTGGTCGACGCCTTGCGCGGGCGCGGGGTCGCCGCGGTGGTCTCCGGCGCGGGTCCCACGGTGCTCGCCCTGGCCCGGACGACGGGAGGCACGGGGGACGCCGCGACCGACGCGGACGACGCGGTCCGGGAGGTGCTCGGCCCGACCATGGGCGGGTGGCACGTGCTGGTCCCCGGCGTCGACCGGGACGGTGCGACGGTCGAGCGCATGGTGCGCTGAGCAGGCGGCTCGTCGTCCCACGAGGGCGCCGGCGAGTGCACAGGTGACCGCCGCGCCCGGACGGGTGAATGTGCACGGCGGGCATGGGCGCCGAGCCCGCGGTGCTAGAGTGACCAGGCCCCCAGGATCTCGGCTCTCGTGCGCTGCGTGCCTCGCAGCCTGCCGGACCGGAGGCTCATCAGCCCCGCAACGCCCGACGTCGTCGTACGCCGCCAGGGCGAGGCTGAGGCAACGTCCGGCCGTCTGGTGTCGGACGTCGACACGCGGCCCGCCGACCTGAACGAGCCGGCCGCCGACGAGGGGGAAGGATCCTTCGTGACTGACACCATCGACGCCACCGTGAGCGGCGCTGCGCAGGACGCAGCGGCTGCCGGTGGCTCCACCCGGGGCGCCGCGATCTCCGCGATGCGCCTGCCCGAGCTGCAGGCGCTCGCCTCGCAGCTCGGCGTGACGGGTACGTCCAAGATGCGCAAGAGCGACCTCGTGGACGCCATCAGGACCAAGCGTGGCGGCGGCGCCGGCACGCGCACCGCGCGTCCGGCGGGCGACGACGCCCCGGCGACGACGTCGACGACGACCTCGGGGTCGGGTGAGCCCGTCCAGCGGCCCGCCACCCGCAGCCGCCGCGCCACCCAGCCGCAGGCCGCACCGACCACCCAGCCGGCGCCCGCGACCACGGCGTCCGAGACGGCCGACCGTCCGGCCGCCACGACGACCACCCAGCCCGCACCCGCCACCACGACGCCGGAGCGACCCGCCGCCGAGACCACGGAGCGGCAGCGCCCCCGTCGTGACGTCGCGGACGAGCGACTGCCGCGCATCGACATCGAGCTCCCGCTGCCCGCAAGCGAGCGTCGCGACACCGGCCGGGACGACCGCGCCGCGCGCGCGGCGGAGGCTGTGGGCGCCGTCACGGGCGAGCGCGCCGAGCGCGGATCGCGGCGCTCCGGCCGGGACCGCGGGGCGGCCCGTGGTGAGGGCGACACGCGTCCCGTCGACGGCTCGTCCAACCAGGGCGGCCAGCCCGAAGGACAGCAGCAGGGCGCCGGCGAGAACGGTGCCGGCCAGAACGGTGTCAGCCAGAACGGCGCCGGCCAGAACGGCATCGACCCGAACGGCGCCGGGCAGCGCGGCCGTCAGCAGCCGGGCCAGGCGTCCTACCCCGACGGCGACGACGAGGAGCGCGGCGGCCGTCGGCGGCGCAACCGGGACCGCTACCGCGACCGCGAGCGCCCCAAGCGCGGCCGCGGCGGCCGACCCACCGGCGACCTCGCCGGCTACGACGAGGTCGAGGTCAGCGACGACGACGTCCTGCTGCCCGTCGCCGGCATCCTGGACATCAAGGACAACTACGCGTTCGTCCGCACCACGGGGTACCTGCCCGGCGAGAGCGACGTCTACGTGACGATGGGCCAGGTGAAGAAGGCCGGCCTGCGCAAGGGCGACGCCGTCACCGGCGCCGTCCGCCAGCCGCGCGAGGGCGACCAGCCCAACCAGAGCCAGGGCCGGCACAGCAAGTTCAACGCGCTGGTCCGGCTCGACACGGTCAACGGCATGAACCCGGAGCAGGCGCGCCAGCGGGCCGACTTCGGCAAGCTGACGCCGCTGTACCCGCAGGACCGCCTGCGTCTGGAGACCGAGGCCAACATCCTCACCACGCGCGTGATCGACCTGGTCGCGCCGATCGGCAAGGGCCAGCGCGGGCTGATCGTGTCCCCGCCCAAGGCCGGCAAGACGCTCGTGCTGCAGGCGATCGCCAACGCGATCACCACGAACAACCCCGAGGTCCACCTCATGGTCGTGCTCGTCGACGAGCGCCCCGAGGAGGTCACCGACATGCAGCGCACGGTCAAGGGTGAGGTCATCGCGTCGACCTTCGACCGGCCGGCGGACGACCACACCACGGTCGCCGAGCTCGCCATCGAGCGCGCCAAGCGACTGGTGGAGCTCGGCCAGGACGTCGTGGTGCTGCTCGACTCGATCACCCGCCTGGGCCGCGCCTACAACATCGCGGCGCCCGCGTCCGGCCGGATCCTGTCCGGTGGTGTCGACTCCAGCGCCCTCTACCCGCCCAAGCGCTTCTTCGGTGCCGCCCGCAACATCGAGAACGGCGGCTCGCTGACCATCCTGGCGACCGCGCTCGTCGAGACGGGCTCGAAGGCGGACGAGGTCATCTTCGAGGAGTTCAAGGGCACCGGGAACATGGAGCTCAAGCTCTCCCGGCAGCTCGCCGACAAGCGGATCTTCCCGGCCGTGGACGTGGACGCGTCGGGCACGCGTCGCGAGGAGATCCTCATCCCCGCCGACGAGCTCAAGATCAGCTGGAAGCTGCGACGGGTGATGAGCGCACTGGACCAGCAGCAGGCGATCGAGCTGCTGCTGACCAAGCTGCGCGAGACGCACTCCAACGTCGAGTTCCTGCTCCAGGTCCAGAAGACGACCCCCAGCGCGCCCAGCCACGGGAGCCACGGCACCCACGGCCACGACTGACGCCGCGTGCCGCACGTCACGTGCGGCACCGGTGGGCGACGGATGATTTCGCCGGACGGCCGCGTTCTGGCATCGTGTTCGGCTGGTCACCGGTTCACGCGGAGCACGCCGTGCCTGCGACCCGGGGACGAAACCCAAGGAGAAGCACCGTGAAGAAGGACATCCACCCGACCTACGTGGACACGACCGTGACCTGCACCTGCGGGAACACGTTCACCACGCGCTCGACCGAGCCGTCCGGCGAGATCCGCGCCGACGTGTGCAGCGCCTGCCACCCGTTCTACACGGGCAAGCAGAAGATCCTCGACACCGGTGGCCGCGTGGCCCGCTTCGAGGCCCGCTACGGCAAGAAGCCCGCAGCGCAGCAGTAAGGCCCCCGACGCCGGTGGTCCCCGTAGTCGCCCTCCATGGCGGCGCGGGGGCCACCGGCGTTTGTCGTACCCGGGCGTCACCGCCCGGCATGTCGCCGTCCCCCCCGACCCTGAGGACCACCCATGAGCGAGGCCTTCGCCACGGTCGAGCCGCTGCTCGCCGAGCACGCCGACATCGAGCAGCAGCTCGCCGACCCGTCGGTGCACGCCGACGCGGGCCGGGCGCGCGTCCTCGGGCGCCGGTACGCCGAGCTCGGCCAGGTCGTGGCGGCGTACCGCGCGTGGGAGCAGGCCACCACCGACCTGGCCGACGCGACCGAGATCGCCGAGCTCGACGACGCCTACACCGCGGAGCTGCCCGCGCTGCGCGACGGCGTGGAGGCAGCGGCCGAGCGTCTGCGCCGGGTGCTGATCCCGCGCGACCCGGACGACGCCCGCGACGTCATCCTGGAGATCAAGGCCGGTGAGGGCGGGGAGGAGTCCGCGCTCTTCGCCGGCGACCTGCTGCGGATGTACCTGCGGTACGCCGAGCGGCGCGGCTGGCGCACCGAGCTCATCGAGGCCACCGAGTCGGACCTCGGCGGGTACAAGGACGTGCAGGTCGCGATCAAGGCCCGCGGCCAGCTGGCCGACGCCGGCGACGGCGTCTGGGCGAGCCTGAAGTACGAGGGCGGGGTGCACCGCGTGCAGCGGGTGCCGGTCACCGAGTCGCAGGGCCGGATCCACACCTCCGCGGCGGGCGTGCTGGTCCTGCCCGAGGTCGACGACCCCGGTGAGGTCGAGATCGACCCGGGGGACCTGCGCATCGACGTGTACCGGTCGTCCGGCCCGGGTGGGCAGTCGGTGAACACCACCGACTCGGCGGTGCGCATCACGCACCTGCCGACCGGCATCGTCGTGTCCATGCAGAACGAGAAGTCGCAGCTGCAGAACCGCGAGCAGGCGATGCGCGTGCTGCGCGCGCGGCTGCTGGCCGCGCGTGCGGAGGAGGTCGCCACCGCGGCGTCCGAGGCCCGGCGGTCCCAGGTGCGCACGGTGGACCGCTCCGAGCGGATCCGCACCTACAACTACCCCGAGAACCGGATCGCCGACCACCGCACCGGCTACAAGGCCTACAACCTGGACACGGTGCTCGACGGCGACCTCGACGCGGTGGTGCGGTCCGCCATCGACGCCGACGAGGCGGCCCGCCTCGCCGTCGCGGGCGCGTGAGCGAGCCGCAGCCACCGACCCGGCCGGCCTCGTCGGTGCGGTCGACGGCGCTGGGCGCCGCGCTGCGCGAGGCCGAGTCCGTGCTCGCCGCGGCCGGCGTCAGCTCCCCCCGGGTCGACGCCGAGATCCTCGCGGCGCACCTGCTCGGGGTGGGCCGGGGCGAGCTCGGCGTCGCGGTCGCGCTGGGTCGTCCGGCGCCGGCGGGCCTGGCGGCGCTGGTCGCCCGCCGGGCGCAGCGGGTGCCGCTGCAGCACCTGGTCGGCAGCGCGCCGTTCCGCGGGATCGAGGTCGCGGTCGGCCCCGGCGTCTTCGTCCCCCGCCCGGAGACCGAGGCCGTCGCCGGCATCGCGATCGCGGCGGCCGCCGAGGCGTCCGCCCGCACCGGTGGCGCGCTCGTGGTGGACCTGTGCACGGGGTCCGGGGCGATCGCGCTCGCCGTCGCCACCGAGGTCCCCGGCGCACGGGTGCACGCCGTCGAGCTGGACGCCGCCGCGCACGGGTGGGCCGCCCGCAACCTCGACGGGCACCGGGTCACCCTGCACCGGGGGGACGCCCGAACCGCGCTCACCGCGCTCGACGGCACCGTGGACGTCGTCGTGTCCAACCCGCCCTACGTTCCCCCGGGTGCGGTCCCGGTGGACCCCGAGGTCGCCCGGCACGACCCGGCCGTCGCGCTGTACGGGCTCGGGCCGGACGGCCTGGAGGTCCCGCGTGGCATCGTGGGCGCCGCGGCCCGCCTGCTGCGTCCGGGTGGTCTGCTGGTCATGGAGCACGCCGAGGTGCAGGCCGCCGGTGCCCGGGCGATCGTCGACGCCACGGGGGCGTTCGGACCGGCCCGGACCGAGGACGACCTGACCGGGCGCCCCCGGATGGTGGTGGCCCGGCGCGCGCCGCACGCGGCGTCCCCTGCTGCGCACGACGACATGAAACACTCGCCGTCGTGACCGTGCCCGACCGTCTGCGCGACGTCCGTGACCCCGCCGCCTGGGGCCCCGCCATCGACGAGGCCGTGCACGTCGTCGCGCGCGGCGGCCTCGTGGTGCTGCCGACCGACACCGTCTACGGGATCGGCGCCGACGCGTTCACCCCACCCGCCGTGACCGCGCTGCTCGCCGCCAAGGGCCGCGGCCGGCAGGCACCCCCACCGGTGCTGGTGCCCGACCTGCGGACCCTGGACGGGCTGGCCACGGACGTGCCCGACGCCGTCCGGTCGCTGGTGGAGGCGTTCTGGCCGGGCGGGCTGACCGTCATCCTGCGCGCACAGCCGTCGCTCGCGTGGGACCTGGGCGAGACGCACGGCACCGTCGCCCTGCGGATGCCGGACCACCCCGCCGCGCTCGCGGTGCTGCGGCGCACCGGCCCCCTCGCGGTCTCCAGCGCCAACCTCACCGGCCGGCCCGCGGCGCTCACGGCGGCCGCCGCGTGGGAGGACCTGGGCGCCAGCGTCCAGGTGTACCTCGACGCCGGGCAGGTGCCGGGCGGGATCGCCTCGACCATCGTCGACGCGACAGGAGACCTCCTGCGCCTGGTCCGCGTCGGCGCGGTCCCGCTGACCGCGCTGCGCGCCGTCGCGCCTGTGGTGGACCCCGGCGAGGACGCCCCGCCGGCAGCCGACGCCCACGCGCCCGCCGCCGCCGCCACGGAGGCCACCGCCACCGACGCCGCCACCGCCACCGAGGCCGACGCGATCGACCCGACCCGCCCGGACGACGTGGACCCCACGCGTGCGGCGCCGCCCGGCACCCGGGACGACGCCGGGTGAGGGTCTACCTGTTCGTCCTGCTCGTGGCCGCGGCGGTCACCTACCTGCTGACGCCGGTGGCCCGATGGGTCGCGCTGCGCACCGGCGCCATCACCGCGCTGCGCGACCGCGACGTGCACGCCGTGCCGACCCCCCGGCTCGGTGGCCTGGCGATGCTCGGCGGCCTGGCGATCGCGATGGCGGTGGCCAGCCAGATCCCCTTCCTGCGCGGGGTGTTCGAGGACACCGGGCGTGCCTGGGGCATCGTCGGCGCGGCGGCGATGGTGTGCCTGCTCGGCGTGGCCGACGACATCTGGGACCTGGACTGGATGACGAAGCTCGCGGGCCAGTCGCTCGCGGGCGGCTTCCTCGCGCTGCAGGGCGTGCAGCTGTACCAGCTGCCGGTCGGGGACGGCCTGTTCATCGGGTCGCCACGGCTGTCGCTGTTCGTCACGGTGGTGTCCGTCGTGGTCGCGATGAACGCGGTCAACTTCGTCGACGGCCTGGACGGCCTGGCGGCCGGCGTGATCGCGATCGGCGGCACCGGCTTCTTCGTCTACACCTACCTGCTGTCGCGCGAGTCCACCCCGACCGACGTCTCCAACCTCGCGACCGTCGTGATCGCGGCGCTCGTCGGCGCGTGCCTGGGGTTCCTGCCGCACAACTTCTTCCCCGCACGCATCTTCATGGGGGACTCCGGCTCGATGCTCATCGGGCTCGTGATCGCGTCCGCCGCGATCGTCGTCACGGGCCAGATCGACCTGCAGAACCTCGAGCTCGTCACGCCCCGGCAGACGGTGCCGGCCTTCCTGCCGATCCTGCTGCCGATCGCGGTCCTGATGCTGCCGCTGCTGGACATGGGCCTGGCGGTGATCCGCCGGGTGGGCGCGGGACGGTCCCCGTTCCACCCCGACCGCCTGCACCTGCACCACCGGCTGCTCGAGCTGGGGCACTCCCACCGCCGAGCGGTCGTCATCATGTACCTGTGGACGGCGGTGTTCGCGTTCGGTGCGGCCGCCCTCGTCCTGCTGTCCACGACGACGGTCCTCGTCGTGCTCGGGGCCGCCGCGCTCGTGGCGGCCCTGCTCACGCTGGGACCGTTGCGCGGCCGGGTCCGCGCCGCGGACCCCGCCGCCGACTCGGACGCCGGGCTGCCCGTCCCGACCGACGCGGGGACGGGGGACACCCCCGCTGCCCCCGTCGACCGCGCCCGCCGTGACACCGGGGCGCGCGCCGACCACCACGAAGGGATCCACCCATGACCCCGCCCGACGCCACCGCCCCGGCGCCCGACCCGGTGCACGCGGTCTTCCGGACCGCCCTGCGCGACATGCTGGTGCTGCTCGCGCTGCTCACCGTCCTCGGGGTCGGCATCGGCTACGCGATCGCCGGCACCGCTGGTGTCTGGGGTGCCCTGATCGGCGTCGGCCTGGCCCTGCTGTTCTCGGGGACCACGGTGGTGTCGATGCTCGTGACGTCCCGCGCCCCGGCCACCACGATGGCGGCCGTGGTGATGGGCAGCTGGCTCGCCAAGGTGGTCGTGCTGATCGCGGTGCTGGCGCTCATCCGGGGTGAGGACTTCTACCACCGGGGCGTGCTGGCGGCGGTGCTGTTCGCGGGTGTCATCGGCTCGGCGCTGCTGGATCTGCGCGCCGTCCGGGTCGGACGCGTGCCCTACGTGACCCCGGCGTCGGACGGTTCCGGGCCCGCCTGACCAGGCCGTCGGAGCGGCGCGGAGAGGCGTATCGCATGCGTTACGCTGTCCCCGATCCATGACGGCAAGGCCCGACGGCGCGCGTGCATGCGACCGTCCGACGGAGCCATGAACCCCGGGAGCACCCCTGTCCAGCCTTGCGACGATCCTGCCCGCCGCCGCGGGTGAGGGCGAGGGTTTCCACACCCCCACGATCGCCGACTTCTTCCCGGCTCCCATCCTCTTCGAGGGGTCCTTCCTCGAGGTCAACCGACTCCAGCTCGTCCGGCTGATCGCCGCGCTGACGCTGGTGATCGTCATGGTCCTCCTGGCGCGCCGGGCCCGCCTGGTGCCGGGCCGCAGCCAGAGCGTCGTGGAGCTCCTGCTCGACTTCGTGCGGATCAACGTCGCCCAGGAGATCCTCGGGGCCGAGCGCGCGCGCAAGTACGTGCCGCTGCTCACGACCCTGTTCTTCGCGATCCTGGCGTTCAACCTCACCGGCATCATCCCGTTCCTCAACATCGCCGGGACGTCGCTGATCGGCCTGCCGATCATGCTGGCGCTGTGGGTCTACGTCATGTACCTCGGGGCGGGGGTCCGCGCGCACGGCGTCGGCGGCTTCCTCAAGAACAACCTGTTCCCCCCCGGGGTGCCGGCGTTCATGTATGTGCTGCTGACGCCCATCGAGTTCCTCACGGTGTTCGTGCTGCGGCCCGCGACCCTCGCCATCCGACTCATGGCCAACATGGTCGCCGGGCACCTGATGCTCGTGCTGACCTTCTCGGCCACCCACTACTTCGTGCTCGAGGCGGCGCCCGCCATGAAGGCGTTCGGCGCGCTGACGTTCGTCAGCGCCATCGCGCTCACCCTGTTCGAGGTCTTCGTGGCGGCGCTGCAGGCGTACATCTTCGTGGTCCTGACCGCGGTGTACCTGAACCTCTCCGTCGAAGCGGAGCACTGACCCAGCACATCGCAGCGGGCGCCGTCGCCGGCCCCGCGGCACGAGACGCCCCGCCGATCCGGTGGGGCGCCCTACGGAAGGAACGAGAGATCGTGGACACCACCATTCTGGCCGAGGTCAACGGCAACGTCGCGACCATCGGGTACGGCCTCGCCGTGATCGGCCCCGGTATCGGCCTGGGCATCCTCATCGGCAAGACGATCGAGGGCATCGCGCGCCAGCCCGAGGTGGCGGGCCAGCTCCGCACCACCATGTTCATCGGCATCGGGTTCGTCGAGGTCCTCGGTCTTCTCGGCCTGATCACCGGCTTCCTCTTCTCGTGATCACCGCGGCAGTCCCGGCCGTCGTGCGAGCGGCTGTCGAGGAGGACCACAGCGAGCCGGTGGAGGGCATCTCCCTGCTGATCCCCGCGATCTACGACATCGTGTGGTCGGCGATCGTGCTCGCGATCATCGCGTTCGCGTTCTACAAGTTCGTGCTGCCGAAGTTCCGTGCGGTGCTGGACGAGCGCGCGGACAAGATCCAGGGCGGCATCGCCAAGGCCGAGTCGGCGCAGGCGGAGGCCCAGGCTGCGCTGGAGCGCAACAACGCCGAGCTCGCCGCCGCGCGGGCCGAGGCGGCGCACATCCGCGAGGAGGCCCGCACCGAGGGCGCCGCGATCGTCGCGGAGCACCGCGAGCGTGCTTCGGCCGAGGCCGAGCGCATCCTGGCCACGGCGCAGCGTCAGATCGAGGCCGAGCGCCAGCAGGCCGAGGTCTCGCTGCGCGCCGAGGTCGGCACGCTGGCCACCCAGCTCGCGTCGCGGATCGTCGGTGAGGCGCTGGAGGACGAGGCGCGTCAGTCGCGCGTCGTCGACCGCTTCCTCGACGAGCTCGCGGCCTCCACCGCGGACGCCGGCACGTGATGCGCGGGACGAGCCGGGGCTCCCTGCAGGGGGTCGCGGACCGGTTCGAGCCGGTGCTGGTCGCTGCCGGCGTCGAGGCGGCCGAGGTGGGCGAGCAGATGTTCGCCCTGGTCGACGCGCTCGACAGCTCCGGCTCGTTGCGCCGCACGCTCACCGACCCGTCGATCGACGGTGAGGCGAAGAGCGCGCTGGCGCGTCGGCTGATGGCGGACGCCCGACCGGGTGCCGCCGACGTCGTCGCGGACCTGGCCGCCCAGCGCTGGTCAGCCGAGGACGACCTCAGCGAGGCCGTCGAGGAGCTCGGCTTCTGGGCCCTGCTCGCGTCGGCCGACGCCGCCGGCGAGCTGGCGCGCGTCGAGGACGAGCTGTTCCAGCTGACCCGGGCCCTCGTCGGCCAGCGTGCCGCGCGCCAGGCGCTGGCGGACACCACGGTGCCCGCCGAGCGGCGGGCCGCCCTGGTCGACGCGATCCTGGCGCGGGGGGCCGCCGACGCGACCCGACGGATCGCGCGGCGGGCCGCGGTGTCCCCGCGCGGACGGCAGTTCGTGGCGACCCTGGGCCACGTCGGCGACCTCGCAGCCGCGCGCCGCCGCCGGGTCGTCGCCGCGGTCACGTCCCGCACGGACCTGACCCCGGCCCAGCGGGACCGGCTGGTCTCGATCCTGAGCGGCGCCTACGGCTCCGACATCCAGGTGAACGTCACCGTGGACCCCGCGGTGCTGGGCGGGCTGCGTGTCCAGGTCGGCGCTGAGGTCGTGGACGCCACCGTGCTGTCCCGGCTCGACGAGGCACGACGGCAACTTGCCGGCTGACGGGTCCCGGTACCCGATACCGCATCATCGACGTGAACGACAGCACCCCACACGTGCAGTCACGACAGGAGAAGAGCAATGGCTGAGCTGACGATCCGCTCCGAGGACATCAGGGCTGCCCTCGACAGCTTCGTGAAGTCCTACGAGCCCAAGGGCGCGGTGGCCGAGGAGGTCGGCCGGGTGGTCCTCGCGGGCGACGGCATCGCCCAGGTCGAGGGTCTGCCGGGGGCCATGGCCAACGAGCTCCTGCGGTTCGAGGACGGCACGCTGGGCCTCGCGCTGAACCTGGACGTGCGCACCATCGGTGTCGTGGTGCTGGGCGAGTTCACCGGCATCGAGGAGGGCCAGGAGGTCCGCCGGACCGGCGAGGTGCTGTCCGTGCCGGTCGGCGACGGCTACCTCGGCCGCGTGGTCGACCCGCTGGGCGAGCCCATCGACGGCCTCGGTGAGGTGGCCACCACCGGCCGCCGTGCGCTGGAGCTGCAGGCGCCCGGCGTCATGATGCGCAAGAGCGTCCACGAGCCGCTACAGACCGGCCTGAAGGCCATCGACGCGATGATCCCGATCGGGCGTGGCCAGCGCCAGCTGCTCATCGGCGACCGCCAGACCGGCAAGACCGCGATCGCGATCGACACGATCATCAACCAGAAGGCCAACTGGGAGTCGGGCGACCCCAAGAAGCAGGTCCGCTGCATCTACGTCGCCATCGGCCAGAAGGGCTCGACCATCGCCTCCGTGCGCGGGGCGCTGGAGTCCGCCGGGGCGCTGGAGTACACGACCATCGTGGCCGCCCCCGCGTCCGACCCGGCCGGCTTCAAGTACCTCGCGCCCTACACCGGCTCGGCCATCGGCCAGCAGTGGATGTACGAGGGCAAGCACGTCCTCATCATCTTCGACGACCTGTCCAAGCAGGCCGAGGCCTACCGTGCCGTCTCCCTGCTGCTGCGCCGCCCGCCGGGCCGCGAGGCCTACCCGGGTGACGTGTTCTACCTGCACTCCCGTCTGCTCGAGCGCTGCGCGAAGCTCTCCGACGAGCTCGGCGGCGGCTCGATGACCGGTCTGCCGATGATCGAGACCAAGGCGAACGACGTCTCGGCCTACATCCCGACCAATGTCATCTCCATCACCGACGGCCAGATCTTCCTGCAGTCGGACCTGTTCAACGCCAACCAGCGCCCCGCGGTCGACGTCGGCATCTCGGTGTCCCGCGTGGGTGGCTCGGCCCAGGTCAAGGCCATGAAGAAGGTGTCCGGCACGCTCAAGCTCGACCTGGCGCAGTACCGGTCGCTCGAGGCCTTCGCGATGTTCGCCTCCGACCTGGACGCCGCCTCGCGGGCGCAGCTCACCCGGGGTGCGCGCCTCATGGAGCTGCTCAAGCAGCCCCAGTACTCCCCGTACCCGGTGGAGGACCAGGTCGCCTCGATCTGGGCCGGCACCAAGGGCAAGCTCGACGACGTCCCGGTCGAGGACGTCGGCCGCTTCGAGACCGAGCTCATCGACCACCTGCGCCGCCACACCGAGGTGCTGACGACGATCGCGACCACGGGCAAGCTCGAGGACGAGACCGAGCAGGCTCTCGAGTCCGGCGTCGACGAGTTCCGTCGCGGCTTCCTCAAGGGCGACGGGTCGCCGCTCATGGGCGGCGACGAGGACGACGAGGGCGTCGAGGTCGAGCAGGAGCAGATCGTCCGGCAGAAGCGGGGCTGACGCGTGGCAGGTCAGCAGCGCGTCTACCGGCAGCGGATCCGGTCGACCCAGTCCTTGAAGAAGATCTTCCGTGCGATGGAGCTCATCGCCGCCTCGCGCATCGCCAAGGCGCGCGGTCGGGTCACCGCCTCCACGCCGTACGCCCGCGCGCTCACCCGCGCGGTGTCCGCGGTCGCGACCCACTCGGACGTGTCGCACCCGCTCACCACCGAGCGGACCGACACGAACCGGGTCGCGGTGCTCGTCGCGACGTCCGACCGCGGCATGGCGGGGGCCTACTCGGCCAGCGTCATCCGCGAGGCCGAGCGGCTGGTCGCGGACCTGCAGGCAGACGGCAAGGAGGTCGTGCTGTACGTCGTCGGCCGCCGGGCCGTGTCGTACTACACGTTCCGCGAGCGGGACATCGCCCGCAGCTGGACCGGCGGGTCGGACGCGCCGACGTACGAGGTGGCGACCGAGATCGCCGACACCCTGCTCGAGGCGTTCCTCACCCCGGGCGACGAGGGCGTCGGCGAGCTCCACGTCGTGTTCACGCAGTTCGTCAGCATGGTGACCCAGACCCCCCGGGTCATCCGGATGCTGCCGCTCGAGGTGGTCGAGGGCGTCGCGTCGGTCGAGGAGCACCGCACCCTGCCGCTGTACGACTTCGAGCCGTCGCCCGAGGCCGTCCTCGACGCGCTGCTGCCCCGGTACGTCCGGAGCCGGATCTACAGCTGCCTGCTCCAGGCGGCCGCGTCCGAGCTGGCCGCCCGCCAGCGCGCGATGCACACGGCGACGGACAACGCCGAGGACCTCATCCGGATGTACACCCGGCTGGCGAACCAGGCCCGCCAGTCCGAGATCACCCAGGAGATCAGCGAGATCGTCTCCGGCGCCGACGCGCTGGCCTCCTAGACCGCTGCGCACCGGCGCAGCACCGACCGAGCATGCAGGTACAGACCGACCGGGGCCGTCCTCGGCCCAGCGAAGCGAGAGATCAATGACTGCCACCGTTACCGAGACCGGCTCCTCGCGATCCGGTCAGCCGACCATCGGCCGGGTCGCCCGGGTGATCGGTCCCGTCGTGGACATCGAGTTCCCGGCCGACGCGATCCCGGAGATCTACAACGCCCTCACGGTCGACATCGACCTCGCCTCCCGTGGCGAGGGCGAGGGCACGCTGACCATGACGCTCGAGGTCGCCCTGCACCTGGGTGACGCGCTGGTGCGCGCCATCGCGCTCAAGCCGACCGACGGCCTCGTCCGCGGCGCGATCGTGACCGACACCGGCCAGCCGATCAGCGTGCCGGTCGGGGACGTCACCAAGGGGCACGTCTTCGACGTGACCGGTGAGGTGCTCAACGCCAAGGAGGGCGAGCGCATCGAGGTCACCGAGCGCTGGCCGATCCACCGCAAGGCCCCGAACTTCGACCAGCTCGAGTCCAAGACCCAGATGTTCGAGACCGGCATCAAGGTCATCGACCTGCTCACGCCCTACGTCCAGGGCGGGAAGATCGGCCTGTTCGGCGGCGCCGGCGTCGGCAAGACGGTCCTGATCCAGGAGATGATCTACCGCGTCGCCAACAACCACAACGGTGTGTCGGTGTTCGCGGGTGTCGGCGAGCGGACCCGTGAGGGCAACGACCTCATCGAGGAGATGACCGACTCGGGCGTCATCAAGCAGACCGCGCTGGTGTTCGGCCAGATGGACGAGCCGCCGGGCACGCGCCTGCGGGTGGCGCTGTCCGCGCTGACGATGGCGGAGTACTTCCGCGACGTCCAGAAGCAGGACGTGCTGCTGTTCATCGACAACATCTTCCGCTTCACCCAGGCGGGGTCCGAGGTCTCCACGCTGCTCGGTCGCATGCCGTCCGCGGTCGGCTACCAGCCGAACCTCGCGGACGAGATGGGCCAGCTGCAGGAGCGCATCACCTCGACGCGCGGCCACTCGATCACGTCGCTGCAGGCCATCTACGTGCCCGCGGACGACTACACCGACCCGGCGCCGGCCACGACGTTCGCGCACCTGGATGCGACGACGGAGCTGTCCCGCGAGATCGCCTCGCGCGGTCTGTACCCGGCCGTCGACCCGCTGGCGTCCACGTCGCGCATCCTCGACCCGCGCTACGTCGGGCAGGAGCACTACGACACGGCGACTCGCGTGAAGTCGATCCTCCAGCGCAACAAGGAGCTGCAGGACATCATCGCGATCCTCGGTGTCGACGAGCTGTCCGAGGAGGACAAGACCGTCGTCGGCCGTGCGCGGCGCATCCAGCAGTTCCTGTCCCAGAACACCTACATGGCCGAGCAGTTCACGTCGGTCCCCGGGTCGACGGTCCCCATGTCGGAGACGGTCGAGGCGTTCTCGAAGATCGCGGACGGCGAGTTCGACCACATCTCCGAGCAGGCGTTCTTCAACATCGGTGGCCTCGAGGACCTCGAGCGCAACTGGGCGCGGATCCAGAAGGACTACGGGCTCTGACCCACGGTCCGACATCCGTCCTCGTCATCCGCACCTGAGCAAGGGGAGTACCTGTGGCACACCTGGAGGTCGACCTCGTCGCCGCCGACCGCACGATCTGGTCGGGGGAGGCGAGCATGGTCAGTGCACCTGCCGCCGACGGCGAGGTCGGCATCCTGGCCGGGCACACGCCGCTGCTGGCGGTGCTCCGGGCCGGGACGGTGCGGATCACCCCGCTCTCGGGTGAGGTGATCCGCACGCCGGTCGACGCAGGGTTCATCTCGGTGGACTTCGACAAGGTGACCGTCGTCGTGGACTTCGCCGACGACGCCTCCGGCACGGCCGAGTCCACGACCGGCTCCGCCGGACGCTGACCGGCGAAGGCCTGCCGGTGACCGGGACGCTGATCGCCGCCGTCCTCGGCGTGCTGCTGCTCGTCCTGGTCGTGACGGCCGCGCTGGGCGCGTCGCGCCTGCGCGTGCTGTCGGGGCGGATCGGCGCGTTCGAGTGCGGGACCCGTCCGGCCGGGTCCGCCTGGACCGCCGGCATCGCGCACTACGGGGCCGGCCGCATCGAGTGGTGGCGGTCGTGGTCGCTCGCGCCGCGACCGGCCCTGACCTGGTGGCGGGCCGACCTGGAGCTGCTGGGACGGGCCCCGCTCGACCCGGCCGACCCGGGCACGCTCGTGGTGCTCTGCCGGTACCACGGGGACGACCTCGAGCTCAGCATGTCCGCCGACGCCCTCGCCGGGCTGACGGCGTGGCTCGAGGCCGCGCCCCCCACCGACGCCCGCCGCGTCATCTGATCTGGAGGGTCCGTGCGTCTGGTCATCGCCCGCTGCTCGGCCGACTACTCCGGCCGGCTCAACGCCCACCTGCCGCTCGCGACCCGGCTCGTCCTGGTCAAGGCGGACGGCAGCGTGCTGCTGCACTCCGACGGCGGCTCGTACAAGCCGCTGAACTGGATGAGCCCGCCCTGCGCGCTCGCCGTCGCCGAACCCGACGACGAGGCGCGCACCCGCGGGGTCGAGCAGGTGTGGTCGGTCCAGCACCGCAAGAGCGACGACCGCCTCGTGATCGAGCTGCACGAGGTGCTGCACGACTCCGCGCACGACCTCGGCGTGGACCCCGGGCTGGTGAAGGACGGCGTCGAGGCGCACCTGCAGGTCCTGCTGGCCGCGCAGATCGAGCTGCTCGGCGCCGGCCACACCCTGGTGCGGCGCGAGTACCCCACCGCCATCGGGCCCGTGGACATCCTGGCCCGCGATCCCTCCGGGGCCACCGTGGCGGTGGAGATCAAGCGGCGGGGCGACATCGACGGCGTCGAGCAGCTCACCCGCTACCTGGAGCTGCTCAACCGCGACCCGCACCTGGCCCCGGTCCGGGGTGTGTTCGCCGCCCAGGAGATCAAGCCGCAGGCCCGGGTGCTCGCGGTGGACCGGGGGATCGGCTGCCTCGTGCTGGATCTGGACGCCATGCGCGGCCACGACGACGTCGGCTCGCGGCTGTTCTGAGCGTGCGGCGGTCCGGCGACCACGGACGGTGGCGCCGCTGGGCGATGATGGGCCGGTGACCGGTGCCGCCCCCCAGCCCCTCGTCCTGCGTGGCCGTGTCGTGACCCCCGACGCCGTGCTCGACGACGGCGCCGTCGTCGTCGACGGGGAGCAGATCGCCTGGGTCGGGGCCGTGCCGGCCGTGCCGCCGGCCCTCGCCGCCGCGGTGCGCGCCGCCCCCGCGCCCGGCGCCGGCACCACCCTGCTGCCCGGTCTGGTCGACCTGCACGACCACGGCGGAGGGGGTGTCTCGTTCCCCGACGCGACCACCGCCGACGAGGCGCTGCGCGCGGTGGGCGAGCACCTGGCGCACGGCACGACGTCGCTCGTCGCGTCCCTGGTCACCGCCGACCGCGGCACGCTGCTCACCCGCGCCGCGCTGCTCGCGGACCTCGCCGACTCCGGTGACCTGGTCGGCATCCACGCCGAGGGACCGTTCCTGTCGCCGGCACGGTGCGGAGCGCAGAACCCGGCCGACATGCTCGACGGCGACCCGGGGCTGGTGCGCGAGCTCGCCGCCGCGGCGCGCGGGCACCTCGTGACGATGACCGTGGCTCCGGAGGTCGAGGGCGTGCGCGGGGGCGCGGGCGTCCTCGCGACGCTCGCCCAGGTGGGGGCGGTGCCGTCGATCGGCCACACCGACGCCTCCGCGGAGGTCGTCGACGACGCCGTCGCCCAGGCGCGGTCCGCGCTCGGCCGCCCGGGGACGCGCTCGCCGCGGCCGACCGCGACCCACCTGTTCAACGGCATGCGGCCGCTGCACCACCGCGACCCCGGCCCGGTGGCCGCGTGCCTGGCCGCCGCGTCCCGCGGCGACCTCGTCGTCGAGCTCGTCGCGGACGGCACCCACCTGGCCCCCGGCACCGTCCGGGCGGTGTTCGACCTCGTCGGGCCGGACGCGATCGCCCTGGTCACCGACGCGATGGCGGCGGCCGGCATGGCCGACGGCAGCTACCGGCTCGGACCGGTGCATGTGCGCGTCGTGGACGGCGTCGCACGCCTCGTGGACGGCGGCGCGATCGCCGGCGGCACCGCCCATCTGCTCGACGTGGTCCGCGCCACGGTGGCGGCCGGCGTCCGCCTCGAGCACGCGGTCCGCGCCGCCAGCCTCACCCCGGCGGGGGTGCTCGGCCGCGCGGACCTCGGTGCGCTCGCACCCGGGCGACGCGCGGACGTCGTCGTGGTCGACGGCGGGCTCATGCCGCTCGGCGTGCTGCGGGCCGGGCGGTGGGTCGTGCCCGTCGGCGACCGGGCAGACTCCCGCTGAGCGTGGGCCGGTGCCCGGCCGTGCGCCCGCTGGTCGCGGTCCCGCCCCGACGTGTGGAAGCGGTGCCGCACCCTCTACGGTGAGGCTGGCACCGGCGCGTGCACACGACGTACCGGCCCGCCCCACCGACATCGCACCGAAGGGTCACGCCCGCATGAGCAGCGCACGCACGTTCCCGCCCGAGTTCCTGTGGGGCTCGGCCACGGCCGCCTACCAGATCGAGGGCGCGGCCACGGAGGGTGGCCGGGGTCCGTCCATCTGGGACACGTTCAGCCACACACCGGGCAAGACCCTGAACGGCGACACCGGGGACGTCGCGGCCGACCACGTCCACCGGTTCCGCGAGGACGTCGCCCTCATGAAGGACCTCGGCCTGCAGGCCTACCGGTTCTCCATCTCGTGGCCGCGGGTGCAGCCGGGCGGCTCGGGGGACTTCAACCCCGAGGGCATCGCGTTCTACTCCGACCTGGTCGACGCGCTGATCGAGGCCGGCGTCGCGCCGGTCGTGACGCTGTACCACTGGGACCTTCCCCAGCCCCTGGAGGACGCGGGCGGCTGGGCCAACCGCGAGACGGCGTACCGCTTCGCCGAGTACGCCGAGCGGATGGCGCGCGAGCTCGGCGACCGCATCACCGTCTGGACGACGCTCAACGAGCCCTGGTGCTCGGCGTACCTGGGCTACGGATCGGGGGTGCACGCACCGGGCCGCACCGACGGCGCGGCGGCGCTGGCCGCGGTGCACCACCTCAACCTCGCCCACGGGCTGGCCGGCCGCGCGATCCGCGGCGTGCTGGGTGACGGGGCCAAGCTGTCGATCACCCTCAACCTGCACGTCGTGCGCCCCGACGACCCGTCGTCGGCCGACGACCTCGACGCGGTGCGCCGGATCGAGGCGCTGGCCAATCGGGCCTTCCTCGGCCCCATCCTGGACGGCGCCTACCCGGGCGACCTCGTCTCCGACACCGCGTCGGTCACCGACTGGGCGTTCGTGCAGGACGGCGACCTGGAGATCATCCGCACGCCGCTGGACGTGCTGGGCGTCAACTACTACTCCACGGTGCGCGTGCGCCACTTCGACGGCACCGGCGAGCGGCCGGAGAACGACGGGCACGGCGCGTCGGCCGCGAGCCCGTGGATCGGTGCGACCGACGTCGCGTTCGTCCAGCAGCCCGGTCCGTACACGGCGATGGGCTGGAACATCGAGCCGTCCGGTATGACGGAGCTGCTCATGTCGGTGCACGCGACGTACCCCGACCAGCCGCTGATGATCACCGAGAACGGTGCGGCGTTCGAGGACGAGGTCGGCGCCGACGGACGCGTGCACGACGAGCGTCGGGTGTCCTACCTGCACGACCACATCGACGCGGTGGGCGCGGCGATGGACGCCGGCGCGGACGTGCGCGGCTACTTCGTGTGGTCGCTCATGGACAACTTCGAGTGGGGCTACGGGTACGACCGGCGGTTCGGGATCGTCCGGATCGACTACGACACCCTCGAGCGGATCCCCAAGGACTCGGCCCACTGGTACCGCGAGCTGGTGCGCACCCGCACGCTGCCGTCGGTGGAGTCCGCCGCCCAGCTCGGCTGACCCTCGGCCGCCGCCGAGCGGGTCGGCCGACGACGCCCGCGGCGCACGGTGAGCGCCGCGGGCGTCGTCGTGCCCGACCGGGGAGGATGGCACCATGCCCAGCAGCCGCAGGTCCAAGCGACGCCCGTGGACCGAGCCGCACCCCGAGCTCGACGTCCAGCGTGCGACCGGGGGCCGCCGCAGCGAGGACGCGCCCGACGGCTCCTGGACCGTCCAGCACGTGCGCGGGTCGACCAAGTCCTACCGGTGCCCGGGCTGCCAGCAGATGGTCGCGCCGGGGACGGCGCACGTCGTGGCCTGGGCGCAGGACGGGCTGTTCGGGCAGGACCAGGCGGTCGCGGACCGACGGCACTGGCACACCGCGTGCTGGCAGCTGCGTGCCCGACGCCGCCCGCGCTGAATCACGGCCCGTCGGTAGGCTCCGTGCGATGAGCACCCACGACGCCGGCACAGCCCCGGCCACGTCGGAGATCCGGTCCCTGACGGTGCTGCCCGCTCGTCGCCAGGACGTCGAGCTGCACACCGCCGACGGGCTCACCCTGGTCGGCGAGCTCGCGCTGCCGGCGGACCGGCCACCGGCCGCGACCCTCATCACGCTGCACCCGCTGCCGACCCACGGCGGGTACATGGACTCCCACGTGCTGCGCAAGGCGGCCTGGCGGCTGCCGGCGCTCGCCGACCTGGCGGTGCTGCGGTTCAACACCCGCGGCACGAGCTCGCCGCGCGGCACGAGCGAGGGCGCCTTCGACGGCGGCGGGGCCGAGCGGTTCGACGTCGCGGCCGCCATCGAGCTGGCCGAGTTCCGTGACCTGCCGCGGCGCTGGCTGGTCGGGTGGTCCTTCGGCACCGAGCTCGCACTCATGCACGGGCACGACCCCGCCGTCGACGGCGCGATCCTGCTCTCCCCGCCGCTGCACCGCGCGACCGACGCGGACCTCGACGCGTGGGATGCGTTCGGCAAGCCGCTCGTCGTGCTCGTCCCCGAGCTGGACGACTACCTGCGGCCCGAGGCGGCGCGGGAGCGCTTCGCCCGGGTGCGGCAGGCCGAGGTGATCGGCGTCGACGGCGCCAAGCACCTGTGGGTGGGGGAGTCCTCGGTGCGGCGGGTGCTCGACGAGGTCGTCGCCCACGTGCTGCCCGGGCATCCCACGCCGCTGCCGACGACCTGGGACGGTCCGGTCGAGCAGGCCACCGACGACGACCAGACCCGCTGACGCGCCGCCCGACGCCGACGCGCACCCCGACCCGGGAGGACCGACGGCCATGACCACCCGCGAGCCCCTCGCCCGCCACACCTACGCGGACGGCAGCGGCGCACCGCTCGTGCTGCTGCCCAGCTTCCCGCTGAACCGGCGGATGTGGGACGACGTCGCCGCGCTGCTGCCGCGCGGGCGCACCGTGCTCGCCGTCGACCCGCCGGGCTTCGGTGCCTCCCCCCCGCCCGAGAGGATGGCGGATGCCCTGGGCGCCGATCCGCAGCCGTCGCTGGAGACGGTCGCCGACGCGGTCGCCGCGACGCTGCGCGCCACCGGCGTCGACCGGGCCGTCGTCGCGGGCCTGTCGATGGGCGGCTACGTCGCGATGGCGCTGCTCGAGCGCCACCCCGGCCTCGTCGCCGGGCTCGGGCTGCTGAGCACCCGGTCGACCCCTGACGACGACGCCGCACGGGCGAACCGGCACCGGGTGGCCGACGCCGTCGTGGCCGCCGGCACGCTCGACGAGCTCGCCGGGACCCCGCGCGCGCTCCTCGGGGCCGACAGCCGGGTGGGGCGGCCGGACCTGCTGGAGCGGATGGCCCGGTGGATCGGCGACGCGAACCCCCACGGCGTCGCGTGGGCCCAGCGGGCGATGGCCGCCCGGCCCGACCGGACCGCCGTGCTGACGGGGTTCGCGGGCCCGGCCGTGGTCGTCGTCGGCGACCAGGACGAGGTCACGCCGGTGCCCGCGGCCCGGCACATGGCCGGCGCCCTGATCGACGCCGAGCTCGTCGTCGTGCCCGGCGTCGGGCACATGACGAGCCTCGAGGACCCGGCGTCCGTGGCCTCGGCGCTCGGCCGGCTGCTGGCGCGCGTGGCGGACGCCGACCGGGCCTGACCCCGGGCGGTCAGGCGCCGCCCGACAGGACCCGCGCGAGCGCGTCGGCGAGGTCGATGGACTCGCCGTCGCGGGCGCCCTTGCCCAGGACGAGAGGCGGGTCGCTGGCCGCGGGGGACACGCCCGCGAAGCGCGCCCGCAGGCTTGCCGGGACGGTCAGCACGTAGAACTGCCCGTCGGTCGCGACGGCCACGCTCTCGTTGCGCCGCAGGTACCAGCCCCGCAGCGGCGTGCGGTACCGCGAGCGCCCGTCGTAGCTGCGGGCGGCCAGCGCGGTGGGCCTCAGGCCCCGGGCGGCGGCCTGCTCGACGAACTCGTCCAGCAGGGTGCGCGCCTGGGCCGTCTCGGACTGCCGGCGTCGCTCGAGCGCCTCGGCGTGCACGTCCGCGGCCTCGTGACGCTGCGCGCGCCAGGATGCCGGGTCGTCCCCGGGTGCGGGCGTGGCGGCACCGGCGTCGCTCATCGCGGGGTCGCCGCGTCCTCGGGTCCGGCGTCACGGGCGTCGCCGGACGGCTCGGCCCGGGACGGCTCGTCGTCGGTGACCGGCACCTCGGCGGTGTCGGCCGAGTCGGCCGAGTCGGCGCCCTCGGTCGCGTCGGCGCCCTCGGCGGAGTGCTCGTCGGACGACGACACGCGCGCGCCGGCCGCGTCGCCGTCGCCGGCGACCTGCGCCCCTTCCGCGCCGGTGCCCGGGCGATCGACCTCGTCGGCGTCCATGGGCACCGAGACGTCGTCACCGGTGGCCGTGGCGAAGCGCTCCTGCGCCTGGCTCGCGCGGTCCAGCACCGCACGGCTCGGCGTCGGGTCGTCGCCGAGCAGCGAACGCAGCTCGTCGAGGTACGCGGCGATCGCCTCCCGCTGGCGGTGGAGGTCGTCGACCTGACGCTGCGCCGTGGTCCGTGCCGTGTGCGCGGTCGTGGTCGCCTCGCCGATCGTGCGGTCGGCCGCCTGGCGCGCCTCGGTGACGATGCGGTCGGCGTCGTGCCGCGCGGCGGCGAGGACGTCGCGGGCCTGGGCGTCGGAGTCACGACGGACCCGCTCGGCCTGCTCCAGGGCCCGGACCACCCGCTGCTCGGCCTCGGCCGCGTGCGCCTCCGCCTCCGCGACCAGCCGCGCCGTCTGCTCGCGGGCGGCGTCGTGCCGCTCGGCGTCGGCCCGCTCGGCCGCCTCCCGCAGCCCGGCGATGTCGACCTCGGCCTGCGCGACGGCGCGGCGGGCGCCGTCGAGCAGGGCGTCCGCCTCCACCTGGGCGGCCTGCACGAGGTCGGCCGCCGCACGCTGTGCCTCTGCCCTGATCCGCTCGACGTCCAGCCGGGTCGCCTCGCGCTGCTCCGCGGTCTCCCGCTCGGCGGCCGCGCGCTGCTCGCCCGTCTCCAGGGCGGCCACGGCCCGCAGGTCTGCGGTCTCACGCTCGGCCGTCTCGCGCGCGTGGGCCAGCTCGCGGTCGACGCCGGACCGCTGCTCGGCGGTGTCCCGGTCGGCCGCCGCGCGCAGCCCGGCGGCGTACTGCTCGGCCTCCGTGCGCACCGCCGCCGACTCCGCCGCGGCACGCTGCCGCAGGGTGGTCGCCTCCCGCTCGGCGGCGGTCCGCACCGCCTCGACGTGCGCGAGACCCTGGGACCGGGCCGTCTCGACCTCCGTCTCGACCCGCTGGCGCAGCTCGGCGACCTCCGCCTCCGTCGTGGACCGGAGGCCGGCGACGTACCGCTCCGTCTCCTGGCGCAGGGCGGCGAGCTCGCGCTCGGTCCGGGTGCGCAGCTCCGAGGTGTCCGCGTCGACGGTCCGGCGCAGCTCCGCCGCCTCCTGCTCAGCGGCCGACCGCCACTGGGCCGCGTCCTCCTGGGCCGCCGCGCGCACCTCGGCCGCCGCCTGCTCGGTCGCCACCCGCAGCTCGGTGAGCTCACGCTGCACGGTCGCCCGGGTGCTGCCGATCTCGCGCTCGAGGCCGGCCCGGCGCTCCGCGTCCTCGGTGGTGGTGGCGCTGTGGATGCGCGCGGCCTCGCGCTCGGCGGAGCCGACCAGCTCCTCCGCACGGCGGGCGGCGTCGCCCAGCGCACCCTCGGCGTCGGCGTGCCCCGCCGACCGGATCTCCTCGACCTCGCGGCGGGCCGCGGCGATGGTCTCGGCCGCCTCCCGCTCGGCGCGCTCACGGAGCTGGGCTGCGGCGACGTCGGCCCGGGACACCGCGTCGCGCGCCTGCTCGTTGGCGCGTGCGACGACGTCGGCGGACTGCTCCTCGGCGGTCCGCAGGAGCTGCTCGACCCGCGCCCCCAGGCCCGAGTACGTCGGCCGCTCCGCCTCCCGCAGCCGCAGCTGGGCGTCCGAGAGCTCGCCGCTGGCCTGCATGACCTTGGCGTCCAACGCCTCGACCTGGCCCCGGGCGTCGGCGAGCGCCTGCTCGAGCTCAGCCAGCCGCGCGTCGACCGGCCCCCGGTCGTAACCGCGGAAGCTCACCACGGGGAAGGTCGGTCGGTCGTCGGGCACGGGTCCTCCAGGTGGCGGTGCGGCTGCGGACCCGCCAGGGACCGCGGGCGGGGGTCACCGCGCGCGCCGTGGCCGACGGGCCGGTCGTCTGTCCTCAGCGTATCCGGCGGTCCGTCGGCCGGCAGGGTCGCCCTCGGACCGCCGACGGGCGGGCCGCCGGGGCCCGCCCGGTTCGGCCGCCGAGTCGCTGCGCACCTATCCTGGGGCGTCACCTTCCGGAAGGGCTCGTTCGTGCTGCAACGACTCATCGCCGCCGTGCTGGGCGTGCTCGGCCTGGCCGCGATCGTCCTGGGCATCGCCTCTGCGACCGCCTGGCGGGCCGACGACACGCTCACGGCGACCGCCACCGCCGCCGCCGGCACCACGCTGCTCACGACGGCGCCCGGCGTGCTCGAGATGGGCGACCCGCCGGTCAGCGTCCGGGCGACCGCCGACGACGGCACCAAGGTCGTCCTGGCGGTCGGTCGGGACACCGACGTCGACGGGTGGGTGGGCACGGACGCGCACACCGTCGTGACCGGGCTGCAGGACTGGCACACCTTCACCACCGACGACGTCGCCTCGACCGCGCCGGCCCCCGAGGTCGCCGAGGGTGAGGCCGCTCCAGCCGAGGAGGCGGCACCCGACGGTGAGGCGGCGCCCGCCACCCCCGCGCCGGACCCGGACGGCAGCGACCTGTGGGTCGAGCAGGCCAGCGGCGAGGGATCGGCGGAGCTGGTGTGGGAGCCGCAGCAGGGCCGCTGGACGCTGCTCGTCGCCACGGCGGGGGAGGGCGCCGGCCCGCCGACCGTCGAGCTGTCCTGGCCCCGGACGGTCACGACGCCCTGGCTGGTCCCCGGCGTCGTGGGGGGCGTCGTGCTGCTGCTGCTCGCCCTGCTGCTCGCGGTGCGCGCGAGCCGCGGGCCGCGCGCCGAGCAGTGGCAGGCCGTGACCACGGGAGCGACCCCGGTCGTCGCCGCCGACGGCGCAGGGGACGCTGCGGACCCCGGCGCGTCGCGCACCCGCCGCGAGCGACGGGAAGCCGCAGCGGCTGCCGCAGCGGCCGCCGCCGCGGCGCGTCAGGCCGCCCGGACGCCGCGCCCGTGGACGCCGCGCACGGGCGAGACCGCGGTCGTGGACCCTCGGCCGCACGCCGGCGGGGCCACAGCCATGGACCCGCACGCGGGCGTGACGCCGGACGTGCCCCCTGCAGGGTCGGACGCCGACGCGCCCACCGGCCCGACGGCCGAGGTCGCCGGCACCACACCTGCCGCGGCCCGACCGGTGGCGGCGACGGACGCGTCGGCGTCCGGCACCGCTGCGGACCGCCGTGACGGCGCCGCCCCGGCGCCCGGGCCGGCATCGCCTGCCGACGTGCCGGCGACCGATCCGGACGCGGCGGCGTCCACCGGTGACGGAGCCCACGATCCCGACAGCGGCGCTGATGCGTTCGACGGCGACCCGGGCGCCGGGACGGTGACCGGCCTCGACGGGGAGACCGGGGAGACCGGGGACACCGGGCTGACGCCGGCGCCGGCCGCCGGTGGCTCCCGTGCCGACGCCTGGCGACGCGCGTGGGGCTTCCCCGGCGCCGGCTCACCACCCCGCGAGCCCGAGCCCCGTGCCGACGGCCGCACCGACGGAGAGGACCACTGATGCGCACCGCCCAGCGGACGCGGCTCGGCCGGGTCGCGCTCGCGCTCACCGCCGGCCTCGCACTCACCGGGTGCGCAGCCGAGCTGCCGCAGCCGCAGGCACAGGCGCCCCTCGCCGTGCCGCCACCGGCCACGACGCTCGAGCAGTCCGACCGCATCCTCACCGCCATCGGTGACGTGCTCGCCAGCGGGGACGCGGCGCTGTCGACCGTGGAGCTGTCCGCGCGGGTCAGCGGGCCCGCCCTGACGTCGCGCGCCGCGGAGTACGCGGTCGCCGCGGCGACGGCAGGGGCGCAGCCGGTCACGCCCCTGCCCGTGCAGCCCCAGACGCTGGTCGTCCCGAACGCGACGCCCTGGCCGCGCACCCAGCTCGTGGTCACCGAGCAGCCCGAGGACCTCACCAGCCCGCGTCTGCTCGTGCTCCAGCAGCAGTCGCCCCGCGAGCCGTACACGCTGTGGGGCTGGGCGCGCCTGCTGCCGGGCGCCGAGATGCCGGCCATCGCGGCACCGACCGCCGGTGCGGAGGTGCTCGCCCCCGACGCCGCCGGGCTCGTCGCGACGCCGGCCGACGTCGTCGCCCAGTACGCCGACGTGCTCCTGAGCGGCGACGGCTCGGCGTTCGCGGCGTCCTTCGCGAACCCCGACCCCTACCGGGAGCGGATCGCGACCGGCCGTACCACGTCGGAGGGCATCGCCCAGGGCACCGGGACCTTCACCGAGACCTACGCGGCCGTGCCCGACCAGCTGGTCGCGCTGCGCACCGCCGACGGCGGGGCCATCGTCGTGGGCGGGATGACGACGACGTCGACCTTCACGCTGAGTGACGCGTCGCTCACGGCCACACCCGAGATCGCCGCCGTCTCCGGTGGCGCCATCCCGGCCGGGGCGGTGCTGCGCAACACGCTGGTGCTCGGCTACACCGACGTCGTCGTCTTCTACGTCCCGCCGGCCGGCGCGAACGCCCCGATCGAGGTGCTCGGTGCCGAGCACACCTACACGTCCGCCTCCGGCTCCTGAGCCGTCCACCGAGGAGATCGCCACCATGAGCCAGCCCAGCCAGCAGCCGCGCCTCGACGTCCGCGGCGCCGTCGACCTCTCCGCCCTGGCACGGCCCGCCGCGCCGCCCGCAGGCACCGCCGAGGGCGCCCCGGCACCGGGGCCCTACACCGTCGATGTCACCGAGGCGACGTTCGGCGACGTCGTCCAGAGCTCGACGCAGTACCCGGTCGTGGTGCTCCTGTGGTCCACCCGCAGCCCGGCCAGCATCGACCTGGCGCGTGACCTCGGCACGCTGGCCGAACGTGCGGCGGGCGCCTTCGCGCTCGCGCGGGTCGACGTGGACAGCAACCGCCAGGTGGCCGCCGCCTTCCAGGTCCAGTCCCTGCCGTCCGTCGTGGCGGTCCTGGCCGGCCAGCCGGTCCCGCTGTTCGAGGGCGTGTACCCGCCGGAGCAGATCGCCGCGGTGCTCGACCAGCTGCTCGCTGCGGCGGCGGCGAACGGAGTCACCGGGGCGGCTCCGCGGGGCGACGGTGCCGGTGAGGAGCCGGCCGAGGTGCCCGAGCCGGAGGAGCCGCCGCTCGCGCCGCTGCACCAGGACGCCTACGACGCCATCGAGCGTGGTGACCTGGACGCAGCAGTGGAGGCGTACACCCAGGCCCTGCGGGAGAACCCGCGCGACGCGATGGCCCGGGCCGGGCTCGCGCAGGTCGAGCTGCTCCGTCGCACGCAGGACGCCGACCTCCAGGCGGCCCGGGACGCCGCCGCCCAGGACCCGGCCGACGTCGAGGCCCAGCTCCTCGTGGCCGACCTGGACGTGCTGGGCGGCAAGGTGGAGGACGCGTTCGCGCGCATCATCGACGTGGTCCGGCGGACGTCCGGCGAGGAGCGCGAGCGGGCGCGGGTGCGCCTGGTCGACCTCTTCGAGGTGGTGGGCTCCGACGATCCCCGTGTCGGCCCCGCCCGGCGCGCGCTGGCGAGCGCGCTGTACTGACCGGCGGCCGGCCCGTCGGGGACCGGCAACCGGTCACGCACGGCGGCCCCCGCCTGCACTCGGGCGGAGACGCGCCCAGGGGTGGTGACGCCACGGGCAGCGACGGGGACGCCGGCAACGGCTTGGGGCGCTGTGACGCCCCGCTGCACGGAGAACGGCATGACGGAGGGTGAGCACGCGCCCAGCTCGCCGCCACCCGCGCGCCGCCCGGCACGCCGGGCGCCGAGGGCGCACGACCGGCGCTGCAGGCGCCCGCCGCGGGCGTCGACGCGGATCGAGGGCGTGTCTGCGGCGCAGACACGCCCGGGCGTGCATCAGTGCTGGTCAGCGGGGGTGATGGCGGTCACGGGGCGGTGGTTTTGACGGTGGCGGGGGGTGTGCGTAATGTTTCGCCTCGTCGCCCGGCAGGGAGGAACGGACACCGAGGCTCTTCGTGAGCGGGTGGCTGGTCCCGGGGTGGCTCCCCTGGTGGTGGTCTCTCGCAGCTGATGGTTGTGGGTGGATCGCGGTGTCGGGGGGTGGAATCGGTGGCTTGGCTGGGTGGTTGACGGTGGGGTGCTGGTTCGGGTAAGTTTGAGCGGTTGCCTCTTG
>NZ_CANLTL010000007.1 GCF_947494015.1 uncultured Cellulomonas sp. | reverse complement strand
GCTCGCCTGACCCGCCACCTGCTCGCCTGACCCGCCACCTGCTCGCCTGACCCGCCACCTGCTCGCCTGACCCGCCAGCCGCCCGCCTGACCGGTCGCGGGCGCGCCTGACCGGTGGCCCGCCAGCCTGACCGCGCCGTGATCGGAGCCTCGCCGTGATCGACACCCCCGAGTACCGCCTGGACGACGACGCGGCCCTGCGTGACCTGGTCCGCTCGCACGGGTGGGCCACGCTGGTCAGCCACCCGGTGAGCGGGCTGGTCGCCTCGCACCTGCCGGTGCTGCTGGAGGACGCGGCCGACCTCACCGTGGTCGGGCACCTCGGTCGCCCCGACGACCGGCTGCACGCCCTCGGCTCCGGCGAGGTGCTGCTCGTCGTGGCCGGCGAGCACGGCTACGTGTCCCCGGGCTGGTACGGGTACACCCCGGCGCTGCCGACCTGGAACTACGTCGTCGCCCACCTGTACGGCACTCCCGAGCTCCTCGACGCCGACGCGACCCTGCGGGTGCTCGCGGACACCGTCGACCGCTACGAGTCCGCGATGCCGCACCCGGTGACGCTCGAGCCCATCGCCGACCACGCCGCCCGGGTCGCTCGGGGCGCCGTCGGCTTCCGGCTGCGAGTGACCCGAGTGCAGGCCAAGGCCAAGTTGAGCCAGGACAAGCCGCCCGAGGTGGTGGCCCGCGTCCTCGACGCCCTGGACGGCGACGGCCCCTACGCCGACCCGACCCTGGCCGCCCGCATGCGGGTCGCACACGGTCGGGCCGCGACGTGATCACACCCCACGGTGGCTCCGCCCGCGACCTCCTGCTCACCGACGCCCGGCTCGTCGGCTCGTCGGGTGAGCCGGTCGACGTACTCGTCCGCGAGGGCCGCATCGCCGCGATCGGGCCGCGTCTCGCTGCGTCCGGGCGGACCGCGGGCGTGGACCGGATCGCGATGGACGGGCGCACCGTCCTTCGCGGACTGCGCGACGCCCACGTGCACATGACGCAGTGGGCGCTCACCCGCCGCCGGCTGGACCTGTCCTCGGCTCGATCCGTTGCGGACGCGGTCGCGCTGGTCGTGCAGCGGCTCGCCGCCGAGCCCCTCGGAGACGGGCCCCTCGCCGCCGAGCGACTCGCCGCCGAGCCCCTCGGCGACGGGCCGGACCGCAGCCCGGTGCTGGTGGGCATGGGGTTCCGCGACGGGCTGTGGCCAGACGGTCCGACCGCTGCCCGGCTCGACGAGGGATTGCGAGCCGCCGGCCACGGCTCGGCGCCGGTCTTCCTGCTGTCCGGTGATCTGCACAGCGCCTGGCTGAGCACGCCCGCGCTCAGGCGGCTCGGCCGCGGGGACCACCCGACCGGGCTGCTCCGCGAGGACGAGTGGATGCCGCTCATGAATCGCCTCGAGCACGTGCCGGCGCAGCGGGGCGACGCGTTCGTCGACGAGGCCGCCCGCGCTGCCGCCGCCCGCGGCGTCACGGAGCTGGTCGACCTCGAGATCGACGACAACCTGCGCTCCTGGCGCCGGCGCGTCGCTGCGGGGACCGACGTGCTCCGCGTCGCCGTCGGCGTCTGGCCCGACCACCTCGACGGCGCCATCGCCCGCGGGCTCTCGACCGGCGACGTCGTGCCCGGCACCGGTGGACTGGTCACGATGGGTCCGCTCAAGGTCATCACCGACGGGTCCCTCAACACGCGCACGGCCTTCTGCCACGACCCGTACCCCGGGCTGGACGGCACCGGCGAGGCCCGTGGGCGGCTCGTCGTCGCGGGGGAGGACCTCGCGCGGCTGATGGCCACGGCGCACCGCCACGGCATCGCCTCGGCGATCCACGCGATCGGTGACGCCGCGAACACGCTGGTCCTCGACGCCTTCGAGGCGACCGGGGCGCGCGGCTCGGTCGAGCACGCCCAGCTGCTGCGCGACGGCGACGCCGAGCGGTTCGCCCGGCTCGGTGTGGTGGCCGGCGTGCAGCCCGAGCACGCGATGGACGACCGCGACGTCGCCGACCGGTACTGGCCCGGCCGGACCGGGCGCGCCTTCGCCGTCGGCACGCTGCTGCGGGCCGGTGCCACCCTGGCGTTCGGCTCGGACGCGCCGGTCGCCCCGCTGGACCCGTGGCGGGGCGTCGCCGCCGCGGTGCACCGCAGCCGTGACGGCCGTGAGCCCTGGCACCCCGAGCAGCGCATCGGCGTGGCGGACGCGCTGGACGCTTCCACCGGCGGCCGGGCGACTCCGCGAGTGGGGGACCGGGCCGACCTCGCGGTCGTCGACATCGACCCCGTGGTCGCCGACGCCGCGACGCTCCGGGCCATGCCGGTCAGCGGGACGCTGCTCGCCGGTCGCTGGACGTGGTGCACGCTGGACCGGTGACCTCCTCCGAGCCGCGCGGCCCCGCCGCCCCCACCGGCGGTTCCGCCGCCCCCACCGGCGGTTCCGCCGCCGCCACCGGCGGTTCCGCCGCCGCCGCCACCGACGGCCCGCCCGCGCCGCGGCGGCATGCCGACGGCGCACCCGCGCCGTTCGCCCACGTCCTGCCCGCGTCGATGCGCGCGGTCGTCGTTGACGAGTTCGGCGCTCTCCCGAGCCTGCGCGACGCGCCGGTGCCCGCGTGCCTCGCCGATGGGGTCGTGGTGCGGGTCGAGGCGACCGGGGTCTGCCGCAGCGACTGGCACGGCTGGCAGGGCCACGACGACGGCATCACCCTGCCGCACGTGCCGGGCCACGAGCTCGCCGGCACGGTGGCCGCCGTGGGAGCGGACGTCAGCACATGGACCGTGGGCGACCGGGTCACGGTGCCGTTCGTGTGCGCGTGCGGCACCTGCGAGGCGTGCCGGGCCGGCGAGCACCAGGTCTGCGAGCGCCAGACGCAGCCCGGGTTCACGCACGACGGCTCGTTCGCCGAGTACGTCGCCCTCGACCACGCGGACGTCAACCTCGTGCGGTTGCCGCAGGGCCTGTCCCCGGTCACGGCCGCGGCACTCGGCTGCCGGTTCGCGACGGCGTACCGCGCGGTGACCGTCCACGGCCGGCCGCGGCCCGGCGACTGGGTCGCCGTGCACGGGTGCGGGGGCGTGGGACTGTCCGCCGTCATGGTGGCCGTCGCTGCCGGCGCCCGTGTGGTCGCCCTCGATACCTCGGCGGCGGCGCGCGCCGCCGCCGCCGCGTGCGGTGCCGACGTCGTCCTGGACCCGGCTGAGGGCACCACGACCGGCGGTGTCGTCGATCCCGCTGCGGTCGCCGCGCGGGTCGTCGCCACGACCGGTGGCGGCGCCCATGTCTCGCTCGACGCGCTCGGCAGCCCGGCGACCGCCGTGGCGTCGGTCCTCGGGCTCCGGCGCCGCGGACGCCACGTGCAGGTCGGCCTCCTGCTGGCCACCGCCGCGCACCCGCCGCTCCCGATGGATCGCGTCGTCGCGTGGGAGCTCGAGATCATCGGCAGTCACGGCATGGCCGCCCACGAGTACCCCGCGATGCTGGCCCGGATCGCCTCGGGCGAGCTGCGTCCCGATCGGCTCGTCGGGCGCACGATCGGCTTGCCCGACGCGCCGGCGGCGCTCGCCGCGATGAGCCGACCCGCCGCGGCGGCAGGCATGACGGTGATCGTGCCGTAGGCGACTCGGCTTCCGGTCTCGCCGTCCCATCACGATGTCCACGCCGTCAGCAGGAAGGCCGGCACGCGGTCACCCGTCAACGGGTCGGTGGTCCACCCGGCGTCGGGAGCACCGCCGCGCGGACGTGGCACGCTCGGAGCCTCGGGCATCCGCCGCCCAGTGCCGGGCGCCGACAACGTCCGTCCGCCGGTGTCGGGTGGTGCGGTCGCCTGGTGGCCGGTGTCGGGTGGTGCGGTCGCCTGGTGGCCGGTGCCGGGTGGTGAGGCCTTCTGGTCACCCGTGCCGGGTGGCGACAACTCCTGGAGGCCGGTGTCGGGTGGCGCGGTCGCCTGGTCCCCGGTGTCGGGTGGCGAGGTCGCACGCCGCCCGACACTCCGGCCGGTCCGGTCCGAGACGTCGTAGGTGACGAGTCCACCGGCCGGTGGCCGGCCGTCGTCGCCCGCGCCGCGGTGGGACGGTCCGCTCGCCTCAGCAGGCACGCGCGCGCTCGGCACACGGGTGATGACCAGGTCGCGCCGGTGGGTCTCGTGGTGGTGGTAGGAGCACAGCAGGACGCCGTTGTCGACGGATGTGGCGCCGGCGTCCCGGTCCCACCAGGCGATGTGGTGGATCTCGCACCACCGCGCCGGCGCGTGGCACCCCGGCCACCCGCATCCGCGGTCCCGGGCGATGACGGCCCGTCGCTGCGCGCCGGTGAAGAGCCGCTGGGCCCGACCCAGGTCCACTGCCACGCCGTCGGCGTCGATCACGACCCTGGTCACGTCGCAGTCGCACATCGCGGCGGCGAGCTCGGTGACCGGCACCGGGGTGCCGTCCTCGAGCTGCGCAGGCGGGTAGCCGACCGTCGCCCCAGCCGGACGCCCAGCCGCAGCCGCAGCCCCGGTCGCACGTCGGGAGGCGGCGTCGCCCCCGCGCCGGCGGTCCCGTTCGGCCCGCGCGGCGACCCATGTCTCGGGCGTCATGATCATCGTGATCTGCGGGGGCACGTGCCCGCCCGGCTTGGTGTCCGCGGCAGCAAGGATGCGGCCGGCTATCGCGTCGAGCGCGTCGGCCCGGCGCTGAGCCGGGTCGCGGTCGTCGTCTGCGGCCGGTCGAGGCGACAGCGCCTCCAGCGCCAGGGTGAGCCGGTAGCCGGCGATCGAGTCGAGCCGACCCTTGAGGAACGTGCCCGCCGAGGACCGGGTGACATGCAGGTACCGCTGAGCTCGCTGTGCCTGGTGGTCCTGCTCCAAGCCGCCGGGATCGACGGTCGCCGCCCACCGGGCGACCGTGGTGGCGAACGTCCCGGGGTCCTGCCGCTCGGCCGTCTGGAGCAGTGCCTCCTGGGCGCCCGCGGTCGACAGGGCGGCGCGCTGCGCGGGTGTGCCGGTGGCCGCCACCTTCGCCAGCGCCATCGCGTGCTCGAGGCTCACCCGCCCCGCGGTGACGGCGTCCGCCACGACCGGGGTCGCTTCGAGCTGCTCGGCCTGCCGGAACTGCGACACGGCGGTCCGTCGACCCGTCGACGCCTCGCGCTGCCGCAGGGCGTCGGACGCCGCGGCATCCGGATCCAGCCCGCCCTGGGCGTCGCGGCGGGAGATCAGTAGCCGGGCACGAACGACACCGAGGCCGTCGATCACACGGTCCAGGTCGACGAGCAACTCGGCCCGGTCCCCGTCCGGCCACGTGGCGGCGCCGCCGACCAGGTCTGCCATCACCTTCATCGTGGAGACGAGGAGGTCCGCACGGTGGCGCGCCTCGGCCGCTGACCGGCCTGCCCGGGGAGCGCTCGCGGACGGCACCGTCGTTGCAACCGTCACCATGGCACCTCCCTCCGTCATGTCGAACGTATGTTCGAATAGTATCGCCGCGCACTGACATGCGGGGGAGAGCAGGGGGCGCCTGTGGAGGGCGCGGGAATGGACCGCGGCTTGCGCTGCCCACGTCGATCCGCGTGCGGTGCGGACGCGCCCGTCCGCTCGGCTCGAGCCTGCCGCTCCCGGACCCGACCTCGCGTCGGCGCACGCGACCCCGCCCCACGACCCCGTCCGGACCCCGCCGTGACGTCGGCCCGCTCGCCCCCGCCTCACCGCCCACCCCGAACCCCGCCCGAACCCCACCCGGACCCCGCCGTGACGTCGGCCCGCGCGCCCCCGTCTCGCCACCCCCGCCTCACCACCCCGGAACCCTCCGGAACCCTCCTGGACCCCGACGCCGCCGGCCGTCGTCGCGCCGGTATCCTGGCCGCCTCCCCCAACGCCAGGAGGCACCCCCGTGGGACGTGTCGTCGTCGAAGTGATGCCCAAGCCCGAGATCCTCGACCCGCAGGGCAAGGCGGTCGCCGGAGCGCTGCCGCGGCTCGGCTTCGGGCAGTTCACCAGCGTCCGCCAGGGCAAGCGCTTCGAGCTCGAGGTGGACGGCGAGGTCACGGCGGAGGTCCTCGAGGCCGCCGCGCAGGCCGCCGCCACCGTGCTGTCCAACCCGGTCATCGAGGACGTCGTCCGCGTCGCCGACATCGAGGCCGACGCGGCCGCGACCGTCGCGTCCACCGGGAACCTGGCCTGATGCGCGTCGGGGTCGTCACCTTCCCCGGCACCCTCGACGACCGCGACGCCAGGCGTGCGGTGCGGCTCGCGGGCGGCGAGCCGGTCTCGCTGTGGCACGCCGACGCCGAGCTGCACGACGTCGACGCCGTCGTCCTGCCCGGTGGCTTCTCCTACGGCGACTACCTGCGCGCCGGCGCCATCGCCCGGTTCGCGCCGGTCATGGAGCCCCTGGTCGACGCCGCCCGCGGCGGCCTGCCCGTGCTCGGCATCTGCAACGGCTTCCAGATTCTCACCGAGGCGCACCTGCTGCCCGGGTCGATGATCAAGAACGAGGTGCGCACCTTCGTGTGCCGCGAGCAGGAGCTGACGGTCGAGAACGTCGACACCGCCTGGACCCGGGCGTTCCGGGCGGGCCAGCGGATCACCGTCCCGCTGAAGAACCAGGACGGCCAGTTCGTCGCCGACGACCGGACCCTGGACATGCTCGAGGGCGAGGGCCGGGTGGTGTTCCGCTACGAGGGCGCCGACCCCAACGGCTCGCGTCGCCGCATCGCCGGCATCTCGAACGAGGCCGGCAACGTCGTCGGGCTCATGCCCCACCCCGAGCACGCGGTCGAGCCCGGCTACGGCCCCGACAGCGCCGAGGGTCCGCGCCGGGGGGCGGACGGGCTCGGCCTGTTCACGTCCGTGCTGCAGACCCTGGTCGGCTGAGGCCGCCGACGGGGGACGCCGACCCCGGCGCCCCCGCCGGTGTGGTCACGCTGGAGACCGTCCCCTGGGACGATGCCGACGCGACCCGGTTGCGCACCGCGATGCAGGCCGAGATGCGCGACCTGTACCAGGACGACGACGAGCCCGTCCCGCTGCGCGACACCTCGACCATCGCCGCCATGGTCCTGCTGCGCGTCGACGGCGACCCGGCCGCGTGCGCGGCCCTGCGGCACGTGCGGCCCGGGTCGTGGGGCGCCGGTGAGCCCGGGCCGGGCCTCGGTGAGGTCAAGCGCGTGTACGTCGCCCCCCGGTTCCGGGGCCGCGGGTTGTCCCGGCGCGTGCTCGCCGAGGTCGAGCGGCTGGCTGCCGGGGCGGGTCTGCACCGGGTCGTCCTGGAGACGGGTGACCGGCAGACCGCGGCGATGGCGCTCTACGAGGCCTCGGGCTACGTGCGGACCGAGCGCTACGGAGGCTACGCAGACGTCGAGCAGTCCCGGTGCTACGCCAAGGACCTGGTCGCCCCCTGATTGGGCCGTCGCCGCCGGGGGCGCACCGCCCACTCGTCATGGCACCCACGACAGGTGTCACGGTTAGTTTGACGAGGCAACCACTTCACCTTAACGTGTCACCGCCGGGCCAGATCGAATCGATTCGCCATGGCGTGTTCCGGCCCCGTCGCGCACGACCGAACGAGATGGATCGACGATGAAGTCACCCCTGGGACACCGCCCGGCCGGCACGCTGGTCGCCGCGGCGCTGCTGTCCGTCGCCCTCGTCGCCCCGGCAGCCGGTGCCGCGAGGCCCGCCGCTCCCACGCCGTCCGCGGCGTCCGGGGCCGAGACACCGGCCTACCGGAACACCGACCTGCCCTTCGAGGTCCGCGCCGCGGACCTCGTCTCACGCATGACCCGTGCCGAGAAGATCCAGCAGTTCCGCGCCGAGCGGCAGCAGACCACCGGCGTCGCCCCCGCGATCCCGCGCCTGGGCGTCGCGGCGTACAACTACTGGAACGAGGCGCTGCACGGCGTCGCCCGCGCGGCCGAGGACCGGCAGCACCTGCTCAACCAGGGCGGCGAGGCGACCGAGTTCCCCACCGGCCTCGGCATCGCCGCCACCTGGGACCGCGACCTCGTGCGCCGGATGGCGTCCGCGGCCTCCGACGAGGCGCGCGCCATGAACAACTTCGCCTCGCCGGGCGTCGCGGCAGCGAACAAGGGCCTGACCTACTGGTCGCCCACGATCAACATGGACCGCGACCCGCGCTGGGGCCGGGCCGAGGAGACGTACGGCGAGGACCCGTTCCTCACGTCGCAGATCGGTGGGCAGTTCGTCCTCGGCATGCAGGGCGACGACGACCGGTACCTCAAGACGGTCGCCACGCCCAAGCACTACGTGGCGAACAACTCGGAGAACAACCGGCACACCGGCAGCTCGAACGTCACCGAGGCCGAGCTGCGTGAGTACTACACGCCGGCCTTTGCGGCTCTCGTGGGCGAGTACGGTGCCGGATCGCTCATGACCTCCTACAACGAGGTCGACGGCACGCCCGTCTCGGCCAGCAAGGAGCTGGTCGAGGACCTGGCGCGCCGCACCTTCGGCTTCGACGGTGCCGTGGTGTCGGACTGCGACGCCGTCCGCGACGTGTGGCAGACCTCGAACCACAACTGGACGCCCCCGGGCTTCACCGCGCCGCTCACCGCGCCGCAGGCGGTGGCCTGGACGCTCAAGACCGGCGTCGACCTGGACTGCATGGACGCGGACTACCCGACGTACCTGGAGCAGTCCTACCTCGACGGCGATGTCACCGAGGCCGACATGGACGTCTCGCTGACCCGCACCTTCACGCTCCGGATGCGCACGGGCGAGTTCGACCCGGCCGACCAGGTGCCGTGGCGCGGCGAGCAGTACTCGATCGAGAACGAGGTCTCGAGCCCCGAGCACCTCGCCATCTCGCAGCAGATGAGCGACGAGGCCGTCGTCCTGCTCAAGAACGACGCACCGGCGGCCGGCGCCGCCCCCGCGCTGCCGTTGACCGCCGAGGACGCGGACGACGTCGTCGTCGTCGGGCCGCTCGCCACGACCGAGGTCCACGGGGACTACTCCCCGACCCGCGTCGCCGAGCACTCCAACGCGTTGCAGGGCATCGAGAAGGCCGTGCACGCGGTGTCGCCGGACGCCCAGGTCACCTACATCTCGGGCATGAACAAGACCGGCCTGGAGAACAAGCGCAAGCCGTCCATCGGCTCGCCCGTGGCCCCGGCCGCCGGGCAGCCCGCCACGCCCGCCGCGGTGCGCTTCCTCGACGCCGCCGGCGACGAGCTGGGTCGCGTGACGCCGGAGACGATCCTGCGCAGCCACCTGTTCTCGGGTTGGCGCGGTGTGCAGCCGTGGAGCAACCCGGCCACGGCGTACAGCAGCATGCAGACCCTCGGCGCCTGGAACGGCTGGTTCGGCGCCGACGTCGAGGTGCCCGCAGGCACCGCGAGCGTCGAGGTCCGCCAGTCCGGCGCCGCCGGGACGCTCGACGGCGGTCGCTTCGACGTCCGCGTCGGCTCGCGCGACGGCGACGTCGCGGGTCGGGTCCCCGCGACCGGCGCCCCGGCGTCGGCCGCCTACACCGGCCCGACGGGCGACCAGACGCTGTACTTCGTCTACGAGAACGACTCCTTCGTGCCCGAGCTGACCGCCGAGCAGGAGCAGGCGATCCGCGACGCCGACGCCGTCGTGACCTACGTGGGCACGATCGCGGGCAACGGCTCGACCACCCCGGCGATCCCCGGGAACCCGTCGGACTCCTCCGAGGACGAGGACCGTCCCGACCTCGAGCTGCCGCGCGGGCAGGCCGACCTGGTCAGCACGGTCGCGGCGCTCAACCCGCGCACGGTGGCCTGGATCCAGTCGGTCAGCACGGTCGACGTCGAGCCGTTCAAGGACTCCGCGGCAGCCATCGTCTGGTCGACCTACAACGGCATGTACCAGGGCGACACGGTGGGCCGGGTCCTGTTCGGCACCGTCAACCCGAGCGGGAAGCTGCCGTTCACGCAGTACGCCGACGTCGAGCAGCTCGCGGACGCGCGGGACTACGTGATGACGCCCACCGACGGGCGCAACGGGCGCTCGTACCAGTACTTCACCGGTGACGTCACCTATCCCTTCGGGCACGGGCTCTCGTACTCGCAGTTCGAGTACTCGAACCTGCGGCTGGACAGCACCCACGTGGACCCCGACGACACGCTGACCGCCACGGTCGACGTGCGCAACACCTCCGACGTCGACGGCGCCGAGGTCGTGCAGCTGTACGTGGCGTCGCCCGAGGCCGACGCCGCGACCCGGCCGGATGCCCAGCTCAAGGCGTTCGACAAGGTCGTCGTGCCGGCCGGTCAGACCCGGACGGTGACGCTCGAGGTCGATGGTGAGGACCTGTGGTTCTGGGACACCGAGGACGACAGCAAGACCTACGACCGCGGCCGCTGGGACCTGTGGGTCGGGCCGTCGTCGGACGCCTCGCGCGGCCTGAGCACGGGCTTCACGCTCGGCGGGCAGCTCAAGACGGGCATCGGCGTGGTGGCCGCGGTGCCGGACGGCGTGGTGCTGAACACCGCGACGCCGGACAGCGTGATCCACGCGAACCTGTCGGCGACGGGCAAGGACGACTCGTTCTACGACCTGGACCGGGTGCAGGTCCGGTACGAGAGCTCCGACTCGCGCGTGGCGACGGTGGACCGGGACGGCGCGGTGCGGCCCGTGGGTCCCGGCGTCGTGCAGATCACCGCGACGGTCCGCGCCAAGGGCGACCGGGAGTCGACCACGTTCCCCGTGGTGGTGCGCTCCGGTGCCCTCACCGACGGCGACGTGACGCTGCACGACCACCTCGTGTCCTTCGCGGACCAGGGCGTGCGATGGATCGAGGCACGGCGCGGGGTGTCGGTGGCGGCGGCGTCCCTCGTGCCAGCCGCCGACGGCGTGACGTATACGTATCGGCTCGCGCTCAACGAGGACAACACCGCTGGGGCGACGGTGACCCCCGACGGGCTGCTCCGGGCGTCGACGCGCGGTGAGGTGCGGGTGACCGTCGTGGCCGAGGTCGACGGCGCCACCTACTCGCGGACGGCGACCGTGACCGTCCGGTAGCCGGCGCCACGCGCGGCGCGGCCGCCGTCCTGGGTGCCCGACGGCTCCGGGGCGGCGGCCGCTGCCGTCTCACCCGACGACGTCGATCCCCAGGTGCGCCGCCAGCGCGGGCCCCAGCTCCAGCAGCTGGTCGCCGCTGATGGTTGCGCCGCGCAGATACCCGAGACCGTCCAGCCCGGACAGGTCGGCCCCGCGCAGGTCGACCCGGTCGAGGGTCGCCCGCGTGACGTCGAGCCGGTCGACGCGGCAGCCGAGCAGCGTCAGCCGGGTCGCGGTCGCCCCGATGAGGTCGAGCTCGCCGACGACGCAGCCGTCCAGCACGACGTCGGTCAGCCGGGACTCGCGCAGGTTGAGGTAGTCCACCTTCCCGCCGGTGATCCGCACCCGCTGCAGCTCGGCGCCGGAGAGCTGGACGGCCCCGAGCCGGCACCCCGCCAGGGCCACGTCCCGCCAGACCGAGTCGACCGCGGTGAGGGTGTGCGAGCGGACGTCGGTGAGCACGCAGTCGCCGACCCGTACGTGGTCGAGGGCCACGTCGTCGAGCACGCACTCGGTCAGTGCGCACTCCAGGAGCCGGACGTCGGTCGCCCGCTGACCCGAGAGGTCCAGGCCGCGCAGCTCGACGCCGTCCAGGACGGCGTCGTCCTGCAGCTCGCCGGCCCACGGCTCGAGCGTGGGCAGATGGACCTCACCGATGGCTCGCTTCACGTCGCCAGCCTGCCAGCCACCGCCCACGCGGCCCAGGCCCTGCGGAGGCGGTGAACCGTGCCGGCGTGCCAGGGGGTGCACACCGACACGGATCACCGCCGCCGCGGACCCGGGCCGCCGCGCCGACCGCGCGCCGACCTCCGACCGACGGGTGCCTCGACCGCCGCCCGCCGAGCCGCCCGTCCGCCCCTCTCAGCTCGGGACGACCGTGCCCGACAGGTGCAGCGTGCCCGACCGCGCGTCCCAGCCGGTGTACGCGTACCCCGACCCGCCGTCGTCCGGCGCGACGCGGACCGTGACCGTGCCCGGCAGCAGCACCGCGCGGGCGAACTCCGCGGTCCAGGTGAAGGACTCCCCGCGGGCCGGTCCGACGGCGGCGAGCGCACGCGCGGCGGTGTCCATGCCGTGGGCGATCGCCCGGGGGAACCCCAGCGGCCGTGCCGTGAGGGCCGACAGGTGGATCGGGTTGCGGTCGCCGGAGACGGCCGCGTACCGGCGTCCGGCGTCCGCGGCCAGCGTCCAGCGTCCGGTCGGCGTCGGGGCGACGAACGCCTCGCGCCGGGGCGCCGGTGCGCTCGCGGCCGCGTCGTCGTCGCCCCCGGTAGCGAGCCGGACGCCCTTGGCCAGGTACGTCGACACGCCGCGCCAGACGACGCCGTCGGTCCCGGCGACGCCGTCGGCCCCCTCGCCCCCGACCTCCGTGACCAGGTCGACCTGCGTGCCGGACCGGTGCGGTCTCAGGTGCTGGGCACGGGCCCGGACGGTCAGCCGCTCGCCGAGCCGCAGCGCGCGGTGCTGCTCCACCCGGTTCGCGAGGTGCACCATCCCGGCCAGCGGCAGCGGGAAGTCGCCGGCCACCATGAGGGCGGTCGCCACCGGGAACGCCAGCACGTGCACGTACCCCGCCGGCAGCGCGTCCGACGCCGTCTCGCCGAGCAGGTGCTGGTAGGCGGTCAGCCGGTCGGCGTCCGCGACCACGCCGTGCACGACGTACTCGACGTCGGGCAGGCGGCTGGGCGCCCGTCCCGCCCGGGACAGCGCCGCCAGCCGGGCCGACGCGGCGACGCCGCGGGCGTACAGCGCTCCCAGCCCGGGCACGGCCGCGAGCTCCACGCGCGCCGGCGCGTCACCGGCGGCCGCCTGCCGCCCCTCACCGGCCGTGACCCGCCCACCGGGCGTCCCCGGCGTCGCCGTCACGCGCCCACCATGTTCTGCCCGCACACCCGCAACGTCCGCCCCACGACGCCGCCCGCCTGCGGCGACGCGAGGAACGCCACCGCCTCCGCGACGTCGACGGGCTGCCCGCCCTGCTGCAGCGAGTTGATCCGGCGGGCGACCTGGCGGGTCACCGCGGGGATCCGCGCGGTCATCTCGGTCTCGATGAAGCCCGGGGCGACGGCGTTCGCCGTGCCGCCGTGCGCCGCGAGCAGCGGCGCCGTGGCCCGCACCATCCCGATCACGCCGCCCTTCGAGGCCGCGTAGTTGGTCTGCCCCCGGTTCCCGGCGATGCCGCTGGTCGAGGCCAGCGACACGATCCGGGGAGCGTCGGCCAGCACGCCGGCCCGGACGCCGCGGGCGGCGAGCAGCGCCTCGTCGATCCGCAGCTGGGCGGCGACGTTGACCGCGAGCACCGCGTCCCACCGGTCCGGCGTCATGTTGGCGAGCAGCTTGTCCCGGGTGATCCCCGCGTTGTGCACGACGACGTCCAGCCGCCCGTGCCGGGTGACGGCGTGCTCGATGATCCGCTCCCCGGCGTCCGCGGCGGTGATGTCGAGCTGCAGCGCCGAGCCGCGCACCGAGTTCGCGACGTGCGCGAGGCGCTCGCCGGCCGCGGGCACGTCCACGGCCACCACGGTGGCCCCGTCCCGGGCGAGCGTCGCGGCGATCGAGGCGCCGATCCCGCGCGCGGCCCCGGTCACCACGGCGACCCGGCCGGCGAGCGGCGTGTCCCAGTCACCGGGGAGCGTGCCGGCGGCCGAGTCGACCGCGAGCAGCTGGCCGTCGACGAAGGCCGACCGCGTCGACAGGAAGAACCGCAGCGCCCCGAGCACGGACGGCGCGCCGACCTCGACCCCGTCCGCGACGACGACGCCGTTGCCGGTCGAGCCGCCGCGCAGCTCCTTGGCGAGCGAGCGCAGCAGGCCGTCCACGCCCTGGCGGGCGGCGGCGACCGCGGGTGCGTCGTCGGTGCCGGCCGGACGGGACACGGTCACCACACGGCCCGCGGGGGCCAGCGAGCGCAGCGTGCCGGCCGTCGCCAGCACGGGCGCCGACAGGTCCGACGGGTGGCTCGCGCCGGTGAGCACGAGCACCACGGCGGCGTACCGGTCCGCCGAGCCGGCGTGGCGCCGGACGTCCAGGTCCCAGCCGACGAGCGCGTCGGCGACGGCGTCCGCGTCGGTGGTCGAGGCGGCGTCGTGCAGGACCAGCACCGGGCCGGAGACCAGCGGCTGGCCGGGCCGGAACCGGCGCAGCGGCACCGGCCGCGGCAGGCCGAGCTTCTTCGCGATCGTCTTGCTGATCCCGGAGTTCACCAGGGTCAGGTAGGTGTCGGTCATGCTGCCTCCAGGATCATGGCGACGGCCTGCCCACCGGCGGCGCAGACCGAGATGAGACCGCGGCTGCCGGTGCCCTTCTGGGCGAGCAACGTGGCCAGGGTGGCGACGATGCGCCCGCCCGTCGCGGCGAACGGGTGCCCCGCCGCCACGGACGAGCCCACGACGTTGAGCCGGTCCCGGTCGATCGACCCGAGGGGCGCGCCGAGCCCGAGCCGCTCGGTGCAGAACCGCTCGTCCTGCCACGCCGCCAGGTTGCACAGCACGGTCGCGGCGAAGGCCTCGTGGATCTCCACCAGGTCGAAGTCCTGCAGCGACATCCCGGTGCGGGCGAGCAGCCGGGGCACGGCGTAGGCGCCGGCCATCAGCAGGCCCTCGTCGCCGTGCACGAAGTCCACGGCGGCGGCCTCGGCGTCGACGACCGAGGCGAGCACCGGCAGCCCGCGCTCGGCGGCCCATGCGTCGCTCGCGAGCAGGACGGTCGAGGCGCCGTCGGACAGCGGCGTGGAGTTCCCGGCCGTCATGGTCGCGGGCGTGTCGAGCGACCTGCCGAACACGGGCTTGAGCGCCGCCAGCTTCTCCACCGACGTGTCCGGGCGCAGGTTCGCGTCCCGGGTCAGACCCCGGTACGGCGTCATCAGGTCGTCGAAGAACCCGCGCTCGTACGCGGCGGCGAGACGGTGGTGGCTCGCCGCGGCCAGCTCGTCCTGCGCCTCGCGGGTGATCGCCCACGCCGCGGTGGTCAGCGCCTGGTGCTCGCCCATCGACAGCCCCGTCCGCGGCTCGCCCGTGGTGGGGGCCGACGGCGCCAGGTGCGCGGGCCGGATCCGGGCCACGGCGGCGAGGCGCTGCCGCGGTGTCCGCGCGCGGGACAGGTCCAGCAGCGCGCGGCGCAGCGGGTCGCTGACCGCGATCGGGGCGTCGGACGTGGAGTCCACGCCCCCCGCGATGGCGGATTCGATCTGGCCGAGCCGGATCTTGTTGGACAGCCCCACGACGGTCTCCATGCCGGTCGCGCACGCCTGCTGGACGTCGTACGCGGGGGTCTGCGGCGCGAGCGCGGACCCGAGCACGGCCTCGCGCGTGAGGTTGAAGTCGCGCGAGTGCTTGAGCACCGCCCCGGCGGCGACCTCGCCGATCGTCTCGCCGGCCAGCCCGAAGCGGGCCACCAGACCGTCCAGCGCCGCGGTCAGCATGTCGCCGTTCGACGACCGGGCGTAGGGGCCGCCGGCCCGCGCGAACGGGATCCGGTTCCCGCCGACGACGACGGCGCGGCGGGGGGCCCCGGGCCGGTCCGCGCCGGTGGCGGCGGGTGCCGGGTGGTCGGGGTTGGGGGTCGCTGTCATGGCAGGTCCTCTCGCGTCGTCGTCGATCGGTGGGGTCGCAGCGTGCCCGCCGCCGCGCAGGCAGGGCAGAGCAGGTGTCCAGGACCGACAGTACCTGATACCGTCGGTCTCGTGAGCCATGTCACCCCGGAGCCGTCCCGGACGGCGCCGTCGAACCCCGTGCTCGCGGACGCCACCGACGGGCGTTCCGCGCGCTGGGCCGACCACCGCCAGGCCCGGCGCGCCGAGCTCGTGCGGGTCGCGCGCAAGTGCGTCCACCAGCGCGGCCCGGACGTGTCCATGGAGGAGATCGCCGCAGCCGCCGGCACGTCGAAGTCGATCGTGTACCGCTACTTCACCGACAAGACCGGGCTGCAGCGGGCCGTGGCCGAGGCGGTCGTGCTGCAGATCCGCGACGCGCTCGCCGACGCGCTGCACGCCGCGGCCACGCCGCGCGACGGCCTGCGTGCGATGGTCGCGGTGTACCTCGAGATGATCGAGTCCTCGCCGCACGTCTACTTCTTCGTCACGCGCGAGGGCTCGCTCGAGCCGTCCTCGCCGCTGGGCCACTTCCTCGACGCCGTCACCGAGCTCGTCGCGGCACCGTTCGCGCGTGCGCTGACCGACGCCGGCGCGCAGGTCGGCACGCTGCCGGACCCGGACGGCCGCGAGCTCGCCGACACCTGGGCCTCCGGTGCCGTCGGGTTCGTCCGCGGGGCGGGGGAGCGCTGGCTGCGCAGCCAGGGCACGCCCGCCGCCGTCGACCGCGAGGTGCTCACCGCCCAGGTCGCGGCGTGGCTGTGGGCGGGGCCGGTCGGGGTCCTCGCCCGCGCCCGCACCACCTGACCCCCCGACCGCTCGCCCCGACCGCGCCCCGTCCGTCCCCACCCGCTCGCCGACACAGGAGTCCCCATGAGCACGACGACCGACCGCAAGCCCTCCGCCGTCGACAGCCCGACGGTCGACGTCGGCGCGCTTGAGACCGTGCTGCTCGGCCGGTGGGCCGAGATCCGGCGCCACGCCCGCACCCTGCTGCTCGACCCGCGGCTGCACCGCGTCGAGGGGCAGTCCATGGCCGAGCACCGCGAGACCGTGCTCGGCCAGCTGCGGATCCTGGCGCAGGAGGGCGACGTCCTGCGGGCGTTCCCGACGGCGCTCGGTGGCGCCGACGACCACGGCGGCAGCCTCGCGCGGTTCGAGGAGACCGTCGTGGCCGACCCGTCGCTGCAGATCAAGGCCGGCGTGCAGTGGGGGCTGTTCGCCTCGGCGATCCTGCACCTGGGCACCGCCGACCACCACGAGCGGTTCCTGCCCGGCGCGATGTCGGTCGACGTCCCCGGCGCCTTCGCGATGACCGAGACCGGTCACGGGTCCGACGTCGCCAGCATCGCCACCACCGCGACCTACGACCCGGCGACGCAGACCTTCGACCTGCACACCCCGTTCCGCGGCGCGTGGAAGGACTACCTGGGCAACGCCGCCGTGCACGGCACCGCGGCGGTCGTCTTCGCCCAGCTGGTCACCCGCGGCGTGAACCACGGCGTGCACGCGTTCTACGTGCCGCTGCGCGACCCGGCCACCGGCAGGTTCCTGCCCGGCATCGGCGGCGAGGACGACGGCCTCAAGGGTGGCCTGAACGGCATCGACAACGGCCGGCTGCACTTCACCCACGTCGGGGTGCCGCGCGGTGACCTGCTCGACCGGTACGGCCACGTCGCCCCGGACGGCACCTACTCCTCGCCGATCGCGAGCCCGGGCCGGCGGTTCTTCACCATGCTCGGCACGCTGGTCCAGGGCCGGGTCTCGCTCGACGGCGCCGCTGTGAACACGAGCAAGCTCGCCCTGATCATCGCGGTCACGTACGGCAACCAGCGGCGCCAGTTCGCCGGTGAGCACGCCACCGACGAGGTCGTGCTGCTCGACTACGCCGAGCACCAGCGCCGGCTGCTGCCGCTGCTCGCCCAGACCTACGCGCAGACCTTCGCGCACGAGCGGCTGCTGGAGAAGTTCGACGCGGTGTTCTCCGGTCGGTCCGACACCGACGAGGACCGGCAGGACCTGGAGACCATCGCCGCCGCGCTCAAGCCGACGTCGACCTGGCACGCGCTGACCACGCTGCAGACGGCCCGCGAGGCGTGCGGCGGCGCGGGCTTCCTCGCCGAGAACCGCCTCGTCGGCCTGCGCGCCGACCTCGACGTCTACGCGACGTTCGAGGGCGACAACACGGTCCTGCTGCAGCTCGTCGCCAAGCGGCTCCTCGGCGACTTCTCCCGGCAGTTCAAGGACATCGACGCCGGCGGGGTGGCGCGCATGGTGGCCGAGCGTGCCGCCGACGCCGCCCTGTACCGCACGCCCCTCGTCCGGGTCGTGCAGACCCTGGCCGACGGCGGCGACCGGCGTCGCTCGGCGGGCAAGCTCCAGGACACCGAGACGCAGCGCGAGCTGCTGACCGACCGGATGGAGACGATGGTCGCCGAGGTGGCCACCGCGCTGCGACCGGCGGCGAAGGCGTCCCGTGCCGAGGCCACCCGGCTGTTCACCACCCACCAGCACGCGCTGCTGGAGTGCGCGCGGGCGCACGCGGACCTGCTGCAGTGGGAGGCCTTCACGGCCGGTCTGGAGAGCGTCGAGGACCCGGGGACCAAGCAGGTGCTGACCTGGCTGCGGGACCTGTTCGGCCTGATCGTCGTGGAGCGCAACCTGGCCTGGTACCTCATCAACGGCCGGCTGTCGGCCGGCCGGGCGCGGACGGTGACGTCCTACATCGACCGGCTGCTGACGCGGCTGCGCCCGCACGCCCAGGACCTCGTCGACGCGTTCGGGTACGCACCCGGGCACGTGCGCGCGGCGATCGCCTCCGGCGCGGAGGGCGACCGGCAGGCCGAGGCCCGCGAGTACCTGCGACGCCTGCGGGCGTCCGGCGCCGAGGCCGTCCCGGAGAAGGCGGTGCGCCCCGCGGCTGGGTGACCCGCGGGCGCGTCGCCCGGGCCTCCGGCCCGGCGTGTTACCCCCCCCGGGCCCGCTCGCACCGCGCCGTGCACGACGGCGTCCCCCTCCCGACCGGCTCCACGCACACCGCGTGGAGCCGGTCGTCGTCGTGCCCGGGTGCCGCCGGGACGCGCCCCAGCTGCCACGAACGGGTGACTGCGCCGACCGGGTGATTCGTCTCGGCACGAACCGGGCATCGGCGGGCGAGCCGGGACGTACGTCCCCGGCCGGGGTCACCCGACCGGACCCGTGCCGACGGGGTGCCGCTTCACGGGCCAGGGGCCACGTCGATGGGGCTGCCGGACCGGAGCTCCGCCGGTCCGAGCCGATCTGAGGACCCCACGATGACTCCGCTCAGCCCCTTCGCCCGCGCTCGCGCCGACCGGCGGCCCGGCCACGTCGGTCGCCGCGGGGGACGCGGCGCCCAGACGTCGGTCGTCGCGCTGGCGACGGCGCTCGGCCTCGTGCTCGCGCCGTCGGCGTCGGCGTCGGAGACCGCCCCCGCTCCGTCCGCGTCGGCTGCGGAGACCCTGCCTGCGCCGGCTGCGTCGGCTGGGGAGAGCGAGCCTGCGCCGGCTGCGTCGGCTGGGGAGAGCGAGCCTGCGCCGGCTGCGGAGGTCGCGCCCGCGCCCGAGGCGCCCGCGGGGACGGACGAGGGCACGGACGTCCGGGTGGCCGGCGTCACGACCCGACCGCTGGCCTGGGCGCCGCCGGCGCTGACCGCGCCGACGACGATCAAGGCGTCCTCGTCGAACCGGAACCTCAAGCTGTCGCTGACGAAGGACTACATCATCCAGATGCCGGCCGAGCCACTGACCGCCACGCGCGGTCTCGTCATCTACGGCGGCCGCAACGTCGTGCTCATCGGTGGGGAGGTGCGGGTCCCGGTCGAGGGCCTCACCGCGAACAACCACGGCGGCCGGGGCCTGTACCTGACCGGGCAGACCGGCACGATCCACGTCGAGGGCCTGGCGGTCACCGGGCCCGGCCTGACCGAGGGCATCAACCTCGACCAGCGCAAGGGCGCCGTCGTGCAGCTGCAGAACATCCGGGTCGAGACGGTGCAGGGCTCCCAGGCCGGGCGTCACGCCGACGTGCTGCAGACCTGGGCCGGCCCCCGCCAGCTCCGCATCGACGGGCTGACCGGTCACACCCAGTACCAGGGCATGTTCCTGCTGCCCAACCAGCTGTTCGACGGCCCGCAGCCTGAGCTGTTCGACCTGCGGCGGGTCGACCTGAACGGCACCCCGAGCTCGGCGTACATGATGTGGCGCGACTCGGCGGCGTGGCCGCTGACCGTCGACGACGTGTGGGTGGCTCCCAAGGACCCGTCCTGGCGGGACGGGTTCCTGTGGCCGAAGGGCACCAAGCCCGGGTCCGCGGCCTGGCCGTCCGTGAAGGTCGGCACACCGGCGGCGGGGGAGTTCGTCCCGGCCGGGACGGCCGGGGTGTCCTACGTGTCCCCGGGGTACGCGTCCCCGAGCACCGTCGTGACGCCCGCGCCGACGCCCGCGCCGGCCCCCGTCCCCGCGCCTGCGCCCGCTCCTGCCCCGGTCCCCGCACCGACGGTCACCGACCCGGTGCCCGCGCCGGCGGCCGGCTCGTCCGTGGACCACACCGCGTTCCGGTACGGCGGCTCGTGGTCGGTGTCCAGCTCGCGCGGTGAGCACTACACGAAGAGCTCGGGGCGCACCGCCTCCATCACGGCCCAGGTCCGCACCGGCGGTGCCACCGTCTCGCTGCAGGGGATCCTGGGGACCAACAAGGGCATCGCCGGCGTCAGCATCGACGGCGCCGCGGAGGTCAGCGCGAACCAGTACCGCAACCCCGGCCAGACCGGCACCTTCTTCACCACGCCGGCGCTGACGCCCGGCACGCACACCCTCACCGTGCGGGTCACCGGCAACCGCGCCCCCGGCGGCACCGACTCCTACGTGGCCCTGACCGGTGCCACGATCTCCAACGGCACCCTCGTCACGCCGTCGGTCGCACCGGCGCCGGTCCCCGTGCCGGCTCCCGCGGCCGACCCCGTGCCGGCACCCGGGTACGTCCCGGTCGACCCCACCCGCGTGCACGACATGCGCACCCCCGTCACCGCGGGCACGGTCCGGTGCGTGCGCGTCGCGGGCACCGCCGGGGTGCCCGCCGAGGCCACCGGCGTCGCCCTCAACGTGACGGCCGTCGGCTCCGCCGGCCCCGGCAACCTGGTGGTGTACCCGGACCCCGGCACCACCGCGGCGAGCGCGGCACCCGACGCGTCCACGGTCAACTTCGTGCCCGGCGCCGACGTGGCCAACGCCGCGGTCGTCGCCCTGCCGGCGAGCGGCAAGGTCTGCTACCTGCTGACCGGTGGTGCGTCGGGGGTCATCCTCGACGTCACCGGTTACACCGTCGCGTCGTCCCGGATCGAGCTGCGCAGCCCGGTCCGGATCGAGGACCGCACCGGCGTCGTCCCCGGTGCTGCCCGGACCGTGCAGGTGACCGGCCGCGGTGGGGTGCCCGCCGGGGCGACCGCCGTCCTGGTGAACGTCACCGCCGCCGGCTCGACCGCGTCGGGGAACGTCCAGGCGTACGCCGCCGGCTCGTCGGCGCCCGGCACGTCCACGCTCAACCTGCCGACGTCGGGCGACCGGGCCAACGCGGCGATCGTCCAGCTGTCCCCGAGCGGTGCGCTGACCTACGTGACCGACACGGCGGCGTCCAACCGCGTGCGCGTGGTGGTCGACGTCGTCGGGTACGTCCTGACCGGGTCGACCTACCACCCCGTCACGCCGGTGCGGGTCACGGACACCCGTGCGACCGGCGCGCTGCGCGCCGGGAAGGGTCTGCAGGTGCAGGCGACGTCGGCCGGTGTCCCCGACGACGCGACCGCGGTCGTGCTGTCCACGGTGGCCGTCGGTCCGTCGTCCCGCGGCAACCTGCAGGTGTACCCGTTCCGCCGGGCCGGCGGGGGCCGTCCGTCGACGTCGAGCCTGAACTACATCGTGGGGCACGACGTCGCGAACATGGTCATCGCCGGCATCGGCGACGACGGCAAGATCGACGTGTACAGCGACCAGGCACCGGGGGCGAGCACCCACGTGGTGGTCGACGTCGTCGGCTACATGGCGGGCTCGTAGCAGGGTCGGTCGCTGCGTGCCCCGGGGCGCGCAGCGACCGGCGCCCGCCGGCACGGCCGGCGTCGGTCAGGGGCGCGTGGGCCGCAGCAGGCGGAAGGACCGGGGCCGGCCGACGAGGTCGGTGACGATCTCCCGCAGCCGGTCGGCCACCCGCGGCAGGTCCGGGTGCACCGGCGCGGCCGTCACGTGCCGCGCGGCGGCGACGTGGTCGGTGGTGATCCGGTCACCCACCAGCACCGCGAGCTCCAGCTCGTCGAGCTTCTCGGCGAGCTGGAGCTGGTGGTCGTCCACGTGCTCGGCCAGGGCCCCCCGACGGGCGAAGATCAGCGGCCGCTTCCCGGCCCGGATGGACGACGCGACGGCGCCGGCCCCGACGTGGGCCACCACGACCTCCGCGGAGTCCATCGCCCGCTCGAACTCCTCACGCGGCATGAAGTCGACGCTGCGCACTGGCCCGTCCAGCTCCGGCGCCACCCCGCGCTGCACGAGCACGGGCTGCGGCAGCACGCCGTCGCGGGCGGCGCCGACGACGGCGTCGAGCAGCCGGGTGAACGGCTGGTCGTGTGACCCCACGGTGACGAAGGTGCCGGTGCCGCCCGGTCGGGGTGCGCCGACGTCCTCGAGCAGCGACGGCCGGCACACCTCCGCGTGCGGGTAGACCCGTGCGAGCTCGGGCCACTGCACCAGGACCGCGTCGGCGAAGCGCGCCAGCAGGCGACCGGTGCTACTGCCGCTGGTCACGCGCGCCATCGTCTCCACGTGCACGATCCGGGCGCCGAGCAGGCGCGAGATCAGGCAGAACGGCACCGCCAGGCCGGCGCCGCTGGTGACCACCACGCGGGGCCGCTCGCGCAGCGCGAGCAGGACGCCGGCGAGCACGGACCGGGGACCGGCGCTGCCGCGGTCCAGCCGGGGGAGCGCGAGGACGCGCTCACCGCGCCCGCGCAGCCGGGTAGCCGCGACGCCCTCGCTGGTCAGCCAGGTGCGCTCCACGCCGTCGATGGTGGGCGCGACGACCTGGAGCAGCTCCAGGTGGCCGCCCAGGGAGGCGACGAGATGGACGCGGGCGATGGCAGGTACCTCCGGGTCGGGCGCGACAGGTGGTCCGGGCGGGACCGGTGGCCGCGGGCGCCCCGGACGCTACCAGGGGCGCTGCGGTGCCCGACGGCCCCGGCGTCACCCGTCCGTGGCCGCCGCCTGCGGGACGTGACGCGGTCGGCCCCGTCCCGACCGGGCCCTGATCCGCCGGGTGAAGTAGACATGTCCCCTGGGCCTCGACGGCCCGCCTCATGGTGCTGCGCCGAACGCCGCCGCACCACGACCCAGGAGGACGCCGTGCGACTGCACAGACCAGTGGTGGCGCGGGTGACACAGCGCGAGCTGCGCGTCATGTGCGCCCAGTTGGCGGAGCGGATCCGCCCCTACGACCCCGACCTCGTCGTGGGCATCGCGACCGGCGGCGCCGACGTCGCGGTGGCGATCGCCGAGTCCCTGGGCGGGCCACGGGTCGCGATCGTCAAGAGTCAGCGCCCCGGCACGCTCGTCAAGCAGAGCCGTCCGGTGGCCGGCATGCTCGCGGCGCTGCCCGAGCGGCTGGCGAACCACGCGCGCTGGCTCGAGGTGGAGTACCGCGAGCTGGCGTACTACCTGCACGTCCGCCGGCACGGGAGCGACCAGTCCGAGCCGCAGAGCCGGATCGTCGACCCGGAGGCGCTGGCCGAGACGGTCGCGGAGGCGAGCCGGGTGCTCGTGGTGGACGACACCCTCGACTCCGGCCAGACCCTGCGCGGCGTGGTCGACGCCGTCCGGGAGGCGAACCCCGCGGCGGACGTGCACACCGCGGTGCTGGCCACCACGTGGCGTCGCCCGCCGGTGCACCCGGACTACGTGCTCAAGCCGCGGCTGCTGCTGCGCCTGCCGTCGAGCTTCGATGCCTGACGCGCGCACCGGGGTGCTCGCGACCGACCTCGACGGCACGGTCGTCGACGTCAACACGTTCCCGCACTTCGTGCGCTTCCTGACCCGGCGCCTGGTCGCGGCCCGACGGCCGGTGGCGCTGGCCCGGCTGGTCGCCGCGGGCGGGCTGCGCCGGCTGCACGTGGTCTCCCACCACGGCCTCAAGCGGGTCGTCTGCGAGCTGGGTGCCACGCTGCCCCCGGCGGAGGTCGCCGAGTGGGCCCGGCTCGTGCTCGCCGAGCACGGCCACCCCGAGGTCGTCGAGACGGTGCGCGGCTGGACCGGCCGTGCGCTGCTCACGACGGCGGCGCCTCAGGTCTACGCGGTCCACCTCGCGGCGCTGCTCGGCATCACCGAGGTGCACGCCAGCCACGTGCGCGGTGGCGCGCTGCTGAACAACGAGGGGCCCGAGAAGGTGCGCCAGCTCGCGCTGGCGGGCCTGGACCGGGTCGAGGTGTTCCTCACCGACGACATGGTGATCGACCGGCCGATGGCCCAGGTCGCCGATCGCGTCCTCGAGGTGGGGCCGGGCGGACGGATCCGCACGGTGGACCTGCACCCGGGAAGCTGACCGGCCGGGAGCCGGCCGGCGAGGGCGACCGGTGGCGAGCTGACCGGCGGCGTCCTCAGCCCAGTCGCAGGGCCGTCCGCAGGTCGGCGAGCTGGGCGTCCCAGCGCTGCTGCTGCTCGGTGAGGGCGGCCTCGAGCACCTCCGGACCGTCCCCGAGCGCCTCGCGGACCGCGGCGGCCAGCGCCGGTCCCTCGTTGGCCGCGAAGTGGCCGTACGCGAAGACGGCCCGCAGCGCGGGCCAGTCCGAGGTGACCAGCGGACGCCGCGCGTACACCGCCTCGTAGGCGGACCGCATGATCGACGTCGGCTCCGTCGTGAGCGTGATGACGGCGTCCGCCCGCGCGAACTCGCGGGCGTAGGCGTCCGGTCCGAGGAAGCCGACGAACTCCACGTTCGGGCCGGCCGCGTCCCGCAGGGCGGGCGGGCACTTGGCGAGGTCGCCGGTGATCGCGATGTCGACGTCGGGCAGCAGCGCCGCGGCGCGCACGACCTCCTCGATCGGCTCGTCCACGGAGAACACGCCGACGCACAGCACCCGCGGCCGGTCCACCGGCTCGACCGCCGGCAGCCGCCACAGCGGCGGCGCCTCGTGCACGACGAGGCCGTGCCCACCCCACGACCGCACCCGCTCGGCGTACACGTCCACGGTCACCATCACCCCGGCCGCCCGACGGGCGAGCCACCGCGTCACGCCCAGCAGCCGGCGGGCGACGGCGTTGCGCTTGACCCCGAACGAGCCGGGGTGGCTGTCGAGCACGAACGGGCGCCGGGTCACCGCGCAGTACGCGGCCACGGCGACGCCGGGGAACACCGGCGGGTTCGTCACGATGACCGACCGCGGCCGCAGCCGCACCAGGCCGCCGACCGTCAGGCCGAGGCTCACGAGGTAGCGCAGCGGGACGAGGTGTCGCCGGGTCATGCCGCCGGGGTGCACGTGCAGCGCGCGACCGCCCAGCGCGTGGGAGATCTCCTCCGCCCGGCCGCCGTGGCGCTGCCAGGTGACGTGGACGACGTCGGGTCGGCCACCGCGTCGGCGCGCGGGGCTGGGGGTGTGGGGCACGGCGGGTCCTTCGCTCGACGACCTGGTGTGCACCGGGGCGCACGTGGACCCGATGCTCTCATCCACCCGGACCCGCGCCGTCCCGGGCCCCGCGTGAAGAGGGTGCGTGCACGGGGTGAAGACCCTCGACCTTGTGGGTGAAGTACGCCGCCCACCCACCGGTCGCCCCGAGGGGGTGCAGTAGCCTGGCATCTCACTGCTGCGTCGACGTTGGCGCTGCCCGCGGACGGCAGTCGGGCCGCACCACCATGTGCGGCTGCGGCCACCAGGGGTGATCTCCCTGCCGGCCGGCCACCACAAGGAGAACGCGTGAATTCATCTGCCTCCCCGAGCTCGCACTTCTGGAGCGCGCTGCGCCGCTTCTGGTGGGTCGTCCTCGGCGTGACCGTCTTGACGGCCATGGCCGCGGAGGCGGCGGCGCCGTTCGCGCCGGCCCCGGAGTACACGGCGCAGGGCCGCTTCCTGGTGCCGGTCCGCACGGTGCAGGACCCGGACTCCCCGCTGCGCAACACGTCGCCGAACGACGCCCAGCTGCTGGCCCGGACGTACGCGGAGATCCTGCCGACCGACCCGGTCATCCTGGACTCGATCGCCCAGCAGTCGGGCGCGCCGGTCGGTGAGGTCGCCTCCGCGATGAGCGTCGAGGCCATCTCCAACACCGGCGTGGTCGAGGTGTCGTTCACCGGCACCGACGAGGAGCGCGTGCGGACCTTCTTCACGAGCCTGAACACCGCGCTGGCGACGGGCGTGACGGCCAACATCCCGGTGCCCAACCTCCTGCTGCTGCAGGACGCGCAGGTCACCGAGGAGGCCGGGCTGGACGTCTCCAACCGGACGGTCGGGATCGTGGCGGGCCTGCTGCTCGGACTGGCGGCGGCGATGCTGCTCGAGCGCCTGGACTCCCGGGTCCGCTCCGCGGCCGACGTGCGGTCCCTGACCGACCTGCCGGTCATCGACCTGTCCCGCAGCCGCAAGCCCGTCGCGGCCGACGTGCTCGCGCTGCGTGCGCTGCGGCTGGCGCCCGACGTCAAGGAGGTCGCGGTGGTCGCGACCGACGGACCGTCCAACGGCATCTCGGCGGACCTGGCCGAGCGGCTGCGAGCGGCCAACCAGAACCTCGTCCGGTCGTCCTCCCCGGCCGGCCACGTCCCCGCCGCCGCCTGGACGCCGTGCGGTGTCCTCGGCTCCGGCAACGAGGGGGAGCTGGGCGCGCAGCGTGCCGACGCCACGGTGCTCGTGATGACCACCGGGACGCGACTGCGAGCCGCTGACCGTGCCGTGGTGCGGCTGCGTGCGCTGGGTATCTCCACGGTCGCCATCGCCCTGACGCCCAGCCCGCGCCGCTGGGCCCGCGCCAACCCCGGTGCCGCCGCCGACGCCGCGCCGGTCGAGGCCGCCGAGGACGCGCAGCCCCAGACGCCGACGCACGACCTCGCCGCCCGGCCGTGACCTCCGCCCCACCCGTGCACGCCCCACCCGCGCACGGCTCGCACCGGGCCGACTCGCTCGAGACCGGCCGTGAGGTCACCGCGACGCGGCTGCGGGTGCTGCTGACCGTCCTCGGCGTGGCGGTCGCCGCGCTGCTCGCGGGCGCCACCTGGATGGTGTCGCCGCTCGCGCCCCTCGCGGCCGTCGTGGGCGTCGTCCTGGTGGGCGTCATCTGGCAGCGGCCGCTGGTCGCCTCGGTCGTCGTCGCCTCGATCGTGCCGGCCATGGCCGGGCTCAGCCGCGGGTTCCCGGTGCCGGGGTTCAAGGCCTCCGAGCTGCTGCTCGTGGTCTGCCTCCTGCCGCTGCTGGTCCGCCGGCTCCCGCGGTGGCGGCGGTTGAATGCCGTCGACGTGTCGCTGGCCGCAGTGGCTCTGGTCGGTCTGGTCGTCGGCCTGTACAACGGCCTGCGCGGGCACCTGGAGCTCATGGAGCTGCTCCGCGAGGCGCTGTTCCCGTCCTTCACGTTCGCCACCTGGTGGGTCGTCTCCCGTGGCATCTCCAACCGGGTCGAGATCAACGTCGTGCTGCGCTGGGTGCTGCTGGTCAGCCTCGTCCCGGCCGGCATCGGCATCCTGCAGTTCCTCGACGTCCCGGGTGTGCGGGACACGCTGCTGACCGTGGTCGACGGCGGGCTGCTGCCGGACCCCGGCCAGCCCGGCGGGCGCGTCACAGGTCCGTTCACCATCGCGCACTCCTTCGGCGGCTACCTCATCGTGCCGCTCATGGTGGCCGCGGTGCTGCTGCTGCGTGGGAACCGCGAGGTGCTGCGCCGGCGGGTCCTGGTCGTCGTCCTGGCGGTGGACCTCGCCGCGATCGTCCTCTCCGTGACCCTGACCACCGGCCTGTGGGTCATCGTGGGCTTCCTCGTCGCAGCCGCGCTGGTCGGCCGGTTCCGGCGCGGGGCCCTGGCGCTGCTGGTGGCGGCCGCGCTGTGCACGTGGGTGTTCTGGCCGTCCCTGCAGGCGCGGTACGTGCAGCAGACCACGGCCGCGACCGGCACCTCCGAGGGCGTGATCCCGCAGACGCTGCAGTTCCGCTTCCTGGTCTGGCGCGGGGACTACCTCCCGCTGCTCACCGAGGCCGCCCCGCACGGGCTGACCGTCGGTCCGGACGACATCTTCCCCTCGACCGAGAGCCAGTACATCACCCTGGTCCTGCGCGGCGGCGTCGGCCTGCTCCTCATCACGGCCATCTCCTTCGTCGTGCTGGCCCGCCGGGCGTGGCGGGCCACCCAGACGGAGCCCGGCTCCGTCAGCGCCGCCTCGGCGGCCATCGTCGGCATCCTGGTGTTCCTGCCGGCCGCGGGTTTCATCTGGCCGTACGTGACCAACGCCGGGTTCCCGCAGTCCATCTTCGCGATCGCGGGGGCCGTCGTGGGCCTCGCGGGGGGACCCCCTGAACCCGCCGTCGCGCGGGAGATCCTGGCTCGCCGCCGGCTCCCCGCCGCCATCTGACCTCAGCACCGCACCGCACCGCAGGCCCCCCGCACGCCGCGTGGGGCCGCGGTGCGCGACCTCCGCAGCCGCGGGCGGAGCGCCCGCCGTCGCGGCCACCTCCGTACGTCCGTCCCGAGCACCGTCAGGAGCAGCCATGGTCCAGACCGGATCGACCGTCAGCCCCGTGACCACACCGCCGTCCGCCCCGCGCGGACGGACCCCCCTCGTGCTCGCCCTGGTGGGATCCGCGCTGGTCGGAGCGGCGGTCGCGACTGCGCTCATCCTCGGCCTGGGCCTGGGAGTCGCCGGCGGCGGCGGAGCCCCCGTGGCCGAGGACGCGCAGCGCGCTGCGGAAGCCGCCGAGCCGGAGATCGACACCACCAAGCTCGCGTGGGCCCCGCCCGAGCTCGAGGACCCGACCACCATCGAGGTCAAGGAGGGCAACCGGGAGTTCCACCTCGACCGGGACAAGGACTACGTCCTCGAGATGCCGGACGAGCCGCTCGACGTCCGTGGCGGCCTGGTCGTCAACGGCGGGCGCAACGTGGTCGTCATCGGCGGGGAGATCCGGATCACCCGGTCCGGCGACCGCGCCCAGGAGATCCGCGGGCTGTACTTCCGCGGCCAGGAGGGCACGGTGCACGCCGAGGGCCTGCTCATCACCGGCGACGAGCTCGGCGAGGGCATCAACCTCGACCAGCGGCGCGGTGCGATGGTCCAGCTGCAGAACATCCGGGTCGAGACCGTGCACGGCGAGAAGGAGGGGCAGCACGCCGACGTGCTGCAGACCTGGGCGGGCCCGGCCGAGCTGCGGGTGGACAAGCTCACCGGCTACACGACCTACCAGGGGCTGTTCCTGCTGCCCCGGCAGTTCACCGACGAGGACCCCGAGCGCTTCGACCTGCGCCGGGTGAACATCCGCGGTGCGGACGACGCCGCCTACATGCTCTGGCGTGACGGCGAGGACTGGCCGATCGACGTCCAGGACGTGTGGGTCGCCCCGGCCGAGGAGGACAACCGCACCGAGGACGACGACGTCGAGGCGTTCGTGTGGTCCGGCCGCGAGGGGGCCGGCAGCTGGGAGGACGTGCAGGTCGGCGTCCCGCCGGGCGGCGACTTCGTCAAGGCCGAGGACGTCGGCCTCGGGTACGAGTCGCCGGGGTACCTCGAGGACGCCGAGCAGCCGGAGGGCTAGCCGCCGGCGGCCGGACACGGGACGCGAGCACCGCGGGGCACGGCGTGACGCCGTGCCCCGTGCGTGTCAGGCCGCGGGCCCCGCGAGGACCGACCGGCCGGGCAGCGTCCACTTGCCGCCGATGAACCGGTCCAGCTCGTACGGCCATGGCGAGACGCCCGCACCCGGGTAGGCCGTCATCTCCCCGAACACGATCTGGTCGGTGAGGTTGTACAGGTCGACCCGGACGAAGTCCCAGCCCGCGCCGATCCGCCCCGCGGCGTCCAGCAGCCGGTCCAGGTTCGCCGGCGCGGGCTGCACCGGCCCGGTCGGCCGGGTGTAGTTCCACCGCAGCGGCGTCCAGTCGGCCGAGTACAGGTTGCGGGTGTGGGCGCCGCGCCGACCGTGGTCGACCTGGATCATCTCCACGCGCCCGTCGAAGACGAAGAACTTCAGGTCGTCGGGGAACTCCTCCGGGCTGCCGACCCGCTCCTCGAGCAGCAGCTCCTTGCGTGCCTCCCGGTAGCCCCACAGGCGGTCGTCGAGGTACTCGCGGTCGACCAGCCACTCGTCGACGTCCACGTCGAGAGCGCCGACGTCGATGGTCCCCGCCTCGCCGTGCACGAGGCGACGGCTGCGGTGGCTCGCCTTGAGCACCCACGACGTGGGCACGGTCATCCCGTCGATCTCGCGCAGGTCGACGCCGTTCCAGTAGGTGGTGGGCACGTGCACGCCGGTCCCCAGCCCGGCCACGTACTCCTTGGACGCCACCTTGGACGACGCCATCGCGAGCATGGGGCGGCGGTCGTGCACGATGCGGTAGTTGATCTTCTCGTTGAACGTCACCGGGTTCGCCAGGTGCGGCAGCCGCTTGTACTCCTGCAGCAGCAGCAGGTACCGGGCCACGGGAAGGGGCAGGTGCATCATCAGCCCACGAACCTGACGCTGGGTCAGCGGTCTGGGGAGTGCCATGAGGGGTCCGCTCGTGGTCGCTGGGTCCGGCGGCCGCCTGCGGGCGGCCGGGGGCTCGATCGGCGCGACGCCGGGGGCGCCGGTGCTCCGCGGCCGGTGCAGATTAGCACCGCGGCCGGCGGCCGGACCGGGCCGCTCGACCCGACCGGGTGACCCCAGCACGGCCCGCGGAGGGGGTCGGCCGACCGGCTGGTAGCGTGCCCGGATGCCCCGTGCGACCTACCTGAGCTGGCTCGACTCGACCAAGACGCCGACGCCCGCCCCCTGGGACCTCGAGCACCCGGACGGTCCCACCGCTCCCGTCGACAACGCCGCGTTCCTCGCCGAGGTCTTCAGCACCGTCGAGTCCGAGATCGAGCGGCAGGACCCCGACCTCGCGCGGCGCCTGGACCGCCTGAAGGTCGTGGTGACCCCGAACCCCGCGCACCTGGACGAGACCGGTCCCCACGTCATCGCGATGCTGTGGGGCGACAACTTCGCCCGCGTCCCCTACTGGGCGGACGACGTCGGCCTGGTCATGGCGGTGAACCGGGGACGGCGCTTCCTGGACTCCACCCGCATGCTGCCCCGCCCGCTGGGCTGGGCCGAGCTCGCCGACGAGGTGCGGGTGACCGCCGAGCGCGCGATCTGGGCCCGCCAGGGGCACCGCCCCCGGACGCGGGTCGAGGACATCTTCGCGATGCCGCTCGGCTACTCCCACCAGCGTGAGCGTCCGTTCGTGCCGTGGGAGGAGCGCGAGATCGACGCGTTCTTCGCCGGCAGCACGATCTTCACCACCGACCGCGGCGGCGCGCTGCGCCAGCGGCTGCGTGCCGGTGGGCTCGCGGTCAAGACGCTGCACCGCAATGCGATGGTCGCCGCGATGGAGAGCCTGCGCGACGAGCGGCCGGACCTCAACGTGCTGCTCGACATCATGCCGAGCAACCAGGTGACCGACAAGCGAGACGAGTACAGCGACCGGATGGCCCAGACCCGGTTCAGCATCGACCCGCGCGGCACCAGCCGGGAGTCGTTCCGGTTCTTCGAGGCGGCTCGCGTCGGCGCCGTCCCGGTCGTGACCTCGCTGCCGTCGGGTGGCCTGTACGCCGGTGCACCGGCCCTGCGGCTGCGGCACTGGACCGAGCTCGGCCCGGCCATGCGCCGGATGACCGCACGGCCCGAGGAGGCGCTCGCGCTGCACGAGGGCGTCCAGGACTGGTACCGGCGTCAGGCGTCGCCCGAGGCGACCGCCCAGCGGCTGGTGCCGAGGGTGAAGGCGGTCCTGCGCCGCTTGACCTGACGCGCCCGACGACGTCCGACCGCTACGCTGCCGCGGCAGCACGGGCCGAGCAGAGCGGAGTGTCGGGTGTCGTCAGGGGAACCGCAGGGACAGCCGGCCGGCGCCGCGCCGCTGGTGACGTTCGACTGCTTCGACACGGTGGTGACCCGCGCGGTGGGCGGGCCGCGGTCGGTCGGCTACGTGACGGCCGCCCGGCTGGCGTCCGCCGGGGTGCTGACCGCCCCCGCGGAGATCGTCGTCTCGGCCCGGATCCGCGCCGAGGAGCTGGTCCACGAGCGGTACGGCGAGGCGAACACCCTGACCCAGATCGCGGTCCAGTGGGCCGACCTGCTGGGGCTCGACCCGGGGGTGGCGGCGGTGCTCGAACGGACCGAGCTCGAGGTCGAGGTCGAGCTGACCCGCCCGGTCCCCGCGGCCAAGGCGCAGGTCGACGCCGCCCGGGCCGGGGGCGAGCGGGTCGGCTTCCTGTCCGACACACCGCTGCCGCACGCGGTGGTCGCCGACCTGCTGCGCCGCAACGGCGTCCTGGCGGACGGCGACCCGCTGTGGGTGTCCAACGAGCTGCGAGCCGGCAAGGACAAGGGGTCCGCCTACTTCGAGGTCGCGCGCCGGCTCGGTGGCGTACCCGGACCGTGGCGGCACGTCGGTGACAACCAGCGCAGCGACGTGCGGATGGCGCGGCTGTCCGGCCTGACGGCGACCTGGGAGGGCCGCGGGCAGCTCAACCGCTACGAGCAGATCCTCGAGGACGCCGCGCCGGCGACCGGCGGGTTCTCCTCGCTGCTGGCCGGTGCGTCGCGTCGCACCCGGCTGGTGCTCGAGGTCGAGCAGCCCGGGATGGCCCGGGCGCGGGCGTCCGTGGTGGCCGGGGTCGCCGCGCCGCTGCTCGTCGGGTACGTGCTGTGGTCGCTGCAGCGGGCCGTGCGGTCCGGGTGCCGGCGGGTGTACTTCGTGGCGCGGGACGGCGAGGTGATGCTCGCGATCGCCCGCCGGCTCGTCGAGGGCCTCGGCCTGGACCTGGACCTGCGCTACCTCGAGGGCTCGCGCCGGGCGTGGCTGCTGCCGTCGATGGCCGAGCTCGACGCCGGCCGCCTCGCCGCGGTCCTCGGCCGCGAGGACCGGGTGACGGTCCGCAACTGCCTCGGCTGGGTCGACGTCGACCCCGAGACGCAGGCCGACGTCCTGGCCGGGGCGGGCTTCCCCGCGGGGACGTGGGACGAGCACCTGGATCCCGCGGCGCTGGACCGGCTGATCGCGCTGGTGGTCGGCCCGGGCCTGGGACCGGTGGTCGCCGCGCAGGCGCAGGAGCGCACCGCCGCGACCCAGGACTACCTGCGCGGCGCCGGGCTGCTCGACGGCGAGCTCTACGCCCTGGTGGACATCGGCTGGCAGGGCACCGTCGGCCGGCTGCTCACCGCGGTCCTCGAGCGCTGCGGCGGGTCCGCGCCGGCCGTCGAGTGCTACTTCGGCGTGACCTACCCACGGCACGACGCCCCCGGCCGGGACGTGCACGGCTACATGTACGACGACTGGCGGGGCACCGGGTTCTCCCGGTACGGCCACGACATCTACATCCCCCTGGAGCTGTTCACCGCGGCCACGCACGGCCGGGTCGAGGGCTACCGGACGGTCGACGGGCACGCCGAGGCGGTGCTCGGCGCTCCGGCCGACGCCGCGACCGGGTGGATCGCCGACGTGCGGCGGGGCATCGAGGTGTTCTGCGACGAGCTCGTGCCCGCGCTGGGACTGCTGGACCCCTTCGTCGACGTCCGGACGCCGACCTGGCGGGCGCTGCGCCGGTTCTGGCAGCACCCCACCGCGGCCGAGGTCGCCGCCTGGGGGAGCTACCCGTTCGAGAACGACGTCAGCCGCTACCCGATCGCCGGCCACCTGCCGGTGGAGGACATCGTGCGCTCGGTGCTGCAGCGTCGTCCCCGGCTGCGCGCCAAGGGCACCTGGCCCGCGGGCGTGTGGGCGAGCACGCCCGCGCCCGTGCAGGTGCTGCACCGGGGGGCCAGGTCCGCGCGCGGTGCGGTCGGCAAGGTGGCCCGGGCGCGGTCCTTCGCGGCCGGCCGCGCCGCCCTGCGGGCCACGGACGACAACGGTCCGGCCGCGCACCCCTGACCGTCCCGCGCCGCCACCCCGCGCCGCCACCGCGCACCCCCCACCCGCGCCTCCCGACCGTGCGAGTGCGACGTTGCGGACCTCTCAAGGTCCTCGAACGGTCCACGACGTCGCACTGGCCGAGCAACCACGCGCGAGTGCGACGTCGTGGACGCTTCGGGCGCCTCGAACGGTCCGCGACGTCGCACTGGCCGAGCAACCGCGGGCGGGTGCGACGTCGTGGGGGCTTGCGGCGTGCCGAATGGTCGACGTCGGACGGGTCAGGAGCCGGGTCGGACCTGCCGGCGGTGACCCAGGAAGTGCCCGGCGCGGCGGACCTTGTGCAGACCGGTCGCGGCCAGGCCGGCACCCGCCTGGGCGGCCTTGATCCCGGCCGGTGCGTTCTGCCGCACGGCCGCCGGCCAGGTGCCGCGGGCCCGGAAGCGGGGCTTGCCGGACAGTGCCGTGCTCAGGACCTGCTTGCCGGTGTACCCGCGGCCCATCGGGTAGGTGGTGTCGTCGTCCTCGAGCGGGAAGTCCTGCCAGTCGGCGAGCTCCTGCGGGGTCGGGCTGAGCCAGAACGTGCGCAGCGCCTCCCACGTGGACCGCCGGACGTCGCCCCACGCGTCGACGTGCCGCAGCACCGGTCCGAGCTCGCGGCAGAACGTGTCCAGCCCCCCGCGGAAGCCGTCCAGGCCCCACGCGAGCAGCTCGGCGTTCACCTCCTCGGCGAGCACCGGGCGCACCTCGCCGTCGACCTCCTCGTAGCGCTGCACGTGCCCGTGGCGCGCCTGGGTGAACGCCTCGAGCGGCACCCACAGGTCGACGTCGCGCCGGGTCACCCCGATCCCGCGGCGGTCGTCGAACATGTACGCGCGCAGCGTCCGGTCGCCGACGTCATGCGTCTCGCGTTCGAGGCCGAAGTACAGCTCGGCCGTGGGTGCCGTCCCGCCGAAGCTGCGCAGCGTGTCGGTGAGGAATCGGCCGGTGGTGCCGCGGCCGGTCATGTCGACGATGCCGAACGGCACGTCGTCGAGCAGGCCGACGCCGCCCAGGTAGGTCCGGGCCGCGTCCCGGCGCGGGGCGGCGTGCGCGGTCAGGACGGCGTCGGCCGCCGGGTCCTCGACCACGCCGGCCAGCCGGACCAGCCCGTCGCGACCCAGCGGCTGGTCCCACGCCGACCGTGGGAAGCCGGCCGCGGCGAGCGGCGCCTCGATCTGGTCGGGCTGGACGGAGAACCACTTCAGGGTGCTGTGCACGGTGACGCGGTCCTCGCGGCCGGCCACCGCGAGCAGGAAGTCGCGCCGCTCGGCCGCGGTGCCCGGCAGCATCCACGCCTTGCGGCTGCCGTACAGGTAGCGCAGCTCCAGGTCGAGGTCGAGGTGCTCCACGAGCCGCTGCGCCATCTCGAGCAGCACCTCGCCGCCGCGGGCGACGAAGTACAGCCGCCGGCAGCCGGCCGCCTGCGCCTGCTGCAGGCACCACAGCACGTAGCCGGCCAGCAGCGGCCCGGCCACCCCGGCCGCGACGGTGGCGTGCCCGGCCGGGACGTCGGGGCGCTCGGCGGCCAGGCCCAGCCGCGTGCGGCGGGACGCACCCGCCAGCACCGACGCGAGCCCTCCGCTCGAGGCGCCGTACCGCTCGAGCACCTTCTCGTACCGGTTCAGCCGGCCGGCCGGGCGGTGCACGCCGGTGATCCCGACCAGCCGGGCGTTGCGCACGTCGGAGCGCGCGTCGTCGCCCTGGTGCGTCCACGAGGCGGGCGGGCCGCCGAGGCGCTGGACGACGGCGGGATAGGCCGAGCCGCGGCCCTTGCCGGCGCCGAGCTCGTTGGAGACCCACAGCAGGTCGGTGTCGGTGATGAGGTCGTGCTGGCGCAGCAGCCCGTCCACGACGGAGTGCGGCAGCGGGGTGTCCGAGAGGAACCCGACCGTGCTGCCGGACGCGCGCGCCTCGGCGATCCGGGCGTGCGCGCCCGGGACCGGGCGGCTGAGCTCGCGCTCGGTGGCCAGCTCGGCGTCCCGCAGGACGGGCGCCAGGGTCGCCGGCACGTTGAGCAGCTCGGTGAGCTGCACCGCGATGTCGTCGATCGTGCCGTCGTCCCCGTGGCTGCGCTGCACCAGTCGCTCGGCCTCGGCGCGGGCCGCCGCGAACCGCTCGCCGCTGACGTCGGTCACGCCGTCGCGCTGCAGCCGCCGGCCGGTGATGTAGGCGATGCCCTCGGGGTCGCCGACGGCACGCGTGATCACCGTGTCGAAGCAGTCGAACGTGGTGAGCCGGTCCAGTCGTCGCGGTCTTCCTGCCGTGGCCGGGACGTCGGCGGGGGGTCGGTCCTGCATGGGGCTCCTCGCGGTGGCTGGTGGCAGCGGACGGGCCGACGACGCGGACCGGTGCCCCGGCGGCGACGGACGCTACGACGGGCACACCGGCGCCGTCGCCGCGGCCCAGCGTAGGTGAGTGCGGCCCGGACCGGAGGCCCGTCGGGGTGGTCCGCCCGGGTGGTGGCGCCCCGGACGGGGTCGCCGCGAGCCGGGGACGGCGGCGTCAGGCCGCCGGCTGCGCCGCGATCGGGGCGGCGCCGCGTCGGGCCGACCGGTACGTGCGGCCGGCCACCAGGCGACGCGCGAGCCGGCACACCGCCTCCTGCGGGCCGGACGCCCCGAGCCGGCCGGTGAGCCGGTACGCGACGGTCAGCGGCACGGTGGTCGCGGCGCGCGGGGCCCGCGCGAGGACGTCGGCGACCCGCCCCTGCACGCCGGCACCCTGGACGAGTGCGGCGACGTGCACCGGCAGGCGGCCCCACCGCTGCTCGAGCTGGTGCGCGGCCAGTCCGCGGGCGGCGGACTCGCGCAGGAAGGCGTCCCAGCCGCGCCGGTGCAGGTGGGTGCTGGCGACGGACCGGTCGAACCGGGCGGTGGCGCCGAGCTGCTCGAGCCGCAGCCCGAGGTCGAGGTCCTCGCTGTAGTCCATCCGGATCGACGGCAGCAGCGCCTCGGCCTCGCGGAACAGGCCGGTGTCGATGCTCACCGCACCGCCCCACAGGCCACCGAGGACGGAGCCGGGGTCGGCCTCCCAGCGCCGTGCGGCACCCTCGTACTCCCGCGCGTACAGCCGGGTCGGGGCGTCGTCCGGCCCGGGGCGGGCGGGCTCGGCCACCGGCATGTAGCCGACCAGGACGCCGCGGGGTGTCGTCTCGTGGAAGCGGCGGTGCGCCTCGACGACGTCGTCCGCCCCCGGCATGACGTCGTCGTCGGCGACGAGGACGACGTCGCCGGTGGCCGCCTCGACGCCGGCGACGCGGGCCCGGGCCACGCCGACGTTCTGCGGCAGCTCGAGGATCGTGAGCCGGTCGACGCCGAGCGCTCGCAGCGCGTCGACGGCGCCGGGGTGCGGGCCGTCGAGCACGACGACGATCTGGTCGGCCGACGTCCGTCCGAACGCCTCGATCAGCGGGGGCAGCCGGTCGGGGCGCCGGTAGGACGGGATGACGACCGAGACGGTGCGCCGGTCGCTCACCGGTGCGCCCGCGGGGCGCTGGGGACCGGGGTCCGGCTGGGGTGCACGTGGTTCTCCGTGTCGGTCGACGGCCTGCTGGGACGCGCGGCGCGTGGCGTCACGTCCCTGCCGGGCAGGGCCGCGTGTCCGTCAGGACGCGGGACAACGTAGGCGAGCGCCCGCGACGCGGGCAAGCGAGGTGCCGGCCGCGTGGCGGCCCGTCCTGCGACGGGCCGCCACGCGCTGCCGGGCCGCGGTGCGGAGGCCGCGGTGCCGAGGATGGGGTGCCGAGGCTGCGCCCGGAGGCAGCGATCAGCCGGCCGGCGTGCTCAGCGTCCCGTTGGTGATGGTGGCGCCGGTCAGGGCCACGTAGGCGTCGGTGCCGCCGGGGGCGCGGGTGCCGGTGACGCGCACGGTGATGGTGTGCGTGCCGGCGCTCAGCTGCGGCGTGGTGAAGAAGGTGCCGGTCCGGCTGGGGCTGCGGTACTGGCTGGTGGTGACCTCGGGTCCGCCGTCGATGCTGATGGCGGCGATGCCCTTGTTGGTGCCGAGGATGCCCTGCAGCGACACCGTGCCGCCGCCGGAGCCGACCGTGGCCGTGAGGGACGCCGTCCGGCCGGCCACCTTGGTGTAGTGCTCACCGCGCGAGGTGGACACCGACCAGGAGCCGCCGTACCGGAACGCGGTGTGGTCCACGGACGACGACGCGGCGGCGGACGCCGTCGCCGGCGACGACGTCGGCGTGCTCAGGGTGCCGTTGGTGGCGGTGGCGCCGGTCAGGGCGACGTAGGCGTCGGTGCCGCCGGGGGCGCGGGTGCCGGTGACGCGCACGGTGATGGTGTGCGTGCCGGCGCTCAGCGCGGGTGTGGTGAAGAAGGTGCCGGTCCGGCCGGGGCTGCGGTACTGGCTGGTGGTGACCTCGGGTCCGCCGTCGATGCTGATGGCGGCGATGCCCTTGTTGGTGCCGAGGATGCCCTGCAGCGACACCGTGCCGCCGCCGGAGCCGACCGTGGCCGTGAGGGACGCCGTCCGGCCGGCGACCTTGGTGTAGTGCTCACCGCGCGAGGTGGACACCGACCACGACCCGCCGTACCGGAACGCCGTGTGATCGACCGAGGCCGCAGAAGCCGGGGCCGGGGCCGGGGCCGGAGCGGGTGCGGGCGCCGGAGCGGGTGCCGGTGCCGGTGCCGCGGAGCCTGCGTAGCCCGGGGAGCGGTACCCGACCCCCGCCATCCCGGCGGGGACGAAGTCCACCCCGCCCGGCCGGCCCAGGTTGACGTTCGCCCACGACGTCGTTCCGTTGGTGCGCAGGAACTGGCTGCGCGGGGCGTCCGTCTGCGACGACTGCACCCACACGTTCTGGTAGGTCAGCGGCCACGAGCCCGACCCGCCGTCGCGCCACATGAGGTACTTGCTCCCACCCTGACCGACCAGGTTCACGTTGCGCAGGTCCACCTTGGACGGTGCCGGGCCGTACTGCAGCGGGGTCAGGAAGAAGCCCTGGTACGTGGTGTACCCGGTGAAGCCGTCGATGCGCAGCACCGTGGGACCGGCCCAGGACTGCAGCACGTCGGGGTGCAGGCCCCCCGTGCCGTGGACCGTGTCGACGCGGATGTTCTGCAGCTGCACCGTCGCACCGTTGCGCTGGTCGAGGTTGATGCCGTCGGCGAGGGTGGACCCGGTGATCTTCAGACCCTCGACGTGCACCGTGCCGCTCTGCCCCTTGAGGTACAGGCCGCGCAGCGCGTTGGCGGACGTGCTGCTCTGCGAGATCTTGATCTCGCCGCCGATGAGCACGACGTTGCGGCCCCCGGAGATGGTGAGCCCGCCCTTCACGTTCAGGGGCGTGCTGGGCATCGCGATGACGTAGTCCCGGCCGGAGCTCAGGCTCAGGTTGTGCTTGCTGGCGGAGACGGTGACCGTCGTCGGGTTCGTCAGCCGCGGCGGTGCCCAGGTCAGCGGTCGGGTGCTGCTCGAGGTGGCGAGGGTCGTGTCGACCGGCGCCGGCTCGGTCGCCTCGGCGGTGCTCGACGGCGGAACGGTCGCGGCCTGGGCGGGCGCCGCCCCGGCCAGCAGGAGCGCACCGGCGGCCGCGGCGACCGTGAGGCGCCGAACGGTCCTGTGCCCGGCCGCCGCCCGGCTTCTGCGGGCAGGGGTGATCCGTCTGCGGTGCACGTGGTTCTCCGTGTCGTTCGATGGCCCGCGTCGAACGCACGGCCCGTGGCGTCACGTCCCCGCCGAACGGGGCCGCGTGTCCTTCAGGACGCGTGACACCGTAGGGCGGCGTCGAGAGCCGGGCAAGCATGGTGACATACGTCACGACACTCGAAGCCGCAAGCGCTGAACGGGTGAACCAGCGGGTGAATCCGCGCGCAGGCCCGTCGGGCACCCGGCCGGGACGACGAAGGCGGACCACCCACCGGTGGTCCGCCTCCGCCGCAGTGCGCCGGGTGGTGCGCTCGAGCGGTGCGCTCGAGCAGCGTGCTCGGGTCGATCAGCCGGCCGGCGTGCTCAGCGTCCCGTTGGTGATGGTCGCGCCGGTCAGGGCCACGTAGGCGTCGGTGCCGCCGGGGGCGCGGGTGCCGGTGACGCGCACGGTGATGGTGTGCGTGCCGGCGCTCAGCTGCGGCGTGGTGAAGAAGGTGCCGGTCCGGCTGGGGCTGCGGTACTGGCTGGTGGTGACCTCGGGTCCGCCGTCGATGCTGATGGCGGCGATGCCCTTGTTGGTGCCGAGGATGCCCTGCAGCGACACCGTGCCGCCGCCGGAGCCGACCGTCGCCGTGAGGGACGCCGTCCGGCCCGCCACCTTCGTGTAGTGCTCACCGCGCGAGGTGGACACCGACCAGGAGCCGCCGTACCGGAACGCGGAGTGGTTCACCGAGGTCGCGGTGGAGGCTGGCACGGGCTCGGCAGCGGGCGCCGGCTGGGTCGCCGGCGCGGGCTGGGTGGCCGGTGTCGTCAGGGTGCCGTTGGTGGTGGTGGCGCCGGTCAGGGCGACGTAGGCGTCGGTTCCGCCCGGGGCGCGGGTGCCGGTGACGCGCACGGTGATGGTGTGCGTGCCGGCGCTCAGCTGCGGCGTGGTGAAGAACGTCGCCGTCTGCCCGGAGCTGCGGTACTGGCTGGTGGTGACCTCGGGCCCACCGTCGATGCTGATGGCGGCGATGCCCTTGTTCCTGCCGAGGATGCCCTGCAGCGACACCGTGCCGCCGCCGGAGCCGACCGTGGCCGTGAGGGACGCCGTCCGGCCCGCGACCTTGGTGTAGTGCTCACCGCGCGAGGTGGACACCGACCACGACCCGCCGTACCGGAACGCCGTGTGGTTCACCGAGGTCGCGGCGGGCGCCGGAGCCGGAGCGGGCGCCGGCGCCGGAGCCGGGGTGGTCGCGGGTGCGGGCTGGGTGGACGGGACGGCGGCCGTGCCGATGTACCCCGGGGCGACGTACCGCAGGCCGGCCATGCCGGTGGGCACGATGTCGCCGGTCGCGGGCTTGCCCTCCTGGACCGCGGCCCAGGGGTTGGTGCCGTTGTCCCGGAGGAACTGGTGGCGCGGGGCGTCGACCTGCGAGGTCTGCGCCCACACGTTGGTGAGCTTGATGGGCCACGTCGCGCTGTCGCGCCACAGGAGGTACTTGCTGCCGGCCTGCCCGACGAGGTTGACGTTGCGCAGGTCGAACACCTGCGGCGCCGGGCTGTCGTACTGCATGGGCAGCATGAACAGGCCCTGGTAGGTGGTGTACCCGGTCAGGCCGTCGACGCGCAGCACCGTCGGCCCGCCCCAGGTCTGCAGCACGTCGGCGTGCAGCCCGCCCTCGGAGCCGTGCACGGTGTCGACGCGGATGTTCTGCAGCTGCACGGTGCCGCCGGCGCGCTGGTCGAGGTCGATGCCCTCGGCGAGGGTGGAGCCGGTGATCCGCAGGCCCTCGACATGGACGGTGCCGGTCTGGTTCTTCAGGTACAGGCCCCGCAGCGCGTTCGACGTCGTGCCGGCCTTGGACATCCTGATCTCGCCGCCGATGAGCACCACGTTGCGCCCGCCGGACAGCACCAGGCCGCCCGAGACGTCCAGCGGAGTGCTCGGCATCTTGATGATGTAGTCCTGGCCGGACTGCAGTCGCGGCTGCCGGTTCGTCGCCGAGACCGTCACGGTGACGGGGTTGGTCAGGGTCGGCGGCGCCCAGGTCAGGGGACGGGTGCCGGCCGCCGCGGTGGTGGCGCCGACCGTGGCCGTGCGGCAGGGCAGCACCGAGTCCGACCCGGCGCCGACGTTGAGCAACGTCACGCAGACCTGGTGCGTGCCCGTGGGCAGCGGGACGACGGCGTCGAACCCGGTCGTGGTGGTCAGCTCGGGGTGGACGCTCTGGACGTCGACGCGCGGCGCGCCGGTCCGCACGTCGCGGGTGGTGCCGCCGGCGGTGATGCGCACGGTGACCGCGCCGGCCGTGTCGCCGTCGGCGGCCCAGCCGCGGACCCGGACGCCGCCGGCGACGGCGTCGACGCTGTCGACGAAGCCGACGGGAGCGCCCGACGGGACGGCCGCGGCCGGGGCTGCGCCGGGGCCGACCAGCAGGGAGCCGGCGAGCGCGGCGAGCGCGGCGGTGGAGCTGATCCGCAGGGACGGTCGGGGCCGGCGTCGTGCCGGCCGGATGGATGCGGGCAGGGGGAGGTTGGGCGTGCGGTGCACGGTGTTCTCCGTCGTTCGGTGGCCTGGCGAACCGCGTGGGTCCCATGGCTTTGCGTCCCCGCCTCGCGACGGGTTTGCGTTTTCGTGGACGGCCGAACGATCGGCGCGGGGCGGGTGAAGTTGAGCGGCGAACGGGTGACGCGGACCGGGTTCGCCTCAGCAGCGGCCGGCGGCGCCGGCCGGATCGTGTCCTTGACGGGGTCGCGCGGTGAGCGCTACGCCCCCGGCAGGCGCAGTCGCCGGCGCAGCCTGGCCGGGACCATCCCGACCGCCTCGAGCACGACGGGGCGCGCGACCAGCAGGATCACCCCGACGTACACCACCATCCCGATCACGACGGCGAGCGACACGTACGCCCAGTCCTCGAGGCCGAGCAGCGCCTCGGCGCCCAGGACGGCGGCCGCCGCCAGGCCACCGGCGAGGAGCACCAGGGCGGTCGGCACCACCCCGCGCAGCGGGACGCCGAGCAGGCGACGCACCACGAGCAGGCGCACCGGGACGGCCACCACCATGGACAGCCCCGTCGCCGCGGCCAGCAGCTCGAGGTCGGTGGCGAACAGCGCGGCCAGCCCGAGCTGGATGACCATGAACACGGTCGTGACCCACAGCTCGGCACCGGGGTGGCCGGTCGCCAGCAGCGCCGACCGGTCGAACCGGGTGACCATGTTGAACAGGGCCGACATCGCCAGCAGGGAGGCGACGGTGGTCGTCGGCGTCCACTGGTCGCCGAACACCGCCGGGACGACGTCCTTGCTGACCAGGGCGAGCAGCACGAGCGCCGGCACGAGCACCAGCGAGCTGAGCGCTCGGGTGCTGCTCAGCGCCCGGCTCAGCCGCTCGGGGGATCCCTGCAGGCGGGCGAAGACGGGGTGGGCGACGGCGCCGACCACGGAGGAGAAGACGTCGACGACGACACCGACCAGGCGACCGGCGACCGTCCAGTACCCGACGACGACCGGCCCGGCCAGGGCGCCGATGATGAGCAGCTGCCCTTGTGCGCGCAGCTGCACCTGCATGCCGACCGCGAGCGACTTGCTGCCGTAGGACGTCATCGCCCGGGCCTCGCCGCGGTCGAAGGTGAAGCGGGGACGGAAGTCCGTGCTCAACCACAGGATGATCAGGGCGACCACGCTGCGCACCAGGGTCTGGGCCACCAGGGCCCACACGCCCGCGCCGCCGAGCGCGAGCGCGATCGCGACCACCACGGAGACCACGGTCGCGGAGATCTGCCGGATCGCGAGCTGCTTGAACTGCATCTCACGGGACATGAGGGCCGCCGGGACCACCGACAGGCCGGAGATGAACAGCGCAAGCGCGAGCGCGCGGAGCACGGCCGTGAGCTCCGGCACGTCGAGCAGCCGGCTGAACAGCGGCGCCAGGGCGACCAGGGCGAGCGCGAGCAGCAGGGCGAGGGCGGACGTGGACCAGAACGACGTGCTCGTGATGGCGGACGTGAGCCGCTGCTTCTGCACGAGGTAGGCGCTGAAGCCGCCGTCGGCCAGCGTGGTGAGGAACCCGATGAAGGACATGGCGAGAGCGACGATGCCGAAGTCCACGGGCGAGAGCAGGTTGCCCAGGATGATGAACCCGACCAGGGTGCTCAGCTTCAGCGACCACTTCTCGGTCGCCGTCCACATCACCCCGGTGACGGCCTTCTGGCGCAGTCCACCCGGGGACCCGCCGGGTGCGGGCGTCGCGGACGGCTCGCCCGGCTCGGACGGCAGGTCCGGGGTGGCCGCCGCGGCAGGCTGGGTGGGGTCCGACACGAGCGGCGCCTTCCCGGAGGGCCCGTCGGTCACCGGGTGCCTGCGATCTGCGGGACCTGGGACGGCACGGGCGGGTTCCCTTCGTCGTGACGCCGCCACCCGGGGGCGGCGGCCTGCCAGTTCGCTGCGGCTCGGTCACGCCGCACGGCTCGCAGACGGCGACGCGCGGCACCGGTGCTGCAGACGGCGAGCTGCCTGGTGGTGCGCCGCTGGGGCGGTCGACGGCGCTCGTCGTCCGCGAGAGTCTACGGCCCGGCCCCACCCCGGCCGGTCGCCGTCGGCGTGGGGCGGCGAGGTTCACCCGCTCGCGGTGCGGGCGCTCGCTCAGTGCGGGTCGCGCTCCGCGGCCCGGGCCAGGCTCGTCACGACGTCGGCGACCCGGTCCGGCTCGGCCTCCGGCACCCAGTGACCGGCGTCGAGCGCGACCGACCGGAACCGGCCGCGAACGTACCGGGCGGTGCCGCGGACCGCGGCGGGCGCGAAGAACGGGTCGTGGCGCCCCGAGAGGTAGGCCGTCGGCACCCGGACGGTCCCGGCGCCGAAGCCGCGGCCGAGCGGGATGGCCCGGTACCACGCGAGCGCGGCCGTCAGGGCGCCGGGCTCCTGCATCCGCCGGGTGTAGGCCGCGGCGCGGTCCTCGGCGAGCCCGGTCGACACCAGCGTGCGGCGCAGCCGGGCGCCGTCGTCGGCCAGCAGGAGGCGCTCGGGGAAGCCGGGCAGCTGGAACGCGGCCATGTACCACGAGCGCAGCGGCTGCAGGCTGCGGGTCAGGCTGCGCACGACGGCCGCGGGGTGCGGGGTGGACAGCGCCGTCAGGGACGCCACCCGGTCGGCCCGGCGGCTGGCCAGCGCCCAGGCCACGGCTCCGCCCCAGTCGTGCCCGACGACGTGCGCGCGCTCGACGCCGGCGGCGTCCAGCAGGGCGACGACGTCGTCGACCAGCTCACGCAGCACGTACGGGGCGCGGCCGGTCGGGCGCGCACCGGGGGAGTAGCCGCGCTGGTCCGGCGCGAGCACGCGCAGGCCCTGCGCGGCGAGCAGCGGCGCGACCGCGTCGAAGGCGGAGCCGTCCTGGGGGAACCCGTGCAGGCACACCACGACAGGTCCGTCCGGGGGCCCGGAGTCGCGGACGTCGAAGGTCAGTCCGCCGCGGCTGAAGCTGTCCACGTGCCCATCGTGCGGCGTCAGCCGCCGGAGAGCACGTCAGCGAGGTCGAACCGGACCGGGACCTCGAGCTGGGCGTAGGTGCAGCTGGCCGGGTCCCGGTCCGGGCGCCACCGCACGAACTGGGTCGTGTGGCGGAAGCGGGGTCCCTCCATGTGGTCGTAGCGCACCTCGACCACGCGCTCGGGGCGCAGCGGGACGAAGCTCAGGTCCCTGCCGCTGTTCCAGCGGCTGGTCTCGGAGTCGCGCGGGGTGCGACCCGTGGCGGCGCTGCCGGCCGGCCGGGCGGTCCAGGGGTGGTCGGCGGCGTCGGTGACCAGGGGCTGCAGCTCGGCGAACAGCTCCCTGCGGCGGGCCATCGGGAAGGAGCTGGTCACGCCGACCGAGGCGAGCACGCCCGCGTCGTCGTGCAGCCCGAGCAGGAGGGAGCCGACGGCGTCGTCGGCGGCCTTGTGCACGCGGTAGCCCGCCACGACGCAGTCGGCGGTGCGCTCGTGCTTGATCTTGGTCATCACGCGCTTGTCCGGCTGGTACGTCCCGGTCAGGTCCTTGGCGACGACGCCGTCCAGGCCGGCGCCCTCGAACAGCTCGAACCACTGCCGGGCCACGGCGAGGTCGGCGGTCGCGGGCGTGAGGTAGACGCCGGGGCCACCGCCGGGCACGTGCTGCTCGAGCAGCGCCCGCCGCTCGGCGAGCGGGCGCCCGGTCAGGTCCTCGTCGCCGAGCGCGAGCAGGTCGAAGACCACCAGCACGGCCGGCGTCTCGCGGGCGAGCAGCTGCACCCGCGACGCCGCGGGGTGGATGCGCTGCAGCAGCGCCTCGAAGTCCAGGCCGGTGGCGTCGGTGCCGGCGACGATGATCTCGCCGTCGACGACGCACCGCGCGGGCAGCTCGGTGAGCGCCGCGGCGGCGACCTCGGGGAAGTACCGGGTGATCGGCTTGGTGTTGCGGCTGCCGATCTCGACCTCGTCGCCGTCGCGGAACACGATCGCGCGGAAGCCGTCCCACTTGGGCTCGTAGTGCTGCCCGGGCGGGATGTCGGCGACGGACTTGGCGAGCATCGGCTTCACGGGCGGCATCACCGGCAGGTCCATGACGGGCAGTGTGCTGGTCGCGGCCGGGTGGGGCCACTGCGCCGACATCGGTTAGCGTTCAGCCGTGCTCGACGACGCGATGAAGCAGTGGGCACGGCGGGTGGTCCCCACCGACGTGAAGGCCCTGCGCAACTTCCTGACAGCGGAGCGGAAGTCCACGCTCCCGTTCTCCGACCCCGCTCTCATGCTCAGCGGCTTCCACTCCAACCGCCCCTTCGTGTACCCCGAGCGCCCGAGCACCGCCAAGGGCTACATCAGCGACCTGGACTTCCTGCGACGCATCGACGGCCTCAACCCCGCCCAGGTGCGGCGTGAGCTGTCCGACAAGCTGGGCTTCGCCGAGCGCATGCAGGCCGAGGGCTTCGGGGACCGGATGCCGCGGATGTTCGGCGTCAGCCGGGATGGCCGGTTCGAGGTCACCGAGGAGTACTCAGGCGAGCCGATCATCATCAAGCCCGTGGACGGCCGGGCCGGCCAGGGCATCTCCGCGTTCACCTCGCTCGACGACGCCCTCGCGGCCTGCCCGCCCGACCGCACCTTCCTGGTCCAGGAGCGGGTCCAGGCCCACGCCTACGGGCGGGAGATCTTCCCCGGGTCCCTCAACGCGCTGCGGGTCCAGGTGGTCCGCCGTACGCCGGGCGCCGGGCCGGTCGTCGCCGCCGTGGTGCAGCGGATGGGCAGCCGCGCGACGGCCCCTGCGCACTCCCTGACGGCCGGCGGCCTGGTCGCCCGCGTCACTCCCGACGGCGTGCTGACGTACGCCATCGGCCCGACCCGCGGCCGCCACCGTGAGCGCTTCGACACCCACTACGAGACCGGCGGTCAGATCACCGGCCGCGTGGTCCCCTTCTACGCCGAGGCGCTGGACCTGGCGCGCGAGCTCATGACGCTGTACCCGGACGCGCTCTACGTCGGATGGGACATCGCCATCGCCGAGCGTGGCCCGATCGTGCTCGAGGGGAACGCCACCTGGCCGAACCTGGCGACGTTGCAGGCGCACGGGCCGTTCGCGAACGCACCGGAGGTGCGGGACTTCTTCGTCGAGCGTGGGTTGCTGCGGGTGGGGTAGGCGCACAGCGCCGCCTGCTGGCATCCCTACGTCGGGTTGCACCCCGCGAGCATCACCTCCAGCAGCCCCACGTCCGGCCGCCACGGCTCCAGGTTCCAGGTCGGCTTGTCCGGTGCGCCGACCGTGTGGCACACGAGCTGATCGTGCATGACCGGGGTGTCGGCGTCCGGCTCGGCCGCCACGAGCTCCGCCCAGACCGCCACCTCGCCGGCAAGACCCGCCGATCGCGCCCAGCCCGACGGCTCGACGGCGAGCGAGCGGCCACCCTCACGGTCGCCCCAGTCGGTGCCCAGCAGCGCCACCGATCCCACGCGCACGGTGACCGGGCCGACGCCGGTGAGGGCGATCAGCCCGTCGCCCGCGACCGTCACCCTCGGTGCGCCGGCGCCGGCGCCGGGCGCGCCCGACGGGGGCGCTGCCCCGCCCAGGAAGCTGCTGTCGGCCGCGCGGACCACCACCGAGTCGTCGTCCTGCACCTCGACGGTGGCGCCGTCCGGCACCGCGAGCAGCGCGCTCACCGGTGCGGTGGGATCGCCGGGATCGATCGTCAGGACGGCCTGGTCGCCGTCGGGCACGGTGGTGACGACCGCGCCGGGAGCGGTGGCGAGCGCGTGCAGGACGGTGCGGTCACCGGCGGTGACCGCGAGCCCGCGGGTACGGACGGACGTCGCGTCGGGCGTGGGCCCCTCGGTAGGGGACGGGGCGGGCTCGGGCGACGGCGTGCCCGTCGAGGCGGCCGACGGTGACGGCGCGGTCTCCCCGAGCACCGCCGCGCAACCGGTGAGCACGAGTGCCGCCACGCCGCCCACCGCGAGCAGGCGATGACCGGCCCGTCGCCGGCGCGTCGCGGCGCGCACGGTCGCCGGCGGCACCTCCGCACGGCCGGGCGGGACGCCCTGCACGCGCGGTCCACGCCGTGGATGGTCGTCGACGTTCAGCACCGCTGGCCGCACTCCCCGGTCGTCCCGACACCTGTGGACGCCACCGTACTGACCGAGGGGCGGAGCCCTGTCCGCTCCTCGCCACCCGGGCGCGGAGCCGGCCCAGGATCGGGGCACCCCGGTCGCCGGTTGGACGCGGCCGCGGTACGAAGGGCCCCGCGCCGGGACTCCGTACGGTGCTCTCCGCAGCACCGTCCAGACGACGAAGGGTGAACGCCGTGACCGTGGAAGCCGACCCCTTGGGCGCGCTGCTCCCGGTGCTGATCCTGTGCACCCTGCACGTCCTGGCGATGCGGGTGCGCGCGGTGGTCGGCGAGCACGAGCAGGCAGTGGTCTCGGCGGCCGGTGGCGTCTCGGTCGCGTACGTCTTCCTGCACCTGCTGCCCGAGGTGGCGGCGGGCGCCGGGGTGGTCGGGGAGTCGCTGGGCGAGGTCGCCCCGCGCGTGCCGCTGCGGGAGATCGCGGCGTTCGTCGTCGCGCTGATCGGGTTCACGGCCTTCTACCTGGCCGAGCGGTACAGCCAGGACCGGCGCGAGCACGGCGAGCAGAGCCAGTCCGCCGGTAGCGCCTTCACCGTGCACGTCGTCGCGTTCGCCGTCTACAACGTCGCGATCGCGCTGACCCTGCCGGAGCGGGTCGCCGCCGACCGGCTCAGCGCGGCGGTGTTCACGGTCGCGATCGCGGTGCACGTGCTCGTCGTCGACCGCGGGCTCGCCGAGAAGTACCCGCACCGGTACGCCCGACGCGGGCGCTTCCTGCTCGCCGGGGCGCTGCTCGCCGGCTGGGCGGTCGGCGCGATCGCCGCACCGGTGCCGGCCGTCGTCGTGCATGTGACCACGGCGCTGGTCGCGGGGACCGTGCTGCTCACCGTGTTCCAGGAGGAGCTGCCCCGGGCCGGGCGGTCCCGGGTGTGGCCGTTCCTGTCCGGCCTGGCCGGGTACTCCGCGGTGCTCGTCGCGCTCGCGCTGCTGGAGCCGCCCAGCGGCGGGGAGTGACGTCGCGGCGCGGGTCGTCGATTGCCGGCCCAGCAGCCCGGCGACGATCGGCGTCCGGGTGAACTCGTGCGTGCCCGGGCAGCGCGCCGACATGGGTCGGGTCGGGACTGGGTACGGTGACGCCGTGAGAGGGAGTCCGTGGAGCTAGGAATCGTCGCAGCGGCAGTCCGTCGGTGGAGCGTCCTGATCCTCGTCCTCGGGCTGGTCGGCGCACTTGGTGCCGTTGTGGTCGCCGGGACGCTGGATGAGCGCTACCGGGCCTCGGCCACGCTGCTTCTGGACCCGACCGCTGTGCTGGTACCCGGCCAGCGGATCGCCACGGGCGACCCGGAGCGCTACGTCGACTCCCAGCTCAGGGTGCTGACCAGCGCGGCACTCGCCGAGCGAGCCGCCGCCGAGCTGTCGGGAACCTCGGCGCAGGACGTCCAGGACGCGCTCACCCTGACCCAGATCACCGGCAGCGACGTCGTGGACGTCACCGCCGAGGCGCAGACCGCCGAGGCCGCCCGCGACCTGGCCAACGCGGTGGCGTTCGCCTACGTCACGACCCGAGGCGAGGAGTCGAGCTCGGCACGCCAGGAGCAGATCCAGGCGCTGGACAGCCAGATCGCCGACCTGGAGTCGAGCCTTTCACCCGCGGCCGTCCCGGACTCCGCGTCTTCGGCGCAGCAGCTGCTGGCTGACCAGATCGCCGACCTGCAGAGCCAGCGCAACGCCCTGGTGCTGCCGACGGCGGTCCAGGACCGAACTGCGGTCATCGATCCGGCCATCGCACCGACGTCCTCCCAGACCCCGTCGACCCTTCTGGTCGCGCTCGGGGGAGCGGCCCTCGGCCTTCTGGCCGGGGCGATCCTCGCGACGGTGCGCGAGGCGCAGCACCCGCACGTCATGGGCCCGGCGGATGCGCAGAGCCTGCTCGACACGGCCTCGGTCGTCGACATCACGGTCGACCGCGGGCGGCGACCAGGGGCCGCCGCGGGCACGCGGCACGGGCGTGACGGGAGTCCTGGCGGAGGGACGTCGCTGGCGGCGACGATCTCCGGCGGGCTTGCGGGTAGCTCGCCACGCCGTCTGGCGGTCTGCGGTGTGGCCGATGCGTCGGCATCGTGGGACGTCGCCGTGTCGCTCGGTGACGCCCTTGCGCGCCAGGGCGAGCGTGTCGCGCTCGTCGCGCTGGCCCACGCAACGGCGGCAGCGGGCGGCCCCGCCGGCCGAGCCGCAACCGGCGACCACGCGGCCAAGTGGACCCGGGCCGACGGCGGCCGGTCCGGGATGAGCGTGTGGCGTCCCACGTCGGCGGAGCCCCTGTCGGCCGAGGAGGTCCGCGATCACGTGGCCGATGTGTCCGGCGACCACGACGCGGTCGTCGTCCAGGCGCCGCCGGTGCTGCACTCGCCGCTGGTCGCGCACCTGGCGGCCGACGTCGACGCGGTCCTCCTCGCCGTCGTGGCGGGCGCCGAGCGGAATGACGACCTCCTGCTGGCACATCGGACGCTCATCGGCAGGGGTGCGCCGGTGCACCCGGTCCTGGTCAGGCTGCGCGGACCGTGGACGGGCCTGCGCCGACGGTGACGGCGAGCCGTGGCACGAGCGCCGTGACCGTGCTGTTCCCGATCACCCTGGTCGCCTGGTACCTGCCCGACCTGCCCGGAGCGCGGGAGCTCGGGACGCTCGTCGGAGCCTTGACCGTCGTGGCCGCGGCGCTGGCCGTTCCCCGGCACGACCGCGTGGTCACCTCACGCGTGCCCTGGCCACTGGTGCTCTTCGGCGTCTGGGCCTGCGCATCGCTGGTCTGGAGCGCCGACCGTGCCGGAAGCGCCCGCGCGCTGCTCGATCTCGTGGTCCTGCTCGCGGTGGGCATCGCGGTGGGCGTCCGGATGACCGTGCCGGAGGTGCACCGGGCCGTGTTCAGCACGGTGCGATGGATCCTCGTCGTCACAGCGGTGTCGCTCGTGGTGGCCCCCGGCTGGGCGATGGTCCCGGCGGAGGACGGCGCGCCGGGCTGGCACGGACCCTTCTCTCACAAGAACGACCTCGGCGCGTTCTGCGCTGTGGCTGTGGTCACCGTGTGGTTCGGGCCGCGCCGCTCCCGCTGGGTGTGGATGGTGCTGGCCCTGGTGCTTCTGGCCGGCAGCCAGTCGTCAACGGCGGTGGCGGTCGTCGCGCTGGCCGCCGCTGTGGTCGGGTGGCAGCGGCTGGCGGCGAGCATCCGCGAGGCCCGGCATCGCGGGGTGTTCGGCGCTGTCTCGTTGGTCGCGACGCTCGGTGTGCTGGTGGCCGCGGTCACCCGGTTCGATCTCTTCGCGGTGGCGCTGGGCCGCAGTGGCTCCCTCACGGGCCGCACGGAGATCTGGACGGCGGTGTGGCGACACGTCGTGGAGCGTCCGATCGCCGGCTATGGCTGGGGCGGTGTGTGGCGCGAGTGGTCCGCGCCCACCCAGGAGATCTGGCGGGAAGTCAGGTTCCCGGCGTTCTACGCCCACAACGGCTACCTCGACCTTGCCTTGCAGGTCGGTGTCGTCGGGCTGGCGCTGTTCCTCCTGGCGCTGGGGCCGGCGATCCGCACGTTGTGGCGGGACCGTGCCGACGGCGCCGCGCTGTGGGGGCTGCTCATCATCCTGACAAGCCTCGTCGCCGCCGTGACGGAGTCTGCTCCGTTCACCGGCCGCGGGCTGCTGCTGCTCGTGCCGCTCGTGGTCGCGGTGGCGTCCGGGCCCGGTCTCCTTTCCGCGCCAACAGCAGAGCCGAGCACGACGACGCCCGAGCGTCCAGCGCTCAGCCGCTCGTCAGGCTGACCGCCGAGAACCTCAGGGTGCGCTTGCCGACCGGCCCGCCCTGGTACCCGATGCCCCCGGCGCCGCCGGTGTAGGTGGCATCGGCGGTCGCGATCGTAGGTCGGATCGGGCGCGGCTCGCTGTTCTTCCACACGAACGCGCCGGTGCCGGGCCGCAGGGCGACGTGGATCACGTCTCCCTTGGCGGTCGGCAGGGTGGTCGGGCCGCCCAACTTCGTCAGCGCGTAGCCGGCGGCCCGTTGGTACGTCAGGGAGCTGTGCGGGCCGGTGCCAGGTGTGAACCGCAGGACGTAGCCGTTCTGCGGGTACCAGGACCACGACGTCGGAGCGGCCCCGGTGACGGCTGCCGAGAACGCCACGGTGTAGTCGGCCTTGTCGTCGACGTGGAAGTCGTACCGGTACTCCCCGCGGGCGACGGACTGGGTGGTGCGCACGTCGACGTAGGAGCCGTAGCCGGTGCGGGCGGGGGTGGTGATGGACCCGATCCCGTTGCGCACCGAGAAGTTCGGCCTGTCGGTCGATGAGGTGCCTTGGAACGAGTACCGCCAGTCCCGCCAGAAGGCCGGCCGGAGCGTCACCGGCACGGGCGTCGGTGCGGGGGCCACGACCGCCGGCGGCAGGCTGGCGGCGTCGGTCGCCGGCGCCGGCGTGGTGGCCGCCTTCCACACGCGCATGTACTCGAGCTCGAACGTCGCGGGGAACGGCGTGCCCGCCTCCGGCTCGTTGCGGCCGGGGCCGAGGAACGTGCCGCCCACCGCCAGGTTGGCGAGCAGGTACATCGGCACCTGCGGGATCCGGGCCGGATCGGTGACCTCGTGGCGCAGGACGCCGTCGACGTAGTAGCGCAGGTGCGTCGGCTGCCAGTCGAGGGCGAAGTGGTGGAAGCGCCCGGACCAGTCCGCGGCGGCGTCGGTGCGGACGCCCTGGTCGTTCCAGGGCGCGAACGCGTAGATGTTGTTCATGAAGACGGTGTCGGGCGCCTTGGACGCCCACTCCATGAGGTCGACCTCCGGCGGCCACGTCCGCCCGGCGGACAGCATCCAGACGGCGGGCCACAGGCCACCCTTGCCGCCGCCGTGGGCCGGCATCTTCGCGCTGAACTCGACGAGCCCGTACGTGAACTCGTACTTCCGGTGGCTGCTGATGATGCCGGACGTGTAGGACATCGGTGCGGACGGCCACGTCGTGCCGTTGTTGTCGCCGTAGGCGGTGACCGGTTCGGCCGCGCGGTCGGCGACGATCCGCAGCGAGCCGTCGGCCACGACGTCGGCGGCCGGGACGTACGCCTGGAGCTCCTGGTTGCCCAGATTGGTGGTGGGTGGATCGGCGCGACCGGCCAGCGTGGCGAGGCCGGCGTCGCCGCCGTGGATGTAGTTGGGGGTCCACTTGGTCCGGTCGAGTGCGCTGCCGGTGAACTCGTCCGCGAACGCAAGAGCCCAGGAGCCAGCCAGCGGCGGCGTGGGCGTGATCACGCCGGCCGTCGTGCCGACCTCGGACACGAGGTCGCTGGCGGCAGCGGGCGCGGGCCCCCCGCCGGTGACGAGCACGAGGACCATCGTGGCCGCCCCTGCCGTGGACAGCGCCGCGGCCGACAGGCGCTGCCCGCGCGCTGCGGCCGGTCGCCACGAGGGCAGGAGGGTGCGGCCAGTCCTGTGCATGGGGTGCGCTCCGTGTGTGTCCGTACCGGCGGGCCACCCGCGGTCGCGAGGTGGCCCGGCGTCGCACGGATCGCGTGACCAGCGGCTCACGTGGACGCCCTGCGCATCGGCATCCTCGCGCCAGGTGTGAGGGTTCGGCGGGCAGGTGTGACGCTCTGAAGCGTCACACCGACCGCGCCTGGACGCCGCAGCGCTCCAGGTACGCGTCGATCTCCTGGTAGGCGCGCTCGGGGGTGAACAAGGTCGCCTGCTCCCGGGCCGATGCCGCCAGCGCGTCGCTGGCGCCGAGGTCGCCCAGCAGCCGGGCCACCGCGCCGGCGAAGTCGTCGGGGTCGTCCGCCAGCACGAAGGGCCGCGGCTCGAGGGCCATCAGGCCCTGCGCGCCCACCGACGTCGTGATGACGGGCACCCCGTGGCAGATCGCCTCGACGATCTTGATCTTGAGCCCGCTGCCCATCTGGAGCGGGACCACCACCGCAGCGGCCCGTGCGTGCTCCGCGTCGAGGTCGGAGACCTCGCCACGGAGCACGACGCCGTCCGGTACGGCCCCGATCCGCGCGCACACCGTCCCCACGACGTGCAGCTCGGCCTCCGGTCGTGCCCGCCGGACGCCGGCCCAGCACTCGTCGAGGAACCACCGGAGCCCGTCGACGTTCGGCAGCGACCCGCTGCCGACGAACAGGCAGCGGTCGGGGTCCGCGCGACGCCCCCTGGTGGGCGTGGTGAAGGCGACGGGGGACACCAGCACCTCGGTGTCGGGAGCGAGCCGCCGAAACTCCTCGGCGTCGTCCCACTGGATGGCGACGACGGCCGGGACGCTGGCCAGCAGGGCGCGCTCGTCGTCCACCCCGAAGGCCGACGGGGTCACCCGGTACCCCTTGGCCCGCAGCGCGTCGGCCCGCTGCCACATCACGTCAGAGGTCAGCACGCATGGCGCGCGCACGGAGGTGGGCAGCCGCAGCGGCTGGGGCAGGGACCACAGCGTCCAGAAGAAGACGGCCTCCGGCTGCTGCTCGGCGAGCCGCTGACTGATCCAGGCGCTGAGCGCGGCGTCGGGCCGGGTGCCGAGGTGGTGGTCCACACCGCGACCGGACCGCAACCGCGTCCGCAGCGCGTCGACGCGCCCCTGGAGCTGCCGGGGAGCCGCGCGGAACAGTCGCCAGGCGACGCCGGACGCCAGCGCGGACGGGCTCACCACCACGTCCAGCCCTCCGATCCGACGCACGCCCGGGGCGACGAACCTCAGCCCGTCCGCGTCGGCTCGCCGCACCAGGAAGCCCACCCGGTTCGTGGTCACCACGACCACCGTCAGCCCGCTCATGCTGCGCGCGTGGTCGACCAGCCCCCCGAGGAAGCGTGAGTGTCCGGCGGCCTGGTAGAAGGGGCTCTCCGAGGTGACGAAGGCGGCCAGCGGTCGGCCGTGCGCCGAGCCCGTCCCCGACGAGTAGTGGTCGTAGCGGTGCCCGGCCAGGCCGACCACCATGCCGACGGCGCGGACGACGCGCAGCGCACCCGCAAGCGCGTCGGACCGGTGTCGTCCGGCCAGAGCGCGGACCGCGGCGACCGTGCCGGTGAGCGCCCAGAAGCCCGCGCCGGCGGCGCGACGGACCGGCCTGCCCACGGGCCACCCGGGGCCGCCGCGGTCAAGGAGACCCAACGTGTTGCCCTTTCGATACTCCCGACGCATCAGGTAGCGCACGGAAAGCCGCTGCTGCGGGACGTCCTCGTGGGCGACGGCGCGTGCTGCCCACCGCAGCCGGGCGCCACGCGTCCACGCCGACCGGAAGAACAGCTGGTCCTCGCCGCCGGACAGACCGAGCGTCGCGTCGAACGAGAGCGCCAGGCGCGAGATCGCGGCCGTCCGGAGCAGCGCGTTGCCGGTGATGCCCTCGGTCAGCTCGGCTCCGTCGGGGAAGCCCGTCACCGCGAAGAAGTCGTCACGTCGCAGCCACGACGGTGCGCCCTCCGGGTAGGCCGGCAGGACGGGGCCGCACACGATGTCGGCGCGCGTCCTGTCGGCCACCACGAGGAGCTCGTCGAGCCACATCGGCTCGGGCACCTCGTCGTCGTCGATCAGGGCGACGAACTCGCTCCCCGGGGCGGCGGCGTCCAGAGCGGCGTTCCGCGCCACCGAGATGTTGCCGGCCCCGAGCGGGACGTACGTCACGTGCAGGACGCCGCGCGACCGCGCCAGCGCCACCGTCTCGTGCGCATCGCCCTCCGGCGAGTTGTCGACCACGACGACCGCCACCTCCGGCGTGCCCGATCGGGGGAACGTGAGCCGCTCGAGCGCGGCGAGGAGACGGTGCAGGGCCTCCGGTCGCCGGTAGGTGCAGACCGCCACCGTGACGAGCCGTCCCGGTCGGGCGCTGTCGCCGTGGTCGGGCAGTGTGGCAGTCATGCCGGTGCTCCTTCTGGGACGGTGCGGTCGTGCACCCGCTGGTACCGGACGAGTGCGAGCCAGGTCAGACCGATGAACACGAGCTCGGCGACGACGGTCGCCAGGACCGCCCCGCGCCACGAGTACCCGGTGATGAGGACGACGCCCCCGACCACGGCCGCCAGCGCGCTGCAGACGATGATGCCCAGCCGTGCGCCGTTCCGGCGCAGGCCCATGAGGCCGTTGAACCCGAAGAGGCTGAGCGCGCGCAGCAGGACCAGGCCGGCCAGCCACGGCAGCATCGCGGCGGTCTGCCGGTAGGCGTCGCCGAGGACGAGCGGGATCAGCGGGGCGCCGACCACCAGCACGCCGACCGCGACCACGGCGTAGGCGGTGGCCAGGCCGGTGAACCGCAGGGAGCGGCGCAGGTGCTGACCGCGCGCGCGGGGGTCGTGCTCGAGGAAGCGGCTGTGCGACGAGGCGAGGATCGCCCGGATGGGTACCACGGCGATCTGCACGCCGCGGTAGGCAGCGGCGTAGAGCCCGGCCGTCACCGGGTCGGCGAGGCGCACCAGGAGGATCTTGTCGGAGTCCTCCTGCAGGGCGAAGGACGCCAGCGTCCCGGCGTACCCGAGGCCGCTGCGCAGCTCCGAGGCGTCAGGTCGCCGGGGTCGCGGCACGAAGCCCCGGCGCGCGCTGACGTAGGCGAGCGAACCGAGCCCGCACGTCACGCTGACCGCGCAGTAGGCGACCGCGACGCTGAGCAGCGAGAGCCGGTCGGTCACCGCGAGCCCGACCACGGCGGACAGGCGCACGGCGAGGAAGGCGATCCGCACCCGGGCCGACTCGGCGTAGGAGACCGTGGCCTGGAGCAGTGCGGCCGAGACGAAGACGACGCCGAGCCCGAACAGCTCGGCGACGGCGAACAGCACCACCACCAGCACCCCGATCCCGGGCAGCAGGAGCGGGCTCAGCGCGGCGGCAGCCCCGACGGCGAGGACACCGGTCACGCCCAGCAGGCCCAGTCCCATCCCGAACACGTGGGGCTCCGGGCGACCTTCGCGCACGATCTCCTGCAGCAGGAGCAGAGCGATCCACGAGTGCGACAGCGTCGCGAGGATCGCCACCAGCGCCTGGGAGCCGGAGAAGTACCCGTACTGCGCGGGTCCCAGGTGCGTGGTCAGCAGGTAGAAGACCGCCAGCGTCGCGACGAGCTGGAACCCCTCGCTCGCGAACGACCAGACGCTGTCTCTGGCCAGCCGGCTGCTGCGCGCCGACAGCGGCGCACGTCGTCGTCGGCGCGAGCCCGCGCCGACGGACGGCTGGTCGGGTCCACCGCCGTTCCGGTCGCCTCGTCGGGCGGCCGGGGATCGGCCCCGCACCGATCTCACGTGGCCCGTCGTCGCGACCGTCTGACCGCGCCGAGCACCTCGAGCGCCACCACGGGCACGAGCGGCAGCGGCTCGACCAGGTACCGACGCCACAACCGGGTCGGCTCGGTCACGAGGCGGTAGATCCACTCGACGCCGAGCGGACCGAGCCAGCGCGGCGGCGTCGGCCGGTCGTCGCCGATGAAGGACAGGACGCCCCCCACGGTGACGATCGGGCACCGCGGCATGGACTCCACATTGGCGAGGAGCCACCGCTCCTGGCGCGGCATGCCCATCCCCACCAGCAGGACGTCCGGCTTCGCTGCGGAGATGGCGTCGACCACCGCCTGGTTCTGGACCGGGTCCTCGGTGTCGAAGAACCCGTCCACCAGCGTCAGACGCAAACCGGGGTGACGGCTGAGGGCGGCGTCGCGCACGCGCCCCAGCATGGGCTCGGCACCACCCACGTGGACGATCGACAGGCCGTGGGCCTCGGCGTACGCGAACAGCGGCCAGATCCAGTCGAGGACGGCCAGCCGGTGCTCGAGACGGACCCCGGGGCCACGAAGTCGGGACAGCCAGACGACCGGCGTGCCGTCGATGAAGATGTAGTCGAGCTGCTCGTACAGCATCGCGAAGCGGGCGTCGCTGCGCTGCAGGGCGAGGCTGTGCATGTTGTGGTTGCCGACGAGCGCGCGTTCACCACGACGTGCGGCACCGCTGAGCATGTCGATGAACTGGTCGACCTCGAAGGCGTCCACGTACCCGTCCAGGACGCGGTGACGCGACGGGCCGGCCGTGCGGCGGGTCGTGCTGAGGAGCGCGGCAGAGCCGGCCCAGTCCCCTGTGACGCCTTCGTTGAGCATGCTGACACTGCTTTCTCGCAGAGATACGGGTCGTCGGTGGGGGCGGGGCGCCCACCCGAGACCTCGGCCCGCGTCGGGCCTCGACCGCGCTGATCGTAGGGCGAGAAAGTCCCGTCCCGGTGCGAAGTGAGACGACGATCACGCTCGCTCAGGCCAATGGAGCAGCAGTGCGTGTTCGCCACCGGGAGGAATTCACCCGCCCGGCGGCTGCAGGTGTTGGCTGCGACGGAGCAGCTCATTCTGCGCGCCACCTGTCACGGAAATTTGTCACATTCGTCGACGTCATTGATGACATTGCGGAGTCGACGGTCCCGGAGGTGGCGCGCCGCCAGGTCCGTCAGCGCCTGAACGAGTCGGGGGGCTGCGGGAAGGTCCGCACGACGCGAGCCGGCACTCCTGCGACGACGGTGCAGGGGGCCACGTCGGCCGTCACGACCGAGCCGGCGCCGACGACGGCCCACCGCCCGACCGTCACCCCTGGCATCACGATCGAGCGCCGACCGAGCCAGGCGTCGCTCTCGATGACCACGGGTTCCACCCGCCGGGGGATCCCGGGCGCGACGTCGTGGGCGCCGTCGTCGGCCACGGTGACGTGCGGGCCGAGCATGACCCGGTCGCCGATGACCACGCGGTGCGCGGCCCAGATGTCGGCGCCCTGGTTGATGAAGACGTCGTCACCGAGCACGAGCTCGCCATCGGGACCGACCGCGATCTGGGTCGGGTAGCGGCGGCTGTCGACGAGAAGGCCCGCGCCGGCGACGAGCCGTCCCTGGTTCGCCACGGCGACCTGCCCGCGAAACCTGGGAAGCCCACGGAAATCCGCCCCCGCGGATCGCAGGATCCGCTGGGCGCGCAGTGCGGCGAGCGCGGAGACGTGTTTCGGCCAGGCCACGCGGTGATGCTACGCGAATGCCGCCCGGCGGCCGCGTCGCTCCCCGATCGGAGCAGCATCGCCTGCGATTAGGCCCACCGGGTGACGACAGCGGGCACGCTTTCCCGTCGATTTCACGGAGGGCCGGTCGGCGCACCGGCGGGCCGGGGACGGCGGCTGCCGACAGCCGGCGCGGCGCTGAGGCTGTCGGCGCGGGTCGCCTCACGGACCGGACGGCCCGGCCGCCGTGTGGGCGCGCGACCGTAAACTCGTCCCTGCCCACGTGGACCTTCCGGTAGGGAACCTATGACCTCCGCGCCTGACCTCGCCCCCCTCGACACCGTCGACACCGTTGACCGGGCGTCGGCCACGCCGGACCTCGCGCTGCCGTACGCCGAGCTCGGGCTCAAGCCGGACGAGTACCGGCGCATCGTCGACATCCTCGGCCGGCGCCCCACGGCCAGCGAGCTCGCCATGTACTCGGTCATGTGGTCCGAGCACTGCTCGTACAAGTCGTCCAAGAACCACCTGCGGCAGTTCGGCGAGAAGACCACCGACGCCATGAGGCAGCACCTGCTGGTCGGCATCGGCGAGAACGCCGGCGTGGTCGACATCGGCGACGGCTGGGCGGTCACGTTCAAGGTCGAGTCCCACAACCACCCGAGCTTCGTCGAGCCGTACCAGGGCGCCGCGACCGGCGTCGGCGGCATCGTCCGCGACATCATCTCGATGGGGGCACGCCCGGTCGCCGTCATGGACCAGCTCCGGTTCGGCGCGATCGACCACCCCGACACCGCCCGCGTGGTGCACGGCGTCGTCGCCGGCGTCGGCGGGTACGGCAACTCCCTCGGCCTGCCGAACATCGGCGGCGAGGTCGTGTTCGACCCGTCCTACCAGGGCAACCCGCTGGTCAACGCGCTGTGCCTGGGCGTGCTGCGGCACGAGGACATCCACCTGGCCAACGCGTCCGGCGTCGGCAACCAGGTCGTGCTGTTCGGTGCGCGCACCGGCGGCGACGGCATCGGCGGGGCGTCCATCCTCGCCTCGGAGACCTTCGACGAGACCAAGCCCAGCAAGCGCCCCAGCGTCCAGGTCGGCGACCCCTTCATGGAGAAGGTGCTCATCGAGTGCTGCCTGGAGCTGTACTCCGCCCAGGTCGTCGAGGGCATCCAGGACCTGGGTGCGGCCGGCATCTCGTGCGCGACCTCCGAGCTGGCGAGCAACGGCGACGGCGGCATGTACGTCCAGCTCGAGAAGGTCCTGCTGCGCGACCCGAGCCTGACCCCCGGCGAGATCCTCATGTCGGAGTCGCAGGAGCGGATGATGGCCGTGGTCCGCCCCGACAAGCTCGAGGAGTTCCTCGCGATCACCTCGCGCTGGGACGTCGAGACCGCCGTGATCGGCGAGGTCACCGGGACCGGCCGCCTCGTCATCGACCACCACGGCCAGCGCATCGTCGACGTCGACCCGCGCACCGTCGCGCACGAGGGTCCCGTCTACGACCGTCCCTACGCCCGCCCGGCCTGGCAGGACGGGCTGCAGGCGGACTCGGTCAGCACGGAGGCGGGCGCCCGCGCCTACCCCCGTCCGGGCACCGTCGAGGAGGTCCGCGCGACGCTGCTGCGCCTGCTCGCCTCCCCCAACCTCGCCTCCAAGGCCTGGGTCACCGACCAGTACGACCGATTCGTGCAGGGCAACACCAAGATGGCCATGCCCGACGACGGCGGCGTCATCCGGGTCGACGAGGGGACCGGCCTCGGCGTCGTCCTCGCGACGGACGCGAACGGCCGCTACACCAAGCTCGACCCGTACACCGGCGCCCAGCTCGCGCTCGCCGAGGCGTACCGCAACGTCGCCGTCACGGGGGCGCGCCCGCTGGCCGTCACCGACTGCCTCAACTTCGGCTCGCCGGAGGACCCGGACTCGATGTGGCAGCTCGTCGAGGCGATCCGCGGCCTCGCCGACGCCTGCCAGACCCTCGGCGTCCCGGTCACCGGCGGCAACGTGTCCCTCTACAACGGCACCGGCGAGCCCGGCCAGATCGACTCCTCCATCCACCCCACCCCGGTGGTCGGCGTCCTCGGCGTGCTCGACGACGTCGCCCGCGCCGTCGGCTCGGGCTGGACGACGCCCGGCCAGTCCGTGCTGCTGCTCGGCACCACGCGCGCCGAGCTGGACGGCTCCGCGTGGGCGGACGTCGTGCACGGTCAGCTCGGCGGGCTGCCGCCGGCCGTCGACCTCGACGCCGAGCGGGCGCTGGCCGAGGTGCTCGCCCTCGCCGCGCGGGACGCGCTGGTCGACGCCGCGCACGACCTGTCCGAGGGCGGCCTCGCGCAGGCGCTCGTCGAGTCGTCGCTGCGGTACGGCACCGGCGTGCGGGTCTCGCTCGACGGGGTCTGCGAGCGGGACGACGTCACACCGTTCGAGGCGCTGTTCTCCGAGTCGACCGCCCGGGCGATCGTCGCGGTGCCGCGCTCGGAGGAGGTCCGGTTCGTCGACGCGTGCGGCGCCCGGGGCGTGCCCGTGCTGCGGATCGGCGTCACCACGGACGCCGACGAGGGCGGCGCCGGGGGAGCGGCCGTGACCGTCGACGGTCTGTTCACCCTGCCGCTGGACGAGGCCCGGGCCGCGCACACCGGGACCCTGCCCCGCTACTTCGCCTGAGCCGGCCCGGCCGGGTCGCCTCGGCCGGGTCAGCTCCGCCGATCATGTCCGCCGGGCCGCCCCGCGGCCGGACGCAAATTTCGGTGGCCCCCGCCGAGCCCACCGGCCTAGCGTCCCGGCATGCCCGGCACCACCATGCTCGTCGCCCGCGTCGACCGCGGCGCCGTCCTGCTGCTCCCCGCGGACGCCCCGTCGTCGGCGGCGACGCTGCGGGTCGCACTGGACCGCGACGGCCTCGTCGCGACCGGCGCCGACCCCGAGGTGAGCCGTGACGCGACTGCGGCCGACCGGCTGCCACCCACGGTCGGGGACGTCGTCGTCGTCGAGCACGACGACGACCGGCCGCCGCGCCTGACCGCGCTGCTGCCCCGGCGTACCGCGATCGTCCGGGACTCCGCCGGCGGCTCGTCGCGCGCCCAGCCGCTCGCCGCGAACGTCGACGTGGTCCTCGTCGTCGAGCACCTCGACCCCGACCCGGACCTCGGCCGCGTCGAGCGGCTGCTCACCCTGGCGTGGCAGTCGGGGGGGCTCCCCGTTGTCGTGCTGACGAAGGCCGACGTCGTGCCGGACCCGGCCGGCATGGCGGCCGAGGTGGCGCAGGCCGCGCCGGGGGCCGACGTGTACGCGGTGAGCGCGACCGCGGGGACCGGCCTGGACCCGGTGCGCGCGCTGCTCGCCCCCGGGACGACGCTCGTCGTGGTCGGCCCCTCCGGGGCGGGCAAGTCGACCCTGGTCAATGCGCTCGCCGGGACGGAGGTCATGGCGACCGGTGAGCGCCGCGCCGACGGCCGCGGCCGGCACACCACGACCCACCGCGAGCTCGTCGCCCTGCCCGGCGGGGCGCTGCTGATCGACACCCCCGGACTGCGAGCCGTCGGCCTGGTCGCCGACGACACCGCCGTGGACGCCACGTTCGCCGACGTGACCGACCTCGCCCGCCGGTGCCGGTTCGCCGACTGCGCGCACCGCACCGAGCCCGGCTGCGCGGTGCAGGCCGCCCTGGAGTCCGGGGAGCTGCCCGAGCGCCGGTACGCGAGCTGGCAGCGGCTCGCCCGCGAGGCCGCCTGGCACGCCCGCCGCTCCGACGCCCGGCTCGCGGCTCTGGAGCGGGCGCGCTGGAAGCAGCGGACGGTCGAGCACCACCGGGCGGCGCGCCAGCGCTGACGCTCCGGGCGCGATGCGCCGTGCACGCCCTAGGGTGCCTGCACGACCTCGGCGCCTGCTGCGGCCGGGTGACGCGATGTGCCGAGGGGGCGCGTGGTGGTGCAGGACGAGGCGGCGGAGCACGCGGACGCGCGGATCGCGCTCGCGGACGCTCTGCTCTCCGACGACGAGCCATGGGCGATCTACCGCCCGGTCACCGACGACGCCGGCACCGTCGTCGACTTCCTGTACGTGCGCGCCAACGCCGCCGCCGACGAGTCCGTGGGCCTCGGTCCGCTCACCGGTCGCGGCATGCTGGAGATGGTCCCCGAGTCCCGTGACTTCGTGTTCCCGGTGCTGCGCGAGGTGCTGGCCACCGGTGTGCGGCACCGCTCGGTGTTCCCCAACATCGTCCGCGGCGGCACCGAGTGGCAGCCCGGCTGGACGGCGATGGACGTGCGCCGCGCCGGCTGCCACATCGCGGTGAACTGGCGCAGCGCGACCGCCGAGCACGAGGCCGCGCTGGTCGCGGAACGGTCGGAGGCGCGGCTGCGCGCGCTGCTCGAGAACGCGGGTGAGGTCATCTACGTCTTCTCCGTCGACGGCGGCACCCGGCTCTACCAGAGCCCGTCGATGGCTCGCGTGCTCGGTCCCGACCAACCAGCGGGCGGCGTGTTCGCGCGGGTGCACCCCGACGACCGCCCCGTCGTCGAGCGCGCCCAGCGGGAGCTGGCGACCGGTGGGCCGGGCACCGTGGTCGACCTCGAGGTCCGGCTGCGGCACTCCGACGGCCGGTGGCTGTGGGTCCGCGGGCGCGGCGCCAACCACGTCGACGACCCCGACGTGGGGGGCATCGTCGTCAACCTCTGGGACGTCACCGAGCACCACGAGCTGTCCGACCAGCTGCGGGTGCAGGCCCTGCACGACCCGCTCACCGGCCTGCCGAACCGCCGGCTGATCGACGCCGAGCTGGAGCGGGCCCTGGCCGGCGCCGACGCCGGCCGAGGCCACGTCGGGCTCGTGCTGTGCGACGTCGACTACTTCAAGAGCGTCAACGATGCGCTCGGCCATCCCGCGGGAGACGAGCTGCTCATCCAGGTCGGGCAGCGGCTGCGCACCCTGGTGCGCCCGTCGGACACCGTGGGCGGCTCGGCGGCGACGAGTTCGTGGTGGTCTGCGAGGACCTGGCCGACCCGGCCGAGCTCGTCCACCTGACCCGGCGCCTGCACGACGCCCTGCGCGGGGTGTACCGCGTCGGCGAGCAGGACCTGCCGGTGACCGCGACCGTGGGGGCCAGCTGCGCGACGGCGTCGACCACGCCGACCCAGCTGCTCAGCGAGGCCGACACGGCCCTGTACGAGGCCAAGCGCGCCGGCCGGGACGGCAGCCAGGTCTTCGACCAGCGCGTCCACCACCGCAACCGCGCCCGGGCCACCCGCCAGCAGGCGCTGCGCAGCGGGGTGGAGCAGGGCCAGCTCGTCCTGCACTACCAGCCCAAGGTGCACCTGCGGTCCCGGCGGGTGGTCGCGGCCGAGGCCCTGGTCCGCTGGCAGCACCCCACCGACGGCCTGCTCCTGCCGTACGACTTCCTGCCCATCGCGGAGGAGAGCCTGCTCGTCGTCGACGTCGGCCGGTGGGTGCTGCGCCGCGCCATGCAGGACGCCGCCCGGTGGCGGATGCCCGCGGCCGAGCAGGCCCCGGGGGCGGTGACGCCGGGCGGCCGCGTCGGGCCGGCCGAGCGCGGCGTGCTGCCCGACAACCCCCTGCCCGTGGTGAACATCAACCTCTCCGGTCGCCACCTCACCCACCCCGGCCTGCTGGACCACCTCGACGAGGCGCTCGACGTCAGCGGGCTCGACCCGACCCAGGTCGAGCTCGAGATCACCGAGACCGTGGTGCTGCAGGACCTGGAGAAGACTGCGCGCATCCTGCAGACCGTGCGCGACCGCGGGTTCGGGGTCGCGCTGGACGACTTCGGCACCGGCTACTCCTCGCTGACCTGGCTGCAGCGGCTGCCGGTGGACACCGTCAAGCTCGACCGCAGCTTCGTCGTCGACCTGCTGTCCCCCGAGGGCGGGTACGGGCCGGACATCCTGGGCAGCGTCACCGCGCTCGCCCACGCGCTCGGCAAGACCGTGGTGGCCGAGGGGGTCGAGCAGCCCGAGCAGCACGACTACCTCGTCGGGCTCGGCTGCGACCTCGCCCAGGGGTACCTGTACGGGCGTCCGGTCCCGGCGAGCCCCTTCCCGGTGACCGACGACGACGCCTGAGGGAGCGGGCGCCGACCGGCGCCGGGCCGACCACCTAGCCTGGGACCATGCCGCCGCGTCGTCGCACCGACCCCGCCGAGGGTCGTGCCGCGCTCGCCGTCTGGCGGACCGACCCCGACACCGCCCCCCGCGCCGCCGTGCGCACCGCGGTGCGGTTCACCCTCGAGGAGCTCGCCGACGTCGCCCCGGGCCGCGCCGTCGAGGTGCGGGTCCCCCCGGACGGCGCCGTCCAGGCCGTCCCCGGCCCCCGGCACACCCGCGGCACCCCGCCCAACGTCGTCGAGACCGACCCCGGCACGTGGCTGTCCCTGGCCACCGGTGCGCTGAGCTGGGGCGAGGCGCTCGCGTCCGGACGGGTCGCGGCGTCGGGCGACCGCGCCGACCTGGCCGCGTACCTCCCGCTGCAGGCCGCCCGCGCGCGTCGATGACGACGGCGCACCGGCGCCGACGTGTCCGGGCGGTGTCGCCCGGTGGTCGCCGCGGTGGCCGGCCGGACAATCCGGGCAGATCGGTCTAGTCACTGTCGGGGGCGGCCGTTAACGTGCGCAGGGTCCAGGCGCTGTGCGCCGTGCGTGGTTCGGCCGAAAGAGGACCCTCTCCGATGCAAACCCCCCGACGCCGCACCCGGCGTCCGCTCACCCCCGTCGCGGTGACCAGCGCGCTCGCTCTCGCGGCAGCGATGGTCCCCGGCGCGGCCTTCGCCGTCGTCGTCGACGAGACGGTGCCGATCGCCGACGTCCAGGGCACCGGGGCCGCCTCCCCGCTAGCCGGTGACACCGTCACCGTCGAGGGCGTGGTCACCGCCGACCTGCGCGGCGAGGACGGCTACGACGGCTTCTACCTCCAGACGGCGGGCTCCGGCGGGGCCGACGACGCCACCCCGGGCGCCTCCGACGGCGTCTTCGTGCTGCTCGGCGGCCTCGTCACCGATGCCACCACCGGCGACCACGTCGCGGTGACCGGCGTCGTCGCCGAGTCGTTCGGGCTCACCCAGATCGACGCCACGGGCGCCGGGGCGTCGGTGGTCCCGGTCGCCGGTGACGCCGTCGCGCCCACCGCCACGCCGCTGCCGGACGACGTCGTCGGTGCGGACCGGGAGGCCCTCGAGGGCATGCTGGTCACCCCGACCGGCGACTACCGGGTGGCGTCGCTGCACGAGGTCGCCTCGTTCGGCACGGTGTGGCTGTCCGCCGGCGACGAGCCGCTGGTCAAGAACACCGAGGTCGCCGAGCCCGGCAGCGACACGGCGAACGGCATCGCGGCGTCCAACGCCGCCCGCCGGATCCTGCTCGACGACGGGCGCGACGTGCGGATCGGCGCCGCGGACCAGCCCTACCTCGGAGCCACCGACGTCGTGCGCACCGGTGACGGCGTGACCTTCCCCGCCGTCCCGTACGTGCTCGGCTACGGGTTCGACCGGTGGCGCCTGCAGCCGCTGACCCCGCTCGAGGCCGACGCCCCGGCGCAGCTGCTGCCGACCTTCGAGCCGCTCAACCCGCGCCCGGCCGCGCCGGACGCCGTGGGGGGCGACCTGTCGATCGGTGCCTTCAACGTGCTGAACTACTTCACCACGCTGACCACCGAGGACGAGGACGCGCGCGGCGCCCGCAGCCCCGAGCAGCTGGCCGTCCAGCGGTCCAAGATCGTCACCGCCATCAACGCGCTCGGTGCCGACGTCGTGGCCCTGATGGAGATCGAGAACTCGATCCACTTCGGTGACGGCACCCCCGACGTCGCGCTCGCGGACCTGGTCGCCGGCCTGAACGCCGCCGCGGGTGCCGGCACCTGGGACTACGTGCGGACCCCCGCCGTGCTCGCCGGTCCGGACGCGGTCGCCACCACCGACGTCATCATGAACGCGATCATCTACCGCACCGCCAGCGTCACCCCGACCGGCGCGAGCACGACCGACGTCGACGAGACGGTCTGGGACAACGCGCGCGAGCCGATCGCGCAGGCGTTCACCCCGGCCGGCGGCGGCGAGCCGTTCACGGTCGTCGCCAACCACTTCAAGTCCAAGGGTGGTGACGGCGAGGAGCCGGCCGACGGCCAGGGGCTCTTCAACGCCGACCGCGTCGCGCAGGCACAGGCCGTCGTCGACCTGGTCACCGAGCTCCAGGCCGCCGGGCCCGACGACGTCGCGGTGCTGGGCGACCTGAACTCCTACAGCCAGGAAGACCCGATCGAGGCCTTCACCGACGCCGGCTTCGTCGACGTCGTCGCGCAGCGGGCGCCGGGCCAGTACTCCTACACGTTCGACGGCGAGCTCGGCTCGCTGGACCACGCCCTGATGACCGGGTCGTTCGCGGACCGGGTGACCGGGGCCGACATCTGGAACATCAACTCCCCGGAGTGGAACGGTCTGGAGTACTTCCAGCCGTTCACCGACCCCGCGAGCGTGTACCGCGCGAGCGACCACGACCCGCTGAAGATCGGCCTCACCGCCGCCGCCGCGGCGGACACGGTGGAGATCGACCTGCTGGCCATCAACGACTTCCACGGCCGCATCGAGCGGCCCGCGGTGGACGAGGGTGAGCCGGTGGAGCCGTCGCCGGCCGAGGTCCTCGACGAGGCCGTCCGGGAGTTCCGGGCGCAGAACGCGAACACCGTGGTCGTCTCGGCCGGTGACAACATCGGCGCGTCGACGTTCACCTCGTTCGTCCAGCAGGACAACCCGACGCTGGACATCCTCAACGAGATCGGCCTGGATGCGTCGGCGGTGGGCAACCACGAGTTCGACCAGGGCTTCGCCGACCTGGCCGGTCGGGTGACCGACCGTGCCGAGTTCCCGTACCTGGGTGCCAACGTCTACGACCGGGCGACCGGCGAGCCGGCCCTCGACGAGTACGCGCTCGTCGAGACCGGCGGGGTCACGATGGGCTTCATCGGTGCGGTCACCGAGGACCTGCCCACGCTGGTCACCCCGGCCGGCATCGAGACCCTCGAGATCCGCGACGTGGTGACCGAGGTCAACCGGGTCGCCGAGGACCTCAGCGACGGTGACGCGGCCAACGGCGAGGCGGACGTCCTGGTCCTGCTCGTCCACGAGGGGGCCGAGTCCGACGACATCGCCGACCTCACCCCGGGGTCGGCCTTCGGTGACATCGCCACGGGCACGAGCCCGGAGGTCGACGCGATCGTCTCCGCGCACACGCACCAGACCTACAACCACCGGCTCCCGGTCGAGGGCTGGCCGGTCGGCCTGACCCGGCCGGTCGTGCAGGCGGGCCAGTACGGCGAGGCGCTGGACCACCTCACCTTCCACGTCGACCCGGTCAGCGACGAGATCGTCGCGATCGACTCCGACATCGTCGACCTCACGGCCGAGGCGTTCCCGGACTCCGACCCGGCGACCGTCTCCCCCGTCGAGGCGCTGGTCGTCGCGGCGGCCGAGGCCGCCGAGGAGCTCGGCTCGCAGTCGCTCGGTGAGATCACGGCCGACTTCAACCGGGCGCGCAACGCGGACGGCAGCGAGAACCGTGGCGGCGAGTCCACTCTCGGGAACCTGGTGGCGGACGTCCAGCTGTGGGCCACCCAGCGGCAGGGCACGCAGATCGCCTTCATGAACCCCGGCGGCCTGCGGTCCAACCTGGCGTACGCGTCCAGCGGCGCGGCCGACGAGGACGGCAACGTCACGTTCCGCGAGGCGGCCAACGTGCAGCCCTTCGCCAACACGCTGGTCACGTTCGAGCTGACCGGTGAGCAGGTCGTCCAGGTCCTCGAGGAGCAGTGGCAGCCCGTGGGTGCCTCCCGGCCGTTCCTCAAGCTGGGCGTGTCCGAGGGACTGACCTACACCTACGACCCGACGGCGCCGGCCGGCGAGCACATCACCTCGGTGCTGCTCGACGGCGAGCCGCTCGACCTCACCGGGACCTACACGGTCGTGGCGAACTCCTTCCTCGCGTCCGGCGGGGACAACTTCGCCACCCTGGCCGAGGGGGACGACCCGCAGGACTCGGGTCAGATCGACCTGCAGGCCTTCGTGGAGTACATGGCGGAGTTCTCCCCGGTGACGCCCGACCTCACCCAGCGGTCGATCGGCGTCGAGGTCGTGGACCCGCCCGCGGGCGGCGTCTGGGCCCCGGGCGACGAGGTGACGATCAACCTGTCGTCGCTGCTGTTCAGCGCCGGCGAGGAGCAGGGCGACACGCTCACCTACGGGATCGTCGGCGGTGAGCCGCGCACCGTACCGATCGACGCCACGCCGGTACCGACCACCGACGAGGTCGGCCGAGCGACGATCGCCGTCCAGATCCCCGCGGACGCCGACGGGGTCGTCGAGGTGCTCGCCGAGGTCGAGGGCACGGGCACGGTCGTGGCCCTGGCCCTGCCGGTGGAGGACGGCCAGGCGCCCGACTTCGCCGACGTCACGCCGGGTCACCCGTTCTACACGGACATCCGGTGGATGGCCGAGCGCGGTCTGACCCTGGGCACCCAGGTCGGCGACGAGCGGTTCTTCTTCCCGACGGCGCCGCTGTCGCGTCAGGCGATGGCCGCGTTCATGTACCGCTACTCCGGTGAGGTCTACACGCCGGAGGAGGGGCAGCAGTCCTTCTCCGACGTCGGCCCGGACGACCAGTTCTACGTGGCGATCGAGTGGATGCACGCCAACGACCTGGCGGACGGGTACGCGGACGGCACGTTCCGTCCGACCGCCCCGGTCTCCCGGCAGGCCATGGCGGCGTTCCTGCACCGGGCCGCCGGCTCGCCCGACGCCCCGGCGCCGGAGTTCCCCGACGTGTCCGCCCACCACCAGTTCGCCACGGCGATCGGGTGGCTCGAGGACACCCGGATCAGCCGCGGCTACCCGGACGGGACGTTCCGTGCGACGGAGCCGATCAGCCGCCAGGCGATCGCTGCCTTCATGCACCGGTTCGACGACTTCCTCGTCCGGCCGGCCACCGTGGAGGACTGACCGGCGTGGCGGACTGAGTCCGTGAGCGCCGGCACCGGGACACCGGTGCCGGCACCCGCGGGCCCCGGGTCGCACCGGTAGCACGCGACCCACCGACCCCGAGGCCGCAGCTCCCACCGCCGCGTGGGGGCTGCGGCCTCGTCGCGTCCCGGGGACGTACCCCGGCGCGCGCCGTGCCGGGGTCGAACCGAGCGGGCGCCACGCCTCGGCGCGGTGCCGGCTGTGTGCGGGGCCGTCGCCGTCGCGGGCCGCGTAGGGTCGGCCCCTGTGAGCACCGACGATCAGCGCCCCGCGGACGGCCTGACCACGCCGGCGTCGGGCACCGCCCGACCTGCCGACGCCGGCGGGCCCGACCCGGAGGCGCAGCCGGTCGACGGGGCCCACCGCGAACCCGACCCGCACCGCGAACCCGACCCGCACCGCGAACCCGACCCCGACGAGCTCGCGGGAGTCGCGACCGAGGCCACGCTGCGCCGGGCGCCGCGCTTCGCTGCCTTCGTCCGGGCCGGGGTCCTGCTCGGGGCGATCGTCGGATGGGTGGTCGCGATGTCCGGCGGCGGCACCGACGGAGAGGGACGCACCGCCGTGCTCCTGCTGCTCACCGCGTCCGGCGCCGTCGTCGGGGCACTCCTCGGCGCGGGCGTGGCCGTGCTGGTCGACCGCCGTACCCGGGGTGGCCGACGGCGCCGGTGATCAGACTGCCGGTGACCGGACGTGCCGGTGAGCGGACGCCCCCGGGCGCCGTCGCGGCGGTGTGACACCATGGAGGCGTGGCCCTTCGCGGAGACGGACGACTTTCCCACGACCTCCTACCCGGCGAGAAGGGACCGCAGGACGCCTGCGGTGTCTTCGGCGTCTGGGCACCCGGTGAAGAGGTGTCCAAGCTCGCGTACTTCGGGCTGTACGCGCTTCAGCACCGCGGCCAGGAGGCGGCGGGCATCGCGACCTCCAACGGTGAGCAGCTCCTGGTCTACAAGGACATGGGCCTGGTCTCGCAGGTGTTCGACGAGACGGCGCTCAACGCGCTGACCGGGCACCTGGCGATCGGGCACACCCGGTACTCGACCACCGGTGGCAGCACGTGGGAGAACGCCCAGCCCACGCTCGGTGCGACCGCCGGGGGCACGATCGCGCTGGCCCACAACGGCAACCTCACGAACACCGCCGAGCTCGTCGACCTGGTGGCCGAGCGGTACGGCGCCCAGCGGCGTGGCGAGCTCGCGCGCGGCAACACCACGGACACCGCCCTGGTCACCGCGCTGCTCGCCGGCGACCCGGACCACACCCTCGAGGCGACCGCGCTCGAGGTCCTGCCGCGGCTGCGTGGGGCGTTCTGCCTGGTCTTCATGGACGAGCACACGCTCTACGCCGCGCGGGACGCGCAGGGGGTCCGGCCGCTCGTGCTCGGCCGCCTGGAGCGTGGCTGGGTGGTGGCCAGCGAGTCGGCCGCCCTGGACATCGTCGGCGCGTCGTACGTGCGCGAGGTGGAGCCGGGCGAGCTCATCGCGATCGACCGGGACGGCCTGCGCAGTCAGCGGTTCGCCACGCCGGACCGTGCGGGTTGCGTGTTCGAGTACGTCTACCTCGCCCGCCCGGACACCTCGATCGCCGGCCGGTCGGTGCACTCCGCGCGGGTGGAGATGGGCCGCCAGCTCGCCCGGGAGTTCCCGGTCGAGGCGGACCTGGTCATCCCGGTCCCCGAGTCCGGGACGCCGGCCGCGGTCGGCTACGCGGCCGAGTCGGGCATCCGGTTCTCGCAGGGGCTGACGAAGAACGCCTACGTGGGGCGTACGTTCATCCAGCCGTCCCAGACGCTGCGCCAGCTCGGCATCCGGCTCAAGCTCAACCCGCTCAAGGAGGTCATCCGCGGTCAGCGGCTCGTCGTCGTCGACGACTCCATCGTGCGGGGCAACACCCAGCGCGCGCTGGTCCGGATGCTGCGCGAGGCCGGTGCCGCGGAGGTGCACGTGCGCATCTCCTCCCCGCCGGTGAAGTGGCCGTGCTTCTACGGCATCGACTTCGCCTCACGCGCCGAGCTGATCGCCAACGGCCTGGGCCCGCGGGAGATCGGTGCCTCGCTCGGCGCCGACTCGCTGGGCTACATCTCGCTCGCGGGCATGATCAAGGCGACCGAGCAGCCGGCGTCCCAGCTGTGCGCCGCGTGCTTCACCGGCACGTACCCCATCGAGCTGCCGTCCTCGGACCGGCTCGGCAAGAAACTGCTGGAGCAGAACGAGCTGCCGCTCGGTGCGCCCGAGGACGGTCTGCACACGCTCGTCGGGTCGGCCGGTGGCGCGAGCGCGCTCGAGCAGCCGTGACCGGCGACCAGGACGGGGGCGCCGCGGGGACGGCGTCGGGCGCGGTGACCTACGCGTCGGCCGGCGTGGACACGGCAGCGGGGGACCGCGCCGTCGAGCTGATGAAGGCGGCCGTCGCCCGGACCCACGGCCCGGAGGTGCTCGGCGGGGTCGGCGGCTTCGCCGGCATGTTCGACGCCACTGCCCTCAAGGCCTACGACCGCCCGCTGCTGGCCACGTCGACCGACGGCGTCGGCACCAAGGTGGCGATCGCGCAGGCGCTGGACGTCCACGACACGATCGGCTTCGACCTCGTCGGCATGGTCGTCGACGACATCGTGGTGTGTGGTGCGGCGCCGCTGGTGATGACCGACTACATCGCGTGCGGCCGGGTCGTGCCCGAGCGGATCGCCGGCATCGTGCGCGGTATCGCCGCCGCGTGCCAGGTCGCCGGGGTCGCGCTCGTGGGTGGCGAGACCGCGGAGCACCCGGGCCTGCTCGGCCCCGACGAGTACGACGTCGCGGGTGCGGCGGTCGGCGTCGTCGAGGCGGCCGACCTGCTCGGGCCGCAGCGCGTGCAGGTGGGCGACGTGCTGCTCGCGATCGAGTCCTCCGGCCTGCACTCCAACGGCTACTCGCTCGTGCGCCGCGTCCTGGAGGTGGCCGGCTGGGGCCTCGAGCGGCACGTCGACGAGCTCGGGCGGACGCTCGGCGAGGAGCTGCTCGAGCCGACCCGGGTCTACGCCGCCGACCTGCTCGCCGTCGTGCGCGAGGCCGGTGCGGGCATCCACGCGCTCAGCCACATCACCGGGGGCGGGCTCGCCGCGAACGTCGCCCGCGTCCTGCCGGCCGGCACGGCAGCGACCGTCCACCGCGGCAGCTGGACCGTCGCGCCGGTGTTCGACCTGGTGCGTCGCCTCGGGCAGGTGCCGTGGGACGACCTGGAGAACACGCTCAACCTGGGGGTCGGCATGGTCGCGGTGACCGCCGCCGACGCCGCCGACGACGTGGTGGCGCACCTGGGCCGGCTCGGGCTGGCGGCGTGGCCGCTGGGCACCGTGACGCCCGACGACGGCGCGACCGGTCCGGGGATCGTGCGGGGCGCCAAGGGCGTGCACGGGGGAGCGGTTCGGATGACGGGGACCTACCGCACCCGGTGACGCGGCCGGCAGCGGACGGCCGGACACGCCGTCAACCGGTGGAGCGGGAGGGTGTGCCTGGTCCGGATGCCCACGGTGCGGGCCACGGTCGGCGGCAGAGCAGCGACACCGGACCGCGGTCGGCGGTCCGGTGTCGCGGGGTCAACGGTCCTCGACCCACCGGGGGAAGTCGTCCCCGTCCGTGTCGTCGGTCGAGTCGACGGCGGACCGACGACTCTCGGTCACGACGTCTCGGTGGCCGTGCGACGTGAGCTCCTGCTCGAGAGCCCGGTAGTTCGTCTCGGGGCTGAAGTACTTCAGCTCCCGGGCGACCTTCGTCTGCTTAGCCTTCTGACGGCCGCGCCCCATGGCATCGACCCCCTCTTACGTGGATGCGGGGCGGCAACGTGCTGACACGTGCGGCCCCGGGGTGTGCGAAAAATCGTCTGTTCGTGCGGTAACGCTACATGGTCCCCAGCCATTCCGACCACTTGCCGCCGACGCCGTGAGCGACGTCGCAGGGGCGGGTGGCGACCGGTGCGGTGAGCGCACCCGGGCCGTCCTGGCGAACGGCTGCACGTCGGGCGCGGTTCATCCGACGTTTGCGCTCTGAGCGAACACGGCGGGGTGCGAGTCGATGTCCGGATCGTGCCGGAACGGGACGTTTTGCCCGGTCGCGACCGGTTTCGCGGCAGGCGGGACGCCGCGGTCCGGACCGGGGGATCTCGACGCGGTGCGAGCACAACGTGTTGGGCACAGGTCGGTGAGGTAGACAGAGGGCACCCGGCTAGGGGGCCACCCGGATCCTGGGTGACTGGCTGGGGACGAAGGAGGCGCACCATGTCTGCACAGCGGCCCGAGTCCGACTCCTTGCTCACCCCGTCGGAGGTCGCCACCCTGTTCCGGGTCGACCCCAAGACGGTCACCCGCTGGGCCAAGGCCGGCAAGCTCTCCGCGGTCCGCACCCTCGGGGGCCACCGTCGGTACCGCGAGTCCGAGGTCCGCGGCCTGCTCGAGGGTGTCCCGAGCCAGCGCCCGACGGACTGAGCGGTCCCGCGGAGCCCGGCGTCGGCGCCGCTGCCGGCGCCACCGCGATGTCCGGAACCCGCTAGCCCGCAGCGGTGCCGCGGCGAAGGATGGAGGCGTGAGCCCCCGTCCTTCCCACCTCGCGGCGCCGTCCCCGGTGCCGTCCGCCGACGCCGTGCCCTGGGCCGACGACGCCGCTGCGTACCGCGCCATCAGCGGACGTGACCGCCGCTTCGACGGGCGGCTGTACGTCGGCGTGCTGTCCACCGGCATCTACTGCCGCCCGTCGTGCCCGGCCCGCACCCCGCGGCCGGAGAACTGCCGCTACTACGCGGCCGCCGCGGCCGCGGTGGCCGCCGGGTTCCGGGCGTGCCGCCGGTGCCGGCCGGACGCGCTGCCGGGCAGCCGGCACTGGGACGCTCGGGGCGACCTGGCCGGCCGGGCGCTGCGGGCGATCGCCGACGGCGTCGTGGACGACGTCGGCGTCGGCGGGCTGGCGGCCCGGCTGCACGTGAGCGAGCGCCACCTGCACCGCGTGCTCGTGTCCGAGGTCGGGGCGTCCCCGCTGCAGCTCGCGCGGACCCGGCGCGCGCAGCTCGCCCGGCTGCTGCTGGACCAGACGGCCCTGCCGATGGCCGACGTCGCCTTCGCCGCCGGGTTCGCCAGTGTCCGGCAGTTCAACGACGTGATGCGGGACGAGTTCGGCGCCCCGCCGTCGACCCTGCGCCGCCCGTCCGCCGACGCGGCACGCGTGGCGCCGGGCGTCCCGGACGTCGCGGCCACGGCGGAGCGGGCCCCGGTGGACACCGCCGAGCTGACCCTGCGGCTGCGCCATGCCGCGCCGTTCGACGCGGCCGCGTGGCTCGCGCACGTCAGCCACCGTGCCGTCCCGGGACTGGAGCACATCGGGGCGGACGGCACCGTGACGCGACTGGTCCGGACCGCCGGCGGAGCCGCCGTCGTGGCCGTGACACCAGGCGTGGCCGCCGACGCGGTGACCGCCCGGCTCCGGCTGCCGCAGCTCGCCGACCTCGGTGCGGTCGTCGCCCGGCTGCGCCGCTGGCTCGACCTGGACGCCGACCCGGTCGCCGTCGACGCGGCGCTCGGCCCGGACCGGCTGCTCGGGCCGCTCGTCGCCGCCCGGCCGGGTCTGCGGGTGCCGGGGACGGTCGACCCGTTCGAGCTGGCGGTCCGTGCGGTACTCGGGCAGCAGGTGTCCACGACCGGTGCCCGGACGCTGGCCGGCCGGCTCGTCGCGGACCTCGGGGAGCCCGGGCCGGAGGGTCTGCGGCTGTTCCCCACGGCCGAGGCGGTGGCCGCGGCCGGGCCGGAGCGGCTGCGCGCCGTGGGGCTCACCGGTGCGCGCGCCCGGACGCTGGCCGCGCTCGGGGCCGCGGTGGCGGGCGGTCTGGCTCTCGAGCCGGGCACCGACCGCACCCACGTTCGTGACGCGCTGCTCGCCCTGCCCGGCGTGGGTCCGTGGACGGCGGACTACATCGCGCTGCGGGCACTGGGCGACCCGGACGTGTTCCCAGCCGGGGACCTCGTCCTGCGCCGCGCCCTGGCGGACCTGCCCGGCGGCGCCGGCCGGACCGTCGACATCCCGGCCGCGCGCGCTGACGCCGAGCGGTGGCGCCCGTGGCGGGGGTACGCGGCGCAGCACCTGTGGACGGCGTGGGCCCTGCGGACCGAGCCACCCGGCCGCGCCACGCCCGTCGTCCACGACCCGGCCCCCGGCCCGGTCGCCGGCCCGAGCACGAGATGATCCGACCAGCCCCGCGCCACCGGACCGTCGTCCCGCGCGGCCGCCCCCGAGAGGAACCCATGAGCGTCCAGCCGCTGCTCGCCACCACCGTCCCGGCCCCGGCCGGTGACCTCGCGTTCGTGCTGACCCCCGAGGACGGCGTCGTCCGGGTCGCCGGCTTCAGCCCCGTCGCCGACGTCGCGTCCCGGCTGCCCGAGGCGCTCGCGACCCGCGGTGTGCGTACCGTGCCTCCCGGCGAGGTCGCGGACCACCCGGCGCTGGCCGGCGTCGTCGCCGCGGTCGAGCGCTACTGCGCCGGGGACCACGCCGCGCTGGACGAGGTGCCCGTCGCCCAGCCCGGCGGCCCGTTCTTCCAGCGCGCCTGGGCGGCGATGCGCGCGATCCCCGCCGGGTCGACCGCCACCTACACCGAGATCGCCGCCACGGCGGGCAGCCCGCTGGCGGTGCGGGCGGCAGGCAGCGCGTGCGCGCGCAACCTGCTGGCACCGTTCGTCCCGTGCCACCGGGTGCTGCGCACCGGCGGCCTGCTGGGTGGCTACTACTTCGGCCTGGACGTCAAGCGCGCACTGCTGTCGCACGAGGGTGCGCCCGAGGTCGCCGGGGTCGTCGAGGTGCCCACGCCGGCCGGGGTGCGCGCGCCGGTCCGGAGCGGCGCAGCCGTGCGGGCATGACGACCCGGGCGCGCGCCGCTCTCGGCGGCTGGCGGGCCTCCTACGCGCTGCTCGCGCTGCTCTGGGGCTGCAGCTTCGTGCTGATCGCGACCAGCCTGCGGTCGTTCGCCCCGACCCAGGTCGCCTGGGGCCGGATCGTGGTGGGCCTCGTCCTGCTGGTCGGGCTGCTCGCGCTGCGCCGGGAGCGGCCACGGATCGCGCGCGGGCTGCTCGGGCACGTCGCCGTGGTCGCCGCGGCGATGACCGCCGTGCCGTTCGTCCTGTTCGGCCTGGCCGAGCAGCGGGTGACGTCGGTGCTCGCCGGGCTGGTGAACGCCACCACGCCGCTGTTCACCGCGGTGTTCGTCGCGCTGCTCGTGCCCACGGAGCGGCCCGACCGGGTCCAGGTGGCCGGGCTGCTGCTGGGCTTCGCGGGCATCGCCGTGCTGCTCGGGGCCTGGGACCCCGCCGCGGTCGACGTCGTGGGTGGGCTCATGCTGCTGGGGGCCACGTTCTGCTACGGCATCGGCAACGCCTGGAGCCGGCGCCGGCTGACCGGCAGCGGCCTGTCCCCGGTCGCCCTGCCGGCGGTGCAGCTGACCCTCGGCGGGCTCATGCTCACGCCGTTCCTGCTCGCGACCCCGGTGCCGGCACAGGTCGACGGCGGCGCGGCGGCGGCCCTGCTGGCGCTCGGCCTGGGCGGGACCGGGGCGGCGTACATCCTGTACTGGCGGGTGCTCGAGCAGGCCGGCGCCACGGTCACCGCGAGCGTCACCTACGTCATCCCGGTGGTGTCCACGACGCTCGGTGTGGTGGTGCTGCACGAGACCCTGCACTGGTACGAGCCGGTCGGGGCCGTCGTCGTGCTGACCGGGGTCGCGCTCACCCAGTGGGGCGTGGCCCGGCGGCGCAGCCCGGTCGCCGCCGCCGCGCCGGCGGCGGTGGCGTCGGCGGGCGCGGTGCGCTGAGCGCCGCGTCCGGCGATCACGCCGTCACGCGGGCCGGCGCCGCCACCCGCCGATGGCCGGCGCCGACGGCGCGCCGGCGACCGGTCAGAAGATCTTGCGCACCAGCCCGGTGAGCAGACCCAGGGCGGCCGCGGCGCTCACGCCGAGGATGATCCGGGCGCGGTTGCGGTCCTCCGGACGCGTGTCCGGGTCGTTGCCGGCGTCGTGGACGACCTGCTTGGCCATCTCCACGAGCTCGTCGGCCTTCGCCTTGGGGTCGAGGCGGTCGGTCAGCTCGTCGATCGTCGCGGCCAGCTCGGCCCGGTTCCGGGCGATCTGGGCCTCGATGTCGTGCGGCTCGGCGGTCATGAACGCAGTCCTTCCTTGACGGCCTGGACGTCCTGCTTGACGTTCTCGGCGGTGCGCTCGGGCTTGGGCGGGACGCCCTTGTCGAGCGACTTCTTGCCCAGCAGGGCCAGCACGCCGGCGATCACGAGGAGCACCACGGCGACGATGAGGGCGGCCAGCCACGCGTCGAGCACGAGCGACAGCGCCAGGATGATGGTGGTGAGGACCACCGCGAACCCGAAGAAGCCGAACAGGGCCGCACCGGCGAGCAGGCCCGCGCCGATCGCGCCGGCCTTGGCCTTGCGCGACAGCTCGGCCTTCGCCAGCTCGATCTCTGACCGGACCAGCCGGGACGACTGCTCGGAGAGCCGGCTGAACAGCTCACCCACCGACGGGCGCCCGTCCGACCCGGGGGACGTCCACTGCGATGCGTGCGCCATGCCCATCACTTCCTCACGTTGCTCGAAGGCCCCCAGCGTGTCGCCGGACCGGCCCCAGTGTGTCGGGAACACCGCGCTCGCGCGAGACGTCCCGCGCCCGTCCGTGCCCCGGGACGACATCAGCCCCGCCCGGGGCACGGACGGGGCTGAGAGTGTGGCCACGAGCGGGGTCGAACCGCTGACCTTCCGATTTTCAGTCGGACGCTCTACCAACTGAGCTACATGGCCGAACCGACAACGCCCGGCCGTAAGGGCCGGGCGCATGTCAGCGACCCCGACGGGACTCGAACCCGCGACCTCCGCCGTGACAGGGCGGCGCGCTAACCAACTGCGCTACGGGGCCTTGTGGTGAGACAAGACCAGTACTGCACACACACGTTCGTACCCCCAACGGGATTCGAACCCGTGCTACCGCCGTGAAAGGGCGGGGTCCTAGGCCGCTAGACGATGGGGGCGAGTCAACGCCCTTGCCGTCGAAGGCGCCGCAAGACCTCGAAGAGCATATGGCACATCGCTCGGATCGCCAAAAGTCGCGTCCTGCGGGTCGTCGCCAGCCGGGTCGCGCGCCCGGTGGCCGGCCCGGTGGGGCGCCCGGTCCCGCCTCCGGCCGCACCTGCCGTCGTCTTCGGGCGGCGTCCGGCCGGGGTCCGGGACGGGGCAGGATGGGCGCGTGGTGGACATGTCGCGTGAGGAGTTCGAGGACGCCGTCCGCGACGCGCTGGACGAGATCCCGGCCGAGCTGGCCGAGCAGATGGACAACGTCGTGGTGCTCGTCGAGGACGACCCGCCCTCGGAGGACCCCGAGCTGCTGGGCCTGTACGAGGGGGTCCCGCTGACCGAGCGTGGGGAGTTCTGGGCCGCCGGTGCGCTGCCGGACCGGATCACGGTCTACCGGCGGCCGACCCTCGCGCTGTGCGAGTCGCGCGAGGAGGTGGTCGAGGAGGTCGCGATCACCGTCGTGCACGAGATCGCCCACCACTTCGGCATCGACGACGAGCGCCTGCACGAGCTCGGGTGGGCCTGACCGGCGTCTGCGGCGACGAGCGCGCCTACGGTGGCGAGCATGACGACGGACGACGGGACCACGGGCGGGCTGCGCTTCGGGATCGTGCTGCTGCCGCAGGACCGCTGGGTCGGTGCCCGCGAGCGCTGGCAGCGCGCGGAGGCGATGGGCTTCGACCACGCGTGGACGTACGACCACCTCGCGTGGCGCACGCTCGCCGACGAGCCGTGGTTCGCGACCGTCCCGCTGCTCGCGGCCGCGGCCGCGGTGACCAGCCGCATCCGGCTGGGGACCTGGGTCGCCACGCCGAACTTCCGTCACCCCGTGCCGTTCGCCAAGGACGTCATGGGGCTCGACGACATCAGCGACGGCCGGCTGCTGCTGGGCCTCGGGGCCGGCGGCTCCGGATGGGACGCGGGTGTGCTGGGCGAGCCCCCGGCGCCGGCCGAGCGCACCCGGCGGTTCGCGGAGTTCACCGCCCTGCTCGACACCCTCCTGACCCAGCCGGTCACCGAGCACGCCGGCGAGTTCTACACCGCGCACGCGGCCCGGATGATCCCCGGGTGCGTCCAGCGGCCACGGGTCCCGTTCGTGATGGCCGCCAACGGTCCGCGGGCCATGCGGCTGGCCGCGCGGCACGGTCAGGCATGGCTCACCTTCGGCCCGAGCCTGCCCGACGACGTCGTCGAGGGCGTGTCACCGGCCGTCGCCCAGGAGCGGTGGTGGGACGGGCTCGCGGCGATGGTGGACCGGTTCGGGGTGGAGGCGCGCGCGGCGGGCCGGGACCCGGCCCGCATCGAGCGGCACCTGAGCCTGGACGGCGCCCCGGTCTTCTCGCTCAGCTCGTGGCCCGTCCTGCAGGAGGGCGTCGAGCGGGCGGCGGCGCTGGGGTTCACCGACGTCGTCGTCCACTGGCCACGGGCGCAGGGCGTCTACGCGGGACCCGAGGCCCTGCTGGAGCGGATGGCCGGCGAGCTGGCGACGCTGCGCGCCGTGGGGGGCTGACGCCTCGGTCAGGCGCCCGTGCCGGCCTGCTGCCGGGCCTGCCACGCGCTGGCCACCATGTCCCGCAGCGTGTGGCGCATGCTCCAGTCGAGGTCGCGGGCGGCCAGGTCGCCCGACGCGACGATCCGGTCGGGGTCTCCGGGCCGACGCGGCCCGATCTCCGGGGTGAAGTCGATCCCGGTCACCTCGGCCGTCGTCGCCATGATCTGGCGCACCGACACGCCCTGGCCGCTGCCCAGGTTGTAGACCCGCTCGAGCGGACGCCCCTGCGCCAGCGCGCGGGCGGCGGCGACGTGGGAGTGCGCGAGGTCGGCGACGTGCACGTAGTCGCGCACGCAGGTGCCGTCCGGGGTGTCGTAGTCCACGCCGTTGATCCGCGGGGTGCGGCCGTCCACCAGCGCCTCGAGGACCAGCGGGAACAGGTTGTGCGGGCTGGTGTCGAACAGCTCGGGCGAGCCGGAGCCCACGACGTTGAAGTAGCGCAGCGACGTGTGCCGCAGCCCGGTGGCCACGCCCTGGTCGCGCAGGAGCCACTCGCCGATGAGCTTGCTCTCCCCGTAGGGCGACTCGGGGCTGGTGGGCGTCGTCTCGGTGACGAGGTCGGTGCGGGGCGTGCCGTAGGTGGCGGCGCTGGAGGAGAACACCACGGCGTCGACGCCGGCGTCGGCCATCGCCTCGAGCAGGTGGGCGGTTCCCGTGACGTTCTGCTCGTAGGTGTGCAGCGGGCGCTGCACGCTGACCCCCGCGTACTTGAACCCGGCCAGGTGCACGACGCCGGTGACGTCGTGCTCGGTGAGCACCTGGCGCACGAGCGGGGTGTCCAGCACGGACCCCCGCACGAGCGGCACCCCGGCCGGGACGAAGCCCTCGTGGCCGCTGGACAGGTCGTCCAGCACGACGGTCCGCAGACCCACCTCACCGAACGCCTTCACCACGTGAGAGCCGATGTACCCCGCGCCGCCGGTCACCATCCAGGTCATGGCGCGACACTACCCAGCGGCCCCGCCCGGGGCGCAGACTCGCCAGCGAGCCCGCGGCCGCCCCTCGGAGGGGTCCCCGCCCGGGTCACCGGGTCGAACACGCGTCGTCCCGCCGGATACTCAGTATGCTGAGTTTTCGCCCACGAGAGGACCCCGCGTTGCCCCGAGGTGCTCGCGCGACGGCCGCCGTCGACCACGTTCCCGACGACCGATCCGCCCCGGAGCCGGTCGACGTCCGCGGGCGCCCCGGCACGGGCGGTCCGGACGTCCCACGACCGGCCGACGCCGGTCTGCGCGGCTCGGTGACCGCCGGGCTGGCCCGCACCGTCGACGTCCTGGACCGCTACCTGGCCGACCGGCAGACCCACGGCGCCCAGCTCGACCCGGGCTACGGCGAGCTGTGGTCCCACCTGGCCGAGCAGGTCGGCGGCAAGCTGCTCCGGCCCCGGCTGACCCTGGCCGCGTACCTGGGGCTCGGCGGGGACGACGTGGCGGGCGCGTCCCACGTGGCTGCGGCGCAGGAGCTGCTGCACACCGCGATGGTGGTGCACGACGACCTGCTCGACCACGACGAGGTCCGCCGCGGCCGGCCCAACCTCACCGGGGCGTACCGCGCGACGCTCGCCGCCGACGGCGTCGTCGGGCCAGGTGCGGAGGACCACGTGCTGGCCGCCGGGCTGCTGGGTGGGGACCTCGCGCTGGTCGCCGCGTTCGGGCTGGTCGCGCGCGCGCCGATCGCCCCCGACCTCACGGTCGCGGTGGTCGACCTGCTCGTGCAGGGCGTGAGCACCACGGTCGCGGGCGAGATGCTCGACATGTCCTCCGCGCTGCGGTCCCCGGCCCAGGTCGACACGCTGCGGGTCGCCGAGCTGAAGACCGCCGCGTACACCTGCACCGTCCCGCTGCACGCGGGGGCGCTGCTGGCCCGCGCCGACGCGCGCACCCTGAGCGAGCTGGCCCGGTTCGGCACCGCGCTGGGCACGGCGTTCCAGCTGGTCGACGACGAGCTCGGCGTCTTCGGTGAGCCGTCGCGGACCGGCAAGTCGGTGCTGTCCGACCTGCGGGCCGGCAAGCGCACCGAGCTGCTGCGGCTGTCCTACCTGCGGGCCGACGACGCCGGCCGCGCGGTCCTGGACGCCCACGTGGGACGCCCCGACCTGGAGGACGACGCCGCCGCGCTGGTCCGGGACGTGATGGCCGGCTGCGGGGCGCGCGACGAGCTGCGCGCGGTGGCGTCGCGCGCGGCCGGCACGGCGCATGACGTCGCCCGCCGGCACCTGCCCGGCGAGCTCGCCGACCTGCTGTGCGCACTGGTGGACGAGATGGCCGGGAGATGGCACTGATGGCGGCGACGACCGGGACCCGGCTGTACGACCTCACTGCGGCGCGGGCGAGCCGGGCGGTGCTGCGCGGGTACTCGACGTCGTTCGGTCTGGGCACGCGCCTGCTGGGGCCGCGGGCGCGCACCGACATCGAGACGGTCTACGCGCTGGTGCGGATCGCCGACGAGATCGTCGACACCCGCGGCGGGCAGGACGCGGGCGACATGCTCGACGAGCTCGAGCAGCAGGTCGCCCGGGCGCTGGCCGGCGGCTGGTCGACGAACCTGGTCGTCCACGCGTTCGCCCGCACGGCCCGCCGCGTCGGGATCGACGCCACGCAGATCGACCCGTTCTTCGCCTCCATGCGGATGGACCTGACCGTCCGGGTGCACGACCAGGACTCCTACGAGCGGTACGTGTACGGGTCGGCCGAGGTGGTGGGGCTGATGTGCCTGGCGGTCTTCCTCAACGCCGACCGTCGCCCGGGGGAGCCGCTGCGGGTGGCCCCGCCCGACGTCGCCGCCGGGGCGCGGGCGCTCGGCGCGGCGTTCCAGAAGGTCAACTTCCTGCGGGACCTCGCTGAGGACAGCGCGGGGCTGGGCCGCAGCTACTTCCCCGGGGTGACGCCCGACTCGCTCGACGCGCCGACCCTGGCGGCGCTGCTCGCCGAGATCGACCGGGACGCCGCCACGGCCCGCGCCGCCCTGCCGCACCTGCCGCGGCGTGCCCGGCTCGCGGTCGCCGCGACCCTGGGCCTGTACGACAGGCTCGCCGCCGAGCTCGCCCGGACGCCGCCCGAAGAGCTCCTCGCGCGGCGGGTGCGCGTGTCGACGCCGGGCAAGGTCGCCGTGCTGGCGCGGTCGGTGCTGGCCGAGGCCCGGTCGTGAGCGCGTCCGTGGGCCCGGCCGGGACCCGGCCGGCGGGCAGCCCGGGCGACGGGCTCGTCGGGGCGCGCGTCGTCGTCGTCGGCGGCGGGATCGGCGGGCTCGCGACGGCGGCGCTGCTCGCCCGGGGCGGCGCCCGCGTCACGCTGCTGGAGCGGCACCACCGGGTCGGTGGACGCGCCGGGCTGCTCGAGGTGGACGGGTTCCGCTTCGACACCGGGCCGTCCTGGTACTTCATGCCGGAGGTGTTCGCGCACTTCTTCGCCCTGATGGGGGAGCGGGTCGAGGACCACCTGGACCTGGTCCGGCTGGACCCGGCGTACCGGGTGTTCTTCGAGCCGCCGGCGGGCGGCGAGGCCGCCGTGCTGGAGGTCGGCGCCGACCCGGAGGCGAACTGGGCCGCGTTCGACGCGCTCGAGCCCGGCGCGGGCCAGCGCATGCGCCGGTACGCCGCGCGGTCCAGCGAGGCGTACCGGATGGCGCTGGACCACTTCCTGTACACGACGTTCGCCCGACCGGACCGGGCCGTGTCGGCGTCGGTGCTGCGCCGCCTGGGGACGCTCACCGGTCTGCTGTCCACGACGCTGGCCGAGCGCATCGCCCGCACCGTGACCGACCCGCGGCTGCGCCAGGTGCTCGGCTACCACGCCGTCTTCCTCGGCTCCTCGCCGTACCGGGTGCCGGCGCTGTACTCGCTGATGAGCCACCTGGACCTGGTCGACGGCGTGCGCTTCCCGCGGGGCGGCATGTACACCGTGATCGAGGCCATCGAGGGGCTGGCGCGCGCGCACGGGGTCGAGATCCGCACCGGGGCGGAGGTGGTCGAGGTCCAGGTCGAGCCCGCCGGGCGCTCGCTGCGGCACCCGCGGCGGACCGGCCGGGCGCGCGGCGTGCGCCTGTCCGACGGCGAGGTGGTGCCCGCCGACGTCGTCGTCTCCGCGGCCGACCTGCACCAGACCGAGACCCGGCTGCTGCGCCCCGAGCACGCCACCCGCAGCCCCGCGGACTGGGAGCAGCGCGGGCCGGGGATCTCGGCCCTGCTGGTGCTGGCCGGAGTCCGCGGCGCCCTGCCGCAGCTCGCGCACCACTCGCTGTTCTTCACCGAGGACTGGCCGGGCAACTTCCGCGACATCCTCGGCGAGGACACCGCCAGCCGGGTCGACGGGCTGCGGGTGCCGCAGGTGGCGTCGATGTACGTCTCGCGGACGACGGCGACGGACCCGGACGCCGCCCCGCCCGGGCACGAGAACATCTTCGTGCTGGTGCCGTTCCCGGCCGACCCCGCGCTCGGCGCCGCCGACGACCGGGCCGCGGTGGAGGCCCACGCCGACCGGTACCTGGACCAGGCCGGCCGGTGGATGGGCGTACCGGACCTGCGTGAGCGGGTGGTGACCCGGCGCGTCGTCGCGCCCGCCGACTTCGCCCGCGAGCTGTCCGCCTGGCGCGGCACGGCCCTGGGGATGGAGCACACGCTCGCGCAGAGCGCGATGTTCCGGCCGGGCAACGCCTCGCCGCGCGTGCCCAACCTGCTGCACGTCGGGGGTGGCACGATCCCCGGTGTGGGACTGCCGATGTGCCTGATCAGCGCCGAGCTCGTCGCCAAGCGGCTGCTCGGCGACACGTCCGCCCGCCGGCTGCCGGACCCGCTGCGCCGCGGCTTCCTCGCGGCGGCGCGCCGGCCCGAGCGGTGGGTGCCCGCACCGGAGCCGTCCGCTGCGCCGACGGCGCCGCCGGCGGCCCGATGACGGGGTTCGTCTACCTCGGTGCCCTGCTGGTCGCCCTGGGTGGCCTGGCCGCGCTCGACCGCCGGTACCGGTTGGCGTTCTGGGTGGACGCGCGCCGCGCGGGGCTGTGCGTGGGCGTCGGCGTGGTGGTCTTCCTCGCGTGGGACCTGGCCGGTCTCGCGCTCGGCATCTTCGCCCGGGGCGAGAGCCCGCACATGACCGGGGTCCTGCTCGCACCCGAGCTGCCGCTCGAGGAGGCCTTCTTCCTGGCGCTGCTGTCCTACAACGCGCTGCTCGCGTGGCGGGCGTTCGACCGCGCCGCGCAGCGCCGGGGAGCCCGGGCCGGCCGATGACCAACGCGGTGATGAACGTGGGCGTCCTGGTGGTCCTCGGCGCGGTGGTGGCGCCGGTGCTGCGCCGGCTGCGGCCCGGGCCGCTGGTGTGGGCGGCGCTCGTCCTCGTCGCGCTGACCGTGGTGTTCGACACGCTGATGATCGCGGCCGACCTGTACGTGTTCGACCCGGACCTGATCCTCGGGGTCTACGTGTGGGGGGCTCCGGTCGAGGACCTCGCCTATGCGCTCGCGGCGGTGCTGCTGATGCCCGCGCTGTGGACCTGGCTCGGCCGGAACGACCAGCACGACGAGCACGGCGGGCCGACGTCCGGGGGTACCCCGTGAGGGAGGTGCTCGCGGCGTCGCGGCCGTTCTCGTGGGTGAACACCGCCTACCCGTTCGTCGCCGGGTACCTGCTGGCGACGGGGGGCCGGGTCGACGTCGCGCTGGTGGTCGGGACGCTGTACTTCCTGGGCCCCTACAACCTGCTCATGTACGGCATCAACGACGTGTTCGACTACGAGTCGGACCTGCGCAACCCCCGCAAGGGCGGCATCGAGGGAGCACTGGCGGACCCGGCGACCGCCCGCACGGTGCACCGGCGGATCCTGTGGGCGTGCGCCCTGACCAACGTGCCGGTCCTCGTCTGGCTGCTGGCGCTGGGCGACGCAGCCTCGGGCGTCGTGCTGGCGGTCGTGGTGTTCGGCGTGGTGGCGTACTCGGCCCCGCGGCTGCGCTTCAAGGAGCGCCCGGTGGTCGACTCGCTCACCTCGGCGATGCACTTCGTCGGTCCGCTGCTGTACGCCCTGGTCCTGGCCCGGGCCGACCTCACGGCGCGCACCACCTGGCCCGTGCTGGTCGCCTTCGTCGGCTGGGGCATGGCCTCGCACGCCTTCGGGGCCGTGCAGGACGTGCGCGCCGACCGGGAGGGGGGTCTGGCGTCGATCGCGACGGTCCTCGGGGCGCACCGCACCGTGGTCGCCTCGACCGTGGCCTACCTGGTGGCGGCCGCCGTCCTGCTCGTGGTGCCGTGGCCGGGCCTGCTCGCGGCCGCCCTGCCGCTGCCGTACGCGGTGAACGCCGCGCGGTTCTGGACGGTGCGCGACGAGGACTGCGAGCGCGCGCACGCGGGCTGGCGGCTCTTCCTGTGGCTCAACCTGGTCACCGGCGCCGCGGTGACCCTGCTGCTCCTCGCGGTCGCCGGATCGCGCTGAGCACGCCGGCACGCCCGGGATCCGGCGCCCGGTGGACCCGGTGCCCGGACGCAGCGGTGCCCGGCAGCCGTGGGCTGCCGGGCACCGGTGTCGACGTCCGGGACGTCAGTGGGTGCGGCTGCGGTTGCCCAGCAGTCGCGCCGCGATGATCACGCCGATCACGGCGAGCACGACCTGGATGATGTGCTCGATCCAGTCGATCCCGTTGGTGTCGGTGTTGCCCGGGTCGGCCAGGGCCGCCCAGATCGCCGACCCGATGAACGCGGCGATGATGCCGACGATGATCGTGACGAGGATGGAGATGTTCTGACGGCCCGGGGCGAACAGACGGCCCAGGGCGCCGATGATGGCACCGATGACGATGGCGCCGATGATGCTGCCGATCATGAGGTTCCCTCTCGTGGCGGGATGGGGCCGGTTGACCTTCCGTCGAGGAACGTAGACCCGCCGGCCGGCGCCCGCATGTCGAGATGTCCCGGTCTGTGTCCTTTTTCACCCCGGCGTGTCACCGCGACACGCCGCCGCCCGGGGCCCGCCGGGCCGGCCCTAGCCTGGTGGCATGCGAGCGGACCAGGCCACCGAGACCGCTGACGTCGTCGTGCCCGTGGGCGCCGTGGCGGTCGCCGTGGTGGCCGCGCTCGTGGTCGCGGCGATCGTCTCGGCGGTGGTGCGCACCGTGGCGAGGCGTTCGTCCCTCGCGCTCGACCTGCTCAAGCGGGCTCGCCGGCCGATGCAGGTGTCGGTGGTCATCGTGGCGGTGTGGATCGCGCTGCGGGTGTCCACCGAGCAGGCGAGCTGGCGGGTCAACACCGAGCACGTGCTGCTGATCGCCCTCATCGTCGCGCTGGCGTGGCTGGCCGGGGCGCTGGCGTTCGTCGCCGAGGACGCCGCACTGGCCCGCTACCGCGTCGACATCGCCGACAACCGGCACGCCCGCCGTGTGCGGACCCAGATCACGGTGCTGCGGCGGCTCACCGTCGCGGTGCTCGCCCTGTGCGCGCTGGCCGGTGTGCTGATGACCTTCCCCGGGGCGCGGGCCGCGGGGGCGAGCCTGTTCGCGTCCGCGGGGGTGCTGTCGGTCGTCGCCGGTCTGGCGGCGCAGAGCACGCTGGCCAACGTGTTCGCCGGCCTCCAGCTCGCGTTCACCGACGCGATCCGGGTGGACGACGTCGTCGTCGTCGAGGGGGAGTGGGGGCGGATCGAGGAGATCACGATGACCTACATCGTGGTGCACCTGTGGGACGACCGGCGGCTGATCCTGCCGTCCACCTACTTCACGACCACGCCGTTCCAGAACTGGACCCGCAGCTCGGCCCAGCTGCTCGGGACGGTGGAGATGGATCTGGACTGGTCGGTGCCGGTCGACGCGATGCGGCGCGAGCTGACCGAGCTCTTGGAGGACACCGACCTGTGGGACCACCGGGTCGGCATCCTGCAGGTCACCGAGGCCACCGGCGGGTACGTGCGTGTGCGCGCCCTGGCCAGCGCGACGGACGCGCCGACGCTGTTCGACCTGCGGTGCTACGTCCGCGAGGGGCTGGTCGACTGGCTGCAGCGCACCCAGCCGGGCGCGCTGCCCCGCACCCGGTTCGAGGGCGCCGGCGTGCTCACCGGGGACGCCGGGGGCCGGCCCGCTCTGCCGACCTGGCCCGACGCGCGCCGCGACGGGTCGGCGGCGGGCGCGGACGACCGCACGTCGGGGGCCGGCCGGCCCGGGGACGTCGACGGCGCCGCACATGTGCCCGTCGTCGTGCCGACGGCCGAGCGACCCGCCGAGGACGACCAGCCCGAGGACGGCGCCGCGCACGTCCCGGTCGTCGTCGACCCTGCGCGGGCGCACCCGTCCGAGGACGACGACGATCACCGCGAGGACGCCATGACCCCCGGGTGGGCGGGGGCCACCGTCCCGGTGCGCCGGTCGGTGCGGTGGACCGGCCGTCCCGAGGGCGCCGACGGCGAGGGCCCCGACGGCGAGGACGCCGCGGCGGTCACCCGCGTCGGCCGGCGCGACGAGGGGCGCCTGTTCACCGGGAGCCTCGGCGCGCTCGCCCGCGCGCAGGCGTTCTCCGGGCCGGGGGAGGACGTCTTCCACGAGCGCGAGCGGATTGCGGAGCGTGACGCCCCGCCGCCGGACCCCGTGCGCGACGACGTCGCGCGGACCACGGCCTACCCGCTGCCGGTCGAGCGGCGGGTCCCCCGCGAGGACGGCGGCGACGCCGACGGCGGCGACGGGGGCGCCGGAGCCGGGCCGGGCGGCGGCGACGGGCCGTGACGACGCCCGGCAGGTGGGTGCCGGCGGGTGGCGCCGGCGGCCGGTGCTGGTGGGCCCCGTGGGGCTCGAACCCACAACCGACGGATTAAAAGTCCGCAGCTCTACCGATTGAGCTAGAGGCCCGGGGACAGGCTACGCGGACCGGCCGCCCCGGGTCGTCACCGCGGCGATCGTCACCGCGGCGGACGGCGGGGACGGCGTCGACCCGCCGGCCGACCAGCGGCGGTCAGCGCAGCGCGGCCACCGCGGTGCCGCTCATCAGCAGGACCGTGCCGTCCGGCAGGCTCATGACGTCGCCCGTGAACGGGGCGGGAGCCGTCCAGCGGACGGCGCCCGTCGCCAGGTCGCGCGCGACCAGCTCGGCCCCGTCCGGCCCGGGTTCCACCGAGAGCACGCGCCGTCCATCGGTCACCACCGCCCAGCCCCATCCCGAGGCGCTGGACGTCTCGGCGGACCAGGCGGTCTCGCCGGTCGCCGCGTCGAGCACGGTCGTCGTGAGCGGGTCGTGGGCGATGACCCGGCCGGACAGCACCGCGAGCGCGCCGACGGGGACGTCCGCCGTCCACCGCTCGTCCCCGGTGGCGGCGTCCACGGCGACGAGCGCGGACCGGGGGTCGCCGACGCCCGGGTCGCTCGAGGCGAGCAGCACGGTCCCGGGGACGGAGCCGTCGTCGACCGTGGGTGCGAGCAGCGAACCCGGGACGGTGAAGCGGTCCCCGCCGTCCGGGCCGTGCACGGTCGTCGTCGTGCGCCCGTCCGGCGCGTGGTGGACGGTGTAGGTGAGGTCACCCGGTCCCGGGTTGGGCCCCCAGGTGGCACCGGTGGACGAGTCGTCCGACAAGGGCGGGTCGACCGGCACGCCGGTGTCCGGGTCCAAGGTCACCGAGAAGGTGCCGATCTCGACGCCGACCACGTCCTCGCCCAGCCCGCCGGACCACCCGGACGTGGCGTCCGGGGCGACTTCGGGGCTGCGGAAGGTCCACCGCTGCTCACCGGTGGTCAGGGACCAGCGGCCCGCGGTGACGTGCCCGGACTCGTCCACCCCGACCGCCACGAGGTCGCCGTCGACGACGTCGGTCGTGAGTGCCGTCCCGACCGGGATGCTGCGGAGCAGCTCGCCCGTCCGGGGGTCGTGGACCGTCGCCGCGCCGTCGCCGGTGGCGTGCGGGCGGTCGCCGGCGAGCGGCTCGGTGCACAGCAGCACGTCGTCGTCCGGGTCCTCGTCGGGCAGGCCCGGGTCGGAGCCGGCGGGCGACGGGCCGGTGTCCGCGAGCCAGCACATGCGGTCCTCGCGGTACCGGACGTCACCGGTGACCGTGTCGAGGGCGACGGTGCCGGCGCCGTCCGGCAACCACAGGAGGAGGGTCTTCTCGACGGCACCCACCAGTCCCGCCCCGGGCGCCTGCCACGCCGCCGCCAGCGGCTGCTCCAGCGGTGCGGACAGCCCGTCCACCGCGGCGAGCTGCTCGGTCAGCGCGGCGTCCCGGACGTGCCGGACGACGCCCGCCCCCGCTGCCGCGAGCACCACGACGGTCGCCAGCGCGAGCCAGACGCGACCGGGGACGGCGGCCAGCAGCGGGCGCCACCACGGTGCGGGACGCTCGACCGAGCCTGGCTCGTCGACGTCGTCCTCGACGAGCTCCACCTCGACGAGCTGGTCGTCCCCACGGCGCACCGGTCGAGGCTAGTGCGCCGGTTCCCCGCCCGCGCCGGTTCGGTCGGGGCGGGGGCGGGGCGGGGCCGGGGGCGGGGACCCGGGGGGCGTGGTCAGGTGTCCCGGCGCGAGGGCCGGTCGACCCGTCCCGTCGCCGGTGCGGTGAGCTGGCCGGCGTCGGCCACCTCGCCGACCAGCCTCTCCACGACGTCCTCGAGCATCGCCGCGCCGACCACCGTCTCGCCGTCCAGGACGAGCGCGACGTGCGCCCCGCGGGCCTGCATCCGGGACAGCGCGACGTCGAGGGTCGTGTCGGCGGCCAGCCGTGCCAGGGGGCGGACGTGCCGGTCAGGGACCGGCAGGTCCCGCACGTCGTCCGGTGCCAGCAGCAGGTCCTTGACGTGCACGTACCCGGCCAGCCCACCGTCGGGTCCGGTGACCGGGAAGCGTGAGAACCCGGTCCGGACGCACGCCTCCTCGGCCTGGGCGGGGGTCGCGTCGGCGGGGAGCGCGACGAGGTCGGCCAGCGCGACCGTCACCGCGCCGACCGGCTCGTCGGTGAGGCTCAGCGCGCTGGTCAGCAGGGTGTGCGCGTCGTCGTCGAGCAGGCCCTCCTGGCGGGACTCGGCGACGAACGCCGCCACCTCGTCCGCCGTGAATGCGGAGGTGACCTCGTCCTTCGGCTCGACCCGCAGCGCGTGCAGCACGACGTTGGCGAGCCAGTTGAGCGCGACGATCAGCGGCTTGAGCACCATCACGATGGCCAGCAGCACCGGCGCGAGCAGGATCGCGGACCGTTCCGGCCCGGCGATGGCGATGTTCTTCGGCACCATCTCGCCGAGCACCATGTGCAGGAACACCACGACGGCGAGCGCGATCGTGAAGGCCACGGTGTGCAGCAGCGCACCGGTCACGCCGATCGCCTCGAGCGGGACCTCCAGCAGGTGGGCGACCGCCGGCTCGGCGATGGCGCCCAGGCCGAGCGAGCACATGGTGATGCCGAGCTGGGCGCCCGCCATCATCAGCGAGACCCGCTCCATCGCCCGCAGGGTCAGCCGGGCGGCGCGGGAGCCCCCGGCGGCGCGCGGCTCGATCTGGGTGCGCCGGGCGGAGATCAGCGCGAACTCGGCGCCGACGAAGAAGGCGTTGCCGGCCAGCAGCAGCACGGCGACCAGCAGGGCGGTGCCGTCAGCCACGGCGCACCTCCTCGGCCCGGTCCTGGTGCTCGTCCCGGTCCCGGTCGCGGCGGGTGGCGCCGCGACGCGGGCGGCCGTCGTCCGTGGGATCCGGGTCGACCACCTCCAGGTGCAGGCGGTCCACCCGGCGCCCGTCCAGCCGGGTCACCCGCAGGCGCACCTGGACGGGTGTCGGCAGGCCGTCGCTGTCCGGCCGGGTGCTGTCCCGGGCGTCCACGAGCACCTCGTCGGCGACCACCGGGAAGCGCTCGAGCCGTTCGGTCACCAGCCCGCCCAGGGTGTCGGACTCCGCGCCGTCGGGCACCTCGATGCCGGTGATCTCGCCGGCCTCGTCGGGGCGCAGCAGGCCGGACAGCGACCACGAGCCGTCGGTGAGCTGCCGGTGCCGGCTGACCGGGCGGTCCTGCTCGTCCTGGATCTCCCCGACGATCTCCTCGACCAGGTCCTCGAGTGTGATGATGCCGTCCGTCCCGTCGTACTCGTCCACGACCACCGCCATCTGCAGGCCCTGGCGCAGCTCGGCCAGCACCGCGTCGAGCGGCATCGCGGACGGGACGGCCCGCACGCCCCGGCTGATCTCGCCCACGGTCCGCCGTCGTCGCTCCGCCGGCGGCACGGCGAGAGCGTGCTTGAAGTGCACGACGCCGACGACGTCGTCCACGTTCTCGCCGAGCACGGGGAACCGGGCGTGGCCGGTTCGCGCCGCGAGAGCGAGCACCTCGTCGACCGGGTCGGTCGCGTCCAGGAAGCGGACGCGCGGTCGAGGGGTCATGGCGTCCGCGGCGGTCCGGTCGCGGAGCTCGACCGTGTGCTCGAGCCGTCGAGCCGCCTCGGCGTCGAGCAGGCCCCGCTCGGCCGAGCGCGCGGCGAGCGAGCCGAGCTCCTGGGCGGACCGCGCCGACGCGAGCTCCTCCTGCGGCTCGATGCCCATCGCCCGGACGAGGCGGTTGGCGGACCCGTTGAGGAACCGCAGCAGCGGCCCGGTGATCCAGGAGAACGCGCGCTGCGGCCCGGCGACGACGCGCCCCACACGCAGCGGCTCGGAGATCGCCCAGTTCTTCGGCACGAGCTCGCCGAAGACCATCTGGCTCGCGGTGGCGATGAGGAACGCCGCGGTCAGCGCGATCCCGGCGCTGAGGGGCTCCGCCATGCCGGATGCCTCGAGCGGCTCGCGGAGCAGCGTCGCGATCGACGGCTCGGCGATGAACCCGACGACGAGGCTCGTGACGGTGATGCCGAGCTGGGCGCCCGAGAGCTGGGTGGACAGGCTGCGCAGGGCGGCCTGGATGCTGGTCCCGCGCTGGTCGCCGGACTCGGCGAGCCGGGCGACCGTGGGCCGGTCGACCGTCACCAGCGCGAACTCCGCGGCGACGAACAGGGCGTTGAGCCCGATCAGGACGAGGACGAGAAGGAGGAGCAGCCACTCGGTGGTCACCGGTGCCTCACCGCCGAGGGGCGGTGGGCACGGCGTGCGCCGAGCGGCTCAGGTCGTGAGCCGGTCATGTCCATGGCAACTCACGATACGGGCGAGAGGTTCCCGGCCGCTCGTGGGCGGGTGCTGGTGCCGGGGCGCCCGGTCAGCGGTCGACGACCAGCAGCACGTTGCCGTCCGGGTCCCGGGCGGTGACGAACAGGCACCGGTCCGCCGAACCCTGGACGTCGGACGGGTCGGCGCCGGCGGCGGCCAGCCGGACGGTGGTGGCGACGAGGTCGGCGGCGACGAACGAGCACGACGCCCACTCCAGCCCCGGGGTGGCGCGGATGCCGCTCGCCGGCCCCATGAGGGTCACCCGGGACGCCCCCGAGCCGAGCACGGCGGCGTGCTCGGTGGTCTCCTCGACCGTCAGGCCGAGCGCGGCCGAGTACCACCGCGCCGCGGCGGGTGGATCGGCCACGGGGATGAACGCCGATCCGAGGCGCACGTCGGGGGTGGTCCCGGCGGCGGTGGTCACCTCGGCGGCAGAGGTCACGGCGGCAGAGGTCACGTCGGCAGAGGTCACGTCAGCAGAGGTCACGTCGGCAGAGGTCGCGGCGGCAGAGGTCGCGGCGGCAGAGGTCACGTCGGCAGAGCGCACGGCGGCATGGTGGCAGCCGGTCCACGAGCCGTCCAGAGGGGCAGCCGGCCCGCGGGCCGTCCGGGCGGCAGCAGTCAGTCCAGGAACAGCGCCCGGAGCCGACGGGTGGTGAACACGACGCCCACGGCGACCATCGCGACGTAGTAGGCGACGTGGACGGCCATGGAGCCGCCCACCTCACCGGTGGTCAGCCCGCGGATCATCTCCACCCCGTGCCACAGCGGGAGCGCCTGGATGAGCCACTGGATCGGCTCGGGGTAGACCGTGAGCGGGAAGAACGTGGCCGAGAACAGGAACATCGGCAGCATGACGAAGTTGATCCAGTCCATCTGCTGGAAGGTGCTCATGTAGCTCGTGATCGCCATGCCCAGGCTCGCGAAGCCGAACGCGATGAGCACGACCGCGGGCAGCGTCAGGACTGCCGTCCACGACAGGTTCAGGCCCATGACCTGCATGACCGTCAGGAAGCCGGCGGCGTAGACCACCCCGCGCAGCAGCGCGTAGAGGATCTCGCCGAGGGCGACGTCGAGCGGTCCCAGCGAGGTGGCGAGCATGCCCTGGTAGAGCTTGCCGAAGTGCATCTTGAAGAAGACGTTCCAGGTCGAGTCGTAGACGGCACCGTTCATCGCCGACACCGCGAGCAGTGCCGGGGCGATGTAGGCGGCGTACGGCACCTCGCGGCCCGACGGCAGGGTCACGTCACCGATGTACGAGCCGAGCCCGACCCCCATCGCGAGCAGGTAGAAGACCGGCTCGAAGAAGCCCGACACCACCACGACCCAGGTGCTGGACCGTGCCGCCAGCAGGCCCCGGCCGAGCACCGAGCGGGCGTTGCCGGCGTACAGCGCCGTCACGGCGCCACCGCGCACACGCGCCGTGCCGGTCGTCGCGGCGCTGGTGGCGCCGCTGGCCGGGGCGCTCATCCGCGCAGCCTGCGCACGAAGGTGCGGCGGGCGAGCAGCCACCCGCCGGCGGCGAGCACGACGAGCACCGCGACGTGCACGGTCACGAGCCACCCGGGGACCGGGTGCCCGTAGGACACCACCCGGCCGAGCTCGCTGGCGTGCCACAGCGGGGACACCCAGCCGATCCAGTGCAGCCAGCCGGGCAACGTCGCGAGCGGGTAGAACGTCCCCGAGAACAGGAACATGGGCGTGAAGACGAACCGCTGGACGGCGGCGAACTGGCCGGCGTCGTCCTTGAGCGACGCGGCGAAGGCGAGCAGCGGCATGCCGAAGGCGAGCCCGCCGAGCAGCCCGATGAGCGGCAGCACCACCACGGCGCCGCCGCGGCCCAGGGCGCCGAACAGTGCGACCAGGGCGGCGTACGCGACGCAGACGAACGCCATCCGCACCAGGACGGCCAGCACCAGTCCGCCGGCGACCTGCTGCGGCGCCAGCGGTGAGGCGTTCATCCCCCAGAAGACCCGCCGCCACTTGAAGCCGGCCATGACCGTGTAGGTGAATTCCTCGGTGGACACGGTGATCGCCGCGGTCGCCAGCAGGGCGGGCGCCACGAACACGACGTAGGGCACGGCGCCGTCCGGGCCGAAGGCGACCGGGACGTCGAGGAACGTCGCCAGCCCCAGCCCGAGGCCCAGCAGGTACAGGACCGGGCTGCCGATGCCGGACATCACGATGGTCCAGCCGTACGAGCGCATGGCCCGCAGCTGGTGCTCGGCCACGTAGAGGGCGCCGAACCGGCGGGGACGCGCGGCCGCGGCGATGGCGGTGGCGGCCGGTTCGGCGCGGCCCGCCCCGCCGGCGGTCACGGAGGGACCGGTGGCCGGGCCGGTGGGTGGGCCGGTGGGTGGGGGCGGCAGGGGGTGGGCGGTGCTCACTCGATGAGGCTCCGTCCGGTCAGCCGCAGGAAGACGTCCTCCAGGCTCGAGCGGCGCACCAGGCTGGTGGTGGGGCGCAGGCCGCGACGGCTCACCGCCTCCAGGACCGCCTCGCCGTCGCGCGCGTACACGAGCACGCGGTCGGGCAGCACCTCGATGCGGTCGCCCAGCCCGGCGAGCTCGGCGGCCGCGCTCGCGTTGCGCTCGGACCCGAAGCGCACCTCGACCACCTCGCGGGAGGAGTGGGTGCGAATGAGCTCGGCGGGGCTGCCCTCGGCCATGATCACGCCGTGGTCCACCACGACGAGCCGGTCGCACAGCTGCTCGGCCTCGTCCATGTAGTGCGTGGTCAGCACGAGCGTCGTGCCGCGCTCCTTGAGCCGGAACAGCCGGTCCCACAGCACGTGCCGGGCCTGCGGGTCCAGCCCGGTGGTCGGCTCGTCCAGCATGAGGACCCGCGGCTCGTTGACCAGTGCCCGGGCGATCGTCAGTCGCCGCTTCATCCCGCCGGAGAGGTCATCGACCTTCGCCCGCGCCTTGTCCTCGAGCTGGGCGAAGGACAGCAGCTCGTCGGCGCGCCGCGAGCACACCGCCCGGGGGATGCCGAAGTAGCGGCCGTAGACGATGAGGTTGTCCCGGACCCGTAGCTCGGTGTCGAGGTTGTCCTCCTGCGGGACGACGCCGAGCTGGCTGCGGATCTCGGGGCCGTGCGTGTCGGGGTCGAGGCCGAGCACGGTCAGGTCCCCACCGGTGCGCGAGGAGACGGCGCCGACCATCCGCATCGTCGTGGACTTGCCGGCCCCGTTCGGGCCGAGCAGGCCGAACGACTCACCCGGCGCGACGCGGAAGTCGATGCCGCCGACGGCGGTCAGGTCGCCGTAGCGCTTGGTGAGGCCGGTCGCGGCGATGACGGGGGCGGGCACGGCGCAGAACGCTACCCCTGCCCACCCGCACCGTGGTCAGGGGACGGATCGAGGTCGGGTCCGGGGTCGGCGGCGCCGGCGTCCAGCGCGGCCAGCCGCTCCTGCGCGCCGCGTGCCTCCGCAGCGGTCCGCTCGGCGCGATCGGCGGCGGCGTCGCGGTCGGTCCGTGCGCGCGCCAGGTCCCGGTCGACGGCGTCGCGCTCGGCGCGGACCTGAGCGAGCCGGGCCGCCAGCCGGTCCACCTCGTCGGCGAGCTCGGTCTCCCGCCGCGCCAGGCGTCCGACGACGTCGTCCGCGTGCGCACTGGCGGCGGCTGCCTCGGTGGACCGCCGTTCGGCGCGGTCGAGCGCACGCCCGGCGGCCCGGCGCTCCCGCGCGAGCCGGGCAGCCGCCTGCTGGGTGGCTCGCCGTCGGGCCGCCTCGGGGCGCTCCGCACGTCCGGCCGTCGCGCGGTCGGTCGGTGCGAGCCCGGTCGGTGCGAGCCCGGTCGGCGCCGCGTCGGCCGCCGTCGGCTCGACCGCCGCATCCCCGTGCGCTGCGCCCTCGGTCCGCGCTCCTGCCGGTGCCGCGTCGGCCACCGCCCGGGCCGCGGCCACCCGCGCGCCTCGGCCGGGCGCGCCGGTCCCCGCCCCCCGGCCCAGCCGCACGGTCACGTCCGCACGCTCGCGCCCCGCCCCGCCGCCGCCCGGCCGGGCGGCGCCGCGCCCCCGGGAGGAGCCCCCCGACAAGGTCACGCGCGCCCCGTCGTCGCCGTCGTCGCCGTCGTCGGGCGCGGTGGCGGGCTCGGCCGACACGGCCCCGTCCGCGGGGACGAGCAGCGGCGGCGCGCCGGGGACGGCGACCGCATCGCCCACCTCGACGGGATCGAACCCGGTGCTGACCAGCTCGGTCGTCAGCAGCCCGGTGCGGACCGCCCCGGTGGCGCCGGCGTCGGCCATCGCGGCGCGCAGGGTCGCGTCCAGCGCCTGCCGGACCGGCTCGCTCAGGCGCTGGCCGGCGGCGGCCGCGAGCTCGTCGGCCTCCGCGCGCAGCGCCGCCAGCTGCTCGTGCTGCACGCGTGCCAGGTCGCGCAGCGCGGCACCGTCCATCGCGGCCTGCGCGGCCCGCAGCCGGGTGCCGGTCGCCAGCAGCTGCTCCACGTCGTCGGGGCGCTCGCGGACCAGCAGGTTCACCGCCCACGCCGCGACGGACGGGCGGCGCATCCCTGTGACGACGGTCGCCAGCGCCCGGTCGCCTGCCGCGCGGGCCTCCTTGGCGCGCGCGTTGCGGGCCGCGGTGAACTCACCGGGCGCGAGGCGGTACAGCTCCAGCGCGACGGCCACCTCGGGCGGCGTCGTCGGCGCCGTCGGACTCACACCCAGCTGTGGACGCGGACGACCGTCCCGCCCGCGGTGGACCGGATCTGCACGAGGTCGCACAGCTGGTTGACCATCCACACGCCGCGCCCGCGCACCTGGCCGTCGACCGGCGCGACGCGGCCGACCATCACGTCGTCCAGCCGCCCGGTGTCGGCCACCTCGCACACGAGCGCTCCGGGGTCGGTCCACAGCCGCAGGACGCCGCGTCCGCCACCGTGGTCGAGGCTGTTGGCGGCGAGCTCGTTGACCGCGAGGGTCAGGTCCTGGGTGCGGTCGCGGCTCAGGCCGGACGCCGTCGCCCAGCCGCGGACCACGGCCCGGATCCGGCCGAGGTCGCCGCGGTGGAACGTGAGCGCCTGCGCGGCCGGGTCCGCCGGCGGCAGGGGCCGTCGCCACAGGTCCCCGGCGTGCTCGGGGCCGTGGCAGGGCGTGGCGTGCGGGCCGTGCGGGACGGGGGACCCGTCCGGGTGCGTGACCGCCGGGTGGGCGCAGTGCACGTCGTCGAGCAGCGGGCCGTCCAGCACGCTGACGTCGTACGGGCACAGCAGCCACAGCGGCGTCTGGGGCGGCACCGCCACGTTCAGCAGCGACTCGTGCACCTGGCACTCGGCGACCTCGGGGCTGCGCCGGCCGGGGTACGTCAGCTCGCCGATCCCGCGCACCGGCCGGCGCTCGGCGGCGTTCCTGACCACGAGGTCGCGCAGCGCGGGGAAGATCCGCGCGGGGTTGCGGGCGAGCGCGGGCATGTCGACCCGGTGGACGCGGTCGGCGGCGTCACCCAGAGCCTCTCGCAGCGGCCCCCACCGCGCGTCGACCAGGGCGGCGAACACCGACTCCCCGCCGCCGACGCCGTCGCGCACGAACGGCACGGCGCGCTGCAGGAACTCGTCGGTCCCGTCGAACAGCACGGCTTCGTGCCGGTAGGCCGCGCCCGGAGAGAGCGTCGGCGCGGTGGGCGTCACGGTGCTCCTTCAGCGGGTCGGGCGGCGGGCGGGGGCGCCCGATGGTCGGGCGGACGGCGGGCGGGTTCGTCGCCCGGGCGCGTCCACGATAGGTGAGGGCGGACGACACGGCGCGGCGCGGGCGACCGCGCCTGCGCCGAGGGTCCCGCGTCGCCCGTCCGGCCGCCCGCCCGTGGTCAGTACACGAACACGTCGAGCCAGGCCGGGTTGTGCGCGTGCACCAGGACCCCGAAGAGCACCAGGTCGAACAGCAGGTGCACGCACACCACGTAGGTCAGCGACCGGGTCAGCCCGAAGATGTAGCCCTGGACGAGCGCGAAGGCGTAGATCAGGACCGGTCCCCAGGCGTGGAAGCCCAGGTCGTGCAGGAATGATGTGAACAGCACCGCCTGGAGGACGTTCGCCGGCCAGAACGACAGGTGCCGGCGCAGCAGCGTGAACACGGTGCAGATGAAGAACAGCTCGTCCCAGATCCCCAGCACGTTGGTGCCCAGGAACAGCCGGGCGATCGCGTCGACGTCGGACGCCGCCGGCCAGTTCTCGTACACACCGGTGGGGATCATGTACACCGGCAGCACGGCGTAGCCGAGCACCGGGACGGCGACCAGGTACAGCTTCTCCAGCCGCGTCCACCGCTCGCCGGTGCGCACCGGGAAGCGCACGGCGTGGTCGCGGTACACGTAGCGCGACACGAGGTACGGCCCGGCGACGGCGACCGCCATCGCCGCGCCCATCGTGACCATGTGCCCGGTGCTGATGTCGGTGGTGATCGGCACGAGGCTCATCACGACCAGCCCGAAGGCGATCAGGGCCAGGTCCTTGCCGGCAGCCCGGTCCAGCACGAGGCCGAGCGCCACGGCGACCGCGAGCACGCCCAGGCCGGCGTCGCGCTGCTCCAGCCCGAACATGACGAACCCGGCCAGGGACACCAGGGCGGCGGGCACGAGCGGGCCCCGGACGGCGGTCGCGACGTCGGCCATGAGGTCACCGTAGGGGGCCGGCGCGGCGGCTCACCGGGCGGCGCCCACCAGCTCCGTCAGCTCGGCGGCGAGCGCGTGAGCCATCGCCCGGTACCCGTCCTCGTTCGGGTGCAGCCCGTCCGCGCTGGTGTACCGGTCCCAGTCGGCGTCGGTCGTGACGACCGACGCGACCACCGCCCCCGCGTCGAGCCATCGCGCCTCGGCGGCCAGCGTCGCCTCGCGGACGGCGTCCCGGACCGGGTCGGGGGCGCCCACCCCGGCCAGGGACGTGGGGAACGGACCCAGGACGACCACGGCGGCGTCCGGAAGACCAGCCCGCAGCTCGGTGAGCAGCTCGGTGGTGGCCGCGCCCACGGCCTCGGCGTCGTACCCGCCGAAGACGTCGTTCGACCCGCCGGCCACGACGACGACGTCCGGCTTCGCCGCGACCACCGCGGGCACCCGGTCGGGCATCGGCCGGCCCAGGCCGGGGGCGACGAACCCGCTGCCCGAGACCCCGTCGACGACGGCGATCGGCCACCCCAGCGCCCGCGCCGTCTGCGGGGCGTACCCCCGCCCGGGCGGCGCGCCGACGCCCACGGTCAGCGAGTCCCCGAGGAACGCGATCCGCGGCGCGTCGGCCGCCAGGTCGGGGGGCTGGGCGCCGGCCGGCCCCGTCGGTCCGGTCGGCTCTGCCGGCGCGGCGGCCGTCCGCTCGTCCGCGGCGCCGTCCGGCCGCCCCGCGAGGGCCGCCGCGCCCAGCCCGAGCCCGGCGGCGACGGCGGCCCCCACCACGACGGGCACCAGTCGCCGGCGTCGGACCGGGGTCGTGACCATGCCCCACGGTAGGCACCGTCGCCCCGGCGCGCCCGCGAGGCCGGGACTCACGCTGTGACGTGCGGCTCCGCTACGTTGGACGCACCATCACAGGCCCGCGGACCGGGCGCGAACGCGGGGGACCGATCAGGTTCCCGCGCCGGCCGACCGCCGGCCGCGACCCCGGGGGATGCGCCGCGTGAGCGTGCTCGAGATCGACCACCTGAACAAGTCGTACGGCGCGCTGCGCGCGCTGGAGGACCTGACCTTCGACGTGCGGGCCGGGGAGATCTTCGGGTTCGTCGGCTCGAACGGCGCCGGCAAGACCACCGCGATGCGGATCATGCTCGGCGTGCTCGCGGCGGACTCCGGCGAGGTGCGGTGGAACGGCGCCGCGCTCGACCTCGAGGCCCGCCGCCGGGTGGGCTACATGCCCGAGGAACGCGGCCTCTACCCGAAGATGAAGGTCGGCGAGCAGCTCATGTTCCTCGCCGGGCTGCACGGCATGACCCCGTCCGACGCGCGCGCCGCCGTCGACCGCTGGACGGACCGGCTGGGGGTCGGCGCGCGACGGGGCGACAACGTCGAGAAGCTCTCGCTGGGCAACCAGCAGCGGGTCCAGCTCGCCGCCGCGCTCGTCCACGACCCCGACGTGCTCGTGCTGGACGAGCCGTTCTCGGGCCTGGACCCGGTCGCGGTCGACGTCATGAGCGCGGTGCTGCGCGAGCGCGCGGATGCCGGCGTGCCGGTCATCTTCTCCTCCCACCAGCTCGACCTGGTCGAGCGGCTGTGCGACCGGGTCGGCATCGTGCGGTCGGGGCGGATGGAGGCGCTCGGCACCATCGACGAGCTGCGCAGCACCGACCGTCCGCGCTACCTGCTCGACCTGCGGGCCGCGCCGTCCGAGGTCGACGCGCTGGTCGCCTCGCTGCCGGGCGCGGCCGTGGTGCCCGCCTCGGGCCGGCACGGCGGACCGGTCGTCGTCGAGCTGACCGACGCCGCCCCGGACGCCGCCCAGGCGCTGCTGGCCGGTGCGGTGCGGCTGGGCCACGTGCAGGAGTTCTCCCCGGTCCGGCCGACGCTGGCCGACCTGTTCCGTGGCGTCGTCTCCAGCGCGGACGCCCCGGCGCAGGCCGACCCGTCGGCCGACGAGGGCCGACGACGCCGCGGCCGGCGAGAGGTGGCGGCATGAGGGGCAACGTGGTCTGGATGGTCGCCCGCCGGGAGATCATCACCCGGATGCTGACCAAGGCGAACATCATCTCGATGGTCGTCATGCTGGTGGTCATCCTGGCCGGCGCGGGCGTCGGGCGGTACTTCCTCGAACGCGAGCAGGGCCCCGAGGCGACCCGGATCGCCGTCGACCAGGCCGCGGCCGCGCTCGGCGAGCCCATCGCCGCGGCGGCCGGTCCGGACGTCGACCTCGAGGTCGTCACCATGACCGACGACGAGGCCCGGGCCGCGCTCGCCGACACCGACGCCGAGGAGCAACTGGACGCGTTCGTCGTCGGCGACCCCGCCTCACCGCGCGTGGTCGTGGCCGAGCAGGCCGACGCGCAGGTGCTCGACACGGTCACGGCCGCCGTCCGTGCGTACGTGGTCGCCGACCAGATCGGCGAGCTCGGTGGCGACCCCGCCGCGTTCGAGCAGGCGATGGCCGCCGCGGTGCCGCAGGTCGAGGCGCTCGACCCGCCGGACGCCGGCTTCGACGGCGCGGCGTTCGGGATCGCGACGGTGATGATCTCGCTGCTGCTGTTCGCGCTGATCGGCTCGGGGTCGATGATCGCGATGGGCGTCGTGGAGGAGAAGACGTCGCGGGTGGTGGAGATCCTGCTCTCGACCATCAAGCCGACCCAGCTGCTCGCCGGCAAGATCGTGGGGATCGGGATCTACGGGCTGTTCCAGGTCGTGGTGCTCGGGGCCGCGCTGGTCGTCGCCACCCGCATCCTGGGGGTCGACGGCATCAGCGTCGACATCGGCTCGGCGATGATCTGGCTCGTGGTGTGGTTCTTGCTGGGCTACCTGCTGTTCGCGCTGCTGTTCGGCGGGTTCGCCGCGCTGGTCTCGCGCCAGGAGGACATCGGATCGGTGACCACGCCGTTGATGTTCCTGCTGTTCGTGCCGTTCTACGTGACCATGTTCCTGGTCCCCAACGACCCGGACAGCACGCTGGTCCGCGTGCTGTCCCAGGTGCCGTTCTTCGCGCCGTTCATGATGCCGGTCCGGGACGCGTTCGGGGCGCTGGACGGCTGGGAGATGCCGCTCGCCATCGCGATCGCAGCGGTGACCATCCCGGTGCTGATCTGGCTGGCGGCGCGGGTGTACCAGCGCGGTGTGCTGCACACCGGCGGCCGGATGAAGCTCACCGAGGCGCTGCGCGGCTGACCACCCGCCGGCCTCAGCCGGGCTGGTCGACGATCTCGGGGCTGCCCGGGACGTCGGGCGGCACCACGTTGGGCCCGGCCTCGGGGGGCCGCAGCCGGTCCTGGCGGTGCAGGCGCACGGCGACCAGGGCGACGTCGTCCTCGGGGTGGTCGGGCAGCATGCGCGCGAGGATCGCGTCGCACAGGTCGTCCAGCTCCAGGTCGCCCAGCTCGACCAGGGCGTCCCGCAGGGCCTCCATGCCCTCCACCAGGGACCGGTCGCGCCGCTCGATGAGGCCGTCGGTGTACAGCAGCACGGTGGTGCCCCGGTCCAGGGACACCTGGGACTCGGTGCGGCGCACGTCCGGCAGCACCCCCAGCAGCGGGTCGGGACGGATCCCGGCGAGCACGGCGACCGTCCCGTCGGTGTTCAGCACCATGGGCGGGGGGTGCCCGGCGTTGGCCCAGCGGATGTGGGTGACCCCGCGCTCGCGCTCCTGGGCCGTCTGCTCCACGCGGGCGACGACCGCGGTGGCGATCGTGTCGGTCTGCAGGGTGCGCAGCGCCTGGTCCACCTCGTGCAGCAGCTCCGCCGGACCGTGCCCGGTCGCCACGCCGATGCCGCGCAGCAGGGACCGGACCTGGCCCATCGCAGCCGCCGCCGCGATGTCGTGCCCCACGACGTCGCCGATGACGAGCACCGTCGCGCCGTCCCGTTGCAGGAACGCGTCGTACCAGTCGCCGCCGACCTGCGCGGCCTGCGCGGCCGGCTCGTACCGCACGGTGACCTGGACGTGGTCGGGCTCCGGCGGGGCCGTGAGCATCGAGCGCTGCAGACCCTCGGCGAGCCGGCGCTGCTGGCGGTACAGGCGGGAGTTGTCCAGCGCGAGCCCGGCGCGGCCGGCGACCTCCTGAGCCGTGGTCAGCTCGTCGTCGACGAGCGACCCACGCGCGGCCCCGCGGCCCAGCGTGACCACGCCGACCGGGCCGCCCCGCCCACGCAGCGGCAGCACGTGCAGCGACTCGGGCGCCAGCGCGTGCAGGGCGTCCTGGGCCGCCCCCGGGTGCAGCAGCGAGCCGATCTCGGCGGTCGCGCCCGACTCGACGGACACGGTGCGGCTGGTCTGGAGCGCCTGCCCGAGGTACGAGCGTCCCACCAGCGAGTCCAGCCGCAGGGTCGCGTACCGCTCGAGCGTGTCCCGCGCGTCCGGGTCGGCGTGCCACCAGGCGACGTCGCGCATGCCGCGGCGCGCACCGGCCTCCTCGTCGTCGTCGACGAGGGTGACGATGCACCAGTCGGCGAGGGTCGGGACCAGCAGCTGGGCCAGCCGTGCCACCGCCTCACCGCCCTGCAGGGTCTGGGTCAGCTCGGTGGTCACCTGGGCCATCAGCGCGGCACGCGCGGTCGCCCGCTCGGCGTCCTGCTGGGCTCGGCGCTGCTGGGTGACCTCGAGGAAGTACACCGACAGCCCGTCGGCACCGGGCCATGCCCGCAGCTCGTACCAGCCGTCCAGGGGAGCGGGGTAGTAGGCCTCGAAGGTGACCGGCCGGCCGCTGTCCATCGCCGCCCGGTAGTGCCGCTCGAAGTCGGACGCCACCGACGCGGGGAACAGCTGCCAGATCTCCCCGCCGAGCAGCTCCTCGCGGTGCCGGCCCAGCAGCCGCTCCGCCTCGGCGTTGACGTAGGTGAACCGCCAGTCCCGGTCCAGGGAGTAGAAGGCGGTCGGCATCGCCTCCAGCACCCGGGCCACGCGTGCCTGGCTCTCCTTGCCGGCGGTCGTGTCCCACGCGGCGCCGAGCACGCGGTGGGCACGTCCGGTCGCGTCGCCCAGCGCGCGTCCGCTGGCCGCCACCCAGCGGGTGCGGCCGTCGGGCAGCACGACCCGGTACTCGGCGGCGTAGTCGCCGCAGGTCGCGATCGCCGTCTGCAGGGCGTGGGTGACGCGGGCCCGGTCGCCGGGGTGGACGGCGGCGTCGAACGCCTCGATGGTGCTGTCGAACGTGTTGCGGTCGTAGCCGAACAGCTCCAGCAGCTGGTCGTCCCAGGTGAGCACGCCGGTGTCGAGGTCCCAGTCGAAGGTGCCGATCCCGGCGGCGGCGATGGCCAGCTCGCCGAGGACCCGGCCGGCGTCCACGGGGGAGCCGCTGCCTCGCTCGTCGTCGTGCACGCGCTCCCCCTCGGCCCGCCCGCGCCGACGGCGGGTCGGGTGCCATCTTCCCCGATCGGCGCGGCGCCCGGGCACACCGCCGTGGTCGGCGCCCGCGCCGACAGCCCGCGGCGGCCCGCGGCCCGAGCGCCCCAGTGCGCCCGGCCACCACGTCGCACCCGGCCGCGCCTCACGCCGGGCGCCGGCCGGCCGATGGGCGGGCCGAGACGTCCGAGCCCCCGCCGGGGCCCGGCCCCACCGACGCCGAGGACCTGCATGCCGACCCGTGCCGCCCTGCCGACGGTCACCGGCCCGGCCGTGCCCGCGGTGCACGCCGGGGCGCCGACGGGCGGGACCCTCGTGGTCGGGACCGTCGTGGGAGGCCCCCTCGGGGGCTGGCCCGGTGCGCGCCCGCGCCCCCAGCGTCGCGTCGTGGTCGCCGACGACGACGGCGACCAGCGGCTGCTCGTGGAGATCGCGGTGCGGCGCGCGGGCCACGACGTCGTCGCCTCGGCGGTCGACGGCACCGAGGCACTGGCGGCAGCCCGGACGTGGCTGCCGGACCTGCTCGTGCTCGACGTCGCCATGCCCGGCATGAGCGGCCTCGAGGTGTGCGCGGCGCTGCGTGCCGATCCCCGGACGGCCGGCGTGCGGGTGCTGCTGGTGACCGCCGCGGCCGGGCCCGCGGCGGTCCGCGCCGGGTCGGCTGCCGGCGCGGACGGGTACGTCGTCAAGCCGTTCCGGGTGCGCGACCTCAGCGCCCGGGTCGCTGCCCTGCTGGTGGCCTGACCGGCAGGTGCGCGGCGAGCCAGTCGAAGACGGCGGTGAAGAACGCCGTCTGCGCCGGCTCGTCCGACAGGGCCAGGTCGTGGATGCCGCCGTCGACGCGGACGAGGGTGACGTCGGGGCCGAGCAGCGGGGCCCGGGCGGCGATGTGGTCGACGTCCAGCACGGTGTCCTGACGGTCCAGGTCGGGGTTGTCCTCCGAGTTCGGCCCGCTGGCGGCCGCGGTGCACACCAGCACCGGCGCCGCGATGGCCAGACCGCGGGCGAGCCGGGCGTGCCCGCGGCGGACCGCCCGCAGCCAGCCCGCGCGTGCCGGGATGCCGGCCGCCGCCTTCAGCTGCAGGTCGTACTGCCACCGGCCGCCGTGGTTGACGTGCAGCCGGCGCGAGTACGGCGACCCGCCGTCGGACACCACCCGCAGCGGGTCCAGCGGGCCCAGGGCGTCGATGATCCGGGTGGAGACCACGCGGCTGAACCACGGGGCGTTGAGGTCGAACCACGGGCTGTTCAGCACGACGGCGTCGACGAGGCCGAGGTCCCGCACCCGGTGCGCCCACAGCGCGGCCAGCAGCCCCCCGGTGGAGTGACCCATGACCACGAGCCGGTCGTGCCCGAGCTCGTCGCGGATCGTGCGGGCCGCAGCGTCCAGGTCGGGGATGTACTCGCGCAGGTCCGTGCAGTAGTGCGGCGTCTGCCACGGCCGCAGCGACCGGCCGCACTTGCGCAGGTCCAGCGCGTACAGGGTGTAGCCGTGCTCCTCGCACCGGTCGGCGAGGTGGGTCTGGAAGAAGTAGTCGTTGAAGCCGTGCAGGTACAGCACCGCGGGCCGCGGGGGCGCGGCGTCGCCGTCGGTGGTGCCGGCCGGGTGGGCGGCGGCGGTGACCGCCGGGCCGCGGCGCACGAGCGTGGCGACCACCGGTCCCTGCGCGTCGGCCCCGAGGTCGATGGTGCTCTGCTCCCAGCCGGGGCCGAGCGGGTCGTCCGTCCACGGGCTGCGCCGGACGGTCACGTGGTCGACGCCACCGTCGCCGGGCCGCGGGCCCCCACCCGCAGCGGCAGCAGCAGCGCCAGGCCGAGGCCGATCACGAGCATGAGCCCGACGATGCCCCAGTGCTGGGAGCCCGAGACCACCACCGACGTCGAGAAGGCCAGCGGGGCCAGGAAGCTCGCCGCACGGCCGGTGGTCGCGTACAGGCCGAACACCTCGCTCTCCCGGCCGGGCGGGATGACCCGCGACAGCAGCGAGCGGCTGCACGACTGCGCCGGCCCGACGAACAGGCACAGCAGCAGGCCGAAGACCCAGAACACGGTCTGGCCGCCGTCGTGCAGGACGAAGACCGCCGCAGCGGCGACCAGCAGCCCGACCAGGGCGGTCACGATGATCGCCTTGGGCCCGACCCGGTCGTCCAGGTACCCGGCCACGATGGTGGAGACCCCCGCGACGACGTTCGCGGCGATGGCGAACAGCACGACCTCGCTCGCGCTGAAGCCGAACGTGCCCGAGGCGATGACGGCGCCGAACGTGAAGACCCCGGCTAGGCCGTCGCGGTAGACGGCGCTCGCGAGCAGGAAGTACAGCGTCGCACGCTGGTGGCGCCACAGCCCGGCGATGTCGGCGACCAGGCGCCGGTAGGACGCCACGACGCCGGTCCGCGGGCGGCGCTCGTTGGGTGGGGCCTCGGGCACCGCGAGCAGCACGGGGACGGCGAACACCCCGAACCACACGGCCGCCAGCAGCACCGAGAGCCGGATGTCCAGCCCGTCGTCGCCGGTCACGCCGAACCAGCCCACCTCGGGGTCGATGAAGCCGACGAACAGGATGAGCAGCAGCACGATGCCGCCGATGTAGCCGGCGCCCCAGCCGATGCCGCTGACCCGCCCCCGGGTGGCCGGCGTCGACACCTGCGACAGCATCGCGTTGTAGTTCACGCTCGCGAGCTCGAAGAAGACGTTGGCGGTGCCCAGCAGCACGATGCCGAGCAGCAGGTTCCCGGTCAGCGACGCCGGGTCCGGCCGGACGAGGAACATCGCGGCGCAGATCGCGACCGTGATCGCGGTGTGCACCGCGAGCCAGCGGCGCCGCCGGCCGGCGTCGTCGGACCGGGCCCCGATGACCGGGGCCAGCAGGGCGATGGCCAGACCCGCGACGGTCAGGCCCCAGCCCAGCCACGCGGAGTGCTGGGCCAGCACGGCGTCCAGCGCCGCGGTGGCGGGCCCGTCGCCGCCGGCCTCCGCGGCCGCGGCCGCGGCGGTGGCCGGGTCGACGAAGGCGTCGCTGGTCAGCCACCGGGTGAACACGAAGGTCGTGATGACGGCGTTGAAGGCCGCCGAGCCCCAGTCCCACAGCGCCCAGGCCGTGACGTCCCGCCGGGTGGGGGAGGGGACCGGTGCCGCCGCCGGGAGCGTGTCGTGGTCGTGGTTCACCGCCGCAGGCTAGTGCGCCGCACCCACGCCTCGGGGGAGGTCCACCCCACCGGGCGACGGCGACTCGCCGACCGTCCGGTGAACGGCGGCGGCCGTGCGCCACGCCCACATCACGAGCGGTACCTGCAGCGGGAGCCGTCCCCACGCGACGGCCGGCCGGCGGGCCGGCGACCGCGCGCCGGGGCGGGCGTCCAGGGCCATCTGCACGTTGCCCGGGAAGACCGCGACGAACAGCGCCGCGGTGGCGAGGGCGCCCGTCCGGCGGGTCGCGGGGTGGGCGACCGCGGCGGCGCAGGCGAGCTCGGCGACGCCGCTGCCCAGCACCCACGGCCGGGGCGGCCCGAGCCATCGCGGGATCAGCCGGTCGTAGAGGTCCGGACGGCGCAGGTGCGTGACGCCGGCCGCGCCGAGCAGCGCGGCGAGGGCGAGCGCCGAGGCGGTCCCGGCGGGCCTGGGGCGGGGGGGCATCCGCTCACGTTAGGCGAGCGCGCTCGCCGGGGGCGGTCCGCGGGTGCGGCATGCTGCGCCGGCCGGTGCGCCGGCCGGTGGGGCGCCGCGGCCTATCCTCGGCGACGTGCCCGCCACCGACCCCGCCGTCCCGGCGCCGGGGCTCGACCGCCGCCTCGGTCTGGCCGACGCCGTCGTGCTGGGGGTCGGGTCGATGCTCGGTGCCGGGGTGTTCGCGGTGCTCGCGCCCGCGGCGGCGTCGGCCGGGCCGGCCCTGCTGGTCGGGCTCGCGATCGCCGCGGTCGTGGCGTACGCCAACGCCATGTCGACCGCGCAGCTCGCGGCCGTCATGCCGACGTCGGGGGGCGCCTACCGGTACGGCCGCGAGCGGCTCGGGCCGTGGTGGGGGTACGCCGCGGGGTGGTGCTTCGTGCTCGGCAAGACGGCGTCGTGCGCGGCGATGGCGATGACCTTCGCCGCGTACGTGCTGCCGGACTGGCAGCGCCCGGTGGCCGTCGCGGCGGTCGTGGTGCTGGTCGCGGTCAACGAGCGCGGTATCACCCGCACCGCCGGGGTGACGCGCGTGCTGGTCGCGGTCACGACCGTGGTGCTGGCTGCCGTGGTGGTGGCGGGCGTCGCGGCGCTCGACGGACCACGGACGGCCCTCGCCGCCGGCGCCGGGACGGACGCGGGCGATGCGTCCGTGCTCGAGGTGCTCCGGTCGGCCGGGCTGCTCTTCTTCGCGATGGCGGGATACGCGCGCATCGCGACGCTCGGGGGTGAGGTCCGCGACCCGCGCCGCACCATCCCGCGCGCGATCGGCATCGCGCTGGGCGCTGTGCTGGTCGTCTACGCGCTGGTCGCGGTGGTGGCGCTCGCGGTCGTGGGGCCCGCCGGGCTCGCGACGTCGACCGCGCCGCTGGTCGACGTCGTCACGGCGGCGGGCCGGCCGGAGCTGGCGCCGCTGGTGCGGGTGGGTGCCGCCGCCGCGTGCCTGGGGGCGCTGCTGGGGCTGGTCGCCGGGGTCGGCCGGACCACGTTCGCGATGGCGCAGGAGGGCGACCTGCCGCGCCGCCTCGCCGCGGTGCACCCGCGGTCGCGCGTGCCGCACCTGGCCGAGCGCGCCGTCGGCGTCGCCGTGATCGCCCTCGTCCTGGTCGCCGACGTCCGGACGCTGCTGGGGTTCTCCTCGTTCGGGGTGCTCCTGTACTACGGGGTCGCGAACGCGGCCGCGCTGACCCAGCGCGGCCGCGAGCGGCGGTGGCCACGCGCCCTGCACGTCGTCGGGCTGGTCGGCTGCCTCGTCCTGGCGGTCACGCTGCCGCCGTCCGGCGCCCTCGCGGCCGCCGCCGTGCTCGCGGTGGGGCTCCTCGGTCGCCACCTCGCCCGTCGCCGGGCGTCCGGTCGGGGTGACGCGGCCGCGAGCTGACGGACGCCGGCCGGGTGGCGTCGCTTCCCCGCGTGGTGGGTGACATGGTCGGCGGCCGTCGCCGATGCCGGGGCGGACACCGGTGCTGACTGCGCCGCCTGGAGCAGCGGTTGCTCTCGAGCAGGTGGGACACCGACGAGTCGCGGCCCCGGAAGCTCTGCTCCACCCGTCCCGCCGGTCATGCCCTCGCCGTGCCGTCCTGAGTGCCACGCTGACCGATCGTCAGCCGCACGCCGTGGTGCGCCGGGTGCCCGAGGCGTCCCGGGGCGACGTCGCCGCCGAGCTCCAGGCGTCCATCGCCGACCAGATCGACGTGCGCGTCGCCGGGGGTGGACCTCGCGGCGCTGCAGAGCGAGCTGATGCCCGACCTGCAGAGGTGATCCGGAGCGAGGTCGGGCCAGGTGGCACGGCCCGACGTGCACCTCCTGCCCGCTGCTCGGAGCCTCTGGGCGCCGCCGTCCCCGGAGAGGCGTTTCGGTTATCGTGCGGAGCCGTCGCCGTGCGTGCGGCGCCCGTCGTCGCGTCTGCCGGGACGTCGGCTCGACCAGCGTGCCGGCAAGGCTCGCCATGAAGGAGGTTCACATGGAGGTGCGCATCGACGCCGCCGCCTGCGTCGGGCACGGGGTGTGTGAGGCTCTTGCTCCGCACATCTTCGAGGTCGACGACGACGGCAAGGCACAGGTCGTCGCCCCGTCGCTCGACGAGGCCGACCGCTCGGACGTCGAGAACGCCGTCAACCAGTGCCCGGAGCAAGCCCTGCGCCTGCTCGGATGAGCACGGCCGGGCTCGTGGTCGTCGGGGCCGGCCTGGCCGGGGTGCGTGCTGTCGAGGCCGCTCGACGCACCGGCTTCGCCGGGCCCGTGACGCTCCTGGGGTCCGAGTCCGATGCGCCGTACGACCGTCCTCCGCTGTCCAAGAAGTTCCTGACCGAGAGCGCCGCCCTGAAGTACCTGCGCACCGCGGACAGCCTGCGCGACGAGCTCGACGTCGACCTCCGGCTCGGTGAGACCGCCACCGCGGTGGACCCGGCCACGAGGACCGTGACGGTCGGTGACCAGGAGCTGCCCTACGCCGGGCTGGTGATCGCCACCGGTTCGACCGCCCGACTGCTGCCGGGGATGCACGGGCCGGCCGGCGTGCACACGCTGCGCAGCCATGCCGACGCCGTCGCCCTGCGCTCGGCGATACGCCCGGGGAGCCGCGTCGTCGTCATCGGCGCGGGCTTCATCGGCTCGGAGTTCGCCTGCTCGGCGTTGCACCTCGGCGCGCACGTCACCGTGCTGGAGGCTGCCGACGTGCCCCTCGTGCGGGCGGTGGGTCCGGCGATGGGCGAGGCGCTCGGTGGTCTGCACGTCCGGCACGGCATCGACGTGCGGTGCGGCGCGCTGGTCGAGGCCGTGATCGGCCGGGACACCGTGGAGGCGGTACGGCTGGCCGACGGCCAGGTGCTGCCGGCGGACGTCGTGCTCGTCGGCGTGGGCGCTGCCCCCGTGACGGACTGGCTCCGCGGCTCAGGCCTGACGATCGAGGACGGCGTCGTCTGCGACGCGACGCTCAACGCCGGCGCCCCGGGCGTGTACGCGGCCGGGGACGTCGCCCGGTGGCACAACCCGACGTTCGACCGGTCGATGCGCCTGGAGCACTGGACGTCGGCGGCGGAGCAGGGCGCGGTCGCCGGTCGCAACGCCGTCGCCACGGGTGGGCCCGAGACCTGCGACGTCGTCCCGTACTTCTGGTCGGACTGGGTGTCCGACCGCATCCAGTTCGTCGGGGTGCCGGAGAGCGACGAGGCCGTCACGGTCGTCGGCTCGGCCGAGACCGGCGACCTGCTGGCCCTCTACCGCACCGGTGACCGGGTGACCGGCGCCCTGGGCGTCAACCAGCGCCGAGCCGTCCTGCGCCTGCGGCTCATGATCGGTCAGCGCGCGGACTGGCAGGCGGCCGTCGAGCTCGCCCGGTCGACCACCGTCCGCAGCCGGTGAGCGTCGCTGCGGAGTCCCGGGGCAGACGCCGGTCCATGACCGCCGAGGCCCAGCTCCCGCACGATCGGCGCTGAGGTCCAGCGCCGGGACCTCGCCGGTGCGGGCGAGGGCTAAGCGGGCCGGGCGCCGGTCAGCGCCGCACCGCCGAGGACCGCGGTGGCCACCGTGACGAGCCCGAAGACCCCCACCCACAGGATCGCCGGCACGTGCGTCAGGCGGGCCAGCACGTCGGCGTCCGACGTCCGCGCGCCGCGCGCCCGGGTCCGCCCGAGCTCCGTCACGGTGCGGACGGCGCCCAGCAGGAGGTACCAGCTGACCGTGCACGCCGCGAGCGTCTGCCACACGGTGGGGGCCCACCAGGTCACCGCGACGAGGGTCACCCCCGTGACGAGGACCGACCACAGACCGAACAGGTTGCGGACGCCGACGCCGAGCACCACGACCACCAGCAGCAGGGCCCACAGCAGCGCGACCCCGCGCCCGTTCGCCGTCGCCCACGCCGCTGCGAGCCCCAGCATCCCCGGGGCGACGTAGCCGGCCGCCGCGGTGAGCACCATGCCCGGTCCCCGCGGACGGCCCACCGACGTGGTCAGGCCGGAGGTGTCGGAGTGCAGCCGGATTCCCGCGAGCCGGCGTCCGGTGAGGACCGCGACACCGGCGTGCCCCGCCTCGTGCACCAGGGTGACGCCGTGCCGGGCGACGCGCCAGGCGGGGGGCCACAGCACCACGAGCGCCGCGACGGCCGCCGTCGCCAGCACGGTCGCCGACGACGGGGCCGGCTGGGTCGACGTGACCCGGCGCCACATCTCGGTGAGCAGCTCGACGGGCACGCCGGACACCGTACGGGCCGGCAGGAGACCCGACTCACACCGGCCGCGCGCGACCCATGGTGCATACTCGGTGGCGGAGCGGCGTGAGTCTGCGCCCTCCCAGCGTCGTGGAGCACCTGCGAGTTCACGCGGCGAGCCCCGACCCCACCACCGCCGGAAAGGCGAACACCTCCATGTCTTCTGCCGTGCCCTCTTTCTCGAGCCTCGGCGTGCCCGAGACCCTCGTCCGCTCGCTGACCGCGTCCGGGATCACCGAGCCGTTCCCCATCCAGACGGCGACGCTCCCCGACACCCTCGGTGGCCGCGACGTCCTCGGCCGTGGCCGTACCGGCTCGGGCAAGACCCTCGCCTTCTCGCTGCCGATGGTCGCCCGCCTCGCCGCGTCCAAGGCGCCCCGCAAGGCGGCCCGGCCGCGGGGCCTGGTGCTCGCGCCGACCCGGGAGCTCGCGACCCAGATCGCCGCGACCCTCGAGCCGCTGGCCAAGGCCGAGCGGCTGTCGCTGACCGTGGTGTTCGGCGGGGTGTCCCAGAACAAGCAGGTCTCGGCGCTCAACGGCGGGGTCGACATCCTCGTCGCGTGCCCCGGCCGGCTCGAGGACCTGCTCAACCAGCGGCTGCTCACGCTGGACGGCGTCGAGATCACCGTGCTCGACGAGGCCGACCACATGGCCGACCTGGGGTTCCTGCCCGGCGTCAAGCGGATCATGGACAAGACCCCGAAGCAGGGCCAGCGGATGCTGTTCTCCGCGACCCTCGACAACGGCGTGGACCAGCTGGTCAAGCGGTACCTCAGCAACCCGCTGACGCACTCGGTCGACTCCGCCGAGTCGCCCGTCGCCAAGATGACCCACCACGTGCTCGCCGTGCACGACGCCGAGTCCAAGCGCCTCGTCGTCAACGAGCTCGCCTCGGGCACCGGTCGCCGGGTGCTGTTCACCCGCACCAAGCACCAGGCCAAGAAGCTCGCGAAGCAGCTGACCGCCGCCGGCATCCCGGCGGTCGACCTGCACGGGAACCTCAGCCAGCCCGCGCGTGAGCGCAACCTCGCCGCGTTCTCCTCCGGTGACGTCCGGGTGCTGTGCGCGACGGACATCGCCGCCCGCGGCATCCACGTCGACGACATCGAGCTGGTCGTCCATGTCGACCCGCCGGCCGAGCACAAGGCGTACCTGCACCGCTCGGGCCGCACCGCACGTGCCGGCTCGGCCGGGGACGTCGTCACCGTGATGCTCCCGGAGCAGGCCGGCGACGTGAAGACGCTGACCCGGCTGGCGAAGATCACGGTCACCCCGCAGCGGGTCGGTCCTGGCTCGCCGGTGACCGCCGCGCTCGTCGGCGAGGTCGCCCCCGTGGTGATGCCGGCCGCCGAGCCGGTGTCCGTGCCGCAGCCGAGGTCGGCCGGCGCCGGCGGCGCCGCCGGCGCGGCCCGCGGCCCGCGTGGTGGTGGCCGACGCCGACACTCCGGCGCAGGCGCGGCCGGTGCCCCGTCCGGTGGCGGGCAGGCGTCGCGCTCGAGCGGTGGCCGCTCGGGTGGCTCGGGCTCCGGCGGCCGTCCCGCCCGCGCGCCGCAGGGCGGCTCGACGACGGTGTACTCCTCATCCACCGGTGGGCGCAGCGGCGCGGTGGAGATGTCCCGCGGTGCGGCGTCGGGTCGTCGCCGCTCCCGCTGACGGCATGGAACACAGGGCCGGTCCTCGCGCGTTGCGCCGGGACCGGCCCTCCGTCGTCTGCACGGCGGGCGGACGGCCGCACGCCCGGAATATCCTGGGCGACGTCGCGAGGGAGAGGGACGCATGCCGTACGAGGTGGAGAAGTCCGACGAGGAGTGGCGGGTCGCGCTGGACCCGCAGGAGTTCGCCGTCCTGCGCCGGGCGGGGACGGAGCGTCCCTACACCGGTGAGCTGCTGGACGAGCACCGCGAGGGCGTCTACCGGTGCCGCGCGTGCGGCAACGAGCTGTTCCGCTCGGACACCAAGTTCGACTCCCACTGCGGCTGGCCGAGCTTCTTCTCCCCGCTCGCCGGGGACGCCGTGGAGCTGATCGAGGACCGCAGCGTCGGGATGGTCCGCACGGAGGTCCGCTGCAGCCGCTGCGGCTCGCACCTGGGCCACGTGTTCGACGACGCGCCGCAGACGCCCACGGGGGACCGGTTCTGCATGAACTCGGTCTCGCTGACCTTCGAGCCGTCGACCTGAGGGTCGACTCGCGGAGCGGACGGGTGGCGCAGGGGGGGACGGCGGCGCAACGGCCACCGGTGACGCAGGAGCCACGTCCGCGCGCCGGCTGGCTGGGGCACCTGTCGCGGATGTGGGAGGACGACGGCGCGATCCTGCAGCGGCAGGTGCCGTTCGTGCTGCTGTTCGTGCTGTCGGTGGTCGGCCTGCTCGTGTTCCGGATCCCGGCCAGCTTCACGTCCCTGGTGTGGGTCGCGGTCGCCGCGGTGGCGCTGATGGCCGTGCTGGCGGTGGCGTTGCCGTGGCGTCGGCTGCCGGTGGGCGCCCGGCTGGTGCTGCCGGCGCTGCAGCTGCTCGCCGTCGGGCTGATGCGTGAGGGCACCGGTGGGCCGTCGTCGCCGTTCCTCGCCCTGCTGTTCCTGCCGGTCGTGGTGGCGTCCTCCGAGCGCGGCCGCAGCGGGGTCGTCCTGTCGACCCTCGCCACCGCGGTCATCGTGGAGGTCCCCGCCGTGGCCGACGGCGGCCCGGGCTCGACGGTGGAGGGGCTGCGCGGCCTGTACGCCGCCCTCGTGGTGCTCGTGGTGGGACTCACCGTGAACGCGATCACCGAACGCCGTCGCGCCGAGGTGCAGGCGCTGGACGCCCTGCGGACGACCGAGGTGCAGCTGCGCGAGCGCAGCGAGAAGGCCGCTGAGGAGCTGGTGACGCGCACGCAGGAGGTGCTGCGGGCCCGGGACCTGTTCGCCGGCGTGATCGACGCCGCCACCGAGCAGGCGATCATCGGCACCGACCCCCGGGGCGTGATCGACCTGTTCAACCCCGGCGCCGAGCGGCTGCTCGGCTGGACGCCCCTCGACGTCGTCGGCCGCCTGCGGATCACCGACCTGCACCTGCCGGAACAGCTTGCCGAGCGGCGCGCGGAGCTCGCCTCGGCCGGCGGCGACGCCGCGGACGTCGGGGTGTTCGGCGCGCTCGTGGGCCAGGCGTACACGGGGGGCTCGGACGTGCGGGACTGGTCCTACGTGCGCGCCGACGGCAGCGACGTGGTGGTGCGCGTCGCGGTCACCCGGCGGCTGGACCCGGCCGGGGCGACCGTGGGCTACATCTTCGTCGCCACGGACATGAGCGAGGAACGGGAGGCGGCCCGGCTCAAGGACGAGTTCGTCAGCCTCATCAGCCACGAGCTGCGCACACCGCTCAGCTCGATCCTGGGGTACCTGGAGCTGATCACCGAGGACGGCGACCTGACCGCGGAGCAGCGCCAGTACCTCGACGTCATCGAGCGCAACGCCTCGCGGCTGCTGCGGCTGGTCGGCGACCTGCTGTTCACGGCGCAGGTGGAGGCCGGCCGCTTCACCCTCGTACGGCAGCCGGTCGACCTCGCGGCGCTTGTCCTGGCCGCGGTGGAGTCCGCGCGGCCGGGTGCCGCGACCGCCGGCGTCGTCCTGGGAGCGACCGGCACGGAGGTGCCGGTGATGCTGCAGGGTGACGCCGTCCGGCTCGGCCAGGCGCTGGACAACCTGGTGTCCAACGCGGTGAAGTTCACGCCGCGGGACGGGCGCGTCGTCGTCGATCTCACCGTCCGGCACGTCGAGGGGCCGAGCGCGCGACAGGGCGAGGGGCAGGGCGCGGACGACGACGGCGGGACCGCGACGGTCGCGGTCAGCGACACGGGCATGGGGATCCCGGCGGCCGAGCTCGACCAGCTGTTCTCCCGGTTCTTCCGGGCCTCCACGGCGACGCGCAACGCCGTCCCCGGAGCCGGTCTCGGGCTGACCGTCACCCAGGCCATCGTCACCGCCCACGGCGGCGAGCTCGCCGTGCGCAGCACGGTGGGCGAGGGCACCACGTTCGCCGCGACGCTGCCCCTCGGGGCGTCCACGGCCGCGGCCACGCCCGGCGCCACCCCCTCGACGGACGGCGTCAGTCCCGGCGCCTGACCTCGTCCAGCGTGGAGTTCAGCCGCTCGAGCGTGGTCGCCAGGGTCTCGATCTCGCCCTCGCTCCAGGACGCCAGCGCCGCGCGCAGCCACTCCCGGCGGGCGCCCTGCGCCTCGGCCAGCCGGCGGGTGCCCTCGTCGGTGAGCTCCAGCAGCTGGCCGCGGGAGTCGGCCGGGTCGGTCCGGCGGGTGAGCAGTCCCAGGGTCTCCAGGCGCTTGACCTGCCGCGAGATGGTCGCGCGGCCGACGCCGACCTGGTCGGCGAGCTCGCTGCCCCGAACCCCGGGCGTCCGGGCGATCCAGACCAGCAGCGGGTAGGCGGCGGCGTCGAGGTCCGGGTGCACCCGGGTCGCGACGGTGTTGGAGGACGCGTGCGCGCGTCGCAGCAGCACGCCGAGCTCGCGTTCGACGCGTGCGTTGATGTCGGTCACCGGCTCATCCTGTCAGCGCGGACGGGTCCGGCGGTGGACCCGTGAGGGGTCCACCGCCGGTGTCGTCCGCGCTGCCGCGGAACCAGGCGGGGCGGTCAGGCGCGCGGCATCGTGTCCAGCGTCGCCTGGGCGGTGCTGCCCTCGCGAGCCAGGGCGTCGTCGGCCATCCGCTGCTCGGCGCCGGAGCGCGTGCCGAGCGGGACCTCCTTGAGCAGCAGCACCGCGACGAGGGTCACCAGACCGAGCGGGGCCGCGATCAGGAACAGGTCGGCGATGCCCTCCCCGAACGCGGCCTCGACCACGGAGCGCACGGGCTCCGGCAGGGTGGAGACGTCGGGGACGGCGGTCGTGTCGCCGCCCAGCGCCGCCGGGTCCACGCCGACCTCCGTCAGGCCACGCAGCAGCAGCGTGCTGATCCGTGAGCCGAGCACCGCCCCGAGGGCCGAGACGCCGACCGCGCCACCGAGCGTGCGGAAGAAGGCGACCACGGCGGTGCCGCTGCCCATCTCGCGGTGGTCCAGGGTGTTCTGGGTCGCGAGCACGAGGTTCTGCATGAGCATGCCGACGCCCGCCCCGAGGATCGCCATGTACAGGCTGACCAGCACGAAGCTCGTGTCGTAGCGGATGGTGCCCATCAGCGCCAGGCCGACGGTGAGGGTGATGGCCCCCGCGACCATGTAGCGCTTGTAGCGCCCGGTGCGGGAGATGATGCGGCCGCTGAGCGTCGAGGAGACGAGCAGCCCGAGGATCATCGGGATGGTCAGCAGGCCGGACTGGGTCGGGGTCTTGTCCCGGGCGATCTGCATGTACTGGCTGAGGAACACCGACGTGCCGAACAGGCCGACGCCGACGGCGACGCTCGCGACGACCGCCAGGACGAGCGTGCGGTTGCGGAACAGGTGCAGCGGCAGGATCGGCTCGGCGGCGCGCGACTCGACCCACACGGCGAGCGCGAGCAGCGCGGCGGAGCCGGCGAGGAAGGCGACCGTCTGCCACGACGCCCACTCGAAGTCGGTGCCCGCGAAGGTGACCCACAGCAGGAGGGCCGAGATGCCGGCGGAGAGCAGCAGCGCACCGGCGTAGTCGATCTGCACCTTGCGGCGCCGCAGCGGCGGGAGCTTGAGCGTGCGCTGCAGGACGATGATGGCCGCGACCGCGAACGGGACGCCGACGAAGAAGTTCCACCGCCAGCCGGGGCCGTCGGTGATGACCCCGCCGAGCAGCGGCCCGCCGACCATGCCGATCCCCATGACGGCTCCCATGAGCCCCATGTACCGGCCACGCTCGCGCGGGGAGATGATGTCGGCGATCAGCACCGTGCCCAGCGCGGTCAGCCCGCCGGCGCCCAGGCCCTGGAAGGCGCGCATCGTGATGAGCATCGCGGTGGACTCCGAGAAGCCGGCGACCGCGGAGGACACCACGGAGATCACCAGCGCGACCTGGATGAGCAGCTTGCGGTCGACGAGGTCGGCGAGCTTGCCCCACACGGGCGTGGAGATCGTGGTGGTGAGCAGGGTCGCGGTGACGACCCAGGTGAAGGCGGACTGCGTGCCGTCGAGGTCGGAGATGATCCGGGGCAGCGAGGACGAGACGACGCTCGTGGCCAGGATGGAGACGAACATCCCGAGCAGGATCCCGGAGAGGGCCTCGAGGACCTGCCGGTGCGACATGGCGGGGCGGGCGGGTGGTGCGGCGGTGGTCATGCGATCTCTCGTTCCGGGGACGGTGCGGATGTGACGTGGGGTGCCGGCTGCGGGCCGGGCGGGTGCGCAGGCGGCCGGTCCGGCGGGGGACCGGACCCGGCGGTACCGGCGGCCGCGTGGTGGTGCGACCCGATGGCGGTCGCCACCCGGCGGATCTGCGCGGCGGCGGCGGCGACGTCGTCCTCGGACCAGTCCCCGAAGACGCTCGCGGCCAGGTCGAGGGCGGCCTGCGAGGAGCGCGCCGCGAGCTCGCGGCCGGCGTCGGTGAGAGCGACGGTGCGGGTGCGCCGGTCGGCGGCGGGGACGTCGCGCTCGACGATCCCCGCCTCGACCAGCCCGGCGACGTGGCGGCTGGCGACGGACACGTCCACGCGCAGCGCGTGGGCGAGCTCGCCGACCTGGCGGGGACCGCCACCGAGCAGCCGGACGACGGCGAGCCCGCCCCGGCCGCACTCGAGCTCACGGGACAGCCAGGCGCCGGACTCGCGCTGAGCCCGGGCCATGTCCTCGATGGCCCCGATGAGGGCCACGTGCGCGGACACCATCGCGTCACCTCCGGTAGTTGCTTGGAGCAACTGTATGCCCGGTCGTTGCAGACGGCAACGGTCCGCCGTGGTGACCGCCGTCACGCACATCCCCACGGTGCGGGTGGGACGGGCGGTGTCCACACTGGGGTGGTGAGTGACCACGACAGCGCGCCGAGAAGACCCCGCCGTCCCGCGATGCTCGACCCCCGGCAGGCCGACGAGCTGCCTGGCGACATCGACCCCGCCGTCCGCGCCGAGCTCGCGCACACGACCGCGGGCGCCCTGGTGCACCAGGCCCGCGCCATGGACGACCCCGAGGTGGTCGAGCGGCTGATCCGCCTGGTCGAGGCGGAGGGCCTCGACGTCGTCGCCGCGATGTGGGCCGACAGCCCGCCGGACACGCTGCCCGGTGCGCTGTGGCGCCTGTACGTGGTCCGCGAGTGGGTCCGCCGCGACCCGCAGACGCTGGCCGAGCGGTTCCGGATGGGGGTCACCGCGGCGCCCGTGCACGTCGCCGTGGCCGGGGTCGCCGAGGCGCCCGGGCCGGCCGAGCTGCGCCAGGTGGTCGACGCCGTGCTGTCGGGCGTCTACGCGGGTGACCTCGCGGTCGCCCTCGAGCGCGGCGCGGCGTTCTGCCGGGTGCTCGCGACCGGTGCCGCGTTCGATGCCGACTACGTCGAGGACCGCGACGCCGAGGCGGCGCTCCGGCTGACCCGCGGGGCGGGCTCGCTGGTGCGGACCGCGGAGGAGCTCGAGCAGGCGGCGTCCCTGTGGCGCGCCGACCGGCTGGAGTAGGTCAGCCCAGCAGCGGGCCCAGCACCAGGTACATCAGCGCGGCGACCGCGGCGGCCATCGGGATGGTCAGCACCCACGCCAGGCCGATGTTCCGGGCCACCCCCCAGCGCACGGCGGACAGCCGCTTGGTGGCGCCGACCCCCATGATCGCCGAGGTGATCGTGTGGGTCGTGGAGACCGGCGCCGCGAACGCGAACGCGGTCGTGTAGAGCACCGAGGCGGCGACGGACTCGGCGACGAAGCCGCGGGCGGGGTCCAGCTCGATGATCTTGCGGCCCAGGGTGCGCATGATCCGCCACCCGCCGGCGTACGTGCCCAGCGAGATCGCGGTGGCCGCCGAGAGCTTGACCCACAGCGGGATCTCGTCGCCCTCGTGCAGCCCGCCGGCCACCAGCGCGAGCACGATGACCCCCATCGTCTTCTGGGCGTCCTGCAGCCCGTGCCCCAGCGACATGGCCGCGGCCGACGCCGTCTGCGCGATCCGGAAGCGCCGCTGCGCACGGGCCGGTGCGGCGTTGCGGAAGATCCACAGCACGGCGACCATCAGCGCGTACGCCAGCCCGAACCCGATCAGCGGCGACAGGATCATCGGCAGGACGACCTTGTCGAGGATGACGTCCCAGTGCACGGTGGTCGCCGAGGCCACGCCCGCGCCGGTCAGACCGCCGATGAGGGCGTGCGTCGACGACGACGGCAGTCCCAACCACCAGGTGATGAGGTTCCAGGTGATGGCCCCGATCAGGCCGGCGAGCACGATCGCCAGACCGTGGGTGCCGGCGTCCGGGGCGACCTCGATGATGCCCGACCCGATGGTCTGCGCGACCTCCGTGCCCAGCAGCGCGCCCACCAGGTTGAACACCGCCGCCATCAGCAGCGCGACGCGGGGGGTCAGGGCGCGGGTCGAGACCGAGGTCGCGATCGCGTTGGCAGCGTCGTGGAAGCCGTTCGTGTAGTCGAACCCGAGGGCGAAGGCGACGACGACGACGACGAGGACGATCTCCACCGGTGCTCAGGACTCCTTGAGCGCGATGGTCTCGACCGTGTTCGCCACCTTCTCGAAGGCGTCGGCCGCGTCCTCGAGCTTCTCCACGACCTCCTTGAGCTTCATCAGCAGGATCGGGTCGGCGACCTCGTCGAACAGGTGCGCGAGCAGCTTGCGGTGCGCCTTGTCGGCCTGGTTCTCCAGCCGGTTGACCTCGACCCAGTACTCCTCGAGGCCGGACATCGCGCGCAGCCGCGGCATCGCGTCCGCGGTGAGCTCGGCGGCGCGCTGCAGCACGTGCACCTGGTCCGCGACGCGCGCGGGCAGCTCCTCGAGCCGGTACAGCACGATGAGGTCGGCCGCCTCCTCCATGTGGTCCATGCAGTCGTCGAGGTTCGAGGCCAGCGCGTAGATGTCGTCGCGGTCGAACGGCGTGACGAACGTCTGGTTGAGCCGCCGCATGACCGAGTGCGTCGCCTCGTCCGCGAGGTGCTCGACGTCGCTCATCCGCTTGGCGATCTCCTTGCGGCCCGCACGGTCCGCGCCGAGCAGCTCGGCGAGGAGGTTCGCGCCGGTGACCAGGTGCTGCGCCGACGCGGCGAACAGGTCGAAGAACGAGGTGTCGCGCGGTGTCAGGCGCAGGCGCACGTGAGGACTCCGAGGGGAGGGGGGCGGGTCGGACACAGGCTAGGGCAGCCGGACAGTGAACACGCAACGTCCGCAGGTCGCCTGAGGTGACCGTCACACCACGCGAGGGTGAACAGCGCGGGACGGTGAAGGGCGACGCCGGACCGCAGAAGCGCCTGTCGGCGCGAAGGCCGCTCGAGGCGGCTTTGTGTGGAGCCCGGGGCTAACGCGGCCCGACGTCGCCCGACCAGTGTAGGCGCCGGTGCGCGTGGTGCCAGCCCGGGGCGGCGTGCGCCGCGGCGCCGGCGACCGGCGTCACGCGCCCGGCCGCCGCCGTCACTCGGCCGGCGGCCGGTGCTGCTCGACGGCGATGACCCGGGGGCCCTGGGCGGTGTGCGCCACGTGCGCGACCAGCACCTCCCCGGTCTTCAGGTACGGGTCGGCACCGGGCAGGGCGTCGGCGACCGGCCGCGGGGAGTGCTGGCCGAGCACGTCCAGCACCGTGGGCAGGACCGGACGGTGCGTGCACAGGACCACGTCCCGACGGCGCTCCAGCAGCCGGTGCACCCCGCCCGCCACCCGGCTCGGGGATCGCTCGTGCTCGGCCTCGGTGAGGTACGCCCGGGCGCCCGGGACCAGGCCGGCGGCGTCGGCGTACGGCTGGATGGTGGCCGCGCACCGCTCCCACCGACTGGTGACGACGTCGAGCACGCCGAACGCCGCGAGCACCGGCACCAGGGCCCGCGCCTGGGCGCGCCCGGTGCCGGTCAGCGGTCGGTCGGTCTCGCCGCCCTTCCAGGCCGACCGCCGCTTGGCGCGCCCGTGGCGCGCGATGACCAGCACGTCCGTCATCAGTCGCTGCTTGGCGTGCAGGGCGAGCAGCGCCTCGAGCGGCTCGACGTCGGTCGCCCGGGTCAGCATGCGTCGCGCCTTGTCCACGCTCACCCACCGCACCGCGTCGATCTCGTCGTCGCCCGCCGGGCTGACCGGCGGCCGGGCGGCGAGGGCGGGGGCGTCGCTCTTGCGGGCGACCCGTGCCGACCAGTACTGCACCCGCTTGGTCCCGCCGTCGCCGGTGCGGTAGCGCAGCGTGGGGAGCGGGGCGCCGAGCACGATGGCCAGCCCCGTCTCCTCCTCGACCTCGCGCACCGCCGCGGCGGCGACGCCCTCGCCCGGGTCGAGCTTGCCCTTGGGCCAGGACCAGTCGTCGTACTTGGGCCGGTGGACGACGACGACCTCGAGCACGCCGCGGCGCTCGCGCCAGACGAGCGCACCGGCCGCCTCGACCGGACGCTGGCGAGGCGAACCCGACGTCATCGGTCGATGATGTCCACGCCGGGGACGGGTCGCAATGCGGGCCGGGCGGTCATCGCGACCGCGACGGGCGACGGCGGGAGGCGATGTACCGCTGCTGGAGGTCCAGCAGCGGGGCGCCGTCCGCGTCGAGGTGGTGCCGCACCCAGGTGTCGTCCGGCCCCAGGTGCCACGACGCGGTGCCGTCGTCCATCGAGGCGTCGATCATCTCGACGAGGTCGTCGACGTGGCCGGGGTCCACGATCCGCACGAGCGTCTCGACGCGGCGGTCGAGGTTGCGGTGCATGAGGTCCGCCGAGCCGATGAAGACCTCGGGGCCGTCGTGGGTGGCGTCGGCGAACGCGAACACCCGCGAGTGCTCGAGGAAGCGGCCCAGGATGGACCGGACGCGGATCGTCTCGCTCAGCCCCGGCACCCCGGGCCGCACCGCGCAGATGCCGCGGACGACGAGGTCGATCGGCACCCCGACGCGCGAGGCGCGGTAGAGGGCGTCGATGGTGGCCTCGTCGACGACCGAGTTGACCTTGATCTTGACCCACGCCGGGTGACCGGCGAGGTGGTTGGCCGCCTCCCGGTCGATGCGCTCGACCAGTCCGGTGCGCACCGAGCGCGGGGCGACCAGCAGCCGGTGGAACCGTGACTTGGGGGCGTAGCCGCTGAGCTGGTTGAACAGCCGGGTCAGGTCCTGGCCCACCTCGGGGTCGGAGGTCAGGATGCCCAGGTCGGTGTACAGCCGGGCGGTCTTCGGGTTGTAGTTGCCCGTCCCCACGTGGCAGTACCGGCGCAGGCCGTCCGGCTCCTGCCGCACGACGAGGCTGAGCTTGCAGTGGGTCTTGAGGCCGACGATGCCGTAGACCACGTGCACGCCGGCCTGCTCGAGCTTGCGCGCCCAGGAGATGTTGGCCTGCTCGTCGAACCGCGCCTTGATCTCCACCAGGGCCAGGACCTGCTTGCCGGCCTCCGCGGCGTCGATGAGTGCGTCCACGATCGGGGAGTCCCCGGACGTGCGGTACAGCGTCTGCTTGATCGCGAGCACGTCGGGATCCGCCGCGGCCTGCTGCAGGAACGTCTGCACCGACGTCGAGAACGAGTCGTACGGGTGGTGCAGCAGGATGTCGCGCTCGCGGATCGCGGCGAACACGTCGCTCGCCTTGGCGCTCTCCACCTCGGCCAGGTGCCGGTGCGTGGTGGGCACGAACCGCGGGTAGTGCAGGTCGCTGCGGTCCAGGTCGGCGATGAGGTTCAGCCCGGTGTGGTCCAGCGGCGCCGGCAGCTCGTAGACCTCGTGCTCGGCGACCCCGAGCTCGCGGATCATCAGCTCGCGGATGCGCGGGTGGATGCCCTCGGCCAGCTCCAGGCGGACCGGCGGGCCGAACCGGCGGCGCAGCAGCTCCTTCTCCATGGCCTGCAGCAGGTTCTCCGCGTCATCCTCCTCGACCTCCACGTCCTCGTTGCGGGTGACCCGGAAGGTGTGGTGCGCGGTCACCTCCATGCCGGGGAACAGCTGGTCGAGGTGGTGGCCGATGAGGTCCTCGAGCGGGACGAACGAGATCGGGCCGCGCTCGGGTGCGGCCGCCTGCGCGCTCGGCGCGCTCGGCCGGCCGCGGGCGTCGACCGCGATGAACCGGGGCAGCAGCGGGGGCACCTTGACCCGCGCGAAGTGCTCCTTGCCGGTCGAGGGGTTCACCACGACGACGCCGAGGTTGAGCGACAGCCCCGAGATGTACGGGAACGGGTGCGCCGGGTCGACGGCGAGCGGGGTCAGCACGGGGAAGATCTGCTTGCGGAAGTACTTGTGCAGCCGGTCCTGCTCGTCGGCGCCGAGGTCGTCCAGCGGGACGAGGGTGATGCCCTCCTTGGCCAGGGCGGGCTGGACCGAGTCCGTGAACACCCGTGCGTGCCGCTCGCTGAGCTCGTGCGCGCGCTCGGCGATGCTCTCCAGCACCTGCCGCGGGCTCATCCCGGAGGCCGCCGTGACGGCCAGGCCGGTGGCGATGCGCCGCTTGAGGCCGGCCACCCGGACCATGAAGAACTCGTCGAGGTTGGAGGCGAAGATCGCCAGGTAGCGCACCCGCTCCAGCAGGGGCTGGGCGGGGTCCTCGGCGAGCTCCAGCACCCGCTGGTTGAAGGCCAGCCAGCTCAGCTCGCGATCGGCGAACCGCGCCCGCGCGTCGTCGCCGAACTCGTCCGTGTCGGCGCCGGCGGAGGCGTCGCGCGGGTCACGGGTGTCGCGCGCCTGCGTCGGCGCGGGGACGGCGGCGATGTGCGGCCGGGGCTGAACGCCGACGCTGCGGGGGAGCGGCTGGTCCGTCATCGGCCCATCGTGCCACCGGACCACGCGGGCGTGCGGCGGGGACCGGCCGGTGGTCAGCCGAACTGGACGTCCACGCCGGTCCGCTCGAAGCCGGCGCGGGTGTACGTGCGCACCGCCACCGTGTTGTCCGCGTCGGTGTAGAGCATGACCCGCCGCAGACCGCGTGCAGCCAGGTGCGCCAGCCCGAGCCGGGTCAGCGCGCCGCCGAGGCCGAGTCCCTGGGCGTCGGGGTCGACCCCGACGACGTAGATCTCGCCGACCGGCTCGCGGTCGTCCTGCGCCGGGTGCACCTTCGTCCACACCGAGCCGAGCAGGACCCCGTCCCGCTCGGCCAGCAGGAAGCCCTCGGGGTCGAACCACGGCTCGGACATCCGGGCCTCGAGGTCCTCGCGGGTGATCCGGCCCTGCTCGGGGTGGTGCGCGAAGGCCCGCGCGTTGACCCGTCGCCACCGCTCCTCGTCGGCGCCGCGGCGGAACGCCGTCACGGTGACGCCGTGGGGCAGCGTGGGATCCGGGTCGACGGGGTGCTCGTCGAGGTCCACGGTCATCTGCCACAGCTCGCGGACCACGTCCATGCCCGCGGCCGTGGCCAGCGCCCGGGCCGCCGGCAGGTCCCCGTGCGCCCACACGACCAGGGACCGCGGCGGGTCGGCGTCCGGCGAGGTCGCCGCCACCTGCCGCAGCGCCTCGAGCAGCCGCCGCCCCATCCCGGCCCGGCGCAGCGGCGGCGCCACGACGAGCTCCGCGCTGCCGACGTCCGGGGCGCCGAGGTCGAGCTGGGCGTAGCCACCGAGCGCGCCGTCGACGTCCCGGGTGAGCAGGTGCACGGTCGCCGTCCCGGTGCCGAGCGCGAGCAGCGGCCCCTCGGACAGCGGGGCGACCCCGTCGGCGGCCGTGGCCTCGGCGGCGAGCGCGCGGACCTCGTCGGCGGTGTGGCCGTCGAGCGGGCCGCGGTGGACGGCGGGCAGGCGCGCTGGCATGGGTCCATCCCATCACGCCGACCGGGTGCGCAGCCGCCGGTCGGCGGACAGGGTGGAGGCGTGACCCCCCGCGCGCCGCGAGCCGTCGACGTCGTCGTCGTGGGCGCCGGTCAGGCGGGGCTGTCGGCCGCGTACCACCTGCGTCGGGCCGGTCTGCGCGCGGCCCCGGCCGCCGCCGGCTCCGACGACGACGGCGCCGGCACGTTCGTGGTGCTCGACGACGCCCCGGCCCCCGGTGGGGCGTGGCAGCACCGCTGGGACTCGCTGACCATGCAGCACACGCACGCGGTGCACGAGCTGCCCGGCCTGCCGCTGCCCGCCGTCGACCCGGCGGAGCGGGCGTCGGTCGCCGTGGCGCGGTACTTCGAGGCGTACGAGCGTGCGTGGGACCTCGCCGTCGTCCGGCCGGTGCGGGTGCGGTCCGTGCGGGACGTGCGCGACGAACCGGACCGGCCCGACGTGACCGACGCGCCCGGCAGGCCTGCCGCCGCGAGCGGGCTGCTGGCGGTCGAGACCGACGCGGGCACCTGGCAGGCCCGGGCGCTGATCAACGCGACCGGGACGTGGCAGCGACCGTTCTGGCCGTCCTACCCGGGCCGGGACGCGTTCGCCGGCGAGCAGCTGCACACCCACGACTTCCGGTCGGCCGCGGACCACCTGGGCCGGCACGTCGTCGTGGTCGGCGGCGGGACCAGCGCGGTGCAGCTGCTGCTCGAGATCGGCCGGATCACCACCACGACGTGGGTCACCCGGCGCCCGCCCCAGTTCCTCACGCGCCCGTTCGACGAGGAGTGGGGCCGCAGCGTGGTCGCCGCGGTCGACGCCCGGACGCGGGCCGGCCTGCCGCCGCAGAGCGTCGTCGGGGTGACCGGGCTCCCGCTCACCGAGGAGTACCAGCGCGGCATCGACGACGGCGTGCTGGTGCGGCTGCCGATGTTCTCCCGGATCGTGCCCGACGGCGTCGTCTGGCACCCGCGCGACGTCCCGCCGGCGCCGGGGCACCAGCGCGCGGACGTGCTGCTGTGGGCGACCGGGTTCCGGCCGGCCCTGGACCACCTGGCGCCGCTGGGACTGCGGCGGCACGGCGGCGGGATCGTCATGGACGGCACCCGGGTGGCGTCCGACCCGCGCATCCAGCTCGTCGGGTACGGACCCAGCGCGAGCACCATCGGGGCCAACCGCGCCGGCCGGGAGGCCGTGCGCGACGTGCGCCGGCTGCTCGCGCTGTGAGCGGCCGCCCCATCCCCGTCACCGTCCCCCCGTCGAGTGCGACGCATCGGACCGTTCGGGTCGCGCCAAGGGTCCACAACGTCGCACTGGGCCGGTCGCTGCCGTCGAGTGCGACGTTTCCCACCGTTCGGGTCGCGCCAAGGGTCCACAACGTCGCACTGGGCCGGTGGCTGCCGTCGAGTGCGACGCATCGGACCGTTCAGGTCGCGCCAAGGGTCCACAACGTCGCACTGGGCCGGTGGCTGCCGTCGAGTGCGACGCATCGGACCGTTCGGGTCGCGCCAAGGGTCCACAACGTCGCACCGGGCCGGTGGTTGCCGTCGAGTGCGACGTTTCCCACCGTTCGGGTGTCGTCAAGGGTCCGCGACGTCGCACTCGCCCAGGTGTCCGGGGCTGGCCGGTCCGAGGCCGCCGTCGCCGGCGCGGTCAGGTCCGGACTCAGCCGTCGATGAGCTCGATGGTCGCGAACGGAGCCGTGTAGCTGCGCTCGCCCACCGCGACCGCCCGCAGCAGTGGCAGGTACGCCAGCGCCTCGGCCCACGGCATGGCGTCGGTCGTGATCTCGCGGCCGTCCGTGTAGTGGTACGCGAGACGGACGAAGCCCTCTCGACCGGGAGCGCCGCCCCGGTCCGTCACCATGCTCATCGTGCCGACCCCCGCCCCGTGTGCCGCGCCTCAGTGGCGCTCGCGCACGCCCTATCGGCGGGGGCCGGCGGTGTGTGAGCCCTGTCTCGGCCGTCCCGGCTCAGTCCTCCGACGCGGCCGGTGACTGCTTGTCCAGGCCCCGGCTGATCAGGTCCATGACCGAGGCGTCGGCGAGGGTGGTGGCGTCCCCGACCGCGCGGTGCTCGGCGACGTCGCGCAGCAGGCGGCGCATGATCTTGCCCGACCGCGTCTTGGGCAGCTCGGCGACCACGAGGATGCTGCGCGGCTTGGCGATCGGGCCGATCGCCCGGGCCACGTGGGACCGCAGCTCCTCGACCGTGCCGGACGTCTCCTCGTTGCCGCCGCGCAGGATCACGAACGCGACCACCGCCTGACCGGTGGTGTCGTCGGCGGCGCCGACCACCGCCGCCTCCGCGACCGACGGGTGGGAGACCAGCGCGGACTCGATCTCGGTCGTGGACAGCCGGTGGCCCGAGACGTTCATGACGTCGTCGACCCGGCCGAGCAGCCAGATGTCGCCGTCCTCGTCCTTCTTCGCGCCGTCCCCGGCGAAGTACAGGCCCGGGAACCGGGACCAGTACGTGTCGGCGAACCGCTGCGGGTCGCCCCAGATGCCCCGCAGCATGGCCGGCCACGGCTCGGTGAGCACGAGGTATCCGCCGCCGCCGTTCGGCACCGGGTGCGCCTCGTCGTCGACGACGTCGGCGCTGATGCCCGGCAGCGGCACCTGGGCCGAGCCGGGCTTGAGCGTGGTGGCCCCCGGCAGCGGGGAGATCATGATCGCGCCGGTCTCGGTCTGCCACCAGGTGTCGACGATGGGGGTCCGGTCGCCGCCGATCACGCGCCGGTACCACATCCATGCCTCGGGGTTGATGGACTCCCCGACGCTGCCCAGCAGCCGCAGCGAGCTCAGGTCGTGCTGGCCGGGCAGCTCCTCACCCCACTTCATGCAGGTGCGGATCGCCGTCGGCGCGGTGTAGAGGATCGACACCTTGTACTTCGCGACGATCTCCCACCAGCGGGCCCGGTGCGGGGTGTCCGGGGTGCCCTCGTAGATGACCTGGGTGGCCCCGTTCACCAGCGGCCCGTAGACGATGTAGGTGTGCCCGGTGACCCAGCCGACGTCGGCGGTGCACCAGTAGACGTCGGTGTCGGCCTTGAGATCGAAGACGTTCAGGTGCGTGAACGCGGTCTGGGTCAGGTACCCCCCGGTGGTGTGGAAGATGCCCTTGGGCTTCCCGGTCGTGCCCGAGGTGTAGAGGATGAACAGCGGGTGCTCGGCCTCGACCCACACCGGGGTGTGCTCGGTCGGGGCGGCCTCGACCGCCTCGTGCCACCACACGTCCCGACCCTCGGTCCAGGCGACGTCCTGCCCGGTGCGCCGCACCACCAGGACGTGCTCGACCGGTCCGCCGCCGGCCAGCGCCTCGTCGACCGCGGGCTTGAGCGCGCTCGCCGTGCCGCGCCGGTAGCCGCCGTCGGCGGTGACGACGACCTTCGCCTCGGCGTCGGCGATCCGCGAGCGCAGCGCCTCGGCGGAGAAGCCGCCGAAGACGACCGAGTGCGGGGCCCCGATCCGCGCGCAGGCCAGCATCGCGATGACCGCCTCGGGGATCATCGGCAGGTAGATCGCGACCCGGTCACCGGTGGCCACGCCCAGACCGGTGAGCACGTGCGCGACCCGCGACACCTCCCGCTGCAGGTCGGCGTACGTCAGGGTCCGGGTGTCGCCCGGCTCGCCCTCGAAGTGCAGGGCGACCCGGTCGCCGTGGCCGGCCTCGACGTGGCGGTCCACCGCGTTGTAGCAGGCGTTGAGCTCGCCGTCGGCGAACCACCGCGCGACGGGCGCCCCGGACCAGTCCAGCACCTCGGTGAACGGCCGGTGCCAGGAGATCAGCTCGCGGGCCTGGTCGGCCCAGAAGCCGGTGCGGTCGGCCGCCGCCCAGGCGTACAGCTCGGGGTGGGCGTTGGCGTGCTCGGAGAACTGCGGGTCCGGCGGGAAGCGCCGGTCCTCGGTCAGGAGGTTCTCCAGGCTGGGCGAGGTGGGGGACTCCTCGGTCACTTCTCCTCCGGTCCGCAGCCGCGCTGCGTGCATGGGTGACTGCTCTGTCGGTCCTGCTGCCGCCGCACTCTAGTCCGGGTGGGTCGCGCGGCCGCGCGGCGTCGGTCCGCCGGCGTCACCGGTCCCCGCCCGAGGCGCGGGTGCGCTCCCGGAACGAGCCCACCTCGATGCCGCGGCGCCGCACCAGCGACGCCCCGAACCCGGCGGCCAGCAGCACGATGCCGAGGGTGAAGATCATCCCCGTGGTGGCGATCGTGATGATGTTGAGCAGGCCCTCGCGGTTCTGCTGGGTCGCCAGCAGCCGGACCGTCTCGCGCTGGGTGTCCGCCGGGGCGAACAGGTAGGCGGCGCCGAGCACGACGGCGACCAGGCCGCCGGCGAAGGGGATGGTGCTGGTGCGCACCGCGAGCGTCGCGACCGCGCCGGCCACCAGGGCGCCCAGCGTGACCAGGACCATGCCCAGCGCATCGGGGGCGACGGCGTCCTCCCCCGCGCCGGCGGCCAGGATCCGCGACATGCCCAGCGCGAGCAGCACGAGCGCGAGCAGGGTCAGCACGATGCCGACGATCGCGCCGACGACGTGGCCGCCCGGGCCGGTGGTGGGCGGTCCCTGCGGCTCGGGGAAGGCCGGGTCTGCGGCGCGCGGGGACCGTCCGGCGTCGGCGGTCTCCTCCGGGGTCACAGCCGTGCTGCCGGTGGCCCGGGTCGGCTCGGGCGACGGGTCGTCGGGACGGTGGGGCTCGCGTCGGCTCATCGGGGTGCTCCTGTCGTGTCGAGGCGGGCGGCGCCGGACGCCGTCACCGCTCGGTGCCGTGCGCGGTCCACGCTAGGGCGGCAGGCACGGTGACGCCCGGTGGGCCCTACGCGCCGGCGCGGGCGGCCTGCTCGACGGCGGCCGCGACCACGGGGGTCACCTCCGCGTTGAACACGCTCGGGACGATGTAGGTCGGGTTCAGCTCGTCGGGCGTGACCACCGACGCCAGCGCCGTCGCGGCGGCGAGCAGCATCCCGTCGCTGATGTGGTGGGACTGGGCGTCCAGCAGCCCGCGGAAGACGCCCGGGAACGCCAGCACGTTGTTGATCTGGTTGGCGAAGTCGGAGCGGCCGGTGCCCACCACCGCGGCGTACCGGGCGGCCTCGACCGGGTCGACCTCCGGCCGCGGGTTGGCGAGCGCGAAGACGACGGCGCGGTCGGCCATCCGGGCGATGTCCTCGCCGGTCACGATGTCCGGTGCCGACACGCCGATGAAAACGTCCGCGCCCACCAGCGCCTGCGCGATGGTGCCGGTCACGCCCCGGGGGTTGGTGTGCTCGGCGGTCCAGCGCAGCTGCGGCGCCAGGCCCGGGCGGTCGGCGTGGATGACGCCGTCGATGTCGGCCACCACGACGTCGTCCGCGCCCGCCGCCAGCAGCAGCTTGAGCACGGCGGTCCCCGCCGCGCCGGCGCCGGACAGCACGATGCGCACGTCCGCGAGGTGCTTGTCGACGACCCGCAGCGCGTTGGTGAGTGCGGCCAGCGCGACGATCGCGGTGCCGTGCTGGTCGTCGTGGAACACCGGGATGTCCAGCCGGGCGCGCAGCCGCCGCTCGATCTCGAAGCACCGCGGCGCGGAGATGTCCTCGAGGTTGATGCCCGCGAAGACCGGCGCGATCGCGCACACGGTCTCCACGATGGCGTCGACGTCCTTGGTGTCCAGCGCGATCGGGAAGGCGTCGATGCCGGCGAACCGCTTGAACAGCGCCGCCTTGCCCTCCATGACCGGCAGCGCCGCGAGCGGGCCGAGGTCGCCCAGGCCCAGCACGGCGGTGCCGTCGGTGACGACGGCGACGGTGTTGCGCTTGATGGTCAGGTTCCGCGCGTCGCCCGGGCGCGCCGCGATCGCCTCGCAGACCCGGGCGACCCCGGGCGTGTAGACCATCGACAGGTCGTCGCGGTTGCGCAGCGGCACCTTGGACTCGATGGACAGCTTGCCGCCCAGGTGCAGCAGGAACACGCGGTCGCTGACCCGGTCGACCTGGACCCCGGGCAGGGCGCGCAGGCCGTCGACGATCGTGGCGGCGTGGGTCTCCCCGCGGGTCGCGCAGGTGACGTCCACGGTGATGCGCTCGTGCCCCGACGCCGTCACGTCGAGCGCGGTGACGATGCCCTCCGCCCGCTCGATCGCCGTGGTCAGCTCGCTGACGGCGGTCGGCCGGGCCTCCACCTCGAGGCGGACGGTGATCGAGGACGAGACGCTCGGCGATGGGCCCATGGGTCTCATCTTGGCCCCCGGGTGCGGGCGGCGCGGCCCGGCGGGGGCCCGGCGGCTCTTCGGCGGGTCGGCGGCGTGGCGGTGGTCCGGCGCCGCCCGGCGGCGCCGCGGGGTCGGCGGCGTGGCGGTGCGGCCGACCCCAGGGTCGCCGTTGCGCGCGCCCGTGCACCGCCGGGGCCGCCCGCGCGCGCCTGGATCGCCCGCCACCGGAGAGGGTCGGGGGTGCGGCCGGTGGGGCCGCGCCGGACCGGTCGCCACCGGGCGGGAGGCGGTGAGCCGATGGACCGAGCCGGTCCCGGCGTGGGCGCGACGACCGTGGTCGGTCTGGTCGGTGCGTGCGGGGGTGCGGGCACGACGACGCTCGCCGCCGCCCTGGCGCACACCTGGGGGTCGGCGGTCCCCGGCGGGGCGCCCGGCGGGGAGGCCGGCGGGGGGCCGGACGGCGAGCCCGGCGGCGCCGCGCCGGTCGTCCTGGTCGACCTGGACGCCGCTGCGCCCGGCCTGGACGTCCAGCTCGGCATCGAGGACGTGGACGGTCTGCGCTGGGCGGACCTGTCCGGTGCACGCGGTGACGTCCCCGGTGCCGAGCTCGTCGCGCTGCTGCCGGTGTGGCGGGGGGTACCGGTGCTCAGCGGCGACCGCTGGCGGCCCGGGCCCGCACCGCCGGAGGTGGTCGCCGACGTGCTGTCCGCGCTGGTGGCGTGCCACCGGACCGTCGTGCTGGACCTGGGCCGGCGTGAGGTGCTCGACGAGGGGCCCGCCCTCGCGCACTGCACCGTCGTGCTGGTGGTGACCCCGTGCGACCTCCGGTCGGTGGCCGGGGTGGTGGCGCTGCGGCGCGTGCTGGGGCAGACGGTGGCCGACGTCCGGCTCGCGGTGCGCGGGCCGGGACCCGGTGGGCTGAGTGGACTGGAGGTGGCGCACGTGGTCGACCTGCCCGTGGCGGGGAGGGTGCCCCACGACCGGCACCTGGGGGCGCTGGTCGAGCGCGGGTTCGGCCCGGTGCCCCGGCGCCGCGGCGGCTTCGGCCGTGCAGTGCGCCGGCTGGCGCGGGACCTGTCATGAGCCTGCTGGAGCGGCTCGAGGCCGCCGGCCGCCCGGCCCCGCCGGGGGACGAGGTGGTCAGCCCCGACCTGCTGGACGAGGTGCGCGCCCGCCTCGTCCAGGGCGGGCAGGCCCCTTCGCCCGAGCACGTGCGTGCCGTGGTGCGGCAGTGCGGCGCCGTGCTGGGCAGCCGTGCCCTGGCCGTTCTGGTGTCCGCTGTGCGCGCCGAGATGCTGGGGGCGGGACCGCTGCAGGCGCTGCTGGACACCCCGGGGGTCACGGACGTTCTGGTCAACGCCCCCGACCAGGTCTGGGTCGAGCGCGCCGGGCGGCTCGAGCGCGCACCGGTGGATCTGGGTTCCACCGAGGCGGTGCGCGCACTCGCGGTCCGGCTGGCCGCCGCCGGTGGCCAGCGGCTCGACGACGCCTCGCCGCTCGTCGACGCCCGGCTGCCGGACGGCACCCGCCTGCACGCGGTGCTGCCGCCGGTGGGTGGTCCCTGCGCACTGCTGTCCCTGCGGGTGCTGCGCCCGCACGCCTTCACCATGGCGGAGCTGGTCGCCACCGGCGCCGTCGCCCCCGGCTTCGCCCCGGTGCTGCGGTCCCTGGTCGGGGCGCGCGCGAACGTGCTCGTGTCCGGCGCGACCGGCACGGGCAAGACGACCTTGCTGTCCGCGCTGCTGTCCCTGGTGCCGCCGGACGAGCGGATCGTCTGCATCGAGGAGGCCGGTGAGCTGGCCCCGGACCACCCGCACGTGGTGCGGCTGCTCACCCGGCGCCCCAACGTGGAGAGCTCGGGCGGGGTGGACCTGCCCGAGCTCGTGCGGCAGGCGCTGCGGATGCGCCCGGACCGGATCGTGCTCGGCGAGTGCCGCGGGGCGGAGGTCCGGGAGGTGCTGACCGCGCTGAACACCGGTCACGAGGGTGGCTGGGCGACCGTGCACGCCAACACGGCCGCCGACGTCCCTGCGCGGCTGGAGGCGCTCGCGGCCCTCGCCGGCCTGGACGGTGACGCCGTCGCGGCCCAGGTGGTCAGCGCCGTGGACGCCGTGGTGCACCTGCGCCGGGTGGCGACCGGGCGGGTGCTCGCGGAGATCGGCGTGGTGCAGCGCGACGCGACCGGGAGGGTCGAGGTCGTCACGGCCCTCAGCCGCCGTCCCGACGCCGTCGACGCCGGGGGTCCGGCCGGCCCGACGGACCCCGAGGGCGTCCGGCAGGGGCCCGGGTGGTCGTCCCTGGAGCGGCGGCTCCGCGCGGGTGACCGGTGAGCTGGCTGCTGGCGGCCACGGTCGCCGCGGCGGTCCTGGTGCTCCGCGGACCGGTGGGACGCTCACCGGCCCGGGCCGCCCGGGCCGGCGTCGGGCGGGGTCGCCCCGATCCGGTGCCGGGCACCGGTGCCGGTGCCGGTGCCGGTGCCGGTGCGAGGGTCCACCGCGGCGTGCTCGGCGCACTGACCCGCCACCTGCCCGGCCCCGGCCGCACCGCCGGGGACCGCCCGGACCTGGCCCCGCTGGTGACCGACGTCGCCGCACGGCTCAGGTCCGGCGCCGACCCCGGGTCTGCGTGGTCGCAGGTGCTCGGTGTCCCCGTGCCACCGGGTGGGCCGGGCGTCGACGACCTGACGCGACATCGCGGCGAGCGCGCCCAGGCCGTCGTCGTCGTGGTCGCCGGACGCCTCGCCGCCGAGCTCGGTGCGCCCCTGGCCCCCCTGTTGGACGGCGTCGCGCAGGCACTGGTCGCGCAGGCCGAGGCCGACGGGGACCGGCGAGCCGCGCTCGCCGGTCCCCGCGCGACCGCCCGAGTGCTCACGGGGCTGCCCGCGCTCGGCGTGGTGCTCGGCACCGCCGTGGGTGCGGACCCGGTGGGCGTACTGCTGGACGGTGCGGTCGGCTCCGCGGCACTCGGCGCGGGCGTCGTGCTCGTCGTGACCGGCCGCGCCTGGACCGCCCACCTGGCCCGCAGCGCGGCGGCCGCCGGCCCGGCGACATGACGCCCCTGCTGGTCCTCGCGGGCACGCTCGCCGCCACTGCCGCCCTGCCCTGGTGGTGGACCGGTCGCGCCCGGCGGCTGCGAGCCGTCGCGCGCGCCCCGGTCGCCGAGGTCACCCCTGTCCCGGACGAGTCCGGACCGGTCGACGTCGTCGTGGTGCTGCGGCTGCTGGACGCCGCCATCGCGTCCGGGGCCGGCCTGCCGCGGGCGCTCACCGCGGTGGGCCGTGCGCTCGGGGGCGCCGACGGGGACGCGCTGGTGCGCGTGTCCGCCGCACTGGTGATGGGTGCCGGCTGGCACAACGCCTGGGTCGGGGCGCCGGCGCGGCTGGATCCGGTGGTGCGGTGCCTCGGTGCGACGTGGTCGAGCGGTGCGGCGCCGGGACCGGCCCTGCGCGCCGCGGCCGACCACCTGCTGCGCGCGCGGCGCACGGAAGCGCGCGAGGCGGCCGGGCGGCTCGGTGTCCGGCTGGTCCTGCCGCTGGGGCTGTGCTTCCTGCCGGCGTTCGTGCTGATCGGGCTCGTCCCGGTGATGGTCTCCGTCGGCAGCCAGCTCACGCGGTGAGCCACCGGCCCGTCCTCAGGCCGCGCCCGGGCCGCCGTCGTCCACCGGGGCGCCGACGGGCACGCCGCACGCCATGGCGCGGCGGGCAGCGTGGACTGCGCGATCACCCCGACGACAAGGAGCACACCATGTCCCTCACCCTGACCCACCGGGCACTGACGGCCCGGCGCACCGCGGGGCGGTCCCCGTCGGCCGGCTCCGTGCCGGGGTCGCCGGCCCGCCCGGCGCATGCGACGGTGTCCGACCCCGCGGAGCGCCGTCCGGCCCACCCGGCGGCGCCGGTCACCTGCGAGCCGGCGGCGCCGCTCACCTCCGAGCCCGCGCACACGGCGATCACGGACCCGGCCGAGCACGTCCCGGCCGGGCCGGTGGACCGGCAGGTCGATCCGGAGGCCGGCATGGCGACCGCCGAGTACGCGATCGCGACGGTCGCCGCCGCGGGGTTCGCCGGGCTGCTGGTGGTGATCCTGCGCAGTGCCGAGGTGCGCGAGCTGCTGCTCGGGATCATCCGGTCCGCGCTGTCCGTATGAACCGGGATGCGAGGGCCCGTGGCCCGCGGCCTGCCCGTCCTGGCCGGCCGGCACCGCCCGGCCACCGGGAGCGGGGCACGGTGACGGCCGAGCTGGCCCTCGCCCTGCCGGCCGTGGTCGGGCTGCTGCTGGTCGTGGTGCTCCTGTCCGGGGCGGCGACCGCGCAGCTGCGGTGCGCCGATGCCGCGCGGGCCGGCGCCCGGGCCGCCGCGCTCGGGGAGGACGTCGCCGAGGTCACTGCGGTGGCGGGGCGGGTCGCGGGCGGCGGGGCGGGCGTGGCGGTCTCCCGGGGCGGGGAGTGGGTCACGGTCACGGTGCACCGGCCGCTCGGACCCGGACCGCTCGCCCCGGCGGGTCTGACCGCTCGGGCGACGGCCACCGCCCGGATCGAGCCGTGACCCGCCGGCGCCCGGGACACGGGGACGAGCGCGGGTCCGGCACGGTGCTCGTCCTCGGGCTGGTCGCCGTCGCCCTCGTCCTGCTGGTCGGGGTGGCGGCGCTCGCGGGCGCCGAACGTGCCAGGTCGGCCGCGCAGTCGGCGGCCGACCTGGCGGCCCTGGCCGCGGCCGCGCGGCTCGCGGACCCCGGCGGCACCGGCGCCGCAGCGTGCGCGGTCGCGCGCGAGGTGGCGGGCCGCAACGGCGCCCGGCTCACGGGCTGCCGCCCCGGGGCGGACGGCGCCGTCGTCGTCAGCACCGCACGGTCCGCGGGGTCACCGGGGACCGCAACCGCACGTGCCCGGGCGGGGCCGGCGGATCTGCGTCCGGGCGGCGCTGGAGCGGGCCGTGACCGGTGAGCCCCGCCCCGAGTGCCGCCGCTCGGTGGCCGCCGCGAAGCCGCCCTCGGTGAGCGCCGCCGACGGACCACCGGCCAGTGCACGGTCAGCCCGGCGCGTGAGCCAGGACGGCGTCCAGCAGCCGCACGGCGGCGTGCTTCTCGAGCGGGTTGTTGCCGTTGCCGCACTTGGGGGACTGCACGCACGCGGGGCAGCCCGTCGAGCAGCGGCAGGTCGCGATCGCCTCGCGGGTCGCTCGCAGCCAGGCCGTTCCCAGGTGGAACCCGCGCTCGGCGAAGCCGGCACCCCCGGGGTACGCGTCGTAGACGAAGACGGTTGCCTGCTCGGTGTCGACGTGCATCGCGGTCGACACCCCGCCCAGGTCCCACCGGTCGCACGTCGCCAGCAGTGGGAGCAGCCCGATGGACGCGTGCTCGGCCGCGTGCAGCGCGCCCGGTGCCACGTCCGCGTCGATCCCGGCGTCTTCGAGGATCGACGCCGGCGCTGTCCACCACACCCCCGTGGTGGACAGCGTCTGGGCCGGCAGGTCCAGCGGCTCGGACCCGACCACCTGCATGTCCGGGATGCGCTTGCGCTGGAAGCTGACCACCTGCGTCGTGACGTCGACCGGACCGAAGCCCCACATGACCGGTCCCCACTCGCGCCGCTCGCGCACCGCTCGGATCTCGATGGACGTCAGCCAGCGCGCCCACGTGCCGAAGTCGACCGACCGCCGGTCGACCAGCGCGACGCCGTCGGCCAGGTGCAGCTCCTCGACGACGAAGGTCGCGCCCTGGTGCACGTACACGGCCCCCGGGTGCAGCGTGGCGTCCGCCGACGACGCGTCGACCGTCCCGAGCATCCGTCCCGTGACCGCCTCCACCACGCGGACGGGGTCACCGCCGGTGCCGCGCAGGTCCGTCAGCCGGGCGGCGCTGTCCGCGTGCGTCCAGTACCAGCCCGACGCGCGTCGGCGCAGCGCGCCGCGGTCGACGAGGACGTCCAGCAGCTCACGGGTGCCGGGCCCGAACAGGTCGCAGTCCTCGGCCCGCAACGGCAGCTCCGCCGCGGCCGCGCACAGGTGCGGGGCAAGCACGTACGGGTTCGTCGGGTCGAACACGGTCGCCTCGACGCCGGCGTCGAAGATCGCCTCCGGGTGGTGAACCAGGAAGGTGTCCAGCGGGTCCTCGCGCGCGACGAGCGCCACCAGTCCTTCGCTCCCGGCCCGCCCGGCGCGGCCCGCCTGCTGCCACAACGACACCCGGGTGCCGGGCCAGCCGGCGATCAGCACGACGTCGAGCCCGGAGATGTCCACGCCGAGCTCCAGCGCGTTGGTCGTCGCCAGCGCGCGCAGCCGACCGTCGCGGATCGCCGACTCCAGGGCCCGCCGCTCCTCGGGCAGGTAGCCGCCCCGGTACGCCGCCACCGTGCCGGCCAGCGACGGGTCGACGGACACCAGGTGCTGCTGGGTGACGGTGGCGACCGACTCCGCCGCGCGCCGGGACCGCGTGAACGCCAGCGTGCGCGCCCCGGCCACGGTGAGGTCGGCGAGCAGGTCCGCGATCTCCGCGGTGGCCGACCGGCGCGGCCGCGCGGGATCGTCCTCGACGACCCCCGACCCGCTGCCCAGCAGCCGCCCGTCGTCCGGGCCGGCCGGGCGGCCGTCGGACCCGGTGACCGGGCTTCCACCATCAGCGACCCCGCCGACCCCGCCGACCCCGCCGACCCCGGCGGCACCCTCGTCACCAGCAGTGGCCCCACCGGCACCGGCAGCACGTGCGGGTGCGACCGTCGCGGTCGGTGCCGCCGACGCCGGCGCACCGCTGGAGACCGCAGATGCCCACGGGTCGTCCTCGAGCGGCTCGGCCGCCCGGGTGAATGCTCCGCCGTCGTCCGGCCCGCCATGGCCGGGCAGCTCGGGAGGCTGCCACAGCGCGAACGTCCGCCGGCCGGCCGGTGCCCGGTCGTGGGTGACGGCGACGACGTCGTCGGGCGCGACGCCCAGCAGCCGCGCCGCACTGACCGCCGGGTCGGCCGTGGTCGCCGACGCCATGAGGAAGGTCGGGCCGGCCGGGTCGCCCAGGTGCGCGGCGAGCCGACGCAGTCGTCGGAGCACCGCGGCGACGTGCGCCCCGAACACACCGCGGAAGGCGTGGCACTCGTCCACCACGACGTAGCGCAACGAGGTGAGCAGCCGGACCCAGCGCCGGTGGTGCGGCAGCAGCGCGAAGTGCAGGGAGTCGGGGTTGGTCAGGACGACGTCGGCGTGGTCCTGCACCCACCGGCGCTCCTCCACGGGGGTGTCGCCGTCGCAGGTCGCCACCCGGACGTCGCGCGCGTGCCCGGCGTCGAGCAGCCGTTCCAGTGCGACCAGCTGGTCGGCCGCGAGCGCCTTGGTGGGGGACAGGTACAGGACCGATCCCCGGCGCCGGGCCGACTCGATCCGCCCGGGGTCCAGGACCGACGCTGCGACGTCCGTCCGCACGGAGGTCAGGGACGGCAGCCAGAACGCCAGCGACTTGCCCGAGCCGGTGGACGTGGCCACCACGGTGTGCCGGCGCGACCAGGCGGCGTCGGCGGCCTCGACCTGGTGCTCCCACGGGCGGCTCACGCCGAGCGCGCGGTACCCGGCGACCAGGTCCGGGTCCGCCCAGGCGGGCCAGTCCGCCGGGGTCCCGGACCGCTCGGGCACGTGATGGACGTGGGTCAGCCGGTCAGCGCGGCGCCCGTGGGCCACCAGCACGTCGAGCAGCTCCTCCGAGCGGTGCGCCGCCTCGGTCACCGCCCGCCCTGCCCGGTCTCTCCCACGTGCCCAGTCTCCCACCCGCGGGCACCGCCCGCCGCGAGCGGGCCCGGCGCCCGTCCCCCGGACGGCGGCCACGGACCGTCGTCCCCGGCACGCCGGGCCCCGGGTTTGGTTAGATACGGTGGTCGTTCCCCAGGAGGTGAGCCATGGACGTCTCCGTCCACACAGAGGTGCACGGTGACCAGGTGGTGGTCCAGGTCGCCGGTGAGATCGACGTCTACACCGCCGCGTCCCTGCGTGAGAAGCTCGCCGACCTGATCGACGCCGACCACACCGACGTCATCGTCGATCTCACCGGGGTCACCTTCATGGACTCCACGGGCCTGGGCGTGCTCGTCGGTGCGCTCAAGAAGGTGCGCGGCTTCGGCGGGCGCCTGCAGCTGGTCATCGACCAGGAGAAGGTCATCAAGGTCTTCCGGATCACCGCCCTGACGCAGGTCTTCACCATCCACGAGACGCTCGAGGCCGCGCTCGCCAGCTGAGGCGGTCCTGGCGGCCCGCGCCGACGGCCGCCGGCACGGCACGCCGGGCTCGACCGGCACCTCCGACCGATCCGCCGAAGGCGGACCTGGGGCACCGAGCGTCTGGCTAGACTGCGCGCAGTCCGGCGGCAACGAGGCCGTCGGAGCACAGGGGGGCGTCGGCTCTCGGGCCTGCGCGGGTGTCGAGGAGGACGCATGCTCACGCTCGGAACCACGAGCCTCACGATCGTCGGCGTGGTCGCGGTGATCGCCGTGGCCTGCCTGTTCTACGCGGTCGTGCTCCGCCGGCAGGTGCTCGCCGCCGGCGAGGGGACCCGCCGGATGCAGGACATCGCGCAGGCCATCCAGGAAGGCGCGTCCGCCTACCTCAACCGGCAGTTCCGCACCCTGGCGCTGTTCGCCCTGGTGGTCTGCGCGCTGCTGTTCCTGCTGCCGGGTGACACCGGCATCAAGGTCGGTCGCTCGGTCTTCTTCGTGCTCGGCGCGGGGTGCTCGGCGGCGATCGGCTACCTCGGCATGTGGCTGGCCACCCGCGCGAACCTGCGGGTCGCCGCGGCAGCGTCCCTGCCCGGCGGCCGCTCCGAGGGCGCCCGGATCGCGTTCCGCACCGGCGGCGTGGTCGGCATGTGCGTCGTCGGTCTCGGTCTGGCCGGGGCAGCCGTCGTGGTGCTGATCTGGCGCGGTGACGCGCCGGCGGTGCTGGAGGGCTTCGGCTTCGGCGCGGCGCTGCTGGCCATGTTCATGCGGGTCGGCGGCGGCATCTTCACCAAGGCGGCCGACGTCGGCGCCGACCTCGTCGGCAAGGTCGAGAAGAACATCCCCGAGGACGACCCCCGCAACGCCGCGACCATCGCCGACAACGTCGGGGACAACGTCGGCGACTGCGCCGGCATGGCTGCCGACCTGTTCGAGTCCTACGCCGTGACCCTCGTCGCGGCGCTGATCCTGGGCAAGGCGGCATTCGGCGAGCAGGGCCTGGTCTTCCCCCTCATCGTGCCCGCGATCGGTGCGCTCACCGCGATCCTCGGGGTCATGATCACCCGGGTCCGCGGCGACGAGAGCGGACTGACGGCGATCAACCGCGGCTTCTACACCTCCGCGGCGGTCGCCGCCGTGCTGTCGGCGATCGCCGCGTTCATCTACCTGCCCGGCTCGTTCGCCGAGCTGACCGGCGTGGACGGCGCGCTCGCCGCGAACACCGGGGACCCCCGGCTCGTGGCCACCGGCGCGGTGCTCATCGGCATCGTCCTGGCCGGCATCATCCTGTGGCTGACCGGGTACTTCACCGGGACGACGTCCAAGCCGACCCTGCACGTCGCGCGCACCTCGCAGACCGGCGCGGCCACGGTCGTGCTGTCCGGGATCGGGGTGGGCCTGGAGTCCGCCGTCTACACCGCCGGCATCATCGCCGCCGCGATCTGCGCCGCGTTCCTGCTGTCCGGCGGGTCGGTGATCCTCGCCCTGTTCCTCATCGCGCTGGCCGGCTGCGGTCTGCTCACCACCGTCGGCGTCATCGTCGCGATGGACACCTTCGGCCCGGTGAGCGACAACGCGCAGGGCATCGCGGAGATGTCGGGCGACGTCTCCGCCGACGGCGCCCAGACCCTGACCGACCTCGACGCCGTCGGCAACACCACCAAGGCGATCACCAAGGGCATCGCCATCGCGACCGCCGTGCTGGCCGCGACCGCGCTGTTCGGCTCGTACGCGGCCTCGGTCTCCACGGCCCTGGACGGGCTGGGGGAGACGGTCGCCGGGCTCACCGGCGTCACCGGGGCGATGCTCAGCTACGACATCATCAGCCCGGTCACCCTGGTCGGCGTCATCCTGGGCGGCGCGACGGTGTTCCTGTTCTCGGGACTGGCGATCGACGCCGTCACCCGCGCCGCCGGCGCGATCGTGTTCGAGGTCCGCCGCCAGTTCCGGGACAACCCCGGCATCATGACCGGCGAGGTGCGGCCCGAGTACGGCCGCGTGGTGGACATCTGCACCCGCGACTCCCTGCGCGAGCTCGCGACGCCCGGGCTGCTCGCCGCGTTCGCACCGATCGCCGTCGGGTTCGGCCTCGGCGTGGGCCCGCTGGCCGGCTTCCTCGCCGGCGCGATCGCCACCGGCGTGCTGATGGCCGTGTTCCTGGCCAACGCGGGCGGCGCCTGGGACAACGCGAAGAAGATCGTCGAGGACGGCCACTACGGCGGCAAGAACTCCGAGGCGCACGCCGCGGTGGTCATCGGCGACACGGTGGGTGACCCGTTCAAGGACACCGCTGGACCGGCCATCAACCCGTTGATCAAGGTGATGAACCTGGTCGCGCTGCTCATCGCCCCGGCCATCGTCACGATCAGCGTGGGCGACGACGCCAACCACGCCGCCCGCCTGGGGATCGCGCTGGCCGCGACGGTGATCGCCTTCGGCGCCGTCATCGCCTCGCGGGTGCGGGCGGCGCGGGTCGACAGCGAGGACCACGTCGACCAGGAGCCGGCACTGGTCCGCGACTGACGGCGGCACCCGGGACCGGCTCACCCCGGGCGCGGACCCGGGCCCTGGGGTGTGATGGCCCCATGCGGGTGATGACGTACAACGTCAAGGGTCTGGACATCGGTGTCGGTGCGCTCGTCGAGGTGATCGACGACGCCCGCCCCGACGTGCTCGCCCTGCAGGAGCCGCCCCGGGGCCGGCACGGTCACCGGCGGCTGGCCGAGCTGGCGGGCCTGACCGGGCAGCGCGTCGTGGTGGGTGAGGGCCCGTCGCGCACCACGGCCCTGCTGGTCCGTCAGGGCGTGCGGGTCGACGGCGCCCGGGGCCGGGCGCTGCCGTGGCGGCTGGGACAGGTGCCGCGCGGCTACTGCCTCGCACGGATCGGCGGGGTGACGGTCGTGGACATCCACCTGCCGCTCGGCTCCCGCGAGCGCCTGGCCCACCTGGACCGCGTCCTGCACGACATGCTCACCGAGCCGGGCCCGTACGTCGTGATGGGTGACCTCAACGAGCAGCCCGGCGGCCCCGTCTGGGCCCGGCTGGGGTCGGGGCTGGTGGACGCGGTCGAGTCGGCCGCACCGACCTTCACCGCGCGTCGGCCACGTCGCCGCCTCGACGCGGTGCTGGTGAGCCCGGGGCTGCGCGTCACCGGCTCGACCATCCGGTCCGACGACGTCACCCGCCGCGCGAGCGACCACCTGCCGATCGTGGTCGACCTCGACGTGCCCCTCGACGCCTGACCCGCCCGCCGCACGCGCACCCGCGCGGCGGCCGGCCCCGCGAGCGCGATGATGGCCGCGTGAGCACCCACGACCTGCCGCGCACCGACCCGCACCGGCTCGACCACCTCCGCGGTGACCTCGACGCCGCGGGGTACACCGTCGACGGCGTCGAGGAGCTGCTCGGCCCGGTGGCGTCGGCGGCCCTGCACCGCGAGGAGCCGGTGCCGGCCCTGCGCGCGACCGGCCCCGGCTCGTCCGCGCCGGAGCGTGCGTCCCTGGTCCGGCTGTTCGTGCTCGGGACCCACGTCGCCCGGGCGGACGCCGAGCGCGCCTTCGCCCGGCTCGGGGTCGACGGCGCGGTCGCGCTCGGGCTGGTGGCGGCGGCGGGCTGGGGTGCGGGCGACCCCGTGCGCGCCGTCGTCGACCTGCGCCCCTACCGCGCCGAGGACGCGGCCGGCACCGTCGACTGGTGGCTCGCGTCCGACCTCGGCGAGCTGGCGACCGGCCGCGCGCTGCGCACCGACCACGTCCTGGGCGTCGGTGGTGCGTCGACCACGCTCGCCCAGGTGACGGTCCGCGACCCCGTCGGGCGGGCGCTGGACCTGGGCACGGGCTGCGGCATCCAGGCGCTGCACGCCTCCCGGCACGCCGACGCCGTCGTCGGCACGGACATCTCCACCCGGGCGCTCGCCTTCGCGCGGTTCAACGCCGCGCTCGCCGGTCTGGGCGCCGACCGGCTCGAGCTGCGGAGCGGCTCCATGCTCGAGCCGGTCACCGGCGAGCGCTTCGGGCTCGTGGTGTCCAACCCGCCGTTCGTGATCACCCCCCGCGTGGCCGGCATGCCGGCGTACGAGTACCGCGACGGGGGCCGCGCCGGGGACGCCGTCGTCCGGGACCTGATCACGGGGGTGGGCCAGGTGCTCGAGCCGGGCGGAGTGGCGCAGCTGCTCGGCAACTGGGAGGTACGCGGCGGCCAGGACTGGGACGAGCGCGTGGGACGCTGGCTGGACGAGTCCGGGCTGGACGGGTGGGTCGTGCAGCGCGAGCTGCAGGACCCGGCCGAGTACGCCGAGACCTGGATCCGCGACGGCGGGTCCACCCCCGAGCGCGACCCGGAGGACTGGCGGGCCCGGTACGGGGCATGGCTGGACGACTTCGCCGCCCGCGACGTGACCGCGATCGGGTTCGGGATCGTCACCCTGCGCCGCCCGGTCAGCGGCCGGCCCACGCTGCGCCGGCTCGAGGAGCGCACCGGCGCCGTCCAGCAGCCGCTCGGCGCGCACGTCGCCGCCGCGCTGGCCGCGCACGACTGGCTGGCCTGCACCGACGACGCGGCGCTCGCATCCACCCGGCTGACGGTCGCCGCCGATGTGACCGAGGAGCGCTACCTCACACCGGGCAGCCCCGACCCGGACGTCGTGCTGCTCCGCCAGGGCGGGGGGCTGGGCCGGGCGGTGCGCGCCGGGACGGCGCTGGCCGGCCTGGTCGGCGCGTGCGACGGCGAGCTCACGGTCGCCCAGCTGGTGGGTGGCATCGCGGCGCTGTTCGAGGTGCCCGCGGCCGACGTCGCCGCGGAGGTCCTGCCCGCCGTCCGCGGCATGGTGGCCGACGGCATGCTGACGCCGCAGACCTGACCCCGCGCCCGGGCGCGACGGCCGGGTAGCCGGTCCTCGACGTCGGTCCGCTCGCCTACCGTGGTGGGGTGTCCTCCACCGCGCACGTCCCCACGCCCCGGTCCGGGCCGTACCCGGCCGGGCGCCGCCGACGCGTGGGAGCGGTGCTGTTCTGCCTGCTGGTCGCGCTCGGCTCCGCGGCCGGCGTCTGGCTGACCTACCGGGTGTTCGTGCGGACCTACACCGGCCAGCGCGTGGACCAGGTGGTCTTCGAGGGGTCGTCGTACGGCCGCGGGCGGCTGTGGCAGGTCGCCGAGCCCGTGCTCGACGTCGTCTCCGTCCCGTACATCGCGCTCGTGCTGCTCGCGGCGGTGCTCATCGCGACCCTGCGCCGCCGGTGGGAGCTCGCGGTGCAGGTCGCGGTGCTCATGGGTGGCGCCAACCTCACCACCCAGGTGCTCAAGTACTGGGTGTTCGACCGCCCGCAGCTGGGCATCTCGCCCGGCTCGGCCAACGCGCTGCCCAGCGGGCACACCACCGCCGCCGCGTCCGTGTCCGCCGCCCTGGTGTTCGTGGTGCCGCCGCGGGCGCGGCCGTGGGCCGCCGTGCTGGGCGCGGTCTACACCTCGGCCACCGGCGTCTCGACGCTGATCGGGCGCTGGCACCGGCCGAGCGACGTGGTCGCCGCGATCCTGGTGGTGCTGGCCTGGACCGGTCTGGCGTGCGCGCTGGCCGCGCTGTCGCGTCCGGCGCACCGGTCGGTCCCCGGCGTCCGCACCGGGGACGGCGGCGACGCCCCGGTCGACATGTCCGCCACCGCAGCGCTGGCGCTGCGCGACGCACCGGCCCGCAACACCTCGCGCGTGCTCGGCGGGATGCTCGTGCTGGCGTCCGTGGGCGCCGGCGTCCCGGCCGCGATCGCCCTGCGGCAGGTCTGGCTGGCGCCGGACGCGCCGGCCACCGCGGGGGAGCTGATCACCGGGTACATCGGCGGCGCGCTGGGCATCGTCGCCGCGGCGTGCCTGGCGTTCGCCGTCCTGCTCGCCGTCCGGGACGCGGCCGGACGAGCCGGTTGACGCAGGGACGTAGAGTGCGCGGCGACGCGCTCGGTCGGCCCGTCCGCTGTCTGGAGAGATGAGGGTTCGTATGTCCGCCTCCCGCAAGCTGGTCATCGTGGAGTCGCCTGCCAAGGCGCGCACGATCGCCGGCTACCTCGGTGACGGGTACGAGGTCGAGGCCAGCGTGGGTCACATCCGTGACCTGCCGCAGCCGTCCGAGCTGCCCGCGGAGATGAAGAAGGGACCCTTCGGCAAGTTCGCGGTCGACGTCGAGAACGGGTTCGAGCCGTACTACGTCGTCGACGCGGACAAGAAGAAGAAGGTCGCCGAGCTCAAGCGGCTGCTCAAGGACTCCGACGAGCTCTTCCTCGCCACCGACGAGGACCGCGAGGGCGAGGCCATCGCCTGGCACCTGCTGCAGGAGCTCAAGCCCAAGGTGCCGGTCAAGCGGATGGTCTTCCACGAGATCACCCGCGAGGCCATCACCCGCGCCCTGGAGAACACCCGCGAGCTCGACGGCGCGCTCGTCGACGCCCAGGAGACCCGCCGCATCCTGGACCGTCTCTACGGCTACGAGGTGTCCCCGGTCCTGTGGCGCAAGGTCCGCCAGGGCCTGTCCGCCGGACGCGTCCAGTCCGTCGCGACCCGCCTGGTGGTCGAGCGCGAGCGGGAGCGGATGGCGTTCCGGGCCGCGGACTACTGGGACGTGCGCGGCGACTTCGCCGTCAGCGAGCCCCACTCCGACGATGCTGCCGACGCCGCCCGCTTCGCCGCGCGCCTGGCGACCGTCGACGGCGCCCGCGTCGCGACCGGGCGCGACTTCGACGACCGCGGTGCGCTGACCACCGCCGATACCGTCCACCTCGACGAGGTGGCTGCGAACGCGCTGGTCGACGGGCTCGCCACCAGCCGGTTCACCGTCCGGAGCCTGGACACCAAGCCGTACTCGCGCAAGCCGGCCGCACCCTTCACGACGTCGACCCTCCAGCAGGAGGCGTCCCGGAAGCTGCGGATGGGCTCGCGGCAGACCATGCGCACGGCGCAGGGCCTGTACGAGAACGGCTACATCACCTACATGCGGACGGACTCGCCCGCGCTGAGCTCGCAGGCGATCGACGCCGCCCGGCGCCAGGCGGCCGAGCTGTACGGCGCGGAGTACGTGCCCGGCTCGCCGCGGGTGTACGCGTCCAAGAACAAGGGTGCGCAGGAGGCGCACGAGGCGATCCGGCCCGCCGGGGACTCGTTCCGCACGCCCGCGCAGGTCGCGCGGGAGCTGTCCGGTGACCAGTTCCGCCTGTACGAGCTGATCTGGAAGCGAACCGTCGCCTCGCAGATGGCCGACGCCAAGGGCTCCACGGCGTCGGTCCGCCTGGGCGCGCAGGCCGCCGACGGACGCGACGCCGTGTTCGCCGCGTCCGGCACCGTCATCACGTTCCGCGGGTTCATGGCCGCGTACGAGGAGGGCCGCGACACCGACCGCTACGCCGACGACGCCGCGGGTGCACCGGCGGCGAAGGGCGCAGCGCCCGGCGGCGCGTCCGCCGGGACAGCCGGGGAGGGCACCGGCACCGGCGCCGGGAAGGGCGCCCCGGCGGAGACCCGGCTGCCGAAGATGGCGGAGGGCGACGCGCTCACCGCGACCGACCTGACGGCCGACGGGCACCGCACCTCACCGCCGCCGCGCTACACCGAGGCGTCCCTCATCAAGGCGCTGGAGGAGCGCGGCATCGGCCGGCCCTCGACGTACGCCGCGACCATCTCGGTCATCCAGGACCGCGGCTACGTGATCTCCCGCGGCCAGGCGCTGGTGCCCAGCTGGCTCGCGTTCGCCGTCACCCGCCTGCTGGAGGAGAACTTCGAGCGGCTGGTGGACTACGACTTCACCGCCGCCATGGAGGCCGACCTCGACCGGATCGCCGCCGGACGGGAGGACCGGCGCGAGTGGCTCGGCCGGTTCTACTTCGGCAGCGGCAGCGGGGCCGCCGGTACGGGTGGCAGCGGCTCCGGGGGCGACCCCGAGCTGACCGGCGGGCTGCGTCAGCTCGTCGAGGGGCTGGGCGAGATCGACGCCCGCGAGGTCAACTCCATCCCGCTGGGTGACGGCCTGACCCTGCGGGTCGGCCGCTACGGCCCGTACGTGGAGGACCCGTCCGCGCTGGACGCCAACGGCGACCCCAAGCGCGCGTCGGTCCCCGACGACCTGGCCCCGGACGAGCTCACCGCCGAGCGGGCGCGCGAGCTGATCGAGACCCAGGCCGACGGGGACCGGGTGCTCGGCGAGGACCCGTCCACCGGCACCACGATCGTGGCGCGCAGTGGGCGGTACGGGCCGTACGTGACCGAGCTGCTGCCCGAGCCCGAGCTCGACCCGGGCCTGTCGGCCGCCGCCAGGAAGAAGGCGCTCGCCGCGGCCCCCAAGCCGCGGACGGCGTCCCTGCTCAAGACGATGCAGCTGGCGGAGGTCACCCTCGACGACGCCCTGCGGCTGCTGTCGCTGCCGCGCGTGGTGGGCGTGGACCCGGAGTCCGGCGTGGAGATCACCGCGCAGAACGGCCGGTACGGCCCCTACCTCAAGCGGGGCACGGACTCGCGCACGCTGCCGACCGAGGAGGCGATGTTCGACATCACCCTCGAGGAGGCGCTGGCGATCTACGCCCAGCCCAAGCGCGGCCGCGGCGCGACGGCGGCCGCGCCGCTGCGCGAGCTCGGCGAGGACCCGGTGTCCAAGAAGCCCGTCGTGGTCAAGGAGGGTCGCTTCGGCCCGTACGTGACCGACGGCGAGACGAACGCGACGCTGCGCAAGGAGGACGCGGTCGAGTCCGTGACCCTCGAGCGTGCCGCCGAGCTGCTCGAGGAGAAGCGGGCCCGCGGGCCGGCCAAGGGCCGCAAGCCCGCCGCCCGCAAGGCCCCGGCCAAGCGCGCTCCGGCCAAGAAGGCGGCCGCCAAGAAGTAGCCCGCGGGGCGGGCGGGGTGACCGGCGTCACCGACTAGGTTGGTCGCCATGAGCCATGTCGAGGACCCCCGCACCGCCCCGCCGATCCGCTGGGGCATCCTCGGAGCCGGCGGTATCGCCGCCTCCTTCGCCGACGCCGTCAACGCGCACACCCGCGCGCAGCTCGTCGCCGTCGGGTCCCGCAACCGGGACCGCTCGTCCCGGTTCGCGACCGCGCACGGGATCCCCACGACCCACCTCGGGTACCGCCAGCTCGTCGAGGACCCGCAGGTCGACGCCGTCTACGTCGCCACGCCGCACTCCGAGCACCGCGAGCACGCGCTGCTGGCCATCGCCGCCGGCAAGCACGTCCTGGTGGAGAAGGCGTTCACCCGCAACACCGGCGAGGCCGAGGAGGTGTTCGCCGCCGCCCGCGCGGCGGGCGTCTTCGTCATGGAGGCGATGTGGACGCGCTTCCTGCCGCACATCGCCAAGGTGCACCAGGTCATCCGCGCCGGGGAGATCGGCGAGATCGTCAACATCTCGGCCGACCACGGCCAGCGGTTCCGGTTCGACCCGACCAGCCGCCTGTTCGACCCCGCGCTGGCCGGTGGCGCCCTGCTGGACCTCGGGGTGTACCCCATCTCCTTCGCGCACGACTTCCTCGGTGTGCCCGACGCCGTGCACGCGGTCGGCCAGCTCACCGAGACCGGCGTCGACGGCCAGGTCAGCGTGGTGCTGACCTACGGCGAGCAGGTGCAGGCGACGCTGTCCACGACGCTGTGGTCGCGCACCCCCACGCGCGCGCACATCTCGGGTACCGAGGGCTCGATCCAGGTCGAGGGCAGCTTCTACGCGCCGTCGTCGTTCGTGGTGAACCGCAACGACGGCGCCCGGTGGACGTTCGACCAGCACGCCAAGCGCGGCCTGCAGTACGAGGCCGCCGAGGTCGCGCGCTGCGTGGCGCAGGGCCGCACGCAGAGCGACCGGATGACCTGGGACGGCACCCTCGACGTCATGCGGACGATGGACGAGGTCCGCCGCCAGATCGGGGTCACCTACCCCGGTGAGTGACGCGGGTCGCGGCGATCGGGCACGTGGGTGGCGCCGGATACCCTGGCGCACGTGACCACGCCCGCCCCGACCGGCCCGCCGACCGGCCTCTTCGTGTCGTTCGAGGGCGGGGACGGCGCCGGGAAGTCGACCCAGCTGCGGCTGCTCGGCGCGTGGGTGCGGGACGTCCTGGGTCGGGAGGCCGTGCTCACCCGGGAGCCGGGTGGGACGGACCTCGGCCGGCTGCTGCGCACCGCCGTGCTGCACGGGGACGACGTCGACGCGCGCACCGAGGCGCTGCTGTACGCCACGGACCGGGCGCACCACGTGCACACGGTGGTGCGGCCGGCGCTGGCGCGCGGGGCGGTGGTGCTCACCGACCGCTACCTCGACTCGTCGGTGGCGTACCAGGGCAACGGGCGCGACCTCGGCGAGGACGAGGTCGAGCGGCTGTCCCTGTGGGCGGCGGACGGCCTGGTGCCGGACGTGACCGTGCTGCTCGACCTGGACCCGCGCGCGGGCCTGGCGCGGCTGGACGGCGCCCCCGACCGGCTCGAGCGGGCGGGGGAGGAGTTCCACCGCCGCACCCGCGAGACGTTCCTGCGCCGCGCCGCGGCCGACACCTCCGGCCGGTGGCTCGTGCTCGACGCCGCCCGGCCCGTCGACGACGTCCAGGCCCTCGTCCGCGCGCGCGTCGCCGCCGAGCTCGGGGTGGCGGTGGCCCGGTGAGCGTGTGGGACGACGTCGTCGGGCAGGAGGCCGCGACGGCGGTGCTGCGGGAGGCCGCCACCGACCCGGCGGCGATGACCCACGCCTGGCTGCTGACCGGGCCGCCCGGGTCCGGGCGCTCCAACGCGGCCCGGGCGTTCGCGGCCGCGCTGCAGTGCGAGCGCGGCGGGTGCGGGGTCTGCCAGGCGTGCACGACGGCGCTGGCCGGCACCCACGCGGACGTCACCGTGGTCGCGACCGAGCTGGTCGGGATCCGCATCGACGAGACCCGCTCGCTGGTGTCGCTCGCCCAGCGCAGCCCGTCCGAGGGGCGGTGGCGGGTCATCATCGTCGAGGACGCCGACCGGATGGCCGAGCGCACCTCCAACGTGCTGCTCAAGGCCATCGAGGAGCCGCCGCCGCGCACGGTGTGGCTGCTGTGCGCCCCGAGCCCGCAGGACGTCGTGGTGACCCTGCGGTCACGCTCGCGCGTGGTGGCCCTGCGGGTGCCGCCGGTCGAGGCGGTCGCCGAGCTGCTCGTCACCCGCGACGGTGTGGACCCGGCCGTGGCGGCGGTCGTGGCGCGCGCCTCCCAGAGCCACATCGGTATCGCCCGCCGGCTCGCGCGGGACCCGCAGGCGCGCGCCCGGCGATCGCGGGTGCTGGCGATCCCCGGCGCGATCCGCGGGGTCGGGGACGCGGTGCTCGCCGCGGGTGACCTGGTCGAGGTCGCCCAGGACGAGGCGCGCGCGGCCACCGAGCACCGCGACGCCCAGGAGAAGGCGGCGCTGCTGCACGCGATGGGGGCCGAGGGGGCGGCGACCCTGCCGCCCAGCTTGCGGGCGCAGGTGACCCAGCTGGAGAAGGACCAGAAGAGCCGGGCCACGCGGGCCCAGCGCGACGTCCTGGACCGGTCGATGGTGGACCTCCTCTCGCTGTACCGCGACGTGCTGGTGGTCCAGCTGGGAGCCGGGGTCGACCTGGTCAACACCGAGCACGCCGACGACGTCCGGGCGTTGGCGGCGGCGAGCACCCCCGAGCAGACGCTGCGCCGGATGGACGCGATCGGCGAGGCCCGCACCCGGCTGGCCGGCAACGTCGCACCGCTGCTCGCGGTCGAGGCCATGACGATCGCGCTGCGGCCGCAGGGCTGACCGACGAGCGGCTGCGGGAGCGGGCGGCCGGAGGACGGGGCAGCCGCGGGAGCGGGCGGTCGCGGAGGGGCGCGGACGCGGGCGGCTGCACGACGTCCCGCCGGTTACCGTGGTCGCGTGCCGCGCCTGCCCCTGCCGTCCCCCGCCCGCGCCCCGCGCACCCCCCGAGTCCCACGGTCGTCGGGGACGGCGCACGCCGGTCGGTCCACCACGGGACGCCTCACCGCCGGTCGGTTCACCGCGGTGGTCGCCGTGCTCGCGCTCGGCCTCGTGGGGTGCTCGTCGACGCCCACCAAGAACCAGCAGCCGGTCGCGCCGCCGTCGACCCCGGTGGTCGGTGACGACGTCGACCCGGCGCTCGAGCCGTTCTACTCCCAGGTCATCGAGTGGTCGGCATGCGGCGACTTCCAGTGCGGCACCGCGACCGTGCCGATCGACTACGCCGAGCCGGGTGCCGGCAGCTTCGAGCTCGCACTCAAGCGCGCGCCCGCCACCGGCGCCGACCCGATCGGCTCGCTGCTGATCAACCCCGGCGGACCCGGCGGGTCCGGGGTCGAGTTCGTCGAGACGGCGGTCGCGCGGATCTCCGACCGGGTGGTCGAGGAGTACGACGTGGTGGGCTTCGACCCGCGCGGCGTCGGGCTGTCGTCCCCCGTCACGTGCCTGGACGACGCGGGCAAGGACGCGCTGATCTCCCGCGACTTCGACTACGCCTCCGACGCCGGGCTCGCCGAGGCGCGCGAGGCCTACCGGGCGTTCGGTGAGGCCTGCGCCGCCAACACCGGCCCGCTGCTGGGGCACGTCGACACGGTGAGCGCCGCCCGTGACCTCGACGTCCTACGGGCCGCTCTGGGCGACGAGCAGCTGACCTACCTCGGGTACTCCTACGGCACCGCGCTCGGCGCGACCTACGCCGGGCTGTTCCCCGAGCGGGCCGGCCGGCTCGTGCTCGACGGCGCGCTGGACCCGTCGCTCGAGCCGGCGCAGGTCGGGCTCCAGCAGGCCGTCGGGTTCGAGAACGCCCTGCGTGCCTACGTCGCGGACTGCCAGGCCGGCGCCGACTGCCCGCTGACCGGGACCGTCGACGACGGGCTCGCCCAGGTCCGCGACCTGCTGGACCGCGCCCGGCGCAACCCGCTGCCGACCGAGTCCGACCGGGTGCTCACCGGGACGCTCGCGTTCTACGGCATCGCGGTGACCCTCTACGACGACCAGAACTGGGGAGCGCTCACCCAGGGCCTGACCGCGGCCCTGCGGCAGGGCGACGGAACGATCCTGCTCATCCTCGCCGACGCCTACAACGAGCGCGGCGAGGACGGCACCTTCCTGTCGAACTCGACCGAGGCGTTCACCGCGGTGAACTGCCTCGACGGCGCGTCGTCGGCCGACCCGGCGACCATGCGGGCCGAGGCGGCCGAGCTCGCCGAGGCCGCCCCGACCGTGGGGTACTTCTTCGGCTACGGCGGTGCGGTCTGCGCCGAGTGGCCGTACCCGGCGACCGGGCAGGCCGGTCCGATCACGGCCGAGGGGGCGCCGCCCATCCTGGTGATCGGCACGACGAACGACCCGGCGACGCCGTACGCCTGGGCGCAGGCGCTGGCCGAGCAGCTGTCCTCGGCGGTGCTGCTCACCTACGAGGGGGAGGGGCACACCGCGTACGGCCGCTCCAACGAGTGCATCGCCGACGCCGTCGACGCGTACCTGCTCGAGGGCGCCGTGCCCGACGAGGGGACGCGCTGCTGACGGTGCGCCGTCAGCCCGGTCCGTCGGGCCGGTGAGTCGTGCGCCGGTCAGGCGGTCGCCGGCGCCTGCCCCCCGGCGGCGTCCACCTCGAGCCGGGCGTGCACCGCGAACGTCTCGCCGGCGGGTCCGCTGAGCACCGCGATGCGGCCGAACGCGCTGTCCCACGGTTCGCGGACGACCCCGCCACCGTGCCCGACGGCGATCGCGACGGCGTCGTCGACGTCCGGCACGGCGAAGTAGATGAGCCAGTGCGGCTCGGCGTCGCCCACCGCGTCCGCGGGCAGCCGGCCGATGCCGCCGGCGGTGCGGCCCTCGACGCTGAACGTGCGGTAGGAGAACCCGGGGCCGCTGAGGTCGGTGTACCTGTACCCGAACACCGCCGCGTAGAAGTCCCGCGCCGCGTCGTCGTCGTGGCTCATCGTCTCGCACCACGTCATGGCGCCCGGCTCGTCGACGACGTCGACCCCGGTCAGCGCCGCCGACATCCACAGCCCGAAGACCGCCCCGACCGGGTCCACCAGCACCGTCAGCGCACCCGCGTCCCCGGCGTCCATGGGCGGGACGAGCACGGTCGCGCCCGCGTGCACGGCGGCGTCCACCGTGACGTCCAGGTCCGCGGTGGCCAGGTAGATCGTCCACTCCGGGGTGGGGTCGTCCGGCCCGGGCAGGACGTCGCCCACGCCGGCGGCGTTGCGGCCGTCGACCGACGCGATCAGGTAGGTGGTGCCGTCCGGCGCGGGCGCCGACTCGAACGTCCACCCGAACAGCGCCGCGTAGAAGTCGGCGGCCTGCGCGAGGTCGGTCACCATGAGGTCCGGCCAGGCCGGTGTCCCGGGCGGCCACGGCTCGCGGTGGGTCGTCATGGGGGCTCCCTCCGCCGGTCGTGGGTCGGGTCCCGGACGCCGCCCAGCCTGACCGGGCGAGGCGACGGCGGCAAGCGTGGCCGACGGCGCGCCGGGGCGAGTCGCCCGCATGGCCCTCGCTTTGGTGTCGCGGCGCAGGACGGTTACAGTGGGCTCCGCTCGTGGCGCCTCGCGCCGTGAGCGCGCCGCCTTAGCTCAGTCGGTAGAGCGTCTCACTCGTAATGAGAAGGTCAACAGTTCGATTCTGTTAGGCGGCTCCACAGCGAAAGCCCGTCTCACCTGCCACACCGCAGGCCCGAGGCGGGCTTTGCTCGTGCTCACAGGGCCTGGGTCACTGAGTGGATCTCACGGCGTCATCGGCTAGTGTGACTGGGCGGCGGCGGCGCGCGTTGCGTCGGGAGTGGGTGCCGCGGTGGTGCAGTCGTCACCAGGGGGCGGCTGACGTCCGGGGGAGCCATGGACGCAGCAGTCGTCGTCAAGAAGGTCGTCCGGCCGGCTGTCGTGCAGTACAGCATCCGCAACCGGCGCAGGAAGGCCAGGTCCATCCGCGCCTTCATGGCGGAGCACGGCTGCACGACAGTCCTGCTCGTGGGTACCAACGGAGACCGCCCGCACGTGGCCAACGGGGACGTGGTCGAGCGGGCCGTCGTGGTGGGGCACACGGTGCGGATGGGCATCAACATCCGTCCGGTCGACTCCCCGTACCCCTTCACGGTCGCGAACGGCTGTGACATGCCCTTCGACGACGACTACGTGGACTTCTCGCTCGCGAACGCGATCATCGAGCATGTCGGCGACGAGGACGAGCAGCGCAGGTTCGTGGCGGAGCAGACGCGGGTCGCCAGGTGCTGGGTGATCACGACGCCGAACCGGTGGTTCCCGGTCGAGCCCCACACCTCCGTGCTGTTCCTGCACTGGATGCCCGCCTGCCGGGCAGGTCGCAAGGAGTTCAGCCGGCTCATGTCCAGACGGGAGTTCACCGACCTGCTGCCGCCCGGGACCCGGGTGACCGGCCACTGGTGGAGCCCCACCTTCAGCGCCTACTTCGCTCGCTAGGCGCACCGGGCCCACACGTCGCTGACAGCCGGCGCGGGTCCTGGATCGACGACGGCGTCGTGCTGCTGCGCGGGGGGCCCCGACGTCCCGCGCGCGCGCCGATGGTGGCGGCCGGGTTCCGTGCCGTCGGTCGGGGCAGGCGCTCGCGTCGATCGACGGCTGGCCGCGACGGCTGCGATGCGCTGACCTCGGACGGCGTTCGGGATCGGGCCATCACCGGTCGGTGCTGCGTTCACCTCACGGACGTGCGGGTGCCGTTGCGTGGGGGCGTCCGCACCGCCCCCGACCCGAGGTTGCCGCATGCCCGTCACGCCCGGACCGCGCCGTCGCGCGTCCACCGCCCTGCTCACCGCCGCCGCACTGACCGCGTCCGCGGTCGGCACGGTCGCCGCCGGAGCGCCCGCTCTGGCGGTCACCGGCTCGCCGACCGTGCTCGTCACCGAGATCGCCCCCGACACCGCCGGGGCGGACGACTTCGAGTACGTCGAGGTCACCAACCTCACCACCGCCGACGTCGACCTGGCCGGGTACCAGCTGGCCTACACCTACGTCGACTCCGCGGACCGGACCCGCGACGTCCCGCTCGAGGTGCCCGTGGGCGCCGTCGTCCCGGCCGGTGGCAGCACGGTGCTGTGGCTGTCGTACACGAGCGGGTCGGTGGACAGCTTCGCCCGCACCGAGCAGCAGTTCCGCGACCACTGGGCCGCGGTCGGCGCCCCCGCGCCCGAGTACCCGGTCGTGCGCGTGACCGGCCAGCCCGGGATGGCCAACGGCGGCAACCGTGGCATCCGCGTGACCGACCCCGACGGCGGAGCCGGATGGGCGTACTACCCGGCCGGTTCCGCGGGTGCGGACGCGACCGTGCACTTCCGGGTCGACGGCGGCCCCTCCGGGACCGCCGTGCTGTTCTCCGCAGCGCCCGCGACCCCCGGCGCGGTGGATCCCGCGGCCCTGGTCGTCCCGGAGCCCGACCCGGAGCCCGAGCCCGAGCCGGACCCAGACCCGGAGCCGGAGCCCACGCCCGACCCCGAGCCCACGGAAGTGCCCGCGCCGGACCCCACGCTCGACGTCGCCCCGCTGCAGATCACGGAGCTGCTGCCGGACAGCACCAACGTCGGCACCGCCGACGGCTACGAGTTCGTCGAGATCCTCAACGCCACCACCGAGCCGGTCGACTACGCCGACTACACGCTCGACTACCTGTACCCGGACGCCGAGCTGGTCAGCACGAACGTCGTCGAGTGGCCGAGCACGCCCCGGTCCCTCGTGATCCAGCCGGGCGGCACGCTCGTGCTGTGGGTCAAGAACGGCCAGAACGACAGCCTGACCGACGCCGACTTCAACGCCGTGTGGGGCACCTCCCTGACCCTGGGCGTCGACCTGGCGGAGGTGCTCGTCGGCGGGATGGCCAACGGCAGCCCGCGCGGGCTCGAGGTCGTGACGAACACCGGCTTCAGCGTCAGCCGTGCGTACTACAACGTCGACGGCGGCGACGACACCACCGCCGACCAGGGCATCCAGTACGGGGTGCACCCGGCCGGGACGAACCGGCAGGTGCTGCTCGGCACCGCCCCGGCGTCCCCGGGCACGGTCACGCCCGAGCAGGTCCCGGCCTCTCTCGCGGTGCCCGCGCCCGACACGGCGGAGCCCGTGGTCACCGACCGGACCGCCGCCGAGGTGGACCCCGCGCAGGACTTCGTGATCGACCTCGGCATCACCGACGACGTCCAGGTGCGCACCGTCACCCTGCACGTGCGCACCGACGTCGACGAGTCCGCGACGCCGTTCACGCTGCGGCACGACGGTCAGGACGGCTACCGGCACGTCATCAGCACGGTCGACCTGACCGGCAAGCGCTGGGTCGAGTACTGGGTCGAGGTGTCCGACGGCACGCGCACCACCACGAGCGAGACGCGCCGGGTGCCCGTCGCCGGCGTGGACCAGAGCCCGGTCCGGGTGATCCCGGCCGACGGCGCCTTCGTCAGCGGCAGCACGCGCGTCGCCGCGGCCGGGGACACGTACCCGCCCACGCTGACGCTGGCGGTCGACGGCACGCCGGTCACCACGGCGCCGTCCCTCGAGGCCGAGCCCGTCGTCGCCTTCGAGGCGACGTCGACCGACGCGTTCTTCCGCAACGGCGTGCTCATCGGCACCGACGTGCTGCACGTCTTCGACGAGGGCTTCTACGCCGAGGAGGTCACCGTCAGCACGCCGGTGGCCCTGCGGTACGTCGCGCGGGGCGAGGAGCTGGTCGTCAGCGTCTACGCCGGCACCAAGGCGTGGCCGATGATCGACCCGGACGAGAACAACGACGACTTCCAGCTCCGCAACGTCCGGCTCGTCCTGCCCGACGGGCGCACCCTGCGCCCCGCCGGCCAGACCGACCCGACGCAGTGGGTCGCGATGGGCGACAGCGCCGGCAAGCTCGACGTCCTCGACGCCGCGTTCACCCTGCCCGACGACGCCTTCACCGCCGTCGCGCACACCTGGGACACCAGCGCGGTGGCGGACGGCGAGCACACCGTCACGGCGACCGACGGGGACACCACGGTCACCCGCACGCTGGTCGTCGACAACACCGCGCCGGTCGTCACGACCGGCCTGGAGAGCGGCCGCCGGTACCAGGGGGAGATCGTCGTCGACCCGCAGGTGACCGACGCGGGCGCCGGTGTGGCCTCGGTCGTCGCCACCCTGGACGGGCGCTCCGTGACGCTGCCGCACACGACGTCGTCGCTGGACCTGCCCGCGGGCGAGCACCTGCTCGAGGTGACGGCGGCCGACACCCTGGGCAACACGCGCGTCGAGACGGTCGCCTTCACCACCCCCGAGGAGCGCCCGACGGGCACCGTGGTGAGCCCGGCCGACGGCGCCACCGTCACCGCCGGCGACGTGCGCCTGGAGGCGCTCGTCGAGGACCCCACCGGCGACGTGCTCGACGTCGAGCTCCGTGAGGGCACCCGGCACGTCCCGACGGACGGCACGGTCACCGCCTACAGCGGCACGACCCAGGTCGCCCTCGACGCGGAGCGTGACGGCAAGGTGCTGCTCGGCGCCGCCGAGCTCGAAGCCATGACGGGTGCCGACGGCGTCGACACCGAGGTGTCCTCCGACCGGCAGCTGCCCTACCAGCTGTTCGAGGTCGCCGTCGGCGACGCCGGAGCCGGCCAGGAGGTCCGGGTCGGCTGGGACGGGCGGACCAACGCCGACGCCAAGGTCCTGCTGTACGTGCTGAACACCGCGACCGGCACGTGGGAGGAGGTCGACCGGGTGCTCACCACGGGCGGCGCGCCGACCGACATCACGCTCGGCGCGGTCGTCCCCGCGGCGGACCACGTGGCCGCCGGGACCGTCACCGTGCTCGTGCAGCACTCGGAGGGCTTCGCGGGCGCCGACCTGAGCACGCGCTCCAGCGAGGTCCTCCCGCACAACGCGCAGGACGTCCCGCGGTCCGGGTACGACTTCACGCTGGGCTGGGAGTCGGACACGCAGTACTACAACGAGGCGTTCTACGAGCGGCAGCTCGACATCCACGAGTACTTCCTGGACCGCCGCGACGAGCTCAACCTGCAGTACGTCCTGCACACCGGTGACGTCGTCGACGACTGGGACCAGGAGTACCAGTGGCTCAACGCCGACCCGGCGTACCGGATGCTCGACGAGGCGGGCCTGCCGTACGGCGTGCTGGCCGGCAACCACGACGTCGGCCACGCGCTGGAGGACTACTCCGCGTTCTCCGGGTGGTTCGGCGAGGCCCGGTTCGCGGACAACCCCTGGTACGGCGAGAGCTACCAGGACAACCGCGGGCACTACGACCTGATCACGGCCGGCGGCATCGACTTCCTCATGCTCTACCAGGGGTGGGGTGCCGGTGACGCGGAGATCGCGTGGATGAATGACGTCCTCGCGCGCTACCCCGAGCGCAAGGCCGTGGTGAACCTGCACGAGTACATGCTCACCACCGGTGGGCTCGGGCCGATCCCGCAGCGCATCCTCGACGAGGTCGTCGCCACCAACCCGAACGTGATGATGGTGACCGGCGGTCACTACCACGACGCGTTCACCCGGGTCGACGGGTTCGACGACGACGGCGACGGCACCCCGGACCGCGAGGTCTACCAGATGCTGTTCGACTACCAGGGGCTGCCCGAGGGCGGTCAGGCGTTCCTGCGCCTGCTGCACTTCGACAACGAGGCCGGCCGGGTCCTGGTGCGCACGTACTCGCCGTACCTGGACGCGTACAGCTCCGAGGACCCGACCCTCGACCTCGAGCACCAGAGCTTCGACATCCCCTACACCGCGCTCGGCATCGAGCCGCGGACCAAGGTGCTGGCCACCGACTCCGTCACCGTGGAGGTGCTCACCGACCGGATGATCGCCACCGCGGCCGACGTCGCCGGCGGCACCACGGTGAGCGCCACCTGGGCCGGCGTCACGCCGGGCGAGCACTCCTGGTACGTGGTCACCCGCGACCCGTACGGCGCGGTCCACACCTCGCCGGTGGCCACGTTCACCGCCGTGGAGACCGCGTCCGACGACGTCCCGACCCTGCTGGCGCAGCTGCGCACGGCCTACGACGGGTTCGTCGCGGCCGGGGACCTGTCCGGCCCGATCGTGCAGCAGCTCGAGAACAGCCTGCGACAGGCCGACCGGCACGTCGCCGGCGACCGGCCCGGGCCGGCCGTCGTCTCCCTCGAGCGGGCGCTGGACCGCCTCGCGAGCCCCAAGCGCCCGGACCGTGTGGCACCGGAGGCCGGGCGGAGCCTGACCGAGCAGATCACCCGGCTGGTCGAGCTGCTGTCCTGATCGACTGACGCCCGACGGGCTCCTCCCCGCGTGGGGGAGGAGCCCGTCGTCGTCGGTGGGCGGCGCGACGGCCGTCCACCACGGCGCCACGGGGTGCCGCAGCGTCCTGCGGTACCCCGGGCGCGATCCCGACCGGTCAGGCGGTCGGGACGGTTCCCTGCTGCTGGAGCAGCTCGGCGGCGATGTCGACGCGCGCCGCCAGGTCGATGTCGTCCGCCGCGGCGGTCGCGAGCTCGACGGTCCGGGACGTCACCGGGCGACCCAGCGCGCGGTACTCCCAGCCGGCCGCCCGGTAGGCGTCGGCGTCCAGCGCGTGCCGGCCGTCGACGACCTTCCGCTGCGCGACGAGCCAGCCCATCATCTCCGGGTCGGCGTCGCGGAACTGCGCCCACTCGGTCAGCAGCACGACGACGTCGGCCCCGTGGACCGCCTCGGGCAGCGAGCCGGCGTAGGTGAGGTCCGGGTACGCCCGGCGTGCGTTGGCCATCGCCTCGGGGTCGTACACCTGCACCAGGGCGCCCTCCTCGTGCAGCATCCGGGCGACGTCCAGCGCCGGGGCGTCCCGGATGTCGTCGGAGTTGGGCTTGAAGGCGGCGCCCAGGGCGGCGACGCGCACGCCCTGCAGCGAGCCGCCGGCGAGCTCGCGGACGAGGTCGACGGTGCGGGTGCGGCGACGGCCGTTGATGGCGTCCACCTGGTGCAGGAAGGACACGGCCTGCCCGACGCCGAGCTCCTCGGCGCGGGCCGCGAACGCGCGGATGTCCTTGGGCAGGCAGCCGCCGCCGAAGCCCAGGCCGGGCTTGAGGAAGCGGCCGCCGATGCGCTCGTCGTACGACAGCGCGCGGGACAGCAGGTTGACGTCGGCGCCGGTGGCCTCGCAGATCTCGGCCATCGCGTTGATGTAGGAGATCTTCGTCGCCAGGAACGAGTTCGCCGCGACCTTGACCAGCTCGGCGGTGGCGAGGTCGCACTCCACGAGCGGGGTGCCGCGGTCCAGCACCGGGGTGAAGGCGGCCTTGAGCTGCTCGGCGGCCCACCGCGACTCGGTCCCGAACACGAGCCGGTCCGGCTGCAGCGTGTCGGCGACGGCGTAGCCCTCACGCAGGAACTCCGGGTTCCACGCCAGCTCGACGGCGGCGCCGGCGGGGGCGATCGCGTGCACGGTGTCCCGCAGCTGGGCGGCGGTGCCGATCGGCACGGTGGACTTGCCGACGATGAGCGCCTTGCGACGCAGGTTCTTGGCCAGCGCCTCGGTCGCGGCCTGGACGTAGGAGATGTCCGCCGCCTGGGAGCCCTTCTTCTGCGGGGTGCCGACGCAGATGAAGTGCACGTCACCGAACTCCGCCGCCTCGGCGAAGTCCTGGGTGAAGCGCAGCCGGCCGGTCGCCAGCGTGTCGCGCAGCAGCTCGGCGAGCCCGGGCTCGAAGAACGGCACCTCGCCGGCGGCCAGCTTGGCGATCTTCTGCGGGTCGACGTCGACGCCCAGCACCTCGTAGCCGACCGCCGCCATGCACACGGCGTGGGTCGCGCCGAGGTAGCCGGTGCCGATGACGGTGAGGCGGGGACGGGCGACGACGGGCTCGTCGGTCGCGCGGCCGGGGAGCTGGGGGCTGGTCTCGTGCATGGCTGTCTCCTCAGTGGGCCCCGGTGCCGGGGCGGGGGTGTGTCGTGCGTCGTGGGTGGGGTGCGTGGCCTGCGGTGGTGCCTGGGTGTGGTGGCGCGGTCAGCGGCAGCGCTTGTCGGTCACGCCGCCGACGTCGGTGAGCAGCGTGTTGTCGCACGCGGCGCGGTTGTCGTTCTCGGGCCGCAGGGCGACGAGGACGCCGTCGGCGACGGTGAGCTCGCCGGCGTTCCCGGTGAACACGTTGTCCGTGCCCCAGCCGTCGGCGACGTCGTGGGTCTGGAAGCCGTCCAGCGGGGTGTGCCGACCGACGTTGTCGGCCACGGTCCAGCCGTTGCCCTTCACGTCGACCCAGGAGTCCGCACCGGTGATCCGGGACCCGTCGAACTGGTTGCCGGACACGACGCCGCCGGCGGTGCCCTCCTTGACGTCCACCGACTCGCTGGTCGTCGCGTACACCGCGTTGCCCACGACCCGGTTGCGGTCGCTGCGGTCGGGCTCGCCGTCGGTGATCTCGCCCCAGTTGCTGACCGCGGTGCCGACGTACACGCCCTCGCCGAACTTCTCCTTGCGCAGCCCGGTGTCGCTGATCGTGTTGCCGGTCACGAGGTTGTCGGTGCTGTGGCGGCGCAGGTGGATCGCCTCGTCGCCGGTGCCGTAGACGGTCAGCCCGCTGATGGTGGTGCCGGTGGTGCCGTCGGCCATCACGCCCTTCTGCCCGTTGCGGACGGTGAAGCCGGACAGCACCCAGTGCTGGGCGCCGTCCAGGTGCAGCACGTAGCCGCCCGTGTGGCCGCCGCCGTCGAGCACGGCGTCGGCCGGTCCGCACAGCCGGGCGGGGCTGTCGGCGGTGCCCGAGCCGGTCGTGACGAACTCGCCGCGGTACACCCCCGGCTCGAGCTGGATCACGGTGCCGGGACCGGCGTCGTCGAGGGCGGCCCGGAGCTCGTCGGCGTCGGTGACCCGCAGGCCACCGGCGGGGCAGGGCGAGCCGTCCGGGGTCGGGCGCGTCATCCAGTCCGGGAACGCGGTCGGCGCGGTCAGGCCCCGCTCGTCGTCGTCCCGGTCGTCGTCGTCCACCTCGGTGTCCTCCTGGTCGCTGCCGCTGCCGCTGCCGCTGCCGGTGCCGGTGCCGGTGCCGTCGTCGCTCAGCAGCGGCGCGCCGCTGGGGTCCACCGTCTCCGGGACCGGTGCGGGCTCCACCGCGGCGACGCCGTCGTCGGCCACCTCGGCCGCGTCACGGACGTCCGCCGACGGCGCGCAGCCGGTCAGCACCAGGCCGAGCACGAGACCGAGCGGCACCAGCGCCCGGCCGGCGGTGGTCACGGCGCCGGTCACGCGGACGCACCGACGCCGGCCGGTGGCGCCACGACGACGGGCTCCTCACGGATCTCGGCCATCTTGCGCTGCGGGGCGTAGGGGTCGCGGCGCACGGTGCGGTGCCGGGATCCCTTCACCGCGGTCGCGAGCACCAGCAGCGCCAGGCCGAGCCACATCACGGTGAGCGGCTGGAGGGCGTTGCGCACCATCGTCCAGAAGGGCTTGGTGCTCTCCCAGCTGGTCGTGTCGTTCTCGCCCACGGTCGCGCCCTCGCTGCGCTTGCGGTCCACCGCGCTCGGACCCCGGCCGGCGAGGGTGTTCTCCTCGACGACCGTCCCGGTCGCGGCGCCCACCACCGTGATCGCGTGGTGGGTCAGCCCCGACAGCGTGTTGCGCTCCACGACCGCGGCCGAGTCGCGCAGGTAGACCCCGTCGGGGCCCCCGGCGATGACGTTGCCCGAGACGGACGCGTCGGTCACACCGTCGCGCAGGGCGATGCCGTGCCGGAGGTTGTCCGCGAGGCGGTTGCCCACCAGCGTGACGTCGGAGGCGGCGTCCCGCACGACGATGCCCATGTCGTTGCCGTTGACGTCGTTGGCGTTGACGTTGACGTTCTCGCCGCCGACGACCTCGATGCCGTACCGGCCGTTGTCGTCGGCGACGCTGTTGGCGATCGAGTTGTTGCCGTAGTCACCGACGGGCATGCCGGTGGCGTTGGGGCCGTCCGCGAGCGGGTTGCCCCGCACGACGATGCCGCTGCCGCCGTTCGTCAGGCTCTTGACCTCGGTGATCATGATCCCGGTCGTGGCTCGCGCCAGGATGATCCCGTCACCGGCGTTGCGCCGCGACACCGTGTCGTTGATCGCCGCGTTGATCACGAACCGGTGCATCACCAGTCCGTCGATCAGACTGTCCTGGATGGTGGACCCGGAGATGTCGACGCCGTTGGCGCTGGAGACGAACAGCCCGAAGGCGTTGCCCTCGAACGTGGAGTCCTCGATCTCCGCGGAGACGTAGCTGTACGACGGGTCGTCCTCCCCGCCCTCCGGAACCGGCAGCACGCCGGCCGGCAGCAGTCCCTCGATGCCGGTGCCGAGGTCCGCGGGCGGCTCCTCGACGGCGGTGCCTGCTTCGGCGGCGTCCTCGGCCGCGCGCCGCTCCTCGGCCGTCGGGGGCGCCTCGGGCTCGGTGCTCGTGGCGTCGACCGCGTCGCGCAGGTCGCGGCCGAAGTCGTCCAGGGTGCCGGTGCTGGGAAGGTCCGACCCGGTCAGCGCGACGCCGCCGGTCCGGCCGCTCCAGAACCCGAGGTCGCTGAAGGTCGAGCCCTGCAGGCTGACCCGGCCGCCGATCGAGCGCACGTAGGCCCGGCCGTCGTCGGTGGTCGCGTCCGGCGCCCCGGCGTCGCGGTCCCAGCTGGTGAGGGTGACGGGGGCCTTCTCGGTCCCGCGGGTGATGAGCTCCCCGCCCATGTTGACCAGGGACACGAACCGGGCCGCGTCGCTGGCCAGCCGGATGGTCAGGGCGCCGGCGCCGGCGAGCTCGAGCGTCGCGCCCGGCTGGACGACGATGTTCTCGGTCAGCAGGTAGGCGCCGTCCGGCTCACGGACGAACGTCTGCGGGCCGAGCTCGAGCAGGTCGGCGATGCCGTAGGGCTCGTCGCGCTTGGTGAGCACCAGCGTGTAGGTCGACCCGGTGCTCAGGCGGTACGGCTTGCCGACGTCCAGACCGCGCCAGCGGATCATGCTGGCCACGGTGCGGACCTTCGACAGGCGCTCCTCCTCGTCGGCCACCAGGGCCGGCTCCGTCACGACGTTGCCGGGGTAGTCCTGGACGACGGAGTCGGTCGCGACGGCGTCCGTGGCGGTGGAGTCGGGGTCCGCCTCCTCGGCCGCGGCAGGCGTGGCGAGGCACAGCCCGCCGGCGAGCACGACGGCCAGGGTCGCTCCGGGCACGGCGGTCCAGCGGGGACGGCGGCTCATGCGGTCACCTCCTGGGTGGACGTCACGGTGGCGGCGCCGACGAGCGCGGGACGCTCGTGGCCGACCGGGGCGAGCGGGAGATCTGCGGAGGCCGGACGGGACGTCGCACCGGTGGGCGCGAGCGTGGCGGCGGTCTGGCCGTCGCCGCCGATCTGGTCGGCGTGCCGCGTCAGCCAGCCCTGCTTGTTCATCGTGACGAACGCGTAGAGCTTGATCGGCAGCGCGACCAGGATGACCACGAGCGCCAGCAGCGGCAGCAGGACGATGTCCTTGGGGTACCGCTTGAGGTGGGAGTACCCGCGCACCCCGCGGCCGAACAGCAGCCAGGCGACCGCGAGCCCGATGCTCAGCGCCGTGCCGTCGATGCGTGCGAACAGCAGGTACCCGAGCGTGAGCCCCATCGTCACGGGGGTGAGCAGGATCTGCAGCACGGTGATCTTCGTGACCAGCGGCACGCGCCACAGCCAGCCCTTGGCGACCGCGGTCAGGTAGCAGCGGTAGGAGTTGCGGCTCCAGCGGATGCGCTGCTTGACGAAGGCGCGGAAGGAGTCGGGGAACATCGAGATGGCCCGGGCGGACGACTGGTGCACGGTCTTGAAGCCCGAGGCGAGCACGAGCCAGGTGAGCCGGCCGTCGTCCCCGGCGATGCAGCGGCGGCCGAGGAAGAACTCGTCCTCCAGGTGCACGAGCACGGGCAGCACGGCCTCGCGCCGGTAGGCGGCGGTCCGGCCGGACAGGCACGCGACGGCGCCGGCCGCACCCATCGCCGGGACGTAGTCGTAGTAGCGCAGGTCCACGAGCCAGTCCGCGATCCGGCGCCACACGCTCGTGTCGCGCTGGTACACGTTCTGCTGCGTGCTCACGCCGCCGACCTCCGGGTCGACGAACGGCATCTGCACGGCCTCGAGCAGGCCCGGGCGCCACGACGTGTCGGAGTCCACCAGCACCAGCAGCTCGCTCGTCGCGAGCCGGATGCCGACCCCCAGGGCGGAGCGCTTGCCGACGTGCTTGAACATCACCGGCTGCACCCGCGGGTCACCGAGCGAGAGGATCCGCTGCTGGGCCTCGGTGTCGGCGACGTCGAGCACGATGATGACCTCGGTGGGGTTCTGGCGGAGCCAGGAGTCGAGGCACTGCATGAGGATGTCGGGGTCCTCGTGGAAGGACGGCACGACGATCGACGTGGTGGTCCGGAAGTCGTTGACGACCGGCGTCGCGCGGCGCGACAGCACGACGCGGTAGAGCCACAGGGCCCAGACCACGAGGCCGGCGACCGCGAGCGGGAACGCCGTCCAGACGGCGTCGAAGGAGATGTCACCGACCCGCAGGTCCGAGAACAGGTCTCCGATGGATGTGGGACGCAATGGGGTTGTCCTAACGGTGATCGCGGACAGTCCCTGACGACGTCCGGTCGCTGGGAAACGTAGGGCAATGTCCGGTTTGAGCGCTGCGTCCGAAAGGTGGTGTTGACCCGTTTGCGCGCCTTTTCACCCGTAGCGGTGCAGGTCACAGCGGTGTGACTGAGGTGCCAGCGGCGCCGCGTCCATGTCAATGAATAGCTGCCCGTGCGCGCTCGCAGGTCGTCGGGCACTGCGCCGAAAGGGGTATCCCCGACGGTCGCCGACCGTTTGACAAAGGGGGTCCGGACCGTCGCCGGCGGCGTGTTTGCCCGCCGGTACGCCGGTCGCCTACTGTCACGCTCGGTCTTCGCCCACCTGGGGGACGCCCGCGCAGCAGCCGCACGACGACAGGGCGCCATGACGCCCGGAGAGCAGGACCCGGTGCGACGTGCCCTCGCGGCGGCCCTGCTCGTCGTCGGCGCCACGGCGGCCTGCACGGCCCAGGTCGACCCCGGCCCGACCGGCGGGGGCGGCGCCACGACCGCCGACTCGCCCTCGCCCTCGACCTCGCCTTCGCCGACGCCCGTCGTCGACGCCGCGTTCGCGCGCGGGCTGCGGCGCACGCTCGCCGTGCCGCCCCTGCCGGCGTTCGCGATCCCGACCGAGCTCCTGTCCGGCGCCACCAGCCGACGGATCACGACGGACCTCGATGTGCCCCCGGGGCTGTACCAGGGCATCGCGGTGCTCGATGCGCGCTGCACCGCCGCGGGTGACGCGACGGCCGCGGACACCGGGGCGCCGGTCGCCGGCCCGACCCGGCACTTCGAGGACGGCACCGTGTCCGTCACGGTGGGCGCGGACGGGACCGGCGGCTACGACACGGCCGACCTGCACATCGCGGTGCTCGGCGACGGCGCCGGCGTCTACGACGACGGCCGCACGCGTCTGTCCGTGGCACCCGACGGTTCGGGCACGTACTCGAGCGGTGACCTGCGCTACACGGTGAGCCCCGACGGGTCCGGCTCGTACTCCGACGAGGACGTCCGGGTCTGGGTCGATGCCGACGGGGCGGGCGGGTACGAGGACGACACCATGCGGCTGTCGTGGAAGGGCACCGGAGAGGTCTACGGGGACGGCGAGCCGGCCCGGGTGGCCGCCGTGCGCTCGGTCCTCGCCGACGGGCTGCCCCGTTTCCCGCCGGTGCCCGCGGTGGCGAGCGTCGAGCCGGCGGGCACGGTCTGCGGCACGGTCATCCGCCTCGACGCCAACGTGCTGTTCGACGTGGACCAGGCCGAGGTGCACCCGGGCGCGCAGGCGGACCTGGACCGGGTCGCCGCGCTGCTCGTGGCGCTCGGCAGCCCGCGGGCGCTGGTCAACGGGCACACCGACACGGTCGGGACCGAGGCGCACAACCTCGAGCTGTCCGAGCGGCGCGCCGAGGCGGTGCGGGACGCCCTGGTGGGCTCCGGCGCCGACAGCGGGTCGCTGGAGACCCATGGCCTCGGCGAGTCCCAGCCGTTGCGCCCCGACGTCGCTCCGGACGGCAGCGAGGACGCCGCGGCCCGGCAGCTGAACCGACGCGTGGAGATCGTGCTGCTCGACTGACCGCGGGCGGTGCGCGGGCGGTGCGCGGGCGGTGCTCGCGGTGGCCGACGGGTGGCTGGAGTCAGCGGCAGGGCTGGTTGGCGACGCCCAGGGCGGCGGTCCGGACCACGTTGTCGCAGCGCAGGACGTTGCCCGTGCGGGCGGCGTCCTGGAAGCGGAACCCGTACCCCGACGAGGCGACCACCGCGGTGTTCCGGCTGAAGACGTTGCGCTCGCCCCAGCCCGGCAGCAGCACGTGCGTCTGGAACCCGTCCAGGAGCGCGTTGGTCCCCGTGTTGCCGGTCACCAGCCACTCGTTGCCCTTGACGTCCACCCAGGAGTCCGCGCTGTTCTGCCCGGCCATCCCCGCACCGTCGAAGGTGTTGCCGGCCAGCACGCCGCCGGTGGTCCCCTCCTTGATGTCGACGCTCTCGGCGCCCGTCGCCCAGATCCGGTTGTCCAGCACCTGGTTGCGGTCGCTGGCGTCGGGACGGCCACCGGAGTACGTGCCCCAGTTGGACTTCGCCGAGCCGATGTAGATGCCCTCGCCGAACTGCGGCTTGTCGATGCCGACGTGGTGCACCTCGGAGCCGCGCACGATCCCGTCGCTGGAGAAGCCGCGCAGGTGGATGCCCTCGGCGCCGATCTGCGACACCTCGACGCCGTCGATCACGGCGTGGTTCGAGCCGTCCAGGACGATCCCCTTGCTCGCGTTGCGCACGGACAGCCCGGACACGGTCCAGTGGTGCGCACCGGTCAGGTGCAGGCCGTAGTGGCCGCTGAGCCCGGTGCCGTCGAGGACCGCACCGCGCCCCCCACGCAGCGTGCACGGCTGGGCTGCCGTGCACGCGGTGGAGACGGTGAACTGCTGCTTGGCGGTGTAGACGCCGTCGGCCAGCACGATGGTCGTGCCGGGCGTGGCGGCCGCCAGCGCCGCGACGAGCTGGGCGCCGTCGCGGACACCCACCGTGCGCTGCGCACCGGTGACCGGCGCCGGAGCCGGGCGCACCACGGCGCCGGGGACCGGCGCGGGGGCGGGGGCCGGGGCAGGCGGGGTGGCGGGGGCCGCCGCGCTGGTGGTGAAGGTGGCCGACGCGCGCCCCTGCTCACCGGTCTCGCCGTACAGCCGGACCTCGATGCGGTGCGAGCCCGGGGTGAGGTCCAGCGGCCAGGTGTAGGGCAGGGACACGTCGGTGCCGAGGTAGGAGCCGTCCATGCGGAACTTCGCCTTGACGGTGCCGCCGAGGTCCGGGGCGGCCACCGTGACCGCACCCGCGACCACCGCGCCGTCCAGGGGGCGGCCGTCGACGGTCAGGCGCAGCACGTCGTCGGCGGCCGGCGCGGACGAGGGGGCGGGGGAGGGGGTCGGGGAGGGCGCCGGCGTGGGCGCGGGTGTGACCGCCGGGGCGGGTGCCGGTGCGGGTACGGGTGAAGGTGCGGGGGCCGGGGCGGGCGCTGCCGCGCCACTGCCCGCGAAGGTCGCCGCGATGCGGCCCTGCTCGCCGTCGGCGTCGTAGAGCCGGACGTCGAGCTCGTGCGCGCCGGGGTCCGCCTGGACCGGCCAGGAGTACGGCGCGGTGCTGTCGGTGCCGAGGTAGACGCCGTCGAGGCGGAACTTGGCCTTCACCGTGCCGCCGAGGTCGGGGGCCGTGACGGTGGCGGTAGCGGCGACGACGGCGCCCTGCAACGGGCGTCCGTCCACGGTCAGCGTCCGCGCCTCCGCGGCGACCGCCGGGGAGGTGCCCATCACGCACACCAGGGCCGTCGCGAGCGCAGCCCGCTTCACGCTGAGGGTCGGCATGCTGGACTGATCGGCTGGGTCTTCACGGACGTGAGGAGAACAGGCGGATCGGTCCGGCGCCAGTCGGCGACCCGGTGGTGCCCCGCCGGAGCCGGCCACGCGACGGCTGCGTGGCCGGCCCGGCGGGGACGTGGCCCAGCGGGTCAGTCCTCGGACGCCACGGCGAAGTACGCGCCCAGACCGGCGGGGTTCGTCGCGTTGCGGACCAGCACGACGGGGTCGTCGCAGTGGTGCGGCACCGCGATGCGGCCCATGAAGTGCCCGTTGCCCTCGGGGCTGACCGGGAACGCCTCCGTAGAGGCGACCACGGCGTCGTCGCACACCAGGCTCGCCGCCATGAGCGCGGCGGGGTTGCCCGGGTCGCGGCCGGGGATGACCAGGTGACGCACCACGAGGGTGATCCGGCCGTCCTCGCGGACCCGCACGCGGCTGCTCTCGTCGAGCACCCACGGTGCGCCACCGGGGTTGACCCCGGCGATCACCGGACTGGCGTTGACCGGGTCGGTCAGCGGGAACATGCCCTCGAACGTGTCCCGCAGGATCGTGCGCCCGCTGGCGGCGGCCGGGCCGGCCGCGAGGACGACGGCGGCGAGGGCCGCGGTGACGGCGGTGGCCAGGCCCGAGGTGGTGCGAGTTCTACGCATGAACAGCTCCTTCACGACGCCGTGAGGTCCGTCGCCGGGGCGTTGGACCACTGTCGCCCGGTACACGCAGCGCAGGCCGTGTCGGTTCACCGGACGCGCCGGTGTCCGCGCCGCCCGTCGCACCACCGTCGGGGCCGACGTCCGCACCGCGGCGCGGCACCGGCGGCCGGGGTCAGCCGTCCGCGCGGATGATCGTCGAGGCGTGCAGGGTCCACGCCGGGCAGGTCGGGTCCAGCACGACCTGGATCAGCCGCTGGTCGCGGATGCAGGTGCATCGGGTGGCGCACCGGGCTCCTTCGCTGTGGGACGTGAACCCCCATACGGGTGCCACCGACGGGTTGTGAGGGATGTCGGTGCGCAGATCCCCGCCCGGTCCGGCTGCGGACCGGTGCTCCGCGGCGGGGACTGCCGCGGCGATGCCTGGCCGAAAGCCGCCGGAAACACTCACGTCACGTGCCGCGCCTACCGTCCCGGCATGGCCGACCTCTTCGACGGGTACCCGCCGGGCGCCGCCTGGGACGAGGTCGTGGCGCACGACGGCTCCATCCGCCCCGCCTACCGTCACGTGCACGCCGCGCTCGCACGGATGTCGGAGCCCGAGCTGCGTGCACGCGCGGACAGCCTCGCCCGCAGCTACCTGGACCAGGGCGTGACCTTCGACTTCGCCGGTGAGGAGCGTCCCTTCCCGGTGGACGTCGCTCCGCGGGTCGTGACCGGCGACGAGTGGGACACCATCACGCCGGGCATCGCCCAGCGGGTGCACGCGCTGGAGGCGTTCCTGGCCGACGTGTACGGCCCGCAGCGCGCCGTCGCCGACGGCGTCGTCCCGCGCCGCCTCATCACGTCCTCGACGCACTTCCACCGGCAGGCGCACGGGGTCGTGTCCCCCAACGGCGTGCGCATCCACGTCTCCGGGATCGACCTCGTCCGCGACGAGCACGGCACCTTCCGGGTCCTGGAGGACAACGTCCGCGTGCCCAGCGGCGTCAGCTACGTGCTCTCCAACCGTCGCGCGATGGCGCAGAGCTTCCCGGAGCTGTTCGCGACCCTGCGCATCCGGCCGGTGTCGGACTACCCGCGCCGGCTGCTCGCCGCGCTGCGGGCGTCCGCACCACGCGACGTCGACGAGCCGACCGTCGTCGTGCTCACTCCCGGGGTGTTCAACAGCGCCTACTTCGAGCACTCCTTGCTCGCCCGGACGATGGGCGTCGAGCTCGTCGAGGGTCGCGACCTGTTCTGCTCCGGCGGGCGGGTCTGGATGCGGACCACGCAGGGTCGCCAGCGCGTCGACGTCATCTACCGACGGGTGGACGACGAGTACCTCGACCCGGTCGTGTTCCGCTCGGACTCCCAGCTCGGCAGCCCGGGGATCATGGCGTGCGCGCGCACCGGGACGGTGACGATCGCCAACGCGGTCGGCAACGGGGTGGCGGACGACAAGCTCGTGTACACCTACGTCCCGGACCTCATCCGGTACTACCTGGCCGAGGAGCCGATCGTCGCGAACGTCGACACCTGGCGGCTCGAGGACCCCGGCGCCCTGGAGGAGGTCCTGGACCGGCTCGACGAGCTCGTGGTCAAGCCGGTCGACGGGTCGGGCGGCAAGGGGCTCGTGATCGGCCCGGCGGCCGGCGGCGACGAGCTCGCCGCTCTGCGGGACACCCTGCGCCGGGACCCCCGAGGGTGGATCGCGCAGCCTGTCGTGCAGCTCTCCACGGTCCCCACCCTGGTCGACGACGGCCTGCGCCCGCGCCACGTCGATCTGCGCCCGTTCGCGGTGAACGACGGCGAGCGCGTGTGGGTGCTGCCCGGCGGCCTGACCCGGGTCGCGCTGCCCGAGGGGGAGCTGGTCGTGAACAGCTCCCAGGGCGGCGGCTCCAAGGACACCTGGGTGCTGGGGGACCGTCTCGGGTCGCGGCACCCGGCGCCGCCGGTCGCGCACCCGCCGGTCGCACCGGAGCGGGCCTCGGTACCGCTCGACACGAACCCCGACGACCTCCGGGGCCAGCACCACCAGCAGCAGCAGGCGCGCGACGCCGCACGGCGGGAGCCGCCGGGAGGGACGCCGTGCTGAGCCGCATCGCCGAGTCCCTGTTCTGGATCGGCCGCTACATCGAGCGAGCCGACGACACCGCGCGCTTGCTGGACGTGCACCTGCAGATCCTGCTCGAGGACCCGTGGGCGGAGGAGGACCTCGCCTGCCGCTCCCTGCTGTCGGTGATGGACCGCCGGCTGAGCGAGGCGGACGTCACCGTCGGGCGGGACCAGGTGGTCCAGATGCTGGCGTACGACCGCGCGGAGCCGTCGGCCATCGCCGGGTCGCTCGTGGCGGCCCGGGAGAACGCGCGCCGCGCCCGCGAGGTCATCTCCACCGAGCTGTGGGAGGCCCTGAACATCACCTGGACGCAGCTGCCCTGGTTCCTCGAGCTCGACCGGCCGCACGTGTTCTTCACCTGGACACGGGAGCGGGCCGCCGTCATCTCGGGCATCGTCGACTCGACCATCTCCCGTGACGAGACGTGGCAGTTCCTCGTCCTGGGCCGGTCGCTCGAGCGGGCCGACATGACGGCGCGGCTGCTGACCACCCGGGCCCTGACCGGTACGGCGGGCCCGGACTGGCGGACGCTGCTCGGCTCGTGCGGCGCGCACGAGGCCTACCTGCGCCGCTACCGCGGAGTCGCCTCGGACGAGAGCGCCGCCGGGTTCCTGCTCACCGACCGGGTGTTCCCCCGGTCGGTGGTGCACGCGCTCGGGCAGGCCGAGGCCTGCCTGCACGCGCTCGACCCGTTGCGCGACCAGCAGGGGGTCGACGAGGCGCGGATGCGGATCGGCCGCGCCCGCACGAGCCTGGAGTTCCGCCGGCTGGCCGACGTCCTGGAGGAGCTTCCGCAGCAGATGGAGCGCGTCCAGCGGTCCTGCTCGGCCGCGAGTGACGCCATCCGGTCGCGGTACTTCCCGTCCGGTGGCGTCACCACGTGGATCGGTGGCGTCCGGTGAGGGTGCCCCGATGAGCCGGCTGCACGTGGTGCACACGACCGAGTTCGGGTACGGCGGCCCGGTGACCGCGTCCTACAACGAGGCGCGGATGACGCCGCTGTCGGGCCGCGGTCAGACGGTGCTCTCGGCGTCCCTGGACATCGACCCGCACACGTGGCGGCACGACTACCGCGACTACTGGGGCTCGCAGGTCACCGCCTTCGAGGTGTCCCTGCCGCACCAGTCCCTGCTCATCCGCGCGGCCTGCCAGGTCGAGGTCACGCCCCCGCCGTGGCCGACGTCGCCCGCCGGCTGGGACACGGTCACCAGCCCCCGCGCGCGGGACGAGCTCGCGGAGTTCCTCGAGGACTCGCCCGCGACTCGCGCCCCGGCGGACCTCGCCGCGCTCGCGGCCGACGTCGCCGGCCGGTCCACCCCGCACCGCGCGGCGGTGGAGATCTGCGGCCTGCTGCACGACGCCGTCGAGTACGTGCCGGGTGCGACCGCGGTGCACTCCGCAGCGGCCGAGGCGTGGTCCGAGCGCAAGGGCGTGTGCCAGGACATGGCGCAGCTGTCCGTCGGGGCGCTGAGGAGCATCGGCATCCCGGCCCGGTACGTGTCGGGGTACCTGCACCCGCGGCCCGGCGCCGAGCTGGGCGAGGTCGTGACCGGGGAGTCGCACGCGTGGGTCGAGTGGTGGGCCGGGGAGTGGGTGCCGTTCGACCCGACCAACGCGGTGGCCGTCGCGGAGCGTCACGTGGTGCTCGGCCGCGGGCGCGAGTACCGCGACGTCGCGCCGCTGCGCGGCATCTACGCCGGCTCGGGCACCGACGCGCTCGTGGTCCAGGTGCGGATCAGCCGGGAGGCCTGAGCCGGACGTGCGCGGCGTCCGGTGGCCGCCTGGGCGGGCGCGGCCACCGGACGGCGACCGTGCCGCGGTGTGTCCGGGTCGTCCGGGTCCGTCCGTCCCGAGTGCTCAGAGGTCACCACCGCCCGCCGACTGGGAGGGCGCGGGTCACCCACGTCGAGCGCCGACGACCCGTCACGCCGCGCGCGTGCCCCGGCGCCCGACCTCCCGGAGCACCCTCGCATGGACCACCGTCACCCGCCCGCCACCGGCTCCGCCGCACCGCTGGTGCGTCGTCGCGCCGCCGGCTCGTGGCGTGGCGCGGTGCGGCCCGGCCCTGCGCGGCTGGGCGCCGTCGCGCTCGCAGCCGTGCTGGCCACCGGGGTCCTCGCCCAGTCCCACGAGGCCGGCCTGCGGGCGAACGCCCAGCTCCAGGCGGTCGAGGCCGCCGACGCCGCCCGAGCCGAGCTGGCACGGCGCGACCGTGCCACCAGCGCCGGGACCGCCCGCCTGGACGTGGGGTTCGCCCGGTACGCCGTCGTGCGGCGCGCGCAGGCGCTGGACGCGGCGCGCGCCGCCGTCCAGAACGCCGAGGCGGTCGTCGTCAGCACGGCGGCCGACGTCCCGGCGGAGACGGTGACCCCGCTCGACGCGGCTGCCGCGGAGCTGGTGGCGCTCATCGCGGCGACACCGGACGCGCTGACCCCGCTGGCCGGGAGCGCGCCGGCGGTCGCCGCCCCCGCGGACCACCCCGCCCCCGGTGGCGGGGTGGGCGCCGACGTCGCCGGCGCGGACCTCGCCGCCGTCGACCACGCCGGCGCGGACCCGGCGAGCCCGGCGGGGACCGCGACGCCCACGCCGGTCGCACCGCGGGTCGGATCGGCGCCCACGGCGGCGGCCATCCCCGGCGACGCCCCGGCGGGTGCGCCGGCCCCGGTGCCGGCCCCGGTGCCCGCCGACGCCCCGGCCGACGTCCCGGCCGACGTCCCGGCCGGCTCCGCCGGGGCCACCTCGCCGGACGCCGCGGACGGCGTCGACCCGGCCGCGGGACCCGCCCACCCCGACGTCCTGCCCGACCCGCAGGTGCTGCCCGACCCGGCCGCGATCGACCTGTCGGTCACGGCCGAGGTGCTCGCCGCGGCGCAGCGGGTCACGGACCTGTCCGTCCAGGTGCAGGCCGCGGCCGACGCCGCGGTCGCCGCGGCCGAGGCGGCCCGGCTGGCGGCGGAGGAGGCCGCCCGCGCCACGGAGGCGGAGACGGCGCGTCGCGTGGCGGTCGCGCAGGCGGCGCCGAACGGCGAGATCCCGCTCGACGTGCTCTGCCCGGTCGCCATCGCGCCGGACGCGCTGCTGCGCTGCGACGCCGCGGCGGCGTTCGACCGGCTCGCCGACGCGTACCGGGCCGACGTCGGGCGCGACCTGCGCGTCGTCAGCTCCTACCGCTCGCTCGAGACCCAGGTGGCGGTCAAGGCCACCCGCGGCGGCCTGGCGGCTTCGCCGGGCCGGTCCAACCACGGGCTGGGCCTCGCGGTGGACCTGGCCGACTTCGGCGGCGTCGGCGACTTCACCGCCCCGGCGTACCGGTGGATGCAGGAGAACGCCGCGCAGCTCGGGTGGCACCACCCCGCGGCGATGGAGCCGGGTGGCGCCGGGCCGCAGGAGCCGTGGCACTGGGAGTACGGCACCGAGGGCTGACCAGCGGGCGCGCGTGCCGGGCGCGTGCCGCCGGGTGCGCGAGGAGCAGCGTCAGAGGGTCTCGAGCTTGGCGCTGTCGAGGTTGACCCGCCGCACCTCGCCGCCGCCGAAGTCGATGATCACGGTGCGCTCGTCCTCGGCCGCGACGACGCGACCCAGGCCGTACCGCTCGTGGGCGACCCGGGTGCCGACCGGGATGAGCTCGGGCGGCCGCGCGGCGGCTTCCCGCCCCGCATTGAAGGGGCTGTTGGGCAGGTGCCGGCGTCGGCCGGTGGGCTGGGAGGACATCACCCCCAGTGTGCGCCCCCCGGCGGCGGATCGGTACTGCGCCGCGGCTGCGGCTGCGCCACACCGGCGACGCGGGCGGCCCGACGTGATCCGATGCGACCCGGCGTGATCCGGACCGTCAGGCCTCGGCCTTGCGGTCCCGGTCCTTGCTCGGCTGCACGCGCTTGGGCTCCCCCGGCATCTTGGGGTACTCCGGCGGGTACGGCAGGTCCTGGTGGCCGTGGTCGCGCTCGTCCTTGTCCGCCAGGTCCAGCAGCGGCTGGATCGAGTACCGGGCGGTCCCGCGCGGGGTCAGCGCGGTGTACAGGTCACCGACGTCGGCGAAGCGCGCCGGCATGGTGCGCACGGTGAAGTCGTCGGGGTGCACCTCGGTGACCTCGTCCCAGCGCAGCGGCGCCGACACGGTGGCGCGCGGGTTGGGACGGATGGAGTACGCCGAGGCGATCGTGCGGTCGCGGGCCATCTGGTTGTAGTCGACGAAGATCTTCTGGCCGCGCTCCTCCTTCCACCACTTCACGGTCACCTGGTCGGGCAGGCGCCGCTCGAGCTCACGGCCCAGGGCGATGGTGGCGCGCCGCGCCTGGGTGAAGCTCCACCGCGGCTCGATCGGGACGAAGATGTGGATGCCGCGCCCGCCGGACGTCTTGGGCGTGCCCTCGAGCCCGTGCTCGGCCAGCAGCTCGCGCACGTGCGGGGCGACCCGGACGGCGTCGTCGAAGTCGGTGCCGGGCTGCGGGTCGAGGTCGATGCGCAGCTGGTCGGGCGCCTCGACGTCCGCCCGGCGCACCGGCCAGGGGTGGAAGGTCAAGGTGCCCAGGTTCACCGCCCACAGCACGACGGCGAGCTCGGTCGGCGCGACCTCGTCCGCGGTCCGCCCGCTCGGGAACGCGATCCGTGCCGTTTCGACGTAGTCCGGAGCGCCCTGCGGCACCCGCTTCTGGTAGAACGCGTCCCCGGTCGAGTCCGAGCGGGTCGACATCCGCGCCCCCTCGAACACACCCTTGGGCCAGCGCTCGAGCGTGGTGGGCCGGTCCTCCAGCGCCCCGAGGATGCCGTCGCCGACGGCCACGAAGTACTCGGCGACGTCGAGCTTGGTCAGGCCGAGCGCGGGGAAGACGACCCGGTCCGGGCTCGTGATGCGGACGGTGCGTCCACGGACGTCGAGCTCGACCGCCGGAGTCCTGGGGCTCGCCATGGGGTCACGCTAGCGAGCGGACCGCGGCCGCGGGCACCGGACGCCTCCTCACGACGCGGTGACCGGGTCGCGCCCGCGGTGCGCAGCTCGGACAGCACGTCCAGCAGGATGCGGTTGAAGACGATCGGGGCGTGGCTGTTCACGTCGTGCCCGGCCCGCGGGACGACGGTCAGCCGCGTGCCGGGCCGGGCCGCGAGGTAGCGCCGCTCCTCCAGGCGCAGCACGTCCCGGCGGCCGTTGACGATCCAGACCGGCACGAGCAGCCGCCGCAGGTCCGCGAGCGAGGAGTGGCCGCCCATCGCCTCGAGCATGTCGCTCACGACGTGCCAGGTGCCGCCGGTCGGGCGGAGCGTGCGTGACACATGGTGCGCGACGCTGCGGTAGGCCCGCACGGGCTTGCCCCGGATCTCCGTGGAGCAGCCCGCGACGAGCACCCCGGCGACCTTGTCCTGGTGCCGGGCGGCGTAGGCGAGCGTGGAGTAGCCGCCCAGCGACAGCCCGACGATCAGCGGTGGCACGGGCAGGGCGTCCACCGCCTGACCGATGGCGTCCATCGCGCCACGCAGCGTGAAGCGCTCGTGCGCGCGGGCACCGTGGCCCGGCAGGTCGACGGCGACCGACCGGTGGCCCGACCGCGCCATGGCCGCCATCTGGTGCGCCCAGATCGCCGACGACGTGCGCACCCCGTGCACGAAGACGATCGGCGGGCCGGCGGGGCTGGGGGCGCCGGTCGCATCGGCCCGTCCGCGGGCCGCCGGCGCCGCGTCGCGGGAGGGGGGCACACAGCGAGTAGACACTCGCCCGCGGACCTCGGCAAGTGAGCCGGCGACGGGTGTCCTCACAGTGGGCGGGCAGCGGCCGATTGGGTGACGACGCGGGCCCGCCGTCGTCGCTGCGACCGAGAGGACTGGCTCCGCCACCATGCATGCGTCCACACCCCCGGTGCGCGCGGACCACCAGCCCGTCGCCGACCTCGGCGCCGGCGCCATGGCGTCCGGGGCGCCGGCCCGCGGACCCCGCGGGTCAGGTGTAGCGGTGACTCTTCTCGGTGTGGCCGAGCGGGCGGCGGCACGCCTTGCCGCTCATGTTGCGGTGCCCGCACAGTCCGGCGTCCGGTGCGGCAGCGGCGGCGTCGTCCGCGGTGCCGCCGGCCGGGGGACGCGTCGCCGTCCCTCGCGCCGCACCGGCGGCGGTGGCGGGTGCCGCGACGGCGCCCGCCGGCGCATCCCCGCGGGGTGCGACGCGGGCCGGCGAGGATTCGGTGCCCGCCGCCACCCGGGCGTAGCGGGCGGACTTCATGGCGCGCTGCGCGTCGACTTTGCTCACGCACGGAGCGTAGGCGCCCCCACCCACACGACCCGACCGGCCGGCGCCTCCCAGCGCCGTCGTCCGGCCCACGACCCGGCACCGGACGCCACCCGTCCGGGTGCCAGACCGACGCCGTGACGGGCACGAGGGCCGAGATCCGGCGGCTCGCTGCCGCGCGTGCCCGGCGCCTGGTGGTGGTCCGCGTCCTGGTGGTGCTGGTCGCCCTCACCGGCCTGAACTACCTGGTGTGGCGCTGGACGTCCTCGGTGAGCTGGCCGGCGTGGTGGATCGCGGTGCCGCTGGTGCTCGCCGAGACGTACAGCCTGGTCGACACCCTGCTGTTCGGTGCCACGATGTGGCGGATCAAGGACCGCGGCAACCCGCCGACCGCTCCGCGCGACGCGACCGTCGACGTCTTCATCACGACCTACGACGAACCGGTCGAGCTCGTCATGCGCACCGCCCGGGCGGCGCTGGACATCCGGTACCCGCACCGCACGTGGCTGCTGGACGACGGCGCCCGGCCCGAGCTGCGCGCGCAGGCCGAGGCGGCCGACGTCGGCTACCTCACCCGCGGCGCGGACTGGCAGGACCACGAGCGCCACGCCAAGGCCGGCAACCTCAACAACGCCCTCGGCGCGACCGACGGCGACTTCATCCTGGTCCTGGACGCCGACCAGGTCCCCGCGCCGACGATCCTGGACCGGACCCTCGGCTACTTCACCGATCCCCAGGTCGCGCTGGTGCAGACCCCGCAGCTGTTCTCCAACGTCCCGCACGCCGACCCGCTCGGCAGCCAGGCGCCGCTGTTCTACGGGCCGATCCAGCAGGGCAAGGACGGCTGGGGCGCGGCGTTCTTCTGCGGCTCCAACGCGGTGCTGCGGCGTGAGGCGCTCATGCAGCTCGGCATCGTCGGGTACGTGCGCGAGGTGGACCGGTCGGTGCGCTCGGCCCTGCGGGCGGCCGACCGGGTGCTGGCCCGGGCCGGCCGCACGCCCGAGGCCCGGCGGCCCGAGGTCGCCGCCGCCCTGGCCGACGTCCGCGAGGCCGTGCGCGCCGCCCAGGGACAGCTCACCCAGGGTGAGCCGCTGGCCGACGTCACGTACGCCTTCCAGCGCCGGGTCGACGCCGCCGCGCGCGGCATGGTCAGCCAGGACGTCGACCGGCTGCGCGCGGACCTGCTCGAGGTCGCCAGGCTGGGGATCGACGTCGGCGACGCCGCCGAGCCCGCCGACGAGCCCGCCGACGTCGTGCTGGACGACGCCGCCCTCGACCGGCTCGCGCACCGGGACTGGTCACCGCTGGGGGCGCTGGAGTCGGTCCGGACCCTGGTGCGCGCGGTCGACATCGACCGCAGCGACGAGGCGCAGCCGGTGATGCCGATGGCCACCATCTCGGTGACCGAGGACATGGCCACCTCGATGCGGCTGCACGGCCTGGGGTGGCGCTCGGTGTACCACCACGAGACGCTCGCGCTCGGGCTGGCTCCCGAGGACCTCGGCACGATGCTCACCCAGCGGCTGCGCTGGGCGCAGGGGACCATGCAGGTGTTCCTGCGGGAGAACCCCCTGCTCCAGCGGGGCATGCGCCTAGGGCAGCGGCTGATGTACGTGGCGACCATGTGGAGCTACCTGTCCGGGTTCGCCGCGGTCGTCTACCTGGCCGCGCCGGTGGTGTTCCTGTGCTTCGGGGTGCTGCCGGTGACCGCGTTCAGCGTCGACTTCTTCGCCCGGCTGGTGCCGTTCCTGCTGCTCAACCAGCTGTTGTTCCTGGTGGTGGGCCGCGGGCTGGCCACCTGGCGTGGTGAGCAGTACAGCCTCGCGCTGTTCCCGGTGTGGATCCGGGCGTGCGTGACGGCGTTCGCCAACGTGGTGCTGGGCCGCCCGCTCGGCTTCACCGTCACGCCCAAGACGCGGCCGGCCCCGGGTCGCCCGCAGTGGCACCGCATCCGTCCGCAGCTGGTCGCCCTGGCGGTGCTCGTGCTGGCGGCCGTCGTCGGGACCGTGCGACTGTTCGTGGCCGACGCCGCGCCGGTCGGCACCGCCGTCAACGTGGCCTGGGTCGGGTACGACCTGGCCGTCATGAGCGTCGTCATCACGGCGGCGCGCTACCGGGGCCATGTCCCCCAGGAGGAGGCCGTCTGATGGACGTCGAGGTGGAGTACCCGCACGAGGGCGCGGTGGTCGTCCGGCCGGCTGGACGCCTGAACATGGTCGCCGCACCTGCGCTGCGCGAGGTCGTGGACCGGGTCGTCGCGGAGGGACGCACACACGTCGTGCTGGACCTCGGCGCGACGACCTTCGTGGACTCGTCCGGGCTCGGTGCCCTGATCGCGGGCCTGAAGACGGCGCGGGCGGCCGGGGGGGACCTGCGGGTCGCCGCCGTCCCCGCCCAGGTCCTCGCCGTGCTCAGCCTGACGAACCTCGACCGGGTGCTGCGGCCGTACCCGACCGTCGCGGACGCGCTCGCGTGACCGGTCCCCTGGCGCAGGTGCGGCGCAGCGGCGTCGCCGGCCCGGGCTGCCTGGAGCTGGTGCACGCGATGCTCGCCGAGCTGTGGGCCGGTGCGCCCGACGTCGACGAGGCGGACCGGATGATGTTCGAGATCGCCGTCGTGGAGATCGCGGGCAACGTCGTGGAGCACACCCGCCCGCGGCCGGTCGGCTGCGACCTGGTGCTGTCCGCGCACGCCGACGCGCTGGAGGCGACCTTCCACGACGACGGCGTGGACGCCGACGTGGACCTCACCGACACGTCCCTGCCCGACCCGCTCGCCGAGACCGGCCGCGGGCTGCCGATGGCGCGTGCCGCGGTCGACGTGCTCGAGCACACCCGCGTGGAGGGCGCGAACCGCTGGTTCCTGCGCCGGGTGCGCACCCGATGACCGCGGCGGAGCGCGAGCCGTCCGGTGGGGCGGGGTGCGTGGTGATCGTCGAGGACGACCCGGACATGGGCCAGTTCCTGCGCATCGTCCTCGAAGGGCGCGGTGGTCTGCCGGTCCGGCTGTTCACCAGCCCTGCGGACCTGCTGGCCGCGTTGCCCGACCTGACCGTGGACGCGATGCTCACCGACATCCAGATGCCCGGCATGAGCGGGCTGGAGCTGGTCGACCGGGTCCGACGGGTGCACCCGATGCTGCCCATCGCGGTGATGACGGCGTTCGCGTCGGTCGACTACGCCGTGCAGGCGCTGCGGCGCCAGGCGGACGAGTTCCTGGTCAAGCCGGTGGCGTCGGCGGAGCTCGTGACGAAGATGCGCACCCTGGCCGAGCGGGGCGCCGCGGCGCGCCGGGACAGCGCCCCGACCGACGTCTCGCCGGGCGGCGGCACGACCCGTTCCGAGCGGCAGATGGTGCTGGACCTGGCGACCCTGGCCGGCCGGCAGGCGGCGCTCGACGACCAGCTCGCCCAGGCCGCGCAGGTGCAGCGCGAGCTGCTGCCGCAGAGCGCGCCCCGGGTGCCGGGGTACGACCTGGCCGGCGCGTGCCTGCCGTCGTTCTCGGTCGGCGGGGACTTCTACGACTGGTACGCGGTCGACGGTGGCCTCGTGCTGACCGTCGCCGACGTCATGGGCAAGGGCATCGGCGCGGCGATCCTGACCGCGACCGTCCGTGCCGTGCTGCGCGGCCTGGGCGACGAGACGTCACCGGCGACCCTCCTGCAGCGGGCGTCGGCCGCGCTCGGGCACGACCTGGACAGCACCGAGACGTTCGTGACGGCTGTGCACGCCCGGCTGGACGCCGCGACCGGCGACGTCCGCTACGCCGATGCCGGCCACGGGCTGACCCTGGTGGTCCGGCCCGACGGCGGCTACACCCGGGCCGCCGGCGAAGGTCTGCCCCTCGGGGTGCTGGCGGGGGACACGTGGTCCGAGGGGCTCGTGCACCTCGACCCGGGCGACACCCTGGTCGCGTTCAGCGACGGGCTGTTCGACCTCCTGGGCGGCGGCCTGCAGGCCCTGGACCAGGTCGCCGCCGTCGTCACCGCCGCCGCCGACGCACAGGGCGTGCTGGACCGGGTGGCCTCGCTCGCCCGCGACGAGGCGCCGCTGGACGACCTCACGGTCGTCGTCGTGCGCCGGTCGGGCTGAGCCCCGCGGCGCTGCGCGCCGTGCGGACGGCGCGGATACCCTCGCACCGTGACCCACGAGCTGACGCTGACCACCGACGCGGTCGAGCTGCCGGGCGTGCCGCCGGCCGACCCGCCCACCGAGCTCGTCGCCGGGTCGCTGTGGCAGGGCGGCTGCCCGGTCGACTTCGACTGGGTGCGCCGCGCCGGGATCACGGCGGTGATCGACTTCGCCGACCCGGACGCGCACCCGCCGGCCGGCGCCACCGACGGGCTGGTGTACGTCAAGGCCCCGCTGGTCGACGGCGAGGACGTGCCCGACCCGGCCGTGACCCTGCGGCTCGCGACGCTCGTGGCGGGCCTGGTCGACGACGGCTACCGCGTGCTCGTGCACTGCACGTTCGGCCGCAACCGGTCCGGGCTGATGGCGTCGCTGATCGTGCGCGAGGTGCTCGGGCTGACCGGCGCCGCAGCCCTGCGGTACGTGCAGGAGCGGCGCGACGGCACGGTCAACAACGAGGCCTTCGCGGCCTGGCTGCGCTCGCTGCCCGCGCCGCGCTGACCTGCGGCTCACACCGGCGTGCGCCACTCCCGCACCGCCGCGTCCAGCCAGTCCAACGCCGCGCCGCGGCGCCGGTCGTCCCAGAGCCGGAACGCCACGCCGCCGAGCAGCGCGATCCGGTCCAGCACCCCCCGGCCGTCCCAGCCGAGCACATCCGCGCCGTAGGCGTCGCAGAACGCCCGGTACGTCGCGGCGTCGAGCTCCCCGGCGACGAACCGGCGGGCCGCGCTGGTCAGGTCGTACTCGCGCGGCGCCCGCGCCACGAAGTCCAGATCGATCAGCACCGGGTGGCCCCCACGACGCATCACGTTCGCCGGCGACAGGTCCCCGTGCACGACGCCGACCCCGAGCGGCGAGTGCAGACCGCGCAGGGCACGCAGCAGCGCCTCACGGGCGTCGAGGAGCACCCCGGCGGCGTCGTCAGGCAGGTCGGGCGCCAGGGCGACGAGGCGGCGCAGCGGGTCCCAGTCCGGCACGTCGGCGTCGGCGTGCGCGTCGTGGAACGCCCGCAGCACGGCGCCGGTCGCGGCCCAGCCGACCGGCCGGGCGTCGCCCAGCCACGGCGAGACGCTGACGACGCCCGACGACGTCACCACCGGTGCGGCGACCGGCAGCAGCGCCGTGGCCGTGCCCGCCAGCGCGGCGGTCGTCCGGGCCAGGTGCGCCGGGTCGGTGCCCGGCGGGTAGACCTTGACGGCGTGCCGCCCGGCCCGCAGGACCACCGTGGTCAGCGCACTGACGACCCGCGGCCGGGACAGCGTGAGGGGCAGCACCAGGGCGGCCTCGGCGACCGCGTCGAGCGCGTCGGGTGCACCCCAGGTCGCGGCCGGCAGCGGGAGCGGGTCGAGGGCCCCGGGCAGGTCGGTGACCAGCGCGGCGGGCGGCTGCACGGGCGGCTCGACGGCGGTCCGGGCGGGCAGCGGCGCGGGCGGTGCGAGGAGCGCGGACGCAGGCGCGCGCAGGGTGAGCGACATCGGAGTCTCCCGGTCGAGAAGTGACTTGGTACGTGCCACCACGCGACGTCAGCGCAGGCGTGCCGACCGGGTTGGGAGCGCAAGAGTACCGACGCTCCCGCCCCGCGGGAAGAGGGCCGTCCGGGTGAACGTCGGGGCCGTCTCGGGGTCGGATCAGGGCACCCCCCGATGGGCGCGGTGGCGCCGGGCGGGCAGACTCGCGGACGACCGGGCAGCACGCACCGGTCGGTACGCGCCGATCCCCCCGCACCAGGAGGAAGCCCCGTGAACGTCCATGAGTCCTTCGCCCGACAGGGTCTGTCCCGCCCCCTCGGCGATCGCGTCGTCGCCGGCGTCTGCGCGGGTGTCGGGCGGCGGTTCGGGATCGACCCCTGGCCGGCCCGTGCGCTGTTCGTGATCGCGCTCATGGTGCTGCCCGGGAGCCAGCTCATCGTCTACCCGCTGCTGTGGATCCTCATGCCGTCCGAGCGGTACGGGGTGTCCGCCCGCTGAGCCGCGGACGCGTGTCGTGGCATCTCGGGGCGACGGGTCGCGCCGCGTCGGGCACAGTGGAGCCATGCCCTGCCACCCGACCCGTCGTGCCGTCGCCGACCCGGCAGGACGCCGCAGGCATCCGGCCCGCTGCCGCCGGCCGGGGCGGTCATGAGCGGCGCCTCCCGGGGTCGAGACCGGCCCGACCGGCCGTTCCGGCTGATCGTCGGCGGCCTGCCCGAGGACCCGCCCCGTAGCCCGGTCCCGGCGTCCGACGCGCACGAGGAGCTGCAGCTGCCGGCCCAGCGCTCGTCCGCGCGCCTCGCCCGGCACTGGGTCATCCACGTGATCGCGGCGTCCGGGGTGACCGGCTCGCAGAACCAGGTCGTCGAGCTGCTGACCGCCGAGGTGGTCGCCAACGCCGCGGTGCACGGTCCGCCGGACGGGACGATCCGGGTGCGGGCGTGGTCCGACGCGACGCAGGTCTACGTGAGCGTGAGCGACGACAGCGCGGCGTCCCCGGTCGTGCGGCACCCAGAGCCGTCCGACCTCAGCGGCCGCGGCATGGCGCTGGTGCAGGCCCTGGCCAGCGACTGGGGGGTCGAGTCGGGCCCGGACGGCAAGACGGTCTGGTTCAGCCTCGAGCTCGAGGACGACCTCTGACCGGACGGTCGTCGTCCGCGGCGTCCGCCGGTTCGACCTCCACGTCCGCGACCAGGGCGCGGTGGTCGGACAGGCCCGCGTCGACCGCCCGGCCGTCGAGGGCCCGCACCGGCCCGTCGGCCAGGATGTGGTCGAGCTGCCGCTGCGGGGCGGCCACCGGGAAGGTGGCCGCCGTGGCGAGGGCGCGCATGCCGCTGAGCCGCGCCGGTGCGGTCCCGGCCAGGTTCAGGTCGCCCATCACCACGACCGGCCGGGGCAGGTGTCGCACCATCCGCACCAGCCGGCGCAGCTGCACCGCGTTCCAGCCCGGGATGAAGGTCAGGTGGGTGGCCACGACCGTCACCGGGCCGGGCGGTGCGTCCACGACGGCCGCCACCGCGGCGCGCGGCTCGTCCCGGACCAGCGTGGGCCGGCGTCGGCCGGGGAAGACCACCGGGACCTGACCGCGCAGGGCCGGCAGCGCGAGCGCGTGCCAGCTCAGCACGGGCCAGCGGGACAGCAGCGCGATGCCGTACGACGCGGTCCGCGGCTGCAGGTCACCGGTCGCCGCCGACCACAGCCCCGGTGTACCGGCGAGGGTCGCCACGAACCGGTGGTGCGGCGCGCCCATCGCGTCCGCCGCGACGGCCGTCAGGTCGGCCCCGTGCGAGCGCGGCTGGTCCCGGTCGACCTCCTGCAGCCCGAGGACGTCGGCGTCCAGACCGCGTACGGCGGCGCCCAGCCGGTCCAGGTCGACCCGGCCGTCCGCGGGGGACCGCCCGTGCAGGATGTTGAAGGTCGCCAGCCGCATCGCTCGATCGTGCCCGCCGACCTGCGGGCGCGCATCCGGTCGTGTACACCTCGGTCATGCCCGACGACGACCGCACGGCCCTGCACGACGGGCTGCGGATGACCGCGGTGGCCCTGGCCCGGGCGGACATCCCCTATGCGCTGGTGGGCGGCTACGCGGCCTGGGCCCGGGGCGCGCCCGAGCCGAGCCACGACGCCGACTTCGTCGTGCGCGAGCCCGACGCGGACCGGGCCAAGGCGGCGCTGGCGGACGCGGGGCTGGAGGTCGTGCAGCCCGCGGAGGACTGGCTGTTCAAGGCGTACCACGACGGCGCGATGGTGGACGTGCTGTTCCGGATGTGCGGCGAGACCATCCGGGACGAGCTGTTCGAGCGCAGCGACTCCATGGAGGTGCTCGCGGTCCGGATGCCGGTGCTCGAGGCGACCGACGTGCTCTCGGCCAAGATGCGGGTGCTGGCCGAGCACTACTGCGACCTCGGGCGCCTGCTGCCGGTCGCGCGCGCCCTGCGCGAGCAGGTCGACTGGCCGCGCCTGCGCGCTGAGGTCGCCACGAACCCGTACGCCCGGGCGCTGATGTACCTGCTGGACGAGCTCGGCATCTCCGGCGACGACGCGCCGGCCACGGGCGGCTGACGGGCGGTCCGGCGACGCCCGGCGACCCGTCCGGTCCGGACTGTGTCGCAGTCGGCCTCCCACTCGGTGCGTCGATGGGCTACGCTCGACTCGAAGTTGCTGTGCTTGCACGTCTTGATGCGTGCGGCCCGAGGGCCGTGTGCGCTGTCTCTTACCGGAGCGGACGACGAACACTGCGACGAGCGGGACCCGAGAGTCGGGGCCCGCCCAACGCTCCGAAGGAGAACAGCTATGGCTACTGGCACCGTGAAGTGGTTCAACGCCGAGAAGGGCTTCGGCTTCATCGCCCCCGACGACGGCGGCGCCGACGTGTTCGCGCACTACTCCGCGATCAACTCGAGCGGCTACCGGACGCTCGAGGAGAACCAGAAGGTTCAGTTCGACGTCACGCAGGGCCCGAAGGGCCCGCAGGCGGAGAACATCAGCCCGCTCTGAGGCTGAACCTTCTGCACGCTGACTGACCGAGTGCCCCGGCCCCTGTGGCCGGGGCACTCGTGCGTCCGGGGTCCGTCCGCGTGGCTCCGGGTGGGCGGGACACATCGGGCACCGGGGCGGCGGCTTGGGCGCGGTCACTCCGGCGCGGGGTCGACCTCCACCTCCCACGTGTACCCGTCGAGGACCTCCGCGGCGTGCCGCCATGCCGCCGCCGTCGCGGTCCCGAGGTCCGGTGCCTCGCCGGGGACGTGCAGCACGACCCGCCCCGGGGCCACGGTGTGCCCGCTGGCGCCCAGGGCGTCGCTCATGCCCTCGACCTCCTCGCCCGACAGGTCGCCGACGACGGTCACGGTCGCGAGGTAGCTCGTCATGCCGCCATCCTCGCCCCGGCCACCGACACCGCGTCACCCACGGCCGCGCGACCGGTGGAGAACGGTCAGTGCATGCGCGGACGGGGCGCGTACACCGGCGGCGGGCCGCCGCAGAAGCACCCGCACGGCCCGTCCAGGTGGACCAGCCCGGCGGCCGGGCGGGCGGCGCACGGGATGCCCCAGGCGACGGCGACGTCGTCCGACGACAGCAGGCGCAGGACCTCCGCCTGCGGCCTCCCGGGGGCCTCGCCGTCCACCATCGTCATACCCGGACCATCGACCGGGTGACCCCGGACATGAGGTCGCCACGGGGCGTGACCTGGCCCGTCACCCGGTCGTGATGGTGCACCGCCGTCCGGCGCGGCGTAGGTTCGTCCCCGCGACCGGGCCCGATGGCGGGCCTGTCGTGCGTCGCGGGACCGGTCACCGAGCGCCTGCGTGACAGAAGTCGACGAGGGAAGAGGCGATGACCGAAGCGCAGGCCGACGGGCCGGCCATGCTGACGGCGCGGGCCGTCATCCACCCCGACGGTGCGGCGGAGGTGGCGCTGGCCGGGGTCGTGCAGCAGTTCGCCGCCCAGGACCTGGCGCGGGTCGCCGGCAACATCACCGAGTACATCGCCGAGCGTGCCGCCGGCGACGGCCGCCCCGTGCGGGTCGAGCTGCAGGACCCCGACGGCGAGTGGCTGCTCGTCGTGCACCCGGACGGCACCGTGGAGGAGGCCGGCGCGCCGACGGTGCGCGTGCGGCGACGGCACAGCGACACCGACACCGGCGCGATCCCGGCGGTCGAGCCAGCGGTCGACGTCGCGGACGCCGACGTGCCGGTGCCCGGACCGGACGCGCCCACGACGGGTCCACCGGACGTCCCGGCGGCCGAGCCGGCTCTGAGCGGGCCGACCACCGCGCCCCCCGCCGGCCCGGCGTCCGGCACGCCGTCGGCCACGGCCCCGGCGGTGCCGTCGGGCGGCGCGCCGCGCACCGGCCGGATCCCCGTCGTCCGCCCGCCGACGGGGGCGATCCCGCGCCGCGGCGCCGACGCGGACACCGTGCTCATCCCAGCGATCTCCGAGGAGCTCCTGCGCGGTGACGAGGAGGACGAGCCGGAGCCCGTGGGCCTGCCCGTGCCCGCCGCGCCGGCGCCCGCGCCGACCCGCACGCCGGCGTCCGAGCGCCCGACCGCGCCGCCGGCCCCGGCGACCGGCCCGGTCGCCGTCGCTGCGGTGACCGGACCCGCCGGGCCCGCTCCAGCGACCGCCGACGGGGCCGGGTCGGTGCCCGCGCCGGTGTGGCCCGAGGTCGGGTCCGCCGCCGCGACGGGCCCCGCAGCGCCCGGTGCCGGCCCCGTGCCCGGTACCGAACCGTCGCCCGCGCCGGGCCGCGCCGCCCGCGGGTCGGCAGCAGGTGCGCCGTCGCCGTCGTCGGCGCCGGTGGGGCTGCCCACGCTCGACGACCTGCTCGCGACCCGGCCGTCGCCCCCGTCCGGGCCGGCGCAGCAGGGCTGGCAGTCCACCGTCCGGCGGCTCACCGCGGGACTGGTGTCGCCGGGTCCGGGCCGTGCCGAGCTCGAGCACCGGGCCGCCATCGCCTCGGTGCAGCGCAGCCTGGACGGCCCCAAGACCGTGGTCGTGCTCAACCCCAAGGGTGGCGCGCACAAGACGACGGCGGCCCTGCTGATCGCCGCGACGTTCGGCATCCACCGCGGCGGCTACACCCTCGCCTGGGACAACAACGAGACCCGCGGCACGCTCGGGTGGCGGTCCACCCAGGGCCGGCACTCCAACACCGCGGTCAACCTGCTGCAGGACCTCGACCGGTTCGCCGACCCCGGGTCCGCGCGGGTGGGCGACCTGGACAACTACGTGCGCTCGCAGGGCTCGGCGCAGTTCGACGTGCTGGCCTCCGACGAGGACGCGGCGTCGGCGGCGTCCATCGACGCGGAGGCGTTCACCTCCCTGCACCGCACCCTGGCCCGCTTCTACCGGGTCATGGTGATCGACACCGGCAACAACATGCGCGCCTCCAACTGGCAGGCGGCGGTCGCGGCCGCGGACCAGCTGGTCATCGTCTCGACGGTGCGCGAGGACACCGCGCAGTCCGCGGCGTGGGCGGTGGACGCGCTGCGGGCCACCGGGCGCGACGACGCCGTCCGGCACGCCGTCACGGTGCTGTCGGCGCCGTCCGCGGACGTGGACGAGCAGCTGCGCGGCCGGCTGCACGACCACTTCGGGCGGCTGACCCGCGCGGTCCTGGACGTGCCGCACGACGCATCCCTCGTCTCGGGTGGTCCGCTGGTGGTGGAGGCGCTCGCCCCGGCGACCCGCGAGGCGTGGCTGCGGGTCACCGCTGCCGTGGCGGACGGTCTGTGACGGACCCGGCGCGGCGCGCCGCCGCGGTCCGTGCGCGGCCGGGCCGGGCTGCGCCACAGTGCGGGGTGAGGGATCCGGTCGGTGGCAGGTCGGTGACCGGCCCTGACGGAGGGGACCCGCGTGGGACTGCGTGACGACGAGTGGTTCGAGACCGTGTTCCGCGCGCACTCCACGGCGCTGTACCGGTACTTCGCCCGGCGTGCGCCGCACGACGACGTCGAGGACCTCACCGCCGAGGTGCTCGCCATCGCCTGGCGCCGGCGCGAGGACGTGCCCGACGACGCCGTCCTGCCCTGGCTGTACCGGACGGCCGGCTACGTGCTCGCCAACCACCGTCGCAAGCACCGGCCGGTCCCGGTGGCGGAGGTGCCGGAGGAGCCGGACGACGTCGACCCGGCGACGCTGGCGATCGCCGACGAGGAGGTCCGCGAGGTGCTCGCCGCACTGAGCGCGCGGGACCGGCGGGTGCTGCTGCTGAACGCGTGGGACGGGGTCACCGGTGACGCGCTGGCGGAGGTGCTCGGGGTGACCCGCGGCGGCGCCGATGCCGCGCTGTCCCGGGCACGGACCCGGCTGCGTGACATGTGGGCCCGGCGAGCCCAGCACTGACCGGTGCCGGTGCCGGTGCCGGAGCCGGTGGGCCGGCGGTGCAAGGATGCGCAGGGCGGCGACACAGACGCGGTGAGGCCGCATGACAGAGGAGAGCACCGTGTCCGAGCACCGTCCCGACCACACGCCCGATCCGGCGCGGGACCCCGCCTTCGACCGCCTGCGGGCGGCCGACCCCGCTGCTCGGCTCGACCCGGACCTCGACGCGCTCGAGACCGCGGTCCGCGCCCGGCTGGACTCCGGCGACGGGCTCGCGCTCTCCGGCGGCCCGGACCAGCTGGCCGCCGCCCGCCGGGCACGGCGACCGAGCCGGTGGGCCGCGGTCGCCGCCGTCGCCGCCGGCACCCTGGTCGTCGGGTCGGCGGGGTACGCGCTCGGTGAGCGGGCGGATGTGGACGACCCGGCGCCGTTGTCGGTCGCGATGCCCGGCCCGCCGGGTGGGACGTCGGACGCGGCGGCCGCGCAGGGCGCCGCGCCGGTCCCCGGCGAGGTGCGCTCCGCGGCCCCCGAGGGGGCCGACGCGGCGATGCTCCCGTGGTTCGGCGGGCGCACGGTGTTCCGCGCCGAGGGGCTGCCGGACGAGGCCGGCGTCGCCGAGGCGTGGGGGTACGACCCCGCGCAGGTGTTCGGCCCCGAGACCGCCTCGCTCGTGGCGTCGTCGCTCGGGCTCGGGGGCGAGCCGCGGCTCGACGGGGTCACGTGGACCGTGGGATCGCAGGACGGCACGGGCGCCGGCCTGCAGCTCCAGCCCGACGGCGTCACGAGCGTGTCCTACTACGACCCCACGCTGGACCCGTTCGCGTGCGCGCAGCCGGTGCCCGAGCCGGGCGCGGCGACCGAGGAGGACGCGGGCGCCGGCTCGTCCGGGTCGGCACCGGCTCCCGACGCGACCGACTGCGGCGGCGTCGACGGCGCCACGGCACTGCAGGGGGATGCCGCGGTGGCCCAGGCGCGCGAGGTGGTCGCCGGTGCCGGCGCCGACCCGGACGCCTTCGAGTACGAGGTGATGGACGCCGGTGTGCCGTCGGCGACCTATGTCACCGCCTTCGGCACCATCGGCGGCCAGCGCACCGGCAGCGTGTGGAGCATGACGTTGGTCGGGGAGGCCGTGCAGTCGCTGTACGGCGCGCTCGCGCCGCTCGTGCCGCTGGGCACCTACGACGTCGTCAGCGCCCTCGACGCCGTCGACCGGCTGGCCGATCCGCGGTTCGGGGTCACGGCGGGCGGGCCGATCATGGCCCGCGACGCCGCCGCCACGGAGCCGGCGGTCGAGCCCGACCAGCCCGTGTCCGGCGGTGGTTCGGCCGGTCCGACGGGGAGCCCGCCGCCCGCCGCGCGGCCCGACGCCCCGTTCGCGTGGCCGGTCACCGAGGTGGCGCTGACCTCCGCGCAGCTCGGTCTGGCGCAGCACACCCAGCCGGACGGGTCCACGGTGGTGCTGCCGTCGTACACCCTGTCCAGCGACGACGGCGCGACCTGGTCCGTCGTAGCCGTGGCCGACTCCGGGCTCGACTTCGACGCCCTGGAGTGACCCGCCCGCCGCCCGCGGTTCCGGCCCGGTCGGGCCGGCGCGCCCGGCGACGGTGACGGGACGGCGGCGGGATGCGGCCCCGTCCGGCAGGTGTGGGTGGCCTCCGTTACGGTCCCTGGCATGGGTGTGAGCGAGCTGCTGCTGGTCCGGCACGGGGAGAGCCTGGGCAACACCGCTGCGCGCGCGGCGCAGGCCGCCGGCGAGGAGCTGATCGACGTGCCGGCCCGCGACCCGGACGTCGAGCTGTCGGACGTGGGCGTCGAGCAGGCCCGCGCGCTGGGGCACTGGCTCGCGGACCTGCCCGGCGGCGAGCGCCCGGAGGCGGTCTGGTCGTCGCCGTACGTGCGCGCCGCCGAGACCGCACGGCTCGCGCTCGAGGTCGGCGACCGGTCCGTGCCCGTGGTGCACGACGAGCGGCTGCGTGACCGCGAGCTCGGTGTGCTGGACCGGCTGACTGCTGCCGGGGTCGAGGCGCGGCTGCCCGACGAGGCCGCGCGCCGGCGCTGGGTGGGCAAGTTCTACTACCGGCCACCGGGCGGTGAGTCGTGGGCGGACCTCGCCTTGCGGGTCCGGTCGGTGCTGGCGGACCTCGACCGGTACGAGGACGGCCGCCGCGTGCTGGTGGTGTGCCACGACGCGGTGATCATGGTGATCCGCTACGTCTGCGAGGGCCTGTCCGAGGCCGACGTCATGGCCGCCGGGCGCGCCGCGGCGGTCCAGAACGCCTCCGTGACCCGGCTCGTGCGGGCGCCCGGCGAGCGCCTGTGGTCGATGGACACCTTCAACGCGGTGCAGCACCTGCAGGAGCGCGGTGCCCCCACGACCGCCCAGCCCGGGAGGACCGATGTCGACCAGTGAGGCGTCCGGGCCGCAGATCGTCACCCCCGCCCTGCTGCGGGACTGGTCGTTGCCGGCCACGGAGTCGTCCAAGTACGGCCGTGGGCAGGTGCTCGTGGTCGGCGGGGCTCGCGGCACCCCGGGGGCGGCGATGCTCGCCGCCGTCGCCGCCCTGCGCGCCGGTGCGGGACGGCTGACCCTCGCGGTGGCGGAGTCCGTCGCGGTGGCGGTCGCCGTCGCCGTCCCCGAGTCGGGCGTGCTCGGCCTGCCCGAGACGGCGGGTGGCTCGGTCCGCGGGGACGCCGCCGAGCGGATCGCCGGCACCGCCGGGTCGAGCGACGCGATCCTGGTCGGTCCCGGGCTCGACGACGCCGAGGAGACCGCAGCGCTGCTCCAGGGGCTCGCCCCGCACATCGGGGCGGACACCCCGGTGCTGCTCGACGCCTACGCGCTGGGCGTCCTGCCCGGGCTGGACGACGTGGTCGCCGCGCTCGCCGGCCGTCTCGTGCTCACCCCGAACACGGGGGAGGCCGCGCGGCTGCTCGGGGAGGAGATCGACCCCGACGCGCTGCCGGACGCGGTCGCGGAGATCGCCCGGCGCTACGACGCCGTCGTCAGCTGCTACGGCACCGTGGCCGACCCGTCCGGGCGCCGCTGGCAGATGTCCACCGGGTACGGCGGCCTGGCCACCTCCGGCAGCGGCGACGTGATGGCCGGTGCGCTGTGCGGGCTGCTCGCCCGCGGCGCCGACCGCCAGCAGGCGGCCTGCTGGGGGACGCACCTGCACGCCGCCGCCGGCGACCGGCTGGCCGCGCGCATCGGGCCGACCGGCTACCTCGCGCGCGAGCTCCTCGACGAGCTGCCCGTGGTCCTGGCCGAGCTCGGGGCGTGACGCGACCGGCGTCGACCCGCGAGGATGCCGGGGTGAGCCCCGCCGCCGACGCCGTCCCGCACGGGCGGCTGGTCCTGCTCGACACCGCCTCGCTGTACTTCCGTGCGTTCTACGGCGTCCCGGAGACGGTCAAGGCGCCCGACGGCACGCCCGTCAACGCGGTGCGCGGGCTCCTGGACATGATCGCCCGCATCGTCACCGACCGGCACCCGGCGCGGATGGTCGCGTGCTGGGACGACGACTGGCGGCCGGCCTTCCGGGTCGCGGCGATCCCGTCCTACAAGGAGCACCGCCTCGCCCCGGGGACCGACGCCGAGGAGGTCCCCGACGCGCTCACGCCGCAGATCCCGGTGATCGTGGAGGTGCTCCGGGCCCTGGGGATCGCCCGGCTGGGGGCTGCCGGGTTCGAGGCCGACGACGTCATCGGGACGCTGGTGGCGCGGGAGGTGGCCCGCACCGACCGGGCCCCGGGCGCGGCGGGTGCCGTGGAGGTGGTGACCGGCGACCGCGACCTGTTCCAGCTCGTGGACGACGAGGCCCGGGTGAGCGTGCTCTACACGATGCGCGGGATCAAGGACCTCGAGGTCATCGACCAGGGGCGCCTGCGCGAGCGGTACGGCGTGACGTCGGGGCAGGCGTACGCGGACATGGCGGTGCTGCGCGGGGACCCCAGCGACGGGCTGCCCGGGGTCAAGGGCATCGGGGAGAAGACGGCCGTCACCCTGTTGTCCAGGTACGGCGACCTGGCCGGCATCCTCGCCGCGCGCGACGCCCGCGACCCCGGGCTGACGCTCGCGCAGCGCACCCGGCTGACGGACGCGGCGGACTACCTCGCGGTCGCGCCGACGGTCGTGCGGGTGGCGCCCGACGCCCCCGTCGCCGTCGCCGACGACCGGATCCCGCCCACGCCGACCGACCCGACGGGCCTGGTCGAGCTGGCGGAGCGCTGGGGGCTGGGCTCGAGCGTCACCCGGGTCGTGCGCGCGATCAGCGGCTGACGGACCGGCGCCCCGGTCAGGTGCCGACTCATCGGCGGCCGGTCAGCCGCCGACGGATCGGCCCCCGGGCCGTCACCGGCCCGTCATGCGGTGGGGTGCTCCAGGAGGACGACGGGGATCTGTCGGTCGGTCTTCGCCTGGTACTGGTCGTAGTCCGGCCACACCGCGACCGCGCGCTCCCACCACTGCGCCTTCTCCTCGCCGGTGACCTCGCGGGCGACCATGTCCCACGTCTGCGGACCGTCCTGCAGCTCCACGTGCGGGTCGGCCATCACGTTGTGGTACCAGACAGGGTGCTTGGGGGCGCCGCCCATCGAGGCCACGATCGCGTAGGTGCCCTCGTGCTCGACCCGCATCAGTGCGGCCTTGCGGAGCTTGCCGGACCGCGCGCCGACGCTGGTGACGATCACCACCGGGACGCCACGCAGGGTCAGGCCCTCGGTGCCGCCCGAGCTCTCGTAGAGCTCCACCTGGTCGCGGACCCACTTCTCGGGGCTGGGCTCGTACTCACCGGTCAGAGGCATGCCGCCAGTACAGCCGAGCGACGTCGCCCGCGCACGCCGGACGCGTCGGGGCACCCGGCGTGGGCAGGGACAATGGCCCGGGCCCGGTACGCGGGCCGGAGGTGGAGGAGATGCCGGTGATCACCGTCAGCACGGACGGCTCGTGCCTGCGCAACCCGGGTGGGGCGATCGGCTGGGCGTGGGTGGACCACGCCGGCGGGGCGGCGTCGGGCGGGCTGACGTCGGGGACCAACCAGGTCGCCGAGCTGATGGCCCTGCTGGAGGCGATCGAGTCGCACCCCGGCGCGGAGCCGCTGCACATCGAGTCCGACTCGCAGTACGCGATCAAGTGCGCCTCGGTGTGGGTCGCCGGGTGGCGGCGCAAGGGCTGGCGGACGGCCGGCGGGGGACCGGTGCAGAACCTGGCGCTCGTCCAGGGCATCGACCGGGCGATCGCAGGACGGGACGGGCCGGTGACGTTCGGGTGGGTCCGCGGCCACGTGGGCAACCACTTCAACGAGCTGGCGGACCAGCTCGCGGGCGCGGCGGCGCGTGAGGCGCAGGCGGGTCGCCCGTCGGTCACCCGTCAGCCCGCACCCCCCGAGACGGGCCGGTCCGCTCGACCGGCCGCACCCGGCCTGCCCGGCACCACGCCCGGCACCACGCCCGACGACGTGCTCGACGACGTGCCCGGTACCGTGCCCGACGGGGCGCCGGACGGCGTTCGGCGCACCGCCCCGCCGGCCGGCACCCCGGTGGTCGACGTCCTGTTCTGACCGCGGCAGCCGGCTCAGCGCACCCGCATCGTCCGCATGTCCACCACGGGCCGGTAGCCGGCGTTGCCGCCGTACACGGCGGTCACCAGCGCCGACCGGCTCATCCGCGGCAGCTGGAACTGCGCGGTCCCGTCCTCGGCGAGGTCCACCGAACCCACCCGGCGCAGGTTGACCAGCACCGTGACCGTTCCGGTCGGCGTCGGGCCGCCGTCGGGGCCGGCGACCGTGACCGTCACGGTGGGACGGCCGGCGCGCCCGACCGTCCACGTCGCGGTCCCCATCGTGACCACGGGCCGTGCCGCGGTCACCCGCAGGCGCAGCGGCGTGCTCGCCGAGCCCGCCACGTCGGTGCTGCCGAGGTAGACCGCGGTGAGGCGGTGAGCCCCGACCTCCAGGTCGGTGGGCAGCGCGATGCGGGCCGCACCGGCGCCGTCGCTCCCGAGCCGGCCGGAGGCCAGAACCCGCTCACCGGCGCGGATCTCCACGACGCCGGACGCGGCGGTCCGCGCGTCGACGGTCACGAGCGCCGTCGTGGGCGTGCCGAAGCCGATCGCCCGGTCGGTCAGCCGCAGCGCCACCGACGACGACGCCCGTGTGACCTCGACCGGCACGCCGGCCGAGGACGACGCGTCCCAGTGCGCGGACGCCGGGACGAACTCGGCGCTCACCGTCCGGGTGCCCGCGCCGAGGGGGACGGCGAGCGTCGCGGAGCCGTCCACGACCGGGACCGTCCCGAGCGCCTGGCCGGCGGCGGAGAACGTCACGCTGCCCGTGGCCCCGGCCGGCTCGATCCGTGCGGTGAGGTGCACGTCGGCGCCCGCCACCCGGTCGCCGGTGACCTGCAGCGTGGTGCTGGTCGGGGTGGACAGCGGCGCGACGACGTCGACCACCTGCGCCCGGGTGGCCGGGGTCGCGTTGTGGGTGTGCAGGACCAGCAGCGGCGGCGCCGTCGTGCCGGGCGCTGCGGTGCGGTGCACCGTGACCGGCGTGCCGGCCGCCGCGGCGAACAGCACAGAGCCCGGGGTGCCGCCGTCGAACCAGTACTCGGGCGTGTACGGGTCCACGGTGAACGGCTCGGCGCGGTCCAGGGTGCCGCTCGGGTCCGGGGCGTAGTCGGGGGAGTAGGTCCACACGGTGAACGTGGGGGTCTGCCCGGGGACGACGCCCAGCGCCGCGAGCCCGATCGGCACCACGACGACGTTGTTGTCGAACACCGTCGTGTCGACGTCCCCGAACGTGCCGTTGACCGGGATCTCCCCGCGCAGCGCACCGGTCCGGGTGTCCCAGGTCTGGGCGGTGGTCACGTCGAGGTCGGGCGCCGTCTGCTGGACCACGGTCTGCCGGTCCACGGCGCCGTCGCCGTCGACGTCGGTGTCCACCACGATGCGCACGGACCGGCCGAGGGTCGCCCACTCGCCCTCGGTGACCACGCCGATGCCGACCAGCCCGTCGACGGCCGGGTCGGCGCCGACGGCCGCGACCTGCGGCGCCGTGGAGGCGAACCCGATCTGGCGCAGGTCCCCCGCGGCGAACGACGACGCCGACGTCGGCCCGGCGGGCGGCGCCAGGCGCGGGCTGCCGGCGACCAGCTGCAGCGGCGCGACCAGCGACCGCCAGCCGCCGTCGTCCACGCCGCGGCCGGTCAGCGTCAGCGGTGCCTGCGCGGAGCCGGGGTGGGGGAAGGTGACGGGCTCGGCGGTCAGGGCGCTGGTCAGCCGGGGGGCCGCCTGCACCGGGACGCGCAGCTCGGCGTCGTCGGAGCGCAGCAGCAGGCGGCCGCTCAGTGCGGCGACGTGCTCGCGCGGGATGGCGGCGCCGAGGTCGTAAGTGCGCGCGGCGGTCGGGTCCAGGTCGCGCTCGAGCGTGGCGGGGTCGGCGGTGAGGGTCAGGGTCACCAGCGCGTCGCCGCCCGCGGGCACCTCGACGGTGGCCGGTGAGGTGGTGATGGTCGCGCCGCCGGCCGTGGTCGCCGCGTCGAAGGACGTGCGGTACCGGACCGGGTCGGGCCCGGTGTTGCGCACCGTGACGGTGCGACGCTCGACAACGGTCCGTGCGCCCACCGGGACGACGCCGAACGTCACCGACACCAGCGCGGGGTCGTCGGTGGCGTAGGCGAAGGTGCCGGTGCGCACCGCGTCGAGCGCGTCGACCCGGCCCGCACCGACCCGCGCGGGCCCGAAGACCGGGCCGGTGCGGTCGACGCCCACGTGGACGTCGTGCGTCGCGGTGTTCATGACGGCCGCCTTGACCTCGGCCGGGGTCCAGTCGGGGTGCGCGGCCCGGACCAGGGCGGCGATGCCCGCCACGTGCGCGGCCGCCATCGACGTCCCGGAGCGCACGGCCGCCCCGGTCCCGGTCCCGGACGCCGCGGACCAGATCTGCTCACCGGGAGCGGCGACGTCGGGCTTGACGATGCCGAGCGAGCCGTGCACCCCGCGGGCGGAGCCGCCGCTGAGCGTGTCGGCGACCGAGGGGTTGGTGACGGTCTGGCTGCCGGCGAGCGACGGGCCCATCCGCAGCACGACGCCGCCGCGGCGCACCTCCGGCAGCAGTGCGTCGGTGGCGGCCGCCGTCAGCTGGGCGCCCGGGATCGCGGCGTTGCCGCCGATGGCGACGGGGAAGTACGGCAGGGCGGTGCCGAGCAGCACCCCGACCGCTCCGGCAGCCTGGGCGTTGTCCCAGCGCACGCCGGTGCCGCACGGGCGGGCCGCGGCGTCGTCGTCCCAGGCCAGGTAGACGATCGTGCCGGCGACGGGCGCGCCGGACGCGGGCAGCGGGGCGCAGCCCGTGACGTCGTCCCCGAGGTAGGTGACCGGCGCGGTGACGTCGGGCCCGGTGTAGGACAGCGTGGCCTGCGCGGCGTGCGCGCCGACGACGTCGGGGCTGGGCGCGGCCACGACCTGGACCCCGTCGAGGGTCTGCCGGTCGCCGACCGACCAGGCGACGGTCAGGCCGCTGCGTGCGCTGCCCGGGACGCCGCCGGCGTCGGTGACGTCGCCGCCGTTGCCGGCCGAGAAGACCGACAGCACCCCGAGGTCGGCCAGCCGGTCGACGAACAGGTTCTCGGGGTCGTCGGCGGGCGCCCCGTCCGTGCCCATCGACACCACCAGCACGTCCAGGCGGTCGTCGAAGACGTGGTCGCCGTTCGGGTCGGCGGCCCACTCCATGGCGTCGATGGTCAGGTGGGTCGAGCCGCCGCCGTCCCCGAACACCTTCAGGGCGTAGACGCCCGCGCCCGGTGCCGAGCCTGGCCCCACCGGCCATCCGGTCAGGTCGGGTGCCTGGGTGGGGTCCCCGCGGAAGGTGGCACCGTCGGGGGTCACGCCGCGGCCGACCGCGGTCGCGGCCACATGGGTCCCGTGACCGCCCCCGGCCGCGGCCGGCGGGTCGATCGGGTTGTCGTCCGGGGTCGGCACCGGGCTGGACCCGGGCGCGCCGCCGGCGTCGTAGCGGGGGCCGGCGAAGTCGTGACCGCCGAGGAAGACGGTCGGGTCGGTGCTCCCGGTGGGGATCGGACCGGTGCCGTCCGCGCCGTAGGCGGCGGCGTAGGCCTCGGGCGTCCCGGGGCCGCCCAAGGTGGCGTGCGTGTAGTCGATCCCGGTGTCGATGACCCCGACCCGCATGCCCTCGCCGGTGCGGCCGGTGGCCTGCCAGGCCTGGCGGGCGCGGGTCAGGACGTCGGTGGCCGCGTTGTCGACCGTCTTGGCGGTCACCCGGTGCACCGCGACGACCTCGGGCCGATCGGCCAGCGCGCGGACCTGGGCGGCGTCACCGCGCACGACCGTGCCGGCGACCAGGTTGGTGGTGACCGACAGCCGCTGCGGGGCGGGCGTCGCCAGCCGGGCGGTGGCGTCCTCCGGGACGACGGCCTCGGCGAGCGCCTCGATGTGCTCGGTCGCCGAGCCGACGGCGGCCTCCCCTGCGCCTGCCCGCGCGACGTCCAGCGCGGAGGGCGCGGACAGCTGGACGAAGGCGGTCACCACGCCCTGCGCGCCGATCAGCCCGGGTGCGACCTTGTCCGGCCGGCCGGTCGGCAGCTGCGCGACGGCGAGCCCGCTCGACGAGGGGTCGGGGCGCGCGGCGGGGGCGGGCAGGGCGGCCGGGGCCGGCCCGGTGGCGGGGGCCGGGAGGGCGGCGGGGGCGGGCTCGGTGGCGGGGGCGGCCGTGGCCGCCGGCCCGAGTGCGGTCGCGGCCGCGACGGCCAGGCCGGTCAGGGTGGCGAGCAGCGGTCGGCGCATCGTCGGTCTCAGCTTCCGGTGGTGCGGGTCGCGGTCGGCGCCCCGACGGGCCGGGTCGGCCGGCGCCGTCGATGGACTGTGCCCTGCACGGTAGTCGCCGTCCGCCGACCCCCCTCACACGGCCCCGGGTGAACGTGGCGGCGCACGGTCAGGTCCCCCCGGGACGCCCGCGCAGCGGGACGAAGCGGTAGCGCCCGTGCGTCGACCGGCGCACCCGGTCGCCGTCGCGCACCACCAGCCACATCTCCTCGCCGACCGGGATGACCAGTCGGCCGCCGTCGGCGAGCTGGTCGACGAGGGCGTCCGGCAGGGCGCTGGGCGATGCCGAGCACAGGATGCGGTCGTACCCGCCCGGCCGGGGCCACCCCAGCACGCCGGGCTGGGCGGGCAGCACCTGCGCCCACGGCGTCCCGCAGCCGGCCAGGCTGCGCGCGGCGCGGTCGGCGAGCTCGGGCTCGAGCTCGACCCCGAGGACGCTGCCGTGCGGTCCCACCAGCCGGGCGAGGATCGCCGTCGTCCACCCCGAGCCGGCGCCGACGTCGAGCACGCGGGCCCCCGGCCGGACGTCGAGCAGGCGCAGCATGGCGGCCACGGTCGCGGGCTGCGAGCAGGTCTGGCCGAGCCCGATCGGCAGCGGACGGTCCTCGTGCGCGTGCGCGTGCTGGTCCGGCGGCAGGAAGGCGCGGCGGTCGAGCGAGGCCATCGCCGCGGCGACGTCGTCCGGCTGGGCAGCACCCGTCATCGCGCACCTCCACCGTCCGGTGCCCGGGCGTCGGGCGCCCGGGAGGACCAGGGTAGGTCGCCGTGCCGGCCGGTGGCCCGGCGCGGTGGCGCGATCGCCCGGGCGCGCCCGCTGCCCACGGACGGGCCGGTGATGTCAGGCGATGGGCTCGGTGACGTGGCGCTTGGGACCGGGGCGCCCCGGGGCGCGGCGCTCCTCGATGCCCTCGAGCGTCGTCGCCCGCCACACCGCGCCACCGTTGAGCCGGCCGTCCGGCGGGGGCAGCCAGGGCACCTTGCGGGACAGCCAGACGCGGATGGTCGCGTGCTCGACCCCGAGGCGGTCGGCGAGGCGTCCGATGTCGTACAGGTCGTCCAGGCCGCGCGACGGCGACGGTGCCGCAGGCAGCCCCGACGGCGCAGGGTCGAGGTCCACGACGTGAGAGTAGGCCACCTGTCGCGCTTGCGTGACACAGGCGTGAGGTGATGCAGGGCACAGGGAAGCAGTGTTACGGAAGCGTAACGACGTCACGTAACGTGTTGCGCGTGAGTGACAGGATGCCGACTTCACGGCGAACGTCCGGAGGCCGGCACCGCGCCGCTGCCGCGCCGGCACGCCGCCGTCCCCGCGTGATGATCCCCGGCCTGGCCATCAAGGGCGGTCTGGTTCTCGCCCTGGCCGTGAGCCTGGGCGGCTACACGGTCGCCGAGTCCGCGACCCAGCGTGCCGTCGTCGCCGACCGCGAGGCCCAGGCCCTGGCCGCCGCCGAGCAGGCCCGTGCCGACGTCGCCGCCGAGCGCGAGCGCGCCGTGGCCACCGCGCAGGACGCGATCGCCGACGCCACCGCCGTGCAGACGGTGGCCGCGACCTCCGTCGCCGAGGCCGACCTCGCGCCCCTGGAGCAGGCGGTCGAGGAGCTCAACGAGCTGCTGGTCGAGGTCCCGCGGGCGCCGCTGCCGCCGCTGCCGGGTGAGGACGCCGACACGACCGGTGTCGACTCCGCCGCGACGCCGACGCAGATCCCCCCTGCGCCGACCGACCAGTCGTCGTCCGAGGAGTCGTCGTCCGGCGAGGCCGCCTCCGGGCAGGCGTCGTCCGACGACCCCGCCGCCACCGCCGAGGCCGCCGCCCCGCAGACGAGCGACCCGGTGGTCGAGCGCGCCCCCCGTGCCTCCCGGTCGACCGCCGCGCGTGACTCGCTGACCACGGCGTCCGACGACGCCGCCGCCCCGGACGTCCCCGCGGACGCGCCCACCGGGGTCGACCCCGAGGTCGCCGACCAGGTCGAGGCCGGCGCCGCGGACGACGCCGCGGAGCCCGCGACGGCCGACGTCGCCGACGGCGGCGTGGACGACGCCACCGGCACGCCCGTCCCGGCCGACGACGCGCAGCCGGACGACGAGCTGTCCGCCGAGATCCTGGCCGCCGTGGCGCGCGTGACCGAGGTCGCCGCCCAGGTGCAGGCGACCGCGGACGCGAACCTCGCTGCGCAGCAGGCCGCCGAGGCAGCTGCGGCCGAGGCCGCGGCGCAGGAGGCGGCCCGGGTCGCCGCCGAGGCGGCCGAGAAGGCCGCGCAGCGTGCCTCGCTCGACGCCTACGCCAATGGCCGGGTCCCGGCCGAGGCGCTGTGCGACCTGCCGGGCGGCGGCGGTCACCAGCTGCGGTGCGACGCCGCCGAGGCGCTCACCGCCCTCGACGCCGCCTACCGCGCGCAGTTCGGCACCTCCCTGACGATCAGCGACTCCTACCGCTCCTACGCCGCGCAGGTCGCGTGCCGTCGGGTCAAGGGCTACCTGTGCGCCACGCCGGGCACGTCCAACCACGGCCGCGGGGTCGCCGTCGACCTCGCCGGCGGGGTGCAGACGTTCGGCACGCGCCAGCACCGCTGGATGGCCGAGAACGCGGGCCAGTACGGCTGGGTGCTGCCGGAGTGGGCGCGGGCCGGCGGCTCGAAGCCCGAGGCGTGGCACTGGGAGTACACGGGCTGAGTCCCGGCGGCACGGTCGCTGCTGCGGGCCGGTGCCCGCCGACCTAGGTTGGGGTCGGGCGCCGGACGGGCGCCCCACCCACGACCGAGGGAGCACCCATGCCCACCCGTACCGCACGTACCGCCTGGAACGGCACGCTCAACGAGGGCGGCGGCCAGGTCGAGCTGACGAGCTCCGGCGTCGGCACGTACGACGTGTCCTTCCCCAAGCGCACCGCCGACGACGCCGGTGGCACCACCAGCCCGGAGGAGCTCATCGCGGCCGCGCACTCCTCGTGCTTCGCGATGCAGCTGTCCGCCGTCATCGCCGAGGCCGGTGGCACACCGATCTCGCTCGAGGTGACCGACGACGTGACCCTCGCGCCGGACCCGGCCGGCGGCTTCCGCATCTCGGAGGTCACGGTCGTCGTGCGCGGTGAGGTCGACGGCCTCGACGCCGACGGGTTCGTGCAGGCCGCGCAGACGGCCAAGGAGACGTGCCCGGTCAGCAAGGCGCTCGCCGGCACCACGATCACCCTCGACGCCGCCCTCGACTGATCCCCACCCCGCCAAGTGCGACGTCGTGGACCCTTCCCGGACCGCGAAGGGTCCACGACGTCACACTCGGCGCGGGGTGCGGGGCGCGGGGTGCGCGGGCGCGGGCGCGCGCGGGTGCACGGGGGCTCGGGCGGCGGTGGGACACTGAACCCGTGTCGCTCGTGAGCACCCCTCGCCCCTCGCCGGACCCGGCCGCCGACGACCGCCGCGACCTGGTGGCCGCCCTGCGCGGCGCGATGCGCGGCGCCGTCGACGACTCCACCCGGCGCCGCGCGGAGTACTCCACCGACGCCTCGAACTACCGGGTCGTCCCGCAGGTGGTGGCCTTCCCGCAGGACCCCGACGACGTCCTGGCGGCGCTCGCGGTCGCCCGGGACGCCGGCGTGCCGATCACGACCCGCGGGGGCGGCACCTCGGTGGCGGGCAACGCCGTCGGCCCCGGCCTGGTGCTGGACCTGTCCCGCAACCTGGGACGCATCCTCGAGATCGACCCCGAGGCGCGGACCGCCCGCATCGAGCCGGGCGTGATCATGTCGAGCCTCCAGCGCGCCGCCGCACCGCACGGTCTGCGCTTCGGCCCCGACCCCTCCACCCAGGCCCGCGCGACCCTCGGCGGGATGATCGGCAACAACGCGTGCGGCCCGCGCGCGGTGGCCTACGGGCGCACGGCGGACAACGTCCTCGAGCTCGACGTCGTCGACGGCACCGGCCGGCGGTTCACCGCGGGCAGGGGCTTGGAGGTCGTCCCCGGGCTCCCCGAGCTGGTGCGGGCCAACCTCGGCACCATCCGCACCGAGCTCGGCCGGTTCGGCCGGCAGGTGTCCGGCTACTCGCTCGAGCACCTGCTGCCCGAGAACGGGTCCGACCTGGCCAAGGCGCTGGTCGGCACCGAGGGCACCGTGGTGACCATCCTGGGCGCGACCGTCCGCCTCGTCCCGGTCCCGTCCGCCCCGGTCCTCGTGGTGCTCGGCTACCCCGATATGCCCACCGCAGCCGACGCCGTCCCGGCGCTGCTCGCGCACCGGCCGCTCGCCATCGAGGGGATGGACGCGCGGCTCGTCGACGTCGTGCGCCGGCTGAGGGGAGCCGCCGCCGTGCCGCCGCTGCCCGAGGGGGCCGGCTGGCTCATGGTCGAGGTCGGCGGGGACGACCTGGACGAGGCGGTGGCCCGGGCGCACGCGCTCGCCGCCGACGCCGGCACGCGTGCCGTCGGCGTGTTCCCCCCGGGGCCGCAGGCGCGCGCGATGTGGCGCATCCGGGAGGACGGCGCGGGGCTCGGCGGCCGGACGCCGTCGGGGGAGCAGGCGTGGCCGGGCTTCGAGGACTCCGCGGTGCCGCCCGAGCGGCTGGGCGCGTACCTGCGCGACCTGGAGGCGCTGATGGCCTCCCACGGCGTCGACGGCCTGGCGTACGGCCACTTCGGCGACGGGTGCGTGCACCTGCGCCTCGACATCCCGATGGAGCGCTCCGGCACCCCGCTGCGCGCGTTCATGATGGACGCCGGCCGACTGGTCGCGTCGCACGGCGGCTCGATGTCCGGCGAGCACGGCGACGGCCGGGCCCGCGGGGAGCTGCTGCCGCTGATGTACTCCCCGGACGCGATCGCGATGTTCGAGGGCTTCAAGCACCTGCTCGACCCGGCCGACGTGCTCAACCCGGGCGTCGTCGTGCGCCCGCGCCCGCTCGACGCCGACCTGCGCCGCCCCGCCGCGCTGCCGATCGCCGCCGACGGCGGCTTCGCGTACCGCCACGACGCCGGGGACTTCACCACCGCGGTGCACCGGTGCGTCGGGGTGGGCAAATGCCGCGCCGACACCGGGGCGACCGGCGGGTTCATGTGCCCGTCCTACCTGGCCACGCGCGACGAGAAGGACTCCACCCGCGGGCGGGCGCGCGTGCTGCAGGAGATGGCCAACGGCACGCTGGTGGCCCGCGGGTTCCGGTCGGCGGAGGTGCACGAGGTCCTGGACCTGTGCCTGAGCTGCAAGGCCTGCTCGAGCGACTGCCCCGCCGGGGTCGACATGGCGCAGTACAAGGCCGAGGTGCTGCACCGCACCTACCGGCGCCGGCTGCGCCCGGTGAACCACTACGCGCTGGGCTGGCTGCCGCGCTGGGCGAGGATCGCCGCGCTGGCCCCGGGCGTGGTGAACGCGCTGCTCGGCGTGCGGCCACTGGCGAAGGTCGTGCTCGCGGCCGGGGGCATGGACACCCGCCGCACGATCCCGCGGTTCGGCCGGTCCTTCCGCGCCGCCTGGCGCCGCGGAGGCGCCGGACGAGGCCCGGTCAGCCCGCGCGACGCGGCGGCGGCCGCCGGGGCCGACGGCGTCGCCCCCGCCGCCGGGGACGGCGCGGTCCCCGACCACGGCGGCGGCGGCGTGCGGCGGCCGGTCGTGCTGTGGGTCGACTCCTTCAGCGACACGCTCGCCCCGGGCGTCCCCCAGGCCGCGGCCCGGGTGCTGCGCGCCGCCGGGTACGACGTCGTCGTCCCGGACCAGGGCGCATGCTGCGGTCTGACCTGGATCAGCACCGGCCAGCTCGACGGTGCACGCCGCCGGCTGACCGACCTGCTCGGGGTGCTCGGGCCGTACGCGGTCAACGGCGTGCCGATCGTCGGGCTCGAGCCGAGCTGCACCGCGGTGCTGCGCTCGGACCTGCTCGACCTGCTGCCGGACGACCCCCGCGCGGTGGCCGTCGCCCGCGAGACCCGGACCCTCGCCGAGCTGCTCACCAGCCCGGCGCCCGTCGGTCCGGACCCGGCGTCCGGCTGGGTCGTGCCGGACCTGTCCGACGTGACCGCCGTGGTCCAGCCGCACTGCCACCAGTACTCGGTGATGGGCTTCGACGCCGACCGCACGCTGCTGGAGACGGCCGGCGCGCAGATCACCACGCTCGCCGGCTGCTGCGGCCTGGCCGGCAACTTCGGCATGGAGAAGGGCCACTACGACGTGTCGGTCGCCGTCGCCGAGAACGCCCTGCTGCCGGCGCTGCGGGCGGCGGGGGAGGGGGACGTGTTCCTCGCCGACGGGTTCTCCTGCCGGACGCAGGCCGAAGGGCTCGCGGGCGTGCGCGGCACGGCGCTCGCCGAGCTGCTGGCGGACCGGTTGCCGGCGTTGGACCGGACGGCGCCCGCCCCCGGCTGAGCGTCCGGGCCACCCGGCGGCCCGGACCCGGCCGGATTTGTTCAACGGCACACGTTGACCCCATCCATGGAAAGCCCTTGCCAGGGGGTCCAGCGGCGCGGTAGACACGACGCTGTCGCCGTCGCATGAATCGTTTCATCGCCGCGTCGACCGGCCCGACCGAACCTCTCAACGCCGAGACGAAGGTGTCACGCCATGCAGCCAGCACGACCTCGGGGGCATGCCGTCCCCCTGATCGCCCTCACCACAGCCGTCGGCCTCGCCGCGGCCGGTGCACCCGCCGTCGCCGACGACGCCGTGCCGGTGCGACAGTTCGACTTCGGCACCGCCACCAGCCCCGTCGGCGACGGGTGGACCGGCGTCCCGGACACCAACCGGTACACCGCCGGGGCGGGATTCGGCATCGAGACGGTCGGCGGCGTCGACCCGATCTCGCGCGACCGCACCGCGAGCGACGTCCCCGCGGACGCGGTGGCGAACGACTTCGTCCTGGCGACCGCCTGGCGGTTCCTGGTGGACGTGCCCGACCGCACCTACGACGTCCGGGTGGTCTCCGGGGACAAGCTCCCCACCGCGAGCACGACGAAGACCCAGGTCACCCTCGAGGGCGTCGTGGCGGGGACCGTGCAGGCGCGCCGCGCCACGTCCGAGGCCACCTTCCGCACCACCGTCGCCGACGGACAGCTCACCGTGGACCTCACCGGCGAGGGCGCGGGCGGGTACGTCAACGCGATCGCGATCACCCCGGTGACCGGCGAGCCCGGTCCCGGCCCCGACCCCGAGCAGCCCGTCCCCACCCTGGCCTCGCCGCAGTCCGTCCGGATGGCCCACGTCACGTCGGACGCCGTGACCCTGCGCTGGGACGAGGTGACCGACGCGACCGGGTACGTGGTCTCCCGCGCGGACGCCGTCGACGGCCCCTACACGGTCGTCGCCGAGACGCCGCCGCGCGTGGTGTTCACGACCGACGCCGTCGACACCTCCACCGCGCACTACTACCGGGTGCAGGCCCGCCACCCCTCGGGTGTGTCGGCGCCGTCGGCGGCCGCCGTCTCCACCCTGACCGGCGCCGCCCCCGTCCTGCCCGACGACGGCGTGCTGTCCTTCGACCTGGGCAGCGGCGCGCTGGCCCCCGGCGCCACCCGGCTCGATGCCACGACGGCCTGGACACCGCAGACGCGGGCGGGCTTCGTCGACGTCTCGGCCGTCACCGCGACCGACCGCGGCACCGCCGACGCCACCCGGTCCGACTTCGTGACCGTCGGCGACACCGAGCTCGTCGTCGACCTGCCCGCCGGGGACTACGCCGTCGCGCTCATCGCGGGCGACCCGCAGGGCGCGACCGACATCGGGCTGGTCGCCGAGGAGATGACCAAGGTCCAGCCCACCACCAGGGCGGCCGGCCAGACCCTCGAGATGTCGTTCGACATCGCCGTCGTCGACGGCCAGCTCAACCTCGAGCTCGCCGGCACCGCCGCCAACCTGGCGTCCCTGGTGATCACCCAGAAGAGCCCGCGCGAGGCGGGTGCCGAGCCGACCGTGTGGGTCACCGGTGACTCCACGGTGCAGACCTACACGGCCGACTTCGCACCGCAGGCCGGCTGGGGCCAGATGATCGACCGGTTCCTCTCCGACGACGTCACGGTCGAGAACAAGGCCATCGGCGGCCGGTCGTCGAAGAACTTCATCAGCCAGGGGCGCCTCGACGAGGTGCTGCTGAGCATCCGGCCGGGCGACTACCTCCTGGTCCAGTTCGGGCACAACGACAACAGCTATGGCGTCGACGACCGGTACGCCGCACCCGGTGACTACGCCGAGTACCTGCGGACCTTCGTCGACGGCGCGGTCCAGCGCGGAGCCACCCCGGTGCTCGTCACCCCGGTGTCCCGCCGGTCCTTCGACGCCGCGACCGGTGCGGCGAACGTGTCGTTCCCGCAGTACGTCGAGGCCGCCACCGCGCTCGCGCAGGAGACCGGCACGGCCCTGGTGGACCTGTCCGCCTCCAGTCGCGCGTACCTGACCGAGATCGGCCCCGAGGCCGCGACGTCGGTCTTCCTGCACGTGCCGGCGGGGGTGTACCCCGGTCGGCCCAACGGCACCACGGACGACACCCACTTCCAGGAGTACGGCGCCATCCAGATGGCTCGTCTCGTCGCGGCCGATCTCGCCGAGCTGGAGATCCCGCTCGCCGAGGAGGTCGTGCAGGTCGAGCCCCCGGCGCAGGTGCCGGACCAGCCGGTCGGGCTGGTCGCCGGCAGCGTGTCCAACGCCGGCGCGCAGCTCACCTGGGACGCCGTCGAGGGCGCGGACATCTACCAGGTCTTCGGTCGACCGTCCGGCGCTGGCGACGACGCCTGGACGCTGATGACGACGTCGACCCTGCCGCAGGCGGGCGTCGTCGGGCTCACCCAGGGGACCGCGTACGACCTGCGGGTCGTGGCCGTCAACGGCCGCGGCGACTCCGTCCCGTCCCAGCCGGTGCAGATCACGACGAAGGCGCCGCTGTACGCGTTCGACCTGCAGCTGGCCGGCAACCCCACCATGGCGGGGTACCTGCCGATCGACCAGACCACCGTGTACACGGCCGACGCGGGGTACGGCTTCGCGTCCGTGACCGGGCTCGGCGGGCGCGACCGCGGCACCGGCTTCGACCCCGTGCCCACCGACCTCGAGCGTGACTTCCTGCTGCCCGGTCCGGGCAACGAGCTGCGGGTGGACGTGCCGAACGGCTCGTACGCCGTCAAGGTCTACTACGGCGACCCGCTGGGCACGGGCCGCCTGGGCGTCAGCCTCGAGGGCAAGGACTACGGCGCCGCCAACGGTGGTCGCGGCACCGTGGCCGACCGCATCCTGCAGCCGGTGCTGGTGACCGACGGCCAGCTCACCGCGGTGCTCGAGGGCTGGATCAACGGGATGGAGATCACCCCGCTGCAGTACGCGCCGACCGGTCTCGCGGCGGACGACATCAGCATCGACGGCACGCAGGTCGCGGTCTCGCTGAGCTGGACCGGAACGGACGACTCCGTCGGCTACCGCGTCCTGCGCCGGTCGGCGTCGGCGACGCAGGCCGAGGCGCTCGGCGACGTGGCGGGGACCTCGTTCGTGGACACCACCGCCGACGTCGGCCTGGAGTACACCTACACGGTCGTCGCGCTCGACCCGGCCGGCACCGCGTCGGTCCCGTCGAACGCGGTCACCCTGACCACCGTCGACCCCGACGTCGCACCGGCGGCCTCGCCGTCCGGGCTCACGCTCGACGCGGTGAACAAGAACGACGTCACCCTGGGCTGGGACGCCGTCGACGGCGCGCTGTTCTACCAGGTGTTCCGGGCCGACCCGGGGGCGGACGGCACGCCCGGCGAGCTCCGGCTCGTGGGCCGCGCCGACGGGCCGACGTACACCGACACCGACGTGCTGACGACCGTCGAGTACGTCTACGCGGTCGCGTCCGTCAACGCCGGTGGGGTGTCCGACCCGTCCGCGACCGTCACGTCCCCGGCCGTCACCACCCTCGTGCGGCAGGCCGAGCGGCTCGACCGCTCCCCGGTCGCCGTGGCGACGGACGGCGGGGTCTACCTGGGCTGGCGCATGCTCGGCCTGGACCCCGACACGATCGCCTTCCACGTCTACCGCGACGGCGGGCGGATCACGACCGAGCCGCTGACCGCCAGCACCAACCTGCTGGACGACGGCGGCGACACCGGCTCGACCTACCGGGTCTCCTCGGTCGTCAACGGGATCGAGCGGTGGGCGACGGGTGAGTTCACGGTCTGGGACTCCCAGACGCTGGACGTCCCGCTGGACAAGCCCGCCGACGGGGTGACCAAGGACGGGCAGCCGTACTCCTACCGGGCCAACGACGCGTCGATCGGCGACGTCGACGGCGACGGCCAGTACGAGATCGTCCTGAAGTGGGACCCCACCAACTCCCAGGACAACTCCCGGGCCGCCTACACCGGCACCGTGTACGTCGACGCGTACAGGCTGGACGGCACCCGGCTGTGGCGGATCGACCTGGGTCGCAACATCCGGGCCGGCGCCCACTACACCCAGTTCCAGGTCTACGACCTGGACGGCGACGGCCGCGCCGAGGTCACGATGAAGACGGCGGACGGCACGGTGGACGGTGCGGGCGTCGTCATCGGCGACCCGCGGGCGGACCACCGCAACTCCGGCGGCTACGTCCTGACCGGTCCGGAGTACCTCACGGTCTTCGACGGTCGCACCGGCGCCGCGATCGACACCGTCGACTACACGCCCGGGCGTGGCGTCGTCGGCGACTGGGGTGACACCTACGGCAACCGGGTCGACCGGTTCCTGGCGGGGGTCGCGTACCTGGACGGCGAGCACCCCAGCGTCGTGTTCAGCCGGGGCTACTACACCCGCACGGTGCTCGCCGCCTACGACTTCGACGGCAGCACGCTGACGCGGCGGTGGACGTTCGACTCGAACGACCTGGGCGACGAGTACGCCGGTCAGGGCAACCACCAGTTCTCGGTGGCCGACGTCGACGGGGATCAGAAGGACGAGATCGTCTTCGGCTCGCTGACGATCGACGACGACGGGTCGCCCCTGGACAACACCGGCCTGGGTCACGGGGACGCGCTGCACGTGTCCGACTTCGACCCCTCGCGCCCCGGCCTGGAGGTGTTCGCCGCGCACGAGGAGGCCCCGTCCACCGAGGGCATCGGTGCCACGTTCCGCGACGCGGCGACCGGGGAGGTCCTGTGGTCCATCCCGGCGACGAAGGACACCGGGCGGGCCGCGATGGGGGACATCGACCCGCGGTACGCCGGTGCCGAGGGCTGGGCCGTCGGTGGCGACGCGGCGTGGAACTCGCCGGTCGGCCAGCTGCGGTCGGTCACCGGGGAGCTGATCGCCGAGAGGATCCCGGCGGCCAACTTCCTCACCTGGTGGGACGGCGACCTGCTGCGGGAGGTCACCGACCACGACTGGGACGAGGCGACCCGGACGGGCGTCCCGACGATCTCGAAGTGGGACCCGCAGGCCACCGAGTCGGTCGAGATCTACCGGGCGACCGGCACACTGACCAGCAACGACACCAAGGGCAACCCGGCGCTGCAGGCCGACCTGCTCGGTGACTGGCGCGAGGAGATCGTCACGCGGCTCGAGGACTCCTCGGCGCTGCGGATCGCGACCACGGTCGACGTGACCGAGCACCGGCTGCGCACGCTGATGTCCGACCCGGTCTACCGGCTGGGCGTGGCGTGGCAGAACACGTCGTACAACCAGCCCCCGCACACCTCGTACTTCCTCGGGCACGGGATGCAGGCGCCGTCGGCGCCGAGCATCGCGTACACCGGCGAGGACACGGGGCCGGGGCAGCGCGTGGACGGCCCGGCGACGGCCGCGCCGCGTGCCGGGCACCTGTCGATCGACGACCCGCGCGGCAGCTCGGACGGGACGTTCACCCTCACGGTGCGCATCCCCGACGGGCAGAACGCGAGCAGCGTGACCTGGACCGTCGACGGTGAGGTGATCGGCTCGGAGGAGCTCGTGGACCGCACGCCGGCGGAGCAGGTCGCCACGATCGACGTCACCGGGCTCGCGCCGGGCTGGCACGACCTCGGGTGCGAGCTGGGCAACCAGCACGGGACGACCGACTGCAAGCCGATCAAGGTGCGGGTCAAGGGCTGACGTCGCACGCCGGCGCCCCGCACACGGCGAGGGCCGCACCGTCCGCAGACGCCGGGCGGTGCGGCCCTCGCCGCGTCCGTGGCCGGCGGCCGTCCACGCGCGGTGCGGGCGTCGTCTGAGAGAGTGGGGACCATGCTCATCGCCTTCTCCGTCGCCCCGCTCGGCTCGGGTGAGTCCGTCACCGAGGCGGTGGCCGACGCCGTCCGGGTCGTCCGCGAGTCCGGTCTGCCGAACCGCACGGACGCCATGTTCACGACGCTCGAGGGCGAGTGGGACGAGTGCATGGACGTGGTCCGGCGCGCCACGGAGGCCGCCGGGAAGCACGGTGGCCGGGTCTCGCTGGTGCTCAAGGCGGACATCCGCCCGGGGCGGACCGGTGAGCTGACCGGCAAGGTCGACCGGGTGGAGGCCCGCCTGGCGGGCGGCTGACCGGCCCGCGACCGGTCGCGCCGCGACCACCACCGCGCGGCAGCACCACCGAGCACGACGGCGGGTCGACGTCCGGTTGACGCCGCACGAAGCCACCGCCGAAGGTGGAGCCCGCACCGGAGGGAGCGACCTGCATGCCGATCTTCGAGCTCGACACCGGCCGACCGACGGTCCTGCAGCCCATGCGGCCGGCCGCCGGCACGTTCGACAACGACAGCGCCGCCCTCGTCGCCGAGCACCTGGTCGGCCTGCTCGGCGAGCCGCTGTTCCCGGTGGCCGTGCGCGAGCCCGGCGCGGACTCCCCGCACCTGCTGGCGGTCGACGCGGCGGGTCAGCCGGTGGTCGTCGAGGTGGTGCAGGTGCTGGACACCGCCACGCTGACGCGGTCGCTGCGGTACGCCGGCACGGCGGCCCGGATGAGCTCGGTGGACCTCGCCCGGGCGTACCGGTCGGGCCCGGAGGACTTCGCGACGGACCTCGTCGCCTTCCGTGAGGGCGTCCCGGTCGCGCGGGCGCACGCGGCGGCGCGGCACGGAGGTGCGCGCCTGTTCGTGCTCTGCTCGGAGGTCGCCGAGAACGTGGTCGACGCGGTCGAGTTCCTCCGCGGCCCCGGGCGCCAGATCGAGGTGCTCCAGCTCGGGGTGGTCCGCGGCGCGGACGGGCGCCGGTACGCCGAGGTCTCGCCGCTGGTCGCCGACGTGCCGCGCCGCCGGCCGGTGGAGCCGTCCACGCTACGGGTCCTGCCGCACACCGGTGCGCTGCCCGTGGTCACCCCGCGCGCCGACGACGGTCGCCGGCTGGCCGCCGATGCCGACGACGTGGACCTCGACGACGTCGACGTCGACGGCACGGGGCAGCCGGGGGCGGGCACGGACCGGGAGCGGGTGGTCGGCGCGCTTGCGCCCACCGGCACCTTCCCGTCGGTGCTGCCCGTCCCCGTCGGCCCGGTCGGGGCCGAGCCCGCCGACGTCCAGCCCGTCGATGCCCAGCCCGTCGATGCCCAGCCCGACGACGACGCGACCACGGACGCGATCGACGCCGCGGACGACGAGCCGGTCGACGCCACATCCGTCCCGGAGCCGGTCGTCCACCCGGACGCCGCGCCGGCCGACGAGACCGACGCTGCACCCACCGAGCCCGAGCCCGAGCCCACCGAGCCCGAGTACACCGAGTCTGGGCTCACCGAGCCCGAGCCCACCGAGCCGCTCCCCGCGCTGACCTCCCTCGCCGGCGTGCTCGGCGGCACCACGACGCTCGTGTGGCGCCGGCTCCGCCGCGGTCAGCGGTTCGTGCTCGCGCTGCTCCCCGACGGCCGCCTGCAGCTGCCGGACGGCACCGTCTTCACCGACCCGGACGTCGCCGCGACGACGGTCGCGGGCGCGGAGTCGCCGCTGGACGGGTGGCGCGCCTGGCACATCGGGGACGGCGGCCCCGCGCTCGCCGACGCCGTCGACCACGCGGCGCCCACCGACCCGCCCACCGACCCGGCCGCAGCGGGCTGACCCGGGCCGCGACGCCGGCCGTCAGGCGGGCACCAGCACGACCTTGCCGAACTGGCTGCCCGCCGCCAGCCGCTCGAACGCCTCCCGGGCGCGCGGCAGGGGCACCTCGCGGTCCACGACCGGGCGGACGCCGGTGCGGTCCAGCAGGCGCAGCAGCCCGGCCAGGTCCTCACGCGACCCCATCGTGGCGCCCAGGACCCGGATCTCCTGAAAGAAGAGCCGCGTCAGCTCCGCCGGGGCCGCGTCGCCCGAGGTCGCGCCCGCGACGACGATGGTGCCGCCCGGCCGGACCGAGCGCACCGAGTGCGACCAGGTGGCAGCACCCACCGTCTCCAGCACGACGTCGACCTTGGCCGGCAGCCGGTCGCCGGGCTCGACCGCGCTCGCCGCGCCGAGGTCCAGGGCGCGGCTCCGCTTCCCCTCGTCCCGGCTGGTCACGTGCACCTCGAGACCGGTGGCGGCGCCCAGCAGGACCGCCGCGGTCGACACCCCACCACCGGCGCCCTGGACCAGCACCCGGTCGCCCGGCCTGGCGCCCGCGCTGGTGAACAGCATCCGGTAGGCGGTCAGCCAGGCCGTCGGCAGGCACGCGGCCTGCGTGAACGACAGCCCGGCCGGCTTGGGCAGCAGGTTCCAGGTGGGCACCGCGACCCGCTCGGCGAACGTCCCCGGGTAGCGCTCGGACAGCAACGTCCGGGTCTCGTCCGGACCCACGCCGTGGCCGGTCACGCCGATGACGCCGTGGACCACCACCTCGCGCCCGTCCGGGGTCACGCCCGCCGCATCCGTCCCCAGGATCATCGGCAGCTGGCCGGCGCGCAGCCCCACCCCGCGCAGCGACCACAGGTCGTGGTGGTTCAGCGAGGCGGCGCGCACCTCGACCGTCGTCCAGTGCTCGCGCGGCTCCGGCTCGGGCCGGTCCCCGACGACGAGGCCGTCCAGCGGGTGGTCCGGGTCGAGGTGGGCGGCGTAGGCGGCGAGCATGCCGCCAACCTACGCCGTGACGGCCGGACGCCCCGGCTCAGCCCTCGGCGAGGAAGTCGGTGACGATCGGCCCGAGCTGGTCGGCTTCGATGAGGAAGCCGTCGTGCCCGAAGTCGGAGTGGATGGTCCGCAGCACCGCGCCGGGGATGCCGGCGGCCATCCGCTCGGACTGCGCCGGCAGGTACAACCGGTCGGAGTCGACCGCCACGACCAGCGTGCGCGCGGAGATGTCCGCCAGCGCAGCGTCCACGCCGCCCCGGTCGCGGCCGAGGTCGTGGGAGAGGATCGACCGGGTCAGCGCGACGTAGGAGTTCGCGTCGAAGCGCCGCGCCAGCTTGTCGCCGTGGTGGTCGAGGTAGGACTGCACCGCGAACCGGCCGCCGCCGAGGGTCTGCTCGCCGTGCTGCGGGATCCGTCCGAAGCGCTCGTCGAGCTCGCGCGTGCTGCGGTAGGTGGTGTGCGCGATCTGCCGGGCGATCCCCAGGCCGACGTGCGGGCCGTCGCCCTCCGGCGCGTCGTAGTAGTCGCCGTCGGCGAAGTTGCGGTCCGCGCGGATCGCGGCGATCTGCGTGTGCGCCCAGGCGATCTGCTCCCCGGACGTCTGGGCTGTGGTCGCGATCGCCGCGAGCGCCCGCACCCGGCCCCCGAACATGGCGCCCCACTCGAGCACCCGCATCCCGCCCATCGACGCCCCGACCACCAGGGCCCAGCGGTCGATCCCCAGGCGGTCGCTCAGCGCGGCCTCGGCGGCCACCTGGTCCCGGACGGTGACGTACGGGAACCTGCCGCCCCAGGGGCGCCCGTCCGGTGCGGTGGACGCCGGACCGGTCGAGCCCTGGCAGCCGCCCAGGACGTTGGGTGCGACGACGAACCAGCGGTCGGTGTCGATGGGACGTCCGGGGCCGACGAGGTCCTGCCACCAGCCGGCGGTGCGGTGCCCCGGGCCTGCCGGGCCGGTGACGTGCGAGTCGCCGGTCAGTGCGTGCTGGACGAGGACGGCGTTGCTGCGGTCCGGCGCGAGGGTGCCCCACGTCTCGTAGGCCAGGGTGACGGCGGGCAGCCGTCCGCCGGCCTCGAGATCCAGCGGCCCGACGTCGACGAACTGCCGGCGTCCCACCGGGTCGCCGGCCCGCCACGCGGCGCTGGCCGGGACCGGCGCCGCGTCGTGCCGCCGGGGTGGTGCAGCGGTGGACCTGAGGGCACGGGTCGTCGCGGAGGAGGCCCCGGGTGCGTCCCCGGGGCCACCGGAGGCGTCACGTTCGGCAGGCACAGCAGCCCAATCTAGGTCGCCGGGCCGCCGTCCGCCCGGTCCGCCCACCCCCGCCGGGCGGGGCGCGGTCGTGGCGGGGGACGGGGGACCGGCCGCAGGACGGGACACCACCGGTGCTCAGGCCCCCTTGGCGGCGCGGAAGCCGGCCTCGAGATCGGCCAGGATGTCGTCGATGTGCTCCAGGCCGACCGCCAGCCGCACCAGACCCGGGGTCACCCCCGACAGCGCCTGCTCCTCGGCGGTCAGCTGGCTGTGGGTGGTCGACGCCGGGTGGATGACCAGCGACCGCACGTCACCGATGTTCGCGACGTGCGAGTGCAGCTCGAGCGCGGACACGAAGGCCTGCCCGGCGGCGCTGCCGCCCTCGACCTCGAACGCCAGCACGGCACCGGCCCCGCGCGGCGCGTACCGCTGCGCCTGCTCGTACCACGGGCTCGACGGCAGCCCGGAGTAGCGCACCCCGAGGACGTCGTCGCGTGCGTCGAGCCATTCGGCGACCCGCTGGGCGTTGGCCACGTGGCGCTCCATCCGCAGGGACAGCGTCTCGATCCCCTGGGCGATGAGGAACGCGTTGAACGGCGAGATGGCCGCGCCCAGGTCGCGCAGCAGCTGCACCCGCGCCTTGAGGATGTAGGACAGGTTGGCGCCGAACGCGCTGCCGACCCCGAGGTCGCGGGCGTACACCAGGCCGTGGTAGCTCGGGTCGGCGGTGTTGAAGCCGGGAAACCGCTCGGGCTGCTGGGCGTAGTCGAAGGTGCCCGCGTCGACGACCACCCCGCCGATGGCGGTGCCGTGCCCGCCGAGGTACTTGGTCGCGGAGTGGACCACGACGTCGGCGCCGAACTCGATCGGGCGGATCAGGTACGGCGTGGCGACGGTGTTGTCCACGACGAGCGGCACGCCCGAGGCGTGGGCGGCGTCGGCCACGGCGGTGATGTCGAGCACGTCGGCCTGCGGGTTGGGGATCGACTCGGCGAAGAACAGCTTCGTGCTCGGCCGGACGGCGTCGAGCCAGGCCTGCGGGTCGTGCGGGTCGCTGACGAAGGTCGTCGTCACACCGAGCTTCGGCAGGGTGTGGTGCAGCAGGTTGTAGGTGCCGCCGTACAGGCTCGGGCTGGCCACGACGTGGTCCCCGGCCTCGGCCACGTTGAGGATGGCGAACGTCGTCGCGGCCTGGCCGGACGCGAGCAGCAGCGCGCCGACGCCACCCTCGAGCGAGGCGAGGCGGTTCTCGACGACCTCGGCCGTCGGGTTGCCGATGCGGGTGTAGATCGGCCCGAGGTCCTTCAGCCCGAACCGGTCGGCGGCGACACCGGCGTCGGGGAACACGAAGGACGTCGTCTGGTAGATCGGCAGGGCGCGGGCGCCGGTGCCGGGGTCGGGCGTCTGGCCGGCGTGGATCTGGCGGGTCTCGAACGACCAGCTGGGGGTGGTGGTCATGGGCGGGCTCCTCGGGACGGGCCGCGGGAGGAGGTCAGCGCGCTGACCGTGCCCCCCGCGCGGGTGGGTGGGGGAGGTACGCGCGCCGGTGGCCCGGGTCGCCGGGCGCCGCGGCCCCGGCGAGGGGCTCGGGGCGACCGCGAGGGCACAGCCGAGTGCGCGCGGTCAGCGACACATTCGGCAGGACATGGCCGCGACAGTACGCAGGGCCACGGCCACGGTGATACGCGCGTCTCGGCATGCGGGACGCGGTCCGGGCTGCGTGGAGCGGTGCCCGGCCGTCCGTCCACCCAGGCGTGCAGGTCCGTCCCGATCCCTCCCGAATCACATCCATGTGACTCATGTGAATGTTGTGACTGGTGTTTGTTTGTGTGACGCGAGTCGATAGCGTTCCTCGGGCGCCCGCGGCCGCGGACGCTCCCAGACCGTCCAGGAGCACGCCCACATGGCCTCCCGAGCACGTACGCGAGTCCCCGTCGCCGCCCTGTGCGTCGGTGCGCTGACCGCGCTGGGTGCGCCGTCCGCCGCCGTCGCCACCCCGAGCGACGACGAGGTGCGGGCCGCCCGGCGAGCGGTCAGCGAGGGGCAGAGCGCGGTGGCCCGCATCGAGGTGGAGCTCGCGCGGATGTCCGCCGAGCGCGAGGCGGCCGACGTCGCCGCGCGCACCGCCGCGGAGGCGTACCTGCGCGCCGACGCGGAGCGGGCCGAGGCTGCGGCCACCGTCGCCCGGGCCGACGAGCGTCTGCGGGACGCCGACGTGGCGATGGAGGAGGCGCGCCGGACCCTGGTGGGCATCGCGCTCGCCGCGGCCCGGTCGAACGGCTCGGCGGAGGGTGTCCAGGCGTTCCTGTCCGCGGACGGCTTCGAGGAGATGGTGGACCGCAGTGCGGCCATCAGCCGGCTCGGCGGCCGCGCGGACGCCGCGGTCCAGCAGTTCCGGGCGGCGCGGCTGGTGGCCGACACCCTCGAGCAGCGCGCCGACGACGCCGCCGTGCGCAGCCGCGCCGCGGCCCAGGACGCCCAGGCGGCCCTGGCCGAGGCCGAGCGTGCCGAGCGGGCCGCCGGGGCCGCTGTCGCCACCGCCCAGGCCGAGCGTGAGTCGCTCGTCGTCCAGCTCGCCGCCGCACGCAGCACGAGCGCCGACGTCGAGCGCGCCCGGCAGGACGCCGTGGACGCCGAGCGGGCGGCGCGTGCGGACGCCGCCGCGCAGGCGGCGCGGACGCGTCCGGCCGCCACCGCGGCCACGCCCGCCGCGGGGGTGGGGGCGCAGGCCCCCCCCCGCTACGACGACGACGCCGTGCGGCTGCGGGTGACCGACCGCGCGCCCGCCGCGGCGCCGCCCGACCCGTCGGGGCG